>NZ_JBGFSP010000003.1:2500388-3750582 GCF_041227145.1 Bacteroides sp. AN502(2024) | reverse complement strand
TTTCAATGCCGCCGTGGAGGGTACGCACAGCTGGCTCGGCAAATTGGGGCAGACGCTTGCAGTTTGGGATCTGGCCAGTAACGCAGCCAGAGTTTAACGATACGCTGGGCAGCCTTTCTTCGGGCATAGCACGGCTTACTGCCTTTACAATCGCACGATTTGAGTGCCGTCGCAGGTGTTACGGGTGACAGCCTGAAACAGATCGAGGGGTACGCCCGCAGCAGTGCAAAGGCTTTCGGTATCGACGCCTCGCAGGCTGTCGAGGGCTACAAACTTCTGCTTTCGCAGTTGTTGCCTGAACTCGGGCAGATCAGGCCTTCCAGGCGATGGGTATCCGCATCGCCACCACCAGCAAACTGATGGGGATGGTGACGGCGCTGGCGGTGGCTCGGTGCCACCACCGCTGATCAACCAGTACGGCATGGCAGTTGACGACCCGATGAAAGCCAGCGTGATGGGTGCCTGCACCAGCCGGAACGTCATGGCCCTGCCAGTTTGCCGCGCAGCCCCGCCATCAAAGCGGCATTACAGCAGTGCGGTATGGCTGGCGAAAGCGTCAACGTCAGTTTTGAGGAAACGAACGCCGCCATTCAGGTACTTGACAAGGCGGGCAAGAAAGGTTCGGAGGGCGGCGTCGCCCTGCGTAACGTGCTGTCCACCCTTGCCGCAGGCCGCTTCCTGCCCGAAAAGACGCAGGAGGAACTGCAAAAGGCTGGCATCAACGTGTCTTCCCTGACAGATAAGACAAAGCCGCTGAAAGAACGTCTGGAAACGCTCAAACCGTTGCTGAAAGACGATGCGCTGCTGTCTCCTGCCCTGTTTGGCCGTGAAAACGCGAACGCCGCCCTTGCCCTGATAAACGGCACTGAAAGTTTGCAGGACTTCACGGACGCGGTTACAGGCACGTCCTCAGCTGAGGAACAGGCAGCCATCATCATGGAGAGTTACGCCGAACGTCAGGCGCGTATAAACCAGCAGTTCGAGGACTTCAAGATAAGCATTTTTCAGGCTATGGTGACCTCGGTATCTGGCTTTCACCCGACGGGCGCACTCGTTCCGCTTTCGCAGCTTATGCCGCTGCTTATCGGTATGGGCAACCTTATGACGTGGATAAAGGGTTTGCAGTGGGCGGCCATGTGGTCGCACATTCAGGGCTTCATTTATGCCGCCGTGGTAATGGCATTCATGAACCGTGAACTGATTACGGGGCAGTTCGCCTCCAACGGATTTTTAATCAACATCACTCTGCGCCATGTGGCTGGTGCTCTGGTTCGCCAGTGGGGATTTCAAGCCTCAAGGTCTGGGCGCGCTGGTTCTGTCCTTTGTCACGGGTGGGACAGCTTCGGCCACTTTCGCGAGTGTCGCCTCCGCCTCTTTTGGTGCGTTCAGTCTGGCGGCTGTTACCGCCTGCCGCGCGGTCAGTGTGGCCATCATGAACATCCCGATCATCGGGTGGATAGCCGCGGCCATTGCCGCCCTTGTCGCTCTGGGTGTTTACTTCTGGAACACGTCGGCGAAGTTCCGCGCTACCTTAAAAAGCCGCCCGGTGAGTTTTGTCGCCACGTTTAGGTACTGGGGATGGTGGAAACGTTTTTGCAGCATCGGCGACTGATAAAGGCTGCTTTCTCCCTCGACGGTAAGGGCATCAAGGACGCCATAAACAGGCTTAAAGGCGGTTTCGAGTTCGGCACGAACGTCGGCAAGGCGTTCTATGACGCCTATAACGCCGAAATGGCCGCCAGCAAGAAAGCGGGAGGAGGCCAAAAAGAAAGGCAAACCCGACCCGAACGCGGCAGGCGGGGAGGTTCCCACGGTGGACGCGCCGACTGTCACGTCACCCGACCCGACGGGCGGCAGCCTCGGAACTGTCGGCGGCGGCAAAAGCGACGGCAGCGGTAAAATCAGGAATATAACGGTCAATGTGGACAAGCTGGTGGAGCGTTTCGAGATACACACCACCAATCTGTCCGAAGACTTGGGAAAGGTCAAGGACATGGTGGGCGAAGCCCTGTTGTCCGCCCTTAACGACGTAAATTTGGCAATGTAGTATGACACCGATAAGTTTCATGTTCATAGCTGCGGGCGCGGCCACACAGGCGAAAGGGCTGCTGTACAGGATGCAACCCTCGCGCACGGGGCAAGCCCCTAATTGGGACGGCCACGGTGGCGGTATCACTCCGCACGAGGTCAGCAGCCCGATAACCGATAAAAGTTATTGGGAGGGGCGGTATGCGTTATGCGAAATGCACTGCGCGAGCAGACGGCCAGACGCTCGCCACCTACGACGTGGCGCCATCAGCCGCGCGAAAAACATCGTCACCACGCAGTATGGTCGGCATGGACGGCACGGTGAAAGAATACATCAACGAGGGCGACTACCAGATAAACATCGTTGTCGGTGTGGTCGCTGTCCGAGCGAGTCATCGCTGGACGAATACACCCGAAGACGGGCTGCGCGAGCTTCGCGCCTTTTTCGACGAAAAGGCGGCCATCGACGTGCACAGCGTCTTTTTAGAGATATTCGACATCGGTAGTATCGTGATAAAGAGTTTTTCTGTATCGCAGGACACGGCGAGCAACTACCAAAGCGCGAGCATTTCGGCCATGAGCGACGGGGATTATAACGTGTACAGTACAGAGTATTAAACAGTAATTAAACGGCATTCAAACGATGTACAGGCTGACGGCAAAAATAGAAATCACAGGCGCGAAGTCTTGGCGGCTTGAAAAGGTCACGGAGGTGGAAATCACCCGCGACACCGAAAAGTGACGGATGAATGCCGTCTGACATTGCCCAAAAAAATCAAGTGGGACGGTGCTGCCGAGATACCCGTGCAGCGCGGCGACGGGGTGAAAGTGTGGCTGGGCTACGACGGGGATTTGCAGTTGACCTTTGTGGGTTACGTGCGTGACGTAGGTTTTAAGACGCCCGTCGTTATTACCTGCGAGGACGAAATGTTCAAGTTGAAACAGATGCAGGCACAGAAGAAAGCCTACAAGAGCGTGAACCTTGAAACCCTGTTGAAAGAACAAGGCCTGAACTACCCGCTGCGCGTGATGGGTGAACAGAACCTCGGCCAGTACCGTGTCACGGCGGACACCGTGGCATCGCTTCTCGGCCACTTGCAGGAAAACGGCGTCCGCTCGTTCTTCCGCTACGAGGACGGCAGCCCCGTGCTTTATTGCAGTGTCCTGTTCGAGAGGGACAGCCGCCCGACGCAGGTTTTCGCCACGGGTGTAAATATCATCGACGACCGGAACCTGGAACAGCAAAAGGCTGAAAACATGCGGCTGCGCATCAAAGCGGTCAGCCTAATGCCGAATAACAAAAAAATCAGGGTGGAGGTGGGCGACGCCGACGGCGAACACCGTACCCTCCATACCTACAACAAGCAGGAAGCCGAACTCAAAGCGTGGGCGCAGCAGGAAATCAAGCGTCTTAAACGTGACGGCCTTACGGGCAGTTTCAAGACGTTCGGTTACAGTCTGCTCGATAAGCTGGACGCCATCGGCATCAAGATAGACGGCGAGAAAAAAGGTGTCTATCAGGTAAAGAAAAATATAATCAAATACGGCACGGGCGGCTTCCGTCAGGAAATCACGCTCGGCCAACGAGTAGAAGAATGAACAATATAAAAGAAACCATCAGGCAGTTGGCACAGGGCGGCCGCCAGAGCGCGAGCCTTGTCTGCACGGTGGACACCGTGGACAAGACGGCGCGCACGGTGGACTGCACGCCATTGGACGAAAGCGCGCCGCTTCTGGGCGTGAACCTGCAAGCCAATCAGGAAAGCACGTTCGGAGTGGTGACGTACCCGAAAGTGGGTAGTTATGTGGTTGTCGGTTTTGTGGCCGACGGTGCTGCGGGGGTGGTGTTGCTAACCGACGAAGTGGAAAGCGTCGAGGTGGTAATCAGTGGCGACACCGCCCGGATTTCAGCCGACAAAGACGGTGTGCGCGTGCTGATGGGCGACGATACCGGTGCGGAACTGACAACAGAGGGCATAACACTGAACAGCGGCGGCTTCGGCGGCACGGTTAAGGTCGAGCAGCTGACTGAACATTTCAACGCCATAGAGAATGACATCAACGAGTTGAAAAACATCTTTTCCGCATGGGTGGCCGTTCCGCAGGATGGCGGTGCGGCGTTATCCGCATTGACGGGGAACTGGGCGGGCAACCTGCTGACGCCTACACAGCGGGGTGATTATGAAAACGAAAAAGTGAAACACGGATGAACGGCATACTGATAGACGCGGAAAGTGGCGACCTGCTGATAGAGCGCGGCAGTGTCGTAATCGGTAACACTGACAGCCAGATTGTCGAGGGTGTCCTTATTGTCATGCGTGGCGAGTGGAAAGAATTTCCGCTTATTGGCGGCGAAGTGAAAAAAATGCTTGGCGGCGAGGTGGATGTCATGTGGCGGGGTCAGGTCAAAAAAAATGCTGGAGGCCTGCGGGCTTGACGTCCGGAAAGTGAGCATAACGGAAGATAACATTATAACAGTGGAATGATGGAAGTAACAGTAAAGGACAGACAGAGCCTGCTCGACATGGCCGTGGAGACTTCGGGCAGCATGGAAGCCGCTTTCAGGCTTTCCGAAGCAAACGGCATAAGCCTGACAGATACCTTGCAGGACGGGCAGGTTCTTGATACGGTTGCCGTCGAAAATGCCGACACGGTGCGCCGTTACAGTGTGCAGAACCTGCAACCCGCCACGGCATTGAGTGCGGACGAAATGGCCGCACTCGCACAGGAGGGCATCAACTTCATGGGAATAGAAATAGATTTTATTGTAAGCTAAATAATTGGGATATGGCAAGAACAATCTCGGACATAAAAGACAGTATGACGACCGACTTCATGCGCAATTCGGATGTTGCGCGCGCCTATGGTTTTGAGACGGGGACGGCTTTTTCCTCGCATTTCAGCAAGGTAAGCGTTGAGAGCCTGCTGTTCTATATCGTGGCTTGTGCCACATGGGTACTTGAAAACCTTTTTGACAGGCATAAAAAGGACGTGGAGGAACGCATCGAGGCTATCATGCCTCACCGCCCCAAATGGTACAGGGACAAGGTGCTGGGTTTCATAAAAGACAAAACCCTCGTTCCCGATACGGATCACTACGACACGGAGGGCATGAGTGACGGTGACATCGAGACCGCCCACGTGGTAAAATATGCCGCGGCCACAGAAAATGCCGATGCCTCCATCCTTACCATCAAGGTGGCGGGTGATGCCGGGGAAAGCGGCAGCCGCTCGATACCGATACGGAGGGGCAGCTTGCGGCCTACATTGCGGAAATAAAAGACGCCGGCGTGCGTGTGAACCTCGTAAACCGGCCTCCTGACGCATTCAATTGCGAGGCGGACGTATATTTTGACGCGATGCTGCTGTCCGAAAATGTCGAGACGGCCTGCCGTGAAGCCATTATCGCCTATATCGAAAACCTGCCTTTCAACGGTGAATACACCAACATGGCACTTGTGGATTGTCTGCAAGCCATCGACGGGGTGCGCATTGTCGAGTTGCGCGGGTCTGAAACGATGGTAAGCGGCGAGGGTACGCCCACGAAGATAAACGCCCGTTACACACCTGCGTCGGGTTATTTCAAAGCTGGAAATATCAAACTTAACATGACACCTTACAAATGAGCCTCTATGACCTTAAAATAAAACGTCTGGCGTTGCTGTTGCTGCCCACGCACTACCGCAGGCCTCTGATTGCCGCCTTTGCGCAAAGCATGGTGCAGGGTGTGAACATCGTTTACGGAAATTTCATGCGCTGGCGTCAGGATAAGCAATACAGGCTGTCGCATAACGGGCAGGTGTGCCACCTGCGTGCCGTCCTGAATGACACGTTCGACCCTGTGGAACGCCGTATTCTGGTGGAGGACGAATGGAGCGTGTCATTGCAGGGACAACGCATTTTCCAACGCGAGCAGGAGCGGTTCATACTGCTACCTTCGCATATCATGGGAACTGCTTTTATCCTTAACCGCCGCGGCTTCGGTGGTGTGAATGGTTACGATTTTTGGGTCACGGTACCGATAAGCCTGCGCGACCGGGTGGATGAAAATCGTATGAACGCAATCGTGGACACTTACAAACTTGCTTCAAAACGTTGGACTATAAACTACAAATAAAAAAGATAATGGATAAAATCACAGGTAATTACCTGACACAGGGAAACAAGGATTTTCCGCTGGACTGTGAGACGCTGGACGCCTTGCAGACCAATATCGCGCTTGTCGCTATATTGGGCAACATCGCCGGCGACAAAGTAATCCTGCGCGGCTGCGACCTTTCACAGGACGGCACAAAGCGTTCCGAGGGTTATGTATTTGTACGGACGGCGGCTTTTCCCGCCGGTGAAGTTTTGCGTTTCGAGGGCGGTGCGGTCGGCAGCGGCATGTATGTGAAACAAGAGGATATACCCGTGACGGCGCAAGGATACGATTATCCGAAAGCCTACACGAAACGGACGCTTGCCGCGGGTGTGGGCTATGAAAATTTCAGATGGGAGGACTTCAAGAATGTGCAGACTTCTGACGCACTTAATCAGGCTATTGCCGACCTGAAAGAAGACCTGCAAGAGGAGGCGGCAAAATTCACCCCCGCACCTTTGGGTATCGTGCTGCTATGGGCGGGAAAAACCGAGCCTGACGGTTACGCCCTTTGTGACGGGCGGCAATTAAGCACAAAGGACTATCCCGACCTGTACAAGGCTTTGGGTACGACCTTTAACAATGCTTACAGTGCCAACGGTACACGGTACACTACGACCAGCGGCTTTTTCCGTCTTCCCGATCTGCGCGGCCGTTTTGTCGTGGGCTACCACGACAGTGATAATGACTACAAGACGAAAGGCACGGCAGGCGGTGAGAAAAAACATGCCCTTACCATCAATGAAATGCCGAACCATGCGCATACGTTCAAGGATTATTATTATCCGGAAGCCCACGACGGCCAGAACTACGACACCATCGTGACGAACAACAATATCGGGTCAAATGATACGGATTATGACAACAAGCATCTGTTCTATTACAGGCATGACACGGAAGGCAAGGGCGGTGGTGCGCAACATGAAAACCGTCCCCCGTATTATGTTCTGGCTTATATCATGCGACTTAAATAAATAATATCACAATGGCTATCAGATTACGTTCAACATTAAAACAATGGTTCAAACGCGGAAAATACCCGATTGAAGAACAGTTCGCGGACTGGATAGACAGTTTTCTGCATAAGACGGAAGACAAACTGCCCCTTGCCAACGTGGAGGATCTCCCTGAACAGCTAAATGCGAAATACGACCACTCCTCCGGTGTGGCTTTGGAAAAAAGACACAGTATGCTGCGCACGGAGTTCGACCAACATACAGCCGTGGCCGAGAAAGAGTTCAGGCGCGTTTCGGACGACATGGACGACTTGCAAGCCACGGACATACGACAGCAGGCGGAGATCGACACGGCCAACGCCGATGCGGAAAGCCTGCGAGGGTGTCTGCACCCCACGGATCCCTGCGCTTCTCTGGAAAGCACGTTTTCCGCTTTGGGCGCGAATTACAGCACGTTATGGGCTTTGGCGAATACAATTAAGACCTTTTTGGAAGCAAAGGACACGGCCGACAGTACGATCAACCGATGGCGGGAGATGGAAGCGTTTCTCCAAGGGGTGACCGATGCGGAGACGCTGACCGGCATGCTGGAAGAACTACGGAAAACCATCGCGACCGCTTGTCACGAAGAAATAAGCGATGAGACAAAACGTGCCACCGATGCCGAGGAAGGCTTGAGAAAGACCCTCGAGAACCTGCGCGACTCGCTTGCCGACCGCAGCTACACGCTCGACTTCGGGCAGACGGGAGTCGCCATTCAGGATGTCAACATGGAGGCGTATGCGGTGACGATGAAAGAGGTGCGTCTGTTCAACGTGGCACACCTGTGGATAACCGCCGGGAACACGGTACGCCGGGAGGTCGATCCCGAAAACCCGCAGGCGATACTGATTGAACCGGGACAACTCGCCACATGGGAAATCCAACGCGTCAACGAAGCCGCGGCGGCCGTCGGAATAAGATGTGTGATGAGCCGGCCTCACCGGCGTGCCTCTGATGTATAATCTCTAAACCAATATCGAATGGAAATCAAAATAAAAGAAGGAGTGACGTGGCAGACAGACCCCCACACTTCGCAAACCGAATCCGCCATGAGGTGGATATACGAAGAAATCTATCCTCTTCTGGCCATGAATACCGAAGAAACGGGAAAGGTCATGCCTCAAACCGACCGGTTCGGGCGCCCCATAAGGTGGGTGATTGAAAATAAGGCGTGGCGTGTAACCATCCGCCGCGAGTATATCGACCCGCAACAACCCACATGGGGACGACGCGGGGATGTCATCAATGTGGAAACGGTGAAAGGAGGTGAGGAATGAGACCTTATTTGTGGCGGACACGAAACGCCCGGTGTGTCTATGTGGACTCATACGCGGGAAACGACCTCATCGGCACAGGAACCCCGGATAATCCCTATCAGACACTGGGAAAGGCGTATAGGGGACACGGAACCGCGGCGAAAGAAATCATCTGCCGAGGACGATTCTGCGAGGACATGTCCGATGGAGACCACGATACCCGCATACAAGGAGACTACATGGGAGCGGCCACATTCGACGGGCAAGACACCTATCTCATTCATGGCTTCACGCTGAATGACATCATCGTGGAGAATTGCGCGCCGGCCACCTACACCGCCATGATACGATACGGCGCATGGGGATATGCCGGGGTGGGACGTGCCTGGGGAGGATATTTCGGGTGGACGCAGCACTCATGGGGTGTGGGCGACCATAGCGTTATCATACGCAACTCACCCTTATACATGGGGTGCATCGGCGGGAAAAGAGGCATACACCATGTGGTGATAGACAGCCCCAAGATCTGCGGAGATAGGAAAATATGCTATGCGGGTAATGGAGAAGTGTCTCACTTCACTGTCCATAACGTCCCCATCGGACACCGTAGGCGGGAATCGTACGGCATCGAAATTATCCGTACAAGCATTCTTGCCCGGTGCGATTTCTACGCCGACGAACCGTTGCGTTTCGAGGAGTGCCTGTTCACTGCCGATTGCCGCTGGTTCCTCGACGGTGAGGAACTCATTACCGAAGCATCCGGGGGAGAAGCGCGACGTGACAGTCTGCTCGGGCAATGCCGCGGACGGGGTGTGAGAGAGGAACTCATGCCCGTGTTCACCCGCTGCATCTTCACAGCGCAAACGGCGGAAGAACTTTTTAACAATCCCGGAGCAGGTGATCTGACACTTCGAGCCGACAGCCCGGCCGCCAATCCCGCCGGATTCCTGCCGGGCATTACCGATTCCTATCTGGGTGCCTTGCCTCCCGCACTCTCCATACCCATCATGGATAACAGTATAGGTATAGCCGGCACATGGGACGAGCAGAGTGCGGCCGGCATACTCACCATTGTAGGCGGAGCCATCTGTCTGGATGAGACAAGCAGCGACACGGTGGGCGAAGTGCTCAGTAAAATCATCAGACTCGACACCGCACGGGCATCCGTTACCGGTATACTCGCATCGTTCACCTCCCTGTTCGGTTCGCACGGCATCGTACTCAACGACCGCCCCGTGACCGACCGCACATTCGCCCCCGGAGACCTCCTGCCGCAAGGCCGGTACGTAGTAGATGGAAACGTGGCATACCGCAACGCCGTTTATGTCACGGGAAACGTGCTGGCGGTTGACGAGGAGGGTACCACGTTCGTATCCGGGCTTAACGGCACGGATACGGGTACACTTCACACACTCGAAGACCCCAACATCGAAAACGTGTGCTACCTGCGCTCGACCCCCGTCATATTCTCCACGCTGCAGGCGGCAGACTCCCTGCAAAGCGGTGGTGTCTATCTCAACACGGGTGAGAGCCCCATCCGATACCGCGGACGGACCGTTGTGCCCGACGAGAGTTTCGTGGCGGCCAACGATACCGACACATTCATACCGCCCGCCGATGATCCCGAATACCGCATCGCCATCATGTTCGACGACACACGGGTGCCCGCACAGCCGTGGATACCCGCACAACTCTTCGGCGACTACTTTGTCTGCAAGTCCGGCGGCGTGGTACAGTATGATGATGACGGCATCCCCGTCTCCTCGGGTAACAACCGCTCCTATCAGCCTCAAAGCGATGGCGGATACGCCGAAAAACTGTGCAAGAGTGTGATGAACGACCGTTATTGCCAATTTAAAATAATAGCCCGTAAACAGTAAGCAATGAAACCGATCATCCGTACATTCTCAATTGGCGCATCACCGCGGACAGTCCGTGATGATTCCGCCATGCTGCGCGGTTTTGCGCTCCATGTCCACATGGCGACGGGGGATGAAGAAAGAAAAAACGGTATCATCCGCTCGTTCAACGTGCGGAGTGTGGCCCGATGCCATGCGCCGGAACAGTCACCGTATCTCTTGCGATCGTTCGTCGCTATCACGGCTCCACCCGACAACCCGCAGGAACCACTCATCGTGCGCCACCCGGCAAAAGGATCGTGAGGGAAATATTCATGAAACATTAAAACGCTATCAATATGCTGAATGATTAAAGAAAATCTGTTTGTCCTGAAACAAACCTCATCGCTCGGCGACCTGCTTATCAAACCCGTGACAAAGGAACTTGCCCGCCAAATGGTGCTTGAACACCATTATTCCCATAAATGGAACTTTGGCGGCTTTGGAGTGTTTAACTTCAGTATCTTCCGCGCCGATGAACCGGACAAATGCCTCGGTGTTGCGGTTTACGGTTACATGAAGAATCCCAAAGTAAGATTATTCCATCACCCGAGTCCGAAAGCGTGGATATGCGAATTAAACCGTTTGTGGATTGGCGACTGCCTCGGGAAGAATGCGGAAACCGTGCTAATTGCCGCCAGCATCAAGTTGATCCGCAAAATGGATGAGAATATCGTGGCTATACAAAGTTTCGCCGATGGTCGTTTAGGCTGCGGAACAATTTACAAGGCGGCCAACTTCAAATATTACGGCTTTCATTACACGCGTTTTCTGCGCAATAGGCGAACGGGCGAGTTTATCCATAACCAAATACTCACAAATACGACATCACCATCCGGCTACGTGCGTTCAAATGTAGCCTTCTTGCTTGGTGACCTGGATGTGTTCGTGGTGAAAACCTACCGTTACATTTATCCTTTGTGCAAGCATTTTCAGTTTAAGATGAAAGAAAAGCCTTATCCCGAATATGACAAAGGGATGGAACAAATAGAGTGGCAAAGAGACAGGCACAAGATAAAGGCAAACATTGTTCGCCTGCTTGATAAGCTGGTTACATAAAAGGCTTGCTAACGGGGCAAACCTATGCAAAACGATCTCTTAATTACTAAGCAAAGATAGTGGTTTTCTACGAATTGAACAAATAAAGTGCAGACAAAATGCAGATGAAAAACAACGTTTTTCGCGCTTTTTGCATATGTTCAAAAGGCATTTAATTACCGCTTGAATGGTGATTAAATGCCTTTGCTTTGATGGGCTGAAAAAATAGTGAAAATTGTACGTTTCGTTTTAGAAAATTGTACGTTTCGTTTTCGCGATTATAATCAACAGCAAACGAAACTTATTATGGAGAGACAAAATTTTGTTTAGCGAACAAGATATATCTGTCCACGAAGCGATTGAATGTGGATTATCGTTTATTCCACAACAACAAAAGTATGCTCTATTTTCAATAACACCATCAATATACCTTGAATCAAACAAAGTTATTGAAAAAGAAAAAAAGCAAGAATATAGCCGCAGATATTTGGATAAAATGAGAAATCAGGAATATGAAGAAAAACTTCAAATGTGGTGCAATATTTTATTTGAAAATAACAGAATATCATTCGATATTCCTGTAAACTCAAATAGCGGATTTAAATTTCAGTTATCCCCTAATCGTGGTTTCGCTGAAATACATTATAATGGACAAAATCATATTAGAATCGATACACCTCAAACATACAATACAAATCAGTCTATATATCATGGGATACAAATTGATGAGCCTAAACTTGAATTTGTAAACTCCATTATTAATAGGCCCTTCTATGATGACAATCCAATGAGAGGATTATCAAATCACAAGCCATATGACGCAAATCACTATGATATTTTCCCTCAAGATGTACGTCTTGGTATTGTATGTCCCGTTTCTTTTGCTAAAAAATTCAACACCTTTATTAAAAAGTTAAATACTACAATATTCACATCAAAATCTTCTGATTACATCCATGATTACATCGCTTTTAACAGCATTTATAATTGTAGATTGGATATTCCAGATATAAATTCTGAAAGGTGGATATCTACAACTGATAACCCTATAAATGCTGTGGAGCTAGTAAGATATATTTGCATGAGTTCTAAAAGCCTTGCAAAACATTTTCCGGGAATTGTAATAACCATATTTATACCAAACTCTTGGAGTAATTATAGGCAGTTTTATCATAACGGAGAATTTTTTGATTTACACAATTACATTAAAGCATTTGCTGCCCAACATAATTTCACAACTCAAATTATAGAAGAGAACACTCTATACGACAAAATGGAATGTGAGATAGCATGGTGGTTGTCATTGGCTTTATTCGTAAAACTCTAAGAACTCCTTGGACATTAGCAGACTTAGACACAAATACCGCTTATGCGGGGATTGGTTACAGTATAAAAAAACGTCCTAACGGAAAGACAGAGGTTGTTCTTGGATGTAGCCACATATATAATGCACAAGGACAAGGATTAAGATATAAACTATCAAAAGTTGACCATCTTCAATTTGATAAAAAGAAAAATCCGTATTTAAATTTTGAAGAAGCATATAAGTTTGGAATGGATATTCTTAATCTATTCCAATGTGCAATGGATAAACTTCCTCAAAGAGTGGTAATTCATAAACGTACTCCATTTAGAGAGGAAGAAATCGAAGGGATAACAAATGCATTAAAACAAGCAGGAATCACTAAAATAGATTTGATAACAATTACACAAGAATACAATATAAAATTTATTGCTCAAAGAATTAGCAACAGACAATTAACATCAGATTGGTATCCTATAGATAGAGGTACTTGTATTAAATTATCAGGAAGAAATGCCTTATTATGGACTCATGGAGTAGTTCCATCTATAAAAGAAAACAGAAGGTATTATCAAGGAGGCCGCTGTATACCATCACCACTAAAGATAACTAAATATTATGGTCATGGTGACTTGGCAACTATTGCCAAAGAAATTATAGGATTCACTAAAATGAATTGGAACTCATTTAATTTATATACAAAATTGCCAGCAACAATAGATACTTCTAACACTCTTGCTCAAATAGGAAATCTATTGAGAGATTACAATGGCATCACATATGATTATCGTTATTTCATATAAAAATTTAGGAATGATTAACTTCAACGAATACATCCAACAAGGTGAGCCACAAAAGCGTGAAAAAGGCTATGCCTGGCAAACAGCAATAGGACTTCAGGCGGTAGATGGCTTAAAACCCTCTGAATATCTCATTGAAACAGCTCGTAAGCATATTGAAGGGGATATAACGATTGATGAAGTACAACAACTTATCAATAGTTACTATGAATCAAAAGATGTTCGTACAGAAAAGGATAACAAAACAGAGGAAGCGGACAAGGTATCAGCCAATATTACCAAGCTATTGAATGAGCGTTCATTTGCTTTTACCGTAGCTGGACTAACCGCCATACATCGAAGAATATTCAATGGTGTATTCAAGTTTGCCGGACAAATTAGAGATTACAATATTACCAAAAAGGAATGGGTGCTTCGTGGTGATACCGTATTCTATGTCTCCGCTCCAGACATCCGCAGAGCCATAGAATATGACTTCGAACAAGAAAAGGCGTTTGATTATACCGGATTGGACATTTATCAAATAGTCAATCATATCACCCAATTTGTATCCGGGTTGTGGCAGATTCATCCGTTTGGGGAAGGTAATACCCGAACTACAGCAGTGTTTATCATTCAATATTTACGTTCAATGGGATTCAATGTTGAAAATGACCTTTTCGCTAAACATTCTTGGTATTTCCGTAATGCTTTAGTAAGAGCCAATTACCAAAACATCCAAAAAGGGATAAAAAGGGATTCTATGTATTTGGAACGATTCTTTCGTAATCTATTGATGGAAGAGGTAATGAATTAAGAAATCGTTTTTTGATCGTCAATACTCCTGAAAACATAGTGGTCTCCACCCCGACAAGCACCCAGACAAATTCATATAATCTATTGCAGATAGATAACGAGAATATCTGTCGCTTAATAACAGCTATTGCAAACAACAAATTATCCGTCAAAGAAATGATGGCTGCCGTAGGATTAAAGGATCGTGAAAATTTTATGGAATATTCACTTAATCCAGCCATAAAAGAGGGATTTGTTTCTATGCTCCACCCTGACAAGCCTCGCCATCCCCGCCAGAAATACCTTCTGACAGTTAAAGGCTTGACCGTCTATAATTCTAATAATACTACAAGATGATGGAAGAAAATAACATATTCCCTATCCACCTTGGTTTTGAGCAGATAAAGATATCCAACATTTTACTATATAACACATATTAAGGCATTAGACTAATTGCTGGATAAGCAATCACCTATCACAAAACTATACGTTTGCTTGGGTCAAAGCCATTGGTTGTATGTTCATTTTGAAAGACATATCCCATTTGATTACAAACCACCTTTGTACCATTTATTTCAACATCAATATTGGTATGTGAATGACCATAAATCCATGCATCAATATCGTTATCGGATATAAGTCTGCTCAAATCGGTGGCAAATGCACTATTCAACACAGATCCCTTATGATGATTGGCTACCACCTCCAATGTCGGAAGATGATGTGTCACAACCACAATGTGTCTTGCGGTACTTTCTGCCAGACTTTGCTTGATGAAATCCAAACAGAAAGTATGCATCTGGTTGAATTCTTCTGTCTGAAGCAGTTTCCCGTGATACATTATCTGTCGAAAATCATTCATGCCTTTCCACACAAAATATTCATCAACAAGAGAAATTTGAGACCACAAAGTACTCATGATAAAATCTGTGTCATCTATCCGTATCACTTGATTCTGATAATACCCGACATTTTCCTTGAACATCCATTTCCACTGTAATCCCCTATCCATCACATCACAATAATTGTAATATTCATGGTTTCCGGGAACAATAAGTACCTGACGATAATTGGCTGATGCCCATTTCCAAAAATTCGTCAAAGGCTCAATCTTATTCTTTAAATAAAATATATCACCTGCAAGTACCAGTATGTCTCCCATCACAGGCAATTCATTATGTTGCAACCACCTACTGTTATCACTAAACTCCAAATGCAGGTCGCTCATATATTGTATCTTCATTTTACTTTCCTCCATCTTCTATTTGCTTATTTATAGTTCTCTTAACCTGTTCAAATGATACAGGTGTGAAGTTGTTGTTATCTACCCCGACATCATACTGTGTCGGATAAAGGTACTGAAGCCGAAAGGCATCAACTCCGGTATTATTCTTTCTTGTATGCACATGACCAAACAATTGCCACACATCTTTGTATCCGCCATCAAAACACAGAAACGGATAATGATTCAAATATATTTTCTGCTTGTTCACTTCTATGTGCATTTGCATTGCTACATGTTCAAATCTATCGACATAGCCCTGACGCATATTCTTCAAATCGTGGTTGCCCATAATCAGATATATCTTGCCGTTCAGTCTGTCAAGTATTTTAGTCCATTCAGCGGAACCTCCAAGACAAAAGTCACCCAAGTGAAAAACAATATTATTCTGCCCAACCGTATTATTCCAATTGGAGATAATAGTTTCATTCATCATTTCCACATCCTTAAACGGTCTGTTACAGAAACGAATGATATTCCCGTGATAAAAGTGTGTATCAGATGTAAAGAACACCTTGCTACCATCAAATTTGTAATTCATTTCTTCTCAATTTATGTGCGTCACTGCACGTTAATAATCAAGTTATCAAGTACCCATCAGACGGAAACGACAGAGGAGCATCACAAAGACAACTACCACAAATGGGTATAAAACAAAATAGTTGGAAAGTTTGGTAAGGACTCCCCAACTATTTCTGCTCTATTCTAAATCAAAGTACAGTAAAATGTACCTTATTATGTTCGTTGGAAAGTATTTACAAAACGAGGTTCAATGTCGAAGACATGAACATCCGACACAAACTCAGGGCGTTTATTACCCCAAATTGTGACCTTTGATAATATGTTCATTCTATTTCTCAGCATTGTTAGTTTTCATATTGTTTCAAAATCGGTGTAAAATTAGCCAATAAATCCCATATCTCGCATCACCTTTATTAAAATTCTTTATACCACTTTTAATAGCCTTTTTACCTGTATACCACACATATAATTCAGATATTATATCAGAAAAGAGATAACAATACTTTAAGGTACATCCTGCGTCTCACGTTACTTTTATACCACATGATATACCACTTCATGGGCTTCCGTCAGTTGAGGAACCTCCAGTTTATCCAACATCTTATCCAATACAGATTCAGAAAGTGCATATTCCCTACTTTTATTTTGCTGACGCCAAATGTGGTATGGTTGTTCCAAATAGACTATCTTTACTTTTGCACCATAATCAACAAACAAATCAATCAGTTGGGCACGCATCAGACGAGTTATGTTAGTAGCATTCCAAACAAAGTCCTGTCCTTTGCGAAGATACGTTCTGGCTTCCTCTTTCGCAGTTTGCACCACCCATCCATTCGCAAACTTATCCGTGGGACTCAATTTGTGTTTTCGACGAATGATGTCCAAACTCACCACCGGAACATCTATGCCAGCTGATTGAATATAATAATCTTTCCCCATTCCCGGAAGTCCCGACAACATTGTCACTTCACATTTAAACTGCTCGTGAGGGATATAATCAATATAACTGCCTTCAGTATGGAAGTAATGAAAACGTGCATAATCAGTGGCAAAATCTCTCGGTTTCTTCCAACAATCCTGTTCACGGCAGAAAATCTCAAACAGCTCCAATGCTTCCAGCAGTTCGTTCTGATCTTCACAAATACGTCCTCTGATATCAGCGTCGGCCAACATCTTCAGCAATGAAGTATCTACCCGTAAAGAAGCTTCACATAGTTTCTTTACAGGGTCAGGTCTCTCCATCAACCAAACAGGCAATCCATGATACCGAACTAAAGATACAATCTGTTCCCGGATATGGAATGGAACAAGGCAATCCCGGTATAAAATAGTACGGGCAGTGTACTCTCCTTTTCTGGCGTGTCCTTTAGCAGATACCCGCCCCTTTCCTTCATTCACGGAAGTTGAACGTTTTTCAACATCATGCAACAAGGCAGATGTCCAAATGATTTCCTTCTCCAAAGTAGAAAGAGAATGATAAGCAGAAGACTGCTGCAATGCCTTCAATACCATACGGGTATGTTCGGCTACACTGCCCTCCGCATGATAGCGAATATCCTGCGGAACAGTATTCATTTCGCGTACCCACCCGAACTGTTGTTCGAGTGAACACCACGATTTATCTTCTATCAATTTCCAATTCATCTTTATTTCTCCTTTTCATTATTAAACTCCCAAACAAGCGGAGCGCGCTTCCAGTTACGTGTCCAATGCTCGTCTGTTCTAACATGTCCTTTTCGCACATACTTAAACACATTATGTGCAAATTCGCTTACCGGATATTCCGCGATATTGCGGCTGACTACTCCTTCACGACTACAAGGCTCTTTCATCCACGGATCACAAGAGCCGAAGATAGCCGGTTCTTGTGACATACGGATGATTTCCTGTTTTAAAAGTTCCGGTGTCAAACCGGAAACAGGCTCTATCTTCAACTCCGGAACAGTAGGAAAGTCAAATAAAGCTGCATAAAACTTTACTTCTTCCCATGACAGCCACTGATCCATACAACGGACTGCAAAGACATAAAAATGCGTTTCTAATCGCTGATATTCTATGGAATGAACAGCATATAGATTCTCTCCAAAGATTTCTATATCACCCAAATCATTCTTTATCAATTCCCAACGCTCACGCAATTGCCTCGTCCAGGGGGAAGTAGTGGGAGCAACATGCGAACGGGCAAAGACACCCCACTGACTTAAACAATTATTCTCTCCATCCAGCTTCTCGGTATGCACCAATGTTCGAATCCGTTGGATGTCCTCCCAATACGTATGGTTAATCCGGTCGTCACTAGTCGTTCCGGGAGAGAATGGATAGTGATAAGTACGACCATATTTCTCTGACATCATTTTCTTCTTTTTAATTAAATACTAAATTCTTCCCACATAGTTAAATGAGTGACTCCTGAATCACCTTCACCGGATTTCCCCGTTTCAGATGATTGTGATTGTCCCAGTTCTCCTGTGCCTGAATCATTGCCTGCTCCATCGTCCAGGACGAGAGTTTCACCAACAAACGTTCCGTTGCCAGTTTCTTATTCTGCCATTGCGAGCGTTGGTCGGAAGCTACCACACTCATTCCCGTAGGAATATGCACCGCACGGACTGCCGACTCTGTCTTGTTGACGTGTTGTCCGCCAGGTCCCGAGGCACGCAAGGTTTCGTAACGAAAATCTCGTTCCGTAACCTCCTGATTCTCGGACAAGACAAATGAATGAACACTGACAAACCAGTTTTTCCGTTTGTGATAAATGCGATACGGACTTTGAGCTATCCATTGCACAGTTCCTTCCCATTCATCCACTACTTCACCACAAGCCACTCCTTGGAGGGAAATGACAACTGAGAGCAATGTCCGGTTCACCGGACCTACTTTCCGCTCTATCATTTCCACCTTCAATCCTCTCGCTTGCGCTTGTCTCACTATTCTTTCGAACACCAATGCCACTACCCGGCAACACTCGGCAGGTCCCCTACCGGAAGTGATCTGTAAATATACTTTTTCTTTCATCATATCACTCCTTATTCATTCGAACGATGCGAGGCATAAATTTACCCTGCACCTCTACCAGTGTCTCCTGAGTATACATCACTCTGTCAATGTACTTATATGCCAGTGGCATTTCTTCCACGCTCCCGCCAATCAAAGTCACTCCCGCCTGCGACAGCTGCTTCCTCAAAGCCGATTGCGTAAAACTATCTTTTGCTTTCTGACGGGACATCGCCCTACCGGCTCCATGAGAAGCCGAATTCAACGCTTCTTCCGCCCCTTTGCCACAAACCAAATAACCCGGGGTGGCCATACTTCCGGGAATAAATCCCGCTTGTCCCTTTTGCGCCGGAGTAGCCCCTTTACGATGGACGATTGCCATACGTCCCGATGTTATTTCCTCTCTCCAAGCAAAGTTATGATGATTGTTGACATTAGCGAGCGGCTTCAACCCTAATGCTTTCGCCAAATTCAAATGAATCCGTTCATGACAGGCACGGGCATAATCGCCTGCCAAATTCATACTCATCCAATACTCCTGCCCTGCTTCAGTGTTTAAATCCAACCAAGCAAAATGCTGCGCTTCACGTGGAAGCCTGCACACCTCACATGCCAACAGACTGTAATGTTTGGCAATGGCAGCTCCCAAACCTCGTGAACCGGAATGTGATAACAATGCCAGATAATTTCCTTCCGGAAGATTCAACACATTATTTTCTTGCAGAGCGATCTCTCCGAACTCTACAAAATGGTTACCACCACCGGAACTCCCCAGTTGACGTACTGCCTTTCCATGCAAATCCCTCAACAAAGGAGTCAAACGGAATTCTTCCCTATCCAACACCTCATGTTCCTGTTCAAAACCCAATCCGCCATCCATACCGAAATGAGTAAAATCCTTCAAGGCTTCTTTCATCTGACAGATATATCGTTTCAGGAAGTCAGCGCTAGCATCAAATACCGTCATACTCATTCGACAGCCGATATCAACCCCTACTGCATACGGAATCACCGCATTATCCGTAGCAAGCACTCCACCGATAGGTAACCCGTATCCGGCATGAGCGTCAGGCATCAATGCTCCGGCTACCGTTACGGGTAAGCGCATAGCCAAGTTCATCTGTTGTTTAGCAAGCGTTTCGATAAATTTACCTCCATAGGTTTTATACATCAACGGCTCGTCCAATAAATCATAAGCTATCAACTCTTTCGCTATTATAGTAGGCGAAAGGCGTTCGGCCAGCTTATTCCAAATTTCGTTATTTTTGTAAGATTCGGGATGCTCGAGTATATCGCTCAATGTCATTTCAATCTGTTCTTTAGTGTCGTGTTTGCAATGTTTGCTCACAATGTCCACTACCAGACTACGGGCAACATTATCCCGGTATCCCAGTTTGCTTAAATCTTTTAATCGTATTCCCATACTCTTTTTTCGTTCGCATACAGCATTCCCTATCGACCTCATCGGCAGACGATAATGCAATACACGTGATACCAATGCTTTTGGATATGGATATGAAATACCCACCATCGCATTGAAGTGATTAATTTAAAATATAAAAAGGATTGCAGGACTAATCAACCATTACCGCTTGTTAGTAGATTTGCGGTCAATATAAGAACCATAGGTTCAATGTAAAAACAATAAATTGCAAAGCCTCATCATCCCGACAAGACAACTTAGTCCTAATTTTGATAATATTATAACTCCAACATAATTAATACCCTTTCCATCTGTTTTTAAAGGGTGAATACTCATTTTATCGCGGCAAAAGTAGTGTTTATTTTTATTTCCTCCAAAGAATAATAGAGAAATTTTAGTGTTCAATCACGGTTCTCATTTAAGATAAAAATATAGCCATACTGCCCCTTATCCGGTCCAATGCGAGCCGGGTAATTGGTTGATGTTTGTCTGTCAGTCAATTATCTTTATCGGACGCGGGATATATTACCGCTTTTACCGTAAAGAGGGAGATTTGTCGCTTGAACAACAGGAATATATTCGTAGGATTTTTCGTCAGAAAGGAATAGCGGAGGAACCTACATCCGATTCCTACACAAAAGAATATATTTATGGTAATTATCTGCCATCTGCAACAATTTCGTTGTATCTAATTGAAATATAATGGCTTATGGCGTTGCAGATACCTGTTGCAGATATGTTGCAGGTCAAGTATCTGCAACATATCTGTTTTAGCTCATGATGGTCTGACAACATGATAAACTACTCTTTCAATCCCACAAGTAAACTCGTATGCTATTTTGTGTTTGTTGTTACTTCAGCAAACCACTCTGTTTCAATATGGTGGAACACTTTGTTTCAATATGGTGGAACACTTTCAAAGCGCTGAACACTTTGTTTCAATATGGTGGAACACTTTGTTTCAAAGCGCTGAACACTTTGTTTCAACACGGTGAACACTTTGTTTCAACACGGTGAACACTTTGTTTCAAGGCGCAAAACACTTTGTTTCAAGGCGGGGAAACTGTAGTTTCAAGCAGGGAAACTAATAGTTTCAAGGCTTTATCCAGGTGATAGGTGACTTATACGGTTTCCAATCACCCATACTTCTTGTCTCACTATCACAGTTAACGCCTATTTTTACGATTCTCCGATGATCAGGCTGATAAGGAATAGCACATCCTTTGAGATAAGATAGCCACTTGGATAAAGTGTAAAACAGAGAAACGACGAAGGTATCACACGGATCCCTCATTTAACGGTACACACGATTCTGGAAGAACTTAGCAAAGAATATAACAGACTACAAGAGAAAACAGTTCCGGGAGTTACTGCAGCAAATTATATTTTTAAAGTCCTTTCGTTATCACCGGAAGCCCGAAGAATCCTTTCTGCAAAGTCAGTATCTTTGTTTTGCCTTGCCGAGTCTTATTATAGGTAGAAAGTGATACGTGTAACGTTTCCACGGTTCCATTCTCAAAAGCCACCTGTAAATAATATTCCTTATGCACACCATCCGACACATAACGCCACTTACCTACCCGCCGTGTCTTCTTATACGTCTTCTGAAGTTTCTTCTGTACAACAACTTTTTCGTCCTGCGTGGAAGCAGGATCCGCCAGACAATAGTTTCCCACCAAAAACAATGCATAGCTGAAAGCTCCCACACAAACCAGATGACAAAGCAGATTGAGAGATTTATTACTTCTTGCCGTCAACCATGTCCACTTTTTATAAAAAGGAAATGTAAGAATAGCAATCACCAAAGCCACCCCGACAGGTATCCACCAACTGACCAACGTATCCTCATAAACAGCATAACCGATGGCACACGAAACAATAACTATAAAAAGCATCAGTACACGAAGCACCTTAATAAATACCGGTTTCATAATATTGCAGTTTATGCCTGCAAATATACGGAATTAATCAGATAAAAGAGAAAATCTCGCCATCAAATCAATATTGTCCTAAATAAATTTTGAGCATGAGCTAACTGACTATACTGTTAAGTATAGCCTCGAGAGTTCAAAATCAATCCCCCCTAATCGTTTTCGATGGTTTCGGGAGGTGGTGTAAATGGTTGATCAAGCCATTTTTGGAGGTCGATTTTGGTAAATGTGTTCAGCCGGAGCGTGACCACAAGGTTAGCCAATGCCCATTTGTATCTTGCGATGTGCTTTAGCCATGTCAGAATCAGCATTGTAGTCATAGCAGTCCATATTTGGGTCTCTACGGCATTGCGGGATGTGCCGATAAAGCTCTTGATGCGTAGCAGTTGCTTGAGGTTGCGAAAGAAGATTTCTATGTTCCACCGAGCCTTGTACAGAGCCGCTATGCTTGATGCTGCCAATGTGAAGTTGTTTGTGAGTAACTCAATTTCAAAACCGTGTTCATCGTTCCATACTGCGATGCGACGTAAACGTTTGGGATATTTGGATTTGGCCGCCGAGAGTTCGAACTCGATTATTTCGTCAATAAGTACATTCTGAGCGTGTTTTTCAGGCAAAGGCAACTCCTCTATGGCTTTGTACCGGATATTGTCTTTATGACGCACTACAAAGAACACGTTGCTGCTGTCCCAATTATTCAGCAATGAGTAGTCACAGTAGCCTCGGTCGGCTACTACAATACTATACGGATGTAACTCAATATCAAAAGCAGCTTTGTTGTCGGTGGTTTTGCCATCGGTGATATTCACGAACTCCGGCAAAAGACTGTCATAGTCCAATAGCGTGTGCATCTTGACCGCCCCCTTGGTGGTAGTGTAATGTGCCCAGTCATATATTGACAGAGTCAATGACACCAATGTGGAGTCGAGCAGTTTTATCGGCATCTTGAAACGGAACTTTCTTCGTTGCCATAGGGCTTGCTGTCCGAAATACTGAAACAACGAGTAGAATATGCCGCGAAAAACCGAACTGTCTCGGTTGGCGTTCTGATATGCTACCGTTGACTTGGATGGTGCACGGTTGATTCCCAAATGATTGAGGTTGCCGGTGGCTGATTTCAGCCCGTTTGAGATATCTCTGACTGAATCACATCCTGAGAATTGGCTGAAAATCATGCTAACAAACTGACTCCATGTATTGTAGCCCTTGCAATGCTTGTCTGACCCCGAAGATTTTATGATTTTCCTGATATTTTCTTTCGGGAGATGTGATATTACCTGTGCGAAAAGTGTTATATTTGCCATAGGAAGTAGATGAGTTGGTAGCTTGCTACTAAGGTAGTCATTTTACCTTAGTTCTACTTCCTTTTTATTTGTTCCCCCCAATTTATTTAGGACAATATTGCCATCAAATAGCAAACGGTGGATTCCGCTCCCTGATTCAAATCGATGTTATTTTCTTCTAATCTGTCATAACATCCACGGTAACCAAATTGTAAACAATCTAGTGCAAATAATTGAGTAAATGTATATTCGGTATTTGCATCTCAACTTATCACCTTGTTTATCGATATAAAAACAACGAACACTTTGCCACATCCAAGGCTTCACATATTTATCCAATGTATTTCTTTCCCTAATATAAGTCGCTTTGGTTTTACCATCTTTGAAAGGAAGAACGAAAGTAAAATACGGTTCAAGGTTCAATAATAACATTCCACAATGTATCGGCAAATCCCATCAGCCCTTCATCTCTTAATAATGTATCCCCACTATTTTTCTACTGATCCTGAAAAATAGAATGAAAATAAAGGGCATAAAAAAAGGCTATCTATCCCAGACAGCCAATCTTTTTTATTAACCTTAAATCTAATACTATGAAAAACATGTTGCAAAGATACGTACTTTCCACATATCTCCAAATTTTCGGAGTAAAGAGGCATATCTTATAACATGGTTTAATAAAACAAACAGATTCGTTAACATTTAACATAACTCCACCGGATATTAACGAATATCCGAAGGAGTAGATTCAGGGATTATTCATATCGACATTTCACTGTAAAACAAACCATTCACGCCCTTCGAGTGTTTATTATCATATAAACGAATTTTACACGATATGAGCACCAAAGAACAATACTGGAAATATTCCCTCATTGTCATCATCCTGTTTATGGGAGTCATCATCTTCCGCCAAATCACTCCTTTCTTGGGGGGATTACTGGGAGCACTCACCATCTACATTCTAGTACGCGGACAGATGAATCATCTGGTAGAAAAACGAAAGCTGAAACGAAGCATCAGCGCACTGCTGATTACCACAGAAACGATTTTCGTCTTTCTTATCCCTTTGGGATTGACTGTCTGGATGGTGGCAAACAAATTACAGGACATCAATCTGGATCCACAAACCTATATTGCACCTATTCAACAGGTAGCAGAATTCATCAAAGAGAAAACAGGATACGATGTATTGGGAAAAGATACGCTTTCATTCATCATGTCCATACTTCCCCGTATCGGACAAATTATAATGGAAAGCATCAGCAGCCTTGCCATCAACCTGTTCGTCATGATCTTTGTGCTTTACTTCATGCTGATCGGAGGAAAAAAGATGGAAACTTATGTCAATGACATTCTGCCATTTAATGAAACCAATACGCAGGAAGTCATTCAAGAAATCAATATGATTGTCCGTTCCAATGCCATCGGTATTCCCTTACTGGCTATCATCCAGGGAGGCGTGGCTATGATAGGCTATCTGCTTTTCGGAGCACCCAACATACTGATGCTGGGATTCCTGACCAGCTTTGCAACTATCATTCCGATGGTAGGCACAGCATTGGTATGGTTTCCCGTAGCCGCTTATCTTGCCATCAATGGAGACTGGTTTAACGCCATCGGGCTTTTGGGCTATGGAGCTATCATTGTATCGCAATCAGACAATCTCATTCGGTTCATCCTCCAAAAGAAGATGGCGGATACACATCCGCTTATCACTATTTTCGGAGTAGTCATCGGCTTGCCTATATTCGGGTTTATGGGAGTCATCTTCGGTCCGCTGTTGCTTTCATTATTCTTTCTTTTTGTGGATATGTTTAAGAAAGAATATCTCGACCTGCGAAATAACCTCCCATCGAGATAACGGAACTACCAAAAAATTGTGTACTTTTGCAGCTGTAAAAACGACACTAAAATTTGATGGAAACATTTACATTCAATACTGTCGAACTGATTCTTTTATCAGCGGCAGGTATTCTTTTTATCATTCAGCTCATTTATTATTTCAGTCTGTACAACCGGATACATCTCCACAATAAGGCTGTAGGCAAAGAAGAAGAAACACATTTCACACGAGAACTGCCTCCACTTTCCGTGATTCTCTGCGCACGCAATGAGGCTGAAAATCTTCGTAAAATTCTACCTGCTATTCTGGAACAGGACTATCCGCAATTTGAAGTGATTGTCATCAATGATGCTTCCACAGATGACACCGAGGATATACTGGGAGTGATGGAAGAAAAATATCCTCATCTTTACCATAGTTTTACGCCCAAAAGTGCACGTTATATCAGTCATAAGAAACTGGCTCTAACGTTGGGTATCAAAGCCAGCAAACATGATTGGCTGGTATTTACGGAAACAAACTGTATGCCCGCCAGCAACCAGTGGTTAAAACTGATGGCACGTAATTTCACTCCACAGACTCAAATCGTGTTGGGATATAGCGGATACGACCGCACAAAGGGATGGTTGCACAAACGTACTTCATTCGATACTTTATTCCAGTCTTTGCGTTATCTGGGATTTGCTCTAGCCGGAAAACCTTATATCGGTATCGGACGCAACCTGGCTTACCGGAAAGAACTATTCTTTCAACAGAAAGGTTTCTCCAAATACCTGAATCTGCAACGTGGAGAAGATGATTTATTCATTAATGAGCTAGCTACCTCCTCCAATACCCGTGTAGAAACGGACTTCAACGCTACCACACGAATACAACCCGTATATCGCTACAAAGATTGGAAAGAAGAAAAAGTCAGCTATATGGCTACTGCCAAATTCTACCATGGAATACAGCGTTACCTCCTGGGATTTGAGACCTTCTCCCGCTTGTTATTCTATATTGCCTGTATCGCAGGTATTGCATTCGGGATTCTAAATTTCCACTGGTTGGTAGCAGGTATCGCATTTCTGATCTGGCTACTGCGCTTTACGGTACAAGCTGTCATTATCAATTGCACGACCAAAGAAATGGGGGGAGGACGAAAATACTATTTCTCATTACCTGTTTTCGACCTGATCCAACCTGTACAGTCATTAAAGTTCAAACTCTGCCGTTTCTTCCGGGGAAAAGGGGATTTCATGAGAAGATAGGAAAAAGAGGATTATTCGTATCTCATAGAGCTTGCCGGATTGATCTTAGTAATCAGATATGAAGGACCGATCAACATCAATACAGAAGCAAACAAAGTGCCCAGATTAATCAAAACAAAAAGTAGAATATTAAAAGAAATCGGAACAGTATCTACGTAGTATGTCTCCGGATCGAGTTTAAAGAGTCCGAATCGGGATTGAAGAACACAAAATGCCAAACCAATGGCATTACCCCAAAGCATTCCTTTACCAATCAAAAAGACTGCAAACCAAAGAAAGGTTCTACGAATCATGAAATTGTTGGCTCCTAATGCTTTTAGAATACCAATCATATTGGTTCGTTCGATGATGATTATCAACAGACCGGAAATCATAGTAAAACCGGCAACCCCTATCATCAGAAATAGAATGACCCATACATTCAAATCCAATAAGTCAAGCCAAGCAAAGATCTGCGGATTCAACTGTTCGATATTACGCACATAATACACACCACCCAGTTTATCCATCTGGCTATCTATGTCAGTTGCGATTTCGTATGTTATATCCTCCAGTTTATCGTAATCTTTCACCTGTAACTCTACACCGGTCACCTGTTCCGGTTGCCAACCGTTCAATCGATTCACCAGATTAAGATCCGTCAATAAAAAGAGATTGTCGTATTCAGAAAAGTTCGTTTGATAAATTCCGGCAATTGTCAGACGTCGGGCACGGATATCGTCCTGTATATAATAGGTGTATATCTTGTCCCCCTGTTTCAACTTCATCTTAGTGGACAACGCCTTGGAAATAAGCACCTGATTGGAAGAAACAGAATCACTGAAAACCGGAATCTCGCCTTCCACCAAATATTCCTTTATAAAATGAGGGTCAAATTCCGGCCCCACGCCTTTTAATACCATTCCCTGAAAAGCATCATCAGTCTTAATCATTCCCGGTTTGGTAGAAAAACGCTGTACATGGCTTATCCCCGGATAATCAGCAAGAGCAGTCATCATACTGTCTCCTACCACAATCGGATGAGTTTCGTAAGAACTGACCGCATCCAGATTAGTAATCTGAATATGCGATCCGAATCCTATAACTTTATTTCTCACTTCACTTTTAAACCCGACAACTACCGCCACCGCAATAATCATTACAGCCAAACCGATAGCAATACCTGCCATCGCAATGAGGACTGCAGGACGTGACACCTGCTTTCCGCCATCGCTTTCACGATAGATACGTCGAGCTATAAAAAGTGATAGAGACATTTGTTTAAGTATTAGGTTCAAGTATTAGGTATCAAGTATAGCAGCAACAAACATCCTGAAAACTACGATTAATACCTAATACGTAAATTTATTCTGTTCTTCCCGGATACTCCTCCAAAGCCTTCTGCAAGACCAAAAGTGCACGGGTTAAATCTTCTTTCTTCAATACATAAGCAATACGAACCTGATTGATTCCGGAACCCGGAGTGGTATAAAAACCAGAAGCCGGAGCCATGAATACAGTCTGACCTTCATACTCAAAATCAGAAAGGCACCACGCACAGAACTTATCGGAGTCGTCCACCGGAAGCTTAGCCACTGTATAGAAAGCTCCCATCGGAATGGGTGAATAAACACCGGGAATACGGTTTAAACCGTCAATCAGGCATTTACGACGCTCAACGTATTCATCATACGTTTCACGATAATATTCTTCCGGAGCATCTAAAGAGGCCTCTGCGGCAAGCTGTCCAATCAATGGAGGACTGAGGCGTGCCTGGCAGAACTTCATGACAGCATCACGTATTTCTTTGTTTTTGGTAATCAACGCACCGATACGGATACCACATTCTGAATAACGTTTGGACACGGAGTCAATCAGTACGACATTATTCTCAATTCCTTCCAGATGGCAGGCAGAGATATAAGGAGATCCCGTATATATAAACTCACGATATACCTCATCGGAGAAAAGAAACAGATCATACTTCTTCACCAAGTCACGAATCTGATTCATTTCACGACGAGTATACAAATAACCGGTCGGATTATTCGGATTACAAATCAGGATTGCTTTGGTACGTTCATTAATCAGTTCTTCAAACTTTTCTACTTTCGGAAGGGAAAAACCCTCTTCAATGGTCGTAGCAATAGTGCGAATCTTTGCTCCGGCAGAGATGGCAAATGCCATATAGTTAGCATATGCAGGTTCCGGAACGATAATTTCATCTCCCGGATTCAGACAGGAAAGGAAGGAAAAAAGTACGGCTTCCGAACCTCCCGATGTAATGATTATATCGTCTGCAGTCAGATTGATATTAAACTTCGCATAATATCCCACTAATTTCTCGCGATAGCTACGATAACCGGCACTGGGGCTATATTCCAGAACTTTACGGTCAATATTGCGTATCGCGTCAATCGCGGCCTGAGGAGTGGGCAGATCAGGCTGTCCGATGTTCAGGTGAAATACATGGACTCCGCGTTGCTTGGCCGCATCTGCCAAAGGAGCCAGTTTTCTAATAGGAGATGCAGGCATCTCGTTTCCGCGAATGGATATGGTTGGCATAATTTTAATTGCAAATTACTAATTACTATTTACTTTTTCTATTTGGAGCTGCAAATGTACGCAATAATTTGAATACAGAGACATAAAAACTTTAAAAACCTTAGTAAGATTAAAATCGTTATGGGATTTTGAAAAGAAAGCTATACATTTGTAATACGGAAAACTTAAAACAATATCATAATGACCATACACCTTATCTCATTTGCGTCAATCTTTCACAAACAGTCCTCGCTAAGAGGCTCGCACAAAGCTATTTTAAGCGAGATTGAAAAATATTACACTGTAAAGCTAGTCGACTATCAAGATATGGACAAACTTAATAGTGATGATTTCAAAATCATTTTCATCGCAACCGGTGGGGTGGAAAGGCTGGTCATACAGCATTTCGAAGACCTTCCCCGCCCTGCCATTTTACTGGCGGACGGTATGCAGAACTCCCTTGCAGCTGCATTGGAGATCTCTACCTGGCTGCGGGGACGTGGAATGAAAAGTGAGATTCTACACGGTGAACTACCAGGCATCATCCTGCGTATCCACACACTTTATAATAATTTCCAGGCACAACGCTCTTTATTCGGTAAACGTATCGGAGTTATCGGTTCTCCTTCACCTTGGCTGGTTGCCAGTAATGTTGACTATCTGCTGGCAAAACGCCGCTGGGGCATCGAATACATAGACATTCCATTGGAACGGATTTATGAACATTTTCAACAAATAACGGATGAACAGGTAGGTGCTTCCTGTGCCGCAGTCGCTTCGCAAGCTCTTGCCTGCCGCGAGGGAACTCCCGAAGACATCATCAAAGCGATGCGGCTATACCGGGCTATCAAGAAGGTATGCGAAGAAGAGAAGCTGGAAGCATTGACATTAGGTTGCTTCAAACTGATTGAGCAAATCGACACTACCGGCTGTCTGGCATTGTCCTTGCTGAATGACGATGGCATAATGGCAGGCTGCGAAGGAGATCTTCAATCAATCTTTACTTTGCTGGCTGTGAAGTCTCTGACCGGAAAAGACGGATTCATGGCAAACCCTTCCATGATTAATGCACGTACCAACGAACTTATATTAGCCCACTGTACCATCGGGCTCAAACAAACGGAAAGGTATATTATCCGCAATCATTTCGAGACGGAAAAAGGTATTGCCATTCAGGGATTGCTTCCGACAGGAGACGTGACTATCATAAAGTGCGGCGGTGAATGTCTGGATGAATACTACCTGTCTACCGGAACATTATCCGAAAATACGAATTATATCAATATGTGCCGCACGCAAGTACGCATCCGTATGAATACTCCCGCTGAGTATTTCCTAAAGAATCCATTGGGCAATCATCACATTCTGGTTCACGGAAACTATGAAAATGCGTTGAACGAGTTCTTTCTGACAAACTCCTGTAAGCGAACCGAATAAACCCTTACCATATTTTTGTATTATTTTTAAGTACTATAGGGGGGGGGGGGAATACAAAATATCACAGAGATAATAATCAAATAGTTAAACCTAAAAACATCCTATTTTTAAGATAAGTTCACTAAAAACAATAGGATGTTTTTGTCTTTTCCTGAAGAAAAGCTGTATTTCTCTTATATCAAATTAATAATCAACGAATTGCAATGACTTCCATCTATTATTTTCATAGCTAACTGGCAAGTATCAAATCACACTTGTACAACCGCATAATTCATTTAGATGAATTGATTAATAGAACGGAAGAACACGGACTGTTCCGGATCGATAAAAAGCAAGAACCCGTTCATCTCCTTCCACAAGGGAACATTACCAATATCTTCAAGATTCTACAGGGAAAGTATGGGTAGGCACCCACATGGGAGGATTGAACAAGCTGGATCTTCGCAGTAACAAATTCATCCGGTATCATACAAATAGCGACAAGGGTACTCTCCCCTCAAATATTATCCGAGAAATTGTTCCTTACAAAGACAATCTTCTTCTTGCCACTCACAAAGGAGTCTGCCTGTTTAATCCCCAAACTGAAAAGGCACTCCTTTTATTTCAAGATAGTCAAGATAGTCCTATTAGAGGTACCGTATCAGTTCATGTAGATTATCAGGGAACACTTTGGATCTGCGGAAACGGAGAAGGTGTCTATGCCTATCGGAGCGATACCAAGAAAACAGAAAACTATAAACATAACCATGCGTTAGAACATCGTATCATCAGCAATCATATCGGACGTATCTATGAAGACAGCCAGAAAAGACTATGGTTCTGTACTTCCGAAAGCGGTGTCGATTTATATAAGCATGAAACGAACGACTTCGAAAACTTCGATGAGCAAAAGAATGGCTTGGGAAGTAACTGTGTATATGATGTATGCGAGCTTTCTCCGAATAAGATCTTATTCACTACAGATATCGGGTTCTCTATTCTGGACTACCCCAGCCGCAAATTCACAAACAAGTCATCTCGACATTAAAATATTACCGCCGTTCTACCGCACCGCTTGGTCTTACCTACTTTATACGCTCTGCATCAGTATCATCCTCTATTTCATCGTCCGCACTTATAAGAATCGTATCAAACTTCAAGGGTCTCTGAGATACGAACAAAAGCATGCGGAAGATATTGAACAGCTTAACCAGACGAAACTCCGTTTCTTTACGAATATCTCCCATGAGTCCCGTACTCCATTGACACTTATCATCGGTCAGATGGAAATGCTCGCCGACATATTCGCCCCATTCTATCAAGTGTTCACCGCTTGCGATGGAGAAGATGGATGGGAGAAAGTACAATCGGAGCATCCTCATCTTATACTAAGCGATGTTGTAATGCCTAAAATGTCGGGAACTGACTTATGCAAGCTAGTCAAGGAGAATTTAGAAACCTGCCACATTCCGGTGGTACTCCTCACGGCAAGAACGTCTATCGAGCATAGTATGGAAGGGTTGCGCCTGGGTGCCGATGACTACATAACCAAACCATTCAATGTCAACATTCTGTTATCCCGTTGCAACAATCTGATAAACAACCGGATCATGTTACAAGAAAAATTCAGCAAGCATCCGCAAGAAACTCCACAAATTATAGCTACCAATCCAATGGACAAGGAGTTTATAGACAAAGCCATGAAAATTATAGACCAGCATATAGACAACATAGAATTCAATGTAGATATGCTTGCCCGTGAAATAGGAATCGTACGAAGCAAGCTATTCACCAAACTGAAAGACATCACCGGCAAAACTCCGTATGACTTCATTGTGACTATCCGTTTAAAACGGGCGGCAATCTTATTGAAAGAACATCCGGAACTGAATATATCGGAAATATCCGACAAACTAGACTTTTCGTCTCCACGGCAGTTCAGCAAAAGTTTCAAAGAAAAATATCAAGTAGTGCCGCAAGCATATCGAAAAGGAAAAAGTGACGAAAAGATGGTTTAAAACAGTTTTTGGATTAAAGAAGCACTTATTTAGGACTTAAATAGCACTTTCTTTAGAAGAAAAAATACTTTCTTTGCTTCCGAAAACTAGTTAAAAATTAAAGTAATGGCTGTGAAAACTTATCATCCGACTCTTTTATCCTTAATCTTTGTGCTATATGCGATACATACTCATGCTCAAAAACTAGAAAACTTACTGGTCATGAAACAACAATCGCATAATGAGTTGTTTCATCGATTGGACAAAGCTCCCCGCACTCCGGCTTTTGAATGTGAAGGATATTGGAGTTGGGGAAGCTCTGTTATCAAAGGAGAAGACGGAAAATATCACATGTTTGTTTCCCGTTTCCCGAAGTCACTACCTTTCCATCCGGGATGGATGATTGCCTCAGAAATCGTACATGCCGTATCCGGCACACCTGAAGGCCCTTACCAATTCTGCGACATTGCCCTGCCGGCACGTGGTGCGCAATATTGGGACGGACGCTCCACTCATAATCCGCGTATCCTGAAGTACAAGAACAAATATTACCTTATATATATGGGTTCCACCCACCCATTCGGTGAACCGACTTATAATAAACTGACATTAAGCAGCCCATGGTGCATCGTCGGACGTGTCAATAAACGCATCGGACTGGCTGTTGCAGATTCTCCTTACGGTCCTTGGAAACGTTTCGATGAACCGATATTAAAGACAAAAGCCAATACTTTCTATAGTTATTTAGTATCCAACCCTTCGCCTGTTATTCAAGAAGACGGTTCTGTAATGATGATTTTCAAAGGAAGGGCTCATACTGAAAACGGCAAATACTCGGACATGGCATTAGGAATCGCTTATGCTCCCAACATTGAAGGACCTTATACGGTATTGAACAATGATCAGCCCATCTTCCAAGTAGACGGTCAGGGAGAAGCCGAAGATCCGTTTTTATGGAAAGACTCTAAAGGGTATCATGCCATTTTCAAAGATCACGTAGCCAAATATACTGGCGAAAGAGGTGGCGGAGTCATGGCTCACTCAACCGACGGCATCCATTGGACTGTAGATAAAGACCCGAAAGCCTATTCACGCACCGTAGAATGGGAGGATGGAAAAGTTGAAATGCAAGGACAACTGGAACGCCCGTTCCTTCTCTTTGAGAATGGAAAAGCCACACATGCCTTCTTTGCAACAATGGATGGTCCCGGCGGATTTGATAACGCTACAAAATCATGGAATATGGTAATTCCTTTGAAGTAACGGATAAAAAGGCTTTTTAGTACTCATATCGTAAATAAACTCTGAATGAAAAACAGCTATTACTACTTCTTATCACGTGCTGTACAAGCTCATACACAAAAGTCTTTCAACGATTCAATAGCGCTACTCTTAGCAAAGATACAGGTAAGGAGGAACTTCTCAAGCAACTATATCCTATCTCACCCAAAGGAATCAAGCATTTAATGGTTGATTTGCTAAAATTGGTGATGCAACCCAATCGGCATACCGCGTATACTAGGACCTGCATTCCCCTTGTTTGAACAAGAAATGAGCAAACAGCATAATCAAGGCGCAACGCATCCTCGACATTCAGGAGCGGAGAGTGTGAGTTGGGAGAAAGTAAAAAAAAGCGCGTATAGCACTTAGCGAATAGGTAAAAAAGTACACTGTAGAAGAGCACTACCTTCTGTTGTGGAGTTTCCGGTTACTTTATTTGCCCAGCAGAGGGTGGATGTGACCGGAAAAACGCCCTTATTTTATAACGAGAACAGAGGCTGAGTCCGATCAAGTTTTTGGCAGTGAGATACACGGCTCTCTCATACATAAAAACGAAAATCCTCTTTCATCCTATCACCGTCTTCCTGAAACTCCCTATTCATCGTATTTACAGAGCGGTGATAGGTTGCTACTAACCTATCACCTCATCTATCACCTATCACCGCCTATTTTTTTGAAAGCCGATTTGTTTTGTCTTATACGGATTTAGGTTGACACCTTTTTAGAGACATAAAAAAAGAAAAATTATGTCTAAATTATCTCGTAAGATTTATTCTGAGACTTTCAAATTGGAAGTTCTCCGTGATTACTTCAGTAGCGGTTTGTCAATGTTTGCTACTGCCAAGAAATGGGGTTTACCCAACCATACTTATATTCTGCGTTGGCAAAAGTGTTATGCAATTGATTCGGATTCCTTATCTTTGTCCCCCGAACTTCTGTCAGATCTTCAAATGAAAAAGAATCCAAAATCAAAATCTAAAGAAGAACTTCTTGAAGCGGAAAATTTGCGTCTGAGAAAGGCTTTGGAACTTGAAAAACTTCGTTCCCATGCCTTTGAAAGACTGATTGAACTCACAGAAAGAGAAGAAGGGATTTCCATCTTAAAAAAAGATGGTGCCAAATAGTCACCGGCCTTCGTGAAGAGTTTCCTCACATCAGTGTGAAAACCCTTTGCGGACTGTTTGGCATGTCTTCCCAGGCCTATTACAAAAAGAAAAAAAATCTTTTGTCGCGTCATCAGATCAGAACAGCCATCTTGGATGCCGTCTTCTTCTACCGCTCAAAGGCTCCGGGCATCGGTGGTTTGAAATTATACCATGAGCTCCGCTCCCTTTATGGAAGCGAGATAACCGGAGGGCGGGATGCCTTCCTTCATCTGCTGCGTTCGGAACGCCTTATGCTGCCCCCGAAGAAACCCAGGCATACGACGGACTCCCACCATCTTTACAAGAAGTATCCGAATCTGATCAAGGGGGTAACGGCACAATACCCGAACCATATCTGGGTATGTGACATCACTTACATCTGGATTGAAGGTGGCGTATGCTACCTCCATCTTGTAACGGACATGTACTCACATGCCGTTTTAGGATGGGTGCTCTCTCCCAGTTTGCATGCCGAATATACGCTACAGGCACTGGAACAGGCCATCAATGAGGCTGGAGGTGGCAATCTTTGCGGCACAATCCACCATTCCGACCGGGGGGTACAGTATGCCTGCGATGCCTATATCGACACACTGGTCACTCATCATATACGTGTGAGCATGACTGAAGATTACAACCCGACGGACAATGCGGTAGCAGAAAGGATGAATGGCATCCTGAAAACGGAATGGATATACGGCATGTCGCTGTTCAGGGATAAAGAGATGGCACGGGAGCAGATTACGCGAATGATTGACTTCTATAATAATGGACGACCGCATATGAGCATAGGTATGAAAAAACCCATGGACGTATATCATGGAGAGGTGCCGGGAAAATCATTGTGGAAAAAATAAGGTTCCATATGATAAATAAATACTATATTTGCGATACCGAGAACCCGGGACATGACGGTTTAAGCCATTGTCTCACAAAAGCCAATAGGGTGTCGAACCCTATTGACTTTTACCGAGAGCCCGAGCACACTCAGATTTGTCCATTGTTTTTACGTATGACAACTATCTTAGGAGCAAAGGGAAGAAACTAACAACTGTTTTAGTTATGAATAACAGAATGTGACAACTTATTTAGTAACTAGCCTCTAAAAGTGACAACCATTTCTAGTATAAGTCACCTTTGAAAGTGTTTTGCGGCATGGAACAAAGTGTTTCGCGCCTTGGAACAAAGTGTTCACCGTGTTGAAACAGAGTGTTCCACCCTATTGAAACAAAGTGTTCACCCTATTGAAACAAAGTGTTTTCAAGCAATTGAAACATCTTGAAACAAATCGGGCTGTCAAAAAACAGGCGGTGATAGGTGACAGATGAGGTGATAGGTTAATAACAACCTATCACCGCTCTGTAAATACGATAAATAGGGAGTTTCAGGAAGACGGTGATAGGATGAAAGAGGAATTGACGAAATCAATAGGGAGAGGATCGGTAATAACATTCGTTCGTGCATCAAACTTTCGGAATGAATGTATCTCTGATTAACTCTCTAAAGCGTAGCTTTAAGGAATGAAAAGCATTGCTTTAGACCGGCTAAAGCGATGCTTTAGTCAAGTAAAAAACATTGGCATCAAAGAAGAGCTGTGTGAATACGATGAGGACACCCTGAACTTTTATAACAGTAGGGCTTCAAACGCCATAACTGAATCGTTCAACGCTCGGAGTAAACTTTTCCGATCCAACCTAAGAGACGTAATCGACAAGAATTTCTTCATTTGCTGTATTACCAGACTTTATAGGTATCCCCACTAAATTTCTACTACCCCGCAAAAAGTGAAGGTTATATTTTATTTCCTCACAAGCAACAAAAAGAAGGTGTGTCAAAATGCGCACCTTCATGTTTTAAGGCAAAGGGAAACAGGACAATAGAACTGAATCACAGACTCAGGAAATACAGGCAGAAAGCCAAAGAATTACTATGTTCCGAAGAAGGACTGAAACACAGAGGGCAAAGATGTATAGAACCGGAAGCTGTGTTCGGGCAAATAAAATATAATATGAACTACAAACGTTTCCGCCATTTTGGAAAGGAGAAGGTCTTTATGGACTTCGCATTCTTGGCCATTGCCTTCAATATAAAAAAGATGTGTGCAAAAATGAGAAAAGAAGGTATAGACTGGATGATTAAACTGTTTTATAAACTTGTACCCGCTCTTTTCAGATGGGGGGAACACATTTATCAAACAAATCTTCAAAAGAGCGCAGCTTGAAGAAGGTTTACTGATTCTTTATAGGTGATGAAAAAAAGAAGGCGTATCGTTCATTACGACACACCTTCTTTGAGCGAAAAGTCTTGCAAGTGTTTCCAAATTATCCATACCAGTAGGCAAATTGGATTATTTTTTTGAGAATCGGAATACACAGAAGGTACTCGGGGCAATTTCTGTCGACCAACCTTCGGTGGTATTAATATCAGTCCTGTCAACTAAGGGCATTATTTTCTCAGGGTCGTCAAGAGTATTATCGGCATCAAGATCTGAAGAGGAAAGTGTCGTGACTGTAATACCTGTGATACGTTGTTTCTTGCCCAGCCCTTTGAAGGTGAAATCAAGTGATTGGGCCGTGTCAGAAGTATTGGCCACCTTTACCACAATCTCATCCGGATTCTCATCATAGACAGCACTCGCAAAAAGACCGTTCTGCCCCTCTCCTCCCATAAGGGGTTTATTGTCCATTGTAAGTGGAAGTACATGCGATCCCTTGTTCTCGCTAAAAAGCTGCTGTACATAGTAGCTTACGGTCTTAACCGAGCGGTTGTTGTCAAACCAGATCATGTCAGGACGCCATTGCCATCCTTCTACGTGAGCGAAAAGCGGGGCATAAGTAGCCATGTGTACGACATCAGCATTGCGTTCCAAACCTGTCATGAATGCAGCTTCGAGCAAGGCAGCATGGAAGTGGTTCCATTTCTTTCCTTTTCCGTGGCAAGCATATTCGCCGGCAAATACTTTCGGTCCTTTGCGGTCGTAATTATCATAGCGTGCTCCCTGACTGAGGAACCAGCTTTCGGGACGATAGAAGTGTTCGTCTACCAGATCTACTTTCAAACGCTTCATTTCAGGCCACAAGTAATCGAATTCTTTTCCTTCGGAGTTCGGACCGGAGCTACCTACGATTTTGATTTCCGGATGCGCCTTACGAATGGCTTTGATAAACGGTTCAAGACGTTCGGGATATTCTTTTCCCCATTGTTCGTTACCGATACCGATAAACTGCAGATTAAATGGAGTGGGATGTCCCATATCGGCACGTACCTTCCCCCATGTAGTATTAACGTCACCATTGGCAAATTCGATCAGATCGAGTGCATCCTGAATATAGCTATCCAGATCACAAACCGCAACGTGAGCTTTCGAACCATTATTCTGATATTGACAGGAAAGACCGCAATTCAGGATCGGAAGAGGCGCTGCACCCATTTCTTCGGACAATAGGAAGTATTCGTAGAATCCTAATCCATAGCTCTGATAATAATCCGGGAAGAAACGATGGGTAAAGGTATATTGCCAGCGGTTTTCGTTCAATGGACGGTTTTCTACCGGCCCCACGGATTTCTTCCAGTCATAACGGGTTTCGAGATCCGTACCTTCTACGATACAACCACCGGGGAAGCGGAAGACTCCGGGATGAATATCCGCCAATGCTTGTGCTAAATCTTTGCGAAGACCATTTTCATGCCCTTTCCAGGTATCAACCGGGAAAAGAGAAACGTGCTCCAAATCAACCGTTCCTTTAGAAGTAAGGAAAATGCGGAGTACGGATTTTGGATGGGTAATACCGGGCTTCAGGATGACTTGATACTTTTTCCATTCGTTGGAGTCAATCGTCAGATTCTCCGCAGCAAAAGCCTGACGTTCCCCCATTGATTTAGTATCGACAAGTTCGATTCTCAATGTTTCTTTCGTACTTCCTAGCGGCAAACGCGCCCAAACAGAAAAGCGATACTCCTCTCCTTTCTTGACGCCAATACCGAAAAAGCCTTCGTTATCCAGTCCGGTATGCTTGTGAGCATGCCCCGGATTATCAAGACGCACATAATGCGGATTGCGCTCAAAAGGGCCGTCATCCTGCAAAGTCACTTTGCCATAGGTATTCCATCCCATCAGATGCTGGGGGAACTCGAACGAGCGGTTCTTTACCAGTTCCGCGTATAATCCGCCATCGGCAGCATAATTGATGTCTTCAAAAAAGAGTCCGTACATAGTAGGTTGGATTTCAGCCCCCAACTTCTTAGTCTGAATCACTATTTCATTGGTTTGTGCATGAAGTGCCATGCCAGCAGATAAGGCTAATGTAGCCAGTAATTCTGTGTATCTTCTCATGGTTTTCAATAAAAATTATATATAATTAAATTGCAAAGATAATCAGATTCCCATTTTTCCGCGTACCCGATTTTATCATAAACAGATGTTTATCGGTCAAAAAAGACCAAAATCCATTCATTTGTAAAAATTTCCATCCGGTATCTGTATTTATAATACGAAATCAGATAAAAAAACACCTATTCATTACAATCATATAATACGAATATGAAACACCGGAAAGCGTACATTTATATATAATCAAGGTGTGGAAAAATTATAAAACATACCTTTTATGCTGCATAACATATAAGAGTGTATTTGATACACCAAACAAAAGTGTTACTTTTACACCCAAAATAAGGTAAACATCTCATTTACATTAAAAATAAAACCATGAAAAAACATTTTCTACTTGCAGGAATTTCCGTGCTGATGCTGGCTTCGTGCAAAAACAAGCCGGCTTCCGAGCTGACTTTGTCTGGTCTTGACCCGGTAAAATTTCAAACAGAAGTGAATAATGCCCAAACAGCTCTTTACACATTAAAGAATAAGGCAGGCATGGAAGTATGTATCACTAACTTCGGAGGACGTATCGTGTCTGTCATGGTACCCGACAAAAACGGTCAGATGCGAGATGTTGTTTTAGGTTTTGACAGCATTGCCGATTATATCAATATTCCCAGTGACTTCGGTGCTTCTATCGGACGCTATGCAAACCGTATCAATCAGGGACGTTTTGTATTGGATGGCGATACGATCCAGTTGCCACAAAACAACTACGGGCACTGCTTGCACGGAGGTCCGAAAGGCTGGCAATATCAGGTTTATAAAGCCAATCTTATCGATCTGACAACACTGGAGCTAACTCGTATTTCACCGGATGGAGATGCTAATTTCCCGGGTAATGTAACAGCTAAAGTGACCTACAAACTGACTGATGACAACGCTATCGACATCAAATACAGCGCAACTACTGATAAAAAGACGATCATCAACATGACCAACCACTCTTATTTCAATCTTTCGGGTGATCCGTCTAAGATTTCAACCGACCATATCATGTATGTGAATGCAGACTACTATACTCCGGTAGACAGCACCTTTATGACTACAGGCGAAATTGCTCCGGTTAAGGACACCCCGATGGATTTTACTACTCCGAAAGCCGTAGGTAAAGATATCAATAATTATGATTTCGTTCAATTAAAGAATGGAAACGGATACGATCATAACTGGGTATTGAACACTCCGGGAGATCTTTCTCAAGTAGCCGCCAGACTTACTTCACCCGAAAGTGGCATTACTTTGGAAGTATATACCAACGAACCGGGTATACAAGTTTATACAGGTAACTTTCTCGATGGAACCGTAACCGGTAAGAAAGGTATCGTTTACAACCAGCGTGCTTCCGTATGCCTGGAAACACAGCACTATCCTGACAGCCCCAACAAGGCAGACTGGCCGTCTGTCGTTCTGGAACCGGGACAGACTTACAACAGTGAATGTATTTTCAAATTCTCTGTAGAGAGATAATATTAACTCATAAATCATATTTATCGTGGAAGCATTGGATTGGCTGGTAATCGGAGTCTTTTTCCTGGCTCTGATTGGTATTATTATTTGGGTAGTCAGACAAAAACAAAATGACTCGGCAGATTATTTTTTAGGCGGACGCGACGCAACATGGCTTGCGATCGGTGCCTCTATTTTCGCATCGAACATTGGGTCGGAACACTTGATCGGACTGGCAGGAGCCGGTGCGTCCAGTGGTATGGCCATGGCTCACTGGGAAATTCAGGGATGGATGATTTTGATTTTGGGATGGGTATTCGTACCTTTCTATTCACGCAGCATGGTATATACAATGCCGGAATTTCTCGAACGTCGTTATAATCCTCAATCACGTACAATCTTATCAGTTATTTCATTGGTAAGTTATGTACTGACTAAAGTAGCCGTAACCGTATATGCCGGCGGCTTGGTATTTCAACAGGTATTCGGTATCAAAGAACTGTGGGGAATCGATTTCTTTTGGATCGCAGCTATCGGTCTGGTAGTGTTGACCGCACTTTATACCATCTTCGGAGGTATGAAATCTGTTCTTTATACTTCTGTTCTTCAAACTCCGATTCTATTATTAGGGTCATTAATTATCCTTGTGCTTGGTTTCAAAGAACTGGGCGGATGGAATGAAATGATGAGAGTCTGCGGTGCTGTGACTGTAAATGATTATGGTGACACCATGACTAACCTGATTCGTAGCAATGATGACGCAAACTTCCCATGGTTGGGCGCTTTGATCGGTTCAGCTATCATTGGATTCTGGTACTGGTGTACTGACCAGTTTATTGTACAGCGTGTACTTTCAGGAAAAAATGAGCAAGAAGCCCGTCGTGGTACTATCTTCGGTGCTTACCTGAAACTGTTACCTGTATTCCTTTTCCTGATTCCGGGCATGATTGCATTTGCATTACATCAGAAATATATCGGTGCCGGTGGCGAAGGCTTCCTTCCGCTACTGGCTAACGGAACAGCAAATGCCGACGCAGCTTTCCCTACATTGGTTGCCAAATTACTTCCTGCCGGTGTGAAAGGTCTGGTAGTATGTGGCATTCTTGCCGCTTTAATGAGTTCTCTTGCATCTTTGTTCAACTCATCGGCCATGTTGTTCACTATCGACTTTTACAAACGTTTCAGACCGGAGACTCCAGAAAAGAGACTGGTCGGTATCGGCCAAGTTGCAACAGTTGTAATCGTCATTTTAGGTATTCTCTGGATTCCTATCATGCGTAGTGTAGGTGATGTGCTCTACACCTATTTGCAGGATGTCCAGTCTGTTTTGGCTCCAGGTATTGCCGCTGCGTTCTTGCTGGGTGTCTGCTGGAAACGTACTTCAGCTCAAGGTGGGATGTGGGGATTGATTTCCGGTATGGTCATCGGCCTGACGCGCCTGGGTGCTAAAGTATACTATAGCAACGCTGGTGAAGTGGCAGACTCTACCTTCAAATATTTGTTCTTTGATATGAACTGGCTGTTCTTCTGCGGATGGATGTTCCTATTCTGTATCATTGTAGTAATCGTAGTCAGCCTGACAACAAAGGCCCCGGCAGCAGAAAAGATTCAGGGACTGGTGTTCGGTACAGCTACTAAAGAACAAAAGGCGGCTACCCGTGCCAGCTGGAATCACTGGGATATCATTCACACAGCAATTATCCTGGCTATTACAGGAGCTTTCTACTGGTATTTCTGGTAATTAATAAACTTATTCCGATTAATGATGAACAACTATTACAACTCGAATCCTACCTTCTATATCGGTATAGACTGTATCATCTTCGGTTTTAACGAGGGGGAAATCAGCTTGCTCTTATTGAAAAGAAACTTTGAACCGGCAATGGGGGAATGGTCACTGATGGGAGGATTTGTGCAGAAAGGCGAAAGTGTGGATGATGCCGCCAAACGTGTCTTGTATGAGCTTACCGGACTGGAAAACGTTTATATGGAACAGGTAGGAGCTTTTGGTGCTGTTGACCGTGATCCGGGTGAACGAGTTATTTCCGTGGCTTACTATGCATTGATTAACATCAATGAGTATGACCGGAGACTGGTTCAGAAACACAACGCCTACTGGGTAAATATGAACGAACTTCCCCCGCTTATCTTCGACCATCCTGAAATGGTAAAAAAAGCACGGGAACTGATGAAACAGAAGGCATCCGTGGAACCTATCGGATTCAATCTGCTTCCGAAACTTTTTACGCTATCCCAACTACAAAGTTTATATGAAGCCATTTACGGTGAAACGATAGATAAACGGAACTTCCGCAAACGTGTTGCCGAAATGGATTACATCGAAAAGACTGATAAAATTGACAAACTGGGTTCCAAACGCGGTGCTGCCTTGTATAAGTTCAACAGCAAGGTCTATCGAAAAGACCCGAAATTTAAAATCTAATCGTTATGCTGGAAGATCTAAAAGAAAAAGTATTTCATGCCAATCTCGAATTGGTAAAGCATGGATTAGTCATCTTTACCTGGGGCAATGTTTCTGCTATCGACCGTGAAAGCAGACTGGTGGTAATCAAGCCCAGCGGTGTAAGTTATGATGACATGAAAGCCGAAGATATGGTAGTAGTGGATCTGAATGGCAAGGTCGTTGAAGGCCGACTGAAACCGTCTTCAGACACCCCTACCCACGTAGTACTTTACAAAGCATTTCCGGAAATCGGAGGAGTGGTACATACACACTCCACCTATGCTACTGCCTGGGCACAAGCCGGATGTGACATTCCGAATATCGGAACCACTCATGCTGATTACTTCCATGATGCCATTCCCTGCACAGCGGATATGACGAAAGCGGAAGTGGAAGGTGCTTACGAGCTGGAAACCGGTAACGTGATAGTGAAACGTTTTGAAGGCTTGAATCCTATACACACCCCGGGAGTGTTGGTGAAAAATCACGGTCCTTTCTCTTGGGGAAAAGACGCGCACGATGCCGTACACAATGCTGTGGTTATGGAACAGGTCGCTAAAATGGCAAGTATCGCTTATGCGGTAAATCCCAAATTAACAATGAATCCGCTGCTGATAGAGAAACATTTCAGCCGCAAGCATGGTCCGAATGCTTATTACGGACAGAAATAATTAAAGATTAGAATAATAACAATTAAAGCAATAACATTATGAACGCATTTGATCAATATGAAGTATGGTTCGTAACAGGAGCACAGCTTTTGTACGGAGGCGACGCAGTGATCGCAGTAGACGCACACTCCAACGAAATGGTTAACGGATTGAACGAATCCGGTAAACTCCCTGTAAAGGTGATATACAAAGGAACAGTCAATTCTTCTAAAGAAGTGGAAGCTGTTTTCAAAGCAGCCAACAATGACGAAAAGTGTGCAGGTGTTATCACTTGGATGCATACGTTCTCACCTGCTAAAATGTGGATTCACGGTTTGCAACAGTTGAAGAAGCCTCTGTTGCACCTGCATACTCAATTCAACAAGGAAATTCCTTGGGATACAATGGACATGGACTTCATGAACCTGAACCAGTCAGCTCACGGTGACCGCGAATTCGGACATATCTGTACCCGTATGCGTATCCGGCGTAAAGTGGTGGTAGGTTACTGGAAAGAAGAAGAGACTTTGCATAAGATTGCTGTTTGGATGCGTGTTTGTGCCGGTTGGGCAGATTCACAGGATATGCTGATTATCCGTTTCGGTGACCAGATGAATAATGTTGCTGTAACCGATGGCGATAAAGTGGAAGCTGAACAACGCATGGGTTACCACGTAGATTACTGTCCGGTAAGCGAATTGATGGAATATCACAAGGACATCAAGAATGAAGATGTAGATGCATTGGTAGCTACTTACTTCAAGGAATACGATCACGATGCTTCTCTGGAAGATAAATCAACTGAAGCTTATCGGAAAGTATGGAATGCTGCTAAAGCAGAATTGGCCCTTCGTGCTATCCTGAAAGCTAAAGGTGCGAAAGGATTCACTACCAACTTCGATGATTTGGGCGACATCGAATACAATGGTTTCGATCAGATCCCGGGGCTCGCTTCACAACGTCTAATGGCGGAAGGTTACGGATTCGGTGCTGAAGGCGACTGGAAATCGGCTGCTCTTTACCGCACCGTATGGGTTATGAATCAGGGACTTCCTAAAGGCTGTTCATTCCTGGAAGATTATACGCTGAACTTCGATGGTGCAAACAGCTCCATTCTTCAGTCACACATGTTGGAAGTTTGCCCGCTTATCGCGGCCAACAAACCTCGTCTGGAAGTGCACTTCCTTGGTATAGGTATCCGCAAGAGTCAGACTGCACGTTTGGTCTTCACTTCCAAAGTAGGTACGGGCTGCACCGCTACTGTTGTAGATATGGGTAACCGTTTCCGTCTGATCGTGAATGACGTAGAATGTATCGAACCGAAACCGCTGCCTAAGTTACCGGTTGCTTCTGCTCTCTGGATTCCGATGCCAAACCTTGAAGTGGGTGCGGGTGCATGGATCCTCGCCGGTGGTACTCACCACTCTTGCTTCTCTTACGACCTGACAGCAGAATATTGGGAAGATTATGCTGAAATCGCAGGTATCGAAATGGTGCATATCAACAAGGATACTACGATCAGCTGCTTCAAGAAAGAACTCCGCATGAACGAAGTTTATTACCTGTTGAATAAAGCACTTTGCTAAACCTAAAATATGGATTTCAACATGAAATTAGATGCAAAATCAACCATCGAGGCAGGTAAAGCTATTCTTGGTATAGAACTCGGTTCAACACGAATAAAAGCTGTCTTGATTGACCAGGAAAACAGGCCAATCGCTCAAGGTAGCCACACTTGGGAAAACCAGCTAGTTGACGGACTTTGGACATATAGCATTGAAGCTATCTGGTCAGGGCTGCAAGATTGCTATGCCGATCTTCGTACGAACGTAAAGAACGCATACGGCATAGAGATCAAGACGCTGGCTGCCATCGGCGTCAGTGCCATGATGCATGGTTATATGGCATTCAACCAAAAAGAGGAAATCCTCGTGCCTTTCCGCACTTGGAGAAATACCAATACAGGTCGTGCAGCGGCTGCTTTATCCGAACTGTTTGTCTATAATATCCCTCTGCGGTGGAGCATTTCCCACTTGTATCAAGCTATTTTGGACAATGAGGCACACGTTAACGAGATTGATTTCCTGACCACTCTGGCTGGTTATGTGCATTGGCAGATCACGGGTGAAAAGGTGTTGGGAATAGGTGATGCCTCGGGTATGCTTCCCATAGATCCGACTACCCACAACTATTCTGCCGAAATGATGGCTAAGTTCGACAAGCTGATCGCTCCGAAAGAATATAGCTGGAAGCTGCAGGATATTCTGCCTAAAGTGTTATCGGCAGGTGAAAACGCAGGTGTCCTCACACCGGAAGGAAGTAAAAAGCTTGACGTATCGGGGCATTTAAAAGCAGGGATACCCGTTTGTCCTCCGGAAGGAGACGCCGGCACCGGTATGGTGGCAACCAATGCTGTGAAACAGCGCACCGGAAACGTATCGGCTGGTACTTCTTCATTCTCCATGATTGTATTGGAGAAAGACCTGTCCCAGCCGTACGAAATGATCGACCTGGTCACAACTCCTGACGGAAGCCTCGTAGCCATGGTACATTGCAACAACTGTACTTCCGATCTCAATGCATGGGTCAACCTGTTTAAAGAATATCAGGAACTTCTGGGCATACCTGTAAATATGGATGAAATCTATAGCAAACTCTACCATATCGCACTTACCGGTGACGCAGATTGCGGAGGACTTCTTTCATACAACTATATTTCAGGCGAACCTGTAACAGGACTTGCGGACGGAAGACCGTTGTTTGTACGTTCTGCCAATGACAAGTTCAATTTGGCCAACTTTATGCGGGCTCATTTATATGCTTCAATAAGCGTTCTCAAGATTGGTAATGACATCCTGTTCAACAAAGAAAAAATCAAAGTGGATAGAATTACAGGTCATGGAGGACTGTTCAGAACAAAGGGAGTAGGTCAAAGAATCCTCGCAGCAGCCATCAACTCGCCTATTTCGGTAATGGAAACAGCCGGTGAAGGTGGTGCCTGGGGTATCGCCCTGTTAGGCTCTTACCTCGTGAACAACAAAAAGCAACAATCTCTTGCCGACTTCCTGGATGAAAGTGTATTTATCGGAGATGCCGGGGTCGAGGTATCACCTACCCCCGAAGATGTAGCCGGTTTTAATACATACATCGAAAACTACAAGGCAGGATTGCCCATCGAAGAGGCTGCGGTCAAATTTAAATAGTTGGCAATTAAGAGTGTGTCATAATGCCTAAATATAAAGATTTACCCCTGCCACCGATAGCTATAGCAGGGGTAATTTCCTCAAAAAAGAAATTTTGACATCCCCTCGACAAACCGCTGTTTATCAAGAACCCCAATCCACTGAATATTAACATTAACTACCCTCTTGTCCCTCTCCCAAAGAGGAGAGGGACAAGAGGAAACTATGATCATGAAAACCACCTCATTCATACTTGCCCTTGTCCTGTCCACCTCACTGGCCAAAGCACAAAATGCTCCACAGGTGTCATACTTCCCTTTACAGAATGTGAAACTATTGGATAGCCCGTTCCTGCAAGCCCAACAGACTGATTTACATTATATACTTGCCTTAAACCCCGATCGTCTGCTCGCTCCTTTTCTACGCGAAGCAGGATTGCAACCTAAAGCTCCTAGCTACACCAACTGGGAAAATACCGGACTGGACGGACATATCGGCGGACATTATCTATCCGCACTCGCCATGATGTATGCCGCTACCGGAGATACTACCGTTTACAACCGCCTCAGTTATATGCTGAATGAGTTGTATCGTGCACAGCAAGCTGTAGGCACAGGATTCATCGGAGGAACTCCGGGAAGCCTCCAACTTTGGGAAAATATAAAAGCCGGAAAGATCCGTGCCGGAGGTTTCGACCTTAACGGCAAATGGGTACCGCTATACAATATCCATAAGACGTATGCCGGACTGCGGGATGCTTACCTGCATGCAGGAAGCGAGCTGGCACGCAAAATGCTGATCGACCTTACAGACTGGATGATTGACATCACTTCCGGTTTGAGCGACGAACAAATTCAGGATATGCTTCGCAGCGAACATGGCGGATTAAATGAGACTTTCGCTGATGTGGCTGCAATCACAGGCGACAAGAAATATCTGGAGCTGGCACGCCGTTTCTCTCATAAGCTTATCTTAAACCCACTTATCAAAGATGAAGACAAGCTGACAGGTATGCACGCCAACACACAGATTCCCAAAGTGATCGGTTACAAACGAATAGCCGAACTTTCGCAAGATGACAAAAATTGGAATCATGCTGCAGAATGGGATCATGCCACCCGTTTCTTTTGGAATACGGTAGTCAATCACCGTTCCGTCTGCATCGGAGGAAATAGTGTCCGCGAACATTTCCACCCGTCTGACGACTTCACATCCATGCTGAACGATATTCAAGGACCAGAGACCTGTAATACTTACAACATGCTCCGTCTTACTAAAATGCTTTATCAGAATTCTCGCAATCCGAATCAGACAAACGAACCCGATCCCAACTACGTAAATTATTACGAGCGTGCGCTTTACAATCACATCCTAGCGTCCCAAGAACCGAATAAAGGTGGATTTGTCTATTTCACTCCTATGCGCCCGGGACACTATCGTGTGTACTCACAACCGGAAACATCAATGTGGTGCTGTGTTGGTTCCGGCTTGGAGAATCATACCAAATACGGTGAATTTATTTATGCACATCAGAAAGATACGCTTTATATCAATCTCTTCATCCCTTCACAACTGACCTGGAAAGAGCAAGGTATCATTTTGACACAGGAAACCCGTTTCCCCGATGACGGCAAAGTAACTTTACGAATAGATGAAGCACCCCAGAAAAAACGTACTTTAATGGTACGTATCCCGGAATGGGCTAACCAATCAGAAAGTTATAGTATCAGCATCAATGGAAAAAGAAAAATATTCATAATGGCAAAAGGTAATCAGTATCTTCCTCTCTCCCGCAAATGGAAGAAAGGAGATATCGTTACTTTCAATTTACCGATGAGAGTCAGCATGGAACAGATTCCCGACAAGAAAGATTATTATGCTTTCCTATACGGTCCTATCGTTCTTGCAGCTTCCACAGGCACTGAACACCTCGATGGTTTATATGCCGATGACAGTCGTGGCGGACATATCGCCCATGCCCAACAAATTCCTTTGCAGCAAGTTCCGATGTTGATAGGAAATCCCGATTCAATCCGTAAATCTCTTCACAAAAAACAGAGCAGCCGGATTGCTTTCAGCTACAACGGAGATGTTTATCCTGCACAAGGCAAATCATTGGAACTTATTCCCTTCTTCCGCCTGCATAATTCCCGTTATGCCGTTTATTTCCGGCAAGCAAGCGAGGAGCAGTCCAAAGCAATTCAGGAAGAACTGGCAACAGCTGAACGAAAAGCAACCGAATTAGCGAATCAAACCATTGATCTTATCTTCCCCGGTGAACAGCAGCCGGAGTCCGACCATGGCATCCAATATGAGCAGGCAGAAACCGGAATGAATAAAGATCGGCATTTCCGTCGTGCCAAAGGCTGGTTCGGCTATCAACTGAAAGTGAAAGAGGAAGCAAGTCGTCTCCTAATTACAATACGGAAAGATGACCGTAACAAAGTGACTATTCTTCTGAATAACGAAAAGTTGGCTGTTAAGCCAACGATCAGTGAAGCGGACAAAGAGGACTTTATCACCTTTTCTTACGACCTGCCTCAAAAACTGAACACAAGCAGTTGCCCGATACGTTTCATTCCGGATGGAACGGAATGGACACCTGCCATTTACGAAGTGCGTTTACTAAAATAAACGTTCAAAAAGAAGTAATCATCACCAAAATCAAACATCTATAATCATTAAACAAATACCATTTATGAAAACAAAACTATTAGTCAGTACAGCCTTGTTGGCAGCATCAGTGTCTCTTTCCGCACAAAAGAGTGCGACCCTAACCGTACATGTCGACCAAGGCAAAGAAATTATCCCGAAAGAGATCTACGGGCAGTTTGCCGAACACCTGGGCTCATGTATCTACGGTGGTCTTTGGGTAGGCGAAAACTCGGATATACCCAATATCAAAGGATACCGTACAGATGTATTCAATGCATTAAAAGACTTGGCCATTCCCGTTCTACGCTGGCCGGGCGGCTGCTTTGCCGATGAATATCATTGGATGGATGGCATTGGTCCGAAAGAAAAACGCCCGAAGATGGTGAATAACAACTGGGGCGGAACGATTGAAGATAACAGTTTCGGTACACATGAGTTCCTGAATCTTTGCGAGATGCTGGGTTGCGAGCCTTATGTAAGTGGAAATGTGGGCAGTGGCACCGTAGAAGAACTTGCCAAATGGGTGGAGTATATAACCTCGGACGGAGACTCTCCCATGGCCAATCTTCGTCGTAAGAATGGTCGTGACAAAGCATGGAAACTCAAGTACTTGGGAGTAGGAAACGAAAGCTGGGGCTGTGGTGGCAGTATGCGTCCGGAATATTATGCGGACCTATACCGCCGTTATTCTACTTATTGCCGCAACTACGACGGCAACCGCCTGTTCAAAATTGCCAGCGGTGCAAGTGATTACGACTATCACTGGACAGACGTATTGATGAATCGTGTAGGACATCGTATGCAGGGGATTTCACTCCACTATTACACCGTAACGGGATGGAGCGGCAGTAAAGGATCGGCCACTCAATTCAACAAAGATGATTATTACTGGACGATGGGTAAATGTCTGGAAGTGGAAGATGTACTCAAGAAACATTGCGCCATCATGGATAAATATGACAAGGACAAGAAGATCGCTCTTTTACTCGATGAATGGGGAACCTGGTGGGATGAAGAACCCGGAACCATCAAAGGACATCTGTATCAGCAGAACACATTGCGTGATGCTTTCGTGGCTTCTTTAAGCCTTGACGTCTTCCATAAATACACAGACCGCCTGAAGATGGCAAACATCGCACAGATTGTCAATGTACTTCAATCCATGATCCTGACGAAAGACAAAGCAATGGTGCTTACTCCCACTTATTATGTTTTCAAGATGTATAAAGTACATCAGGATGCTACTTATCTTCCCATCGACCTGACTTGCGAAAAAATGAGTGTACGTGATAACCGTACCGTGCCGATGGTAAGCGCCACAGCTTCCCAAAACAAGGATGGAGTGATCCACCTTTCTCTTTCCAATGTAGATGCTGACGAAGCACAGGAAATCACTATCAAGCTGGGTGATACGAAAGCCCAAAAGGCGGTCGGAGAGATCCTGACCTCTGCCAAACTGACCGATTACAATTCTTTTGAAAACCCTGATATGGTAAAGCCGGCACCGTTCAAAGAGGTAAAGATCAATAAAGGTACGATGAAGGTAAAACTTCCAGCCAAATCCATTGTTACTTTAGAGCTACAATAGTTTTAGGGGATTTACTCATTGTATCGCAAACAAGAGGATTGTAAAACCGCCGATAAAAAAGATGGTTCTTTTAGATTGTTAAATCCGCATAAAGAGTTATCTTTGCCAGCAATCTGACAGAAATCAATTAAATATGAATGATATGAACGATAACAAGCTTATGAATCGTGCAGCGGATAACATCCGTATTCTTGCCGCTTCAATGGTTGAGAAAGCCAATTCCGGTCACCCGGGTGGCGCCATGGGCGGTGCTGATTTTGTAAACGTGCTCTTCTCTGAATTTCTAGTATACGATCCGGAAAATCCCCGTTGGGAAGGACGCGACCGCTTCTTTCTGGACCCGGGGCATATGTCTCCGATGCTTTATTCTACACTGGCGTTGACAGGCAAATTTACATTGGACGAACTGAAAGAATTCCGTCAATGGGGAAGCCCCACCCCGGGACACCCCGAAGTGGATATCATGCGTGGCATTGAAAACACCTCCGGTCCATTGGGACAAGGACACACTTTTGCAGTCGGTGCCGCCATTGCTGCCAAGTTTCTGAAAGCCCGTTTCAACGAGGTGATGAACCAAACAATCTATGCTTACATCTCTGACGGTGGCATCCAGGAAGAAATCTCTCAAGGTGCCGGACGTGTTGCCGGTGCACTGGGATTGGATAACCTGATCATGTTTTATGACTCCAACGATATCCAACTTTCTACTGAAACGAAAGATGTAACCGTTGAAGATACTGCCATGAAATATGAAGCATGGGGATGGAAGGTACTCAGCATCAACGGTAATGATCCTGACGAAATCCGCGCAGCAATCCAAGAAGCACAAGCTGAAAAAGAACGCCCGACACTGATTATCGGTAAAACGGTCATGGGTAAAGGTGCACGCAAGGCAGATGGCAGCAGCTATGAAGCCAACTGCGCTACACACGGTGCCCCTCTCGGCGGTGACGCTTATGTAAATACAATCAAGAACTTGGGTGGTGACCCTACCCATCCGTTCGTCATATTCCCGGAAGTAGCCGAACTGTATGCCAAACGTGCAGAAGAGCTGAAGAAAATCGTAGCAAAGAAATATGCCGTAAAAGCTGCATGGGCGAAAGCAAACCCGGAACAAGCCGCAAAACTGGAACTCTTCTTCTCGGGCAAAGCTCCGAAAGTGGCTTGGGCTGCCATCGAACAGAAAGCAGGTATCGCCACTCGTGCTGCGTCTGCCACTGTACTGGGCGCACTTGCCACACAAGTAGAAAACATGATCGTTGCTTCTGCCGACCTTTCCAACTCTGACAAGACTGACGGTTTCCTGAAAAAGACCCATTCATTCAAGAAGGGTGATTTCAGCGGAGCATTCTTCCAGGCAGGCGTATCCGAATTGACAATGGCTTGTATCTGTATCGGGATGTCACTCCACGGTGGTGTAATCGCTGCTTGCGGTACATTCTTCGTATTCTCCGACTACATGAAACCCGCCATACGTATGGCTGCATTGATGGAACAACCGGTGAAATTCATCTGGACACACGATGCTTTCCGCGTAGGTGAAGACGGTCCTACGCACGAACCGGTAGAACAGGAAGCACAAATCCGCCTGATGGAAAAACTGAAGAACCACAAGGGGCATAACTCCATGCTGGTACTTCGTCCGGCCGATGCAGAAGAAACAACTGTTGCATGGAAACTAGCCATGGAGAATATGTCTACTCCCACAGGATTGATCTTCTCCCGCCAGAATATTGCCAACTTACCGGCAGGAACCGATTACGAACAAGCTACCAAGGGTGCCTATATTGTAGCAGGTTCTGACGAAAATCCGGATGTGATTCTGGTGGCTTCAGGTTCTGAAGTTGCTACATTGGTAGCCGGCACAGAGTTGCTTCGCAAAGAAGGTGTGAAGGTACGCATTGTATCTGCTCCGTCAGAAGGTTTGTTCCGCAGCCAACCGAAAGAATATCAGGAAGCTGTTCTTCCGTCAGATGCGAAGATTTTCGGTATGACCGCCGGATTGCCCATTAATCTTCAAGGGTTGGTAGGGTATCGCGGTAAAATCTGGGGATTGGAATCTTTCGGTTTCTCCGCTCCTTACAAAGTGTTGGATGAGAAACTGGGATTCACTGCCGAGAACGTATATAACCAAGTAAAAGCAATGCTCTAATGAAAACAATCGGATTAGCATGCGACCATGCCGGTTTTGAACTGAAAGAGTTTGTTCGCGGCTGGCTGGAAGCAAAAGGCTGGGCTTACAAGGATTTCGGGACCAACTCTACCGCTAGCGTAGACTATCCGGATTATGCTCATCCACTGGCTCTTGCAGTAGAATCGGGAGAATGTTATCCAGGTATCGCAATCTGCGGCAGTGGAAACGGAATCAGTATGACACTGAACAAACACCGGGAAATTCGCGCTGCGCTCTGCTGGAATGCAGAAATTGCGCACCTGGCCCGTCAACACAATGACGCGAATGTTCTGGTGATGCCGGGACGCTTCATCAACATGGAAGAAGCGGATATGATTCTGACAGAGTTCTTCTCTACAAAATTTGAGGGTGGCCGCCATCAGAAACGTATCGATAAGATTCCGGTCAAATAAGGAGCTGAATATCAATCGAATATAAGTAAAGGGAGTGTCTGACAAAGTCTCAGAGATTGAAAATCAAGAGTGTGTCAAAACTCCCTTGACTTCTAATTACCGATACCTGTTTGGCAGCCGCTTTATTTTTCAACCGATAGCTTATCTCACGAACGACGGGCAACATCAAACAGGTTATCGAACAAGAGCTGTAATAAATTGACAGCAGAAATAACCGCAGACAACCAACTTCAGTAAAGTTCCGAATATAAATCCGAGTAAAGAGCCCACACCTGATTTGAATGCCTGCGAAAACTCTTTATTCGCTAATAATTCACCCATCATTGCCCCGAAAAACGGACCGAGAATAATGCCCCAAGGCAAGAAAAAAAGTCCGACCAACGTTCCGATGATGCATCCCCAATTACCCCATTTACTACCGCCACTATACTTGCTTCCCAACATCGGAATGAAATAATCCAATACTTGCAAAACAGCTACAATCAATAACCACACGATTAATTGCGTGGTAGAATACTGCACCTTATCCGTAAAATGGAGAATGACTAATCCCAAATAAGCGACAGGCGGACCGGGCAGCATAGGAAGTATGCAACCGACGAGCCCGGCTATCAAACAAACGGTACTTATCGCAATCAAAACAACATCTAACATAACGTGAGTTCGATATAACAGATTAAAATATATCCTTGAATAATAAGAACATAGCAATAAAAGTATTCAATTTATAGTGTCCCCAAATAACATTTAAACGATTACCACTATGTTCTCAGAGGATAAAGTTACAGATATTTATTGTATGGCAGATGATTTCTGCAAAGAATTTGCATTGCAGCAGGCAAAATATATGGTTGCGGAGAAGAATCATAAGCATCGTAATAAGGCTAAACCGGTTGAGTGATACGGAAATCAGGGTTATTCTTATCTTGTTTCATTCCGGCGGTTTCAGATGCTTCAAGCATTATTACAAGGTGTATGTGAGTAAACATCTGCCCCACCTGTTCCCTAAACTTATCTCCTAAATGACGAATTGAAGAATATCGCACAAATAGAGCATTCCAGGCATCGGTTTTTCAACAACTTTATAGCGAATGCACTTTCTGCCATCGCAGCGTATTGCTTCTTTGAGAAAAAGCCCGCCATTGAATTGGATTTCATCAAGGACAGGCAACTGAATTTGTTTTGAGTAATTTCGAACTTACATTATATTATGAGCCATGGCAATGGAGCCTCTCTGATTGAGAATTGCATGATGAGGGCCCGTTGAGACGGTTCTATAGATGATGATTCCCACATGCATCTCTAAATTGGGACAATTGCCTGCCAGGATGCTGTCCGTTAGGCAATTTTATTTCGTATAACTATAGTGTACTTTGGTAAGCATTCGGTAAACCACGTATTTTCGTCTCCACCTTCCATCATTAACTTTACGTCCAAAAAGCCAAGTTATGATGACACGAGAAGAAGTAGTAGAAATAATGAACTACTGCAAAGAGCACAAAGTGACTTATAAGTCAAGATTAGAGGAACTCAATATCCCTGTATGGCGGTTTTATGACAGCAAATCCCGTTATGCCGCCGAGCAATCATCTGGTAAAACGGCTCAAGGTGAGTTTATCGAGCTTCCGCATAGCGGATTTTTTGTTCCGGTTCCTTCATTTGCCGGTACAACCGGACGGAAACAGAAAAGTACACCGACCACGCCAAGCGGATTGAAAGAGATAGAAATACGTACACCGGCCGGTAGTGCCATACGCATTTGTGGTGAGCTAAATGAAAAGGAACTGTTTTCAATCATCCGGGCCTGCAGCCATGTTCAGCCTTAATGACAGTATGCGCTATCTGTTGTATAACCGCCCAACTGATATGCGCAAAAGCTTCCATACCCTCAGCGGTATCATCACCGACGCCATGGGTCAGGACCCCTGTAACGGCAACGTGTATATCTTCATAAACCGTGCCCGTGACCGTATAAAACTCCTGCATTGGGAGCCTGGCGGCATGGTGTTATATTCCAAACTTCTGGAAGCCGGTACCTTAGGTAAACCTGATTCTGCCAACGACAATGAGGTCTGTACAAATATAGAATGGCGGGAACTTGTCATGATAGTGGAGGGTATCATGGAAGCCCGTGACTCCCGTCGCACGAGACTTGAAAACCTGCAGAAACTTCGAAAATAGTATCGGATTTTTTACTCTGTTTGCTTTTGTATGTCATTGGATTTTAGTATATTTACATTGTGAAAAAATGAGATGCAGATGCTTACAGAGGAACAGGAAAAAGCCTTATTGGAAGAATTAGAGCAGCTCCGTCAGGATAAAGCGGCGCTTATCAGCAGGGTTTCCTCACTGGAACAGTCGCTGTACTGGCTTCGGAAAAAAGTCTTTGGCCGGATGAGCGAGAAGAATCTTCCGCTTGATCCCAACCAACTGTTCCTGTTCTCAAAAGCTGAAATGTCCTCCATGGAAATATCCCGGATGGAGGAGGAAGTCCGCAAAAGCGATGAAGAAATCACCAGAACCATAAAAGTCAAGGAGAAGCCGGCCCGCAAGCCCTTGGATACATCTTCTCTTGCGGTAGAGGTTGTTGATCTTTACCCCGAAGGGACAACAGACGAGGAAGGCAGGCTTAAGGATGATTTCATTGAAATCGGAAAGGAAGAGAGTTCACGCCTGGAACGTGTTCCGGCAAAATTGTATATCCTGAAGACTGTCCGTCACAAAGTGATAAGTAAGTCCGATATGGAGAAATACCCCGAGGAAAGACAGATCCTGATTCACCCTCTACCTCTTGTTCCGGTCAGTAAATGTATGGCAGGCGCCTCGGTCCTGACAGACATTATCATCGGCAAGTTCATGTATCATCTCCCGTTCTATCGTCTGATACAGCAGTATCGCGAATCAGGAATCAGCATAAGCGAATCTACCATGTGCGGATGGTATGAAATGGCGGTGGAGAAACTCAGGTTGCTGTACAACCTGCTCAAACAGAAGATACTCTCCAGTGAGTATATACAAGTGGACGAGAGTGTCATTCCTGTGCTGGACAATGAGAAACATAAGGCGAAAAAGGGGTATGAGTGGTGCGTACGCGACGGCATCACGGGGGACGTCATGTTCCATTATGACCGTGGCAGCCGTTCGGGGACTGTAGCCCGTGAACTGCTGGGATGTTACCATGGCATTGTGCAATGTGACGGCTATGCAGCTTACGAACAGTTTGAGCAGGTGAAAGGAATCACTATGGTCGGCTGTTGGGCACATGTCAGAAGGAAGTACGTGGATGCCCTGGAAGAGAACAGGACCCTGGCCACACAGGCAATACACTACATCGGCAAGTTGTACAAGATAGAATCTGAAGCCAATGATGCAGGGCTCACAGCTGAAGAGCGTAAGGAAAAACGTATCAGTGAGGCCTATCCGCTGATACTTGAATTTGAAAAGTGGCTGCAGGACACCTATCTTAGAGTGCTTCCTAAAAGCCGTATGGGTAAAGCCATCGAATATACGTACACGCTCCTTCCAAGACTTTCCAGATACGTAAACGACGGAAGAATCGAAATTGATGACAACCGTATAGAAAATGCCATAAGACCTTTGGCTTTGGGAAGAAAGAACTATCTGTTCTGCGGAAACGATGCATCAGCATACAGGGCTGCCATCGTATACTCACTGATTTCAACCTGCAAATCAGCAGAAGTAGACCCCAGAATCTGGATGGAAGATGTCCTGAGCAAAATTCCATATTATGAAAGGGATGAGAAGAATATGGAAGAACTTCTACCACGTAATTGGGTAAAATCCAATCAAACTTGTTCCGAATAGATACTATTAGTTCCGAATCGACTACGAATAGCACCGATTCGGAACTAATTTCACAAAAATTGCAACGTGGTTTACTGAATGCTTACGTACTTTGCGTATGACTATAGTTATACGCAAGGGAGACTATAGTCATGCACAAGGGAAACTATAGTTATACGAAGTTGGAATAGGCAAAGCGATGAATCCGATTAGGCAATCAAAAGAAACCGGATTGAATAAATCCGGAGAACCGATTTACTTATGCGTATGTGGTCATGTGTGATGCAACCCGCCATTGATATGAATTTTATCAATGACGGGTAACTTTTCATTTCCTGATTTTATATCGAACTTACGTTATGTTACTATGTTACCTTGTCCCACTACAATTCTCATCATGAATGGGATTTTCCCATCCTATTTTCGGCCATACTCCTTCATTCTTCACTTTTTCTTGTATATCCTTTTCTAAACCGTGCCATTCCCCCATGAAAACAGGATCATTGTCAATCATGCATGTGATATACAATTCAAACACTGGAAACGGACTGCTTCATGGCTGGAACCCCAAAGTCCCGAGCCATGTTTTAGATTTTACCCGAACCTTAATAACTGATCTTCACCCCGGCAAAGAAACTTCTCGGCAACGACGGGCCATAAATATAACCGGAGTCACGGTCGGCTCCTTTGTCGAAGTCGTTCTGGTAAGCATTGAAAATATTCTGTATACCGACATTCACCTGCAAGTTCGTCGACTTGTAAAGTTTGAAATCATAAGCAGCCTTCAGACCGATGTCGAAGAAATCGTTGGTATTCACCGTTGTCGGATGTTCAAGGAATCCCGGCACAGGTTCATGGGGAACCAGCATCGAACCGGTATACGTACCGGAAAGAGCCACAGACAATGGTTTTATCGGGGTGTAGGTTGCCGTAAAATAACCGTAAGTATTCGGTGTACGCATCATTTTTTTCACAGCCGGAGCCTTCTTATTCCATACGTGCGGTTCATTGTAATGGCTCTGTTGCAAAGTGACTCCTGCCTGAATCTGAAATTTAGTCAGATAAGCCACCTTTCCTTCCAATGTCAATCCCATCACACGGGCTCCCGGTGCATTGTAGCGTGTACGTGTCAAGATTCCGTTCACTACCTCTCCGTCGGTAAGAGCAAAAACATCCGACAACTTTGTATAGAATCCTTCTAACAGGAAGTTAACCTGAAACGCACCCAAACGGTGATAAATATCCGCAGAAGCACTCAAGCTCTGCGACCTTTCCTCTTTCAGACGGTCCGCCAGTTCGACCATCGCCACATTACCGCCCACATTCTCCACGTGCAAATCTTCGTCGAAAGCCTGAGGAGCACGGAAACCGGACGAGTAACTGAAACGAAGATTGATATTCTCCGTCGGATTATAACGCAGATTGGCACGCGGACTGAATATCACATGGTCAATCAGATTATGTTTATCCAGACGACCGCCAATAAGGAATCCCCAGTGCTTATTCTTCCATTCGTTCTGAAGAAAAGCACTACCGATATTCACTTTCTGGTCTACCGTACGATTATATCCCCACATGTTATCTCCCAGTTTGTCCTGATTGAATTCGACTCCGGCAGTCAGGTCGGAAGGCATAAAGATACATTTTCCGAAACTGTAGACATATTGCGATCCTGCCATCCAATTTAAGTCGGTGGTATTTCCGTAAGCATCTAACGGATCTCTATCACCCGGTCCATAATAGCTGTCACGATTGATGTGCTGCGCGGATGCGAACAGATTGAAACGATGCTTCTCGTCAGGAGAGAAATAATCAAACTTCACTCCTCCGCCATTGATCGAGTGTTCGGTCTGCTCCGCCACATTCGCTTCGTGGGGCGGGCGGTTCAGCAAGTCTCCCCCTCTGCGGAATTCCTCCATGTGATGATATTCAAAAGTCAGTTTCGAATAAGTCGTTGTTTTCAGAAACGAGCGGAAACCGATGGTCTGACCATGCAACTTGGGAATCTCGGAGTACCCGTCTTCGTCATGGTCGTACGCAGAACGATGGCGGTTCTGACCGAAGATATACAAACCTGCACGCTGGTCGTCCGTCACAAGCGAGGCGTTCAAGGCTGTGCTGTTATCGAAAGCGTCGCCATCGCCAATGCCTGTAAGGGTATGGGACAACATGCCAGAGTTGCGTATTGGCTCCTTGGTGATGATATTAATTGTTCCGGCAATGGCAGACGATCCGAACAAAGCCGATCCGCCTCCACGCATCACTTCCACCCGTTCTATCATGCTGGCGGGAATCTGCTCGATGCCATATACTCCGGAAAGCGCACTGAAAATAGGGCGGGAATCGAGCAGGATCTGCGTGTAAGGACCATCCAGTCCGTTGATACGCACTTGCTGGAAACCGCAATTCTGACAATTGGACTCCACACGGACGCCCGGCTGAAAGCTCAGTCCTTGTGCCAGCGTAGTAGAGTTGGTATTCTCAAAGATTTTCAAATCCACGACATTCACCAGTGTCGGAGCCAGCCGGCGAGTGGTCTCATTACGATTGGCAGACACTACTACGCCATCCAAAGCGACAGCGTCTTCTTCTATTTCGAAATCTTCTTCCAGTGTACGCCCTTTCTTCAGCGTCACGTTCCGTCTGACGGTCTTATAGCCCACCGAACTGACTTCAAGCACAAAATTGCCTTCGGGAAGATTCTTCAAGAAATAGTGCCCGGTAGCATCGGTCACCGTTCCGATGGTCGTACCTTTCAAGGCGATGGTAATATAGGGCAAATGCTCTTGGGTGTTTTTATCAAGGATATGGCCAATGATATTGGCATCTGACTTACGTAATTCGGGATGATCCGGATATTCATGGGCTTGTCCTTCAAGGGCAGGCAACAATGCGCAACACAAGCAGACAAGCGGAAAGATGTATTTCTTCATTTTTCGTTTGTTATTCGTTTTTAGATAAGTATTCATACGGACAGACAATGCCCTAGCTCGAGGGCGTGTCACAATTCCCTTATTGACACACCCTCATCGTCATTCAAAGAATGGAGAAATGAATAACCGGAGGCGCCCTAAGCCCCACTACCCCCTGACACAGACTATGATAGCGGGCATATTGCGAACGTCCGAGCAAAAGAGATAAGAAGAAAGGAGTGAAAAGAGAAAGAGCAAAAACAACTGCTACATCGTCTGTCATCAGGTGAGACAGAAAATGAATCTGCAGCAGTTCGGCGGTAGAGTGGTTATGTACCACCCCTTTCTTAAACGGGTGCGAATGGACGATTGTCAAGCCACCGACCACATGCACGTGAGGAAAGCATGTAAAACTTACCAGATACGACACAAACAGTATAGGTAAGAAGTAACGTGTAATATTCAATAACAATCGTTTCACCTTATTCCTTGCTTTGAGTCGGCAAAGATACAAACTATTTATTTAACAATCAATGATTGTACAAAGTTCCGTTAATATACTGCCGAGGCTATGATTTGAATAAACAGAATCAGGAATACCATAGCAATCGGATAAACAGTTGCATAAGCTACGCTCGGTATGTTACTATCCACCATTGAATCGGCAGCGGCCAATCCCGGAGTACTCGTCATACCGCCCGTAATAGTTCCCAACAAATCGAGCAGACTGATTTTAAATACCAGACGTCCGACAATGGCCGCAACAAGCATCGGCACTAATGTGATGGCAGCCCCCACTCCGAACATAAGCAATCCGCTTTCCTGAAAAGTGGCAACCAGATTCTTACCGGCAGAAGTCCCTACTTCGGCAAGAAAAAGCAACAAACCTAATTGGCGCAACAACTGGTCTATGTCCGGACATAGACCAGATAACAGGTCCCGTCTTACCCATCGCACTCAACACAAGAGCTACCATCAGCACCCCTCCGGTCAATCCCGGAGAGAACGACAGACTATCAGAAAAAGATATATTTATTTTGCCAAACAGCACTCCCAATACAACCCCCATCGCAATAGGAAAGAAATCCGTATCGGACAGTTTCTTCGCATTGTTTCCCAACAGACGGGCTATTCCTCTTATTCCCTCTTTCTCACCGACCACCATCAACTTATCACCGAATTTTAAAGCAAGATCGGGAGACGGAGACAAATCAATACCGCTTCGACGGATACGAGTCACCGTACAACCAAAGTTTTTCTGTAAATTCAAATCACCCAGTTGTTTGTTTATCATATCCTTTTTGGTTAGCAGCAAAGATTCTATTCCCTGTGTTTTATCCAAAGGCAGCTCACCTTCTTCTCTCTTACCTACCAGTACAGCAAGCTGCTCCAGTGATTCTTCACTACCTACGGCTTGTATATAGTCTCCTTCACGCAACACGGTATGAGCTGTGGGAATGGATATCTCATCATTGCGTTTCAGGCGGGAAATAACAGCCCCCGTCATACCACGCGCATTAATTTGCAATAGGCTGCGATCAAACACATTCGAGTGGGTGACACGGTAAATACAAGTAGTCAATTCCGGGAATTGCCCGCGACGTTCTATTTCCAAACGACGGGCTTCTTTATCTAAATCCACCCGCATCATTTTAGGTAACAGCTTGACAAACAGAATCACACCGATCACTCCAAACGGATATGCGATACCGTAAGCAATGGATGCCAAAGGAGAATGGGTACTGTCGATAGCAACCGCCAACCCCGGTGTACTGGTCAACGCACCGGCAATCAAACCGACAATACTCGGTGTATCGATATCAAAGGCATACTTCAACCCGACTGCGGTCAGGCAGGCGGAACAAATAATAAGCATAGTAATGAGAATGAGTGTTTTTCCTTTACTGCGGAAAGAATCAAAAAATCCGGGTCCTGCCTGAATGCCGATGGTAAATATGAAGAGCACCAAACCGAAGTTTCCCAATTCTTTAGGAATGATAACACCAAAATGCCCGAAAAGAAGAGCAATAAAAATAACTGCCGACACATCAAGAGATAATCCTCTGATTTTTATTCTTCCCAGCATAAACCCCAATGCGACAATCAGGAAAAGGGAAAAATAAGAAGAATACAATAAGTCAGTAAACATAAAAAATAAAGTTTAGTTAGTTTAAGGGCGCGAAGATACGAAAAAGTCTCCAGACGCATCGCATCATGGAGACCTTTTGTGAATTAAGCAGACCTGCCTTCTTTGTTTTCTTAATAACCGGTTACCATATCTTCCGGCACACAGATATAAAAATCCGCACGCCCTTTATTCTCTTCATCCAGCCTGTCCGTATTTTCCTGACGCACAGAGGTTACTGTCACAACGCTTGTCCCCGGACGATATTGAAGCAGATAGGGAACAATGCCGCCTTTCCAATCGGAATGATAGCTTCCGTTAATATGCAGAAATTTATCTTTCATATTGCGGGCTATAAACCATCCCATTGTAGCATCCTTCACAGCCTGCGCCTGCGCCAATTTATAATTATCTCCGGATTTTCGTCCTCCCATCATATTCATTATACTAAAAGCCGCCCCACTCTCCTTCTCATCGTAATTGAAAGAAATCGGCAAAGGGGCAATGTATTTTTTAGCCTCATCCGACAGTGAATCCAGAGCCTCAAATCCCCCGTTTTTCACCGCATTGGCATAACGACGCGGAACATTGGTGGCAATAAACGGAATCCGGTTCTCTTTCGCGAAATAGACCACCGGGTAATAATCCGTACTGTAATTAGGCCACAAGCGAGCCTCCGCCTCAAAACGCTCGTAAGAGATTCTATTTTGAAAATATTCATCCAGAATCAGTTGGTTATCGCTTTCCATCATCTCCTCACCCAACATCAGTTTGTCCTTATGGATATGGAAAAGCGAACGGGTTATCTCAAATTCCAGCCAGTGAGTGATGGGGCAATTATGCATCTCACCCAAGAAAACGACATCATACTTCTCCAGCTGCTCTATCAACCGGCCGTAAGTAATCGCTTTCCCCTCATTATCATATAACACATAAGCGGGCTTATCCGCTCCTACCTGCGCGCAGGCAATCATTTGCAGACAAAAACACCCCCAAAAGATAACTAATAAACGCTTAATCATTGGTTGTATCATTCTTTAATTTATTATTACTCAAATATAATAGCACATAATTATCCAAGTGAATCCATTCGTTGAAAGCCTTGCGCAACTCAACCGGGGTTATCTCATCAAGACACGACTCGTATCGTTCAAAATCAGCCAATGACTCCCCATTCTTAAGTAATCCGACTATCGTGGCACGCCATGCCGCCGGCGATTCCTCATTCAAGGTTTCACGTTTTGCCAAAAGGAAAGAGCGCTTGACGGTCTGTAATTCCTGTATATCCACTTCTTCTTCCTTCAGCCTCTGAAGAATTTCCTTCAACAAACGGTCTATTCGCCCCATATTCCGGTTATCGGCAGAAGCATTTATGTCAAAGTAAAACGTCCCCCGCGGAATTCCCTCATAAAACAACGAGATATAAGGGGAATAGACTAACGATTCCCGCTCACGCAAGACCGAAATCAGGCGGTTACGGATTACATCTCGCATCAATTTCAACAGGAGCGTGTTCTTTTGGCAAGGGCGGTAATGACCGTAAAATAAATAATCAAACACGGTCTGCGTCCCGTTATCGTTGGGGAATCCCTCGATATGGGTTTTATCCGGTAAGCCGAAATCGGGATAAGAGGGTTGAACGGCATTTACTGAAACCGGGATTCTTCCGAACACAGACACAAACCGGCGCATGAGCGAATCCGGATTGAAACAGCCGCATATAACATACGTAGTTCCTTCGGGACGCGTATACAATTTCTTATAGTATCCGGCTATGGAATCGAGGTTCAACCGTTCTGCGAAAGAACGGATAGGCGGACGCACGACAGATGCCCCCATCAATTCATTGATGCGGGCAGACAACTGACGTCCCGAATCTCTTTTCAGCATTTTCTCCAACACGGTTTCTTTCCCTTCGCTCTGTATCAACTCCCGGCGTACCTCCTCAAAATCCCCGTATTTCAGTTCAGGATGGAAAATCTTCTCATAAATCAGGTTGAAGAACTCCGGCGCGTTAGCGGTGGAAGACATTCCCATCAAACCATGCCAATGATTCTCCATGGCTACAGTAATTGACATTCCTTTCTGAAAAAGATATTCAGAAAGGACCTGCCCGTCTACTTTCGCAATGCCTCCCATATCGATATATCCTGCAACACCCTCTAACAAAGAATATTCTTCGTCGGACAAGGAAGAAGTGCCGAACGGAGCGAAAGAGGTCAGATACAAGGTGCTGTCGGAATCCTGTGTGGGTTTCATAATCAGACGAATGCCATTTTTCAGTCTTACCTCGCTAACCCCCATTTCACGATAGGCATGGATATGGTCGATCATCGCAGTATCAAAAGGGGGGCGAACGGCCAAACAAGCGGGTGTTTCTATCGGCACTTCCTCCTCCCGTTCCCGACGGGCATAAGTATAAGGCGTACATTCCGCCCGATCACCCTCTGCCCACGCTTCTGCGATTTCCTGTTCCGTCAATGGCATTCCCAAGCCCGGATGAGAATTACACGCCACAAGCATCGATTGCTTCCGGCAGGTGAGCCATTCTTTCAGCAGCAACCGCAAATCCTTATCTTGTACACGCCACATGGCTTCTCTCAATTGCCTCCGCTCCGCCGGAGCGGTCATATACCGGTCACCGGATATTACGTAGTCTGTAAAATTATCGCAGAAATAAGCAGAAGAACGCGCGTCGTCAAGGCTGCCTTCAGTGAGCCGGTTGCAGAATTTTGTACGGACATCCGCCAGTTCCTCCTTGTCCCATCCCTCACGAATCAAACAATTCAACTCGGCTACGGCAGTAGTTATCCCGCTAAGGATTTCACTCCTGTCATCTCCCTCTACAGCCAATACCAGATGATTCTTATCACTCAAATACCAGGAATCGGATAGATCCGCTTTGATGCCGCGCCCCTGAAAACGCTGCGTTATGGCCCGAAGCAGTAAACGCCCGGTTTCTTTTTTGACGGCATCGCTCATCGTGCGCTCAACCACACAAGGATGAGGAATCATCAACTCCACCTTCGTATGGCTACGCAACGAGTCTCTGATTTCCGATATTTGAATACCTTCCGCATAGGCTAACGGATAAATGCGGAAATCTTTAGCCACACGTTTCCTTAATGAAGAGAAACCGGCTTTAATCTTAGCCTCTATCTCATGGGGAGAGATATCTCCCACTACCACCAATGTTGCCAGTGAAGGAATATACCATTTATTATAATATTCCCTGAGTGCCTGAGGGGTCACTTTACGAATATCATCGGCAGTGCCCAAAGGGATATGGTTTCCGAAAACACCCTGTCCAATCTTCAACTGATAGAAATCATCATTCAGATCATAACCTCTCAATTCCTCCAAAATGATTCCTTTCTCACTCTCCACTTTCTCCGGAAAAAAGGATATGCCGTCGAGCCAGTCGCGTACAATCAGCAACGAACTGTCGACAACAGCTTCCCGCCCATGATCTGTGGGGACAGCGAACATATAGATCGTACGGTCGTAGCCCGTGAAAGCATTGATATCGATGCCGTATTTCACTCCCTTGGATTCCAGATAACTCACCAACGACCGTTTGGGGAAATGCCCGGTTCCACCGAATGCCATGTGTTCGAGAAAATGAGCACATCCTTTCTGATTCTCCGTTTCCTGAACAGAACCGACACGCATAATCAGCCGAAACTCCACCCTTGAAGCGGGAACGGCGTTTTTCAATATCAAATAATGCAGTCCGTTAGGTAAACAACCCTCTACAGTTCCCTTGGGAAGGGAAATCGGAGCAGATTGCGCATGTACAGGCATATACATACACATGGCAGCCATTAAGACAGCCGCTATGGAAACACATCTATACAGGTGCTTATTATTTCTTCTCATAGGTCACTGTTACACGAGTATACCCTCCTGCCAAATAATGATCCACAACAAATTGAAAAGTCATTTTTTTAGCCGTGAAATCAATTTCCCCTTTCGGAGCCACAAAATTCAATTCATCTCCGAAATCGTCGTTCGCTACAGAAGATAACATTAAATAATGATCGGGATCCGCGGTTCCATCTACTTCTTTCAATTCGATAGCATCCGGATTTCCTTCCGCAATCAATTTCTTCTGATATTCCCAAGGACTAAACACATACGTAAAAGGTACGACAGGGTAACTTCCCTCACCGTCACCTTTACTCTTTTCTCCTAAAAAGTCAAGCTTAGCCACCCCTCCTGATATTTTTGTCAGATGAATGCCATCCAGAGACATAGCGAAAGTTCCCGGATTATCCTTATTCCATTCTAACAACTTCATTACCCGGGCATAATCAGGTCCGGCATTCTCATCATACCAATATTCATCATTTTCTATCGTTTCCTGTTTTAATACCCAGAAACAATATTCCGTCAATCCCATCGGGTTATCGACCATCTTCAGAACCGGAAGTTCCGCAGTAGACCGTTCACTCAATGTCACAATGGTTTTTCCCTCCAGAATCCTCTCAAACTCAGAAGCGAAAGGAGTAGTACTACCACCTGCCGGACTATTCACTACCGTACGGCAAGAAATGATTCCAAGCCAGTCGGTCAAATCGATGTTATACTTAGCCTTATAGCCTTCAATCAATGCCAATTGCTTCTCCGACAGTCCGGGTATCCGCGGATTGGGTTTCACACGCACACTCAGCGTCCCATTCAAAGCCATGTTCTCCACAGGAACAGCGGAAATACCAATCTGAAAATAAGCATCTACAGCCAACAGATTTTTCTGATTGGACACGACTTGAAAAGTAGCTTTCTTCTGACCGGCCGGGATAGTCACCGGATTATGTATCAGTTTTAAAATACCGGCTTTGTCATCCAATACCTCAAAATTAAGTGTGACATCCTGCTCACAAGCTGTAGTAAGATCGACATTTACCGTCAGGGGAGTCGCTCCCGCCTCTTCAATCACCGGATTTTCCGCTGATAGGTGAATCTTATTAACGCCCGTATATCCTGTATTTTCTTTCTCATCTCCACACGATGTGGCAAGAGACAACAGGAACATCCCCATTGTATAAACAAACAGCTTCTTCATTTCTTTTTTCATTTTATCGATTCGTTTATAATTAAATTTATCAGTTCTCTATTTTTGTCCAACCTTCATTCTGTGAGACATGCTCATTATACAGATATTCCCCTCTCGGAATGGGGAGAGTCCAACGATAATCATCCGGGCGGACACGTTTGTCCGCCAACATCGTACCGGAAGTATTCCAATCCGACAGTACTCCCCTACGGCATCGCTTCAAATCGAAATAGCGTTCCCCCTCTCCTACGAACTCTTTCCTTTTTTCCTGAAAGATAGCCTTTAAAAGCGGCTCACCGGACAAGTCCGTATCCAGCAGCGTGGCATTACGCTGTTCCAAATATCGGTTCATCACCCCGACGGCTTGCCCATCGTGTCCCTTTCCGTCACGACAGTAGGCTTCCGCCAGAATAAAACAGGCACCTGCCACACGATACTTATTGATATATTTCGGTTCTACCTTTTTCCAGTTCATTTCATTATATTTACCCAAGCAATTCCCCATCGTCGTGCTGCCCCACACATCGTCGGTCATTTCTTTGGTAAATACCGATGCTCCCGAACGGATGTCTCCATCGGCATACAGGCCGGCAAGCGAACCATTCACTGTCATGTAATCCCCTTTATGCTTATCATAATTTATACCGGTATAATAGCTGCCGTTTGTAAACAAGGAAAACACCCGTTCCGCACAGGGCGAATTGCTCCACAAGGCGGCATACACCGTTTCACCAAGTACACCATAGCCTCCTTTCGCATCGATAACCTTTTGGGCATACTCTGCCGCCCGCTCGTAATTTTGAGCATACAGTTCCAATTCCGCCCACATATAGTAACCGCTATACGGTGAGAACCAATAAACATCCGAAGGATGATTCTCCACCGCCAAGGCCTCCTTGAGCAACTGACGAATAACAGTCACACAGTCCTCAATACTCGACCGATGCAGAAATCCCAATTCCAGCCGATCCTTCAATATGATTCCATCCTTTTCCGGTCCGTCCGCATAATCCGGGGCAAAAAGCCGGAGAAGATTGAAGTAGCAATAAGCTTTCAACAATTTCGCCTCGCTCACCACCGCTTGCAGTTCTTTTGTCTCTTCAGCCGTAGATACCGATACGCCATCTACACGTTCCAACACAGCATTCACTATAGCTACCGCCGCATAATAGTCAGTCCAGATGGAAACGGCGAGATCTTCCAGGGGACGCGTCTGCCATTTATAAAGATTATTCAGACTCGCATCCCGGGAAATCCAGGCAGTTGTTTCAAAATCATCCCCTAACACCGATAAGTCAAATTCCGGATTGGGCAACTGCTTGTAAGCGGTAGCCAACAACTCACGGGCGGTATTCGGCGTTGTTATGGCATTCGGATCAGAGAACTGATTCTCATACGGAATATCCAACGAGCAGGCGGTGAAGAAAAATGTAAGGGCAAGCGTGCCTATCACAGTTTTGACCCGTCTTTTATTAATCCTTTTTACAATCATCATACCCATATTTAGAAAGTCAAATTCAAATTAACGGTTAACACAGGCTGCATGGTACCCGCCAATGAACCTGTTTCCGGATCAGATTCCCTATAAGGAGTAATCATAAACAGATTGGATGCCTGAAAAGCGACATTGGCATATTTAATGAAATTACACTTCTTCTCCAGAAATACATGTGGAACACGGTAGCGCAATGACACCATTGACAGTTTCAGATAATCACTCTTTCCCACCGTCTTCGTATTCGGATAGTCCAGTGAAGCGATAGCCGATGAACTGTAAAAAGGAGAATGGTACGCCTTTCCTTCATCTCCTTTTTCAAACCACATATTCCGCAACTGTCCTTTTATGGCATTCTTATTAGCGTCATCGGAAGATCGGATATATGAATAGCTATAGGACTTAACTCCGCCAAATACGTAATAGAAATCCATATCCAAATCAAAATCACGATAAGAAAAACTTAAATTGAATATACCACTGTAGGGAGAAGTAGCATGACCTAAAGCGACAATGTTCTTTTTCGACGGATTTTCCGTGGCCGGTATCTCGCGTCCGTCCGCTCCCTGAAATACGGGAAGACCCGTAATCGGGTTAATGCCCAACGACTTCAAGCCATAAATCATATCATACGATTTACCCACCTCATAATCAGGAATTATAGCCTCCTCAGTGGCATATAAGCGGTCGGCATAATACAAATCGACGACCTTATTGCGATTGTATGCCAATGCCCCGCGCAGCGAAAGCCGCAGGTCAGAAGTATCAAGGACTTTCAGGGAAGCACTCAATTCGTAGCCTTCATTGCGCAGGACGCCGATATTACGTTTCATCGTGCTGAATCCATTCGACAACGGAACGGGAACGTCAAGCAGAGCATCACTTGTCTCGCGCCGGTAAATGTTGGCATCCAACGTCAGACGTTTGAATAGTTCAACCGACAGACTGATATCCGTAGATGCTGTCTGCTCCGCCTTCAGTTCGGTATTATAAAGCGCAAGCAACTGCAAGAGTCGTGCATCTCCATAATAATCGGTCAAATAAGAAAACGTTCCAATCGCTGATGAAGCCGACACTCCCGCCAGATTGGCCATCCGCCCGTAAGAAGCCTTCAGGTTCAAGCGAGAAATCACATGATTATCTTTCAGAAAAGGATACCCGCTGATTGTCCACCCGAGCCCGACAGCCCATGCGGCATTCCAGCGTTTGGATGCAGGAAGAATAGAAGAAGCATCCGCTTTGTAGGTCGCGAAAAAATCGTAGGTGTCATCAAAACTATATCCCATCACCAGTCCCAATCCCAGTTGGGCAACCTTTTCCTTATAAGAGCCGACCACCGGTTTTCTGTTGCCTGAAATAGCCTGATTGATAGCGGATGGAGACATTTGTGCGCCCACTCCATATCCGGCAATAGAAACATTATCCACATCCGTCATATAATAGTCCATATTACCGCCAATGGTAAAATCATGCTTTTCCGCAAATATCTTATTGTATGTGACGCGTACATTAGATGAAACATTCGTGGTCACTTGTTTCTCCTTGGAGAGTTTTCCGCGTTCTGATTTATCCACTCCGCTGTTTCGTTCGCTGATAGAAGTAGAAGGCACCAATGCCATCCCCTCATGCAAAAGCAGATCAACACCTGCCACAGCATCGATGCTCAATCCTTTCAGAGGTTCCAAATTCACACTCCCGCTTACTCCACCCCGTTTATCCGTCGACTTAGCGTTGTACTGGCTTAGCAAATCATGATAAGTGTAATCTGAAGCTTCATTTGCGAAAGAGACTAATTTTCCCGCCTTTGTTTCATAAGGATTGAGTTGATAAATCAAGTCGGTAGGAGAATATGAACTTCCATTCGGCGTATCTGTTCCGGCATATCCCGCGTTGGCGCTCAATGACAAATATCCCACCCGACCCAGTTGCCTGTCAAGACTCATAGTGGCGGTAAAGCGATGCGTATCATTCCCCGGCACACGCCCCCCTTGCCGGACATAATTGGCGGAAACATAATAAGCAACTTTTTCCGTTCCGCCTCTGACACTCAAATTATGACGTTGATAGGTATTTAAATGAATCAGTTCGTCGAACCAATCCGTATGAATGGTACGTAAAGAATCAAGTATTCCCCGTCCTTCGGCTATCATTTGCTCCAGATTCGGATCATTGGCGAAATACTTCCTGTAATAATCCTCACTGTACCGGTAACCGGGAGTGGAACGGTTTTGCAACCGGCGTTCCAGTTCCAGTTTCTCGTCCGTATCCATCATCTCGACTCCTCTACGCCCACGAGTGGTAATACCCATATTGAAACTGTAACCGGTCGTTATACGTCCATCGGGATTTCCGCGCAAGGAAGTGATTTCTATGACTCCATTGGCGGCTTTGATGCCATACAAGGCACATGCCACCGCATCTTTCAACACCTTAATTTCTTTAATGTCCGCCGGATTAAGAGTCATAAAGGCATCGGATGAAATGACCTTTCCATCCATTACATACAGTGGCTCATTGGCAGCATCCCCTTTACGGAAAGAGGAGTTTCCGCGAATACGAATTTCGGGCTTTGAGCCCAAATCACCTGTATTGGTAACAATCAGCCCGGGAACGCTTCCTTGCAATGCTAACGACATATCGATCATAGGCTTGCTATTCAGACGTCCCATATCGACATGCTGCACGACACCGGATTTCGCACGAATATCCAATTCATTGATATTCTGACGCGCCACCACGACCACCTCGTCCAAAGCCTTGGCATCCTGCTGCATAGCCGCATCCTGTACATTCTGTCCCGTATACTTTTCACGGACATCTTTCATTCCGATAAAGGAGAAGATAATCATATCTCCTTTTTCCCATCTTCCACGCAACCGATAGCGTCCGTTAGCGTCAGTCACCGTCCCCAATCGGGTATTTCCAATCCGGACCGTAGCGCCGGGAAGCGGTTCTCCCTGATGATCCGTGACCATACCGGTCAGCACATTGTCTTTCTGTTGGGCATGAGTATCCTGAAAACTGATGGCAGAAACGAAAACAACAAAAAAAGAAATAATAAATGCTCTCATTTTAGCGTTTGGTTATAAACAATTATCCGGACTGCAAAATTAAGGACATAAAGCAGCTCGGACAATCACCACAAATTGCTATATTATTTCTTAGAAATACCTACTAACAGTTAGGCTTAGTTTCACAAGAACCTGTCTATGCTCCCGGTAATAATAATGCCAACAGCCACCCGAATAAAGACAGCCGAACAATACCTACACATAGTTAAAAGCACGATAGTTTTTCATTCCTTTTAGGTATTTCCCCTTTTTATACTTCCCTATACCTTTGCAACCTAACAGATACACGAACAGATTATCATTCCAAATGCCTCATCAAGGTATCGGCTTTATCGGAACTGTTTCAATTAATCTTGCAGATTTGTTCAGACTATAAAATGATTAAACTACATACAAAGCTAAAATAAGAGAAATGAAAAAGAAAAGTAAAATCATCTTAGGCGTATGCATCGTCGTCGCATCCCTGATAGGGGTATCTGTATGGAATACCTGGTTCAGTCCTACAAAGATTGTCTTCATCAACTTCCAGACCATGCAGCAGGGAAGTATATCGAAAGCCAATGACAATTCATCCATCAAACTCAGTGAAGTATCGCTCGACAACCTCGACCGCCTGAGCGGTTACGACATGGTATTCATCAACGGAATGGGGCTGCGAATCATTGAGGAACAACGTCAACAGATACAGCAGGCTGCCGACAAAGGTATCCCTATATATACTTTCATGGCTACCAACCCGGCCAACAACATTTGTACTTTAGACAGTGTACAACAAAATCTGATACAAGATTATCTGATCAACGGAGGAAAAAACAACTACCGGAATATGCTGAATTACATCCGTAAAGCTATTGACGGCAAAATCTATTCCATACCGGAAGTAGAAGCCCCGGCAGAAAGCCCCAGCGACATGCTCTACCACGCCGGACTTACGAATCCGAATGATGAACTGGAATTCCTCACCGTGACAGATTACGAAAAATTCATGAAGGACAACCATCTTTATAAAGAAGGAGCACGTAAAATCATGATTACCGGACAAATGGCTGATGCTACCGGACTTATTGAAGCGCTTGAGAAAGAAGGCTACCATGTTTATCCGGTTCAGTCAATAACGAAACTTATGTCGTTCATTGACGAAGTGCAGCCCGACGCAATCATCAACATGGCACACGGGCGCATGGGAGACAAAATGGTGGATTATCTGAAATCTAAGAACATCCTACTTTTTGCTCCACTCACAATCAACAGTCTGGTAGATGAATGGGAGAAAGATCCGATGGGAATGGCAGGAGGATTTATGTCGCAAAGTATCGTGACTCCGGAAATCGACGGTGCCATCCGTCCTTTCGCTCTCTTTGCACAATACGAAGACGAAGAAGGATTGCGCCATTCGTATGCAGTACCCGAACGCTTGAGGACTTTCGTATCCACAATCAACAAATATCTGAATCTGCATACCAAGCCGAACAGCGAGAAGAAGGTAGCCATCTACTATTATAAAGGTCCCGGACAAAATGCACTGACCGCTGCCGGTATGGAGGTGGTTCCTTCCTTATATAATCTTCTGGTCCGCATGAAACAGGAAGGGTACCACCTATCCGGTCTGCCTGCAAATGCAGAAGAACTGGGTAAAATGATACAGGCTCAAGGTGCTGTGTTCAACTCCTACGCAGAAGGTGCCTCTAACGACTTTATGCAAAAAGGAGATCCCGAACTTATCACCAAAGAGCAATATGAAAGTTGGGTAAAAGAGTCACTCCGCCCTGAAAAATATCAGGAAGTGGTGGATGCCTTCGGCGAATTCCCCGGCACTTATATGACGACCCAAGACGGCAGATTGGGGATTGCCCGTCTGCAATTCGGGAATGTAGTCTTACTGCCACAATACGCTGCCGGAAGCGGTGCCAACTCCTTCCAAGTGATTCATGGCACCCATATGGCTCCTCCCCATGCTTATGTTGCCTCCTATCTATGGATGCAACATGGCTTCAAAGCCGACGCACTGATCCATTTCGGTACACATGGAAGTCTTGAATTCACTCCCAAAAAGCAAGTGGCATTGTGCAGCAACGACTGGCCGGATCGCCTGGTAGGAGCCGTTCCGCACTTCTACATCTACTCTATTGGCAATGTGGGTGAAGGAATGATAGCCAAGCGCCGTTCTTATGCCACCATACAGTCGTACCTCACTCCTCCTTTCCTTGAAAGCAGCGTGCGTGGCATTTATCGGGAGTTGATGGAAAAAATCAAGATTTACAATAACTCTCACAAAAAGAATAAAGCTCAGGAATCATTGGCTGTCAAGACGCTGACTGTGAGAATGGGAATTCACCGCGATTTAGGTTTGGACAGCATTGCCAACCAACCCTATACGGAAGATGAAATAGCCCGTATAGAAAACTTTGCAGAAGAGCTGGCTACGGAGAAAATCACCGGACAACTCTATACAATGGGAGTTCCGTATGAATCGGAACGAATCACTTCTTCGATCTATGCAATGGCTACAGAACCCATCGCGTACAGTCTGCTGACCCTTGACAAGCAACGCGGTAAAGCCACAGACGCCGTCAGCAAGCACCGCAGCCTCTTTACCGAACAGTATCTGACTCCTGCCCGCCAGCTGGTAGAAAAATTACTTGCCAATCCTGCACTGGCTACAGATGAACTGATTTGTCGCACTGCCGGTATCACCGCGCAGGAACTATCCAAGACCCGTCAAATAGAAGCTGACCGCAATGCTCCCAAAGGCATGATGGCCATGAGGATGGCTGCTATGGGAGAAGCTCCGAAAGAATACAGCAAAGAAGAAATCGAGCTGGCACTTGCCATCGCCGAAGTTGAACGTACAATCAAGAATATAGGCAACTACAGGAACGCACTTCTGACAAGTCCCGAAGAAGAGTTAAACAGTCTGATGAATGCATTAAAAGGCGGATACACCGTTCCTACTCCCGGAGGTGATCCGATTGCCAATCCGAATGCTTTGCCAACCGGACGTAACATGTATGCTATCAATGCCGAAGCAACTCCGACAGAGTCCGCTTGGGAAAAAGGCATCGCTTTAGCCAAGCAAACGATTGATACCTACAAGCAACGTCACCATGATTCAATCCCGCGTAAAGTGAGCTACACGCTCTGGTCTTCCGAATTTATAGAAACCGGTGGGGCCACCATTGCTCAGGTACTGTATATGCTGGGAGTAGAACCTATTCGTGACACATTCGGTCGTGTCAGTGATTTAAAACTGATTCCTTCAGCCGAACTGGGACGTCCGCGTATCGACGTAGTAGTTCAGACGTCCGGACAGCTCCGTGATATCGCCGCTTCCCGCCTCTTCCTCATCAACCGTGCGGTAGAAATGGCTGCAGCGGCAAAAGACGACAAGTTTGAAAATCAGGTAGCCATCGGTGTGGTAGAAGCAGAAAGAGTGTTAACCGAAAAAGGTGTCAGTCCGAAAGATGCGCGCGAAATGGCTTCTTTCCGGGTGTTCGGAGGTGCTAACGGCATGTATGGCACAGGAATTCAGGGAATGGTGGAATCCGGTGACCGTTGGGAAAGCGAATCGGAAATCGCAGCTACTTACCTCAACAATATGGGAGCCTTCTACGGTGACGAAAAGCAGTGGGAAGTCTTTCAGAAATTTGCTTTTGAGGCAGCATTAAGCAGTACCGATGTGGTCGTTCAGCCCCGACAAAGCAACACATGGGGAGCATTGAGCCTCGACCACGTATACGAATTCATGGGAGGTATGAATCTTGCCGTACGCAATGTGACCGGTAAAGACCCGGACGCTTATCTGAGCGACTACCGGAACCGCAACCACATGAGAATGCAGGAACTTAAAGAGGCAGTCGGTGTGGAAAGCCGTACCACGATTCTGAATCCTACCTATATCAAAGAGAAAATGAAAGGCAGTTCTTCCGCTGCAAACGAGTTTGCCCAGACTGTAACGAATACGTATGGCTGGAATGTGATGAAACCTGCTGCCATCGACAAGGAACTTTGGGACGACCTATATGATGTGTATGTCGAAGACAAATACGAACTGAACGTAAAAGAGTTCTTTGAAACACAGAATCCCGCAGCTTTACAGGAAGTGACTGCCGTTATGATGGAAACTGCCCGCAAAGGATATTGGAAAGCTTCTCCGGAACAACTCTCCCATATTGCCCGGTTGCATACAGACCTTGTCAGACAGTTTGGTCCTTCGGGCAGCGGATTTACCGGAGACAATGCCCCATTGCAGCAGTTCATCGCTTCCCGAGTAGACGCTCAAACCGCAGCCGACTACAACAAACAACTCAAACAGATGAACCAGGGCACCCCGTACGGGGAAGCAGCCAAAGGAGGCATGATATTGAAAAAACAATCGAGCGATGCCGTACAGGGAGCACAGGAAGAGAAAAACTCGCTGAACGGAGGTCTTATCGCAGGTATCGTCTTAGTCATATTTATTGTCATGCTGCTGATACTTAAAAAGAAACGGAAAAAGTAAGGTAATATGGAGTTAGTCATTCACATATTAATGCTGTTTATCGTCATCAACTGCAGCTTCAAGCTTAGTTTTTGGCAACTTTGGCAAACCGTAATATACAGCCTGATTGCCGGTCTTTTTGTGACCGGCATCTGGCAGTATGCCATTCTCCAGTCAAAGACACAGATCGCTGATTATCTGCAGAACACGGAAGCATTGCAGAACATGGCCATTATCATAACGCTTGAGTCAGCACTTTGTTTCGGCTATTGCATGGCTTTCCTGCGTGGACTTTATGGCAAGAAGCATGTATGGTGGGCAGAATTACTTCGCTGGTATCCCAGTCTGTTGCTCTTCCCCGTATTATTCTATTGTCTCACGGAAGCTATCTTCTTGCTACCCGGCGTAGGCTTTTCAGTGACAGCCTGGTCGCTGGCAGGGATAGTGACCGTCGTCCTCCCATTGTTAAGCCGGTTGATGAGGTATCTTGTACCTGAAGACGATCTCCGGTTGGAAGTTCATTTCCTGGTCAGCCTGTTCATCTGCATCCTCGGACTACTGACCACTGTCAATGGAAAAACAACCTATGCCGCCACCGAAGCGGCGCTCAACTGGAAAGCTATACTCTTGTCCATCGGGCTGTTCGTTGTCCTGTTTCTTATCGGATTTGCCTGGAACAAGTTGAAATGGCCTTTATTACAACGTAGAGCATTAAAAAAGAAGTAAAATCAATTCATAAAAAAAGATATATGGAACTCATTTCTAAATTATTATTCTGGGTAGCCAACAGTTTACTGATACCCGACATCATTATTTTGCTGTGTCTGTTCGTTCGCTCTCTTATCTTGATCGGAGGCACCTACAACATGTACATGACCAAACGTAAAAATGACAAAGCACTGGACCCACTCATTAAAGATGCGCGGATAGAGGTTCTGAAAGCGACGTTGCCCGACAAAGACAATTCACTATATATGAGTTATCTTCGCGATCTGCTCCACCATCCCGCCAGTGCGGATTACTCAGACTTCCTGATAACCCAATTCGAGAATGAAGCGGAGAAAGATGTGTCTCTTTCTAAAATGCTGGCTAAGATAGGTCCGGTTCTCGGATTGATAGGCACATTGATTTCCATGAGTCCGGCACTCGTAGGACTTTCTACAGGCGACATCTCCGGAATGGCATATAATATGCAGGTAGTATTTGCAACGACTGTTGTGGGGCTGGTGATTAGTGGCGTAGGATTGATATCCATGCAGTTCAAACAACGTTGGTATGCCAAAGATGTCAACAACCTCGATTATGTATCAAGAGTATTAAACGAAACGAACGGAGAAGGAGAACCCAACCATGAAAAGAAATAGAAGAGTCAGCAAATTCCTCAAAGAAGAGGATACCGACCCGCTAAGTGTAGTCGTAAACCTGTTCGACGTGGCGATGGTATTTGCCGTGGCATTGATGGTAGCCATGGTGATGCACATGAATATGACGGAAGTTTTCGGACAGGAAGACTTCACCATCGTGAAGAATCCCGGTAAGGAGAATATGGAAATCATCTCCAAGGAAGGAAAGAAAATCAATACATACAAACCTTCCGGTCAGAAAGAGGAGGATACCGGGAAAAGAGGAAGAAAAGTGGGAATAGCCTACGAACTGGATAACGGTGAGATTATTTATGTTCCGGAATAACCATGAACAAACAATAAGAGTGTGTCAAAATTCCTTTTTGAGGAAATTACCCCTGCTATAGCTATGTGTGGCAGGGGTGAATCTTTATATTTAGGCATTATGACACACCCTCATTCAAATTTTACCGAAGCAAAACAAGGCCGCTTTATTGTTTTTAAAAAGCTGCAGGCGTTTTGCAAGCGTGCGAAATCGTTTCTAAAAGTCTGCGGACGTTTTGCAGGCGTGCAAAATCGTTTCTAAAAGCCTGCGGACGTTTTGCAGGCGTGCAAAATCGTTTCTAAAAGTCTGCGGACGTTTTGCAGACGTGCAAAATCGTTTTTAAAAGCCTGCGGACGTTTTGCAAGCGTGCAAAATCGTTTTTAAAAGTCTGCGGACGTTTTGCAGACGTACAAAATCGATTTTTAAAACCTGCGGACGTTTTGCAGACGTACAAAATCGATTTTTAAAACCTGCGAGCGTTTTGCAGACGTGCAAAATCGTTTTTAAAAAGCTGCGGGCGTTTTGCAAGCGTGCAAAATCGATTTTTAAAAGCCTGCGGACGTTTTGCAGACGTGCAAAATCGTTTCTAATGCGAATTCGATATAATTGAATAAATATATCCCTGAATAAAAGAGCTGTTTTAGTTAAAAAAGAGAAACAGGACCGCATGCTTCGGAAAATAGACTATCTTTGCTCCAATCGGATACACATTGTCTCGGATAAACTAAAAAAAAACAGAATGGGAAACTTTATCAATCCGTTTACGGATGTAGGATTTAAAAAAATATTCGGGCAGGAGATAACGAAAGACTTGTTGATCGATTTCTTAAACGGATTGCTTGTGAACGAGAAGTGTATCACCGATATAACCTTTCAGGACAAGGAATTGCTTCCGGAATACATGGGAGACAGAGGGGTTATCTATGACATTTATTGTACGACGGAAAACGGTGAACAACTGGTTGTCGAGATGCAGAACAAGCAGCAGACGAACTTCAAGGAGCGTGCCCTTTTTTACCTCTCCCATACCATTGCCCGTCAGGGAGAGCGGGGTATTTTCTGGAAGTTTGACTTGAAAGCGGTGTACGGTGTGTTTTTCTTGAACTTCAGTCTGCCAAACGGTTCCCACAAACTGCGTACGGATGTGATATTGGCCGACCGGGACACGCATGAGACATTCTCAGACAAGTTGCGCTTTATCTTTATCGAACTCCCGTCTTTCAACAAAGAGGAGTCGGAATGTGATACGGATTTTGAACGTTGGATTTATGTATTGAAGAACATGGAAACATTGAAAAGAATGCCTTTCAAGACACGGAAATCAGTCTTCGAGAAGTTGGAAAAGATTGTCGATATCGCTTCCCTGAGCAAAGAAGAACGCATGAAATACGATGAGAGCATCAAGGTGTTTCGTGACCAACTGGTTACGATTTCATTTGCGGAAGAGGAAGGAATGAAGAAAGGCATAGAGAAAGGTCGGAAGGAAGGCATGAAGAAAAGAGTTTGGAAATTGCCCGTAATCTAAAGAAACTAGGTATTCCCGTTACCACTATCTCGCAGGCTTCCGGACTTTCCATAGACGAGATTGAAAGAATCTGATAATAAGTAACCACCCGATTACTTTCACCTTCCCAACAGATTCACCCGCTATGCCCGTCCTAGGAATTTGGGTAATTGGATAAATCAGGTTCTTTTTTAGGATACTCTTTAATCTCTTGAGATGGATTACCGGCAACTCAACCGGCAACTTACTATTTGCTGATTGTATATCACCTTAAATTAAGACAATATAGGAACAAAAAAACAAACGCCGGAGGAAATCAGAGAAAACAATCTTTTTTTAGTAGTTTGCTATTATTCAACATATTAGTATCAGATACAACTAAAAGAAAAGAGCCATATCATTTATTTGACATGACTCTTTCCCTTACATTCTACAAATAGACAATTATTCGTAAGTAATTGTTATAGTAGTTGGCATGACTGACATATCGTCTGCCCCCTCCATTGATACAGAAGTCAAATATCCTTGATCATCTTGGGTACATTTCAAGAGATGTTCCTGTTCTGCCCCATCGACAAAGCTCTTCAATAGATTTACACTCTTCTCACCGGAAAGCCCCAAAAGCTCAGCATAAAAGATTTCTCGATTCACATCATTAGACATTAAATAAGAAAAACATTTAGCGATATCGATTCCCTTCACTTTCTTATCTTCGTCATAAACAAATGAATCATCTCCCACTTTAATGGCATTATCTTTTTGCCATTCCAAAGACAAACTGACTTTTGAGCTACTTTCTCGTATCATTTCCGACAATTGATTATCCTTATAAAAGCAGAAGGGTCCCCCTCTTTCAATGCTTTCACTATCCGACTATTATTTAGCTCTTCCAACATGACAGTTTGTCTAAAAAAAAAGGAAATACCGAGCAAAGTTACTAAAATTAACCTTATAAACAATATTTTTGTATCTTTTTTTCGTCAAGAGAGCATTTTATATGCAACCGTATCTAATAAATACCACAAAAAACAAGCCACCGAAATGAGTCACTCATTCCGATGGCTTATCCCCTTTAAACACCTTTAAACAAAATGAAAATATGCCTCATTTACTAACTAAACTAACTAACCCTCGAGGCATATTCTTAAGAGACTGTCGCACCAACCTCTTTTTATCCTAGACGAGCTTTCGCGCTCTAATCCTATTTACGGGCTTCGGCGATATAACCGAGAGCTTCTTCACATTTGGCAGTTACATAAGCCCAGTCTTCTGCTGCCACCTTATCTTTCGGGAACAGTTTAGAGCCCATACCTACGCAGAAGGCACCCGCTTTGATCCATGCAGTCAGGTTTTCCTTGGTAGGTTCTACCCCACCTGTCACCATCAGCTTAGACCATGGCATCGGAGCCATCAGGCCTTTTACGAAGTTTGTTCCATACACATCACCCGGGAATACCTTGCAAAGATCGCAACCTACTTCCTGTGCAAAACCCACTTCCGATACAGAACCGCATCCCGGAGTGTAAGCTACCGAACGGCGGTTACATACCTTAGCGATTTCAGGGTTGAACAACGGACCTACTACGAAGTTAGCACCCAGTTGCAAGTACATGACAGCAGTAGCCGGATCAACGATAGAACCGATACCGATTGCCATTTCAGGACATTCTTTTGCTGCGAACTTAACGATTTCTGCAAATACCTCCTGTGCGAAGTCACCACGGTTTGTAAATTCGAAAGCACGAACCCCACCGTCATAACAAGCCTTTACTACTTTCTTTGCCACTTCTGCATCTTTGTGATAGAATACAGGAACCATTCCTGTAGAGCCGATCTTATTCAATACGGCTATTTTATCGAATTTTGCCATTTTATTATTTACTGATTTAAAATGAATTGGTTTTTCAAACTCTCAACTCTCTATTTTCAACTCTCAACTTATCTCTGTACGCGACCGCTTGCGTCACCACCGGCCAATGCTTCCACTTCCTCTGCAGAAACAAGGTTGAAGTCACCATTGATAGTATGCTTCAAGGCAGACGCAGCAACTGCAAATTCAAGAGCTTCTCCCTGGTTAGGTTTAGTCATCAAACCATGGATGATACCACCGGAGAAAGAATCGCCACCACCTACGCGGTCGATAATCGGGTTGATATCATACCGTTTTGAAGTATAGAACTCTTCACCGTTGTAGATCATAGCTTTCCAACCGTTGTGAGTAGCGGAGAAAGATTCGCGCAAAGTAGAAACGACATATTTGAATCCGAACTCTTTCATCATCTGCTGGAAGATACCTTTGTAACCTTCAGCATCTGTGTGGCCTGCCTCAACGTCAGCATCCGGTTTGAAGCCCAGGCAAAGTTCCGCATCTTCTTCGTTACCGATACATACGTCTACATACTTCATCAACGGTTTCATGATAGACTGTGCTTTTTCCTTCGTCCACAGTTTCTTACGGAAATTCAAGTCGACAGAAACAGTTACGCCGTGACGTTTTGCGGCTTCACAAGCCAGACGAGTCAATTCGGCAGCCTTGTCAGAAATAGCCGGAGTGATACCAGACCAGTGGAACCAGTCGGCACCTTCCATGATGGCATCAAAGTCGAAATCAGCAGCGTCAGCTTCAGCAATAGCAGAGTGAGCGCGGTCATAGATAACCTTGCTAGGACGCATAGAAGCACCCGTTTCCAAATAATAGATACCTACACGATCGCCACCACGAGCAATAAAGTCTGTCTTTACGCCATATTTACGCAATGCGTTGACAGCGGACTGACCAATTTCATGTTTCGGTAATTTGGTTACGAAATAGGCGTCATGTCCGTAGTTGGCACAGCTTACTGCCACATTCGCTTCACCCCCACCATATACTACATCAAAAGAATCAGATTGAACAAAACGGGTATTACCCGGAGTTGATAATCTAAGCATGATTTCGCCTAATGTAACGACTTTCTTTCCCATAATCTTATGTTTTAAATTCTAAGTTATTAATAGTATGAACTTTCAATTTATCATTTCAGTCCTATTTTATAGGTTAACTCTCTGAATACATGAATATTATTCCATAAAATAGTCTGTATTACGCACCTTTCGTGTACGGGCACAAAGATACAAAAATTTTCGTAATTACAAAAATTGTTATATATTTGTATCGAAAATATTAAGATTATTATTGTGTGCGAGCACAAAAACCTCTATAAATAAAGGTTACCGTATGAATAAATTGCCCGAAAGGATCAGAATCAAAGACATCGCCCGTCTAGCGGATGTATCAGTGGGAACAGTAGACCGCGTTATTCACGGACGCAGTGGAGTATCGGAGGCCAGTAAGAAACGCGTAGAAGAAATTCTGAAGCAGCTTGACTACCAGCCCAATATGTACGCCAGCGCTCTGGCTTCCAACAAGAAGTACACGTTTATATGCCTTTTGCCTGAGCATTTGGAAGGCGAATACTGGACGGCCGTAGAAATCGGAATTCATGAAGCTATCGCTACCTATTCGGATTTCAACACCTCGGTGAAAATCAATTATTACGATCCATACGATTATCATTCATTCGTCAATGCCAGCGAAGCCATCCTGGCCCTGCAACCGGACGGAGTGATGGTAGCTCCCACTGCTCCGCAATACACGAAAGGATTCACCGATCAGTTGCAGGCGCTGGATATACCTTATATATATATAGACTCAAATATCAAGGACGTCCCTCCCCTCGCCTTCTTCGGTCAGAACTCACGCCAAAGCGGATACTTTGCCGCACGGATGATGATGTTACTGGCACGGGATGGGAAAGAAATCGTTATTTTCCGTAAAATACATGAAGGAATTGTAGGATCTAATCAACAAGAGAACAGAGAAATCGGTTTTAGGCAATATATGAAAGAATATCACCCGTCGTGTACCATACAGGAACTTGACTTGCATGCCGAATGCAACGACGAGGATAACGAGATGCTGGATGAATTCTTCCGTACCCACCCGATGGTTAAGAACGGAATCACCTTCAACTCGAAAGCCTACATCGTTGGCGAATACCTGCAAAGCCGTGGAAAGAAAGACTTCAATCTGATAGGCTATGACCTTCTGGAACGGAATGTCACTTGCCTGAAAGAAGGAAGCATCTCCTTCCTCATCGCCCAGCAGCCTGAACTGCAAGGAGCCAATGGTATCAAAGCTCTATGCGATCACCTTATTTTCAAGAAAGAAGTGACCCGTATCAACTATATGCCCATTGATCTGTTAACAGTAGAGACAATAGACTATTACCATAGCAAGTAACAACAAAGTACAACTATACACGTACATCACATGGAAACAAAGTATTTAAGAATTAATCCTGCCGACAACGTTGCTGTTGCCATTGTTAACCTCCCGGCAGGAGAGCATCTTTCTATAGATGGCATTGAGATTACATTGAACGAGGACATTCCCGCCGGACACAAATTCGCATTGAAGAATTTCGCGGAAGGTGAAAATGTAATCAAGTACGGTTACCCGATCGGACATGCCCGAATGGCAAAGAGACAGGGCGACTGGATGAACGAAACGAATATCAAAACCAACCTCGCCGGATTGCTGGAATATACCTACAACCCGATTCAGGTCTCTTTGGATATTCCTCGCAAAGATCTTACATTCAAAGGTTATCGTCGCAAAAACGGTGATGTAGGTGTAAGAAACGAGATATGGATTATCCCGACCGTGGGTTGTGTAAACGGTATCGTCGGACAATTGGCCGAGGGACTGCGTCGCGAGACTGAAGGCAAAGGCGTGGATGCCATCGTTGCTTTCCCGCACAACTACGGCTGTTCACAACTTGGTGACGACCATGAAAATACGAAGAAGATTCTTCGCGATATGGTGCTTCATCCCAATGCAGGAGCAGTGTTGGTAGTAGGTTTGGGATGCGAAAATAACCAACCGGATGTATTCCGCGAATTTTTAGGTGAATACGATGAAGAGCGCGTCAAATTCATGGTTACCCAAAAGGTAGGCGATGAATATGAAGAAGGCATGGAAATCCTGCGCGGTTTGTATGCAAAAGCTTCTAAAGACGAACGCAGCGATGTGCCCCTGTCCGAACTGCGTGTGGGATTGAAGTGCGGTGGTTCCGACGGCTTCTCCGGCATTACGGCAAACCCATTGCTGGGTATGTTCTCCGATTTTCTGATTGCACAAGGAGGTACAAGTGTACTGACCGAAGTTCCGGAAATGTTCGGTGCAGAAACAATCCTGATGAACCGTTGTAAAAATAAAGAGCTGTTTGAACAGACTGTCCATCTGATTAATGACTTCAAAGAATACTTCCTGTCACATGGAGAGCCTGTCGGTGAAAACCCGTCTCCAGGCAACAAAGCCGGGGGTATCTCTACCTTGGAAGAAAAAGCACTGGGATGCACCCAAAAATGTGGAAAGAGCTATGTATCCGGTGTGATGCCTTACGGCGAACGTTTACAGAGAAAAGGACTCAACCTGCTTTCTGCTCCGGGCAATGACCTGGTGGCAGCCACCACTCTTGCGGCAAGCGGATGTCACATGGTACTTTTCACCACCGGACGTGGAACGCCATTCGGCACTTTTGTTCCGACCATGAAGATTTCCACCAACTCGACTTTGGCTAACAACAAACCGGGATGGATTGACTTCAACGCAGGGGTCATCCTGGAAAACGAACCGATGGAGAAGACTTGCGAACGCTTCATCGATTACGTCATCAAAGTGGCAAGCGGCGAGTTCGTCAATAACGAAAAGAAAGGTTACCGTGAAATTGCTATTTTCAAGACAGGTGTAACCTTGTAAGCAGTTCTTTTTTTCTGATACAGCAACATATACGGAGTTAAAAGATACGCCGTTAACACCATAGAATTGCTATCCCCTACTCAACAAGAAGTTGAACGGGATAGCAATTTTTTTGTATCATACCATATCAAAGCCTCATCATCAAAATATTCAAGCAAAAGTTTGTTCATCTCACATTTTTTGTTTTACTTTGCATCACAAAGTACTTTTTATATGAACAAAGACAAAGCAATAGAATCAGTGAATGAGATAAAAGAGTTGATGGAAAAGTCTTCCAAGTTTATCTCTCTAAGTGGTCTCGCTGCAATTATGGCGGGCATCTACGCATTAGTGGGGGCATATATCGCCACACAAGTTATTACGCCGGGCACTCATTTAATTGTCGCCCTTGAATTAATGGCCATCATAGCCTCGCTCGTATTGGTAGCTGCTGCGGTCACCACCTGCATCCTGTCCTATTACAAATCCAAGAAGACAGGACAAAAACTTTTCAGCCGCCTCACGTATCGGGCATTGTGGAATTTCTCTCTTCCGATGCTGACCGGAGGCATTTTATGCATTTCCATCCTTATGCGCGAGTATTATGACATCCTGGCTTCCATCATGCTTTTATTTTACGGACTGGCACTGGTCAACGTTTCCAAGTTTACTTATTCCAGCATCGCATGGCTAGGTTATGCTTTCATTTGCCTGGGCGTTGCAGATTGTTTTTGGACAGGTCATTCACTCCTGTTCTGGACCATCGGTTTCGGCGGTTTCCACATCCTCTATGGCATATTGTTCTACTTACACTACGAAAGAAAGAGGTCATAAATGATAGAAGCATTCCAATATATTAATAAGGCATTCGAAAGCAAGGTCCGACTAGGTATCATGGCTGTTCTGATGGTTAATGAGGAAGCTGACTTCAATTTTCTGAAAGAGCAGCTCTCTCTGACAGACGGCAATCTTGCCAGCCATACCCGTGCCCTAGAAGAACTGGGATATATCGTATGCAACAAAAGTTTTGTCGGACGAAAGCCACGAACCATTTTTCAAGCAACCCTGCAAGGCAGAGAAGCTTTCAAATCTCATATTGAAGCCTTGGAGAAATTTCTAAAATCAAAATAAACAATTCATCAAAAACCTACGGCTTATGAACGATTTCAATGAAAATTCAAATGAGCAACAGGTGCAGCAACCTATAGGATGCCTCCACCGTTTCTCCAAAACAATCAAAGTGGTCATCATCGGATTATTAATTCTTCTACTAATGATACCGATGTTCATGATTGAAAATCTTATTTCCGAACGGGGACGAACCCAGGAAGAAGCTATCAACGAGGTAAGTGAAAAATGGAGTCTGGCACAGACCATCACCGGTCCCTACCTGAATCTACAGTATTCGGTTGTCACTGAAAACAAAAACGATAAAAAGGTTTCCATCAAAGACTTGATACTTTTTCCCGACGAACTGATGGTCAGCGGACAACTAAAGACTGAAATTCTGAAAAGAAGTATCTATGAAGTCAATGTATATCAATCGGAACTGACATTGAAAGGGTCATTCAGTTCGGAAGAATTGAAAAAGAGCAGAATAGATATGGGACAATTGCAGTTTGACAGGGCGGCTATTTGCCTGAATCTGAACGACATGCGGGGTATCAGCGAACAAATCAGCATCACTTTGGGAGATTCTGTCTACCTATTCGAACCGGGTATGGACAACAGAGGAATTGATAACACCGGAGTTCATGCAATTGCAGACTTATCGGAGTTGAAACGGAGTAAAAAACTGCCTTATGAAATAAAAATCAAACTGAAAGGTTCGCAGTCACTCAACTTTATTCCATTGGGTAAAACAACCCGTGTAGATCTGAAGGCCAACTGGAGTACGCCCAGCTTTACCGGCAACTATCTGCCTAACAACCGGAATATTACCGAGAAGGAATTTTCCGCACAATGGCAGGTTTTAAATTTGAACCGGAATTACTCACAGGTGATGGTTGACTACAACAACTCGAACATTCAGGACATCGAGAACTCCAGCTTCGGTGTTAACTTCAAGATTCCGGTGGAGCAGTACCAGCAGTCCATGCGTTCTGCCAAATATGCCATTCTGATTATCTTACTGACTTTCGGAGTGATTTTCTTCACCGAAATGATGAATAAGACCCGTATTCATGCCTTGCAGTATTTATTGGTAGGACTGGCGCTCTGTCTATTCTACAGTTTACTTCTCTCCTTCTCCGAACACATCGGATTCAATCCTGCCTATTTACTATCTGCCGCACTGACCATTACACTGGTAGGCGGATATATGTTCGGAATCACCAGGAAAAAGAAACCGTCACTGATCATGTCCGTCTTGTTGGCTATACTCTATATTTATATCTTTGTTCTTATCCAACTGGAGACTTTCGCATTGTTGGCAGGTAGCTTAGGACTGTTTATCATTCTGGCAATAGTGATGTATTTCTCAAAGAAAATAGACTGGTTCAATGAGTAACCGGCTTTTCTTCAGAAATACTCGACAATGGCTTTTTCCTTATTTTTGAGAAAACAAAAGGAATCAATCCTACAAATATATTAATTATAAAAAGGAGAAACCGATTGGCAGAGTTAAACAGGAGCTATTTTACTTCTCCTAACGGGTTGAAAAGTATATAAGTATCTGCAACACTGCAACAATATCTATATAATTCACTAATAAACAAATAGTTAAAGTGTTGCAGATACCTGTTGCAGATGATGGCAGATACCCTTTATCTGCAACAGGGTATAAACAACAAATCTTACCTTGTACATGCTTTAATCTATATATGACATGCCGGTTTCCTACGTTGAAACTACAGTTTCTCTGTATGGAAACTGACATAAACGTAGATATACAGTCCTTTCTCTAAGGAGAAAGCTTTTCTCAACTGCATGATGTATGTGGCAGATAAAGAGTATCTGCCATCATCTGCAACAGGTATCTGCAACACCTTAACTATTTGTTTATTAGATAATTACATCGATAATGTTGCAGTGTTGCAGATACTTGCACACTTTTCAACTTTATTGTTATGAGAAAATCGCACGAATCAGCTCAATACCGTGTGGATTAGTTTATTTCTACGGTAAAGGTATAAATGAGATATTTGATAGATACTAATATCTTTTGAAAAAAGAACAGATGCAGACTTATGCGCGATTAGAAATCAATTTTGAATTCTATCGCAATCAAGGACTTGATCTGATATTCAATAAAAAATAAAGCACACGCTATACATGTATTCGCCGGTGTTCTAAAATAGTATTCATATTCTCCAGCGCCCACCCTACCAGTCCTTCAATATGAGGAATCAGAGTTCTGCCTGTTTCCGTCAAGTTATATTCCACACGGGGAGGCACTTCCGCATATACTTTCCGTTCCACCAATCCGTCGGACTCAAGTGTACGGAGAGTTACCGTCAACATTCTTTGAGAGATATCCTCTATTGTCTTATGAATATCACTGAAACGCATAGTTCCGTTTGCATTCAACGTAATAAGCACCAGCATCGACCACTTGTCTCCTAAGCGGCTGAGTACATCTCTTACCGGACAATTTCCTGTCGGATGAAAGTTTTTCATTCTTTAACGTTTTGTATTTTATTGAGTCTGAGTAATAGTTACCTCTATGTAACTTCCTTATTTTCAAATACGTTCTTGCATTACTCAAACAAGAAAGATACATTTGCATCACAAAAGTAATCAACTTACGAATAATAACAATTGTTTCATTTAAATAATTATGATGATGGCAAAAAGAGTTGCAGTTTTAGCAGTGAATCCGGTAAATGGTTGTGGACTATTCCAATATTTGGAAGCATTTTTCGAGAATGGTATTTCATATAAAGTATTTGCCGTATCGGATACGAAAGATATTAAAACTAATTCAGGTATCAGCCTGACAGTAGATGACGTAATCGCTAATCTGAAGGGGCACGAAGATGAATTCGATGCACTCGTTTTCTCGTGTGGCGATGCAGTGCCTGTATTTCAGCAGAATGTCGATAAGCCTTATAATGTAGACTTGATGCAAGTCATTAAAACTTTCGGAGAGAAAGGGAAAATGATGATCGGACATTGTGCCGGCGCAATGATGTTTGACTTTACCGGTATAACCAAAGGGAAAAGACTGGCAGTCCACCCATTAGCCAGGCCGGCCATTCAAAACGGAACAGCTACCGGTGAGAAATCAGAGATAGACGGTAACTTCTTTACCGCACAAGACGAGAATACCATTGGGACAATAATGCCACAGGTTGTCGAAGCATTAAAATAAGGAAACGACTCCTGCAAAAAGGAAGTATCCCTTCCGTTACCGGCAGGACAAAAAAATAAGGAGGCTGTCTAACAAGTCCTATTATAACGATTTCACCCCTGCCGGAATATACTTTGGCAGGGGTGACTTCTAATTCCTGAGAACTGTCAGACAGCCTCTTTTTATAAGACTCAATAATTAATGATTATTGCACATCCCACCAGATACGCCCTTCGGTACGGTCAGTGCCGGCACCATATTTGGTATCTTGTTTCAGCATTTCGACAGCTTTATTATAATTGTCAATATTCAACGTATTGGGTGTGCCCAGTGAGTTACGACGCGGAATGATCAAATCCACACCTGCATCCTTAATCGTTTCCAAGAAAGCCACTCCGTTTGCCGGCACCGGCTCATCCTTGAATGCGGGCAGACCGGTACGTTTCCACGTAGCCCACATTTCTTCGGGTTGCATATAAAGATTGATCCACTGCTGGGATATAATCTTTTCGAGAGTAGCTGTCTGGAACTCAGGACGTGCCAGATATGCAGTAATCTTCTCATCCGTAACGGGGTTGTAAGTAGGAGAATTCTCGGCTGTCTGAGCTACTACATACATCTTTGTCGCCCAGTTGCGATATTGCTCGATAGAAGCACGGATCCCCTCGCGATACCATGCATCGGCATTCTTTCCTGCCACGGCAGCACCCTTCTTCAAAGCAATTTCCGCCAACATCAGGCAAGTTTCCGGATAAGTGAGAATCGGAGTGAAACATCCGATCTTATCTTGGTTTATTTCATACTCTATAGCCTCGATGGCACGTCCCGGCATATTGTTGTTACCGTTGCGACCACCGTTCTTCACGAAGTAACGGCCTTCTGCCTGAGAATGCATACGGATTTCCAAGTTAGCCTGGGTACCGTCTTCCTTGGTGTAAGGCAGTGTCAAATACGCATTTTTATTAAATTCCTCGTTCGACTTGTCCGGATTGGCAGACATGCCGACATAACGACCCGTAAACTGCGCATACTCTTCCTCATAGTTGTCATACTCCTTTTTGAATGTTTCAAACCACTCGTCATTCTCTTTATTGTTGTTGCCCGGACCGAATCCGTTGGGACGAACCATAATAGGCAGACGGGGGTCATCGTATGCCTTCAGATAATTAACGAAAGCGGCAGAAGCGACATAATTGCTGGTAATGTTCTGAATATCATCCGTTACGTTGTTGTAGTCATTCGGATGATTGTAAATACAGGATTCTTCATGGTTGGAGATAATATTATTGGCAGATGTCAGCACTTCGTTGATGACACTTTCATAGAAAGCCTTGTCTGCCTTCTCCAGACGTTGAGCCATCTTTACACGCAAAGTGTTACCAAACTTGATCCATTTTTGTATGTCACCGAAATAGAAGAAGTCGTTGTTGCCCAAATTCTGTTGGTCGGCATTGGAAGCGTTCAATAAGTCGATGGCACCTTTCACCTCTGCATCAATTTTCTTGTACATCGGTGTGCCATCTATACTTTCCTGATAAAGGTCGTAACGCGGCGTACGAATGCCTTCGTTTGCATCACGGAACGCTTCCGTAATCGGAGCAGCTCCATAGGTGTCGAGCAACAACCACTGTTCGTAATTCAACAGAATCTGCGCAACCGCCTTTACGTCATTGTAACGCTCGGGAGTGGCATCTTGCGGGATGACCGTATGAATCAAATAGTCCAGACGCAATCCGAAACCTCCGAATCCGTCGCCATTGGCGTTGTAATAGAAGCTATATGCCGGTCCGTAAGGTTGGGGGCGTTCGTTCTGTTTGGCCAATGAAATGTACGAACCTGCACTTGCCCCTCCCGACGATACCAGATATTGCATATAGATCATGGTTCCGCTATACTTTCCGGTCAGATGAGAACGGCTGCAATTGTTGAAGTTGAGAGTGGCTCCGGTAAATACGTTGCGGGGATCTGTAGTTCCCAACTGTTCAGGGTCGGTGTTCAAATCCTGAAACTCACTCAAGCAGCTTGTCAGCATGAGTGTGGAACAAATTCCGATGTATAAGTATTTTAATGTCTTCATAATTTGTCATTCTTGATGTTATTAGAATCTTACAGTTAAATTGAAAGCGTATGTGCGATAGAACGGCACACCACCGATATCCATAGGCTGCAACGGGTTATTATTGGAGATAGCTGCCGGGTTCAATCCGTCTGTCAGTTTGTTGATGATGTAACAGATGTTACGGGCAGTGAATCCTAAGCGCAGGTAATTGGCACCAAACTTCTTGCAGAATTTTTCAGGCAGACGATAGCCCAAAGTGATTTCACGCAAGCAGAACCAAGTGTTGTCCTGAATAGAACCCGGCATAGCAGGCATACCCCAACCGTAGTTCCAAGCATACCAAGATCCTGTCATTACCGGACGGATGTTCTTCTGTTCTACTGCGTCTTTGTAAGTCATTCCGCCAACGTCTACCAATTCGCCTACACTACCGTCGGGATTCTGTACGGGTGCTTTTGAACCTTCGGCAAAGACAGCATCGAGCATCAGTCCGTCGTAAACCGTCTCACCTTTGTAGTTGATGCGCTTGATACCGCCATGTTCCTTGTCACGACCTTGCAGGGTGGATTTTAAAGTACCTTGAGGAATTGAATATTTCCACATGTTAGAGAAGTAGTTTCCACCGAAACGTCCGTCACCCTGAATGTATAAATCGAAATCCTTGTAAGAAAGCGAAGTATTCAAACTCAATGTGAAGTCGGGTTCCACCTTACCCAAGATATGACGCTCACGATCACCTTCTTCATTGCGCTGATAGTAAGTCACCGGTGAATACATGGAAACAGAATTGGGCTTAGCATATTCCTGTTCGTACTGGATGACCATCTTTCCGTTTCTCGGATCACCATTTTCGCCCTGCCATGTCACGATAGGAGACATATAGGAACTGTTCTCATAAGAAGTCAGCACACCAAACTTGCCACCTTCGTATGCCCAGATTTCGGGTGCGGCATCGTAACCACCCATCAACTGCCATTCTTTCACTTCATTGTCAAGTTCAACCACTTTACCACGGTTCACAGTCAAGTTTCCACCCAAGCTCCAACGCCAGTCTTTGGTACGGATAGGAGTAGCATCAATTTGCAACTCGATACCTTGGTTCTGGATATTACCGGCATTAATCAGTTTTGAACTTGCACCTGATTCTGCCACGGAACCCACCTTCATAATCTGGTTGTAAGTGTTGGTCTTATAGTAGGCAAAATCCACATTCAAACGTTCGTCGAAGAAACGGAGGTCGAAACCGAGTTCGATAGATTGCTGGATTTCAGGTTTCAAATTGTTGTTGTAAGCTGTTCCCAAGTTGGGGTTGGCAGACAAAACGGAACCGCTGCGGTCGGGCAGATAGATGGAATTCTGATTAAACACACCGTAACCTTGTGCTGTAGAGTATGCCTTTGTACCCATACCTACACGGGCAAGAGAGGCACGTAGCTTACCAAATGAGAACCATTCCGGAATTTTGTCTCTGAACGTGTCGGTAAATACCCATGAAGCATTGGCAGAGGGATAGAACACCGAGTAGTTGTTTTTACCGCCTACCACGTATGAGGGATAAGTCAATGTAGACAACCAGTCGTTACGGGCAGTCAATTCCAAGAACAACTGGTCTTTCCAGCCTAAGTTGACGATGCCCGAGATACCGAACGTCTGTTCGTTACGCGGAGTGTAGTTGAAATTAGGTTCAATCTTGTTCTTTGAGTTGGAGAAAGAGAAGACACCCGGCACTACCAGACCGCCGTTAGTCGACTTGTTCCAAGAATGCTTTTCTGTGTTTCCGTACAACTCGGCTGCAGCGATGGCAGAAACGGTAAAGTCCTGATCGGCAATCTTGAATGCCTGTTCGGAGAGTTGGAGCATACCCATGAAGTTGTAATTACCTTCCGTGCTTCCACCACGTCCGTAACCACCTGAACCTGAAGGACCATAGTTCTCACCCGTACCACACCAACGGTCTTCCGTGCTGATACTGTAATAATTGTAGTTGGCCTTCACGCTACTGGTCAGCCATGGCGTAATCTTGGCACGCAGCGTGATGTCGGAAAGCAACGAATTTTCGTTGCGTTGTTTCATCTGCGTGTCACGCGTATGGAAATAACTACTCAATGTGCCGTATGTCGTGCTGCGTACCGCATGCGTGTCAGGGTCGCGATATTGATCGTAATGTGCGCCTATATCGTAGTTACGCGGCAGGTTATAGGCAGTGATCATACCCACGTTGTTTCCCCAATCCCAACCACCTTGGCTGGCGCCGTTCTTTGCAGAAGAGAAACCGTATTTCACACCCACCTCTACGGAGAATATTTTGTTCAGCTCCGTGTTTCCTTTGAATGCAATGTTGTGACGGCTGAAATCGTTGTTTTTAAACACACCCTTATTGCTGGTGTATCCGTAAGACACACGGAAAGAAGATTTCTCACCGCCACCACTGATAGCCACGTTGGTGGTATTGTTCACGCCTGTCTGATAGAACTCTTTCCAGTTGTCCTCATGCGCTACATAAGGAGTATCCTCTCCATTGGGCAGGTATTGGTTGAGCATCCGGCCATCCATTCGGGGACCCCAACTGGCTGAAGTCTTTTGCAGTGATCCGTCTGCCAGGAAGTCACCTTGATAACCGTTGTAAGTAGTACCTGCACCGTATACATTCTGCAATTCAACCGGTGATTTATACACGTTTGTAAACTCTACAGTCTGGTTTACTTCTACACCGATTCCCTGTTTACCGTACTTGCCTCCCTTGGATACGATTACGATAGCACCGTTGGCACCACGCGAACCGTAAAGCGCTGTAGCGGCAGCACCCTTCAGCACGGTCACGCTTTCATAGTCGGCAGGATTCAGGTTCTTCAACTGAGACCCCCAGTCTGTACCGGCCAGATTGCCCGTCATGGCTTCTTGGATAATCATGCCATCAATAACGAAAATCGGTGAATTGTTTTTATCTACTGATTTAGCTCCACGAATGGTAATAGAAGAGGAAGAAGTGATACCGGACGCACCACCTGCATTGATTTGCACACCTGCTACTTTTCCTTGTAATGCGTTTACAGGGTTTACGACATTGGCACGGGCGATCTCCGTGGTCGATACGCGGGAAGTGGCATATCCCACCGATTTGGCTTGTTTAGGCAATCCCAAAGCTGTCACCACCACTTCTTGCAAAGTCTGCGAGTCGTCTTTCAGGACAATGTTCAAAGGTTGTCCATTCCATGTGACTTCTTGCGTCTGATAACCCACGAACGAGATTTTGATAACATCCCCTTTATTTACGTTCCTTAAAGAGAAGTCTCCGTCGATACCTGTAATCGTACCGTTTGTAGTACCTTTGACTATCACAGATGCCCCAATAACGGTTTCACCTTTAGTGTCCTTTACAATACCTGTACAAGTACTGCTTTGCTGTGTGATTTTCACATCGTCGGCTTCCGCACCGGAAACTGCGTATGCCATCCCACTGGAAGCCCCCAGGAGGAACAGCACCATACTGACTGATTTAAGTCGTTTTAACATAACTGTACTTTTTAAAGTTTACTGAAAAAACATAATCCCGTATATTGAATTACTTTGAAATTATGTTCTTTTCGATTTAATTTAGATTAACGGCGTAAATATATTATTTATTTAATAAACAAAAAACAATTTATTAAAAAAATTTATTCTCTTCCCCCATTTTTAACAATTCCAGGCGGACATTGAAAAGATTAGATGAAGATAAAGAGATAATAAAAATCAGACAATATTGTAAAAAATTAAAGCATATACCTTAAAACATGCATATAAAGAAGTTTTTTCGTACTTATGCATTTTCTTACTATCTTTGCAGCCCGATAATCCCTACCACATCAAATTATGACTGAAGAAAAAATACAGAATGAACATCCCGGAAATTGGTGGGCATTGAGTCCGTTACTCGTATTCCTCTGCCTCTATCTGGTGACTTCCATCCTCGTCAACGACTTTTATAAAATGCCCATTGCCGTGGCTTTTCTTGTCTCTTCCTGTTATGCCATCACCATTACGCGTGGCTTGAAACTGGACCAGCGTATCTACCAATTCTCGGTAGGAGCTGCCAATAAGAACATCCTCCTGATGGTATGGATATTCATTCTTGCCGGAGCTTTTGCACAATGTGCCAAGCAAATGGGGGCAATCGATGCCACCGTCAATCTGACACTACATATTCTCCCGGATAATCTGCTGCTGGCCGGCATCTTTATTGCAGCCTGTTTCATCTCTTTATCCATCGGAACCAGCGTGGGAACTATTGTTGCTCTCACTCCCGTTGCTGTAGGACTGGCAGAAAAGACGGAGATAGCACTCCCTTTTATGGTGGCTGTCGTAGTCGGCGGTTCTTTTTTCGGAGATAATCTGTCGTTTATTTCAGACACCACCATTGCTTCTACCAAAACCCAGGAATGTCTAATGCGTGACAAATTCCGGGTAAACTCTATGATAGTGGTTCCGGCAGCCATCCTTGTGCTAGGCATTTATATCTTTCAAGGATTATCCATTACTGCTCCTACTCAAGTGCCAGCCATCGAATGGATCAAAGTGATACCTTATATAATAGTATTAGGAACAGCCATTGCAGGAATAAATGTGATGCTTGTACTTATAATAGGTATATTGACAAGCGGCATCATCGGGATCGCTACCGGCAGCTTCGGAATCTTCGATTGGTTCGGTGCCATGGGGACGGGAATTACAGGCATGGGAGAATTGATTATCATCACTCTACTGGCTGGAGGTATCCTCGAAACCATCCGTTATAATGGTGGTATCGATTTCATCATCCGGAAACTCACTCGCCACGTCAATGGTAAAAGAGGAGCTGAACTAAGCATCGCCGCTCTGGTTAGCATCGCCAATTTATGTACTGCCAACAACACGATTGCCATCATCACAACCGGACCGATAGCCAAAGATATTGCCATAAAATTCCATCTCGACCGAAGAAAAACAGCCAGTATCCTCGATACGTTCTCCTGCCTGATACAAGGAATTATCCCTTATGGAGCACAGATGTTGATTGCAGCAGGACTTGCCAATATCTCCCCTATCAGTATTATCGGCAATCTCTATTATCCGTTCACAATGGGAGCATGCGCCTTACTCGCTATTCTATTCCGCTATCCGAAACGATATTCGTAAAAAAGAAACGAAATGTTTGTCAATCAAAAGAAAAGCCGTATCTTTGTGCCCGCTATTACGAGATAATAGCATAATTCAAATCAATCATTAAAAACATTTATTTAAAATGGCAACTAGAATCAGATTGCAAAGACACGGACGTAAAAGTTACGCGTTCTATTCAATTGTAATTGCAGACAGCAGAGCACCACGTGATGGTAAATTTATTGAGAAGATTGGTACTTACAACCCAAATACCAATCCTGCTACAGTAGATTTGAATTTCGACGCTGCATTGGCATGGGTACTGAAAGGTGCACAGCCAAGTGACACAGTACGTAACATTCTTTCTCGTGAAGGAGTTTACATGAAAAAACATCTTCTGGGCGGTGTAGCAAAAGGCGCATTCGGAGAAGCTGAAGCCGAAGCTAAATTCGAAGCTTGGAAAAACAACAAACAGTCAGGTTTGGCTGCTTTGAAAGCTAAACAAGACGAAGCTAAGAAAGCAGAAGCGAAAGTACGTCTGGAAGCAGAAAAGAAAGTCAACGAAGTGAAAGCAAAAGCACTCGCAGAAAAGAAAGCCGCTGAAGCTGCTGAAAAAGCTGCTGCTGAAGCTCCCGCAGAAGAAGCTGCAACTCCGGCTGAAGAAGCCCCTGCAACAGAAACTGCTGCTGAATAAATTCCAGCAGATTCCGAATAAGAAATCAGGGAAAAGCTATAAGAGGCTATCTAACAAGTCCTATTTTAACGATCTCACCCCTGCCAGAATATGCTTTGGCAGGGGTGACTTCTACATACTGAGACCTGTTAGACAGCCTCTTTTTTGTTACTTTATGCTATAAAACATAGCAAATAATGATTCTCCTTCAGAATAAAATGCCTTTCTTTGCATCAGCATAGTTCAGCACAGTATTACATATTTTCCAGCATGAAACGAACTGATAAAAAGGCAACATTCGGACAACAGTCGAGCAAGGTTACGCAACTGGCGGATGCACTTAGCCAAGCGATCTCTAGGAAAGAGTTTCTTGAAAGAGATTCTCTGCCCTCCATCAATCAGCTAAGCGCCCAATACAGAGTATCACGCGACACCGTTTTCAAGGCTTTCCTTGATTTACGCGAACGAGGACTGATCGACTCCACTCCCGGAAAAGGATATTACGTAACGAGCCAGGTGACCAATGTTTTATTGCTGCTCGACCAGTACACACCTTTCAAAGAAGCATTATACAATAGTTTCGTCAAACATTTGCCTATTAATTATAAGGTAGATTTATTGTTTCATCAATACAACGAACGGTTATTTAACACCATCATCCGGGAGTCCGTAGGAAAATACAACAAATACATCGTGATGAATTTCGATAACGAGAAATTCAGCACAGTTCTAAATAAAATTAATTCCACCAAATTGCTACTTCTTGATTTCGGTAAATTCGGAAAAGAGAAGTATTCATATATTTGTCAAGATTTCGATGAATCTTTCTATCAGGCACTGCATTTGCTCAGGGAAAGGCTGAGAAACTATCACCAACTTGTTTTTCTGTTTCCCCGAAGCTTGAAACACCCTCAAAGCAGCAAGGAATATTTCACCCGTTTCTGCCAGGAACAAGGATTCCTTTGTGAGGTACAGGAAGACATCGAGCATCTGACAATACGCAAGGGAGTTGCCTACATTGCTATCAAGCAACAAGATGTGGTAAAGGTAGTGAAACAAGGCAGATTGGAAGGACTGAAATGCGGAAAAGATTTCGGCTTGTTGGCATACAATGATATTCCTTCTTACGAAGTGATTGACGAAGGAATAACCTCATTGAGTATTGACTGGGAAATGATGGGAAACGAAGCCGCTAATTTCGTTCTTAATAATGTAACGGTACAAAAGTTCTTGCCGACAGAAGTAAGACTTCGAAAGTCGCTTTAATTTTTTTGTAATATAATCAGCACAGTTCAGCACAGAAATCAATTAATCTTTTAATATAAAGAAACCATGAAAAAGTATCCGAAAATCGGGATTCGTCCCACAATCGATGGTCGCCAAGGTGGCGTTCGCGAAAGTCTTGAAGAAAAAACAATGAATCTGGCAAAGGCAGTAGCCGAGTTAATCAGCAGTAATCTGAAAAACGGTGACGGTAGCTCGGTAGAATGTGTGATTGCCGATGGCACTATCGGACGCGTAGCCGAAAGTGCCGCCTGTGCGGAAAAGTTTGAAAGAGAAGGAGTAGGTTCTACCATTACCGTCACTTCCTGCTGGTGCTATGGTGCGGAAACAATGGACATGAATCCTCATTATCCGAAAGCTGTCTGGGGATTTAACGGTACAGAACGCCCGGGAGCTGTATATTTGGCAGCCGTATTGGCAGGACACGCACAAAAAGGTCTTCCTGCATTCGGCATCTACGGACATGACGTTCAAGACTTGGACGATAATACAATTCCTGAAGATGTTGCAGAAAAGATTCTTCGCTTTGCACGCGCCGCACAGGCAGTAGCTACCATGAGAGGTAAATCTTACTTATCAATGGGTAGCGTATCCATGGGTATCGCCGGTTCAATCGTCAATCCGGACTTCTTCCAGGAATATCTGGGTATGCGCAATGAGTCCATCGACCTTACAGAAATCATCCGCCGGATGGAAGAAGGTATCTATGACCACGAAGAATATGCAAAAGCAATGGCGTGGACTGAAAAGCATTGCAAGACCAACGAAGGTGAAGACTTTAAGAACCGTCCTGAAAAACGTAAAACCCGTGAGCAGAAAGATGCGGACTGGGAGTTCATCGTAAAAATGACAATTATCATGCGCGACCTGATGACCGGAAACCCCAAACTAAAAGAAATGGGATTCAAGGAAGAAGCCTTGGGACACAACGCTATCGCAGCCGGTTTCCAGGGCCAACGTCAATGGACAGACTTTTATCCTAACGGTGACTATCCGGAAGCCTTACTCAATACTTCTTTCGACTGGAACGGCATCCGTGAAGCATTCGTGGTAGCTACCGAGAATGACGCTTGCAACGGTGTAGCCATGTTGTTCGGACATCTGCTGACCCACCGTGCACAAATATTCTCCGATGTACGTACTTACTGGAGCCCTGAAGCTGTAAAACGTGTAACCGGCAAAGAATTGAGCGGTCTGGCAGCCAATGGTATCATCCATCTTATCAATTCAGGTGCAACAACTCTCGATGGCTCCGGCCAATCATTAGACGCAGAAGGCAATCCGGTTATGAAAGAACCTTGGAACCTGACAGACGCTGATGTAGAAAACTGTCTCAAAGCAACCACTTGGTATCCGGCGGATCGTGATTACTTCCGTGGTGGTGGCTTCTCGTCCAACTTCCTGTCAAAAGGTGGGATGCCTGTAACCATGATGCGTCTGAACCTGATAAAAGGCTTAGGTCCTGTCTTGCAGATTGCAGAAGGATGGACAGTAGAAATCGATCCGGAAATTCATCAGAAACTCAACATGCGTACAGACCCAACATGGCCTACCACCTGGTTTGTACCCCGTCTGTGTGATAAACCGGCTTTCAAAGATGTATATTCAGTCATGAATAACTGGGGAGCCAATCACGGAGCCATTAGCTATGGACATATCGGTCAGGACCTGATCACGCTTGCTTCCATGCTCCGCATCCCGGTATGCATGCATAATGTAGAAGATGATAAAATATTCCGCCCGGCTGCCTGGAATGCCTTCGGCATGGACAAAGAAGGGGCAGACTACAGAGCTTGTGCAACTTACGGTCCAATCTATAAATAAACAAGTTTTTTGTCCTGTATAAATAAATATTTTAACTTTGCAGTTCGTAGGGGGCAGGCTACCTTCTTCTGATATACACAATAAATATCGGAACAGCCTCTCCCCTACAACTTAGGAAAGAAAAACAACTAGCATCCAAGCAGATTACTATGGAAGATACCATCAAACACACTTATCTAGCAGCAGACTTCGGAGGCGGCAGCGGACGGATTATCGCCGGCTTCCTTTTCAACGGCAGATTAAAACTGGAAGAGGTATACCGTTTCTCCAACCGGCAGATCAAACTGGGCAATCATGTTTACTGGGACTTCCCGGCGCTATTCGAAGATATGAAGACCGGACTAAAACTGGCTGCACAAAAAGGATATGCCATAAGAGGTATCGGTATTGATACTTGGGGAGTGGATTTCGGACTGATTGACAAGCATGGGAACCTGTTAGGAAATCCAGTCTGTTATCGGGATGCGAGAACAGAGGGAATGCCGACAGAAGTATTCAAGTGTATAGATGAACACCGCCATTATGCCGAGACCGGTATCCAGGTGATGCCCATCAATACGCTGTTTCAACTTTACAGCATGAAACAAAATCAAGATGTACAGTTGGAAGTCGCCCGGCAACTTCTATTCATGCCCGATCTCTTCAGTTACTTCCTGACAGGAGTAGCCAATAATGAATATTGTATCGCTTCCACCTCCGAATTACTGGACGCCCAATCACGGAACTGGTCACTCGACACCATACACGCCTTAGGTCTTCCCGAACATCTGTTCGGTGAGATTATTCTCCCCGGAACAATCAGGGGCACACTAAAAGAGGATATCGCACGCGAAACCGGACTGGGTGCCGTAGACGTTATTGCCGTAGGTTCACACGATACAGCCAGTGCCGTAGCCGCTGTTCCTGCCACAGAAAGCCCTATCGCTTTCCTTAGTTCCGGCACCTGGTCGCTACTGGGAGTTGAAGTGGATGAACCTATACTGACGGAAGAAGCAAGAATAGCTCAATTCACCAATGAAGGAGGTGTCGGCGGCAAGATCCGTTTCCTTCAGAATATAACAGGATTATGGATTCTGCAACGCTTGATGAGTGAGTGGAAAGCATGTGGTGAGGAACAAGATTATGATATAATCATCCCGCAGGCTACCGAAGCCAAGATTGAAACAATCATCCCTGTAGACGACGCCACATTCATGAATCCGGAAAATATGGAAAACGCGCTCATTCATTATTGCCGGAGCCATGCTTTGCAAGTTCCCCGAAACAAAGCAGAGACTGTACGATGTGTACTCCAGTCATTAGCTTTCAAATATCGTCAGGCTGTGGAACAGCTTAATCGTTGTCTCCCCACTCCAATCCGTCAATTAAATATCATCGGTGGAGGATCACAAAATAAGTTACTCAACCAACTGACAGCTGACGAACTCGGTATTCCGGTCTATGCAGGTCCGGTGGAAGCCACTGCAATGGGAAACATTCTGACACAGGCAATGGCTAAAGGAGAAATAGCCGATCTTCATGAATTGAGAGAAATTGTCACCCGCAGTGTTACCCCACAAGTATATTACCCTAAAAAATAAAAGAATATGGAAACATCTAAAACCGGTTACCAGGTTCAATCTTATGACGTTCCCGTCAAACGATATTGCCAAACTCTCGATTTACGCAATTCTCCGGAACTAATCGCTGAATATCGGAAAAGACATAGTCAGGCAGAAGCATGGCCGGAAGTCCTTGCCGGTATCCGGGAAGTTGGCATCTTGGAAATGGAAATTTATATTCTGGGAACACGACTGTTTATGATCGTCGAAACTCCCCTTGATTTTGACTGGGACACGGCAATGGAACGCCTGAACACCCTTCCCCGCCAACAAGAGTGGGAAGAATATATGGCCCTCTTCCAACAAGCCGCTCCCGGAATGAGTTCCGCAGAAAAATGGAAACCGATGGAAAGAATGTTCCATTTGTATAATACGTAAAAAAACAGAAACAACCATGAAACACACCAAGCAGTCCATCCTTTCGAAAGATGGCATCAGTTATCTTATACCTTTTATTCTCATTACCTCCTGTTTTGCATTATGGGGATTTGCCAATGACATAACCAACCCGATGGTAAAGGCATTCTCTAAAATCTTCCGGATGAGTGCTACCGACGGAGCATTGGTACAGGTTGCCTTCTATGGAGGTTACTTTGCAATGGCTTTTCCGGCTGCCATATTCATCCGTAAATATTCCTACAAAGCCGGTGTTTTATTGGGACTGGGTATGTATGCTTTCGGAGCATTCTTATTCTTCCCCGCCAAAATGACAGGTGAGTATTATCCGTTTCTGATTGCTTACTTCATTCTAACCTGCGGCTTGTCCTTCCTCGAAACAAGCTGTAATCCGTATATTCTTTCTATGGGAACGGAAGAAACAGCTACTCGGCGTTTAAACCTTGCACAGTCTTTCAATCCGATGGGGTCACTTCTCGGAATGTATGTAGCCATGCAATTCATCCAAGCAAAGTTACATCCGATGTGTACGGAAGACCGTGCATTGCTTAACGACAGTGAATTTCAGGCCCTCAAAGAGAGCGACCTTAGTGTTCTGATTGCTCCTTATCTGATTATCGGACTGATTATTGTAGCTATGCTGATTCTGATACGGTTCATCAAGATGCCTAAAAATGGAGATCAGAACCATAGAATAGACTTTTTCCCTACACTGAAACGAATTTTTACCCAAACACGTTATCGGGAAGGGGTGATTGCCCAATTCTTCTATGTCGGTGCACAAATTATGTGCTGGACATTCATCATTCAGTATGGAACACGTTTATTCATGTCACAAGGCATGGACGAGAAAAGTGCGGAAGTGTTATCACAGCAATATAATATTGTAGCGATGGTGATATTCTGTATCAGCCGTTTCATCTGTACATTCATTCTGCGCTATCTCAATGCAGGCAAATTACTGATGATTCTCGCCATCTTCGGAGGTATTTTCACAGTAGGAACCATCTTCCTCCAAAACATCTACGGCATCTATTGTCTGGTAGCAATATCGGCTTGCATGTCATTAATGTTCCCTACCATATATGGTATTGCCCTGAAAGGCATGGGAGATGATGCAAAGTTCGGAGCTGCCGGTCTCATTATGGCTATCTTAGGAGGCTCTATTCTTCCACCGCTACAGGCAAGTATCATCGATATGGAACAGATAGCCTGGTTACCGGCCGTCAATGTTTCATTTATTCTCCCGTTCATCTGTTTCCTAGTGATTACCTGCTACGGCTATCGCACGATGAAAAAGAACTGGTAAAAACATACTAAAACAGTGACACTATCCATGCGTGATACTGTCACTATCCCACTCATATAGTGACGCCATCTCCAACGGATAGCGTCACTACTTTTATTATCTTTTTTATAAACAAATTCCTTTTTTCTTTATATATTTATTTAATTTGCCTATATTTATTTTTTACTCCCAATAAATTGTTATCCTTATGACTCGACAACAAGACAACCTATTTCTTTCAAAACAATTGGAAGAAATATTTACCAAATACTATTTCGCGATGAAATATTTCACCTTCATGTTGCCGAAAGCCACAGAAGATACTGAAGATATTCACAGGATATTTTCACCCAATTATGGACGCAGCCTGAAATATGGCCGCAAGTTTCTTTGCCTCCTTATGTTTATACGCTAACCAAAAACATGACTTTTAATTTCATCAAACATAAAATATAAAATCGGCTTATCAGGAGAAAATGATAAAACAAAGCCTCATTGACGATTTCCCTCAGGAAGATCCTCTCCATGAGCTCTATTATAAAGAGATTCAGTTAATCATCAGATTGACCCTCGACCGCCTTCCCGAGCAACGCAAAAAGATTTTCGAAATGAGCCGCTTCTAAAATATGAGCAACCATGAAATTGCTGAAAAACGAACCATTTCAGTCCGGACAGTAGAACATCACCTCTATTTAGCCCTTCTTGAAATGAAAAAATAACTACATCATTTCATTAAGTGTATTACTTGTTACAGGCAAATCTCCTGTTAACTATTAAAACAGAAAAACCGCCTTCAGCCTTCAGTTCTTCAAAAAAGCCCCTGTTCATCGGCGTTTGGGACTGAAGGCACTCCTGAAAGCGAAAGTGTATGACTCCCCAGCTCTTTCTCAACAGAGGCTCTATTATAGCCAAACAAAGCCTGCATTTCATTGTAACAGAGGCTCTGTTATAGCAAAACAGAGCCTGTATTTCACTTCACTTTTACCGGCATGGTGAGTATATATACCCACTACACTAAATACAGTTCTACCGGCAAATCTGAAAAGGCTGAAACCGCTGAAAGTACTACCCCCTGCCTACAGTACCTTCCTGCAAGGGTCAATATGTTCCGACTTCAGCCGCTATCTCCCTCCAGCAAGGCGTTTGCGGATAAAACTGAAACCGCTGAAAGCGGATTATAGTATGAGAATTCGATAAGAATCACCTAGGGTCTTTTCACTTTTATCAGAAGAAAACTGCACTTCATACATATCAGCAATTTCAAATCGATCAAGGAGATTTCACTCAACGAGTGCAAAAGAATTAAAAAGCTCGCGATTTTTACGTACTTTTGTGGAGAAACCAACTATACAAAATGAGTACAACAGAAAACATTCGAAAAGAATTGCAGGCTTTGGCAGATTCCAAGTATCAGGAATTTCATTCCGCCCTGGTTCCCGGAGTCGGGAATATCCTCGGCGTACGTGTTCCTCAATTGCGGATATTGGCAAAAGAAATCGCTAAGAGAGAAGATTGGCGTGTATTTGTGAAAGCAACCGATACCCAATTTTATGAGGAAACAATGCTTCAAGGAATGGTTATCGGAGCAGGCAAAATGAAACTTGACGAACGAATGAAATACGTGGGTATGTTCGTTCCCCGCATAGACAACTGGGCTGTATGCGACATCTTTTGCGGGGAGCTAAAGGCCACCGCAAAAAAAGGAAAAGAAACTGTATGGCAGTTTATTCAGCCTTACCTGACATCGCCCAAAGAGTTTGAAATCCGCTTCGGGATTGTGATGCTTTTCCATTATATAGATGAAGAGCATATCGACGCACTGCTGACATACGCAGACACTTTCAGCCAAGAGGCTTATTATGCACGTATGGCCATGGCCTGGATGATATCCTTCTGTTTCATCAAATTCCCTGAAAAGACAATGGAATATCTGAAACAGAGTAAACTGGATAACTGGACTTATAATAAATCATTGCAGAAAACGATCGAATCGCTTCGTGTAGATAAAGAAACTAAAGACGTACTCCGAAACATGAAACGACGATAATGACAAGATAAAAAGCCCGGTGAACAGAGTGCCGATAACAGAGTACTCATCGGGTGATTATTATTTTCAATGGATATTCGGAGGCTGTCTAACAAATTCTATTTTAACGATTTCACCCCTGTCAGAATATGATTTGGCAGGGGTGACTTCTAATTACTGAGACTTGTTAGACAGTCTCTTTACCTTTTTCCTTCTGCTTCTGCGTCTCTGTTGTTTCCGACGACTATAACGCTGCCATCTTTTATAAATCATCCAACCGCTCATCCATGCAACGACAATAAAAATAAGAATCGTTATGCCTACTCCCAGATTATCTCCCTTGATACGTGACCAGATATCAAGCACCTCTTTTGTCTTATCGCCAAAGTCACGGATCATGGCACACCGTTCCACAACTTTCCGATCGGGATATTGTATCTTATCAATCTGTATGCTATCGGCACCCGGTCCGAAGAAATAACTAAGATCGGAAAAATAGGTAAGTGTCGTGTCTATCTTCTCTTCCAGAATCTCCGGAGTAGCAATCGAGCTTACATATCCGCAGAAATCCATATTTCTCAGAGCAATGTCCGGACGACACATGAAGTTGATAAAATAGCTGGCTGCTTCCGGATTCCTGGCATATTTCGGAATCACCCAACCGTCATACCAGATATTACTTCCTTCCTTGGGAACTTCGTAATCCAAATTCACACCTACTGCGCCGGCTTCTTCAATCGCCCATATCGCGTCACCGCTCCAGGTCATATTCAGCCAAGCCTTGTTCTTCGTCATCATCTCCTTACCGAAATCGGCCTCCCAGCCTGCTATATTCGGCTTCAGCGCCTTCAGATATTTTTCCGCAAGCCCCATAGCCTGTGGAGAATAGTCGTTCATCAGTTCTTCCACCGTCACACTCCTCTCTTCCAGTTCCTTGGCATGCGCATAAATAATAGCCGTACCGTAAGCATCGCGGTAACTATCTTTCATCAGAATTTTACCGGCATACTTCTTATTCCAAAGACACCCCCAGGAGGTTGCAACCGAATCAGGAACATAAGCACGATTGTACAGAAGACCTGCTGTTCCCCACATATAACATACCGCATAACGGCTGGCTTCTTCCCCCGGCCGGCTCAATTTATTGATTTGCTCACGAATGAACGGAGACACATTATGCATATAATTGGGAGAATGGGCAAAAATCGTATCGATAGGCAGAAGCAGATGCTTCTTCAACATACGCTCGATGATATATTCCGAAGGACAAACCACGTCAAAATCTTCATGACCTTTCTCGATCTTCGTCAACATAATCTCGTTGATGTCGAATGTCTGATAAACGATGCGAATATTCTCGCCCGTCTGTTCCTTATAATACGCCTGAAAATCTTCGAGTACGCTATCCCCGATATAATCCGCCCAGTTATAGATTTTGAGAACCCGTTCGCGAGGCTCGCCGGAATTATAACATCCCGTCAAACTCAGCAACAACAAGATCGCAGGAATTATTCTTTTCATAACTAATAATTATTTGTTCTTCGCTTTCCCCGCCCGGTAATTGATTATAATAAGTAACGCCAACACCACAACAAAAATAATAGCGGAAAGCGGACGAAGCTCCGGTGTCAGACCACCTTTGCGGGCATCAGCGTAAATATAAGTGGAGAGTGTCTCCAAACCTTGATTACCGATGGTAAATACCGTTACGGCAAAATCATCAATAGACAGTGTCAACGCCAGCATAAAGCCACTAATCATTCCCGGACGAATCTCCGGTACAATGACTTTCCACAAGGCTTGCATGGGAGTTGCCCCCAAATCGAGGGCAGCCTCATAGATATTCGGATTCATCTGCTTCAGGCGAGGCAGAACGCTCAACACAACGTATGGCGTGCAAAAAGTGATATGAGCAAGCACTACGGTGGTATATCCTTGCGTGATTCCCAAAGAAACAAACAAAAGGAAAAGCGAAATACCCGTGATTATATCTCCGTTCAGAATAGGAATGCTATTCACAAAACTAATCGCTTTGCGCGAACGGGACTTCAGATTAAAGATGCCGATGGCAGCCACGCTACCCAGCAAGGTAGATGCTGTTGCAGCCAGCAAAGCAATAGTAATCGTGTTCATCAATGCATTCATCAATGAATGATGCGTGTCCGTAGTGAAAAGCGAAGTATAAAGTTGGGTAGAGAACCCGGTCCAGTTGCCCAGCACTTTCGCTTCGGTGAAGGAGTAGATAACGATAATCACGATAGGAGAATAGAGCAACAACAGCAATATCCACAAGTAAGTCTGCGCAAGTATCTTCTTTACCATAACCCACCCCCTTCGTTAGAATGATCCTTATCATCGGTACTGAACAGGGAAGTAGCAGCTATCAGCAACAGCATGATAAGTGAAAGCGCCGCTCCATAATTCCACATACTGTTATTGATATTCTCCTGAATCGTCGTACCGAAGAGTTTGATGTTGTTCATCGTCAGCAACTCGGCAATGGCAAATGTCGATATGGTCGGCATGAACACCATCATGATACCACTCATCACCCCCGGCATGGAAAGCGGAAGGACTACTTTCAGAAAGACTTGCACAGGATTGGCTCCCAAGTCTTGCGCAGCCTCGATATAACTATGATCCATCTTCTGCAAAGTGTTATAGATAGGATAAATCATAAAGGGGATAAAGTTGTATACCATACCGAATATCAACGCTCCCTCGCCCAACGGCACACTGATAAAGTCGAATAAGGCAACAGTGGCAAGGGTACGCACCAGAATATTCACCCACATCGGCAGAATAAACAGTACGACCATCGTCTTGGAACGGTTCAGCTTGCTGTTGCTCAAGATCCAGGCAGCAGGATAACCCAGCAAAATACAAACGAGGGTAGTAATAATGGCAATACCAATCGAATAGACAAAGGTATTGATTGCTTCGGGATGTTCGAAGAACTTCTGAAAATTGGCGAGTGTCAAATGACCGCTATCATCGGTAAAGGCATATACGACAATTAAGAATAACGGTATGATCACAAAGACCACCGAAAAAATAATGTAAGGGAGAGTCCAACTCTTACGTGATGACAAAAAGACTATAAACCTCTTATTCACTTTCTTTCCTGTTAACCGGTTATTTTAACTATACGAATGGCATCCGGAGGGATGGTAATACCTACACGGTCCCCATCGTCCCATACATCGTTCGTATCTACAAATACATCCTCGTCCCAATCTGACAGTACAGTCAGATGGTAATGGTCACCTTTGTAAAGGATAAATTTCACCTCCCCTGTCAGCTTTCCGTCTTCTTCATTATCCTGAAGAATCACTTTTTCAAAGTCTACTTCCACCTTGACATTCGTATCGAAAGCGATTCCTTCCACCGGAACACATTCAAAGTTACAACCCAGGAATTCCACATGAGTAGCATCCAGCAATTTTCCTTCGAACGTATTGCTGACACGCTCTTTCTTCATGATATGAATATCGAAAGGCTTCACCAGCAGACCGACTTCCGCCCCTACTTCAAAATGGTGGTAATCCTGCACCAGAAATTCATATCCGCCGCACATCACCGTCATTTCATAATGTACCCCTTTAAAAATAGAAGTCTCCACCACTCCTACCAACTGTGCCATCTCCGAAACAGGGAAAATATAAAGATCCTCCGGACGGATGACTACGTCTACCGGAACATTCTCGCCAAATCCTTCATCCACACATTCAAACTCCGTACCGCAGAAACGTACGAGTTTATCATGAATCATGATACCGTTAAAGATGTTACTTTCTCCGATAAAGTCCGCGACAAAAGCATTGATAGGTTCATTATAAATATCAATCGGTGTACCGATCTGCTGAATCTTTCCTTCACTCATCACCACAATCGTGTCACTCAACGTGAGTGCCTCCTCTTGGTCGTGAGTGACGTAAACAAACGTGATTCCCAAAGATTTATGCATCTCTTTGAGTTCCATCTGCATATCCTTACGCATTTTCAGGTCGAGTGCTGCCAGCGGTTCATCCAGCAGCAACACTTCCGGCTCATTCACAATGGCGCGGGCAATGGCTACACGTTGCTGCTGACCACCGGAAAGAGAATCCACATCGCGGTATTCATAATCCGTCATACCTACCATTTTCAAAGCAGCTTTCACCTTCTTCTCAATAGTCTGTTTCGGTGTTTTTTTCAGTTTCAGTCCGAAAGCGATGTTATCATACACATTCAAATGCGGGAACAGGGCATACTTCTGGAATACCGTATTCACCGGACGCTTATGGGGAGGGGTTTGTGTTATTTCCATCCCCGAAATTCGGATTTCACCTTCCGAAGCTGTCTGAAAACCGGCAATGAGACGCAGCAACGTGGTTTTACCGCAACCGGAAGGACCAAGGATAGTCACAAACTCACCCTTTTTCACGTTCAGAGTCACATCATTCAATGCTATTTTATCGCCAAAGTACTTCGACACATGGCTCACCTCAATGATGGATTTATCTTCTTGCATATTCATACTAAAGTTTGGGCAGCAAAGGTACATATTTTTGCGGTTTCTACCTACGTGTTAATCTAATATAACAGTGTTTTTCGATGTCCTACAGAAAAAAGATCTATCTTTGCATAAATATTTATTCACTAATTTTACAAAAGCATGAAAAAGTTTACTTATTTAATTATTGCAACGGCAGCGGTAGGCATGATCGCTTGTACTGGCGGAAACAAAGCCGGATACATTGTTACAGGTACAGTAGAAGGTGCGAACGATGGTGACACCGTTTATCTTCAGGAAGCTAATGGTAGAAATCTGACCAAACTTGATACAGCCGTTATTACCAAAGGGACTTTTACCTTTGAAGGTACACAAGATTCTGCGGTCAACCGCTATATCACTTGCAAAGCGAACGGAGAACCGTTGTTCATTGATTTTTTCCTGGAAAACGGAAAAATCAACGTTGCCCTGACCAAGGACAATGACGCTGTTACCGGGACTCCCAGCAATGATGCATACCAGGAAATCAGAGTTCAACTCAATGATCTCAGAAAAAAAATGAGAGCCATTTATGAAGCAATGGGCGACACAGCTTTAAGTGACGAGCAGAAAGAAGCCAAACAAAAAGAAGGTGTCCAGCTGGAAGAACAATATAACAAAGCAATCAAAGAAGGCGTACAGAAGAATATCACCAATCCGGTTGGAGTATTCTTATTTAAACAAACGTTCAACAATAACTCTACGGACGAAAATGAAGCTTTGTTGCAACAAATTCCTGCTAAATTCCAGAATGACGAAACAATCGTAAGAATCAAAGAGATGACTGACAAGCAGAAAAAGACTGCTGTAGGTTCTCAATTTGTTGATTTCGAGATGCAGACTCCGGAAGGGAAGACAGTGAAGTTGTCTGATTATGTGGGCAAGGGAAAAGTGGTATTGGTTGACTTCTGGGCTAGCTGGTGCGGTCCTTGCCGTCGTGAAATGCCAAACCTGGTAGAAGCATACGCTAAGTATAAAGGTAAAAATTTCGAAATCGTAGGTGTATCTCTTGATCAGGATGGCGCTGCATGGAAAGAAGCCATCAAGAAACTGAACATGACTTGGCCGCAAATGTCCGACCTGAAATTCTGGGAAAGTGAAGGTGCGCAGCTTTATGCTGTAAACAGCATTCCTCACACAGTATTGATAGACGGTAGCGGTAAGATTATCGCTCGTGGTTTGCATGGAGAAGAACTTCAGGCTAAAATTGCAGAAGCTGTAAAATAACGGATCGGAAGAAAGGCTTTTCCAAAGGCCTTGAAAAGTATAAAGAGAGGCTGTCTAACAGGCCTCAGTAATTAGAAGTCACCCCTGCCAAAGCATATTCTGGCAGGGGTGAAATCGTTAAATCAGACAAACCAACGTACGTAGCAAAAGTCCTGGCGGTGTGGAAGTTCCGGATTCTTCGGGAACATACGGCAAGCCACCTTGAAACTACCTGCATTTGACAGACTGTGTTTGGCCTGGAACGTATACAAGTCACCTGATTTCTTGACTACATTAAACGGTTCTACAGAGTAAACATGTTGCTTTCCGTCTGCGGTTGTGTAAGTAGTAACCAATTCAAGCCCCACTGCATCATTCAAGCCTTTTTCATCGATAACATAAGTAACAGTATACTCTTTTCCGCTTTCGATATCACCGTTCTTCAAATTTTCTTCCTTGTCACAAGAAACGACTTCAATAGAATCCCACTTGGCAACAACCTCTTCTTTCCAAGCTGCGATTTCTTTCGCCTTTGCATTATCATTAGCAGCCAAAGCGTGGAAACGTTTCGCCAGCTTGCAATAGAATTTACTATAGTAATCATCCAACTGACGCTTCATTGTATAATGAGGAGCAATCTGTGCAATAGAATTCTTCACCACTTTAATCCAACCTTCAGGATATCCTTTCTTATTACGTGCATAATACAACGGCAGGATTTCCGTTTCAAGAATACTGTAAATGGTGGCAGCATCCAATTGATCCTGATGTTCTTGATTCTGGTAAGTACGTTTTTCAGTCAACGCCCAACCTGCACCTTCACGATAACCTTCCAGCCACCATCCGTCTAATACGGAGAAGTTGACAACCCCATTCATCAAAGCTTTTTCACCCGATGTACCGGATGCTTCCAACGGACGAGTCGGAGTATTCAACCAGATATCGACACCGGAAACCAGACGACGAGCCAATTGCATATCGTAATTTTCGAGGAAGATAATCTTACCCAGGAATTCCGGACGACGGGAGATCTCAATAATACGCTTAATCAATCCCTGACCTGCTCCGTCATGTGGATGCGCTTTACCTGTAAACAGGAATTGTACCGGATAATCAGGATTGTTCACGATCTTAGAAAGACGATCCAAATCGGTGAACAACAAGTGTGCACGTTTATAAGTAGCAAAACGACGACCGAAACCAATCAGCAATGCATTCGGGTTGATCTTATCCATCAGTGAAACGATACGAGAAGGATCTCCCTGATTCTTCAACCATGTATCTCGGAATGACTTGCGGATATAATCAACCAACTTATTCTTCATGGTCAAACGAGTCTTCCAAATCTCTTCATCGGGCACATTATAGATGGCTTCCCAAATCTTGGGATTAGACTGGTCGAACCGGAAGTTTTCATTGAAATATTTAAAGTATAATTCTTTCCATTCTGTTGCACTCCAAGTAGGGAAGTGAACACCGTTCGTTACATATCCTACATGATTTTCTTCCGGGAAATAACCTTTCCAGATAGAAGAGAACATTTCCTGAGAAACTTTTCCATGCAACCAGCTTACCCCGTTCACTTCTTGTGAAGTGTTGCAAGCAAAAACAGACATACAGAAACGTTCGCCCTTGTCACCCGGATTGTTACGTCCAAGATCCATCAGATCGTCCCATGAAATACCCATTTTGGAAGGATAACCACCCATATATTTACCGAACAGACCTTCGTCAAAATAGTCGTGACCTGCAGGAACCGGAGTATGAACAGTATAAAGAGAAGAAGCGCGAACCAACTCGATAGCTTGTTCGAAAGTCAATCCTGTAGCCACATAGTCACAGATACGCTGAACATTAATCAATGCAGCATGTCCTTCATTACAGTGATAAACGTCCTTCTTGATACCCAAAGCTTTCAGAGTCAGAATACCACCGATACCCAACAAGATTTCTTGTTTCAAACGGTTTTTCCAATCACCACCATAAAGCTGATGAGTGATAGAACGGTCGAATTCGCTGTTCATCTCATTGTCTGTGTCAAGCAGATACAAAGAAATACGTCCAACATTTACACGCCATACGTTTGCATGAACATAATAATCAAGATAAGGAACATCTACCACCAAAGGCTGACCATTAGCATCCATTACACGTTCAATCGGCAGCTGACCAAAGTTCTGCGCCTCGTAATTGGCAATCTGCTGTCCATCCATAGACAACGTTTGAGTAAAGTAGCCGTAGCGATACAAGAAACCTACCGCACACAAATCAACATTGCTGTCGGAAGCCTCTTTCAGATAGTCACCGGCCAATACACCCAGACCACCTGAATATATTTTCAGAACACTGCTCAAACCATATTCCATACTGAAATAAGCTACAGAGGGACGTTTATCATCCGGCTTCACATCCATATACTCTCTGAATTTCGTATAAACGTCATTCATTCTCTTTAGAATCGCCTTATCTTTTGCCAACGCTTCCAGCTTTTCATAGCTCATACGCTCCAACAGCAATACCGGATTCTGTCCACATTCTTTCCAAAGTTCCGGTTCCAGATCTCTAAATAGTTCAGTCGCTTCAAAATTCCATGCCCACCAAATGTTGCGTGCGATTTCAGACAACTTCTCCAACTCTTCCGGTATACGTGATTTCACAGTAACCTCTTTCCAGTTGGGGGTATTCACATTACTAACTTTGATTTTCATAATGTTTTCATTTACTTATTGATAAATAATTTCTTTCTTAACTCAACTGACGTATCCTTGCTTTACGCAAAGCGATGTCATAAGCTTCATAATAATATTGTATAAAGTGCTTCCATAAAGCCTGTTCTGCAACTTCAGCAGCATGCTTGCGGATTTCCTTCACCTCTTTCTCCGTCTTATCCGCAAATAACGTAATCGTATCTTTGATACCATCCGCCACTTCCGAATAGTTATAATCCGAACGATGTAGCACTTCCACTCCATTACTAATACCATGCTGGTTCTTCAGACTGTTTACCCAAAGCCCGAATCCTGCCAAATCCGTAGTGATTGTCGGCACATGGAATGCTACACTTTCCAGCGGGGTATACCCCCACGGTTCGTAATAAGAAGCATAAACACTCAAATCCTGTCCCAGCAATATATCGTAATATTCTTTATTCATGATACCGTCACGACCATCCAGATAACAAGGAACAAAAATCACCTTCACCTTATCTTCCGGACGATTCCCCATTCCCAGATATTTCAACATATCCAACACCTGGTCATGAGTCATATTATGCAGCCAATGAGTGATAAACGGTACTTCGAGAGGAGTATCAAACTTATCTTTGCTCTTCAAACGTTCTTGCAAATCCTCACGGGGTTCTCCTACCCAACCGGGTACATTAATGAATGCCAACACATTCTTATGCAAATTTTTATCCCTGTTCAAACGGTTCAGTGATTCCAGAAAAACATCAAGCCCTTTATTCTTGAACTCGTACCGTCCACTGGTTCCGATAATTAATGTATCATTATCCAGATTTGTTCCCAATAACTTATTGGCTACATTCAGCATCAAAGCACGTGCACGTTTACGCTTTCCAGTAAATGCACTTCCTTTCGGCACAAAATCATCTTCAAAGCCATTCATCAGAACGACATCTGCCGGTTTGTCCAGTAATTCCTTACACTCATTATTGGTTATTTCACTCACCGTAGTAAAACAGTCGACATAGTGTGCAGTCTGTTTCTCAATCGAATGTTTCGATTGCATGTTCAGTTCCTGCGCCATCTGGTCGCCATTGTAAGCAAATAAATAATCATATAACGGCTTATGATTACCTGCAATGGAACGACCGATAGAAGTAGCATGAGTCGTAAAAATAACAGCAACCTCCGGCACAGCTTCCTGTACATAAAGTGCCCCCATTCCAGTCATCCATTCATGTGCCTGATATACCACCTTATCCGTTTCTGTCAGGTTGTAGCGATAAAAACTTTCCACCACTCTCCCTGCAGCATATGAAAACATAGAAGCTTCGTCGTAATCGCCATAAGCATGTAATGAATCTACTTGATAACGATTCCACATTTCCGTGTATATATCGTTTTTCTTTTCAAAAAAAGGTTGGAAATCAACAAGAATAACTATAGGTTCACCGGGAATATTCCATCGTCCTATGCGGACGGAAAGTCCGTCTTTCTCAAGCGCATGCTTTTTCCAGGCAGCACATAGGTTATCCGACTCGATGAATAAAGGGTTTTCTTTTCCTTGCCACACATCAGGACCTATGAAAAGAATTCTGTCCCGGAACTTTTCCTGCAAAGTATTTGCCCGTGTTGACAAGACGGTATATATACCTCCCACTTTATTACATACTTCCCAACTAGCCTCGAAGATATAATCGGGGGTTAATAAATCTTTTACCATATAATATATTAAAACTCTTTTTAGTATGCGAGTGCAAAAGTACACATTATTCTTTGAAAAATAATACTTTATAAGAAAAATATGAGTTAAGAGGAAGAAAGAATCGTTGTCTTACAATGAAAAAAGAATATCCCCTTGCACATGCGGAACTGCATGTACAAAGGGATTGAAAGTCCTTTATAGGAAATATTCTTGCTAAAAATTATGCAACGAGTGCGCTACCGATCAAGAAGGTTGCAGCCAAAGCAACGATTGCATAAAGTTCTGGGAATACGGCAAGAATCAACGTATTACTAAATACATTGTGACCTTGTCCGATTGCTGCGATACCGTTGGCACAAACTTGTCCCTGACGGATAGCTGAGAATAGAGCAACCAATCCCAGAGCAATACCTGCACCAAGAACTGCTGATGCCTGGATAGCTGTAATTTCAGGAGTCAAAATGCCGAAAATAGTCTGAAACATGAAATAACCGGCGAAACCGTAAAGACCTTGTGTACCCGGAAGAGCCGTCAATACCAGAAAGTTACCGAAAGCACTATCATTTTTCTTCAATGCTCCGATAGCGGCATTACCTGCAATAGTTACTCCGTAAGCACTACCGATACCCGACAAACCAACCATAATCGCGATGCCAATGTAGGCGATAAACAAATTCATTTCCATAATCTTATTCTATTTTTTATTGTTTAATTCTCAAAATATTAATTCTCTATTTCTATTTTTAATCTTCTGTTTTTAAATTCTGAACGGTTTGTACTCTTTTCCACCCCCTTCGTATCCGGAATTCTTGAAGAACTCAACGAACGTCAGACGCATCGGGTGAACCATAGCCCCCAGCACATTCATAAAAATATTGATTGCATGACCGATAACGAAAATCAGAACCATCACAATAGGACCTGCTATTACATTATCCGGACTCATACCTACGGCCAAACTGTTGAACACTCCCGCCAGAATACCTCCGGAAAGTCCGAGAGCAAACAAACGGACGTAAGACAAAACATCTCCGAGCAAACCGGTAACCATGTTGTATGAATCCCACAACCCGAGTCCGATATTCAGGAAAATATTCTTTCCCGGACTGTTATAAAGGAAGATCATGGCAGCCGACACACACAGAATAACCAAATGTACTGTGCCTCCCATCGGCATTACATCCGGCAACAAAGCCGAAACTGCCATGGAAACCAACAGGATGATCCATCCGATAGTTGCCACTGCATATTTGAAACCAAACTGAATGGTCTGATTCACCGCCTTCAATATCATGCCGAATAGAATTTGGATAACCCCTAATATCAACGATAATTGGAACATATCATTGTTATCCATCAGGACGGCATGTTTCAGACGTTGAACAATCGGCCAGTTCAAATCGTAGATATTCGCTCCGAAGAACGTACCCGTCAGCAAACCACAGAAGAACGTTGAAGCTGCCAATACCTGTATCAATGATATGATTGATTTCATTGACGGAGTCACTTTCTTCGCAATCAACCGATACGCCGTAGCTCCCAGAAACAGGAATAAACCATATCCGGAATCCCCCAGACACAGTCCGAAGAAAATCATAAAGAACGGAGCAAAGAAAGGTGTCAAGTCCAATTCGTTATACTTCGGAAGCATATATAACTTACAGATCGGCTCAAACCAGGCAAAAAATCCCTTATTATTCAACCGAATAGGAACATTATCACCCGGCATCGGATCAGTAATCTCATAATATACATGTGTGTCATTCAGGTAAGCTTCTATCTCCACTTGACTGAAGGCAGGCGCCCACCCTTCGATCAACATCAGTTTGTCTCCCGCAGTCTGTTCGGAACTTAACACGACCTTAGAGAATTCAATCTGACTCTGCAGCTCTTTCAAAGCCGCCTTCAGCGAAGGAATATCCGTCTCAGAAAGTGCGATGATCTTCTTTTCGTTCTCCTCAATTGCCTGTCCGGTCGTATCATAAAGTGCTTCAAGACGTGCCAAAGAGTATGCGGGCAATTTCGCCTGCTCCACATCCAAATCCACTTCCTGCCCCTCTTTCGTCACAGTCACGAAGAACACTTTAGAAGAGATGCGATTCACAATCATTGCATTATACTCAGTTTCCCACTCTTCCTTGTAATTTCCCTCCGAACAGCTATAGAAACCAATTACATAACCGGCATCTTTCAACTTCCGGATATTGGCCGGCTCAAAGTTACCCCAAACTTCCAATGCCTCTTTCTCTTTGGCATAGCTTTGCAACTGCTGCGACAACTTTCCATGCTCCGTCTGTAAGGCATCCACTTCATCCACTACTTGCATACCACGAGCTGCCGTTCCGCCTTCCGTAGCAATCACGGCATTCTTTTCATGCTTCTGATTTTGGAGCAACTTCAATGTAGCTGCCAAGCGATTGGAGAGGCGAATATTCTCTTGCAACTCCGTGTTATCGGCAGCTCCCTGTTGTTTCTCCACAATATGGACTACCCCAAGTTCACGCAGACTGTTCAGGAATTCTTCATACTCTTTGTAATAAACCAGAAATGTGAGTTTCTTCATCTTTGTAATCATGCCTCTGCCTCCTTCCTTTTTTCTTGATGGGACTTCATGATCTTTTGCGAAGATTTCGACAAGTTTTCTTCATCTTCCATGAACCGCTTGATCTTTCGCAATGCATCCTGATAGCCCGGTATCTGCACCTTCTCAAAAAGGTTCACCTTCTGAGTGGTCTTTTTCCTTGCATGTTCTAACAAGTTCAGCTTGGCGAGCATAAATTCACGTTCAATAGCCGTATGAGCCAATTTCTCCAACAGATGGATACCATCGGCATACCACTTGGGAGCATTAAACATACTATACGGACGTATCTCGAAGTCTACATTTTCGAGCAACGGTACACGTACACCCGCAATCTTTTTCACGCCAAGATGAACATCATTCACCTTTATTAATGAAGCATCAAACTCATTCCAAAGGGCGAACATGGCTTCATAGGCTTGAATTTGTCGTTCGAGCCTATCCTCCAGATCGGCAGCTTCCGTTTTACAGCGTTTCACTTCCATACGGAGGGCGCTTTCCTTATTTTTAATGATAGGAAGCGTACGCACCCGCACTTTCAGTTGTTTTTCAAGCTGCTGAAGAGAGGTCTTGTTATATTGAAACTTTATAGCCACGTTGTTAACTACTAATTATAAATTATTAATCACAAGTTTATTATTATTATTCGCCTTTGGGCCAGTATTGATCTACCAGTTCTTTCTTAATATTCACTTCTTCCGGACGGAAATATTTACCGAACAAGCCCCAGGCAACGTCCAGCATTTCAGTAGTATCAAGATTGACATCGATAGCCAATAACTGATTCGAATAATCCTTCGCAAAAGCCAACGTACGTTCATCGTAGTTGGTCAGGTCGAAACCATTTTCCATCTTCGTCTTGGCATTGGCAGCATCGGCATACAGACGTACGGCAGCATTCATCACCTGCGGATGGTCCTTACGCGTTTTCTTACCAGTTACCAACTGTTTCAAACGGGATAATGAACGGAACGGGTCTACAATAACTTTACCAATATCACTATCACGACGCAAGAATAACTGACCTTCTGTAATATAACCTGTATTATCCGGCACAGCGTGCGTAATATCTCCACCGGACAAAGTAGTCACCGCAATAATAGTGATTGAACCACCGGAAGGGAACTGCACCGCCTTTTCGTAAATCTTCGCCAAATCCGAGTAAAGCGATCCCGGCATAGAATCTTTCGAAGGAATCTGGTCCATACGGTTAGATACAATTGCCAGTGCATCCGCATAGCTCGTCATATCCGTCAACAGTACCAGCACTTTTTCGTTATTATTTACTGCAAAATACTCTGCAGCAGTCAGTGCCATGTCCGGAATCAACAAACGTTCTACCGGCGGGTTTTCGGTCGTATTCATGAAACTCACGATACGGTCGAGCGCACCTGCATTAGAGAACACATTCTTAAAGTACAGGTAGTCGTCATTCGTCATACCCATACCGCCAAGGATAATCTTATCCGTTTCAGCACGTAAAGCTACGTTTGCCATTACCTGATTAAAAGGTTGATCAGGATCGGCAAAGAACGGAATCTTCTGACCGGATACCAGCGTATTGTTCAAGTCGATACCGGCAATACCTGTTGCAATCAGTTCCGACGGCTGTTTACGGCGAACCGGATTTACAGACGGGCCACCGATTTCCACCTCCTGTCCTTCAATATCCGGACCGCCATCAATCGGATCACCGAAAGCGTTGAAGAAACGTCCGGCCAGTTGTTCGCTCACTTTTAATGTAGGCGATTTGCCGAGGAATACTACTTCGGCATTGGTCGGAATCCCCTCCGTACCTTCAAATACCTGCAAAGTGACATCGTCACCGGCAATCTTAACCACCTGTGCCAACTTACCGTCCACAGTGGCAAGCTCATCATACCCTACTCCTGTCGCTTTCAGCGAACAAGTAGCCTTGGTAATCTGAGTAATCTTGGTATATATCTTTTGAAAAGCTTTTGTTGCCATCTTTGATAATTAAAAATTATAAATTTAAAGATTATAAATCGCTGCTTCTTTCGGCAATCAATTCCTTCAGTTGTTTCCGGAATCCCTCATACTGCTCAGATTTGAACTTCGAGTAGTTCATCTGCTTACAGATATTAATCACCTTCTTGAAGTAACCCATTACTTCGTTGAAATTATCAAAATCAAATTCCGTATGACAAATGTCGATTACCATATTCAGAATGTCTTCCTGACGTTCCATCGGAGTTACCGCATCAATTTCATCAAAAGCATCCTGTTGCAAGATAACGAAGTCAATCAATTCAGATTTCCAGAAGATAACATGATATTCTACCGGTACACCATCGTCACCGAGGATATTGATCTGTTCGGCAATTTCCTTACCGCGCTGCAAACGGGTTTTCAGTTCATTAACCTTTCCAATCCATTTATCGTTGATATGCTCTTTGATATACTCTTCAAATTCCGGGTATTCGATATATTTAGAATAAGAATCGATCGGATTCACTGCCGGATAACGCTTCTTATCAGCACGGTCCTGCTCCAAAGCATAGAAACAACGAGCTACCTTCTTCGTGTTTTCAGTCACCGGCTCCTTCAAGTTACCCCCCGCAGGAGATACCGTACCGATAAAAGTAATAGACCCCGTTTCACCGTTACTTAGTTTTACATATCCCGCGCGACCGTAGAAGTTAGAGATAATAGCCGAAATATCCATCGGGAAAGCATCCGGTCCGGGCAACTCTTCCATCCGGTTAGACATCTCACGCAAAGCCTGTGCCCAACGGGAAGTGGAGTCAGCCATCAACAAAACTTTCAATCCCATGGAACGGTAATATTCCGCCAGTGTCATTGCTGTATATACAGATGCTTCACGGGCAGCCACCGGCATGTTAGAAGTATTGGCTATAATAATAGTACGCTCCATCAGCTTGCGTCCTGTGTGCGGGTCTACCAATTCGGGGAACTCGGTAAAGATTTCCACCACCTCATTCGCACGTTCACCGCAAGCTGCAATGATAACGATATCCGCTTCCGCCTGCTTAGAGATAGCGTGCTGAAGCACTGTCTTACCCGTACCGAACGGACCGGGGATAAATCCTGTACCACCTTCCACAATCGGATTCAGCGTATCAATCACACGTACACCGGTCTCCAATAATTTGAAAGGACGCGGTTTTTCTTTATAATTCGTCATCGCACGCTTCACGGGCCATTTTTGAATCATATTCACAGGAATATCATTACCGTCTTCATCTGTCAGGATCGCGATGGTATCTTCTATCTTATAATCCCCTTCCGGCATGATTGTTTTTACGATAGCCATCCCCTTCATAGTGAACGGAGCCATTATTTTCAGTGGCTGGAAATTCTCATCCACCTGTCCCAACCATGCGGAAGCCTGCACCTTATCACCCACATTCACCAAGGGTACAAAGTGCCATACACGCTCTTTATCCAACGGATACGTATATTGTCCCCTTTTCAGGAAAACTCCTTCCATCTTGTCAAGGTCATTTTGCAGACCATCATAATTTTTCGATAACATACCCGGACCTAATGTCACCTCAAGCATGTGTCCCGTAAATTCGGCTTCGGCACCCACTTTCAGTCCACGTGTACTTTCAAACACCTGGACATACACGTGTGAACCTACCACCTTAATCACCTCCGCCATCAACTTATCGCCACCGGTCGAGATATAACAAATCTCATTCTGAGCTACCGGTCCGTCAACGACGAGGGTCACCATGTTGGCAATAACGCCACTAACAGTTCCTTTTGTTGCCATATATTTTTTATTTTATTATCTGAATTCTGCAGGAATCTGCACTTCGTTCTTCAGCGATTCAATAATGCTTCTAAACAACTGATTACCTCTTTCTCTATCCAGTGAGACCCACCGTTCAATCATCTCCAGCTTCAGCAAAAAAGCGAAAATACGTTCAATAGTGAAATAGTCGAAGAAAATAGCATCCTCTATCCAGTTCCACCTCAGGGCATCCAACTTCTTCTCACGCTCCACTAATTCTGTAATCTCACTGATCTTTACTAACGATTCAAAAACATCCACTTCACCGGACAGTCCGAAATCGCGGGCACTCGATGTACACAATGCTTCGCATACTTCCGTATTTCCCACCACATTGGAAGCAATATCCCATTTGAATTTACGGCTAGTAAATGCAACCAGAATATTATTGATGTTCAAGTTGAATTCAAACCAGGCAGAAACAAACTTGTTTCCACAATTCATGGCATATTCATAATATAAAGCTGCCAGATGATCTTCGTGCAAAACCGTACTTTCAGCCGGAGTATTCAAACAATCAGTTATAAATGTAGATAGATAGACGGGAAATTCTTTAGGACTGATTTCTCCGCCTTCTCTCAGAATAGAAATATATTCAGTGAGTTCTTCAGCAGAGTAGTTTCCCCGTTTGTCGATTTCCGCTTCCTTATCCTTGAGAAGTTTCAGTACATTTGCATTATCAAATTTCAGATAAAACAAATCAATCAACTTCCGGTCTGAAGCAGATAATCCGTTGTAGATTTCTGTTTTAAAATCGGCTACTGTATAGCTCAACTTGCCGTCTTCCAGCGAAAGTTCCGGCAACCCTGCTACCAAGTAATAGTACTTACTACTCATAGTCGCTTCTTTTAGAATAGCATTTCTACTAACTGAGGACGCAAGAATGCCTTGAAGTAATTCATGAATTCTTCTTCTCCGAAATTCACTTTATACGAACCGTCCGCCGGAGAAACTGTGAACAGAGTTTTGATGCCATTTACTTGCTGAATGGTCACTCCCTGATCTAACAACGCTTTTGCATGAGCTGCAAAATACTTTTTCAAAGATTCCGCATCAGCTGTTGAGATAACGATAGGTTCGTCTACACTCCATTTGGATGCCAATGCTACGATAAACGCATTCAAATAATCTTTGTCCTGAGCGAAATTTTTCACGGAATCCGCTATCAACTTATCAGTAACCATCGTAGCCACCTCAGATTTGAGTGCATTCACAGCCTGACCGGCAAATAGTTTTAACTCTGATTTAGTATTCTCTGCCCATTCATCAGCAGATTTACGAGAGGAGTTTACAATTGATTCTGCCTCCTTGCGGGCATCCTCAATGATTTTCTTAGCTTCTTCCTGAGCATTCGCGATAAGTCTCTGCGCTTCTTCATTTCCTTTTTCCACGCCTTCACGATAAATCTTATCGGTCAACTCTTGAATTTTGTTTTCCATATAAACAGAAGTATTTAGTATTATTACTATATTAACTATGTCTCCTTTGTCAGATTCTCGCCAAATTTACAAAAATCAATTTGATAAAAAAGAGAAAGAGGAAAAGAAATAATAACCAAATGCCACTTTTTCTGATTTTATTAAGCCGAAAGAGGAAATATCGAGAATCTAAAAGTAAGGATCAGTAGATATTAAATAATCTGAAAGCGAAAAAAATATTCCTCAATACGAAGTGACCAAACACAGCAAGCCCCTTGACTCACTTCAGAATCAAGGGGCTCCTTCAAAAACGGCGGCTACCTACTCTCCCACTGTTACGCAGTACCATCGGCGTGACGAGGCTTAACTTCTCTGTTCGGAATGGGAAGAGGTGGAACCCTCGTGCTATAACCACCTGAATAAAGTCATGACATGATGAAAAGTAAAAATTCAGTTATTACAAGCTAAACGTATACAACCAACCGATACATCTCCGAAAGAAAGTCGACGGGCAATTAGTAATGCTCGGCTTTGATGTTACCACCTTTACACCTGCATCCTATCAACGTCATCGTCTTTGACGACCCTGAGAAATCTAATCTTGTGGCTGGCTTCGTACTTAGATGCTTTCAGCACTTATCCAATCCCGACTTAGATACCCGGCAATGCACCTGGCGGCACAACCGGTAAACCAGAGGTCAGTCCAACACGGTCCTCTCGTACTAGTGTCAGAGCCACGCAAATTTCATACGCCCACGATAGATAGAGACCGAACTGTCTCACGACGTTCTGAACCCAGCTCGCGTGCCACTTTAATGGGCGAACAGCCCAACCCTTGGGACCTTCTCCAGCCCCAGGATGTGACGAGCCGACATCGAGGTGCCAAACCCCTCCGTCGATATGAGCTCTTGGGAGGGATCAGCCTGTTATCCCCGGAGTACCTTTTATCCTTTGAGCGATGTCCCTTCCATACGGAAACACCGGATCACTATGCTCTAGTTTCCTACCTGATCGACTTGTAAGTCTCCCAGTCAAGCGCCCTTATGCCATTACACTCTGCGGACGGTTACCAATCGTCCTGAGGGCACCTTTAGAAGCCTCCGTTACGCTTTTGGAGGCGACCACCCCAGTCAAACTACCCACCAAACAGTGTCCTCCAGTAAAGGAGTTAGAACTCAAATAATCAAAGGGCCGTATTTCAACAGCGACTCCACAGATACTGGCGTACCCACTTCATTGTCTCCGGCCTATCCTACACATCAATTACCCAAATTCAATGTTAAGCTATAGTAAAGGTTCACGGGGTCTTTTCGTCCCATCGCGGGTAATCGGCATCTTCACCGATACTACAATTTCACTGAGCTCACGGTTGAGACAGTGTCCAGATCATTACACCATTCGTGCAGGTCGGAACTTACCCGACAAGGAATTTCGCTACCTTAGGACCGTTATAGTTACGGCCGCCGTTTACTGGGGCTTCAATTCAACGCTTCTCTTGCGATGACGTCTCCTCTTAACCTTCCAGCACCGGGCAGGTGTCAGGCTGTATACATGATCTTTCAATTTTGCACAGCCCTGTGTTTTTGTTAAACAGTTGCCTGGACCTATTCTCTGCGCCCAACTCACGTTGGGACCCTTTATCCCGAAGTTACAGGGTCAGTTTGCCTAGTTCCTTAACCGTGATTCACTCAAGCGCCTGAGTATATTCAACCCGACTACGTGTGTCCGTTTGCGGTACGGGTACCTTAGGGATTAAGTTTAGCGGATTTTCTCGGGAGTATGGTTACACGCGCTATTGGATTGTTCCGAGGAACGCTCCATACTATCAGGTTCGACTCTCTTTGTGGATTTGCCTGCAAAGATCAACATCTACACCCTTCAACGGACTATTCCGTCAGTCCGCGGCGTTGTCACGACTCCGTCTCCACGTCACTCCATAAGGTAGTACAGGAATATTAACCTGTTCTGCCATCGGCATCACCATTCGGCTGAGCCTTAGGACCCGACTAACCCTGATCCGATTAGCGTTGATCAGGAAACCTTAGTCTTGCGGCGAGGGGGTTTCCCACCCCCTTTATCGTTACTTATACCTACATTTGCGTTTCCACACGCTCCAGCAAGGCTCACGCCCCACCTTCGACGCTGAGTGGAATGCTCCCCTACCGATGTCAATTCAATACTGACATCCCATAGCTTCGGTAAATTGCTTTATGCCCGATTATTATCCACGCCAAACTCCTCGACTAGTGAGCTGTTACGCACTCTTTAAATGAATGGCTGCTTCCAAGCCAACATCCTAGCTGTCTTAGCAATCTGACTTCGTTAGTTCAACTTAGCAATTATTTCGGGACCTTAGCTGATGGTCCGGATTCTTCTCCTTTAGGACATGGACCTTAGCACCCATGCCCTCACTCCTGTGATCAAACTAATGCGCATTCGGAGTTTATCAAGACTTGATAGGCGGTGAAGCCCTCGCATCTTATCAGTCGCTCTACCTCACATTAGTAACCCACAAGGCTGCACCTAAATGCATTTCGGGGAGTACGAGCTATCTCCAAGTTTGATTAGCCTTTCACCCCCACCCTCAGCTCATCCGGAAGCTTTTCAACGCTTATCGGTTCGGTCCTCCAGTTAGTGTTACCTAACCTTCAACCTGGCCAAGGGTAGATCACTTGGTTTCGCGTCTACTCCTTCCGACTAACCGCCCTGTTAAGACTCGCTTTCGCTTCGGCTGCATGTCTCAAGACACTTAACCTCGCCGGAAAAAGTAACTCGTAGGTTCATTATGCAAAAGGCACGCCGTCACTGCATCAAGCAGCTCCGACCGCTTGTAGGCGCACGGTTTCAGGGACTATTTCACTCTTCTGTTCGAAGTGCTTTTCACCTTTCCCTCACGGTACTGGTTCGCTATCGGTCTCTCGGGAGTATTTAGCCTTACCGGATGGTCCCGGCGGATTCACGCAAGATTTCCCGTGTCCCGCGCTACTCAGGATACCACTACGCTTCATTCGGCTTCGAATACCGGACTATCACCGTCTATGGTTTCATTTTCCAAAGAATTCTTCTCACCGAATTTCATGCGATATCGTGGTCCTACAACCCCGGTATTGCCGTAACAATACCGGTTTGGGCTAATCCCCGTTCGCTCGCCACTACTTGGGGAATCATTATTATTTTCTCTTCCTACAGGTACTAAGATGTTTCAGTTCCCTGCGTTTGCCTCCATCTGAAAATGGATGGTGTTCCTTCAGAACACCGGGTTGTCCCATTCGGAAATCTCCGGATCAAAGGTTATTTGCACCTTCCCGAAGCTTATCGCAGCTTATCACGTCCTTCATCGCCTCCGAGAGCCAAGGCATCCGCCATGCGCCCTTATTTACTTTCTTTCAAACGTCTTGTCCGTGTACCGGTATTGACATTGGAATTGCTTCCATTTATCAATATTGCATACGCGGACACGTACGGTTTGATATATACTTTTAGCTCTTACTAAAATTTTACTTTTTGTACATCATGTCAAAGATCGTTTCTCATTGCTGAGACTGTGGAGAATAACGGATTCGAACCGTTGACCCTCTGCGTGCAAAGCAGATGCTCTAGCCAGCTGAGCTAATCCCCCAAGAAGTGATTCAAGAATATCGGTCAAGGCTCGCGCACATGGACATATCTTGAGCTTGGTAGTCCCAGGCAGAGTTGAACTGCCGACCTCTACATTATCAGTGTAGCGCTCTAACCAACTGAGCTATAGGACTAGTTCAACCTTGTCTACCTGTATGTTAGACTCGGCTTCTGTTTTCTCTCGTGTTGATCTATATCTATACTTCTATAGATGGTTGATCTATATCATAAATAAACAAGTACCAGTAGTACAAAAAAAACAGAACCTTGAAAGGTATCCGGGTGGAGATGGACCTTACATACGATACATATTAAACATACGATAAGGACATCCACCACTACGGCATCACTCCAGAAAGGAGGTGTTCCAGCCGCACCTTCCGGTACGGCTACCTTGTTACGACTTAGCCCCAATTACCGGTTTTACCCTAGGACGCTCCTCGCGGTTACGTACTTCAGGTACCCCCGGCTTTCATGGCTTGACGGGCGGTGTGTACAAGGCCCGGGAACGTATTCACCGCGCCATGGCTGATGCGCGATTACTAGCGAATCCAGCTTCACGAAGTCGGGTTGCAGACTTCGATCCGAACTGAGAGAGGTTTTGAGGATTGGCATCCTGTCGCCAGGTAGCGGCCTTCTGTACCCCCCATTGTAACACGTGTGTAGCCCCGGACGTAAGGGCCGTGCTGATTTGACGTCATCCCCACCTTCCTCACATCTTACGACGGCAGTCTCTTCAGAGTCCTCAGCATCACCTGTTAGTAACTGAAGATAAGGGTTGCGCTCGTTATGGCACTTAAGCCGACACCTCACGGCACGAGCTGACGACAACCATGCAGCACCTTCACAAATGCCTTGCGGCGGACCAGTCTCCTGATCATTCATTTGCAATTTAAGCCCGGGTAAGGTTCCTCGCGTATCATCGAATTAAACCACATGTTCCTCCGCTTGTGCGGGCCCCCGTCAATTCCTTTGAGTTTCACCGTTGCCGGCGTACTCCCCAGGTGGAATACTTAATGCTTTCGCTTGGCCGCTTACTGTATATCGCAAACAGCGAGTATTCATCGTTTACTGTGTGGACTACCAGGGTATCTAATCCTGTTTGATACCCACACTTTCGAGCATCAGTGTCAGTGACAGTCCAGTGAGCTGCCTGCGCAATCGGAGTTCTTCGTGATATCTAAGCATTTCACCGCTACACCACGAATTCCGCCCACCTCTACTGTACTCAAGACTGCCAGTTTCAACTGCAATTTTACGGTTGAGCCGCAAACTTTCACAACTGACTTAACAGCCCACCTACGCTCCCTTTAAACCCAATAAATCCGGATAACGCTCGGATCCTCCGTATTACCGCGGCTGCTGGCACGGAGTTAGCCGATCCTTATTCATACGGTACATGCAGAGTCCCACACGTGGGACCGGTTATTCCCGTATAAAAGAAGTTTACAACCCATAGGGCAGTCATCCTTCACGCTACTTGGCTGGTTCAGACTTCCGTCCATTGACCAATATTCCTCACTGCTGCCTCCCGTAGGAGTTTGGACCGTGTCTCAGTTCCAATGTGGGGGACCTTCCTCTCAGAACCCCTATCCATCGTTGTCTTGGTGGGCCGTTACCCCGCCAACTAACTAATGGAACGCATCCCCATCGATAACCGGATTCCTTTCACAGCATCCCCATGCGGGGATGATATGGCATCGGGTATTAATCTTTCTTTCGAAAGGCTATCCCCGAGTTAACGGAAGGTTGGATACGTGTTACTCACCCGTGCGCCGGTCGCCATCAAAGGTTTGCAAGCAAACCTTCATGATGCCCCTCGACTTGCATGTGTTAAGCCTGTAGCTAGCGTTCATCCTGAGCCAGGATCAAACTCTTCATTGTAAAAATATCATTGAATATCCAATCAAGGATATCATATCGCTCTGTTCAGGACGCCGTAATTTCATTGACCTTTATTACAATACCTGTGCCTGTACATATATTCATATATACCAGACAAGTATTGACGGTTCTATTTCTTTACTTGTACTACTTGTATTGTTTATCAACATTTCAAAGAACTGACGTGTCAGAAACACGTGCTTTCTTTTAGAAAGCGGATGCAAAGATAAGGACTTTTATGTATTAACTCCAAACTTTTTTCAAAGTTTTTTTGTCTTTATTTTCAAGGTGCCTTATGCGGCAAGCATCATGTCAAACCTGTCAGGCTGTCCTCCCTCGGAAAGCGGGTGCAAAAGTACCACCTTTTAATTTACAATCCAAATATATTCGACTCTTTTTTCAATATTGTCCTAAATAAATTGGGGGGAACAAATAAAAAGGAAGTAGAACTAAGGTAAAATGACTACCTTAGTAGCAAGCTACCAACTCATCTACTTCCTATGGCAAATATAACACTTTTCGCACAGGTAATATCACATCTCCCGAAAGAAAATATCAAGAAAATCATAAAATCTTCGGGGTCAGACAAGCATTGCAAGGGCTACAATACATGGAGTCAGTTTGTTAGCATGATTTTCAGCCAATTCTCAGGATGTGATTCAGTCAGAGATATCTCAAACGGGCTGAAATCAGCCACCGGCAACCTCAATCATTTGGGAATCAACCGTGCACCATCCAAGTCAACGGTAGCATATCAGAACGCCAACCGAGACAGTTCGGTTTTTCGCGGCATATTCTACTCGTTGTTTCAGTATTTCGGACAGCAAGCCCTATGGCAACGAAGAAAGTTCCGTTTCAAGATGCCGATAAAACTGCTCGACTCCACATTGGTGTCATTGACTCTGTCAATATATGACTGGGCACATTACACTACCACCAAGGGGGCGGTCAAGATGCACACGCTATTGGACTATGACAGTCTTTTGCCGGAGTTCGTGAATATCACCGATGGCAAAACCACCGACAACAAAGCTGCTTTTGATATTGAGTTACATCCGTATAGTATTGTAGTAGCCGACCGAGGCTACTGTGACTACTCATTGCTGAATAATTGGGACAGCAGCAACGTGTTCTTTGTAGTGCGTCATAAAGACAATATCCGGTACAAAGCCATAGAGGAGTTGCCTTTGCCTGAAAAACACGCTCAGAATGTACTTATTGACGAAATAATCGAGTTCGAACTCTCGGCGGCCAAATCCAAATATCCCAAACGTTTACGTCGCATCGCAGTATGGAACGATGAACACGGTTTTGAAATTGAGTTACTCACAAACAACTTCACATTGGCAGCATCAAGCATAGCGGCTCTGTACAAGGCTCGGTGGAACATAGAAATCTTCTTTCGCAACCTCAAGCAACTGCTACGCATCAAGAGCTTTATCGGCACATCCCGCAATGCCGTAGAGACCCAAATATGGACTGCTATGACTACAATGCTGATTCTGACATGGCTAAAGCACATCGCAAGATACAAATGGGCATTGGCTAACCTTGTGGTCACGCTCCGGCTGAACACATTTACCAAAATCGACCTCCAAAAATGGCTTGATCAACCATTTACACCACCTCCCGAAACCATCGAAAACGATTAGGGGGGATTGATTTTGAACTCTCGAGGCTATACTTAACAGTATAGTCAGTTAGCTCATGCTCAAAATTTATTTAGGACAATATTGCTCTTTTTTCTGAACTTTTTTTGCATATTTATACTAACACGCTGATTGACAACGATGTTGTAGAACATATTTTTTCTACTTTGTGAAGCTGTCCGGTAAAGAATCGGAAGAAGAGCGGAGCAATTTAGCAACAGGACAGGTAAAGTATAAAGCGGATTCACGCATGCTCAAGGGGATTCACTCATACTCCGGCAAAGCGGCGTTTTAGAGAACGTAAAGCACAGCTTTAGCACTCGTAAAGCACAGCTTTAGCAACCGGAAAGCATAGCTTTAGCAACCGGAAAGCGTAGCTTTAGAAACCGGAAAGCATAGCTTTAGCAACCGGAAAGCGTAGCTTTAGAAACCGGACCGGATTCTTTGTTTATAAAGGGCGGGGACAGTGGGGACACTTGTCCCGATTCACTCACACACACGCGTGCGCGTATACTATAGGTGTAGAAAATGATCACGCATGGGGGATGCCGCAAACATCAGAAATGCAAACGGGACATGACTTATCTGCAAAACCGAACCGATGAAGTAACGAACGGAATACCAACCGGGGACAAGGAGCAAGGGGGAGATATATAAATAAAAAGGGATAAATCTTTGGTTACGCGCGCACGTGTGTGTGCGTGTATGTGCGTGTGTGTGAGCGAATCGGAAAAAGTGTCCCCACTGACCCCAATCCCCCTTCACCGAGCTGTTCATAACTTGTTCTTTACCAAGGAGAATCCTACACACATGAGCATCTGACAAACTCCCCACCCTCATTTACCAACCGACCTCATTCCATCCGGCAGCGGAATACCAGCCCAGACTCCTAAAATAAGCATTCCATCTGGAATATCTAACATCCGGTATATAACACCCGATACCCGAATATATCTCAGAATCTATACTCACCAAACTTAACTTATCTACATAATCTTTATACACAACAATTCTTGCCAATTGATTTTCAAGATCAGAAGGAATATTATTATCAGTCAGTTCACGTATAAAAGCACGAAAATCATACGTTGAATAATTCAAAGAAGCCCTACCATACCCATAATGCGTTTGAAAATAATTTATTTTATTCTCATCAAATTTGACCAAGTTATCCTTATACTGTCCCAGAATAGAGTGAGTTATATTCGCCAAGCCTTGCATTTCAGCAGTTTTTATCACCGCAATTGTAGCCCAAGAATTTTTATAGTAATCAATAAAAGCTTTTGCAGCATCTATCATATTCTGTTCTGTATCATCCAGAGCTAACAAATACTTTGTCATTTCAAAATAAGGGAATCCCTTACTTAACACTTCTGCCGGAGAAAGAATCAGATAATCAGCGACATTTCTTAATTCATAAGCAACTTCCACTTGTGACATTAAACAAGCATCAAACAGTATATAATCAAAATGAATGCCAGATCGAGAGAGGGCTCCTACCAAGTCAGGTATATCTATTTTAGCCCCATCATCATCTCCGAAAGAGCGGCTTTTACTATGATTAACAGGTAACCATCCAGTAGCGTGAGAGCCAAAAATCAAGCCATATTTTTCAGCTGGACAATAAAATTCCACATCCTTCAATACCTTATTTATAATTTCACTTGATACCGAATTCTGACTATTGTAGGTTTTAATTATCTCTCTTTTGCCCACTGTACCTTTACCGTCAACTTCATATTTAAATAAAGTTGGAACAGGAAATTCACTCTTCCCACTTCCACCATCCCAATAGATCACAAATGTACCGGGAGATGCAACTTCACTCAACCCTTGCTCAACCGATGCTATATTACTATATATATCATCACCTATATCATTATCTCCAACAAGATACATCAAAACTGTTTTAGCTGTTACCGGGACAGAAACATCTTCTTCATCGTGACAAGCTGCCAACAACATTGCAACACTGAACAAAAGTGATAATATTTTAATCTTTTTCATCATATTCCTCATTAATAACGGGGACAAAGATAAAAAAATAAGAGATGCAAACCTGCATCTCTTACTATATTAACAATTTAACTATCACATCTTACTCTTCCGGCTTCATAAAACGGAATTTATCCGGATCAACCCGCGATACTAGCATTCCATTATTTTTCTTGTATTTATTCAGAATTTTCGTTGCTTCTTTTTCCAACTTTTTTCTGTTTCCCGAGAAGTAAATCATACAAGTACTATTCTGCTGCAATTGATTATCTTCCAAATAATTCTTCAACTGATAACTATATAATTCGCGATGAAGCAAGAAGCCTTCCTTGCTAACCTTCGCACTATCCAATATCTGAATGTCCGTGAAATAGACTACCGTATCCGTAAATGAGGCAGAAATTCCAAAAGCATAAATTGGTTTAGAATGGTCTTTTTTCAAGGAAAAAGCGGAGCACATGGTAAACACAAGTGCAATTGCAAATAGTATTTTTACGTATTTCATATCATATAATTTTTAACTTCGCAAAGATAACAAAAAAGAGGAGATTACCTCTATTTATCTCAAATAAAAACAACCTTCTTCATAAAACTCACACAGTACAAGATTGAGTGATAGAACGGATCTCATGTAAAAAAGCCGCATAAGTACATTCTTCGATATGAAAAGTGCGACTTATGCGACTCAAATTCTTTTTTTCTTTCAGAAACTGATATTTCTTACTTATCCCAAGTAAGCCTTGAGCAATTTACTACGATTACTTTGTCTTAGTCTTCTAATTGCTTTTTCTTTAATCTGACGAACGCGCTCACGTGTGAGACCAAACTTATCGCCGATTTCTTCTAATGTCATTTCTTGCTGTCCGATACCGAAAAACATCTGAATGATTTCTTTTTCCCTATCGGTTAACGTAGAAAGAGCTCTATCAATTTCCTTCGCAAGAGACTCATTAACCAGAGAGCGGTCCGCCATTGGCGAATCATCGTTAACCAACACATCCAACAAGCTGTTATCCTCTCCTTCCACAAAAGGCGCATCCACCGAAATATGACGCCCGGACACCTTCAGCGTATCGGAGATTTTATCAACCGGGATTTCCAGTTCGTCTGCCAACTCCTCGGGAGACGGACGCCGCTCGTTCTCCTGTTCGAACTTCGAGAAGGCCTTACTGATCTTATTCAGCGAACCTACCTGATTCAGCGGGAGACGAACAATACGCGACTGCTCTGCCAATGCTTGCAGAATAGACTGGCGAATCCACCATACAGCATAACTAATGAACTTGAATCCACGTGTCTCATCAAATTTCTCGGCAGCCTTAATCAGTCCTAAATTGCCTTCATTAATCAAGTCCGGCAAACTCAAACCCTGGTTCTGGTACTGTTTGGCCACAGATACGACGAAACGAAGATTGGCACGTGTCAACTTTTCCAATGCTACACGGTCACCCTTACGAATGCGTTGAGCGAGTTCCACTTCTTCTTCGACAGTAATCAGATCTTCACGGCCGATTTCCTGCAAATACTTATCAAGAGAAGCGCTCTCTCTGTTAGTGATACTTTTGGTAATCTTTAGTTGTCTCATTCTATTAAAAACAGATTTGGTGTGCAAAGTTACGACAAATAATTTGTCCACATATAAAATTAAGTAACTTTTACACTATATTTTTTACCCATAAAACAAAAAGAGATGCCGACAAGTTCATTGTCGGCACCCTTTTTCAATTTCATTAGCTTATCCTGCAATCTTCTTACTTTATATATATTACTCTTGAGTCAGATCGACTGCGAAATATCCGCGTTTACCTGATGGGAACACACCGGTCAGGAACAATACCTGGTTCGGAGACTTAACGGCAGCTTTCATAACTTCTTCCAGATCGCTCACTTTGCGCATCGGCTGGTCGTTCGCTTTCAGAATAATGAAACCTTTACGAACTCCTGCCTCTGACATCTTACCGGAAGAGACTCCCGTTACTTGCAGCCCATAGCCCAGATTCAATTGTTTTTTCAAGTCACCCGACAACTCTTTGAAAGCAGCTCCCAGGATTTCCATACCTGCATCCTTCACAATCTTGGTGGTACCTTGCTCGTTCTTCAACGTTACTTCAACGGTCTTTTCCTTCTTACCGCGCATCAGTTTCACTTTCACTTTATCACCCGGACGATGTTTAGCAAGTGCTTCCTGCAAGTCGGCCATATTAGATACCTTCTTATTATCCAAACCGATAATCACGTCATCCACTTTGATGTCAGCACCTGCTGCAGAACCATTTTCCACAATTTCAGAAACCCATACACCTTCTACTACACCCAGTTCCTTAGCCTTATCCGCCAATGTCTTACCGGACTCGTCAATCGGCTGACGATCGTCCATCAAACTGCTACCGATAGAACCTCCACGAATACCAAGCAATGCACGTTGTACTGTTCCATATTGTTTCAGGTCGGCAATTACCTTCGTCATAATACTGGTCGGGATAGCGAAACCATATCCGGCATAAGCACCTGTCGGAGAAGAAAGCACCGAGTTGATACCGACCAGTTCACCTTTGGCATTTACCAGCGCACCACCACTATTACCCTGGTTGATAGCAGCATCTGTTTGAATGAATGATTCTATACCCCCATTATATACACCCAGAGAACGGGCTTTTGCACTTACGATACCGGCAGTTACGGTAGAATTCAGATTGAACGGGTTACCTACCGCCAATACCCACTCCCCTACTTTCAACGCTTCGGAGTCTCCTACCGGAATAGTCGGCAGATCATCACCTTCTATTTTCACCAATGCAAGGTCAGTGCTGGGATCAGTACCAATCACCCGTCCTTTAAACTCACGGTTATCATTCAGTTTCACACTAATTTCATCCGCACCTTCAATCACGTGATTATTCGTTACGATATATCCATCCTTCGAGATGATGACACCCGAACCAAACCCTACACGAGGTTGAGACTGTACCTGCCGCTGCTGTCCGCGTCCATCACCAAAAAAGAAATCGAAAATGTCCGGCGCTTGCTGAACCGTTCTTGTTTTAGCTTCTTGAGTAGACCTTATATGTACGACAGCATGAAGCGAATTCTCCGCAGCCTGAGTCAAATCAACAGGTTGAGCATTCACAGCATCAAAAGCAGCCAATTTCACATTGGGATTCTGCTTGAACATCTCATAGAAAGATGTCTCTTTCACAGGTTCGTTAGATTGCAACAATTTATAAGTTGTCAATCCTGCAACTCCTGAGCTAAGAAGCACGATTGCTCCTACTCCCAGAATGTTCTTTGTTGTCTGTTTCATGATTTATAATTCTTTAAATTGTTAATATTCGACATTGTTTTAACTTTTACGATGTTAAAATAACAACAAATATCGTTCACTTATTCTACTTGTCACTCTTTTTTGTTCACTTTTAACAGAGACTATTTGGAGCTTAACAGCGGTTAACGGCAGAACCTGACAAATTTACATTCGTTGTATGTCAGATGACATTAATACTCTGACATTCATTCAGTAAATAAGAAACGGACAGCAAAGAGTAAACGCTTCGTATTGAATTCATCATAGTTTGGATCTGCAGGATTCATGCTGCTGACGTGTACATCCCCCAATGCGTGGATAAATTGCTTGTTTCCGAGGTAAATACCAACGTGAGAAATGTCTTCTTTATGTTCCGCAGCCGCTTTCCGGCCGAAAAACACCAGATCCCCCCGTTTGACATTGGAAAAGTCAGGAGTAATATCAATGCGTTCGCCCACATAAGCCTGCTGAGATGCATCTCTCGGAATCATAATATCATGCATAAAAAGTACGGTTCGGACGAATCCGCTACAATCCACTCCTTTGGAAGAGGTTCCTCCCCATAAGTAAGGAATCCCCCTCATTGAGTAAGCTGTCTCAATGATACTTTCAACATCTTGTTTCAGTGAAGCTCTCCATTCCGTTTCCGGTCGCGAAATGGATTTCGGAATATATGCTTTCCGACCGTCGGGATAAGCAACCTGATAAAAATGCCCTTGGCTACCCTCCCACTTCAAACGATTGCCTGCAACCACATCGGAGACGGGGCGGGAACTTTCATCCGGTTTTTCAAATGCAAATCCATAATGTGAAGTAACCACAATCTTTTCCGTCCGGTTCCATTCATCATACCTCTCCTTCGACATGGGAGTAATTACCATCCGGTGCACCCATCCGGTATAATCATCCGGTGTTTGTATCTCGTACCAACCGTTATACTGAAGCACCTTGACCGGCATTCCCAACAATGCCTGCGTACTCATGCCGGAAGTAAATTTGCCTTCCTCGCGCAAATTGCAAACAGAAATATGTACTACGCCATAGGCCGAATCAGCTGGCATGGGGCGTATTTCCCGGGCTTTCAGACTCACTGCTGCAACCGCCAGTAAACAATATAAAAGGAGTATATTCTTCATGCTATTACATTTTTATAATAGCAAAGGTAGAAATTATTTCTATTTGTGACACATTCTTTAGCTAAAACAAAATAAATGACGTATTTTTGCAACCTAAAGCAGTTGGCCGGTCTGTCGCGTGCATGTTTCGTGCAGGAGGAAAGTCCGGGCAACATAGAGCATCCTACTTCCTAACAGAAAGCTGTCCGTGAGGGTAGAGTAACGTAGAAGAAAATAACCGCCACTCCTTTCGGGGAGAGGTAAGGGTGAGAAGGTGGGGTAAGAGCCCACCAGTCGCATGGCAACATGCGTGCTGTACGTCTTAGGAGTTGTAAGGTCATGTAAACCGGCGTTATGAGAGCTGCTCGCTCGATGTCGGAGGGTAGACCGCTAAAGTGTCGTGGTGACACGTCACTCAGATAAATGACAGGCACCTGATATAATTAAAGATCCAAGATTAATAATTATACGGGATACAGAACTCGGCTTATAGGCTGACTGCTTTTTTCTTTTAATTATTCATTTAACTACCAATGACTAAAAGAACTATGAAGAAAAAAATCACCGATATATGGAAGTTTCTTACGTATGACATCTGGCGCGTTACGGAAGATGAAGTGACCCGGACCAAGTTCTCACTCTATAATATTATAAAAACCGTCTATCTTTGCATCAACCGGTTTACCAAAGACCAGATGGTCAATAAAGCTTCCGCACTGACCTATAGCACCCTGCTTGCCATTGTACCGATACTAGCCATCCTGTTTGCCATAGCACGCGGTTTCGGATTTGATAACCTGATGGAATATCAGTTCCGCAACGGCTTCGGAGGAAATAGAGAAACAACGGAGGCCATTCTCTCATTTGTCAATTCCTACCTTTCACAAACCAAAGGAGGTGTTTTCATCGGAGTCGGTCTGGTAATGTTGTTATGGACGGTTATCAATCTGGTCGGCAATATTGAAATCACATTCAACCATATCTGGGAAGTGAAAAAGGCACGATCCATGTATCGCAAAATTACGGACTATTTCTCCATGTTCCTGCTGATGCCGATTCTGATCGTGGTATCCGGAGGACTTTCCCTGTTTATGAGTACCATTCTCAAACAGATGGATGATTTCGTTCTGCTCGCTCCTGTCATGAAATTCATGATACAGCTTATTCCTTTCGTCCTGACATGGCTGATGTTCACCGGGCTGTATATCTTTATGCCGAATACAAAAGTGAAATTCAAACATGCTCTCATCGCAGGTATTCTGGCCGGGTCTGCTTATCAAGCTTTTCAGTTCCTGTATATCAACAGCCAGTTGTGGGTGTCAAAATACAATGCCATTTATGGTAGTTTTGCCGCACTCCCCCTATTTCTGCTTTGGCTGCAGACATCCTGGACCATCTGTTTGTTTGGAGCCGAACTGACGTATGCCGGGCAAAATATCCGCAGTTTCAGCTTTGAGCAGGACACCCGTAACATCAGCAGACGATACCGAGATTTTATATCCATCCTGATTATGTCACTCATAGCCAAACGATTCGAGAAGAACAAGCCTCCCTATACGGCAGCAAAAATATCGGAAGAACACCAGATCCCTATCCGTCTGACCAATCAGGTACTTTATCAGTTACAGGAAATAGCACTGATTCACGAGGTGGTTACCGATGAAAAAAGCGAAGAAATCGGTTACCTGCCTTCCATGGATATCAATCAATTGAATGTGGCTATCCTGCTGGACCGTTTGGACACATACGGCTCCGAGAATTTCAAGATTGACAAAGACGAAGAATTCAACGATGAATGGAAAGTGCTGACCGACTCCAGAGAAGAATACTATAAAAAAGCAAGTAAAGTATTACTGAAGGATTTGTAGGAAGCTCCCACTTAATAAATCGCGAAAATAAACATAATACAATTAGATTAGAAAAAAAATGAAAAAGCTACTGCTAAGTGCATTTATCATCTGTTTAGCCGGAACAAGTGTTGCACAAGAATCTCCTTTATGGATGCGCCACTGCGCTCTTTCTCCTGACGGAACCACCATTGCATTTACCTACAAAGGAGACATCTACACGGTACCGTCAACCGGAGGACGTGCCACACAAATCACTACCAATCCGGCTTTTGATACGGAACCGGTGTGGAGTCCCGACAGCAAACAGATTGCTTTTGCATCAGACCGCATGGGAAGTCTCGACGTTTTCGTTGTCTCCAGTGAAGGAGGAGTACCCCAGCGACTGACCACTCATTCAGGCAGTGAAAAGCCTATTGCCTATAAAGATGACAAACATATCTTATTCACCGCCCATATTGCTCCCTCTGCCGAAGATGCCGGATTTCCTTCCGGTCAGTTCCAGCAAGTCTACGAGGTAGCCGTAACGGGAGGACGTCCTACGATGTTCTCGTCCATGCCGATGGAATGTATCTCCATCCATAAGGACGGCAGGATGCTCTATCAGGATAAAAAAGGATACGAAGACTATTGGCGCAAGCATCAGATATCCCCTATTGCCCGTGACATCTGGACATATACTCCGGGAAAGACACCGGTCTATCAAAAACAAACGACTTTCGAAGGTGAAGACCGCGAACCGGTATGGAGTCCCGACGGCCGATCATTCTATTATTTAAGTGAAGAGAAAGGCTCCTTCAACGTATTCCAACGTACTCCCGGAACCACTACCTCCCGACAAATCACTTTCCACACAAAGCATCCCGTACGCTTTCTAAGCATATCGACTGCCGGAACGCTCTGTTATGGTTATGACGGTGAGATTTATACAATTGTCCCCGGCAAACAACCCCAAAAAGTGAACATCAGTATCTTGGCTGACAAGAATGACAAAGATATAATCCGCCAAATCAAATCCAGCGGAGCTACCGATATTGCCGTGTCTCCCAAAGGAAAAGAAGTCGCATTCGTTATGCGCGGTGATGTCTACGTAACCTCCATTGACTACCAAACAACCAAACAAATCACCAACACCCCCGATCAGGAACGTAACATCAGTTTTGCACCTGACGGACGTACACTCGTCTATTCTTCCGAACGCAACGGATTGTGGCAGCTTTACACTTCCACCATCGTACGTAAAGAAGAAAAACAATTCACCTATGCCACAGAATTGAAAGAAGAGCGTCTGACCCACTCCAAAGTGGCTTCTTTCCAACCACAATTCAGTCCTGACGGCAAGGAAGTCGCTTTCCTTGAGAACCGTACCGCTATCCGCGTCATCAATCTGAAAAGTAAGGCTGTACGCACCGTAATGGATGCCAAATATCAGTATTCTTACGCCGATGGTGACCAATGGTTTCAATGGAGTCCTGACAGCAAATGGATTTTATCAGATTTCATTGGCATAGGAGGGTGGAACAATAAAGACGTCGTTCTACTGAAAGCCGACGGAAAAGGCGAAATGGTCAATCTTACCGAAAGCGGATACAGCGACGGCAAAGCCAAATGGGTGTTGGGTGGAAAAGCAATGATCTGGAACAGCGACCGCGCCGGATACCGTAGCCATGGCAGTTGGGGAAGTGAAAGCGATGCCTATATTATGTTTTTCGACGTCGATGCCTACAACCGCTTCCTGATGAGCAAAGAAGACATAGCCTTACTTGAAGAGGCGGAAAAGGCCGAGAAAGCGGAAAAAGAGAAAGCCAAGAAGAAAACACTCCCCCATAAGGATGCGAAAAAAGACAGCACGAGAGTGAAGCCTCTTACATTCGATTTGGAGAATCGTTTTGACCGTATTGTCCGCTTAACAGTTAATTCCTCCCGCTTAGGTGATGCCGTCATGAGTCCGAAAGGTGATGTCCTTTATTACCTGGCAGCTTTTGAAGGAGGCTATGACCTTTGGGAACATAAATTAAAAGAAAATACAACTAAAATATTATTGAAAGGCGTGGGCGGTGGCTCACTCATACCGGATAAGGAAGGAAAGAATATTTTTATGTGCACAGGTGGCAGGTTGAAGAAAATAGAGATTGCCGGTAGCAAAATTACACCGATAGAATTTGAGGCATTCTTTGATTACCGCCCTTACGATGAACGCGCATACATCTTTGACCACGTTTGCCAACAAATAAAAGACAAGTTCTATGTTACCGACCTGCATGGAGTGGACTGGAAAGGATACCAAAAAGCATATGCACGCTTCCTGCCTCACATCAGCAACAATTATGATTTCACGGAAATGTTAAGTGAATTGCTCGGCGAACTGAACGGTTCCCATACCGGAGCCCGATTTGCAGCAGCAGGCAGCGCAATGCCTACCGCTACTCTGGGAGTCTTTTATGACGAGTCATACGACGGTGCCGGGTTAAAAATCAAGGAAATCATGAAGCAAAGTCCTTTCACCCGGAAGAAGACAGAGGTGAAGGCAGGATGCATCATTGAAAAAATAGACGGCACAACGATTGAAGCCGGTGCCGATTACTTCCCGCTATTTGAAGGCAAAGTCGGCCGCAAAGTAGTACTGACCATATACGATCCTGCTACTAAAAAACGTTTTGAGGAAACGGTAAAGGCAATCAGCTATGGAACTCAAAACGAACTGCTTTATAAACGTTGGGTGGAACGCTGTGCCAAGAAAGTTGAAGAGCTTTCCGGTGGACGCATTGCCTATGTACATATCAAAGGAATGGACAGCCCCAGCTTCCGTAAGACTTATTCCGAACTGCTCGGCCGCTATCGCAATAAAGAAGCCGTAGTGGTAGACACTCGTCATAATGGTGGCGGATGGTTGCATGATGATGTGGTCACCTTACTTAGCGGAAAGGAATATCAACGCTTCGTGCCGCGCGGGCAATATATCGGTAGCGACCCTTTCAACAAATGGTTGAAACCTTCCTGTATGCTTACTTGCGAAGATAATTACAGCAATGCACATGGCACTCCATACGTATATAAGACGCTGGGTATCGGCAAACTGATAGGTGCTCCGGTTGCAGGAACCATGACAGCCGTATGGTGGGAACGCCAGATAGACCCGTCTATTGTATTCGGTATTCCGCAGGTCGGTTGCATGGATATGCAAGGCAACTATCTCGAAAATCAGACTTTGCAACCTGATATTCTTATCTATAATGAACCCGAAGCCAGTCTGAAAGGAGAAGACGCCCAACTGAAAGCAGCAGTAGACTACCTATTGAAAGATTTGTCAAAAAAGAAATAAGTACCGCATCATTAATGCCGCTTATCCAGCGGCATTAATGATCAATTAGATATCAACACTTTAGAGTATTTCCTTTCTCAATCAATAACGGTTGTACGAAATCACTTTCTCTTGGGGCTTCCTCCTCTTCTTGCGTTTTTCCTTTGTCGGATAACCAATGACAATATCCAGCAACAAACGTTTGGAAGCCGGAACACCGGCAAGCAGTTTCATCTCTTTCTCATCAAACCAACCCAGAATACAAGAGCCCAGTCCTTCGGCTTCAGCCGCCAAAGCAATATGGGCAGCAACTATTCCAATGTCGATCAATGGGAAATGCTTGTCTTTTACCTTTCCACCAAGCAACGAAGTAATATTGGCAGATTCCTCTACCACCAAAATATGCACGGGAGCCTCTTTGGCAAACTTATTCATTCCCAAACCGGCAGCAGCTTTCCCCGCTTTTTGAGCCAGTTCCTTATCCGTGATGACTACAAACCTCCAAGGCTGTGCATTACAAGCCGAAGGCGCCAAACGGGCAGCTTCAAGTATCCGTTCCAACTTTTCCGGCTCCACCGGACGCTCCTTATCATACGAACGGTCACTCTGACGATCCTGCACCAATTGAAGAAAATCCATCAGATTTGCGATTTTATGTTTTACAAATTACAATCGAAATTCGCTTTCGCGACCACCGACTATTTATACTGAATCATCCGGCTGATATACTTACCGATAATATCGAATTCGATATTAACCACACTGCCGATCTCAAACGTATGGAAGTTTGTATGCTCATACGTATAAGGAATGATAGCTACCTGGAAAGTATCATCTGTCGGATTACATACGGTCAGGCTGACACCGTTCACAGTCACCGAACCTTTGTCCACAGTGATATATCCGCGTTGTGCCATCTCCTTGTCAAACGCATATCGGAATGTAAAATACCAGCTACCTTCCGCATCTTTAATATCGATACAAGTGGCAGTCTGATCCACATGTCCCTGAACGATATGTCCGTCCAGCCGACCGTTCATCATCATGCTACGTTCAACGTTCACCTTATCCCCCACTTTCAGCAGGCCGAGGTTAGAACGTTCCAACGTTTCTTTCATGGCAGTCACCGTATACGTATCATCCGTCAGAGCCACCACCGTCAGGCACACACCATTGTGAGAAATACTCTGGTCGATTTCCAACTCATTCACAAACGAACACTTAAATGTAAAGTGTATATTCTCCTGGTCTTTCACCAGTGCTACCAAAGTAGCATATTCTTCTACGATTCCAGAAAACATAATTCTATTTACTATTTACGATTTTACAATTGAAAGTACTCTCTTCATGCAAGGGTCAAAGATACGAATAAGGAAGCAACTTAGAAAATAAGAGCGAAAATAAGAACAAAAAAAATAGGGCTTTTCACAAAGCCCCATTTTTCAGTTCTCAATAGGTATTAGTTTTTTTTTAAGGTAAAAAGATTGTTTTCAGGATAACGGTGCAAATATAGGCGCTTTTACCGATACTATCCAAATTATAAAACATGTCATATAACATCTTTTTGAAAATTCTTTGGATTTATTATCATTTGAAGCAAAATCTCCTGTAACTTGTCCGCTACAGGAGACAAATATAAGATATTTTTTTAAAGGAGCCCTAATTTCTGTTTAAAAATCCGCAGCAAATCACTTTCCCAGATCATTTTCATCCGTTTTTCCGCCATACCTTAACATTTCCGCATCAATGATTAAGGAGCACCCCATCCCCTGATTCAGTTTATTCTTTCATTCCACGGACAAGACATTGTAAAAAAGAACGGTTATATTCCGATTTAATAAAAAAAATATCCTACTTTTGTAGCCTAAATACAGATAACATTAACCGTTATGACAGATATCAAAAACGAAGAAACAGGTGAAAAGAAGAGCTTGAACTTTATTGAACAGGCTGTAGAGAAAGACTTGAAAGAAGGCAAAAATGATGGAAAGGTACAGACACGTTTCCCACCCGAGCCCAACGGTTACCTTCACATCGGCCATGCCAAAGCTATTTGCCTTGATTTCGGCATCGCAAAAAAACACGGCGGTGTATGTAACCTTCGTTTCGACGACACAAACCCGACCAAGGAAGATGTGGAATATGTAGAAGCCATTAAAGAAGATATCCGATGGCTTGGCTACCAGTGGGGAAATGAATATTATGCTTCCGACTATTTCCAGCAATTATGGGATTTCGCTATCCGCCTGATACAGGAGGGAAAAGCATATATCGATGAACAAAGCTCCGAGCTGATCGCACAGCAGAAAGGGACTCCTACCCAACCGGGAGTGGAAAGCCCTTATCGGAACCGTCCCATCGAAGAGAGCCTCGAACTTTTTAAGAAAATGAATAGCGGTGAGATCGAAGAGGGCGCCATGGTGCTCCGTGCCAAAATTGACATGGCTAATCCGAATATGCACTTCCGCGATCCGATTATTTACCGTGTAGTGAAACATCCGCACCACCGTACGGGCACTACCTGGAAAGCTTATCCGATGTACGACTTCGCTCACGGACAGAGCGACTTCTTCGAAGGAGTGACTCATTCTCTGTGTACACTTGAATTTGTGGTACACCGCCCGCTTTACGACCTCTTCATCGATTGGTTGAAAGAAGGAAAAGACCTGAACGACCACCGTCCCCGTCAGACCGAATTCAACAAACTGAACCTAAGCTACACGCTGATGAGCAAACGTAACTTACTCACGCTGGTGAAAGAAGGGTTGGTAAACGGATGGGACGACCCCCGTATGCCGACTATCTGCGGTTTCCGCCGTCGCGGTTATTCACCGGAGTCCATTCATAAGTTTATTGATAAAATCGGATATACCACCTACGATGCCCTGAACGACATCGCCCTGTTGGAAAGCTCTGTCCGGGAAGATTTGAACAGCCGTGCTACCCGTGTATCCGCAGTGATCAACCCCGTAAAACTGATCATCACCAACTATCCGGAAGGACAGGTTGAAGAACTGGAAGCAATCAACAACCCGGAAGATCCGGAAGCAGGAAGTCACCTCATCGAATTCAGCCGCGAATTGTGGATGGAACGAGAAGACTTCATGGAAGACGCTCCTAAAAAATACTTCCGCATGACACCGGGACAGGAAGTACGCCTCAAAAATGCTTATATCGTGAAATGTACCGGTTGCAAGAAAGATGAAAACGGTGTAATCACAGAAGTATATTGCGAATATGACGCAAATACCCGTAGCGGTATGCCGGATGCCAACCGCAAGGTGAAAGGTACACTCCATTGGGTAAGCTGCAAGCACTGCCTGCAAGCAGAAATACGTTTGTACGACCGTCTGTGGAAAGTAGAAAATCCACGTGACGAACTGGCCGCCATCCGCGAAGCCAAAAAATGCGAAGCACTGGAAGCCATGAAAGAAATCATGAATCCGGACTCATTGAAAATTCTGCCTAACTGCTACATAGAAAAGTTCGCAGCAACCCTGCCTACACTCTCTTACCTGCAGTTCCAACGGATCGGTTACTTTAATATCGATAAAGAATCAACCCCTGAAAAACTAATCTTCAACCGCACAGTAGGGTTGAAAGACACATGGAGCAAGATTAATAAATAACGAAGCTTTCAAGCTTAACTTTTGGGGGGCTGTGTCAAAAGGGTCATCATCAAACTTTTGCAACAGCCCCATCTTAGTAATTAAAAATCCAACAGAAAAATGGGCAGAAAAAATTCACCATCAGCCAAAAAGAAACTAGCTACACTCATCACACACTACGAAGAAGCAAAAGCAGAAAACCGCCAACTTTATCTGGACGCCGATCAATTGGCCGACATCGCCGACTGGTATGCCTTCAGACGAAAATTTGAAGAAGCGCAAGAAGTGATCACGTACGGACTTAAAATACATCCGGGAAATACAGATCTGCTCATCGAACAAGCCTATCTTTATCTGGACACCCAAAAACCGCAAAAAGCAAAGAAAGTGGCAGATTCCATTACCGAAGATTTTGATTCCGAAGTGAAACTGCTGAAAGCCGAACTATTGCTGAATGAAGGGAAACTGGAAGAAGCTCAATGGCTATTAAATACCATAGAGGATGCCGACGAACTGGCAACAATCACTGATGTCGTCTTTCTCTATCTGGACACGGGATATCCGGAAGCGGCCAAAGAATGGATCGACAGGGGAAAATCCCGTTATGCCGAAAATGAAGAATACATGGCTCTCACAGCCGATTATCTGACATCGACCCATCAGATGGAACCGGCCATCACCTATTACAACAAACTCATCGACCAATCTCCGTTCAACCCCTCCTACTGGTTGGGGCTGGTGAGATGCTACTTTATTCAGGAACAAATAGACAAAGCCATCGAAGCCTGTGATTTTGCATTGGCAGCCGACGATCAGTACGGAGAAGCTTACGCTTACAAGGCGCATTGTTTTTTCTATCTGAACAATCCGGATGATGCCATCAAGAATTACCAGAAAGCGATTGAGTTCAAAGCTATCCCCCCCGAATTGGGCTATATGTTTATGGGAATATCCTACGGCAATAAAGAAGAATGGCAGAAAGCCAATGAGTATTACGATAAAGTGATCGCATGTTTTGAAGAAGCAGGAGACAAACTGTCTATTTTATTAATAGACACCTATACCAGCAAAGCTTTCGCCCTGTCCCGTCTGTCAAGGTATGAAGAAGCACATGAATCATGCGAAAAAGCCAAAGAGATAAACCCGAATGAGGGATTGATTTATCTGACAGAGGGGAAACTGTACCTCACAGAAGGACTGGAAGACGAAGCAGCCATCTCTTTCGACAAAGCGATAAAGACCGCCCCTGACATAGAAATGTGGTATATGGTTGCCTCTGCTTATTCGGAAAATGACTATCTGCCCGAAGCGAAAGAATACTTTGAAAAAGTGTATCGGATGAATCCGAAATACGAAGATGTGACGAAGAAATTGAGCGTGCTTAGCCTCATGTATGGTGAAATCGACAACTTCTTCAAATATAACAAAGAATGTGAACAGCCACTGGAAGAAGATACGATCCTGAAACTATTGAATTGCCCCGAACACATGGAGGAAGACAAAAGAATGCTCAAAGAAGTGTGGGAACGTATGAAAAAAGAGAAGAAGAATACGAAAGGAAAAAAATAAACCGATTTATAAATTCTATCCTCAAAAAACATGGAATCAGTAGCAGAACTTCTTAAATGGGTATTGGAAAACTTGAACTATTGGGTAGTCACTCTTTTTATGGCTATTGAAAGTTCTTTTATTCCCTTCCCTTCGGAAGCCGTAGTGCCACCCGCCGCATGGAAAGCTATGGCAGACGACAGTATGAATATCTTTCTTGTTATCCTATTTGCAACTGTAGGAGCAGATATAGGTGCATTGGTCAATTATTACCTGGCCCGCTGGCTGGGTCGCCCTATTATTTATAAATTCGCCAACAGTCGCTTAGGACATATATGCCTTATCGATGAAGAAAAAATACATCATGCAGAAGAATATTTCAGAAAACACGGTGCAACTTCCACTTTCTTTGGTCGCCTCATTCCGGCTGTACGCCAGCTTATCAGTATTCCTGCAGGATTGGCCGGCATGAAAATAGGTTCTTTCCTGCTTTATACCACTCTCGGTGCTGCCATTTGGAACAGCATATTAGCTTTGCTCGGTTACCTGATTTACCGTTTTACAGATCTCAAAACAACGAATGATGTCTATGTTAAGGCAACCGAATACAGTCACGAAATTGGCTATGTCATGATAGCAGTGGTGGTCATTGTCATCGGTTTTCTGGCGTATAAAGGACTGAAAAAAAGAAAATAAGTAGTAAAAGACTCATCACAGACCACAGAGGACGCAGAGAACACAAAGCAAGGACCTAGAGTGACCGGGGTGCCTATTACTATAAACCGGCTATTCCCCGTTAACGTCCTACTTCTTTGTGTATTCTGCGTCCTCTATAGTTTATGTTTTACGGTAGATAGGGACTCATTAGAAATTAAACTGCACTCCTACTCCCAATATCTCCTTAAACTGCACACGAGCACCTTTTGTACCGTCCTTTTGCACAATTTTCACATCATCGTCATACACCAGGTTGGTAGTGAGCGTGGTTGAGAACCATTTATTGATAATCATATTTACCTGTACTTCCCAGTTCACATCTATGTTCTGTGGCTTATGCAGATAATCGGAATAAAGTTCCAAACGTGAATATACCGTCATATTCTTCAAAAATTCATATTTGGCTTCCCCTTTCAAGTTAGCACCGAAGCTGGATAATAGATGTTTGCCCGGATCAACTCCATAAGCTCCCTGATCAGAGAGACGGTCATTGAGTACAAATGTTCCGCGCCACGCAGCCGGAGACAATACAACGGTAAATATCTTACCCGGATCATACGTAAAGCCTAAACCGGTAGTCAAATAGGCAGGAGACATAAATTCGGAGATAGCAACCTCTTTATTGACAGAGTAGTCATATCCCGGAGAAAACTGTGTCTGGAAAGTGGCGAATGCACTGGCATACCAGTTTTTGGCCATAGAATAGCCATAATTCGTATTCAAATAGATCTTATCATTCGCTTTCCGGGTCCCGTCATCACCGGTCTTATTTAATCCATAAGACAGTTCAATACGGTTGTTCCACAGATGCTTTCCTTTCTTATAGTTAATCTGATAAGTGCCCTGCAAATCAAAGGCAACAGAATTATCACCTCCGGAAGCCCAATTAGTCAAACTCACCTGCGTCAGTTTCAGTCCGGCAAATCCTTCTCTTGTCCATGGGGAGGATTGTGTACTATCGGCAGTTTGGGCGGACAAGGTTCCAGCACCCATACACGACAGGGTGATGAATAGAATCGTTATTTTGTTCATGATACTACTTAAAACTCCATCTTACTTTACAGCAGCCAAGGCTTTATCATAATCAGGCTCCTGGGTGATTTCCGGAACAAGTTCCGAATATGCAATTTTACCATCTTTACCAATCACGACTACTGCACGCGCCAGAAGTCCTGCCAACGGTCCATCTGCCATACGCACTCCGTAACTTTCGTCGAAATCAGAGAAGCGGAAATCAGACAATGGAACTACATTTTCAATACCTTCTGTTGTACAAAAACGATTGTGAGCAAAAGGAAGATCCTTAGAAATAGCCAATACCACCGTATTTTCGAGTCTGGCAGCCATCTCATTAAATTTACGTACAGAAGTGGCACATACGCTGGTATCCAAACTAGGGAAAATATTTAAAATCACATTTTTACCATTTAAATCTTTCAGACAAAAAGAAGATAAATCAGTCTTTACCAGCTCAAAATCAGGAGCTACCTTACCTACTTGTATAAATTCACCAACCAGCTTCACCGGTTGTCCTTTGAAATTTGTTGTTGCCATAATGCATCTATATTTAAAATTTACTTTTGCATAGAAAACAACTATTCCCTCAAATATGTTCACGGCATGCTTTCATTTGAGTTGAAAAAGTTTGCATAGAAAGAAAATAAAAAGCTTTCGGCACTTACTTTAGGATTTTTCCTATATTTGCAGGCGATTTACATCAATCAATGAATTAAAAAGAAAGAAAATTATGGCAATGCATACATGGTTTGAGTGCAAAATCCGTTATGAAAAAGTAATGGAAAACGGAATGCAGAAGAAAGTAACTGAACCTTATCTGGTCGACGCACTCAGTTTTACAGAAGCAGAAGCACGGATTATCGAAGAGATGACTCCGTTTATCTCCGGAGAATTTACCGTTTCGGATATCAAACGTGCCAACTATAGCGAGCTTTTCCCCAGTGACGAAGAAAGTGCCGACCGCTGGTTCAAATGCAAACTTATTTTCATCACGCTGGATGAAAAAACCGGTGCTGAAAAAAAGACTTCCACTCAAGTACTGGTACAAGCTGCCGACTTGCGTGACGCAGTCAAGAAACTGGACGAAGGAATGAAAGGAACCATGGCAGATTATCAGATCGGTATGGTATCCGAAACTCCGCTCATGGATGTATATCCTTACAGCGCCGAACCGAATGACAAACCGGAGTTTGATCCGTCAAAAGCATGAGTAATAATGAGTATTGCTGACAATTTAAAGCAAGTGCTGGCCGACCTCCCACAAGGAGTCCGGCTGGTTGCCGTCTCAAAATTCCATCCCAATGAAGCGATAGAAGAAGCATATCAGGCGGGACAGCGTATTTTTGGAGAAAGCAAAGTGCAGGAAATGACAGCTAAATACGAAAGTTTGCCCAAAGACATCGAGTGGCATTTTATCGGACACCTGCAGACGAACAAAATCAAATACATGATACCATACGTAGCGATGATTCATGGAATTGATAGTTACAAACTACTGGCCGAAGTCAACAAACAAGCTGTCAAAGCAGGACGTACTGTGAACTGCCTGTTGCAGATTCACGTTGCACAGGAAGAGACCAAATTCGGTTTCAGCCCCGAAGAATGTAAGGAGATGTTGAACGCCGGAGAATGGAAAGAGCTGACTCATGTGCGCATCTGCGGATTAATGGGTATGGCCAGCAACACCGATTGTACTGAACAAATCAACCGAGAATTCAGTTTATTAAACAGGCTCTTTAACGAGATAAAAACAACTTGGTTCCCCCACTCCGATACTTTCTGTGAGCTATCGATGGGAATGTCACATGACTACTGCGAAGCCATTGCCGCAGGAAGTACGCTGGTACGAGTAGGAAGCAAGATTTTCGGAGAACGAATTTACTGATCATTAAAAACATATTGCTATGACCGATTTAAAAACTACTTTCGCAGGGCTTTCCCTTAGAAACCCTATCATCATCAGTAGCTCGGGACTGACCAACAGTGCCGGCAAAAACAAAAAATTGGCCGAAGATGGTGCCGGTGCGATTGTTCTGAAATCACTGTTTGAAGAACAAATCATGCTGGAAGCAGACCAACTGAAAGATCCGGCTTTCTATCCGGAAGCCAGTGACTACCTTAAAGAATATATCCGGGAGCACAAATTATCCGAATACCTGACTTTAATAAAAGAAAGCAAAAAGGTATGCCCCATTCCCATCATTGCCAGCATCAACTGCTACACTGATTCCGAATGGATTGACTTTGCAAAGAAGATTGAAGAAGCCGGTGCCGATGCATTGGAAATCAATATCCTTGCTCTGCAATCGGAATTGCAATATACATACGGTTCATTCGAACAACGCCACATCGACATTCTCCGTCACATCAAAAAAACGGTCAAGATACCTGTAATCATGAAACTGGGCGATAATCTGACAAATCCCGTTGCATTAATCAATCAGTTATATGCCAACGGTGCATCAGCAGTTGTCCTCTTCAACCGCTTCTATCAACCGGACATCGACATTGAAAAGATGGAGCATATTTCAGGAGAAGTATTCAGCAATGCTTCCGCCCTCGCCACTCCGCTCCGTTGGATCGGAATTTCATCTGCAGTAGTAGACAAGATCGACTATGCCGCTTCCGGTGGCGTTGCCAACGCAAAATCAGTAGTGAAAGCTATTCTTGCCGGTGCTTCAGCCGTGGAAGTTTGCAGTGCAGTCTACCTGAACACCAACGCCTTCATCGGAGAAGCCAACCGCTTCCTCTCTGAATGGATGGAGAGCAAAGGATTCACGAATATAGCTCAATTCAAAGGCAAACTGAACAGTAAAGATGTTCAGGGTATCAATACATTCGAACGTACACAATTCCTGAAATATTTCGGAAAGAAAGAATAAGGGAAAGCATACTGAATCAATAAAGAAACGGTGGACATCTTGTTGCAAATAGCACCATTTGTTCACCGTTTACTTTTAATCACTTATTCATTTATCTCGCTTAGCAGAGCAACCTGCTATAACAGATTGCTTGCCAGTTCACTCAATTCACTTCGTTCACCTTTCAGCAAATTGACATGTGCAAAGATATTCTGATCTTTCATACGGTCAATCATATATACCAATCCATTGGACTGGCTGTCCAGATAAGGTTGGTCGATCTGTTGGATATCTCCCGTAAATACCATCTTCGTACCTTCACCTGCGCGGGTGATGATTGTCTTTATTTCATTCGGGGTCAGATTCTGCGCTTCATCGATAATGCAATACATTTCACTCAAGCTACGCCCACGGATAAATGCCAAGGCTTCAATCACCAGCTGTCCGCTTTTCTGCATATCTTCTATACGCTTCACTTCGGTAGAGTTTGCAGCAAACTGACGTTTTATCACGTTCAGGTTATCAAATAACGGCTGCATATAAGGAGCCACTTTCTCCTGCGCGTCTCCCGGAAGGAAACCGATATCCTTATTGGAAAGTGCCACAATGGGACGTGCCAGCAAGATCTGTTTATAGTCCGTCAATTTGCCCAAAGCAGCAGCCAGAGCCAGCAAAGTCTTACCTGTTCCCGCTTTTCCTGTCAAAGCCACCAGTTTGATTTCCGGGTCATTCAAAATCTCAAAAGCAAAACTCTGTTCCGCATTCCGTGGTTCGATTCCATAATTCCTACCCTTTATCACGCGGATAATGGAATGAGTAAAAGGATTGTAGCGTGCAAGCACACTATTCCGGTCACTCTTCAATACAAAACATTCATTGGGGTGAATCAAATCCTTAAAGTCGAATTCACTCAAATCAATGCCCTCCTTGGAAGAATAAATACGGTCGATCAATGCCGGATCCACATCTTCAAAAATCTCATTAGATTGCTCGAACACATCTACATTCACCACCTTATCCGTAATATAATCCTCGCAAAGCAGACCGATGGAACGGGCTTTCATACGCAGATTCACATCTTTGGTCACCAAGATAGTCATCATGTCCGGATCCTCTTCGGTCAGATATTCGGTTGCCGCCAAAATCAAATGGTCGGGTTTCTTTATAGGAAACGATTCCCATACTTTGGTAGCCGGCACATTGCTCTTCACCACAAACAGACGTCCCAATCCTTCGCCCAGCTTCACCCCGTCGGAGAAAAGCTCATCGCTTGTCAGCACATCCAGCTCGCGCACGAACTCACGAGCATTGAAATTTATCTGCTCGTTTCCTTTTTTGAACTTATCCAGTTCTTCGAGCACAACAAGAGGGAGGTAAATATCATTTTCCTGAAAATTCTTCAAGCAATTGTAGTCGTGAAGAATCACATTTGTGTCCAGCACAAAATTTTTCTTTTTTCCCATGATTTCTTGGAATTAAATGTTGATATTTGCAATCTCATTCGTCAATCCTTCATTTATTGTCTGATTAACGGTTTTAAAGATAAACAAATTAGCGGGCAATAAAAACCGACCGATGTTAAATATTATAAAATATGAACTATCAAGACACTATAAAGTACTTATATGAGAGTGCCCCCATGTTTCAACAAGTAGGAGGCAAAGCATATAAGCCGGGGTTAGCAACCACACACCAATTGGACGAACATTTCGGACATCCTCATCAACAGTTCAAAACGATACATATCGCCGGAACCAACGGAAAAGGTTCCTGTTCGCATACTATCGCAGCCGTATTACAGTGCGCCGGTTACCGAGTAGGTCTATTCACCTCCCCTCATCTAATCGACTTCCGCGAACGTATCCGTATCAACGGAGAAATGATACCGGAAGAGTATGTAGTCCACTTCGTAGAAAAACACCGCTCTTTCTTCGAACCGCTCCATCCTTCGTTTTTTGAGCTGACTACCGCCATGGCATTCCGCTATTTTGCAGATCAGAAAGTAGATGTAGCCGTTATCGAAGTAGGAATGGGCGGGCGTTTGGATTGCACCAACATCATTCATCCCGATCTATGTATCATTACCAATATCAGCTTCGACCACATGCAATATTTGGGAGATACCCTGACAAAAATAGCTAAAGAAAAAGCTGGAATTATCAAAGAAGGAGTCCCCGTAGTCATCGGCAGAGCCAACGGCAGTGTAAAAAGGGTATTCACAATGAAAGCCAAAGAAAAGCAAGTCCCCATTCTATATGCTCAAACACAGACTCCGCATATTTACATAGAATGGATCTCTTATTCGATGCTTCAAAAAGAGAGAACAGACTTAGCACAAATGGTACATGACGCATCCATATCACCCGAACACCCGGATCCCATGAGCAGCATACAAGCTATGGACAAAATACTCGACAAAAGAAAAGATGCTATCAAAATCAGACTTTCGGCGATTGATACCGGATTTTTCATGGAGTTAAACGGCTATTACCAATTCGAGAATTGTCGCACCATCATGGCTGCCCTCACAGAACTGAGAAAATTAGGTTACAAGATCCAACGCAAAGACTGTCTCAATGGCTTTTCCGATGTATGCAGACTCACCGGCCTGATGGGACGTTGGCAGAAAGTTTACAGTCATCCGGATATTATTTGTGACACAGGACATAACGTGGATGGAATCAAATATATCTGTAAACAACTTGATTTTATTCACCAAAATCTCAATCGGAATATTCACATTATATTCGGAATGGTGAACGACAAAGATATCAGCGGCGTCCTGCAGATCTTACCCAGAAATGCTACCTATTATTTTACCAAAGCAAGTGTGAAACGTGCACTTCCGGAAAACGAACTACTGGCCTTAGCGGAGAAAGCCGGATTGAAAGGCACCACCTACCCCACTGTTGTAGAAGCGGTACAGGCGGCAAAAAAGAACTGCCCCCCCAAAGATCTGATCTTTGTAGGAGGCAGCAGTTTCATTGTAGCAGATTTATTAGCGAACCGCGATACACTCGATCTCTACTAACGCATCCTTCGGCAACGCTTTTACGGCAACCGCCGAACGTGCCGGAAAGGCTCCGTCAAAATACGTGGCATACACACCGTTCATCCCTGCAAACAGAGACATATCCTGAAGAAATACAGTAGTTTTGACAATGTTTCCCATTGTCAATCCTGCTTCTTCAAGAATGTGTTTGATATTTTCCAATGACTGACGCGCCTGTCCTTCTATGCCTTCCGCCATCTGTCCCGTAGCGGCATCAATAGGCAACTGACCGGATACAAATACCATACCATTGGCTTCTATTGCCTGACTATAAGGGCCGATAGCCCCCGGAGCTTTCTCACTGCAAATTACTTTTTTCATATCTATTTTCTTTTTCTGTTTATCAGGTTTCAAAGATACAACTAATTTACTGAATAATATGTTTATAGCCAACAAAAAAGCTCTTGGCTATAGAAAACCAGGATTACAAGAATCCTGTCCCATATCCAACTACTGCTATATTATACCCAATAGCATCAATATTTATCAGCGCCATCCGCTGATATCATACAGAAGGAGACCATGCCGCCACTATCCCCAAGAAGGCATGTTACGTGAACTTAGCGCATTTTTCGAGCACACGGATTTCAGTATTGAAGAGCTGAAAAGCGTTTTATCATCTGAATATAAGCAAGTTAACGAACAGACACCTATTTCCTCCCCACCTGCTTCCCTTCCTTTCAAAAGGACAAAAGGACAAAAGGACATATGGTACTATGGAAAATTCCAATGCCGATGACGAAACCTATTGGGTTACGAGCACAGCCGACTGTTACACTCATCCATGCCGCCTCTGCCTACCCGTCCACTAAAATAATCTGTACATTATTCGTAATTTCGTGCAAGAATTGCCCGACAGTTTCACAACAGATGAAGCGATTCGGATTGGCGCAAAATAAGATTTCAATCATCGCAAGGTGACACGCCCGCAAAAATCGCCTAACAAACTACAAATCAATAAAATATACTACAATTCTTATACCAAGATAAAAAATGATAGTACCATATGTCCTTTTTGTCCTTTTGTCCTTTTGAAGCCTCCCCAAAAACATAGGGAGGTTTGAAAAAAACATCTCAATAATTGAAATCAAACATTGAGATATTTCAATACAAATCTCCTAATGTTTTTTCTGTGCGTCACTACGCGTCATGCAGCTTTCACGGATTCGGATAAAGAGCCGCTTCCTGCCATTGGTGGAGATGATAATCTGATATGAATACCTACATATCTTCCATCGAAAAAAGCCTGCTCTCTATCTCATATTTAAACAAGACTTTTTTCCGTAATTCCTCTACTTTGAGTGCGAACAATTCCGGCTTGAAATTTTTGGATTGTCTTTTCACCTCTGCCACCAGAGCTTTTTTCTCTTCCGCATATAGTCCGACAATATCTATTTCATCCTGATCTCTATTATTCTTGCCTTGCCACCAAGAACCTATATCTGCAAATTCCTTACTTTCCATCATCTGTTGACGGAAATACATTTCCAAAACCCAACCGGAGAAAGTCGGATAATCCTTTTTTATAATATCAGTCAAACGTTCAAAATTCTGTATCTCTATGTAATTTTGATACTTGATAAAATACCGAAACCAGAAACGTAGAAACATATCCGACACTTCATAACGGACGGTCTGGGAACCCTCTTTTGAGAGTATAGGCCGTTTCTTCTCTACCAGATCATAATCTTCTTCCAATCTCTTCAATTGTCCGCCCAGACTCATACCACCCATAACCGTTTCCATTTCCGGTAGAGTATTCTTTCCATTGGAGATTGCTGATAAGATAGAAAAGTAATTACCGTATTTTTTTCCGAACTCCTGTATCAGCAAAGCCTGTCCTTCAGTCAGAAAGGATGAATCGGGTTGCAACATGAAATCGACCATGCTTTCCATACTCGTACATCCATTATCCATAAACTGCTCGATATACTTCGGAACACCACCGGTAAAAGCATAGAGTGCCAACAAGTCATCTTTAGTATAGTCAGCCTTATGATCCGACATAATTTCTTTTAATACGGAAGTAGTAAAAGGAGCTAACTTCATTATACTGTCAGCACGGCCATACAGCGGTTCTTTTGAATCCCTGAAGATTTTATTCATAAGAGTATAAACCGAACCACTCACAATAAGATTGACATGGCTCTGTTTCCTTAGCCGATCCCAAGCATCCTGCATCAAGCTGTAAATCTCTTGATTTATGTAATAGAACTCCTGAAATTCGTCTATAATCAGGTTGTATTCCATCCGTGTTCCCAAATCCATTAAGAAGCGAAACATTTCTGCAAAGTGGGTAAATTCCGGTACATAAATATGAAGTGCCTGCCGAATCTCAGAAGTAAAGCGTGAACAAAGATCAGCTTCATTGCTTCGGCTGACAAACAAGTACACCGTAGGAGTGTCCTCGCAACTCTTGAATATAAGACTGGTCTTGCCGATACGTCGCCGACCGGTAAGCACAGTCATTTGGGAATGTACAGAAAAAGATACTCGGCGAACCCTTTCCAATGATGCTAACTCTTTTTCTCTATTGTAGAATTTCATATCCTTATCTTTTTATATTCGATTTCACTGTTGTAAAGTTTACCATAGCAAATTTTACCACCGTAAACTTTACAACCGACAACAAAGTTACCGATTTTTTTTTTGTATTGCAGATGATTTCTGCAAAGAATTTGAAGCCGAGATGGCAAAAAAAGCACTTCAATTCCTACCGCCCTGTTTTGACAGTCGCAAGGAGGGAGTATGTGAATATATAAAAAAACTACGGGAGCCTGCACTTTCGTCGACTCCCGTAGTTCTTTTTGATCTTTATATCATTTATACTCCCGGCTTTCCCAAGTAATAGGTAATCAGCCGTACTTCTCTCACAGAAAACACCTTGGTCTTCGGATGAAAGTCCGTGAACAGTACCTCATCCATCTTACCACACATACAGACCAGCGTCTCACTGGTATTTAGATATCGGTGAAGGGTAACTACTGTTCCACCTGTGCTGCCAGATTCCATATATTACTTCACGATAGCTTCCTTGATACAGTCAACGATATAACGAACGTCTTCATCCGTCACATAAGGACCTGCAGGCAGACACATCCCAACCTTGAATATTGCTTCCGACACCCCGTTCACATAAGCCGGAGCATCGCTATACACCGGCTGCTTATGCATCGGCTTCCATACAGGACGAGCCTCTATCTTTTTTGAAAGCATAAATACACGCAACGCTTCCACATTATTGTTAGGCTGACAATCTGTAGTCGGACAATCCACTGCATGGATCACTCCGGCAGCACCACCTACAGCAGTTGTTATAACCTCTTTATAGGCATTTTCCTGACTCTTAATCTTCAGATTCTCATCAAGCGTAACAGTGCAAAGCCAATAGTTTGAATCATAATCGGCATTGGGAGCCTCATGCAAAGTAACCCCATCCACGTCCTTCAGCAACCTCTTGTAAAGAGACTGTACGTGCTTATGATGATCGATATGCTCGTTCAAGACACTCATCTGACCACGACCGATACCGGCACAGATATTAGACATACGATAGTTGTAACCGATTGCCGTATGCTGATAATAAGGATAAGCATCGCGAGCCTGTGTCGCATACCACATGATATTGTTCTTGCTTTCGGCATCACGGCAGATAAGAGCACCACCACCCGAAGTCGTTATCATCTTGTTGCCATTGAATGACAACACACCCCACTTGCCAAATGTGCCAAGTACCTGACCTTTCCAACGGGAGCCACACCCCTCTGCTGCATCCTCAACAACAGGAATTCCATATTTATTGGCAATCGCCATAATCCTGTCACAGTCGTATGGCATACCATACAGCGCCACGGGCACAATAGCCTTCGGATATTTGCCGGTCTTCGCCTTACGATCGAGAATGGCCTTCTCCAACAATTCCGGATCCATGTTCCATGAATGAGGTTCAGAATCAATGAATACAGGAGTTGCGCCAAGATAGGTTATCGGATGTGAAGAAGCACAGAACGTAAAACTCTGTACACATACCTCATCACCTTTGCCTACACTGCATGCCAGCAACGCCAAATGTACGGCAGCCGTACCGGCAGACAATGCAACAACTTCACGAGGAGTTTCCGAGCCATCCGAATTCTTCGATACAAATGATTTCAAGTCGTCCTCAAAACCATTCACATTCGGACCAAGCGGCACTACCCAATTGGTATCAAATGCTTCCTTCACGTATTTCTGTTCCAGACCTGACTCACTCATGTGGGCAAGGCAGAGATAAATTGTTTTTCTTTCTTCCATAATATGTTATGTATTTTGAAAATCGTATCGGTTAAACTTCTTCACCGGCAAACTTCACTTTAAATCCGAGGACAGTCGCGAAGATCATCTCGATATCTTTGATAAAACTGTAGTGATGGAGGTAATAGCGGTTAATGCGTACTTTGTCGGGGAAGATAATCTCATCGTTATATCGCTGTGGATCAGACTGCCGCGCGAGCAGTTCTTCCTCGTTGCGGTATTTGAGCGAAGCCGGTCCAGTGATGCCGGGGCGAAGGCGAAGCACTTCACGGTCATCGCCAGTGAGGTTGTCGGCATAGCCTGGTACATCGGGTCGCGGCCCGACAAAACTCATGTCGCCGACAAGCACATTCCACAGCTCGGGCAACTCATCAAGCTTGTAGCGGCGCAACTTTGCACCAAGCAGCGTTATGCGACTCTCGCCAGCCACCGACACCGAGCTACCGCCATGACCGACAGTCATCGACCGAAACTTGTACATCGTGAACAGCCGACCGCCGCGCCCAACGCGCTTCTGCTTGAAAATTACCGGACCACCCGGCATCTTCACGCGGATTAGAACCGCCACAACAGCTAACACTGGCCACAGGACCAACAGCCCGACTGTCGCCATCAGCCTGTCAAAAACGAATTTCATGCACATAGTCCTTTTATGTAATAAACAATTGAAATACAGTTGATTATGGGGGGGGGGGGGGAGATTTTTATTCGGAATACCAACCGAAATGAACGAAGCAGGCACTGATTTATTTACGAATGTACATGCTCCAATAATGGAATCTTCGCCTATCTCGATGTTTTGTCGTGCAATGATACTTGCACGCATTCCGATGTAGGCACCTTGTTTTATTACTATTGCATTATGTCCTTGTTTTCTTCCGTGGCAAGCGAAATAGACACCGTATGAGATTGTCACATTATCCTCAATCACAATCTTATCATAGCACATATCATCAAGGTAGCACTTCATTCCAATGAAAACAGACTTTCCTATTTTATAACCACACATTCGATAAAATAGAACTCGGAGACCATTGAATGGGATATTCGGAATAAGCACCGCAGAAAAAAATTTTCTTATCGGCTTAGCAACAATCGTAAAAACAGAGTATTTCCAGTAATATGGGATTATACCACTCCCTCTAAATCTCTTACGGTAGATAAGTCTATAAACTATTTCGGTTATTGTCATGCGTTATATTTTTACAAATGGTGTTTCGATAATACCCGAAAGAGAACCCCACCCGTAAGAGAGATGCAAAACAAAAAAAGTTTTGAAAAGATTTATAAATCTTAGTTTTTGTTTTTTGGCAATATCCAAACTGACAGCAGAGATGACGATAGTGTAACCGAGCAGGGAGAAAACAGCAAGCCATATCATCGGAGTCCAAAATAGTGCGGCAACCACCGGCAATATTAGGGAAAGGATAAACACCAATGGAATAAAATGTCGAAGGCTCAGCGACTTAAACTGTCGTGTGTACCACACGGTGAGGATATTCCATTTACCGTTACCATAGTTGTTCTTGGCAAGTTTGCTGTATGTTTCGCGAGCATAATAGGTCGAATATGTATCGGGAATAATCACTATTTTGCCGCCTCCCCGATGAATACGCTTATTAAATTCAATGTCCTGATTGCGGACCAGCCTTTCATCAAAGCGACCAAAGCGTTCAAATACAGAACGTTTCCAACACCCGAATGGTACAGTATCAACTTCCTTTACTTCCGAGATTCCGGTTCGGAATGTCGAATTTCCAACACCGAGAGGATGCGCCAACACTGCTCTTATTGCCAATGACCTTGGGGTTTTATTCAGTACATCAGTTTTACATACCGCACCAATATTGTCAGCTTCATATTTGTCAATTCCACTAACTAATGCGGAAAAATAGTTATCAGCATACGAGGCATGTGCATCAAGACGCATAATAATGTCACCGCATGATGCCTCGATTGCTTTGTTAAGTGCCGGAGGAACAATACGGTCGGGATTGTCAATGAGACGAATCCAAGGGTATTTTGCCATGTATGCGGCAACAATCTCGCGCGTACGGTCGGTACTCATCCCGTCGGCAAAAATTACCTCCAAGTCATCCTTGGGGTAATCCTGCGCCAAAATCGACTCAATACATGCCCCGATATACTTTTCCTCGTTATATATCGGACAAATTACGGATAGCATTGCTCTATTTTGTAAGTTTAGTTCTTATTGAAAGTATGTATCTCCTAACACGACCTTGGCAACAGACAGGCAATTCCAACGTAATGCCTTTTTAAATCGAACGAATGGTGACGATATAAGTGACATAATATTGTCAGCCGTCATGTCATCTGTGACAGCATATCCGGACGTATAAGTTTTAAAAATCTTCGCTACTGTAATATTTAATCAATTAGGAATGTTACAGCCACGAAAGGAATCATTATTCCTCAGTTAGTGCTTGGACGCCTATTTCTATTTCTTTTCTCCATTATACCCCAATAGCTATAGAACAAGGCTTTTAATACCGAAATACTGGCACTAATACTTTTATAATGCGAGAATATATAATATGGTATAACCATTAAACTCAGCAACAACCCATATATTCTTCGGGCAGTGAATCCATAATTTTTAAAATACCGTTTGTCATATCCTTTAAACCATTGACTTTCGGAATCTTCTGCAAGCGTGGAGATATTTTGTGGATAGAAATAGCATTTAAGTTTCTTTCTCCAACAAGTAACCATGAATTTGTTATCTTCACCCCCTCCATTGCCAGTTCCGCTTCCTATTTGTTCGTCAAAACATATGTTTTTGTTCCTAATATCATCTATTCTAAAAGTAATTTGAACTGAAGACACCCGATTGCACCATAAGAAGTTCAGTTTCTTGGCTAATGTAGGATATGGCCTACTTAAATTCTTCCGTTTTACTTCGAAAGCTATTATATTTGCATCTTCTAAATCACGATATGCGTTTATTATTGTAGACTCATAACTGTCATCAAGGGTTTCATCATCATCACAGATTTTACAAATGGCATCGTCTGGAGTAAAAGCTATTGCCATGTTGCGACTTCGTGACAATCCTCGTTCGGTGGTTGACACAAACGTACAATGCTTTATTTGCCCGAATTTATTTACGAAATCAAACTCTTCAACCATGTTGTGGTCACACTGATTAACAACTACACAGTCCGTTTGAACATTAGTACGTTGTACTATACTGAAATCAGTTTGGTGCATACAAGAGATTAGAACAAATAAGTTCATAATTTAAGATTCTATAATGTTAACGTATTTCTTTAAAAAAGATGTCGCTGATAACATCTCATGTGCTTTCTTTAAATTATTGTTGCTGAAAGTTTTGAAAAGGTTGTCGTCAGTATTTATCATTTTTTCAATAGCTTCGGCTATATCGTCAGGACTGGTGGGATCAAATAAATAACCGTTTACGCCATCTTCAATCATTTTTACGTTATCCGATATACACCCACAAATTACAGGTAATCCCATACACATGGCCTCCCCAATAACATTAGAAAAGCCCTCTCTCACGGAGGGTAAGCACATGACATCAGCTTTGGCGTAACATTCCTTTATATTATTATGCGGAGGAAGAAAACGAATAATATCGTCAACTGCATATTCTTTTATAAGACCCAAATTTTGCTCGCCAATTCGATTATTGTAATTACCGTACCAATCAACTTTAAATCTAAGCCCCCTTGATTTAGCTATATAAACAGCTTTAATAAAATTAGAAATATTTTTATCGACGGCATGCCTAGCGACAACAATCATATTTAAAATTCCATTACGACTTCTACATATTGGGAGACTCGGTTGAAATTTAGAAAAATCTACGAAATTAGTAATTGTGCGCAATTTTGGTTGCATGAAAGGATAATGTTTCGCCAATATTTTTGTTTGAGTATAAGAATTTGGGACAATATAATCTGCAAGTCTATATAAATTGAATATCACCTTTTGCTTAAGAGAAATGACTGGAGTCATATTTCTATCGGATACCAGTAATTTGGTCTTCCGAAAGAAAGGCTTACAAATTAAGGCCGCTAAAGAAGAACCCGGAGAAAATGAAATGATAAAATCATACCCTCCGTTTTTTAAGACCCGGAAAGAACGCCATAGTTTTTGAAATACATTTTGGGGTAAACTATTTTCTTTAATTAAGCTAACCTCGTTTTCACTTAGTATGGGTTCATAAAAATAAATAGGATGATAACAATAGACAGAAACATCGTAACCATGATTTTTTAGCATAGATGCTAATCCGACTAATTGACGTTCTGCACCACCAGGTCCTAATTCATCTATAAAACACAATATTTTTTTCATAATAAAATCAACCTTTATCTAGGAATATCTTTAGGAATGGATTAATAATCCAATAAATAATGAGGACTGATAATATATATGATGCCCAATGTGAAAATGAATCACGCGATACATATATAGCCATAGCTGCCAATCTTATTATAACAATAATTACAATCGGAGAAAGCTCTTTATATCTATAACTCAAGTCAATGCATTTGAAAATACGTCCCAGCAATATAGCCACAATTATCACTCCCCATATATTTAAATCTAAATAGGCCTCAGCAAAAACAGATGAACCAATACCATATGTATACGTTTTCGATTTATTAGACAACTGTGTTAGATATACAGCGCTTGAAAAATCCTCATCGGAAAGGCCTAAGGGCTTAAAATATTCTTTCCGAGCACCTGGAAATGAGGATATTGAACTAAGTATGGTAAATTTTCCAAAAGAAAGATTTGCATCACCTTCTTCAATAGCCCTCACCGCTACAAAGTTACATCTCAAACTTGAGGCTAACTCTTTGGTAAACGGAGAAAACGACTGTATCTCGGTATTCTTCTTCTCATTCATTCTTATCAGTGACTGCTCTACCTTTTCTGTAAACGACAACTCAGTAGACCGACTACGAATAAACCCTAGTAAAGTAACTGCGAAAGCGCCAGCAGCTATGAATAGAACTGCAACTTTAATATTTATAATTTTTTTTGAGACAAAAGTATATGAATAAATAATCGAAAGTGTAGAATATATTACCGGCCCTCGGTCTCCACTGAATAATCGCAAAATTACATAGACACATAATGGAAGCCAGAATACTATAGATATTGATTTAATATATTTTTTTACAGATACACATTCACCACTGCGAACCATTTTCTGAGTATATAATGCTAATGCTATTAAACTTGTAGCATCGTAAAATCTTTCGAAAGAAGCAGACAGTCCTCCGTCAGCGTTAGAAGCTCCAGAGCCTACATATATAGTGCCGGTCAAAAATGACTCTATATCAATAGTAATAACAAATAATAGGAAGAATACAAGTTGGATATAAACCCAAGATTTAACTGGCAATAAACCTGTCTTACATTTTACAGAAGGGAAATTCCTGGTATGATAGTTCGCTAATAAAAATAAAACTATAAATAAGCAACCTCCAAAAAAGCACTTGTCATAATATTGTTCTGCCCAACTTACCGGTATAAAGTCGCCAATTTTTCTAGCACAAAATGATTCGTCAAAGAAGAATTGAAGATTTACTATTATTAATCCGATAAGACAAATATAGGTAGGTCTTAACCCCCAGTTGGATAATGAACCATCATTTTTTTTATCCGAGATATAAAATAGTATAATATAGCATATTATCAATACTAGAAAAAGAGGATATAAACCTGAAAGGCTATCATCTTTGCCTGTAATGCTAAAAAGCCACAAGAAAAGACTAAGTATTATTCCGAAAACTGAAAAAATCATATTCATAGAGTTAAAATTATACCTAAACTCGTTTCATATACCTATAAATAAATCCATAATATGTACACAAAAGAACCGCACATATTATTATATTATAGATTAAATTATAAGGAGAATAACTATAAATAACAAAGCACACCCCACTCAGTAAAACAGGGGGCAATAAATACTGAAAATACATAGATAATTGTTTAACGAATGAAATACACATAATTCTACAATATAGCCAAACATTCATCACAAACCCCAATAATGTACTAACTACCAAACCATAAAGTAATGCAAAGTCGGATATAAACAAAAAGCTACATATGATTCCAATACCTATGAATCTTTTTATAATGGTAATATTCGCAAGGAATTTGACAGAGCCTAATGACTTTATATTATTTCGTACAAGAGATTCACATAAAAACACTATGCCATTCAACATCAAAATACTCAAAATCGGAGCTGCATCAATCCAGTTCCTTCCCCATAGTATGACTATGATTTCTTTAGAATAAATTGATATTATGCATAATATCGGAACAAGATATTGTAAAAGATATTTAAAGATTGAGTCGGCCTCATATTTAAAAGCTATTTTATCTGTTCGTAGTCTTGCCAAAATTGGAAATGACACTAAATTAACCGTTGTAACGATAGAATTAGCAGACCCGGTTTCTATTTTTTTTGCTTGGTCATAATATCCAACAATACTCAAACCAGCAAATTTGCCAAATAAAATAGATATAATATTTTCATAAAAAGAATCGATTATATTGCATAACGTAGTGAATGCTCCAAATGAAAATAGCCTTTTAAATGAATGATAATTAAACCCGATTGAAATATGATACTTTGCAAAATAATTTGTTAAAATGGACGTGGTTGCAACTAATGACAACTGAAAAGCTACTAAAGCGTATACCCCCCAATTAAAAAGACAGCCTGTAATTGCAACAATCCCACCAATAACATATGAAATTATAGAGATTATAGTTAGCTCCTTAAATCTTAACTCTCTTATCATTATAGATTTAGGCACAATACATATCGCACTTAAAATAAAAACCAATGCAAGAGAACGCACAACGTTTTCCAATCTCGGTATATTGAAAAAATATTGGATAGGATATGCACATAAAAACAATAGAATGTAAAAAAATATACTAATGCCCAAATTAAACGTAAAAACTGTTTGACAGTCTTTCTTAGAAATATTATCTTCTTTAATTAAACTACCTCCAAGTCCGGACTCAGACAAAGTCATAGAAACAGTAATAAATACAGCTAAAACACCTATTTTTCCAAAATCATCGGGAGTTAAAAATCGGGCCAATATCATATTAATAATCAAATTAATCCCTTGCGGACCGATTTTACCGAGAATACCCCAAATATAAGCGCTTTTGTTTCTCATTTATTTATCAGATGTGCGGTAGAGGCATTCATGATAACTTCTTTTTTCTTAGTATAACTAAGACCTTTGGAATGAACATCGAATCGCTTGTTTCGTTCGTAATACTCGTCTATTGTACAAATAACTTTAGCGGGATTTCCAGCTACTACCATACGTGGCGGTACTGATTTTGTAACCACACTGCCAGCAGCAATTAAGGCATTATCCCCAATGGTTACACCCGGCATTATCAAGGCGTTTGAGCCTATATACACATAGTTTCCAATTACTACTTTACCAAAACAATCGAAATCGGGATATTTATCGCGAAGGACATTTCCCCCCCCATGTGTAAAAATTTTGCAATCAGTTAATTGGCAATTACTACCAACTGTTATTAGATACGGTTCGGAAGACCAATGGTCCTTACCAATCAAGTTATGTTCTCCTATATTAACTCCAATATGTCGCGCATATTTAAGCGGAGAAGCAATAAAGCGCCAATAAATAATTGATAAGAGTTTAAACGGGTTCATAAATTATATAATATGGCATATTTTCACATGTGAGTTCCTGACAAACAGAGCTTGAAACTCACATGTGGAATTATAATGTTACAACCTGCCATCAATTTCTGCGATGGGGCGGGTAGCCTTTACATCAAAGATGACATGTAAGGGTTTGAGGGTGGCGGTCATATCCATTCCGTCGAACTCATGGTGGGCAACGGCAGCTATGGCAGCATCGAACTTCTTGTCGGTGGGTAATTCGTTGACGACTTTAAGACCGTATTCACGATGGACAGCTTCGGAGTTTGCCCAAGGGTCGAAGATGGTAATGTCAAGATTGTATTCTTGAAGGGCTTTGACGATATCAACGACTTTGGTGTTGCGCACATCAGGACAGTTTTCCTTGAATGTGAAACCAAAGATAATAATTTGACTACCGAGTACTTGTATACCTTTCTTTAGCATCAGTTTGATGACGCAGTTGGCTACGTATGCACCCATGCCGTCGTTCATGCGTCGTCCGGCAAGGATAATTTCGGGGTTGTAGCCGTAGCGTTGTGCGCACTGCGCAAGGTAGTATGGGTCAACGCCGATGCAGTGTCCGCCAACAAGTCCGGGCTTGAAGGGTAGAAAGTTCCATTTGGTTGATGCTGCTTCGAGTACGTCCATAGTGTCGATGCCCATAAGGGTAAAGATTTTCGATAATTCGTTAACAAAGGCGATGTTGATGTCGCGCTGCGAGTTCTCGATTACCTTTGCGGCTTCTGCAACCTTGATTGAGGGCGCAAGGTGCGTCCCGGCAGTAATAACTGATGAATATACCTCATTGACAAGTTTGCCTACTTCGGGAGTGGAACCGGAAGTAACTTTTTTGATTTTTTCAACAGTGTGTAGTTTATCGCCGGGATTGATGCGCTCAGGCGAGTAGCCGGCGAAAAAATCGCAGTTGAATTTCATGCCGCTGACGCGCTCTACTACGGGAATGCATTCGTCCTCAGTCACGCCGGGATAAACGGTCGATTCGTAGACTACAATGTCGCCTTTCAAAATGACTTTTCCGACAGTTTCTGATGCACCCCAAAGTGGTCGCAAGTCGGGGTTCTTGTTCTCGTCGACAGGGGTCGGCACGGCTACGACGTAGAAGTTGCAGTCGCGGATGTCATCGATGTTTGCAGTACAACGGAATCCGTGGTTGTTGATAGCATCCTGAAGCAATTCATCGCTTACTTCCAACGTTGCATCATGTCCGGCCATAAGGGCTTCGCAACGTTTGATGTTCATATCGAAGCCCACGGTAGGATATTTGGTTGCAAACAGACGTGCAAGCGGTAGGCCTACGTAACCGAGACCGATTACGCAGATTTTAATCTCTTTTTCCATTATAGTTATGTATTTTGTTTATAGATTATCCCAATACCAGTCGACAGCTTCTTTAAGACCATCGCGCATCGAAAACTTAGGTGCGTAGCCAAGCAATCGCTTGGCCTTGTCGATGCAAGCCAATGAGTGAGGGATATCGCCAGTACGATTCGGGCCATGTGTCGTTTCGATGGACTTGATAGCGTCATCCTTGGCACCGAGGAACTCGCGCAGGTACCCGACAAGCTGATTGAGCGTGGTGCGCTCACCGAAAGCGGTGTTATAGATTTGGTTGACCGCTTCGGGGTTTGTTGTTGTCATCGCCAACATATTCATCTGGATGACGTTGTCGATGTAAGTAAAGTCACGGCTGTATTCACCGTCACCGTTAATATTCGGTGCTTCGTGATTCATGAATTTCTTGACAAACAACGGAATAACGGCGGCGTATGCTCCGTGCGGATCCTGACGACGACCGAACACATTGAAGTAGCGCAGACCGATATATTCTATTCCATAGGTACGTGCGAACACGTCGGCATAAAGCTCGTCAACATACTTGGTTATAGCGTATGGTGACAAAGGTTTGCCGATTACGTCTTCGACTTTGGGGAGCGTCTTGGAATCGCCATAGGTCGATGATGACGCAGCAAAGATGAAACGATTGACGCCGGCATCGCGTGCGGCGACAATCATATTGAGGAAACCGCCGATGTTGACATTGTTGGTTGTAATCGGGTCGTTGATCGAACGAGGCACCGAGCCGAGGGCAGCCTCGTGGAAAACATATTCGACACCATCGACAGCCTTGTGACAGTCTTCGATTTTGCGGATGTCGCCGACAAGCATCTCAAACGTTTCGGGGAAGCGATTTATAAGCGGAATGATATTCTGCCACTTACCGGTAGCGAAGTTGTCGAGACAACGCACCGTGTAGCCGTTTTCGAGCAGATGCTCACAGAGGTTTGACCCGATGAAGCCAGCACCCCCGGTCACTAATACTTTTGTTACCATTATTTCTTAATATCGTATTTTTTATTTATGAATTGCGTTAATCAAGGTAAGCACTCAACAGCGTCCACCCTCTTAGAAATCAAGAAAATGAACTTTTGAGTATTTTAAAATTTAACGATTTATAATATTTATACAGCCATTGACATAGGAACGAGCTATTCATAATTATCATTTCCGTGCATCAGCAGCCTGATTGTAGTTGCAATATAGTCACGGGCATTGAGACCTACATTCATGCAGGGTTCAATCTGTGTGAATCTTCCTCACGCCCAATATTAGATTATTAATAGATTAATTACTACTATTAATTCGTTCCACCAAGGTTATTCTTTAGTTCCACAGTTGTTTCCCTTTAGTTCCACATCTGTTATTGTTTAGTTCTACATCTGTGGAACGAATTGTTGTTTGCTACAAAAATTGATAGTTTATGCAAGGGAGGGCACAGAAGTCCACAATCTTGTCCTTTGTAAGCACATTCAGCACGGTACAAAGTTTTATGGCCGATTTCAATTCGGTGTTCTCTATGGTTATCATGGTAAAATGTAAATATAAGTTTATCTTTCCGCCCACATCAGGGTGTGAAGGTTTACTCGGCATGCTTCTCTCCATGACCATAGCCATAACCGTAACGCTTGCCATAGCCGTAATACTTGCCGTATTTACCGTAACCGTAGTAATACCCGTATTTTCTGGTATTCAAATCCAGACCGTTTATGGCGATACCGGGATTAGGCAGTTTCTTGTTCTCGGAAAGTTCATTGATCAATGTGAATTCCGCCTTGTGGGTATAATCGGCACGACAGACGTAGACCGACAAATCTGCCACACGTGCGATCAGCAATGTATCGGTGACCATACCAACCGGTGCCGTATCCAATATGATATAATCAAAATTCTTCTTCAATATTTCAATGGCTTTGTCCAGTCCGTCACGGGCAAGCAGTTCCGTAGGATTGGGAGGGACTGTCCCACCCGGAAGGATAAACAGGTTCCTGTTTACATCAGACGGTTGGACCAGCTCCATCAGGTCCATACTCGGGTTGGTCAGGAACTGGGTGATGCCACGTTCCTTGGTGGAAAGTTTGAAAACCTTATTCAACCCCGGTTTACGGATGTCAAGACCCACTATCACCACTTTTTTACCCAGCAGCGAAAGGCTGACTGCCAGATTCGACGAGACGAAGGATTTGCCCTCACCGCTGATGGTGGAGGTCACCAGAATCACATTCTTTCCGTTCTCAAGCATGAACTGGAGGTTCGTACGCACATTACGGAAGGTCTCGCTCATCAGGTTGTTCTGATTCTCGAATACGGCGATGGAACCGGACTTCTCATCCGCCAGCGGGATATCACCGATCACAGGAAGAGAGGTCAGCTTCTCGACATCCGAACGTCCCTCGATCTTGAAGCGGGTCAAGCCGATCAGATAGATGATACCGGCAGGAAGACCCACTCCTGCGATTAAAGCAATAAAGTACACCATCAGTCCCTTTGGAGAAACCGGATCGTCATCCGCCAGCGCCTCATCGATCGTCTTGGCATTGTTCGCGGTAGCGGCCAGGGTGATGGCGTTCTCCTCACGTTTTTGAAGCAGCATCAGATAAAGGCCTGCCTTGATCTCCTGCTGGCGGGCGATGCTCACGAAACGGCGTTCCTGAGTAGGGGCGTCACTGATACGACGCGAATAGCGGTTAGCCTCACGGGCAAGGTCTTCCCGGGTGATCTGCAGTCCTTTCAAGGTCGCATCCAACGTAGCCTGAACATTGCTACGCATCGCACGGATACCCGTATCCAGATTGATGATCGTAGGGTTGCTCTCGGTAGAGGTGCGGAGCAGGCGTTTCCTCTCGACAAGCATCTCATTGTATCTGTCTATCGCACCCGCCAATGCGGCATCCTGCAGTCCGATATTGCTGGGCAATACTTCGTATTCCGAACCTTTCATATAGCGTTGCAGATCCATCACCAGATTGATCTGGGTCTGGTTCTCCACCCGCTTCTTCTCGTATTCGGCATTTCCCGTCAAGGCTATTTGTGCCTCACTGCTCAGATCCGTAATCCCCGCGCTACGCTTGAAGTTCTCCAGGTCCTGTTCCGTACTGCCAAGTTCCCTGGAAATAATGCCGATACGCTCATCGATGAACTCCGCCGTTCTCTGGGCAACCTCATTCTTGTCATTATTCGCATTCACATTATACATCTCGAGCAACTTGTTGATGAAATCCTTACCACGATGAATCTCTGAATCTTTCAATGAAATCACCACTACAGAAGTCATCTTCGATGTGGGAGATATCGAGAGAGCAGTGGCATATCCTTTCGCTACGGAAGAAGGCCTGTGGATGAAAGCGGTGATACGACGTTCCTGTGTCACGCTGTCCGGACGGACCGATGACAGCGTATCGGTATTCGCAAAGAAAGCGACCGTACCCTCATCGGTAGGGAATACGGCAGGTAGTTTATCAAACTGTTTCCGGTATTCCTTTTCCCCTACAGCAATCCGAACATCCATCGAACCGGCAGGCTGCAAGGTCATATTCACCTCCATCGGATGAGGAAGCTTGTCCGCCTCCTGAGGAGTCAGGCTTACCACCACGGGAGAGGTGCGGTAAAGTTCCCTGACGGGAAACCCGTCTTCATCCTTGTAAGTTACGAATAAACCTAAATGATTGACCACTTCTCTTGCCAGTGACTTGGATTTCAGCACCTCGATCTCATTGTCCACGTTGCTTGAAGAAGAAACGAAACCGTCCAGTCCCATTTTTTCCAGTTCGGAGGACATGCTGGTACCGCCGCCTTTCTTGTCATCCTTGATCAAGACCGTGGCGGATATATTATAAACGGGCGTTGCCAGGCGCAGGTATCCCCATGCACAAGCGATACACACAATCACCGAAACCACGAACCAGGGCCAATGGACCAGGCAGCGGAAAAGGATTTCCTGAATATTAACCTGGTCTTCAGACTGTTCCATACGATTTTCGTTCTTTTCCTCAACCATACAGTGATATTATTTGAAGATTGTTACTAATAAACTTGCCAGTGATACTAAGATAGAGGTGGCGGAGAACCAAAGACTGGTACTGTTACCGATATCGGAATTGCGTGCCTTCGCCTTGTTCGGGGTCACATAAACGATGTCATTCTGCTGTAACCAGTAGTACGGAGAAAGGATGGTTTCCGCCTTGTTCAGATCCAGCGTTATGATCTCCTGTTTACCGTCAGCACCCTCACGGATCAGCTTGACATTCTCACGGACTCCCCAGACAGTCATGTCACCAGCCATGGCAAGGGCTTCCAGAAGGTTCACTTTCTCATTGCTGATTGTAAACGTGCCGGGACGGGTGACCTCACCCAGTACGGAGATCTTATAGTTCACCATACGGACGGTCACGATCGGAGTCTCCTTGATATAGGGTTTCAGCTTGTCTATGATCAGTTGTTCGGCCTCTCTTTTGGTCAGTCCTCCGATTCTCAACTCACCCAGGACAGGAAAGTTGATCTTCCCTTCATTATCCACCAGGTAAGGCTGCAGGACAGGCTGGGTAGTCAGCTGGGTAGTACCGGCAGCCACACCCGCAGGGCTGGCCACTGTCAGATTGAAAGGGACAGCCAATTCCGGACTGGTACATGAGACCACAATGGTAAGCAGGTCCTTGGGCATGATCTTGGCATCATACAGACTCTCCTGTTGCACGGTCTGCTGCACAGCTTCCGCATCCTGAAGATAAGGTACTTTCTTATATGACTGGCAGGAAGCGAGCAATAATATCACAACCAGGCAGGCAAATACATGGCGTCCCACACTTTGCATATTCATATACATGTAAAATGATTTATTCATAAAAAACATTTGGTTTATTATTCTTTATCCAATACCTCAAATCTCGGTGAGTTCTTTGACTTAAATTCAGGAACTACCTTCTTCATCAGTCTGACTGTATCCATGATCCTCACCGCACGCGACAGATTCTCGAACTCTTCATACGTGTCAAGGATATCGGCATATTCATATCTTCTCACCTTCGCTATCATGATCTTCTTGTTCCCAGTCGGAATCGTATTTTCCTTGTCGCTCAACACTTCCTCGTAAAGCTTCTCTCCCGGGCGCAAACCCGTGAACTCGATCCTGATGTCCTCACCCGGACGGTAACCCGCCAATTCGATCATGCGAGTAGCCAGGTCCACGATCTTCACCGCCTGTCCCATCTCAAAGACAAAGATCTCATTGCCCTGTCCCATCGTGGCGGCCTCCATCACCAAGCGGCAGGCTTCGGGGATGGTCATGAAGAAGCGGATGATATCGGGATGGGTGACCGTCACAGGCCCGCCGTTCTCGATCTGTTCCTTAAAACGGGGAATGACCGAACCGTTACTGCCCAGCACATTACCGAAGCGGGTCGTGATAAATCGGGTACGACCCTTCACCTTTCCCTCACCGATGGCACAGCCAAGGCTCTGCACGTAGATTTCAGCCAGTCGTTTGGAGCAGCCCATCACGTTCGTGGGGTTCACAGCCTTATCCGTGGAGACCATGACCATTTTCTCCGCACCGTATTCCACCGCCATGTCGGCAACCTGTCGCGAACCTATCACATTGACAAGGACAGCCTCGCAGGGATTCTCCTCCATCAAAGGAACGTGTTTGTAGGCAGCCGCATGAAAGACGATCTGGGGATGGTAGAGCTCAAATACCATACGGACACGCTCCTTCACACGGACGTCACCGATTACCGGGACAAAATCCATCCCGGGATAGTTCTTCTCGAATTCCAGACGGACATTGTGAAGGGGAGTTTCCGCAGAGTCGAACATGACGAGTCTCTGAATCCCCATCTGTACCAGCTGGCGGCAAAGCTCACTGCCGATACTGCCCGCGGCACCGGTCACCAGCACCACCTTGCCACGGAACTCTTCCGCCACCTGACGGAGGTTGATGTTGATTTCAGCACGGCCAAGAAGATCCTCGATCTTGATGGGGCGGACCCACTGGTGAAAGTTCCCGTCGGAATCCGCCTCGCTGATGGTAGGGGCGATCAGTGTCTTGAGTCCATGGTCCTTGCAATATTCCAGGAGCCGTTTCTCTTCCTGGCGGGTGTCCTCGTAACGGGCAAAAAGAATACCCTTAATTCCGCGCTTACGTATGATATAGTCCACATCAGACCCGCTCTCAAAGTAATAGACGGGAAGATCCGTCAAACGGCGGCGGCTGTTGGTTTTGCCATAAACGTAAAAGCCTGCAACCTTATAATGGGCACTGTTACGGAGACGCAGTTTCAAGGCTACACTCTTTTCGTCGGTACCGTAGATTAGGATACGCGTGTTCTTCTTATTCACCCAATCCAGCAGCAGGTCATAGACGATGATCAATGATACACGGAAGACTGTCAGAATCACCATGGTCAACAACCCGTCAAACAGAAGACAGGATACTTTATAATTATATGGCAGCCGGGTCTCACAGATAAGCCCAAAAGAGATGATAGCCAGACAGACAACTTTGAATAATACCGCACAGATGATACGCCACAGTTCGCGGGCCTGGGAAAAACGGATCGTATTACGGTAAGTGTGGAACAATAAGGAACCTGCGACACTTGCCGCCAAAGAGATGACGACCAATTGACAGAGCAGACGGTCGCTCATCGGAACATGACCCATATAATGAATCACGGCATAGGCGACCAATGAACACAATACGGATACCAACGTATCGATACCCAGAATGATCCAATAGCTCAAATAGTTCTTACGGGCATATTGAACGATACCCTTCAATGTCTTTTCCATTATAATGCTACAGTATGAATGAAAAATGTGTGCGTGTGTAAGAAATGAAAAATACAGGCAATCAGGAATTCACAGGTTCGACATAGCCCACCGGCATGTCCGCACAGGCGCATCCCAGCATATTCAGACGGACAGCAATCTTACTCTTGCCGCCAACCGTGACAAGCTCACCCACAAGACCCGTCAAAGGACCTTTGATGACACGGACCTTCTCACCACGTGCCAAGGGAGCACTGTTCATACTGATCGCCTCTTCCGAATAGTCGAGCATAAAACGGAAACGGGCCATCTGATCATCGGGAATTACAGCAGGACTGCTCTCACCGCGCATGACCATATACCGGCTCACCGTAGACAGGGAAAGGACCTCTTTGCGTTCTTTCCCATCCGCATGTACAAAAACCATCATGGGAAGCAACACACATTCGACCACCTTGCGGCGGTCGCTCCATTGATGTACTTCCTGCTGGACCGGTACAAAATTTTCAATCCCCATTTTGCCTAAACGCTCGGCCACTTTCTTCTCATGATGCATGCGAACCAAGGCGACATACCAGCGTTTAGGGTGTGCTACGCCTTCCCCTGTCCCATTTTTAGGCCCAGCACTCAAAGTTTCTTGCGTTAGAATCATACTTTTTTACCCCATACTAGTCCGTTACTTCTTAGGTAACGGAACTTAAATTTGATGCAAATATAGACAAAAACACGAATAGTAAGCAAATATTCTTCCACTTTTTTCGTTTTATTTGAAATATAGAGCAAAAAACTGTCTGAACATGAAATAATCTTATTTCCATGCTCTATACTTTTTATTGCCTAATCTCTGGATTTTTCCTGTTGAGTATTAGGTAGTTCCTTTCTTGTGCCCCATTCCTATATGTGATTTCTATTCTTATTGAGATGTGTGTGTCTTGTGTACCTTATCCGTTACCTAAGAAGTAACGCCAGCATTAAGTCCCTAATTCATAATGCTTTAATAATACAAATCAGATCATTTTCAAACTACATACGTAAGAATAATTCATTTTATTAACCTTTGTTCTTTCTTCCAATTCGAACCCTTTCAAATATATCTGCGTTGTTTTAATAGATTTGTGTCCCAGTGATTCGCTAATCATTTCGACAGGTACACCTCTGTACTTGGCTGTCGTTGCCCAAGAATGGCGGAGCGTGTAAGACGTAACAGGTGAATGCAGCCTTAATTTCCTAGACAGGCTTTTCAACTCATTATTAAAACGTCTCAAAGCTGACTGATATTCACGATAGGCTCCTTCTTCATTTCTCTTATATACTCCGCTTAATATCCGGAAAAGATAATCAGGATAATCGGAACTCCGGGGATCTGATTTATTATACAGTCTCCCCATTGCATTTTGCGCTGACTCCAGCACTTCTATGCTCATAGGAGTACCGGTCTTGATGCGATTGTACTTCAAAAGTCCCCGCTCCAGATTGGACTTTTCCAGGTGGGCCAAATCTGAAAAAGGCATTCCACAAAACTGAAACAACAAATTAGCAATAGCCTGCGTCCGCCGAAGTTTTTCCGATTGAGGATCTTTGTTTAGCAGAATGTGAAGTTCACCGATCGGGATGGCTTTCTTCTGACGTGTGTCCACCCCCGTAAAAACATCCCGGAACAAGCCGTGCACATAAGGAGCCTGATGCATATCGACACCCCGATTGTATATACTACGCAGCATACGCATATACGTAGAAATCGTATTGGGCTTCAGACGGGAAGCCATCAGGTAGTTGCTATACCTCTTTAGATTCTCACGGTTTATCTTACTAAACGCAATGGATTGAGTTCCACAAAACTGCGAAAAAGAACGAATAGCGTGTTTATACACATGGGCCGTCGAATAACGCCCCTCTTGTTGCAAACAATCAATGTAATCGTTTGCACAAATAGTAAATCGATTTTTCTTCATAAATTATAACTTATCTCATACATGTTATTAAAAACGTGTGGAATATAATAAGATTATAGATAAAATAAGTCATAATTTTTAATTTACTCACTGTTTTAGATGGATTTTCAATTTATTCCTAAAAAAATCCCTGCCAATTTTCAGATTGGCAAGGATTCATTTTTATCTTCAAGAAGATGAGCTTTTTACTTGCAGTATTTGCTTATTAATTCATCAACGTTCGGATCACCCAATTCTTTCGCTTTCTTAAAGTTACCGCAAGCTTCATCCGTCTTCTTCAGCTGTATCTGACAAAGTCCCAATAAACGGTAAGCCTCACTATATTTGGGATCAGTCTTCAATATATTATTCAAAATCTGAATGGCTTCTTCATATCGTCCTACACGGAGGTTTACCACTGCATGTTCCGCCTGGTAGATAAGATCTGTCGGATTCATCTCGATAGCCTTGGCAATATCGTCTAAAGCACGTTGAAACTGGCGTGCTTTCAAAGCTGCCTGTTCACGATAATAATAGAACACATCGTTCACTTGTCCTTTGACTGCCGTATGATAGGCATCATAATCAAGCATCGCATTTCGCGCCCGATCGGCATTCATATTCATCTGTGCACGTTCCAACAGGTACGGAGCCCAATCTGCCGTGATTGGTTGCGGACAACGGGCAATACAGCTATCCATCAGGGCTAACACTTCTTTCGGATCCCCCTTCATCAGTTCTTTCGCCTTGGCAGCACTAAAGAAAGTGGCTGGAGAAGCAATATTGCTGGCATTTACCTTTTCATAAGCAACCCAAGCACCGGCATAGTCTTGCCGGGCAAACAATATATCACCTTCCATTTGAATGTAAATGGGCAGCGAATCGATAGCAATTGCCTGACGTACATTCTCCAAAGCGGTGTCATACGTCCAGTCTTTGTAAGTTTTCTCCGGCTTTGATAACTGATAAGCATAGATCAGCTTACCTATATTATAATATACATCATCTTTTTTCTGGGCTACTTTCAAAGCCTGATTTAAGTCTGTAACGGCTTTATCATACCAAGTCTGATCGTCTTTGCCCTTAGATGCATAATAATTGGCACGACGAAGATAACCGTCCGCATTGGCAGGGAACTGACGGATGAAATCATTCAACAGCTCTTCATAATCGTCACCCGAGAGACTCGAAGAGGCCATAAACAGGTATACCAATGCTTGTTCTTCCGTTTCGGGCAAACCTTTCCGGATACCAATGCTTCTCAAGGCAGTGTCTCCCCAAGAAAGGGCACTGATTTTCTGCGACATGGCAAAAGATGCTCCTGCCGCATAACAAGTAGTCACCGTATCGATGCCGGATGATTTCTGCGCAATACCGAAGACCTGCCCCTCCGCATTCATCACCGGGCAGCTCACCATCTTATCTTTCATCTGCATGCCCAATGTATAGTAATGATGTTCCCCGGCTACTTTGGAAACATCTTTCACTTTACCGCTGACACAAGCAATGCTTTTCTGCGTAGAATAAGGAAGCATCCACGCATCGGATCCCACCGCCGGAGCTGTTTCGGCAACCACCAATGCAGGCACTTTTTTCTCGGTAATAGCCACCCGGAACTTAATGACATCATACATATCATCCGCTCCAAGTATCAGGCTGACCGGCATCTGCTTACCTTCGGAAGTGATCACCACCGCACGCTCGGCTCCTTTAAAAAGAGTATAATCTGATAAAGCCAATCCGTCTTCGGACACAAAGAATCCGTTTCCGGTATTCAACATTTTATCATTCTTATCATAAGTCACTATTGAGAAGACCGCACGTTTTGCCTTCTCTACCCATTTGGGGGTTTGCGCCATGCTTCCCTGTAACAGGAAGAAAAGCAGCAGAGATAGAATAAAAATCTTCTTCATATCAGTTATTGTTTCTTTGTTTCACAGCTTCGTAAATCAAGATACCGGCAGCTACAGAAACATTCAGGGATTCGATGGTACCCAGCATCGGAATTTTTACCCATTCATCACAGAGTGCGAGGTTATCATACGAAACTCCCGTATCTTCCGCTCCCATTATGATACAGAGGGGACTTGTATAATCGGCTTTGATATAGTCATAATCTCCTTTTTCAGTAGCAGCCACAATGCGGAAACCGCTGTCTTTCAGATATTGCAAAGTCGAACGAAGATTCTGTTCACGGCATACAGGCAGAGTGTGTAACGCTCCTGCCGATGTTTTCACGGCATCAGCATTGACCGACGCACTACCCCGGACAGGAATAATCACTGCATCGACAGCTGCACATTCACAGGTACGGGCAATCGCTCCGAAATTGCGCACGTCAGTCACTCCGTCCAGCATAACAAAAAACGGATTTTTTCCTTGCTCAAACAAGAAAGGAACAAGATCTTCCACTTTCTGATAAGTCACAGAAGAAATGAAAGCAATCACTCCCTGATGATTTTTCCGGGTAATACGGTTGATACGCTCTACCGGAACACGCTGAACAGGTATCCGCGTACCTTTCAAAGCTGCAAAAAGCTCCTTGGAAAGATCACTTTGAATATCTTTCTTCACGAGGATCTTATCTATCTCTTTCCCAGCCTGAAGGGCTTCTATCACGGCACGAACACCGAAAATCATTTCACTTTTATCTAACATCTGGTTGATTTACTATTATACTATTTATCAATTGCGTGCAAGCAAGGATCTGGCATTGCTAAGAGCAGCCTCGGTCAGAGTAGCACCGCTAAGCATATGAGCAATTTCCTCTACCCGTTCTTCGCTTGTGAGATGGCGGATATGACTATTGGTTTCCGTATCGCTATCTTTCTTATATACCTTATAATGAGCACGCCCACGGGCAGCAATCTGCGGTAGGTGTGTGATACTGATGACCTGGCGGTTTCGATCGCCCATCTCCTGCATCATGTCAGCCATGCGGTCGGCTATTTCACCGGAGACTCCGGTATCTATTTCATCAAATATAATGGTCGGCAATTTGACGGCTCCGGCAATCATAACCTTGATAGAAAGCATGACACGAGCGATTTCACCCCCCGAAGCTACGGAAGAGATATTCTGTAGGGTACCGTTCTTATTGGCGGAAAACAGAAAATTGACTGTATCTTCTCCTTGCAATCCCGGCTCTTTCTTCAGTCCCATTTCTATCTGGAAACGAACATTCGGCATTCCTAATGGAATCAAGCGGGCAGCCAGTTGTTTCTCTACTTCACGCGCAGCTTTCGCACGGGCTTTAGTCAACACTTCCGCCTGCTGTTTCACCTGTTTATATTGTTCCTCTTTACGAACGGTCAGTTCGGTGATACGCTCATCATAGGAGGTGATATCCGACAATTTACCGCGGTATTCATCCGTTAGCGTTATCAATTCGCCAAGAGTCTGTACCCGATGTTTCTGCTGTAAGGAATAAATCAGATTCAAACGTTCGTTCACTTCGTCCAGACGGACCGGATTGAATTCAACGGATTCACTTTGCGAAGAGACCTCGTGCGAGATATCTTTCAATTCGATATAAGCACTCTCCATACGTTCGGTAAGCTCCTTGGCCGGCTGATATACCTTTTGCAGATTATTCAGCGTATTCAGGCTATCTTTCAGGTAAGAAAGCAATCCGCCTTCATCGGAAGCAAACGACTGTTCCACCCGGTAAAGTCCGGCTTTAATTTCTTCCGCATGAGTTAATGTTTCAGCTTCCCGTTCCAGTTCTTCCTGTTCACCTTCCACCAAACAGGCTTCTTCGAGCTGTTCGAGTTGGAAGCGGATATAATCTTCATCGGAGCGGCTTTTCTCTGCCAGTGACACTAATTCAGCCAGTTCGCGGTCTGTCTGTTTCCATTCCTCATAATACTGATGGTATTTCTCCAATGCTGCATCATTATGCGCCAGAATATCCAGTACATTCAACTGGAATCCTTCTTTATTGAGCAATAAATTCTGATGTTGTGAATGTACATCTATCAGCTGTTCGCCCAGCTCTTTCACTTGTGCCAGCGAAGCAGGAGTATCGTTGATGAATGCCCTGCTCTTACCGGAAGCTTGTACCTCACGACGCAAAATACACTCTTCATCATATTCCAGTTCGTTTTCTTCGAAAAACGGACGCATTCCGTAGGCAGATATATCGAAACGTGCCTCTATGATACATTTGGAAGCTCCGCGGCGAATCGCTTTCACATCGGCACGCTGTCCTAACAGGAGTCCGATAGCTCCCAAAATAATTGATTTTCCGGCTCCCGTTTCACCTGTTATAACGGAAAAGCCTGTTTCAAAACTGATATCCAGTTTTTCTATCAATGCGTAATTTTGAATGTATAGTGAACGTAACACCTTCTATTTAATTAAAAATTAAAGAGTAATAATTAAAAACCTGAAGACAGAATGGCCACCAGACGGTCGATGATGTCTTGGGCTACTTCCGCTTTCGGCTTCAAAGGATAATCTGTACGGCCTTTCCTGTCGATGATGCTTATTTTATTGGTATCATGGCGAAACCCGGCTCCAGCATCTTTCAATGAGTTGAGCACGATAAAGTCGAAGTTTTTACGTTCAAGCTTCTCTTCGGCATTCCGCTGCTCATTATTGGTTTCGAGGGCAAAGCCAACCAATAACTGATTTTCCCCTTTCATTGCTCCTAAACTGGCAGCAATGTCTTGTGTTGCCTGAAGATGAAGGGTCAGTTCCCCTTCTTTCTCCCGCTTAATCTTATTGTCGGCCACAGTTTCCGGACGATAGTCGGCTACTGCTGCACAAAGAATACCAGCATCAGCATCCGGGAAATATACCTGTGAAGCCGCATACATCTCTTCTGCCGATTCCACATCTACACGCCGGATACGAGAATGTTTCGTTTGGAGCTGCACAGGCCCTGTTATCAATGTCACCTGTGCTCCGCGACGAGCACATTCTTCTGCCAACGCGAATCCCATCTTTCCGGAAGAATAATTGCCAATGAAACGCACCGGGTCAATCTTTTCGTAGGTCGGTCCGGCTGTAATCATCACTTTCTTTCCGGATAATTCGTCACCCGAGGCAAAGAATTCGTCCAATACCCGGATGATATTTTCCGGCTCTTCCATACGTCCCTTCCCTACCAAGTGGCTGGCCAGTTCTCCTGTTCCCGGCTCGATAATGTGATTCCCATAGGAACGCAATATATCCAGATTTTTCCGGGTAACAGGGTGAGCAAACATATCGAGATCCATTGCCGGAGCAACAAACACGGGAGCTTTTGCGGAAAGATAAGTTGTTATCAGCATATTGTCAGCTATTCCATTCGCCATTTTGCCGATAGTAGAGGCAGTGGCAGGTGCAATCAATACAGCGTCCGCCCACAGCCCGAGATCGACGTGACTGTTCCACGTTCCGTCACGCTGGGCAAAAAACTCACTGATAACAGGTTTACTGGTCAAAGCCGAAAGAGTGATGGGAGTAATAAATTCTTTCCCCGCCGGAGTAATTACAACTTGCACTTCCGCTCCCTGTTTTATCAGTCCACGAATGATATAGCACGCCTTGTACGCGGCAATACTGCCGGTAATCCCAAGAACTATTTTTTTCCCTTTCAGCATTATTTTGTAATCAAATTACTCATTTCACGCAAACGGATTTTTGTCAATGCCGCCTTAGTGTTCAGCGTGAAATCGCTATTCAAAATCCAACTGTAATATCCTGGATCTTTCTTCAAAACCTCAACTACGGACATTCCCTTATATTTTCCGAAATTGAATATTTCCACTCCATGATCATCGTATACCATGCGCCCGGCAAAATCTACGTTCTTGCTGAAACTTGAATAATCTGCCAGAAACGCAATATCATTCTGAAGATCAGAGTAACGATCAAGCTGTGCTTTCAGCACTTCGTAAGTGGCCCGTGTATCTGCTTCGGCAGTGTGTGCATCTTCCAGATTCTTATCGCAATAGAATTTATAGGCAGCAGACAGGGTGCGTTGTTCCATCTTATGGAAGATCACCTGTACGTCTACAAATTTGCGTTTCGTCATGTCAATGTCCACTCCGGCGCGAAGGAACTCTTCGGCAAGGACCGGTATATCAAAACGATTGGAATTAAATCCTGCCAAGTCGCAACCTTCAATATCCCTGGCTATTTTTTTAGCCACTTCTTTGAAAGTAGGGCAATCGGCTACGTCGGCATCATAAATGCCATGTATAGCAGAAGATGCTTCCGGGATATGCATTTCAGGATTGATACGTAATGTCTTTGCTTCTTCATTTCCATTTGGATATACTTTCAGATAGCAGATTTCAACAATTCGGTCTGTGTTGATATTGGTTCCGGTTGTTTCTAAATCAAAAAAAACAAGGGGATTTTTCAGGTTTAATTTCATTTCTAATTATTTTATGGAGTCAACACAGATTAATCATTTAGCATCATCGGCATCAGCAACATCAGCAAGTCTTCGTTTTCTTCCTGTTCTACCGGGATAATCACTCCGGCACGTGAAGGATCTGCCAACTCAATGACTACCTCGTCTGCTGAAATATTGTTCAGGATGTCAATAAGGAAAGTCGATTTGAAACCGATGCTCATTGCCGCACCTGCATACTGGCAAACTAGTGTCTCTTCGGCAGAAGTTGAGAAATCAATATCTTGTGCGGAAATCACAATTTGGTTTTCCTGCATACGGAGTTTAATCAAACTGCTTGCTTGCGACGAAAAGATAGACACACGGCGCAAAGCTCCTACCAACTGTTGGCGGTCTACAGTCACTTTGTGCGGATTATTTTGTGGAATTACCGAGTTATAGTTCGGGTAACGTCCTTCAATCAAGCGGCAAACCATCCGGTAACTTTCAAGCATGAATACAGCGTTGCGTTCATCAAATTCGATCGTCACAGTGCCCTGTTCTTTCGGCAAAAGATTTTTAAGCAACGTAGCCGGTTTCTTCGGGAGGATGAAAGCTGCACGCTCGCTACCTTTAGCTGCCAATGTCTTGCAACGCACCAGTTTATGACCGTCTGAAGCAACCATTGTAATATCTTCTGTAGTAATATCGAAATAAATACCGTTCATCACCGGACGAAGTTCGTCATCGGCAGTAGCAAACACCGAACGGTTGATACCTCCCAGAAGTACACTTGCTTCCATCTCTACACGGACTGCATTATCACCCAGGGTGGCTGATTGAGGAAATTCATCCGCATTCTGCCCCATCAGGCTGTATTTTCCGTTCTGGTACTGCACTGTTATTTCATAATTACTCGGATTGATTTCAAATGTGAGTGGTTGTTCCGGGATTTCTTTCAGTGCATCAAGCAATGTTTTCGCTACTACGGCAAAACGCCCGTTCGCATCGCTTTCATTTACTTCTACGGTAGTTGCCATCGTTGTTTCACTGTCGGATACAGTCACGGACAATGTTCCGTCTTCCAATTCGAAGAGGAAACAATCGAGAATTGGCAGCGCATTTTTGGAATTAATCACACGGCTGATGGCCTGTAAATGGCTGGAAAGAGCAGTACTTGAAACGATAAATTTCATATATTTTTGTGTATTTAAGTTTTAAATGTTCTATCGCACAAAGTTACGAAAAAAGATTTGGGCTGCCCAATAAAAGAAAAGAAAAAAACAAGCATTGTGTGAAGGATATGACTAAAAAATTGTAACTTCGCCGCAGAATTTAAAATTATTGCAATGGAATTTACAGGAAAAATCATCGCTATCCTCCCCCCGAGAGGCGGAGTTTCAAAGACTAGCGGCAACGAGTGGAAAGCACAAGAGTACGTTATTGAAAACCATGATCAATATCCGCGCAAAATGTGTTTCGACGTATTTGGTACAGACAAAATCGAGCAATTCAACATTCAGATGGGTGAAGAACTGACCGTATCATTCGACGTTGACGCCCGTCAATGGAATGACCGTTGGTTCAACAGTATCCGCGCATGGAAAATAGAGCGCGTCAGCGCAGGTGATCCAATGGTTTCAGGTTCTCCCGTTCCTCCTCCGGCTCCATCGCCTATGCCTGAATTTATTTCAGGTGACGCCAAAGACGATCTGCCATTCTAAACTGAAAGTCATTCATCCGACGTATCAACATAAAAGACTCCCGACGGGATTTAATCCTATCGGGAGTTTTTTATGATGGACAATTGTATATAAACCGTCATTTCTATTCTGATTTATATTTCAAAATAATATTGGAATATACTACTCCGTCCATACAGGCAAACTGGACAAAGAGTGTAAAATTGCGGAAGAAGCCGGCATTGCGAAGAAAGAAATCCGGTATGAAACGGATATAATTTTCCGATAGCCGAAACACGTGATCGAAATCTGCCATCAACATAAAATGATACGAATCAGACAAGTGATCCATGCCTGTCTGATAAGCTATCGCCCCATTGAGCACTTCACCTTTATCCAATTGGCGAATATAATGCGATAGGCTGCTCTCATCCGGAGCAAGCAACAAGCGTCCGCCATAAAATGCCGCATACATATCCAAAGTCGGTTCTACGAAACCGCTCAGTTGTTTAAACAAAGTTGTTTGAGGCAACCGATAGACAAGGTATGCCTTATCTACAGTATAACAAAAAGTTATACGAGGAGTTTTTCTTCCTCCATCTGCCGGAGCAGTATCAACAAGGACACGAAGCATTCTTTCAGCCTCCGCCACATCTGCCACAGACAAGCTCAAGACTGCCGCTACATCTTGCAACGTATCTCCCTGCTGAAAGAGACAGGCTACCAAATCCTGCCCGGCATTTTCCATCAGATAACGGGAAAATTCCTTATCCCTATTCCGAACTTCACTCGTACGGACATCCCCGTTCTGCTCCTGCGCATTTCCATCAGAAAGCAGAGACGCCCAGTCCGCAATCCCCTGCCTGCTAAAATAAAAAGCAGTAGAGGGCAACACTTCGCCCGGAAACCCTTGGACTGATTGCTGCTGACGAAGCTGATTCATAAATGTAAAACAAGTGTCCGCATCGTGAGTGATACCGGAGAAATAGATAAAATCATCTCTCATCTTCATGTCAAATTCCGTCCACCCCATCACCCCCTCCATACGGGTATAGATTGTGGCGGTCGCTGCACTTTTTTTCGGAGCACGCACTCCTGTAAAGACAGGATCATCTGCCAATGATTTTCCACTTTTATATGCATCAATAACGTCTTCAATCAGCTTTTTCTGAAAACTCAATACCATAAAATCAGCTGTCAGATAGCAGGCAAGAAAATCGCCATCCGACATCGGATAAATGGTAATCTCTTCTCCTTTGTAAACAAATGTTTTCGGCGGATAAAGCGAAGATATATATTTGCGCACAAATCCGGCTACCAATTCCTTATCTCCGTTCCCCAATCTGCAATATAGCACTTGATTCCGTTCGTTATCCGGTTTGTGGAAACTGATCAGCATCTGATTCATCTGCCGACTCAAACCATGGGGAGCATCTTCGGAAAGGGTATAAAGACTTTGTTTCAGATAAGAAAATAGTTTGGACACATAAAGATATTGCTGATTTTTACTACAGGTCAGACCATCGACCCCTGCCACAAATTCATTCACGTCATCAGTAACAAACACCGCTGAAGTGGTGGGCGGAACCAGTTCATAAAGGTTAAAATCTTTCTGCCCTTCGGCTGCCGACAGCCTAAAAAAAGAGTACAATGCAAAACCTGAGCACAAAAGTACAACAGAAGACGTAATCGCTATTTTTACTATCGTACGAAGTTTCATCATATTCGCTGTTTATCGGTCAAGTGCAAAAATAATAATTTCTACAAAGGAAACAAAACTTTTGCTAAATATTTCACCGAAAATCAAAGATAGATGTCTAATCCATCGAATGCCAAGTGAATATTTTCCGGAAGGTTCTTTTCAACCTCCGCGTGCAAGCCCATATCATGACTCATGTGTATAAAGTACGTCTTCTTTGCCTGAATGCGCTGCGCTACCGCCAATGCCTGTTCCAAATTCTGATGGGTAGGATGCGAAGCAATCCGAAGTGCATTCATTATTAAAACATCTATTCCTGCCAATTGTTCATAAGATTCTTCGGGCATGGTCAGCATATCAGTGATATAACCTAATTGCCCGATACGATACCCCAGAATCGGCAATCGGCCATGCATCACGCGCAAAGGAAGCACTTCCGTGTGGTTAACCGAAAAGGCCTGTCCTGCCACAATCTCCTGCAAAGGGATGTCGGGGACACCCGGATAACGATGGTCGACAAAACAATAGGGCATACGCAAACGCAGGCCTTGCGCCACATAATTTTCCGCATAAATAGGCACTGAGCCAAACCGGCAAAACGGACGTAAATCATCCAACCCGCCTACATGGTCATAATGTTCATGTGTAATGAGCACTCCGTCTATCTTCGCAAAAGGAAGATGCAATACCTGTGTCCGGAAATCCGGTCCACAATCTATCAAAATCCGTGCATCCTCTGTCTCGACAATAGCAGATGCACGCAACCGGTTATCTTTTGGATCGGCAGAAGTACAAACCGGACATGTACAACCGATTTGGGGTACTCCCGTCGATGTTCCACTTCCTATGATTCTTACTTTCACTCTTTATATAGTTAACAGTTGACCAACGATAATTGATTTAGCACCTATCAACAGATTAAATTAACTTCCGGATAGATATCAATGCTGAACTTCTCACGAACAGAGGCTCGGACTGCATCTGAAAGTGCAAGAATATCGCTACCTTTTGCTCCACCACGATTCACTAATACCAGCGCTTGTTTATCATGCACAGCTGCCGGTCCCAAAGCTTTTCCTTTCCAGCCGCATTGATCAATCATCCATCCAGCCGGAATCTTTACCCGACCATCCTCCAGCTCATAGTAAGGTATCCGAGGATATTCCTGCTGTAAGGCTTCCAGTTTTTCTTTCGACACAATGGGATTCATAAAGAAGCTACCGGCGTTCCCCATCACTTTCGGGTCAGGCAACTTGCTCTCACGAATATCAATAATCACTTTCCGTACAACAGAAAGTGTCAATGCCGGATATTGTTCAAGTTCCTGACGAATGGTTCCATAATCCAACGTATAATGTTCTTTTTTACTAAGCCGGAAACGAACATAAGTGACAAAAGCCGACTTATTTTCCGGACGCTTAAAGATACTGTTCCGGTAGGTATATCCACATTCCTCCACTGAATAAACACGTTCTTCAGCTTGAATGTTCACCGTTTCCACAGCCGTTATCAGATCTTTCACTTCAACGCCATAAGCCCCGATGTTCTGTACTGCGCTCGCTCCCACTTCACCGGGAATCAGTGACAAGTTCTCCGCTCCATACCATCCATGCTGTACACAATATGCAACAAAGTCATCCCATACTACCCCCGCTCCCACTCGTACTGAAACAGAACGTTCATCTTCTTCCGTCACTTCGATTCCTTCAATACGGGAATGAAGTATCAATCCATCGTAATCCTTGGTAAACAGTAGGTTACTGCCTCCGCCAATATGCAAAAAAGGCGTCACAATGGCACCTTGCGCAATCAGCCTCTTCAGCTCTTCAACCGAAGAATATTCTAAAAAGCGAGTGGCACTGACATCAATGCCGAATGTATTGTAGGGCAAAAGAGAATACATATATTTTTAATTATAAGTTATACTATTATAGCGTATCATAATCCGTATCAGATACTTGTATCTTCAAACTTATACAATTCCCATCCTCCGGCTGTCCGGTGGAAATAAAGGATATTGGAAAAGCCATTGCCGATACCTTTCAACGCCAATATTTTCGTGGGCGAATCATCATCATTCCGCTGTCCGTAGTTTATATTAGAAAGGCGATCGACAGGAAGCGCAGGTTTGAAAGCAAACCACTGATTAAGATCAAGAGTCGTCTCCAGAATAGAAAAATCATCGTCCGGATCGGTGGTTACAAAAGCTAATGGCTCCCGCACACGCTGACTCTGAAAAAGACTATCCGTTGCAAAATGTCCGAAAAACTCGACAAAGTTTTCATCATCACTTTGCTCAATAGGCCTCAGGTTGATTGCCTCCAGCACCCATGCGCCTTTGATACGTTCAAAATAATATCTCTTCATCATCCGTGTTTTCACGAACATCCACTCTACCTGCACGGAAGTGAGGGAGGTGTCTCCTACTAAATCCATGTCTTCCTCTCTATCAAACAGAAGTGTATAATAAAGCTGTTTCGTAAACAAGTCATCATGCTTCCAATTGCTTTCCTCAATATTCAACTTTTTATCTCCAGTGTAATAGGGCAATGGAAATTTCACACGCTGACGCTGCAACACATCATCGGAAGCAAAATTGTAGATAAAATCATCGAAAGATTCATCCGCCTGTATAGGCTGCGGATCTTCCGATGATTTTTCATGGTGGATAGAATCAGCGGTCCACCGGATAGAATCCACTTCTTTAGTAATAGATGCGAAGGGGTCAATATTTGTTTTCTTGTTTCCACAAGAGCTCAATATACCGAGCAATATGACCCCTGCAATTAGTTTTTTCATTATTTCAGTTTCTCTCTTAATTTTTCAAGCATATCCACCGTCATGCTTTCCAAATCATAGACAGGCTTCCATCCCCACTCTTCGCGAGCACAGGTATCGTCCAGACTGTCGGGCCAACTATCAGCTATGCGCTGTTTCAAAGGATCTACCTCATAGATCATCTCAAACTGCGGCATATGCTTTTTAATAGCCTGATATATCGTTTCCGGATCAAAGCTCATGGAAGCGATATTGAAAGCATTGCGATGTATCAATCTTGTCGGATCGGCTTCCATCAGCATAATTGCTGCATTCAATGCATCCGGCATATACATCATGTCCATTAAAGTGCCTTGCTTAATGGGGCACACAAATTTTTTCCCTTTCACTGCCGAATAGTATATATCAACAGCATAATCGGTCGTACCTCCTCCCGGAGGAGTCACATTCGAAATAATGCCCGGGAAACGGACAGCACGGGTATCAACACCGTATTTATTAAAATAATAATCACTCAACAACTCTGTCGTTACTTTAGTGACCCCATACATGGTACGCGGACGCTGAATAGTGTCCTGTGGCGTTTTTGTATGAGGCGTACTAGCGCCAAACGACCCGATAGAACTCGGAGTAAACACCGCGCATCCTTGTTCACGTGCCACTTCCAACACATTCCATAATCCATCGATACCTATTTTCCAAGCCAACTTGGGTTTCGACTCGGCGACTACGGATAACAGAGCAGCCAAATTATAAATCGTATCGATGTGATACTCTTTGACCACAGATGCAACCATCTCTCCATCCGTAACATCAGCAATAGCTGAAGGTCCCGACTCCTTCAATTCCCCTTTAGGCTCTGCGCCTGGTATATAACCTGCTACGACATTTGCATTTCCATAACGTTTACGTAGCTCCATCGTTAGCTCCGACCCTATCTGTCCGGTAGCTCCAATAATCAAAATGTTTTCCATTTTCTCTTCTGACTTAGAATATAAAGCTTAAATAGTGCGCAAAGTAAGCACTTTTTTTTCAGATTTTAATCAAAAAGACATTGTTATTCCAAAAAAAATTGTGTTCTTTGCAATATAACTTAATCATACAAACACTATGTACGGTAAAATGCAAAATTATCTCTGCCAGACATTGGCGGAAATCAAAGAAGCCGGACTTTATAAAGAAGAACGACTAATTGAAAGTGCGCAGCAAGCTGCCATCACTGTAAAAGGCAAGGAAGTATTAAACTTCTGTGCAAATAACTATCTGGGGCTATCCAATCATCCCCGCTTAATCAAGGCTTCGCAGGAAATGATGAATAGCCGTGGCTATGGAATGTCATCCGTCCGCTTCATTTGTGGTACACAAGATATACACAAAGAACTGGAAACCGCCATCTCTGAGTTTTTCCAAACGGAAGACACAATTCTGTATGCTGCCTGCTTCGATGCTAACGGTGGGGTATTCGAACCGCTTTTCTCCGAAGAGGATGCCATTATCTCAGACTCTCTAAATCATGCTTCTATCATTGACGGAGTACGTCTTTGTAAGGCAAAACGTTACCGTTATGCCAATGCCGACATGAAAGATTTGGAAAGATGTCTGCAAGAAGCCCAGGCACAACGTTTCCGCATTATCGTTACGGACGGTGTATTCTCAATGGACGGCAATGTAGCTCCGATGGACCAGATTTGTGATCTTGCCGAGAAATACGATGCACTGGTAATGGTGGATGAATCTCATTCTGCCGGTGTAGTAGGTGCCACCGGTCACGGTGTAAGCGAGTTGTATCAGACTCACGGACGCGTAGATATCTATACCGGAACATTGGGTAAGGCTTTCGGTGGTGCGCTGGGAGGATTTACCACCGGACGTAAAGAAATCATTGATTTACTCCGTCAACGCAGTCGCCCGTATTTGTTCTCCAACTCATTGGCTCCGGGCATCATCGGTGCAAGTCTCGAGGTTTTCAAGATGCTGAAAGAGAGCAATGCGCTGCATGAAAAGTTGGTTGAAAATGTAAACTACTTCCGTGATAAGATGACCGCTGCCGGATTTGATATTAAACCGACCCAAAGTGCTATTTGTGCAGTAATGCTATATGATGCAAAGCTGTCTCAAATTTATGCTGCCCGCATGCAGGAAGAAGGGATCTATGTGACAGGTTTCTACTATCCGGTAGTACCCAAAGATCAGGCCCGCATCCGTGTACAGATTTCTGCAGGACACGAAAGAGAACATCTTGACAAGTGTATCGCAGCCTTTATCAAGGTAGGTAAAGAGCTTCATGTATTGAAATGAAAGCGGAATAACGACCGAACAAAGTTTCTTTACTGAATCCATATTTTAGGCACGGATTACACGGAGTATACAGATTTCACGTATTTTACACAGTTACCTTATGACAACCACCATGCTAAGAAAACGCATAATACGTGAAAACCATGTAATCCGCGCCTAATTCTTTTATAAAATGAATTTCGAACCGCTACTTAACTATTAAACATAGATTATGGAAGAACTGACTCTCACGACTCCTACCCTGCTTTTCTCGGCAGTTTCATTGATTTTATTGGCTTACACCAACCGTTTCTTATCGTATGCCCAACTTGTACGCCAACTGCGTGACCGCTACGTAGAAAACCCTTCGGACATCACTGAAGCTCAAATCGAGAATTTACGAAAACGGTTGAACCTGACCCGCACGATGCAAGGACTGGGCATTGCAAGTCTTTTTCTTTGTGTAGTCAGTATGTTCCTTATTTATATCGGACTGCAATTATTCTCTGCTTACGTATTCGGATTGGCTTTAATCCTATTGATAGCATCCCTTGGCGTATCTTTCCACGAAATACAGATATCCACCCGTTCACTGGAGATTTACCTGGGAACAATGGAGAAAGGGAAAAACAAGAAATAATCAGACTCATATTCCCTCCCATTTGTTTCTCGCAAGACACTTTCTCGCAAGGCACTATCCGACAAGCAAGGAAGAGCGTAAAGCGATGTCCTTGCCTACTTCGGCTTTGAGTTCGATCTCTCCACCCGGCTTTTCCATCATCACCTGCAACATAGAAAGTCCTCATCTTGCTCCCTGTGAGAATTTCTAAATAAAAAAAGCCACCTGAACAAGAATTCAGGCAGCTTCGCTTCTATCTCTATAAAGATTTTTTTTATAGCATCATCATTAACGCTGTCCCAATTGTGAATCAACAAAGAAAATTCCAGCATCACCGGCTTTCTTGATTTTGTCAACAATACCTTGTACCGTAGCTTCTTCTTCTACCTGTTCGCGAACAAATCCCCACAAGAAATCTTGTGTTGCTTTGTCTTTTTCAGCAGCAGCTACGTCCACCAACTTATCTACCAATTGAGAAACATGACATTCATGTTTATAAACGTGTTCGAACACTTCCAAAGGAGTGCCCCATCCGTTAGGAACAACATCTATTTTATCAACTTTAGCAGTTCCTCCACGCTTGATGATATAAGATGCCATGTCATAAGCATGTCCCATTTCTTCTTGAGATTGCTTTTTCATCCAATGAGCAAAACCGCTGAAACCTTCTTTCTCAAAAAAGAAAGATATTGCTAAATACAGGTTGGAAGACCACATTTCAGCAGCAATCTGTTCGTTAATTGCATTTTGTAATTTTTCTGAAATCATAATCGTAATTTTATTAAGTTGTTAATGTAGTTTCTTTTTGAACTCATTACAAAAATAACACGCTTTCAATTAAAATAGTTCCATACCCCCTACATTTTTAAGCTACATTCACACTTTGATGATAGCGGTTCATTTTGCTCACACCAGTTCATCAGAGATATACCCTTTCGGCAGTTCACGACAATTGTATCCGGAAGCCATGATTTCACCATAAGCACCAGCAGAGCGAATGGCTATCAAGTCGCCGCGCTTCACCCTGTTCAGGTCAATCGCTTTCCCGAAAACATCCGACGATTCACAGATCGGTCCTACTACATCGTATGCTTCCAACAGCTCCTCGGAAGTAATATTTTCCATTTTATGGAATGCTTGATACAGAGCCGGACGAATAAGATCGGTCATACCTGCATCCAAGATAGCAAATTTCTTCCGGGTACCTTGTTTTACATACAGCACCTGAGATATCAAAGAACCGCATTGCCCCACAACTGCACGCCCCAATTCAAAATGTAAGGTCTGACAAGGACGCAATTTCAATTGTCCGGCATAAGTAGCAAAGTAATCTTTGAAGTTCGGGACAGCCTGCCGGTTGGGATGTTCGTAATCAATTCCCAGCCCCCCTCCTACGTTAATATGTTCCACCAGGATTCGGCGAGCCTCCAACTTATCCTGCAATTCATTGACACGATTACAGAGGGCCACAAAATCGCCCATATCCAGGATCTGCGAACCGATGTGGAAGTGAAGGCCGATTAACTTTACGTTTTTCATCTCTTGCGCCACATCTATCACCTTGTCCATATCCTGCATACTGATACCGAATTTGTTTTCTGCCAAACCGGTAGTGATATTTGCATGGGTATGTGCGCCCACATCGGGATTGATACGAAAAGCCACATTAGCCACTTTATTTTGAGCAGCGGCCAATTCATTAATTACTTCCAGCTCGGGAATAGACTCTACATTGAAACAGAAGATGCCGTACTCCAACCCGAGGTTGATTTCCCAGTCAGCTTTACCTACTCCTGCAAAAACAATTTTATCAGCAGGGAATCCGGCACGGATGGCAGCACGAATTTCTCCACCGCTCACACAGTCGGCTCCCATTCCGCCCTCACGGATAATGGTAAGTACTTTCGGATTGGCATTTGCTTTGACAGCATAATGCACTAAATAATTAGGATATTTAGCCACCTCACGGTTAATAGCCGCCAATGTATCACGCAGCACTCGGGTATCGTAATAATAGAAAGGTGTCTGCAAAGTACGGAATTTATCGATTGGAAATATTCCCTTCATCATTCGAAAAACTTGTTTAGTTGGTTTAAAAAGGAGGAGACTGTCTGACAAATCCTATTTTAACGATTTTACCCCTGCCAGAATATGCTTTGGCAGGGGTGACTTCTAATTACTGAGACCTGTTAGACAGTCTCCCCGTGTTATTTGTAGAATTATTTGCCGTTGAACAGCATATCGCTCAATGATTGTAAAGCAACTTTCTTATCACACTCCCGAATGAGGAAGGAGATATTATAGTTACTTCCTCCAAATGAGATCATTCGCACCGGTATGTCGCGCATCGCATCGAGTGCTTTTGCTTCAAACCCGACATTTTCCCATTCAAGGTCACCTACAACGCAGACGATACACATTCCTTTATCAACGGTTACCGTTCCGTATTTCTTCAAGTCATCCAGAATCTCGTTAAGATGTTTCGTATTATCTACCGTAACAGAGACCCCGACCTCCGACGTACAGATCATATCAATAGACGTCTGATAGCTTTCGAAGATTTCGAATACCTTACGCAAGAAACCGTGAGCCAATAACATACGGCTGGATTTAATCTTGATGGCAGTGATGTTGTCTTTTGCAGCTACCGCCTTGATTTTACCTTTTTCCGTATCGTTAGAGATGAGTGTGCCCGGAGCTTCCGGATCCATTGTATTCAACAGGCGGACAGGTATATTGGCATATTTAGCCGGCTGAACACAAGTAGGATGCAGGATTTTGGCACCAAAGTAAGCCAACTCAGCCGCTTCCTCAAAATGAAGCTGACGCACCGGAGCAGTCTTGTCAACAATACGCGGGTCATTATTGTGCATACCGTCAATGTCTGTCCAGATCTGGATTTCGGAAGCATTCACTGCCGCTCCAATCAGAGAAGCGGTGTAGTCGCTGCCACCACGTTGCAGGTTATCTATCTCCCCGTAAGCATTGCGGCAGATAAAACCTTGTGTAATATAGATTTCCGCATCCGGATAAAGTTCCAATTGAGCATGCAATTTATCCTTAATATATACAGGATCCGGTTCTGCGTTCTTGTCGGTACGCATGAATTCCAAAGCCGGAAGTAACACGGACTTCACCCCACACTCTTGTAGATAGAAGTTGACCATCGCCGTAGAAATGAGCTCTCCCTGTGCTAAAACCACTTTCTCTTCGAACAAAGTGAAAAGGTCTTTAGTATAGGAGCGGATGTAGTCGAAGTGAGATTTGACCACTTCCAGACCTTTCTGTTTATATTCCCGGGTTGCAAAAAGTTCATCAATATGCTGTTTATATTTTGCTTCCAGCTTATTAATAATCTCGTTGGCACCCTCCGGATTCTTCTTATACAGATAGTCCGAGATTTCCACCAATGTATTTGTTGTTCCTGACATAGCAGAAAGAACAACAATCTTCTGTTCACCATCGGTAATCAATTTGGCTACTTCCTTCATGCGCTGAGCAGAACCTACGGAAGTTCCTCCAAACTTTAAAACTTTCATCTTCGTTACTGTTTTAGTTATCTATATTTAAATCTATTTCTATTGTTTTCTGTCTGGGCACATATTCATCGGTCACCTCTACAATCCGATGGTCGGCACAACGATATACCCTGCCCGGATAATCTTTCAACAATTGCAAATTGTGTGTCGTTATCACTACAGACGAACCGGATTCGCAGATATTGTGCAACAACTCAATGATAGCCTTACCTGTCTCTACATCCAGATTTCCGGTTGGTTCATCCGCCAGGATAATAGCCGGAGAATTGAGTACGGCACGTGCAATCACAATACGCTGCTGCTCGCCACCGGAAAGTTCGTTCGGGAGTTTATACCCTTTGTTGGACATTCCCACCAGTTGAAGCACTTCTTCAATGCGGTCTTGTATCTCCTGTCTGTTCTTCCAGCCTGTGGCACGAAGCACAAATTCCAGATTACTGTATACCGTACGGTCCGTAAGCAGTTGAAAGTCCTGGAACACAATGCCTAACTTCCGGCGCAGTTGCGGGATATGCTTCCGTTTGACAGATCGCATATTATACCCCAGCACCTCCGCTTCACCGTCAATAACGTCCAGTTCGCCATAAAAAGTCTTGAGCAGACTCGTTTTTCCCGAGCCCACTTTTCCGATCAAATAGACCAACTCCCCTTTGTGCAATTCCAGATTTACGTTCCTTAGCACACAGAGTTCCTGTTGATGGATTTCCACATTCTTATATCGAATCAACGCCTCGTCATCCATACCGACTCCTATTTTAATTATTTAATTGTTTAATGTTTCTTCCATGTGCTACAGTGTCTTTCCTGCAGTTCACGTGCAAGGTCTTCGATACGATAGCCTTTTGCAGTAAGCAACACAATCATGTGATAAATAAGATCCGCTCCTTCGTAAATCAAACGTTCATCAGTACCGTTTGTTGCTTCGATTACTGTTTCCACAGCTTCTTCACCTACTTTTTGGGCCATCTTATTGATTCCCGACTCAAACAGGCTGGTAGTATAAGAACCTTCGGGCATCTCCTCATGACGCTTGTCTATGAAATCCTGCAATACTTTCAGGAACATAACCGGTTCTTCGTTTTTCTCCCCCCAACAAGTATCCGTACCTGTGTGGCACACGGGCCCTACCGGGTCTACCTGAACCAGTAGTGTATCATGATCGCAATCGGCCTTTATAGATACAACCTGAAGGAAGTTACCGCTTTCTTCGCCTTTTGTCCACAAACGATTCTTGGTACGGCTAAAGAATGTAACCTTTCCGGTTTCTACCGTTTTATCATAAGCTTCTTGATTCATGAAGCCTAACATCAAGACCTTACGTGTCTGGTTGTCCTGTATGATAGCCGGAACGAGTCCGTTCATCTTATCGAAATCCAATTCCATTTTTATATACGTTCTAATTACTATTTCAAAGGCTAATTTTTGCTATGCAGCAATTACCTGACGGTAATTCCTGCACCGCAAAGATACGATTTTAATTCGGGAATTTTAATTTCTCCGAAGTGAAAAACACTGGCAGCCAATGCCGCATCCGCTTTTCCTTGTAAAAAGACATCGCGGAAGTGCTCTTTACAGCCTGCCCCTCCCGAAGCTATGATAGGAATGGAAAGCCGATCCGCCAAAGCGGCAAGTGCTTCATTGGCATAACCGGCCTTTACACCATCGTGATCCATACTTGTGAAAAGAATCTCTCCTGCCCCACGGTTCTGAGCCTCTGTTGTCCACTCGAACAGGTCTTTATCTGTTTCGATACGTCCTCCGTTCAAGTAACATTTCCAACCGTTTCCGGTTTGTTTGGCATCTACTGCCAACACGCAAACCTGCGATCCGAAATTCTTTGCAATCTCATCAATCAATTGAGGATTACGGATAGCTGCAGAGTTGATGGAGATCTTATCCGCCCCAGCATTCAATAGGCGATCTACATCACTTAATTCGTTGATTCCCCCACCTACAGTAAATGGAATATTGATATTGGCAGCAATCCGTTTTACCAATTCCGTAAAAGTCTTACGCCCCTCATGGCTTGCAGTAATGTCCAGAAAAACAAGTTCATCTGCTCCTTGTTCACTGTAAGCACGGCCTAACTCTACCGGATCACCGGCTTGGCGCAAATTGACAAAATTCGTTCCTTTCACGGTTTGTCCGTCTTTTATATCCAGACAAGATACTATTCTTTTTGCTAACACAATCCTATTTTATTTACTGTTCAACAATTTATAATCCATATCCCTGAAGTTTGATTTTTTATCCCCTCTTATAATATGGGGAGCATTTACAACCAAACAGCCATTTCATTCCGGTACGACAACTATAAAAAGATTCTCAGATCTCTTAAGGTGATATGTCCTTCGTATAATGCCTTGCCGAAAATAACCCCGGGAACACCCGCCTCATCCAAAGCAATAATATCATCCACCTTACTTACCCCGCCACTAGCCATCAGATAGAGGCCGGGGAATCTAGCCAGTATCTCTTTATATAAATCAATGGAAGGCCCACTCAACATTCCGTCACAGCTGATATCCGTACAGATCACTTTTCGTATACCTTTATCCATATAGTTTTCAAGAAATGGAAAAAGCTCACAAGCGCTTTCGTCTTTCCAACCATTGACGGCTATCTTATGATCTTTTACATCTGCCCCTAAAATAATTTTCTCACTACCATACACTTCCAGCCAATGACAGAACAGTGCCGGATCTTTCACCGCAATGCTTCCACCGGTTACCATCTGTGCTCCACTCTCAAAAGCAATTTTCAAATCTTCATCACTCTTTACCCCACCACCAAAATCGATAACGAGAGAAGTGCGTGCTGCAATCCGTTCCAACACCCGATAATTGACTACATGATGAGAAGCAGCACCGTCCAAATCTACTACGTGAAGCCTGCGGATACCGTTCGCTTCAAACTCCTTGGCAACTTCCTCCGGATTTTCATTATATACTTTCTTACTGCCGTAATCTCCCTGGGAAAGCCGTACACACTTTCCGTCAATAATATCAATGGCTGGAATAATTTCTATCATCTATTATTTAGTTACTAAAAGTTTATGATAAACGATGAACGAGTTTATTATAGATTCAAAAAATTCGTCAGAATCTTCTCTCCCGTCTTGCCGCTTTTCTCCGGATGAAACTGGGTTGCATAAAAATTATTTTTATGTAATGCCGCACTAAACGGGTGAATGTAATCTGTCGTAGCAGCAGTAAAATCACAGGTAGGCACATAAAAGCTATGCACAAAATAGACAAACTCCTCTCCGGCGAATCCTTCAAACAATTTGCTATTCGTTTGCCCAATGGTGTTCCATCCCATGTGCGGCACTTTATCTTCATGTCTCTGCGAGACAAAACGTTTCACGTCCACATCAAAGATATTCAAACAATCGACCTCTCCTTCTTCAGAATGCCGGCACATCAACTGCATGCCGAGACAAATTCCCAGTACAGGCTGACGGAGTTTTTTGATCAGCTCGTCCAATCCCGTTGCCTTCAAGTGGTTCATGGTCGTTTCCGCCTCCCCCACTCCAGGGAAAATAACTTTATCAGCCGATTGGAGCTCTTCTTTATCGGCAGTGATCACCGCTTCTACCCCCAACCGCTTTAAAGCATAATCCACAGAGCGAATATTGCCGGCATTGTATTTTACAACTGCTACTTTCATCAATTAAATATTACTGTTTTATTTTTATAAGCCAAGACTTTACGTTCGATGTGCTTCTGCACGGCACGCGAAAGAACAATTTTTTCCAGATCCTTGCCTTTATTTACCAGGTCTTCGATAGTATCTTTATGGGTAATACGCACCACATCCTGTTCAATAATCGGTCCGGCATCCAGTTCCGTGGTTACATAATGGCTGGTTGCACCGATAATTTTCACTCCTCTCTGGAAAGCAGCATGATAAGGCTTCGCCCCCACAAACGCAGGGAGGAAAGAGTGATGGATATTGATAATCTTATTCGGATACGCTTGAATCATCCGCTCGGAAATTACCTGCATATAGCGTGCCAATACGATACATGTAATCTTATGCTTGGCAAGCAGCTCCATTTCTTTACGCTCCTGCTCTTCTTTCGTCTCCTTAGTGATAGGAAACAGATAGAAAGGAATTCCGAACCGCTCTGCTACGTGTTGCAAATCCGGATGGTTACTTATGATAAGAGGAATTTCTACATTCCATTCTCCGGCCGTATATCGTGCCAACATATCGAAAAGGCAGTGTGACAACTTAGAAACGAAGATAGCCATACGTGGTTTTACATCAGAGAAATAAAGGCGAAAATCCATTTCATATTTCTGTCCATAGAGAGTTCTGAAATAATCTTCTATTTTCTCCTGCGGAACCAGAAAGTCTTTCAGTTCCCATTCAATACGCATGAAGAATATGTTCTCTACATGATCTACATATTGATCCAGATAGATGATATTTCCTTTGTTTACCGTAATAAAGTCTGTCACTTCCGCAAGGATTCCCGGTTTGTCGGGACAATGCAATAACAGTTTGGCTGTTGTCATCATTCCTTTTACTAATTAACGATTCTAAGCAGATTGTTTTCTACCTTTCTATTTTTAGTCCGCAAAAATAACGATTTATTGCAAAATTACGAACTATTCAAGCAGAAAGTTGATATAAAAACGGTGATTTCTTACAGATAGAAAGATATCGGGAGCTATTCTCAATGAAAAGAACAACAAACTTTTAGGATAGTGACACCATTGCCATCGTGATAGCCTCACTATACTGACCGGATGGCCTCACTATCCGATCAGAAGAAAGATGAATGTTTTTCTCATTACAAAAGTACTCTAAATGAGAGACTAAGCATTTTTATCGCTTTTTCTTGAAAAAACTTTTCTCGAAACGCTTGCAGATTTGCAAAAAACAACTACCTTTGCACCCGCAATCGAGAGAGATGCGGATTAATAAATTGAAATTCTGGTGCGTTAGTTCAGTTGGTTAGAATACATGCCTGTCACGCATGGGGTCACGGGTTCGAGTCCCGTACGCACCGCTTCCTTCATCAAGAAGCAGGGAGAATGGAAATGAATGAATCCGATTAAAATATTGGTGCGTTAGTTCAGTTGGTTAGAATACATGCCTGTCACGCATGGGGTCACGGGTTCGAGTCCCGTACGCACCGCATACAACACTCATAATAAGGAAGTTTCATAAAAAGCACCCGGAAAAGTACCTGTTATTCACTTTTCCGGGTGCTTTTTATGTTTTCCTGCCGGAACTCCCGGCTTTTCCAAATAGGGTAATACGGCGTATAATCTTTGCATAGTGCAAATAAATAAATGTAAATTGCAACCGACTTATTTGTATTTATTGTATCTTTGCAAAAAAGGAAGAAGATTATGAATACAACAGCTTTACAGAAGAAACGGAAGTCTATAGATTTATCCGTTAATGCCCTACAAAAACTTTCGGCTATGGCAGCTTCGCAAGGTCAGAGCTTGAAAGTTTTCATAGAGAACATTTTGGAAACAAAGGCAGAATCTTCGGACGTAGTATATACTAATCCAAGCCCCAGCGGTGACCCGTGGTTTGATGATCCCGAAAACATTGCTTCTCTTAATCGTGGTATTGAAGACGCAAAACAAGGAAGAAGTAAATATTATACGATGGACGAAATAAGGACTTTGCTAGGGGCATGAAATATAGGGTAAAATTGACGGATGAAGCCGAGAAGCAAATGATACAGTGGCGAAAATCCGGGCAAAAGAAAGACATAGCAAAGATTATTTCATTATTGCAGGAGTTGGAAGAACACCCTACGACGGGAACGGGGCAGATAGAACAGTTAAAAGGTAACTATTCCGGTTATTGGAGCAGGCGAATAAACAAACAATACCGCCTAATTTATAGCATACACGAAGACATCGTTACGGTAGAAGTTGTTTCGCTTAGAAGCCACTACGGGGATAAATAGCCGTTTTTTCATTTTATTATAAAATAAACGGTAAAGCAAGCTATAATACACCATATAAGTGAGCAACGTGTAAAATAGCGGTGCCGATATTCTGATAAAAAAGGCGACATCTTGACGGGTGTCGCCTTTCTTTGGAGTAGGTTATTTCTTTTTCGGTAAATTACGATCTTCATCAAGCCAACGCGTTCAACGGAACTCCCGGCTTACTTAGCGTTATTTATCCGTATTTATCCGTAGGTTAAAATTCATCAGCATATAAGCTGAACCAAATAGAGGCTCTATTTGGTTGAAACAGAGCCTTTATCCGAGTAAAACAGAGGCTCCGTTTGAATGAAATGCAGGCTTCGTTTCGCTAAAACAGAGCCTTTATTACAAGATACAGTATCAACACAAAGGCTGAAATCGGCCGTTTATCCCTAAAACCTGTACATACAACAAAAGCTGCCTTTTGGGCAGCTTTCATCATTCTATTTTAGACTATATCCGTTTAATCTTCAATTGTACAGATACTTACACGATTCCAATCCGATTCGGTAAACATATCGCCTACCCCCTGACCTTGGGCAGTGATGCGAGATGCATTAATCTTGTACTTATTGACCAAGATCGTTTTTACAGCTTCCGCACGTGCAGCAGCAATTCTTGCATTCACCTCAACACTACCTTCCGGAGAAGCATATCCCTTAATGACTACTTTCGAATCAGCATGTTTCTTCATATAAGAAGCGACACGTTCCACATTAGGAAGCTGTGAAGCATCCACTGACGATCTGCCTTGTCTGAAAGTAATGATAGATTCGGGTACACGAGCGGTTTTCACTACCGTCTCCACCGGAACCACTTTGTTGCGACATTCTTCAAGTTCCTTCTGCAATCCGTTGATGCGCTGGTTTGCATTGCTGATTTCATTCTCTTTGTTGTTTACATCTGCACGAAGGGCATTGATTGAAGAGTTCAGTCCGTCAATTTCGGCTTGATCGTATACTTTCACTTTGGCAAAGTGATGTGTTCCGTTACTTGTTTTAAAATGGTATGTCAACCCGGCTGTCAATTCAAAAGCGGCATTATTGACATTGAAACGGCTCTTTGTTTCGGGATAAGTACCTTGCATATCATATACAACGGCAGGTTTGATTCCCAATGTCCATGCTTTGCTTTCACCCAAGTTGAAATTAAGATTCAATCCCAAACGGGTAGACCATGAATTCTGATCGCCATCACCATTGACATAACGGTGCAACCAACCAATTCCGGTAACAGCCTCCATCTCAAACACACGAGGCTTACCTGTGTAGCCTGCAAAGAGATTCATCAAATTGATCTTACCCAACAGACTGACATCCGAAACATCGAAAGCTGTTTTACTGGGAGTGGCATTAATATAGCCCATTCCTTGAATTCCCAAACCGAAGATGGGAGTCAACTGCTTCGAAATCCCCACTCCGACAGCGGGACGCATGTCTTTTAAGAAGTCACTGTGAGTAAGGGGAGTGACCGCACCGGCATTTATTCCGACAGACCAATTATCTGTAAGTTTGGCGCCTTCTACAACTGATTGGGCATTTGCTACTGTAAAACCACCCAATATAAAAGCTAATAAAATAATAGACTTTCTCATGTTCATAAATTTTAAAATGTAATTTTTTATCTGCTAAATCATTAGATATGGTTCATCTGTTCATCTCTAACTCTCTAGTCTTTTCTTAATTCATTATTCACCTAAAACAACACATCATATCAAAAATTAGTTCGCAAGGCACAAGATCTCTTAACATCTTTTAAAAACTGAGAGAACCTAAAATAGAAGACTCACAGATGAAATGGCGCACATGATGCATTTGTTTCGGAGAAACTGTAATATGGGTCAATAAATCCGTAATTCAGATACAAACAGATCTCAAATACTGTAGTATCTTTGCTGCGTCACAAAGAAACAAGTAAAAATATTATTTAGAAAAACTGTTTGATATGTATTTGGAAAAGATAAATGCTCCCGCAGATGTAAAGAGACTGTCGGAGAAAGAGTTAAACGAATTAGGTAATGAAATCCGTACAGCACTCCTGCAAAAATTAAGTGAGCACGGCGGACACTTCGGACCTAATTTCGGAATGGTGGAAGCAACGATTGCCTTACACTATGTATTCAATTCGCCCCAAGACAAAATTGTATTTGACGTATCGCACCAAAGCTATGTACACAAGATGCTGACCGGCCGTAAAGAGGCGTTCCTTCATCCGGAAAAATACGACGATGTATCGGGCTATACCGAACCGCAAGAAAGTGAACATGACTTCTTCATCATCGGACATACCTCTACTTCTGTCAGCCTGGCAAGCGGATTGGCAAAGGGACGTGACCTTACAGGCGGTCATGAAAATATCATAGCTGTCATAGGTGACGGTTCTCTGAGTGGAGGCGAAGCCTTCGAAGGATTGGATTATGTGGCAGAGCTGGGCACGAACATGATTATCATCGTCAATGATAACCAAATGTCTATTGCTGAAAATCACGGAGGGCTGTACAAGAATCTAAAAGAGTTACGTGACAGTAACGGGCAGTGCGAATGTAACTTCTTCAAAGCGATGGGATTGGATTATATGTATGTAAATGAGGGTAACGATGTACAGGCGCTGATTAAAGCTTTCTCTCAAGTGAAAGACATCCGGCATCCGATCGTAGTACACATCAATACGTTGAAAGGCAAAGGGTATGCACGTGCCGAACAAGATAAAGAGACTTACCACTGGCGGACTCCATTCAATGTAGAAACCGGAGAAGCAAAAGTGAGCGGTGAAGAAGAAGATTACAGCGAAGTAACCGCCCAATACCTGCTGAAAAAGATGAAAGAGGACTCACGTGTAGTGACCATCACTTCCGGCACTCCCACTGTTTTGGGATTTACTCCGGACCGTCGTCGGGAAGCGGGCAAGCAGTTCGTAGATGTAGGCATTGCCGAAGAACACGCCGTGGCTCTTGCTTCGGGCATCGCAGCCAATGGAGGGAAACCTGTTTACGGTGTATACAGCACCTTCATTCAACGCTCCTACGATCAACTCTCACAAGATCTTTGTATCAACAACAATCCGGCTGTTTTGTTGGTCTTCTGGGGTACGTTATCCGGAATGAATGATGTGACTCATCTCTGTTTCTTCGATATTCCGCTTATCAGCAATATTCCGAATATGGTTTATCTGGCTCCGACTTGTAAGGAAGAGTATATTGCCATGCTGGAGTGGAGCATCCGTCAGAATGAACATCCTGTTGCGATCCGTGTACCGGCGACCGATGTCATCAGTTGCAAAGAACCGGTAGACTCCGATTATGGTATTCTCAATCGTTATAAAGTTACTCATCGCGGTTCGAAAGTGGCCATTGTGGCTTTAGGGTCATTCTATGGATTGGGAGCATCGGTTGCGTCACTTCTAAAAGAAAAAACCGAGATCGATGCAACGCTCATCAATCCGCGTTACATCACCGGTGTAGACAACGAACTGATGGATGAGCTGAAAGCGGATCACGAAGTAGTGATAACGTTGGAAGACGGTGTATTGGATGGCGGTTTCGGTGAGAAAATAGCCCGCTACTATGGTGCTACAGACATGAAAGTCCTGAACTATGGAGCTAAAAAGGAATTTGTTGACCGTTTTGATTTACAGGAGTTTCTCCTTGCCAATCACTTAACGGATAAGCAGATTATAGAAGATATCACGGCACTTATCGGTTAAAAGCGAGTCCTTTCACTATATATGAATACCGGTTCGATATCATTGCATCAACCTATTTCAAACAGACACCCAATAAAAGAGGGGGCTGTCTAACAAGTCTCAGTAATTAGAAGTCACCCCTGCCAAAGCATATTCTGGCAGGGGTGAAATCGTTAAAATAGGACTCGTTAGACAGACTCATCATAATGCCTAAATATAAAAATTTACCCCTGCCACAGATCGCTATAGCAGGGGTAATTTCTTCAAAAAGGGAGTTTCGACACACCCTCTTTATTTTATATTCAATTACCCTCGTGTTTACTTCTTCTGACTATCTATCTCTTTCAGAAGTTCATCGACAGCCACCTTTAATTGGTTATCCTCTCCCTTAACGACTGTCTCCGGATCATTGGCGACCTTCACATCCGGTTCCAACTGAGTATTTTCCAAATAACTGCCATCAGGCAAACGATAACCGACAATAGGAATACCAAAGACGAGTGAAGGGTCTTGTAAAGTTTCCCAAGACACACTTGTCATTGTCCCCGGAACAGGCATACCGACCAGCTTTCCTATATGTTGATGTCTGTATACCCATGGCGTTCCGTGCGCGTTCGAATAGTTGGCTTCACATTGCAACATGATGGAAGGTTTGTTCCAACGACGACTTGGCATATCACACGCCTCACGCCCGCGGACTACCTGTGTAAAGTACTTCTGACCACTGAACAGTATTTCAATGTCTTCATGCAGACGACCGCCACCGTTGAACCGGGTATCGATCACAATCCCTTCACAGTGATTGTATTTTCCCAGAATGTCCGAATAAACCGTACGGAAACTACCGTCTCCCATCGACTGAATATGAACATATCCCAAACGTCCTTTCGACCATTTTTCAACATCTGCCGCACGCTGCTTCACCCAACGTTTGTATAACAATCCATTCAGCTGACCACTCGTAATGGGCATCACCACTTCTTCCCAACGTTCTTTATTTTGCGGGTTGTAGATTGATATCAACGTCTTCTTCCCTGCTTTGTTATTTAACAGACAAGTGATATCATGATCGGGAGTTATCTCCTCTCCATTAATCTTTTCAATGATACATCCTGCCTCTACCTTGGTACGCGAATGGTCGAACGGACCTTTCTCGATGATTTCGGCAATCTGCATCCCTTTTCCCTGATAATCCCAGTCGAACAGAAGTCCCAGATTGGAAGTAACGTCACCTTTTCCTCGAGGAGAATAGCGTCCTCCGGTATGTGAAACATTCAACTCGCCCAACCATTCACTCAACAGTTCTGCGAAATCATAATTGTTATCAATGTGAGGCAGGAACTTGCGATAAGCATCCGTCATGGCATCCCAGTTCACGCCATGCATATTGACATTATAAAAACGTTTCCGGTGCTGTTTGTACACATGGTCGAACATCGCTTCACGTTCGGATGCCAGATCCATTTGCATTTCAGCTTGATAACCGATCGATTTCAAAGCATCCGACTTGCCATCCATCTTTTGCATACTACGGCTTCCCAACAAGAAGATATCTCCTTTCTTATCCATCATCAATGATGTCCAACCTGTATTGAGTTTGTGCAGACGCTTCGTATCCTTTTCGCGGAGATTCATTTTCCAAAGATCATATCCATTTTCGAAGGCAGAGAAGTAATAAAGATTCTCTCCGTCTTTTGAAAGTATCGCACTACCCAAGTCGGAAGAGTTGGGAGTCAGACGTACGATACGGTCCTCGATACCGTCAAGTTCCACAACGATCTCTTTGTTGACAGCTTGATCCTTGTCAGCCTCCTTCTTACCGCTGTCTTCATGCTGCTTGTTCTTTTTCTTGTCAGCCTCTCCCTTTTCAGTCTTATTTCCGTCTTTTTTCTTGTCACCGTCTTTCTCCTTTGCTTTCTTCTGTTCCTTTTCAAGCTCCTTCAGCAATTCGAAATCCTCCTTACTTAAACGATAACGATCATAAGCATCCCGGTTGATAAATACTAACATAACATCCTGTTGCGATCCCCAGGAAGCATGCGCACGCATACCATACCGTTCGGTCTGGAAGAGAATGGCATTTCCGTCGAGTACCCAACGTGGAGAGCCGCTGATATATCCGCTATTAGTCAGATTGGTGATCGCTCCTCCCTGTGCACTGACAATGCCTATATCCGAATAAGGATCGTGACGGTTGCCAATGAATTCGAGAGTGAACCATTTACCATCAGGCGACCATTCGTAGTCGAATCCACCTCCGGTGTTATACCATGTGGAACCGTCCGTCACCTGGCGTACTTTCTTTGTTTTCAGATTGAGCACCATCAAACGGTTGCGATCTTCTATAAAAGCCAATTCATTCCCATCCGGCGAGTATTGCGGATAAGTACGTTCCACTGTCTGAGAGGGTAATAACACTTCTTCTTCAATAAGAGTGGCATTAGGGAAATTGGGGTCGTCCTTACGTGCTATTCTGGCAGTATAAAGTTGCCAATTACCGGTTCGTTCACTGGCATAAACCAATGTCCGGTTGTCCGGTGCAAAAGAGACAGCGGCTTCTTTTGCCGGAGTATTGGTAATTTGCTTGGTCGTAGTATAGTCGGTCGAAGTCACAAATACGTCACCACGCACAATAAAAGCAACCTGTTTGCCATCCGGAGATACAGAAGCGGAAGTGGCCCCCTGTGAGAATTTAAGTGTAGCCATCTGCTCTTCATCGTCACGGACAAGTTCCACTTTTACTTTTTTCGGACGGGTATCGGGTTTCTGGGTATAAAGTTCACCGTCATAGGTATAACACAAAGTTCCTTGATCGCTGACAGACAGAAAACGTACCGGATGAGTTTTAAAAGCAGTTACCGCCTTCACTTCTTGTGGAGCATTCAATGAGAAAGTATACACATTGAAAGAACCTCCCTTACGTTCACTCAAAAAATAGACTGTATGACCATCAGGCGCATACACCGGATTACGGTCCTCCCCTCCCCGGTTTGTCAGGTTCGTATGCTTTCCGGTTTGGGTGTTGTATAACCAAATATCCCTCGTTATGGATGAAGTGTGATGCTTCCTCCATTCATCCTCGAAACCTTTGCGGTCCTGATAAAGAAAATTCTTCCCTGCCTTATCAAAACAAACGAGCTCGGCGGGAGTTGCCAGCACTTGTTCGGTGCGTCCTCCGTCAACAGCCACTTTGTATAATTCGGTCATTGCTCCCGTAGGAAACAAGGCACTGTTTGCAGGATCTTGTATGGAAGCGGAGAAAAGGACATACTTTCCATCCGGTGTAAAAGCCGAAGGAATTTCCGATGCGGAATGGTAAGTCAATCTACGGGCGATACCTCCGTCGGCAGGCATGATGAACAGGTCGAAATTTCCATTCCGGTCACTGGCAAATGCGATTTGCTTTCCATCGGGAGACCAGACAGGATTGGCCTCATAAGAAGCTTGTGTAGTAAGTCGGACAGCGGTGCCTCCTTGTACGGGAACTTTATAAATGTCTCCTTTATAACAAAAGACAATCTCGGTTCCATCCGGTGAGATACGTGCATCACGCATCCACAAAGGAGTAATCGCATAACTGGATAATGCTGATAATACCAGTGCAAAAGAAGTTATTAATTTCCTCATATCAATTTATTATATATTTATTCTGAAAAATAGGTTTGAGAGAGAAAGGTCATGCTCCGCCTGCAAATTACGTCCATAGACGCAATTCTCCACAATAGTTGTTATTTTATAGCTCATGACATTCAGTCATCAAACAAACCATATAAAATAAAAAGTTTTGCCACAAAATTATAATAATTCAGCCAAACAAGCAATCTAATCCATTAGAATTCTTGACTTTTCAACCTTTCTGATTGAATCCATTTTATCCGCAGGAAAAGGTACGGTTTATGGAATCGGTGCATGGATAGCCGTTTGGAACGGAGTTCCTCAAAACAGACAACCATTGTACCGTTCCATAGGAAATGTATTACTATTTCTTGTCATACGATAAAGATAGCCAATCTTTACTTAATGGCAAAACGAGCCGTCATCTCATACCGCAGCTTGATAACCCGGTACTGCTCGGTAGCTGCCGTGCCCATGCTTACATTACTCTGTGCCTCGAAAGAAAAATAACGGCTCATATTATTATCGGCAGGTTCGACGATACGAATCACTTCACCCAACTGCTGCCCCATCGCTTCCACCAAATAAGATGCTTTCTCACGGGCAGCCTTCAGTGCTGCCATCTTACCTTGTTTCCGATACGTTGGCAAATCCTTATGCTTGAGTTCTCCGATACGCATGGACTCGATTCCCCACGTGTTGACCGAACGGATAATAGAATTAATCTGCTCAAAATCCGTGAGCCGAATATCCAATTGCTTACCTATCAGAAACTCCTTTCCCCGCTGGCGCCAATAATCTCCTATTTCCTGTGTGCGGATGGCATCATCCGTTATTCCGATTTTGTGCAAACTGCGGCGCAACTCTTTCTCGATCGTAGCCAACGGCACTTTCGTCCGGAAATCTTCTTCTTTTTTTGATTGACCGGTGTACTCTTCTTCCCAATACTCCTTAATCTGAACCAGAAAATGAATCTCATCCGGAACGACTTCTATTTCGGAAGAACCGGTCACTTCAATGTATCGTCCATCACTTTCTTGTGCATTCCCAACAACACTCCAAGCAAACCAAACAAAAACAAATAAACATACCTTTTTCATACCTTTAATCTCAATAGTACAACCTCTTTTACAGAAAGCGAATTATCATTTCGCAAAGCTATAAAAAAAAACTGTAAAACCGATTCTATCCCCCCCCAAATGTTGTCATATTACTCATCGGCACAAGACCGAGATATCCCTCTTTCTTATTTATAGATGCAAGCCCATGGGAAGGATTATATCCTGTATAGACTGATCTGTTTTGCGGAGAAATACGGTGAAAATAAATTCAAATTCATACCTTTCCTCTAAAGAAAAAACGGATTCTTTATCTTGCCGGTGTATAAAAACTCGATTTTTCTATCTAATTTTGTATCCTCAAAAGCAACAGAATTCATGAGAAACTTTGCAGCAATCGACTTTGAAACAGCCAATGACAAGCGTACCAGTGTATGCAGTGTCGGTGTTGTCATTGTAAAAGATGGTAAGATTGTGAATAAAATCTATCGCCTCATCCGTCCTGCTCCCAATTATTATACGCAACGGACAACGGCCGTTCACGGATTAACTTACGATGACACGGTAGAAGCGCCAGACTTTCCAGACGTATGGGCAGAAATCAAACCATTGATAGACGGGCTTCCACTTGTTGCCCACAACAGTCCATTCGACGAAGGTTGTCTTCGTGCGGTTCACGAATTATATGGAATGACTTATCCTAATTACAAGTTTTATTGCACCTGCCGCACTTCGAGGAAAGTGTTCGGAAAGGAGCTGCCCAATCACCAGTTGCATACAGTAGCAGAACGATGCGGATATGATTTGACCAACCATCATCACGCACTGGCTGACGCAGAAGCCTGCGCCCAAATAGCATTATTGATCATTCCCGAACCGAAGAAAGCGAAATCGACGAACAAAGCAAACAAAGACACACATGTCGGAGACTTATTCGGTTCACTGATCCCGTAAACGGCAGCAGTGAAAAAGACCTAATAAAAAACACTACAACTATCATTTCAACCAACAATAGCCGTAGTGTTTGATGATAAAGCGATAATTATATGCTAAGATTAAAGAATAGACTTAGCGATCCCCATTTCCAAACCGCGAAGTTCCGCCAATCCGCGAAGACGACCCAAGCATGAATATCCAGGATTGGTCTTCTTCTTCAAGTCGTCAATCATCTGATGCCCGTGGTCGGGACGCATGGCGATAGAGCATTTACGACGCTGTTGCAAAAGAATAAGAGCTTTCATTACGTTGTACATATCTACGTTTCCTTCCAAGTGGTTGGCCTCATAGAAGTTACCTTCCTCGTCACGCTGCGTACTACGCAAATGCACAAAGTTCACACGGTCACCGAAGCGTTCCATCATTCCGGCCAGGTCATTATCGGCACGCACACCGAAAGAACCTGTACACAGACAAAGACCGTTGGACTCATTAGGCACAGCCTCAATCAGTTTTCTGAAATCTTCTTCCGTACTCAGAATACGTGGCAATCCTAAAATCGTATAAGGAGGATCATCCGGGTGGATCACCAGTTTCACTCCCACTTCATCGGCAACAGGAGCAATTTCCTTCAAGAAGAAAATCAGGTTGGAACGAAGTTTTTCCGCATCAATATCCTTGTAGCGGTCTAATGCCTCCTGGAATTGTTCCACCGTAAAGCTCTCTTCTGAACCGGGCAGTCCGGCAATCATGTTACGGACCAAGAGTTTCTTATCCTCCTCATTCATCTGTTCGAAACGGGCTTTTGCCTTAGCTATCTCTTCCGGAGTATAGTCTTTCTCCGCATTCGGACGTTTCAGGATGAAAAGATCGAAAGCCACAAAAGCAGCCTTCTCAAAACGGAGCGCTTTGGAGCCATCGGGCATTGTATAGGCAAGGTCGGTACGTGTCCAGTCCAGTACAGGCATGAAGTTGTAAGTAACCACCATTATGCCGCATTTCGCCAGGTTACGAATACTTTCCTTATAGTTTTCGATATATTTCATGAAGTCGCCCGTCTGTGTCTTGATATGTTCGTGCACCGGTACACTCTCCACAACAAACCATGTCAGCCCCACTTCTTCAATCATCCGCTTGCGCTTCATGATTTCTTCCACTGTCCACACCTCGCCATTCGGAATATGATGGAGGGCATTCACTATACCGGTAGCGCCTGCCTGCTTAATATCCCACAGGCTCACCGGGTCGTTAGGACCGTACCAGCGCCAAGTTTGTTCACACAAATACATATTATATTAAATTAAAAGTTGAAAATTGAAAGTCAAAAGTTGATAATCAGTATGCACCCACAGCACAGCTAATTATCGATTTATTAAATTGAGAATGCATCAAACCCGCCGTCAATAACAGCTACCGTACCCGTTACGAAGTTAGAAGCATCACTAATCAGATAGTGGATTGTTCCGTAAAGGTCTTCCGGTTCGCCAAAACGATTGAACGGAGTATGAGCAAGAATAGTCTTGGAACGATCAGTCAGTGAACCATCCGGATTCGTCAACAATGTCCTGTTCTGTTCCGTCAGGAAGAATCCCGGAGCGATAGCGTTTACACGCAGACCGTTACCGAATTTCAAAGCCAGTTCACCGGCCATATATTTGGTGAAGTTAGCGATAGCCGCTTTCGCTGCACCGTAGCCTACCACACGAGTCAATGGACGAAGAGCTGATTCAGAGCAGAAGTTTACGATCGAACCTTTTTTCTGTTCAACCATGACTCCGGCAAATACCATTGTAGGCAATACCGTACCGAACAGATTCAAATCCACCACCTTCTTGAATGCATCGATCTGTAAGTCGAAGAATGTCTTATCCGGTGCGATTGTAGCACCTGCCATATTGCCACCGGCAGCGTTCAACAAAACATCAATGCGTCCATACGCTTTCATGATTTCCCCTTTGTTGCTTTCCAGAATTTCTTTATCCATTACGTCCGTATAAAGAAACATAGCTTCGTGTCCTTCTGCCTTGATACGCTCTACCAATGCCTTTCCTGCCTCTTCACTTCTGTCGAGCACCACAATTTTTGCACCTTCTTTTGCAAGATATGCAGCAATACCTTTACCTAAAATTCCGGCTCCACCGGTAATTACAACTACTTTGCCTTTAACGTTAAATAATTCATTCATGGTTCTAAAAATTCATGTTTATAGCTTATTGTTCAGATAATATTTCAGATTTTCTTTCAAGAGAATATCAATCGGCATTAAATTCACCGTTTCCGATTTTTGCTTGAATAACAAGTAATTACACAAAGACCTGACTCCTTCATACCCCTGTCTCTCAGGACGTTGCGCGATCAATGCAGTAATAACACCTTCGGAAAGTAATCGGGTATTTCTCCCGATAAGGTCGTATCCTACCAGTTTTACCGCTTTCCTCTCCCTCGCTTTCAAGTAATTGCCCAGAATATAACAGGTGGAGTTAAATATAACAGCCCCTTTTATTCCAGGATTCGCCTCGAATATTTCATCGAGCCTGTCAAAATTATAGACCGAATCATTGATTTTCAATTCCACTTCATGCAGATTTCCATTAAACTCTGTCTCCGTGAGATAATGACAGAACCCTTCGCGCCTGTTCTTCCCCTGGTTGGAATCGTTCTTCCCGCTATGAATAATCCGTGCCATTAATATATCCGAAGAAGAAGGAAGCCTGTCCATCAATAATCTGGCAGCAATCACTCCGGCATCATAAGATTCCGTTCCAAAATAAGCCAGTTGATGTTGCCCTCCAATGTTGGAGTCAACATACACATAAGGTATTTCATTCCTGTCAAGCTCCTGCGAAAGCCGGATAACAGACTCTGTAAACAATGTCGCAATCAACACCCCATCCACTTTCTCATTCAGCAGATTTCGGACAATATCATCAAAAGTATTGTTATTATATTGATCGAAAAAGAGTTTGGTAATGGTGACATTATAGGATCCCATTTCCGCCGCAGCTTTATCGATACCTTCCGAAATCGCTTCCCAATACTCTCCCTGCATAAAAGAAGGAGTTATTGCAAGGATATGATATTGTCTTTTGGAGGTTGCTAACGAACGTGCCATCAGATTGGGTTGATAATGTACCATTTCCAGGATAGCCTGTACTTTTTTCTTGTTTTCTTCAGATACTCTTCCCCGATTATGGATTACACGGTCTACCGTGCCAACAGAGACACCTGCCATCTTGGCTATGTCCACAATCCGAATATTTGAAAATTCTTTATCCATATATTGATAAGTATCTTGTTTTTCATCGGCAAAAGTAAAATGAATTATTGAATTAAGCAATAGTGTGTACGCACACACATCCTAAATAAATGAGCATAAACAACTAATAATTAATCCATTAATTCAACATCACTACAAAGAGACATGTTGTTAAACATAAGAAAAAGTAAAAATAGTATAGAGAAAAAGACACATTGTGTACAGAAACAGTATAAGGAATGTTGCTGTGTATATGTTATCAGCATGACTGCGAAAGAACTGACTACTGTATCAGTATGCGAATGAAAAAACCGTCTACGGATTACGGTTTTAAAGCAAAAAAGCGTCTGGTTAAATCAAGGAAAGACAGTTTCAAGCCGCGAAACACTTAGTTTAGCGGCTCTAAACAGTTGGATTTGCGGCTCTAAACACCTGATTTAGCGGCTCTAAATACTCGGTTTTGCGGCTCTAAACCAAGTGTTTCATGCCGCGAAACATTTGGTACCCCCTGCAATCGGGCATAGAGAATAGCCCAATGACACAAAACCGAATTAACGACAATTTACAATCCTTCGTTTTAGAGAAACGGGAAGTTTACCTACCTTTGCAACCTTTTTCAGGAACACGTTAAAAGCAAACTGGTAGTATATGGTACAGAATCAGGAACAACCCGTAGGAAAAATTACATTTTCCATTTTGATTGCATTGAGTCTTTCGCATTGTCTCAACGATCTATTACAGTCGGTGCTATCGGCATCTTATCCTTTATTCAAAGATGACTTAGGACTTAGTTTCGCACAAATCGGACTTATCACGTTAATCTATCAACTTTCCGCTTCTGTTTTTCAACCGATTACCGGAATTTTCTTTGATAAGCATCCCATCGCATGGTCATTGCCTATCGGAATGAGTTTTACACTGATGGGTCTGATAAACTTAGCATTCTCTGACAACCTATACTGGATATTAACATCCGTATTCTTCATCGGAATCGGCTCTTCCGTACTGCATCCGGAAGCCTCCCGTATCACGTTCCTTGCCTCCGGCGGAAAACGCGGACTGGCACAATCACTCTTTCAGGTAGGTGGTAACTTCGGAGGTGCACTGGGCCCTTTGCTGGTAGCTCTGTTGGTGGCTCCTTATGGCAGACAACATCTTCTTGTCTTCGCATTGGTGGCTTTAGCCGCTATCGGAGTGATGTACCCGATTTGCAAATGGTATAAATCATATCTAAACCGGATGAAAGCGCAGACTGTCTGTGTCAGAAAACCTGTCCATCTTCCTTTGCCTATGGATAAAACAGCCTTTTCAATCGCGATATTGATGATCCTGATTTTCTCCAAATATATCTATATGGCGAGTCTCACGAGTTTTTATACTTTTTACCTGATTCATAAATTTAATGTAAGCGTACAAGATTCACAGCTATATTTATTTATCTTCCTGGCGGCTACTGCCATCGGAACACTCATCGGCGGACCGGTGGGTGACCGAATCGGACGTAAATTCGTGATTTGGGCTTCTATTCTGGGAGCTGCCCCCTTCAGTTTACTAATGCCACATGCCAATCTGCTGTGGACTATCATCCTTAGCTTCTGCGTGGGATTGATGCTTTCTTCGGCTTTTCCTGCCATATTGCTTTATGCACAGGAATTACTTCCTACCAAACTTGGATTGATATCCGGTTTGTTCTTTGGATTTGCTTTCGGAGTGGCCGGTGTCGCATCTGCCGTACTGGGTAATCTAGCGGATAAAACAAGCATTGAATATGTATATAATATCTGCGCTTATATGCCGTTGCTGGGATTAGTCACATTCTTTTTGCCTAATTTAAAGAAGCAGAGATAGATATATTATAAAAGAACGACCGGTATGCATCGTCACGACAGATACCCTTCACGCATCTTCTGGAACAAAGGCAGGTGAATAATTGTTATAACTGACAGTATAACCAAACCATTTTTAGAAGATTGCTAATATTAATCAATGAAAGGTAGTACATTCGTGAAACGAAAAATATATATACCAACAAAGAGCCACTTGGGGAAACAGGTTATTCTATCTCTTTTTCTGTTATTTTCACTGTCCCTACAGGCACAGACTGAAGAGAAAGGCTCTTTGGGCAACGATACTACAAAAGTAGATTCCACAGCAACCACCAAACCGGGCGCCTTTAAAAGAGCAATCCTGAAGTTTCTGAACTTCAGTGATTTCGATACGCTCTATATCGCTCCCAACCGTTATAACTACGCACTGATGGTTACTCATTTCAGTAACTTTGAGTATTATTCTATCACCAGTGAATTGCCTCATCCACAGAAACTTAGTTTTTCTCCCAACCCGCACAACAAGATAGGCTTGTATTTCGGTTGGCGATGGATTTTCCTGGGATGGTCTGTAAATGTGAATGATATTTTCAAAAAAGGTACCCGAAAGAACAAGAGAACCGAGTTCGATCTTAGCTTATACAGTTCCAAATTAGGCGTGGATATCTTCTATCGCCGCACCGGCAATCATTACAAGATACACAAGATCAAGGGATTTCCAGACAATATACCCTCCACCTATTCCGAAGATTTCAGCGGCATAAAAGTCGATGTCAAAGGACTGAATCTATATTATATCTTCAATAATCGTAAATTCTCCTATCCTGCCGCATTCAGTCAGTCCACCAATCAACGGCGCAATGCAGGCACACTTATTGCAGGTTTTTCCATTTCAAAGCATCATCTCGATTTCGACTATACAGCACTTCCGGGATTTATCCAGGAGACAATGAATCCTGCCATGAAAGTCAAGAATATTAAATACACCAATGCCAACATCAGTTTCGGTTATGCCTACAACTGGGTCTTTGCCCGCAACTGCCTGGCATGCCTGTCTCTCACTCCTGCCATTGCCTACAAAGCTTCCGATGTGGACGCCGAAACAAATGAGGCAAAAACATGGTACAGTAAATTCAATTTGGATTTCCTGCTTCGTGCAGGGATTGTCTACAACACCGGGAAGTATTACGTAGGAGCTTCCTTTCTTGGGAAAAACTACAATTACCACCACCACAACTTCTCTGTCGACAACGGATTCGGTACCCTCCAGATATATGCCGGATTCAACTTCAATACCCGCAAAGAATACAGGAAAAAGAAACAATGCCACAGAAACTAGAATTCATCCATTTGCTTGCTTATCCAAAGAATCTTTGTACATTTGCCGCGTTCTAACGAACAAAAGTAAAAAACAATGAAGCAACAACGCTACATACAAACCACACGCACTCTTCTTTCCCGCTTTCGCTACTGGGGAAGAAAGAACTATGCTGCCTTTGCCAGTATGGGACGCGAATTACAGATCGGTCATCTGCATACCAATGTAGTGGACGTTGCCCTTCGTAAGCAGAATGCTGCACAAACTATCCCTTATCATACATTTATGACACTTCAAGAAATCAAAGACCAAGTGCTGGCGGGTATCGACATATCACCCGACCAAGCTGCTTGGCTAGCCAACATGGCTGACAGCGAGGCACTTTATGCTGCCGCGCATGAGATTACCGCCGCACGTGCTTCGCACGAATTCGACATGTGTTCCATCATCAACGCCAAGTCCGGCCGATGTCCGGAAAATTGCAAATGGTGTGCACAATCTTCCCACTACCACACTAAAGCCGAGATTTACGATCTCCTTCCCGCTGAAGAATGTCTTCGACAAGCCCAATACAACGAAGCCCAAGACGTCAACCGATTCTCCCTCGTTACCAGCGGACGAAAACCATCTCCCAAACAGATGACTCAACTTTGCGATACGGTCCGCTATATGCGTCGACATTCGTCGATTCAACTTTGTGCTTCTCTGGGCCTGCTCAATGAAGAGGAATTACGTTCCCTGCATGAAGCCGGAATCACCCGTTATCACTGTAATCTGGAAACTGCCCCATCTCATTTCTCCAAACTCTGCTCTACGCATACGCAAGAACAAAAGCTGGCTACCCTCGATGCAGCCCGCCGTGTAGGAATGGATATCTGCTGCGGAGGTATCATCGGTATGGGAGAAACGATGGAACAACGGATTGAATTTGCTTTCACACTGGCAGAACTGAATGTTCAATCCATACCTATCAACCTGCTTAGTCCGATTCCGGGCACCCCACTGGAAAACGAGCAGCCTTTAAGCGAAGAAGAAATACTTAAGACCATTGCACTCTTTCGTTTCATCAATCCGACCGCTTTTCTGCGTTTTGCCGGAGGACGTTCACAACTCTCTTCCGAAGCGATGCACAAGGCATTATATATCGGAATTAACTCGGCTATCGTAGGCGACCTGCTGACAACACTCGGCTCCAAAGTATCGGAAGATAAAAAGATGATTCAGGAAGAAGGCTATCATTTCGCCGGTTCCCAATTTGATCGCGAACATATCTGGCATCCGTACACATCGACTACCGATCCGCTTCCTGTCTACAAAGTGAAACGGGCAGACGGTGCTACCATTACGCTCGAAGACGGACGAACACTTATCGACGGAATGTCTTCCTGGTGGTGTGCAGTGCATGGATATAATCATCCGGTATTGAATCAGGCGGCAAAAGAACAATTAGATAAAATGTCTCATGTCATGTTCGGGGGACTGACGCATGATCCGGCCATTGAACTGGGGAAACTGTTATTGCCTTTAGTTCCTCCATCCATGCAGAAAATATTCTATGCGGACTCCGGTTCGGTAGCCGTAGAAGTAGCACTGAAAATGGCAGTACAATACGAGTATGCAACAGGAAGACCGGAAAAGAACAATTTCGTAACCATCCGCTCCGGTTATCACGGTGACACATGGAATGCCATGTCTGTATGTGATCCGGTGACGGGTATGCACACTCTTTTCGGTTCGGCATTGCCTGTACGTTATTTCGTTCCCTCTCCCACCTCCCGGTTTGACGGAGAATGGAATCCGGAAGATATACGACCTCTGCAAGAGATGATTGAAAAACATTCAAAAGAGTTGGCGGCACTTATCCTGGAACCAGTGGTACAGGGAGCAGGCGGGATGTGGTTTTATCATCCGCAGTACCTCCGCGAAGCAGAAAAGCTCTGCCGGAAGCACGATATTCTGCTTATCTTCGATGAAATAGCAACGGGATTCGGACGGACCGGCAAACTTTTTGCTTGGGAACACGCTGGAGTGGAACCGGATATCATGTGCATCGGCAAAGCACTGACCGGAGGATATATGACACTTTCTGCTGTGTTAACCAGCAACCGAATAGCAGATACCATCTCCAACCATGCACCGGGAGTTTTTATGCACGGACCTACATTTATGGGTAATCCACTCGCATGCGCAGTGGCTTGCGCCTCCGTTCGCCTGTTACTCGAATCCGGTTGGCAAGAGAATGTGAAGCGAATCGAAACCCAACTGAAAGAAGAGCTGGCACCTGCACGGGAATTCCCGGAAGTGGCTGATGTACGAGTATTGGGAGCCATTGGAGTGATTGAGATGAAGCGTCCGGTAAATATGGCTTATATGCAACGACGATTGGTAGAAGAAAGAATCTGGGTACGTCCCTTTGGCAAGCTGGTATATCTGATGCCGCCTTTCATCATCACTTCAGAACAACTAAGCAAGCTGACTTCCGGGCTACTTCATGTTATAAAGAAGGATGACCTATAAGGAAGAATAAATCGATTACACATTCAATCATTCATGTATCGAATACAGATTACTTAAAACTATCATTCATGACATTAGAGCATATAAGCCAAGAAATCCAGACCTTGATAGCGGGAAAGAACGATCGTTCTCTCCCACCATTAATCCACAACGGGAGATATGTTCTGCTGAACGGACAACGAATGTTGAACTTATCTTCCAATGATTATCTCGGACTGGCTAATGACGTTTCATTGAAGGAGGAATTCTTAAAGACGCTCACCCCTGAAACATTCCTGCCTACCTCCTCTTCTTCCCGGTTACTGACCGGCAACTTTAGTGACTATCGGAAGTTGGAGCAACAGCTAGCCACCCTGTTCGGAACGGAAAGTGCACTCATATTCAACAGTGGTTATCATGCCAATACAGGAATACTTCCTGCCATTTGCAGTAGTCACACACTGATTCTTGCTGACAAGCTGGTACACGCCAGCCTGATAGACGGAATAAAACTATCATCGGCTAAATGTATCCGGTATCGTCATAACGATATTTCCCAGTTACAACGACTGATTGCCGAGAATCATAACGTGTATGAACAGATTATTGTTGTTACCGAAAGCATCTTCAGCATGGATGGTGATGAAGCTGATCTTCACGCTCTCATTCAGCTCAAAAAGAGTTATTCAAATGTTCTTCTTTATGTAGATGAAGCTCATGCTTTTGGTGTACGGGGGGAAAAAGGACTAGGATGTGCCGAAGAGCAGGAGTGTATCAATGATATAGATTTTTTAGTAGGAACATTCGGTAAAGCCATCGCTTCAACAGGAGCTTATATTGTCTGCCGGCAACTCATCCGGGAATATCTTATCAATAAAATGCGTACGTTTATATTCACCACTGCGCTTCCTCCTATTAATATTCAATGGACTTCACGGGTATTAGAACACCTTCCGGCTTTGCAACATAAGAGGGACCACCTGCTACAAATCAGCCAAAAGCTAAAGGAGGCACTTACAGCCAAAGGATATCACTGTCCGTCGGTAAGTCATATTGTTCCTATGATCATAGGAACCAGTGAAGATACCCTATTGAAAGCAGCAGAACTCCAGCGCAAAGGATTTTATGCATTGCCCGTCCGTCCGCCTACCGTACCCTCCGGGACCTCACGAATCCGCTTCTCACTGACAGCCGACATCACAGAACATGAAATTGACCAACTCATTAAACTGATAAACGGATGAAACAACATTTTATCATAAAGGATAATCAGAAGCATCTATTGCTTTTCTTTGCCGGTTGGGGGATGGACGAAACTCCTTTCCTGACCATTCATCCTGTTGACAAGGACTGGATGATTTGTTATGATTACCGTTCATTAACATTTGATGCCAGTTTACTGGAAACCTACTCCCGGATTACACTCATCGCCTGGTCGATGGGAGTCTGGGCAGCTTCGCAAATCATGAAGCGATATCCACATCTGCCTGTTTCCCAACGTATCGCCATCAACGGTACCCTCTATCCCATACACGAAACCAAAGGTATTGCTCCCTCCATTTTCAATGGTACACTCCATGGGTTGAACGAACAAACCTTGCAAAAATTTCAAAGAAGGATGTGTGGTTCAACAGACGACTATAAAGCTTTTCAAGCCACATCTCCCCAACGTGCGGTTGAAGAACTCAAAGAAGAACTTGCCGCCATACAAAAACATTATTGTTCCTTGCCTCCCTCTGATGTTAAATGGCAAAAAGCGATCATAGGAAAAGGCGACCGAATTTTCCTACCGGATAACCAATATCGGGCATGGGAAAACCAAGCGGACTCTCTTGAACAAGTGGAAGCGGCACATTACCAACAAGAGCTTTTTCATACAATACTCATGCAGCCGGATACCGATACATCCGTCATACTACCGGATAGTAATTATCATACGGCCAGTAAGCTCATTAAATAAAGATTGATTATGAATAAACGACTAATCGCAGAACGTTTTTCAAAAGCCATCACAACCTATCCGAAGGAAGCGAACGTACAACGGCAAATAGCGGATAAAATGATTCGTTTGCTTACGGAACACATATCTTCTCCCTGCTCGAAAGTGATTGAATTTGGCTGCGGAACCGGTATTTACTCTCGTATGTTGCTCCAAACTCTCCACCCGGAAGAGTTATTACTCAATGACCTTTGCCCCGATATGAAATATTGCTGCGAAGACTTATTGAAGAAGGAGCAGGTATCTTTTCTTCCGGGAGATGCCGAAACAGTCTCTTTCCCCGCCGAAAGCACACTGATTACTTCCTGTTCGGCCCTGCAATGGTTCGAGTCACCGGAAAACTTTTTCGAAAGGTGTAATACCTTGCTCAATCATCAGGGTTATGTTGCCTTTAGCACTTTTGGAAAAGAAAACATGAAAGAAATACGCGAACTTACCGGAAACGGACTACCTTATCGTTCACGGAAAGAGCTCGAAGCTGCATTATCACCCCATTTTGACATACTGTATTCAGAAGAAGAACTTATCCCGCTTTCGTTCGAAGACCCGATAAAAGTACTATATCACTTGAAGCAAACCGGAGTCAATGGGCTGTCAACGCAATCCGGTCCCGGCAGAAAACAGGAAAACGATTCGTGTTCACTAAAGAATCACTCAAAGAATGATCTCCCCCAGCGACAATGGACCCGTCGTGACTTGCAGTTCTTCTGTGAACGTTATACGCAGGAGTTTACTCAGGGCACTTCTGTGTCTTTAACATATCACCCTATTTATATCATCGCAAAAAAGAAAAAAGCATGAAACAGAATGTATATTTTGTAAGCGGTATCGATACGGATGCCGGAAAGAGTTATGCCACCGGCTTTCTAGCTCGTGAATGGAACAAGAACGGTCATCGCACCATCACCCAGAAATTTATTCAGACGGGAAATGTAGGACATTCCGAAGATATTGATCTACACCGGCAAATCATGGGAATCCCTTTCACCCAAGAAGACCAAGAGGGACTAACCATGCCGGAGATTTTCTCTTATCCTGCTTCTCCGCATCTTGCTTCCCAGCTGGATAACCGTCCCATCGACTTTGATAAAATAAAACGTGCAACCGAAGAGTTGAGTAAACGGTATGACTCTGTGTTACTCGAAGGAGCAGGCGGTCTCATGGTTCCTCTGACTGCCGAACTTCTGACCATTGACTACATCGCTCAAGAGAAATATCCGCTTATCTTTGTTACTTCCGGTAAACTGGGGAGCATTAATCACACCCTGCTTAGTCTCGAAGCAATACAAAAACGCGGCATCATACTGGACACCGTACTGTATAATTTATATCCTACCGTAGAAGACAAGACGATTCAGAATGATACAATGGAATTTATCCGGACCTGGCTGAAAAAGTATTTTCCGGAAACAAAGTTTATGCTGGTTCCGGAAATAAATGTACCCATTTGACAAGCGTTCTGTAACAGATATGCGGAAATGCCCTATCATTCAACACATTGAATCTGATAACAGGCAAATAGGATCTTATCCGGCATCAACTCATTTCAGGATTGTGGAGCACGGAGTTGCCAGAAAGCAACAGCAGCCGCAGCAGCCACATTGAGCGAATCAACACCATGTGCCATAGGGATACGGACTACGTAGTCGGCCTCAGCAATCGTATCGTGTGAAAGTCCGTTCCCTTCGTTGCCCATTACGATAGCCAATTTGGATTCATCCGCTAGGGCAGGATTATCAATGGAAATAGAGTCGTCCGTGAGTGCCATGGCAGCCGTACGGAAACCTAATTTTCCCAAGTCACTGAGAGAACCGTCCATCCAAGTCCATGGTACAAAGAAAACGCTTCCCATAGATACCCTGACCGCACGACGGTTCAACGGGTCGCAAGAGGTGCGTGTCAGTAATACGGCATCAATTCCAAGAGCGGCTGCCGAACGGAAAATAGCACCGATGTTGGTTGCATCAACCACACTGTCTATTACTACCATGCGCCGGGCTTCCCGGCATACCTCTTCCACACTACGTGGCGCAGGACGATGCATGGCACAGAGAACACCACGTGTCAGGACATAGCCGGTCAGCGTAGCAAGTAATTCTCTGCTTCCGGTATAAACAGGCACATTCTCACAACGTTCGATGATTTCGGCAGCATCACCGATAATATGTTTACGCTCACACAAAATAGCGAGAGGTTCATAACCGGAATCCAAAGCTCTCTTGATAACCTTCGGACTTTCTACGATAAAAATACCCTTGTCGGGTTCGATGCGGTTACGTAACTGATTTTCAGTCAGACTACCGAAGACCTCAACTCCGGGATGGGATAAAGATGATATTTCGATAACAGGCATACTATTGCTTATTACTTTCCATTAGACATACGACCGTTCCATTCACGCAACGGGTCATTAATAAATGAATACCTACCATCTCGTGCCCGACTATCGTTCCGGGTACGGCACGCGGCACACTGCCATGCTTGATCTGAAGGTCACCGGTACAAATACTGCCGAGAGTCATTCGCACGATTGCATCTCGTGAATCCATTATTCCCGGTTTCGGTTTCTCCCGTAATTCAAAATTTCCATGTTCAACGTATGTGTATGTAAGCATCCTATCCTCTTTGTTGATTAATAGTTCAATTCCCTTGCAAAGATAATGATTTTATCAGTAAACATAAACCTTATATCGCGTTCAGCTATATGAAACAAAATCTCCCCTGTCCGGCAACTATAAACGACCTGATAAAGAGCCGTGGTAATTCTGTGTCAACCGATCCTCTTAAATGCCCGGCCCATAAAATAAGACCATTTTTGAGAGAACAAAACTGTTTTAAATGGAAAGAACCGTGTACCATACAAATAATATTTGCCCAAACACTTCCCATTCTCAAAATAAAGTCCTACTTTTGTGAAAAAGATTTTCCCGTATATTAACGTATTAACAACAATATCTCACCCATAAATAACCCCTACAAGATGAAAGAAGAATCCGGCAGCCTGTCTGTCCCCTACAATTTCTCCCGTTGTTTCAACGACCAATGTCCGCAAGCCTCGAAATGCTTGCGCTACGTAGCTGCCCAAAATGAAACAGCCGATTACCTTTATATCTCCATCGTTAATCCGGCACGTTATCCTACGGATGGAAACCAATGCGAATGTTTCAAGACTGCTGTCAAAGTTCATGTGGCATGGGGACTAAAACGATTGCTTGACAGAATCCCTTATGAGGATGCGGTCAGTATTAGAATACAATTGGTGGAGCACTATGGAAAAACAGGATATTACAGGTTCTATCGCGGAGAACGGGGGCTTATGCCTAAAGACCAAGCCTACATCAGACAACTATTCCACAATAAAGGGATAAAAGAAGAACCAACTTACCAACGCTACACGGAAGAATATATCTGGTGAGTTGCTGTCATCAACAGTTTCAAGCAATTGGAACTCTAGTTTCAAGCGTATGAAACTAAAGTTTCAAACCGCAGAACCAACAGTTTTCACACTTGAAACTGTTGGTTTCAAGGCGATTCATAAGTGCGGGATAGTTACGATATGACTAAATTAATACTTGATATATCCTTCTTGTTCATACGCTTTCCCATATTTATGAATCATTGCTACCAACGGTCTTAAACGTTCATCAGAAATCAACATAGCCCTATAACGCAAATACTGATTATCATAAAGTTGCCGGTTTCCGTCCTTGAGGCGCTTCTCGACATCCTCTGGAATGAAAAATTCCGCACGATTGCCCAAGTTTGCATAGAATTCATGTAAAAAGATAGAAATACCAGCCAAATCTATGTCTCCGAAATGAATATAACGGTTAGGAATCATCTTTAGCCAATCACACAAATCTTTCGATTGCGGATAACGGGATACAAAAAGAACTTTCATTCCTTCAAACAAGTAGCTTTGGGCACGGATATGTTGGAAATTCTCCCCATTCTCTATGCCCACTACCACAACATCTTCGGGAATACGGAAATATTCGTAATCCTGCATGAAGATAGAAATGCCCTGCAAAGGAGAAAGCACGTATGGTTCATCATGAAGAGTAGCTTCTATAGGCTCATAACAATTGAGAAGAAAACCTTTGAACGTACGGATATATCTCAGTTTTGAATGTCCCGCTTTCGTCACTTGTTCCGAACGTGATACTTCCGTCAGACGACTTTTCATCTCAATCCAGTCTTCCAGCCTCATCCCAAAAGTATAATTCTGTGCAAGATAAATACGACACCCTTTCGGGTCAATCATACGAAAACTACGCTTGCTCCCTCGAGAGACCAATGCTATGATTCCCTCATCCATCAGTCCGTTTGCTATTGCACCTTCAAACTTGACATACGGTACAGACTCACCACCTAACATTTTCAGCACTAGCTTCGCCATTGCCAATGTAAACAAATCTCCTCTCATTTTTCTATCTTATTATAAGTTAATAACGGGACAACCTGTGTATTTGACCGCCCGTCTTTACTCAGCAAATAGGTATAACGATAATCCTCCACATTATAAGTAGTAGGTGAACTGTTCACCAACAAGATATTCCGGCAATTGGCAAAATCCAGAATACCTTTCACGTTATTAGGATGCAGTTTTCCAATTTCATCCATCATACAATGGATTTTAAAGTCACCAAACTTATGAGACGCCTTTTCCTTGAACACATTAATCAGCATGATATTGACCATTGCTTTCACCAGAATGTCCGTACCGTCAGAACCTACATTGGCAATCTTCTCCACCCATCCCGTGTCGTTATCATTCTCTTTCACGCGGAACTCCAGTTTGAAAGTATCGGCAAGCGCCAACCGTCTGCGCCCCGGCTCGTCGAGCAGGTATTTCATAAACGACAGCAGATATCGGACAGCCGTCGCATTGACATCTTCACGGGAATCTTGCGAGAACAAGTCGACCTTTCCCATATTATATTGATTCTCATCATTAAACCGTTTTATCTCCAGCAATAGCTGCATCAGTTTATCACTGCTCTGAAGCGGGCGAAGAGCTATCTCTTTGATCACTCCGGCAAAATTCCGCTTGACAAAATCGTCGTTGATATCCTTAATTGTTCTGTGTATCTCGCTTTCATTATGTGTCAAATCCCCCACCTCCTTTGAAATCCGGCGGATGATATCCGTATACCGTTCACTGATATGTTTCTGATAATCGGAAATCTTATCATTATCCACAAACTCACACAGATTGGACGCGAAATCATAGTAATCCTGTTCTCCAATCAGTTCCGTACGGAAATGGAACGTGTTTTTCGATGAGAAGTTTCCATTGAACTGCGTCACCTCTCTCTTGAATTCTTCTGTCTTTCTGATGGTAGACACAATGAGCGACTTCAACTCTTCCACGATAACATCGCAACTTTTCCGGGTAGGTTTCTCCCCTATTTCCGTCACAGAGGACGGACAGAAAGTTTCATCTTTCCGGAACATCTCCACTTTATTCAACCCATCCTCCAATAAGTGCAAATCCTTGCCAATCCGGTCGAGATGTTCGTCCGCCTCTTTTTTCTGAATCTGCAACTTCTCCTTTTTCAACCCAAAGCGTTCGTTCAATGCGGCCAGCTTCGCATCCAATTCCTTCTTCCGACTCCGCGTAGCAGGTTCTTTATCAAACAATTCCGCCCTGTCTCTTTCATAATAAAGCACCTGCGACCGGAATTTACCAATAGATTCCAATTCTTTATTTATTTCGGCAAGCCTATCATCATACTTACGGATAGTGACCGTATCAGCCCCCTTTCCACTCAACTCACTCTCTTGCGCCTGCTTCAATTCCTTTTCCCGCTCCGCAGTCTGCTGTTTCATCCGGTCTATCTCTTGCCGAACACCGGCCACAAACTCCTCCTGCTCCTTCCGGAGTTCAGTCCTGCTGTCATTATACACTTTCCGACAGGCCTTCAACATTCCTTCCCGTTCCTCCAAATACTTCTTCTTCTCCCCTTCCGCCACATAGAGACGATGTCCGATTTCATTCAGTTGCACCTGCAATTCCTCCGTACATTTCTTTTTCCATTCCTCCTCCTTTGTCTTCCAGGAAGCGTAATCAGCCTGCAGATTCTTCAATTTTGCAGGAATCTGTATCCGCTCGGCCTCCATCAGATGTTGTTCTTCCAGAATACCATGAATTTGCTTCGAATACTTCTTCTCCAAAGAAGAAACAGCTCCCTCCTCTTCTTCCGTCAATCGGGTAAGACGGTCGGTACAAAGTTGCCGGGCTGCTTCTTGCCTGTCGCGTTCCCGCTTCATTTCTTCGGGAGTGCGGACAGAACGTTCGATGGCTGTCAGATTGAGCGAAACACCAAACAGAGTAGCCCCCTTATCCACCAATTGAGGATGCAGTTCACTGTTGTACAACACCAGTTCCTCATCTGCTACCTTGCCTATCGTCTCCTGCCAATCCGGTTTATTCTTCTCCAGCCATTCACACAACGAACCTTTTCGCTTCTCAATCAAAGCATCCAATGTCTGCAACTCTTCTTCAATCGTGCTCCGTTCTTTGCGAACAGCCTCCATCTTTGTCTGAAACTCCCATTTCAGTTCCTTCACCTTCCATTCACACTCCTGTCTCAACTGCTTTATTTCTCCTTGTTGCTGACGGATGCCAAGTTCCAGTTCCTTGTCCTTTTTGTGCAGTTCGTTGATGCCTTCTTCACAATCGTCCATTTCATTTTGATGAGGACGCTCATATTTCACCTTCTGAAGTTTCAGGTTACACTGTGCCTGTTCGTCACGCAACTGCTGAATACGATTATCCACCGTCTGTACTTTCTCTTCTTGTGTCGTCCTTACTTTCTCCTCTTCCACACGAAGCTGTTGCATCAATTCCTCCTGTCTGCCTGCAATCTCCGCATTCCGGACATTTATCCGTGCCTGCTGACTATTCTCAAAAGTACGGAAATCAGCTTCCAGTTTCTCAGACAGCAATCCATACTTACTCAATACATCCTCATACGCCCTTGTCAGTTCCGATTTCATGTTCCGGACTTGTTCCAGTTCCTGAACCAGCAATTCTTCACAAGACACCCGTTTGATGATTTCTTCAATCTGTATCTGCTCGTAATACAGACGTTTCTCACGTATCTTTTTGAGCAAATCGTTTATCACACCGATCTCCGTAATCAAGCCATCACGTTCTTTGGTATACTTTTGTTGCAGTTCACCCATAAGCCGCAGCAACCGTTCACGTTCCGTCTCCGCTTTAGCCAATTCTTCCTTCACCAGCGGGATCTCATGCAAAGCCCGTTTCTCCGCAAAGTTAAGTTCCGCACGCCCTCCACCAATCTGCTTTTGTGTATAAATCAAATCACGATAGGCGTTCATTACTTTCCCCGCCATCTTCCGGACAGGCACCTCTCCATTCTTGTTCTTTGTAAACCAAAGCATCACGTCCCTGTATTCCTGCTCGAACTCCTTAATCTGGCTACGATAGAAGTCCAAGTCAACAGAGATATCCTCGTCACTCATCGAACGGATAATGGTATCTTTTATAAAATCGGCATCCAGTTTGGAATTTAAAAAGACATTCTGTATTGTACGCGGGATATTCTGATATTTCGCACTTTCCACAATGGCGAATTTCCGGTAAGGTATCATTTCATGTTTGCGGTTATTACCGAAAATGATGTCCCGATACATCTCATAGCTGGTCACCTGTACAGTAGTCTGAATCTTCGAACCGATGTGTTCGCGGATACGTCCCCATTCGGAATATACCACACTGTGCTCGTCAATGAACCACTCCTGTTGGAATGGCGCATCGATAAAACGGAAAAATACGCGTCCTTGGGATTTGGCGGCCACCACACAGTAAGCATCATTCTCACGCATCACCTCATAGACAATGTAAGAATTGGCATAAGGGAAATAAAAAGCATCGAAACTCTTCTTCTCCTTCGGAATACCCAGTCTTAATTTGTCAGCATTATAAAAGAAGAGTAAAGCACGGAGCAGCGTACTCTTACCGACACCTTGCGTACCTATAAAATGGACATTCCCATCCAACTTCACCTCCGCATACGGGATATGGGCACTGTTCAGAAAAATAATCTTATTCAGGTATCTCATCTTGCACCTCCTCCGAAATAGTGATACAATCAACCAAGTCCTCCATATAGTGGAAAGCCGACAATACTTTATACGTCCCGTCGAGTTCGTTTTCTTTCTCTATCAGTCCTATGCTCTCCAGTTCTTTCAACAATTTGCCTACTACTTCCTCATACTTCTTCTTATCCGAAAACAGTTTGGTCGCCTTTTCCTTTAGTTCGATATCGCACCCTATCTGAATCTCAATATCAGCGGCACGGAACAGGAATCCCGGTCCGAATGCCGAATGATAGGTTTTCAGGAAGCTCAGGTAATCAACCCACTTCTGAATCGCTTCCAATTTACGTTCCAGATCAACTTTCGCTTCTTTGCGGGTAAAATAATAATAACCGTCACCACCTTCCAGATAGAAACCGATACCTTTATAATAATCATAATAATCAGTCAAATCCTCCTCAATCGCATCATACAAATGCTTCACTTGAGTGGAGACACTGTTGGAAGAAATGAATCCCCCTTTGCTAAGTATATTAAATATCTCTTCAGTGTATTTCATGGTCATCTGTTTTTAGTATTCAGCATCAATATTGTCCTAAATAAATTGGGGGGAACAAATAAAAAGGAAGTAGAACTAAGGTAAAATGACTACCTTAGTAGCAAGCTACCAACTCATCTACTTCCTATGGCAAATATAACACTTTTCGCACAGGTAATATCACATCTCCCGAAAGAAAATATCAGGAAAATCATAAAATCTTCGGGGTCAGACAAGCATTGCAAGGGCTACAATACATGGAGTCAGTTTGTTAGCATGATTTTCAGCCAATTCTCAGGATGTGATTCAGTCAGAGATATCTCAAACGGGCTGAAATCAGCCACCGGCAACCTCAATCATTTGGGAATCAACCGTGCACCATCCAAGTCAACGGTAGCATATCAGAACGCCAACCGAGACAGTTCGGTTTTTCGCGGCATATTCTACTCGTTGTTTCAGTATTTCGGACAGCAAGCCCTATGGCAACGAAGAAAGTTCCGTTTCAAGATGCCGATAAAACTGCTCGACTCCACATTGGTGTCATTGACTCTGTCAATATATGACTGGGCACATTACACTACCACCAAGGGGGCGGTCAAGATGCACACGCTATTGGACTATGACAGTCTTTTGCCGGAGTTCGTGAATATCACCGATGGCAAAACCACCGACAACAAAGCTGCTTTTGATATTGAGTTACATCCGTATAGTATTGTAGTAGCCGACCGAGGCTACTGTGACTACTCATTGCTGAATAATTGGGACAGCAGCAACGTGTTCTTTGTAGTGCGTCATAAAGACAATATCCGGTACAAAGCCATAGAGGAGTTGCCTTTGCCTGAAAAACACGCTCAGAATGTACTTATTGACGAAATAATCGAGTTCGAACTCTCGGCGGCCAAATCCAAATATCCCAAACGTTTACGTCGCATCGCAGTATGGAACGATGAACACGGTTTTGAAATTGAGTTACTCACAAACAACTTCACATTGGCAGCATCAAGCATAGCGGCTCTGTACAAGGCTCGGTGGAACATAGAAATCTTCTTTCGCAACCTCAAGCAACTGCTACGCATCAAGAGCTTTATCGGCACATCCCGCAATGCCGTAGAGACCCAAATATGGACTGCTATGACTACAATGCTGATTCTGACATGGCTAAAGCACATCGCAAGATACAAATGGGCATTGGCTAACCTTGTGGTCACGCTCCGGCTGAACACATTTACCAAAATCGACCTCCAAAAATGGCTTGATCAACCATTTACACCACCTCCCGAAACCATCGAAAACGATTAGGGGGGATTGATTTTGAACTCTCGAGGCTATACTTAACAGTATAGTCAGTTAGCTCATGCTCAAAATTTATTTAGGACAATATTGATTCAGCATACATCATTTGGCATAGATTAAAGGGTATTCCACTTCATCGGAGATTTCATAAGTATCCGTAAAGCGAAGTTCATCGGCATATTGCGACGCCAGTTGGCAGAAAAAGATCAATTTCTCTCCACGCGTCACCTCTTTCCGGTAGCGATAGTTCATCACAAAAGCGAACAGATGGGTACCCGACGCCATAAATGAATTATGCACCTCCTGCAAATTGACTGTATCTATCATTTGCGACTGTCCGTCCAAGTAGCCTTCCGGAATGGCATCTGCCAGTTGTTTCATTCCTTTCGAAGAGTTTTTCTGCCGTGCAGCAAGTTTCTTCAATATCTGAAAAGCCTCATCGGAAGTCCGTAGATAATCGACGGAAAGCTTAATACGATAACCGACCTGCGGTTCCATCCAGAGGGGATTCTTTTGTGCAGCAACCGAACGGATATTTGTATGTTCCTCCAGCAGGAACTGGTCTTTCAGGTACTTCAGCTTCTTTACTTTTTCAAGGATACGGTTCTGATAATCTATCAGATTCAGATAATGGATGATTTGCTTCTGAATTTCAATCAGGTTATGGTATGAATCATTCAGTTGAAGTTTTACATCACTCACTACATTCCGCATCTGCACATCCATCGCCACCCGGAAGAAGATAGGCTGCCCATAGTCTATCAATTCCTCGCTTTTACGAATCAACAGAGCGATATTGTTCCGTTTCTCGTCAAGCCGGACGAGTTTGGTTTTCTTGATCTTGTAATTAGGCTCGTTCTTATAAGTATTATCCATATTCCGCTTCAGGTCCATCACGTTACGGACAGTGGTCAGAGCTATATTCTTCAGGCAGCGTTTCACTTCCCGCTGGTAGTTGTATTTGCGTTGCTCATTATTCTCTTTCAGATAATAATCAATATTTTCGTTCAGGCGTGTCAGATAGTCCTGCACAAAAGAGACATTGATTTCTTCATTCACTTCGAGCACATCTTCAAAGAATTTCAGATAGATATCCTCCATCTCGAGGAAATCACCGGTATCCCGGATCACTCCGTAATCAATCAAATAACGGATACGCTCTTCCTTGTACTCGGTCATCTCAAGCGCATAATCATAGCGGAACGAAAGAGACTTCCGTTTGGCAAACATTTCTTTCAGGAGCTCTTTCTCCCTGTCGAGACTTTTGACCAGTTCTTCTATGGAACGAAAAGTACTCATATCAGTTTTGTCTTTTAACAACGATTACTTGTATAGATTTCCGTTACTATAATCTGTCAAGTAACAAGATTCTACAAATATAACGGAAAAAGCATACGAAACCTAATTTCTTTGTTTACAATTTTGTTATAAAAGAATTTAGGATATTATCCCCACTTTTTCAAATTACTATTCATACCTTTGTGAGTTCGATAGAGAAATCAGACGGACGCACTTGCAGTATAGCTGTTTTCGTGAAAGACTCTGAAGAGAGTTTTGCGGACAACAGTAAGATGATCGCTGAGATTTCACGTATCGTTTATGAATATGTGACGCAGTCAGCTAACTAAAAAAGATGGAGAAGAAGAGTGAAACAGAAGAAGCAATAGCAGCATGCATCCTTGAAACGGAACGTCTGCTAATCCGTCCTTTTCAAAAAGAGGACGCGGAAGCATTTTTCGCCTGTTGCCAGAACCCGAACTTGGGTAATAATGCCGGATGGGCGCCACATAAGACGTTAGAGGAATCGCGGGAGATTCTTCAGAAAGTGTTTATCGGTCAGGAGAATATTTGGGCGATAACCCTGAAAGATACGCGGCAGCTTATCGGTTCCATCGGAATCGTCCCCGACCCGAAACGGGAGAACCCGCAGATCCGCATGTTGGGATACTGGCTTGACGAAGCGCATTGGGGCAAAGGATATATGACGGAAGCGGTGCAGGCTGTACTCCATTACGGGTTCAACGAACTGCAACTCAGCCTCATCACCGCCAATTGCTACCCGCACAACAAGCGGTCGCGGCAAGTGCTCGAACGGAATGGTTTTATCTATGAAGGCATGCTGCATCAGGCGGAACTGACTTACAACGGGAATATATTCGACCATCTGTGTTATTATCTTCCCAATATATGCCAGCCCACTCCCCAAGATTACGACGAGATTCTGGAAGTTTGGGAAGCATCGGTGCGTCACACGCATCATTTCCTCACGGAAGAACATATCCGGTTTTACAAACCGCTGGTGCGCAATCACTATTTACCGGCGGTAGAACTATACATGGTCCGGAATGCCGATAGAAAGATTGTAGCTTTCATGGGACTGAGCGACGAACGAATCGAGATGTTATTCGTAAATCCCGGTGAACAGGGAAAAGGATACGGCAAGCGGTTACTGGAATACGCTATCCAGCAAAAACAGATGGACAAAGTGGACGTAAACGAGCAGAATGAAAAAGCACTCGGTTTCTATCTTCGCATGAGATTCCAAATCATCGGAAGAGACGAAACAGACGGTATGGGCAAACCTTACCCGATTCTGCATTTACAGTTGAAAGAAGCCAATATCGAAGAAAGTAAAGGTTAACCCCAAAACAAAAGTCACATGAACCTGCGTGCAAGATTATCCGAACGTGTACATATCGAAGATATCAGAGAGATCCTTCACTTTATACAAGATGACGAACAACTCAGAGAGGAAGTCTATCTACTCATCTTTGACGAGGATGAGATTGTCTCTTATCAGGCATTATGGGTTTGTACGCATTTCTCAAAGGAAGATGTAGAATGGTTGAGCCAAAGACAGGACGAGCTGATTGACGCAGCGATGTCCTGTCCGCATTCGGGAAAACGAAGGCTACTCCTGAACCTGCTCAGCCAGCAACAGCCGGCTAACCCGCCCCGAATGGATTTCCTCGATTTCTGTCTGGAGCGTGTCATCACCCGGCGGGAACCGGACGGAGTGCAGTCTCTTTGCATCAAACTTGCCTATCGACTGACCTGCTCCATTCCGGAGTTGCAACAAGAGCTGCGCACAATGCTGGAAATGATGGAACCCGAATTATTGAGTCCTGCCATCCGTGCTGTACGTAGAAATACACTAAAGGCTATGAAGGCTAAGAAGTAAAAATGCAAAAACAGAACTCAACATCGTTATAAAAAATCAACTATATCTCCTAAATCAAAATAAAGTAGACGCGTCGAGTCATCCTTGTCATAGTCTGTAAGTGGTACAAAACCATTCTTGAGATAGAATGGAACAGCGTCTGCATAAGCATCTACTGTGACGAAACGGCATCCAGTTTTGTTGTTTTCAATAAAATAACTCTTTATGAAATAGAGCAATTCGGACCCTAAGCCACATCCTCTAGTGGATATATCAGTACCTAAACGACAGATTTTTACAGCAGGATAGCTTTTCAAACGTTTATCGTTCACAAAACGAGGGCGACGGAAGCGGTTGAACTCTGTTTTACTCTCAAAATCGGAAAGTGAGACTTTATCATTGGCTAGGCTGAAATAAGCGAGTATCTTCCCGCCGTCTGTCTCTGCAACATAGCTTACCGCCAACAAAGCATTGCGATAAAGTGAGCATTCATTCATAATAAAATCGTTCAAGTCGGTATCACCGCAATTGAACGATTCTATCTTTTCTTCTTTATTTAACCGACGAACACTATATGACAATCCTCCGGTATTATTTTCATCATTTCTCACGAACTATAGTTTAGAGCGCTTCATTATCCTCTCATAAACTTCTAGTCGCCTCTTTCTTTCCTCCGGTGTTTCCTTACGGGGATGCTTCATCCGTTCTTCAAACCTACGGGCGTCTTCCCCGAACAGTATCGGGGTTTCTTTTATTGGCATTGCCATATTTTTTCTCCTTTCTTCCTATTTTATCAGTTCACAAAGATACTTATAATTTTCTCATCGTCCTATCAAAACAATAAGAATATCAGATAGTTTCCAGGAATAGTCTACTTTTTTATGTACCAATCAATTGAAATAGTACAAGAATACGGCAATTCCTTCCAGCGCCTTCTTCGGTTGGTCTTTTATTTCGATGGAAAACTTGATTTCAGCTTTTGCCACACCACGCAAATTCGTCAATGAATGAAGCGTAGTCACCAGGCGGATGCTCTGTCCTGCCAACACAGCCTGACCGAATTTCATCTTATCCATGCCATAGTTAATCATCATCTTCAGGTTGTTCACCTGGATAATCTGGTTCCACAGATACGGCAGCATGGATAATGTCAGATAACCATGAGCGATTGTGCTATGATAAGGGCTGTCCACTTTGGCACGTTCCGTATCCACGTGAATCCATTGGTAGTCCAGTGTCGCATCTGCAAAAAGCCGGATACGTTCCTGCGAGAGTTCCACATAATCAGAGACGCCTATCTGTTTGCCTACCAGTTTTTCAAATTCTTCGTACGAATTGATAATTACTTTTTCCATAGTCTTATCGTTTTTATGGGGGTTATTTATTAATTGGGGACAAAAATACGCAAAATAAACTGATATACCCACCCAATTTATCAATAAAAACAAGAAACAATCATTCAAACTCCCCGACAAACATAGAACAAGATTCGCGGATTTGCCTTACTTTTGCACCCGTAATCACATTCAGATATAAACCGATGATACATTTTTTCAAGAAGCCCGTTTCCCACATTGCGCTACCGGCGAAATTCACTTATCCGTTCCATTATACGCCCCATCCGTTGTGCGTATTGGCGGCAGAGGAAGTGAAAAAGTATATCGCAAGCCGAGAGGAATGGCAGGAAGAATTAGCTCTTGGAAAGATGTTCGGGGTACTGGTTGTACTGCAGGAGACGAGCGACGCTACGGATAAAGCCAAAGAAGAAAGTACGGAAGCAAAAAGCAGGATAGGTTATTTAGCCGCCTTTTCCGGCAATTTGGCAGGAAAGAATCGGCATCCTTATTTCGTCCCTCCTGTCTACGACCTGCTGCAACCTCAAGGATTCTTCAAGATGGAGGAAGAACGGATTTCCGCTATCAATATCCGCATCAATGAATTGGAGCATAGCACCTCCTACCTGGAGGCGAAAGAAAAACGGGAGGTAGAAACCGAACAGGCGCAGGCGGAGTTGAGTCAAGCCAAGAAGGAACTAAAAGCCGCGAAAGAGTCCAGAGAGATTCGACGCCGGTCTCCAAGCGGGATCTCCGAAGAAGAACAAGTTGCCTTGATTCGGGAAAGCCAATATCAGAAAGCTGAATACAAGCGAAAAGAGAAGTATTGGAAAAAGCGGTTGGAAGAGCGCGAAGCGGAAGTGAATCGTTTCAAGGATGAAATAGAACAGTGGAAAGCAGAACGGAAAGAACGTTCGGCGGCTTTGCAGCAAAAGCTGTTCGGAGAGTTTCGGATGCTGAATGCCAAAGGAGAAGTGAAAGACCTCTACACTATCTTCGAAGAAACCGTTCGGAAAGTCCCTCCCGCCGGTGCGGGTGAATGTGCTTTGCCTAAACTGTTGCAATATGCGTATCTTCATCAATTAAAGCCATTGGCGATGGCCGAATTCTGGTGGGGAAACTCTCCTAAAAACGAAATCCGGCATCACGGATATTATTATCCTTCCTGCAAAGGAAAGTGCGAACCTATCTTGCAGCACATGTTGCAAGGAGTGGAAGTAGACGAGAATCCGTTGCTGAGCTCCACCCATCAGGAGGAAGAGCCGGAAATTGTATATGAAGACGAATGGTTGGTGGTAGTCAATAAGCCGGCAGGAATGTTGTCCGTTCCGGGAAAGGCGGAGGAGAGAGATTCCGTCTATCATCGCCTGAAAAAGAAGTATCCCGATGCTACCGGACCTATGATTGTACATCGCCTCGATATGGCTACTTCCGGATTATTGCTCGTAGCGAAAACGAAAGAGGTACATCAACATTTACAGGCACAATTTGCTGCCAGAAGTATCAAGAAGCGCTATACAGCCGTGTTGGATGGGGTCATAACAGGAGCGGAAAAGACAACAACCATGGAAAAAGCAACACTACCATTTGGAAGAACAGGAAGAATCGATCTTCCTCTCTGTTTGAATCCCCTTGACCGTCCCCGGCAAATCGTCAGCAGGGAACATGGGAAAGAAGCGATTACGGAATACCGGATCATCGGTGAATCCGAAAAACACACCCGGATTGCCTTCTATCCGTTGACCGGACGAACACACCAATTACGGATACACGCTGCCCATCCGGAGGGATTGGGTTGCCCCATTCTGGGGGATGAACTTTATGGAAGAAAAGCAGACAGGCTATACCTCCACGCCGAATACATAGAGTTCCGCCATCCCATCAGCGGGAAGATTCTACGCATACAGAAAGAGGCCGACTTCTAAACTGCAACCGTGCTTGTAGACACCAGCTTCTTCAACCTGCGATAAACGTAGATAAATCCCCCCGGTCTATCGTTTCACCAACCGCTTAGGTGAACCATGCCACGAGCATCCCAGGCAGAAGACTTCCGTCAAATCGAACCCCTCCATCGAATCTTCCGGATATTTGGGAACGACTTCACCATCTTCGGACACATAAACCAGCCGCCTGTCACCCTGCTCATTCTTCACATACATAGCTGCAATCTTACATTGCGGACACAATAACTTTTTCATGCCGCAAAGATACCAATTCTGCTTAATCTTTGCTATCTTTGTCTATCAAAAAACATATATTATAAGCATATGGAGAATTTAGACAAACTTATATTAGAGTTATGCAAACTGCCTCAAGAAACAGGCTGGGTGGAGTTTAAGCATAACAATTGCGACCCTAAGATGGTTGGGGAAGATATCAGTGCCTTAGCCAATAGTGCCGTTATAGCAGATAGAAGCCATGCTTATATGATATGGGGCGTTGATGACAAAACTCATGAACCGGTTGGTACAAAGGTCAGACTTAAACAGGAAAAGAAAGGCAATCAAGAACTTGAAAACTGGTTACGCTATATGCTTTCTAAAAATGCCGATTTTGAAATTCATTCGGCCGATATTGATGGAAAGCATGTCGAAATGTTAGTTATCTCAAAAGCTATGGGCGTTCCTGTTACATTTGAGAAGATTGATTATATTCGTGTTGGCAGTTATACGAAGAAAATAATAGAGTTCCCTACTTTACAGGCTCAGTTGTGGGACAAATTGCGACATGAACAATTTGAGGATATTTATGCCTTATCAGACATACAATTAGAGGAGATCCCCCACTACTTGAATTGTGAAGTCTATTTTGATATTCTTAATATGCCACATCCTACAAGTATTGAAAAATATGCTCATTACTTGATGGAAGAAGGTATTATTGCCAAACAAGATAATGGCTTGTATGCTATTACAAATCTTGGAGCAATTCTGTTTGCAAAGAAACTTTCAGATTTTCCGCGTGTGGGAAGAAAAGCAATAAGAATTGTGCAATATGAAGGGAACAATAGACTATCAATTTTAAAAGAAGAGAACACGACAGAAGGATATGCTATCAGCTTTGAGAACGCGGTAAAATTTGTAACTACTTTACTCCCGACAAAAGAGGATATTGATTCTGTCCGAAGAAAAACGATAAACGCATTCCCTATTCCGGCTATAAGAGAGGCTATTGCAAACTCGCTGATTCATCAAGATTTTTTCCTCACCGGCACAGGACCGCTTATTGAGATATTTGAAAATCGTGTTGAGATTACAAATCCCGGGACACCATTAGTCGATATAATGCGGATTGTGGATAATCCTCCCAAGTCCCGTAATGAAAAATTAGCATCCTTAATGCGGCGATTGAGTATGTGCGAAGAATTGGGACGAGGATGGGATAGAATGGTCATCAGCTGCGAACTACAGAAATTACCTGCTCCACGGATTCAGATATATCAAGAATCGACCAAAGTATCTTTATTCTCTCATTTGAATTTTACAAATATTCCGATGGAAGATAAGATTTGGGCAACCTATCTTCATGCTTGCGTTAAATTCATAGAAGGTAATGCTTTAACTAACAGTTCTTTGAGAGAGCGATTTGGTGTTGCGGAATCATCTTCAGGGAGCATCTCCCGATTGATTAAAGAAGCATTGAATAAACAGATAATCAGACCTGTAGATTCCACGACAGCTCCTCGCTATATGAGATACATTCCTATATGGGCCTGATTTAACTTGCCGGCAACTTGCCAACCTCATCGGATTTACTTTTGAGGTATTGATTTTCAATGCATTATCCCGGTAATTTAACTTGCTGGCAAGTTGCTGACAAATTAAATTGGCGAGATTGGTTAGTGGTGAAATACGTTCAGCAGCAACCTCTGCTCCAATCGCCTGTCTGCCAAAACCTTTACTCCATTCTTCCGCGTTTCACTTTTTATTCGTACCTTTGTCAGAACCAAAGTGTAAAAAGAAAGAGATGAAAGCATCACGTATTGCGCAGGAAAAGAAAACGGTAGAGTTGATGATCCGCCTCTATTGCCGGAAAAAAGAAAAAAACACAGTTCTTTGTGCCGACTGTGAAGAATTGCTCCGCTATGCCCGTGCCCGTCTCGACCATTGTCTGTTTGGAGAGAGTAAGAGTGCATGCAAGGAATGTACCGTACATTGTTACAAGCCCGTCATGCGCGAACGAATGCGACAGGTGATGCGTTTCTCCGGACCGCGGATGTTGCTTCATGCACCCTGGCAGGCCATACGGCATTTATTGAACCTATAACTTACTAAAAAGTAACATAAACGTATAATCTAACTAAAAAAGGATGGAACAGAAATTTTGTCAAAGTTGCGGCATGCCGATAGACGAGTCGACTTTTGGAAAAGAAGCCAATGGCAACAAAAACGAAGAGTATTGCCACTATTGCTATGCGGACGGACACTTCACGAAAGAGTGCACCATGGACGAGATGATCGAACATAATCTAAATTTTCTGAACGAGTTCAATAAAGATTCGGAAGTCAAATACACGGTGGAGGAAGCACGGAAAGCGATGAAAGAGTACTTTCCACAGTTGAAGAGGTGGAGAGAGTAATTGGGAAATAAAAATTTATCACGAATCGCTGATTATGAAATGAAGAGACAGACTAAAACCAACCATATCCTTACACTGATATCCGTATTTTGCATCGGCGCAGCCATCCCGGTACTGACAGGCAGCAGCCAAGTGAACGAACCACATTCCGCCCAATCGGAAGTGCCCTATTGCGTCACTCCCCCTACCGTTCCCGCACAAGTCACCTTCGACGGGGAGACGATCGACCTCCGGCGCTACGACCGTCGCGAACGGATGGACCGCGAGATGATGTCCTTCACCTATATGCACTCCACCACCATGCTATCGATAAAGCGCGCCAACCGTTACTTTCCTATCGTGGAACCGATACTGAAAGCGAACGGCATCCCCGATGACTTCAAATACCTGATGGTCATCGAAAGCAACCTGAACAACATTGCACGCTCTCCGGCAGGAGCAGCCGGTCTGTGGCAATTCATGCCTGCCACCGGACGGGAATTCGGACTGGAAGTGAACGATAACGTAGACGAGCGCTACCACATTGAGAAAGCAACCGTTGCCGCCTGCAAATACTTCAAACAAGCGTATGCCAAATATGGCGACTGGATGGCTGTCTCCGCTGCCTATAACGCCGGACAGGGACGTATCTCCTCCCAACTCGAGAAGCAGTTGGCCAATCATGCCATGGACTTATGGCTGGTGGAGGAAACTTCCCGCTACATGTTCCGACTGCTGGCAGTCAAAGAGATATTCAATAACCCGCAACGTTACGGATTCCTCTTGAAACGGGAACACCTGTATCCGCCCATTCCTTATAAAGAGGTAACCGTCAGCACTTCCATCGACGACCTGAACGACTACGCAAAGTCACAGGGAATCACCTATGCCCAACTCCGTGATGCCAATCCCTGGCTGCGCGACACTTCATTGAAAAACAAGACCGGAAAGAGATACACTCTCCTGATCCCTACCCGGGAGGGCATGTATTACAACCCGCAAAAGACCGTTGCCCACCATAAACAGTGGGTCATCGACTAAAAAGACAACTTCTCTCATTCCAACCAAACACTATCGATATGAAACTGAAAGAAAAAATCCACCGTTTCTTACATGACGAGCAACTGAAGCGAAAGTTGTACGTCATCATCTTCGAATCGGACACCCCTGCCGGGAAATTGTTCGACGTGACTCTGATCGGCTGTATCCTGGTCAGCGTACTGCTCGTCATCATCGAGAGCCTGAAAGGCCTTCCCACCTTTCTGACGACTCCGTTCGTCATTATGGAGTACCTCTTCACCGCTTTCTTCACTTTTGAATACCTGACAAGGGTCTACTGCTCGCCCTACCCGCGAAAATACATATTCAGCTTCTTCGGAATCGTAGACTTACTGGCTACCCTTCCGTTCTACATCGGTCTGCTCTTTCCCGGTGCACGCTATCTGCTCATCATCCGTACTTTCCGCCTGATACGGGTATTCCGTGTCTTCAAGCTCTTCAACTTTCTGAAGGAGGGCGAACGACTGCTCACCGCCTTACGCGAAAGCAGCAAGAAGATTGCGGTGTTTTTCTTGTTTGTCGTCATTCTGGTGATTTCCATCGGAACGTTAATGTATATGATTGAAGGGACCCACCCCAACTCCCGGTTCGACAATATCCCGAACAGCATCTATTGGGCCATCGTCACCATGACTACCGTAGGATATGGAGATATTACCCCTGTCACCGGTCTGGGAAGATTCCTTTCCGCCTGCGTCATGCTGATCGGTTACACAATTCTCGCCGTGCCGACAGGTATCGTATCCGCCTCCATGATGAAAGAGTACAAACGCAAAAGAGACAAAGAATGTCCCCACTGCCATCGCTCCGGACACGAAGATAATGCAGAGTTTTGCAAATATTGCGGACACAAATTGAATAATGACTAACCCATATCTATTTTTATTTAACATGAAAAGGTATTCACTATTTTCGTGGATCACGTAAATTATGGACACAATAAAAAGATTACCAACACACCCGGGTGATGTCTTGAAAGAAGAATTGGAATGTCGCAGAATCTCTCAAAAGAAATTCTCGGAAATTCTTGGAGTTCCCTATACAATGCTTAATGAAATTTTAAATGGGAAAAGACCTATTACCTGTGATTTTGCATTAATGGTAGAAGCTGCTCTAAACATTAATCCGGAACTACTCATCAATATGCAAGCACGATATAATATGAATCTGGCATGTGAAAAGAAAGCTCTTTCAAACCGATTAAACGAGATACGAAAAACATGCGCCTCATTGCTATGAATTGAAACGGTCGCGCACATACAAAGCTATCAGCACCTCGATACAGCAGATCGACAGAAAGCTGATGATATAAAAATTCTTTTCTTCATCCATAAGTCCCGTATCTGACCTATTCTTGCGGCTATCGGATTATGTTCGTTGTTTGCCATATTGGGGTTATGTTTTCATTGGATGATTTACTGTTCATCCTATTGTCTTGTATTCTTTGTTATAGATTCTTTGTTCAAATACGAATCCATGTGCTAAAGGCTCATGAGCACGTATGTTGGATAAAATCCTCTGTGGTTTTCTGAAAGCGTTGACTGACCGTGTCATATAGTGTTCCGGTTTTCCGTCCGTCAGTCGACATGAAAAGAGGGCGACTCTCTTTTTGTAGTTGTCCAAGAAATTACTTACGTCATAGAATTTGTCAATGGAGATTTCCAGTTGCTTCTTTGCGTATACCAGCTTGCCTTCTTTTTCTTCCCCTGTTTTCGGAGAAGTGAAAGGCATAACGTACTGTTTCCCGCTTTCAGTCAGCTCGTTGAATATGATGAAATCATATCCGGCTATCGGGTTGATGATAAAGTCGCACTTTCGTCCCATACCGGCATCAGTATCGTGGAAGATATTTATATAGTGCTCAAAATCTATGATCTCTACATCTATTTCCGAATTGTTGTTGATGACGGAAACACCATAACCGGTATATTGTACAATCTGCGGTTGTCCGTCACGTATTTCGAACTTGCCTCTCGGTCACTGCTCTTTCCGGACTTGCATCGTGCCTTCCTTCCATTCCAGTCCGAAATGGGAGGGATAATCCTTTTGGAGGAAATCAATCAGTGCGCTGTCCATACCTTATTCCTGCATGCTTTCGTATTCGTTGAAGATTCTCTCCATCGTGTCGGACATGTCGTAAGTGTTGATTACATATTCTCCCGTATCATTGTCCGTTGCCATCAGTGATGTCAGAGTGCCTTCATGAACACGATATACGGCGATATCATCCTTTTCCAGAAACGGATAGTTTTCCCTTGCCTTTTCAACATATCCAGCACGTAGCAGAACATTCAGATGATTAACGATATAAGGGCTATGTGTTGCTACCATCAGTCCCAGCTTGCGGTCGTCATTGTTCTTGTGGAACGCTTCATCGATAAGGTTGCTCATGAGGGCTCTTTGTGCCTCCGGGTCAAGGCTCAATTCGGCTTCTTCTATATGGATATGTACATACTTTTCCAAATCACTTTGGCTGATTTGGGGAGTAAATTTCTCAAGTCTGTCTTGTTTGTACAGGTAGTTCAGTACAGAACGCTGGAAAGCGTCCTTGAATGAAAACTCTTTTGCAAAATAATGAACAATGGCAACCAAAGGAGCAGATGTCTGAATACCGGAAGAAGCATACCTCAATTCCACAGGCTTCGTACCTTCCTGCAATGACTCTATAATGAACTGCTTGGGTTTGTTACCGGATTTTTGGACTTTCATCTTCAGGTTCAGATAGTTTAGTTGCTGCTCTTTGATTACATCAGTTGCATCGTTGAAGTCATTGAATGTCTCATGAAAGAAGAAGCCCAGACTGGCTCCTTTGAGCGTGGCCACTTTGGACGCCCATATAGGAAGTACGCTTCGTGTTTCAGAAACATACGACTCCTTGAAGAATACCAGATCGCTGTTAGGTATATGGATGTCCGACTGCAAACTTCTATCTGCATACGACAGAGTATATTGATTGCCGTTTATTTCCACGGTATAGTGTATCTCAGTCTCTGTCGTTATCATGCTTTCCAAGCCGTCTTGAAGCAGAGAGTTGAAACGTAATTTGAACGGCGAACGGGTAATCTTTGCATTCTTAAGATACGAGCGGATATTGACCATTTTATAGATGTAGCGCATGAGCACGATAATCTTCATGATGGTACTCTTACCGCTGGCCGACTTGCCGATGAATACGATTAATGGCTTAATATCGCTTATTTCCACTTCTTTAAGTGGGCCTAAGTTCTTTATGATTATGGACTCCTTCATGATAATGTTGTTCTTTTCCAATAGACAAAGATAAGGAATAATTAATGAATTACAGATGTCTGAAGACTGTTTTTTATTCTGGAACATGTTTTGCTTTTATTTCCATGCCTGCCAGTCTTTATCCGACTGTAATCATAGAGTTCATTGCCTGTTCTCTTTGTACATTAGCAGGTAAAAGGTTATCGTTGTAACCCAAATACATAAATTATGTGCAAATTCCCTGAATCTACCAAACAGAAGCTGGGTAATGCGATTGTATATATTGCCTGTTAAACACGAATGCAATCATTCTGACCAGCAGATCAACTTTGCAGAAGCAATGTCTGATTGTGCAGCAGAGGATTATAGCGAGAGTTTGAATACACGGCAGACAGCTAATCTTTTAAATGCGGAATCTCATGTTTGAAGAAGGTAATTTATTGCTTTTCCGTCAGATACTTCCAATACCGTACAGGCATATCCTGTCGGTGCTTTCTCGGATTCAGACGTTCTTTGATGCAGATAGCCTTGAAATAGCTCTTCCAGAGCTGTTGGAAAAGCTTCTCATCGCGGTCCATCAGGCTTTCGTCCAGCATCCCCGTAATCAGATGTGACTCGCGACTGTCGTCGTCAAACGAGACGGTCGTCACCTGCTGCAAGTCGTAATAAAAGCCGTAACGGCGTTTCATGTCGTAAATCATCCATTTCTGATCGGCAAAACGGTCCTTGAAATGATGGACGGTCAGCGGGAGTGCATTGTAGAGCGGTTCGAAAGCGGCAAAGTAGGTACCGTCGGCAGCTTTCTGGAAACGGACAAACTGCATCAGGCGCAGACGCTCTCCATCCACCTTCTTCCAGATCTGCGCCAATCGCAAGACGTCCGGATCGCCGAAGTTGGTTTCGATAGAACGGGGGGCATCGATTGCCTTACGGATATACCGGAAAATCAGTATGCCGATCTCAGGAAGTTCCGACAGCCAACTTTGTGTGAGGCACCCCAAAGCGGAAGAGGAAACTTTCTTCTGCAATCCCCGCCACACACGACCGGCCTTCTCCTCATCGGTGACTACCGTATGCAGCTCCTCACAAAACAGAGGCAAAGCATCTCCTTCCGACAACAAGGCATCGGGAAAGGTCTTGCGGAAATAGGCGTCGAACACTGCCGTCAGCAGACCGTCAAAGGTTTTATCGTACACATAAACATTCATCACACATCCTCTATCATTACCACCCAATAACTGTTACCACCGGTCATTCACCCCAAACAAACATTCACCCGAACCGGACCACCTACCCACTAAATTGTCCGCTCAGAAACCATTGTTATTTATTCGCCAAAATCAAGCACCAACTGCCGCTCGTCCACTCTCTTCTTCGGCTTCGGCAGCAATAAGCTGCGTACCCGTTGCGGAGAAAGTTCGTTCACCGTCTGCATCCGGAGCGGCAGTTCTTTGCAAGTGATGAAATATTGCGCCTTCTTCATCACCACCCCCATCTTCTTCAGTTCATAAAATCCCAGCCTCGAGAACCGGCGGGAAGCCACCACCAGTCTCGCCGACTTCACCCCTACCCCCGGCACACGGAGCAACATCTCGTAGTCCGCCTGATTGATATCGACGGGAAACAGTTCGGGATGGCGCAAGGCCCACGAGAGCTTCGGGTCTATCTCGAGGTCGAGATCCGGATAGGCGTCATCCACAATCTCATCCACCTTGAACTGATAAAAGCGCAGTAGCCAGTCCGCCTGATAGAGCCGGTTCTCACGCACCAAAGGGGGCTGTTTCAATGCCGGGAGGCGTTTATCATACGTATTCACGGAGACATAGCCCGAGTAATAGACCCGTTTCATGGTGGGGTGCCGGTAAAGTGCCGACGAGAGCGACAGGATATCCTTATCCGATTCGGAGGTAGCCCCCACAATCACCTGCGTACTCTGTCCCGCAGGTGCGAAACGGGGTGCGTAGCGGAACTTCCGCCGTTCTTCCTTGCTCTCCAGCACGCCTTGCTGAATGTATTTCATCGGAGCAAATACGCTCCGGTGATCCTTCTCCGGCGCCAGCAGCTTCAGGTTCTCCTCTTTGGGAATTTCGATGTTGACACTCAGGCGATCGGCATACAACCCCGCCTCGTTCACCAATTCGCGACTGGCTCCGGGAATACTCTTGAGATGGATATAACCGTTGAAACGGTGCACTTCCCGCAAATCCTTCGCCACACGCACCAGTCGCTCCATGGTATAGTCCGGATTACGGACCACGCCGGAGCTGAGAAACAGCCCTTCGATATAGTTACGACGGTAGAATTCCATCGTCAGCTCCACCAGCTCCGACACGGAAAAGGTGGCGCGGGGCAGATCGTTGCTACGCCGGTTGATGCAATAGGCACAATCGTACATGCAATAATTGGTAAGCATGATTTTCAGCAGCGAGATACACCGCCCGTCCTCGGCAAAGCTGTGGCATATCCCCCATCCCCCCACCGTGTTTCCCAGCGTTCCCGACTTATGGGAACGCACCGTACCGCTGGAAGAACAGGAAACATCGTACTTGGCAGATTCCGCCAGTATCTTCAGTTTCGCTAAGACGTTTTCGTTCATCATGCCCGATCTTGATTCTTGGGACAAAGATACGATTTAATTTGAAAAACGGATGGAAGAAAAAAATTTCAGCCAATATATAAATACAAAATTTGTACATTTTAAAGAATTACAAAGCTACGCTTATAAAAAGGGACAATCAACATAATATTTCATTACATCTACACGTTTCCAAACAAAAATAAACAGATAATTTTATCCTCACAAATATTTTTTCATTAACTTTGCAAAGTCGACATCAAACAACCCTTATTAATAACCAATTTAAAATTACAAAAAAGATGGACTACACGGACTACATGAAAGTTGAAATAGAAGAGCGGACCTGGGTGATTAACGGTTTCAAAACCTTCTCCATCATCGCACATGAGTATTTTCCCGAATATGCCAATGCCGACGCAGCCAGCAGAAGAATGAGAAACGAAATCGAACTCGACAAACAGCTGTTCGATGCATTGACAGAGGCGCATTACGTACGCGAGACGACCCGCCTGAGTCCCCGGCAGCAGCAGATCCTCTTCATGGTCTGGGGACCGGAGAAGATCATCATACGCTACCACATCCTTCACCGATGAAAAGAATATTCGCAGAACAGCACCTCCGAAAGCACAGAAAAAGTGTGTCGATCGAACTATATTTATATAATTATTATATTTTAGTATTTATATATGCTCGTTTGGTGGCTCTTTCTCTTTTTTTCGAGCGTTGCAAGCGATTGGAAGACAAACAGTTAGACCAGCTTTAGGGGTGGCTCGTTTGGTGGCTCGTTTTTCTGTCAGGAAAAATGACCGAAACGAAAGCCGCATCCACCGGAACAGAGGCTCTACTTACGGCCGATAGAGGCTCTGTTTATCACCGACAAAGGCTCTGTTTACAGCAAACAGAGCCTTCGTTTATGGTCCGTCCTCTCCCCATCCCCCTCTCTTTACACCCCGCGGCACCCCAAAAACAACACGATTTCCGTCTCTTCTCCTCCAAATCCCGCAATACCGTCCAAATCCCTCCATGCCAGCCAAAAAAGATTTGCATAAACGGTCATAAATGCATTATCTTCGCAACCGCATCCCACAAGGTATGCACATAAAGCCAACCCGTAATAATAACCCGTAAAAAAATGCATCTCTATGAAACAATCGTCCAAAGAGCTCCTGAAAGAAGGGTATATCCTGCTCCCCAAAGCATGGTTAAAATGCCTGGTCAACGAAAAAAATTCGGAAGAACTGAAAGCACTCCTCCAGATCCTGACACGTGCCAACTACTCGGAAATCACGTACAAGATTCAGATGGTCGACATCGTATGCCAGCGTGGAGAGTCCGCCATCAGCCTGCGACGCTGGAGCGAACTCTTTCAATGGAGCCGCAGCAAAACCGCCCGTTTTTTCCAGACAATCGAGAAAGAGGGTCTCATCAAAATCATCCCCCACCCCAAAAACGTCTTCCATATCCACATCATCGATTATGATTTCTGGACCGGAACGCTCTCTCCGGAGACGCGCGAAGCGAACAAGAAAAAAAATACCGAATCCTTCTATCTCTTTTGGGACAAGTATCATGAAACGATGCAAAAGCCCAAGCAGAACATCGCCCGCGCCCGCCGCGAATGGGACAAGCTGCCCCAAGAGGAGCGGCAGCTCGCCATCGACCGGATCGAAGAGGTCTACTACCACACCAACGACATACGCTTCATCCCGCTTGCCTCCACTTACCTGAGAGACAAGGCTTTCTTAAACGAATATACCAACTAAAAAATCGAAAAAAGATGCAACCACACGCCAGCGAACTCGAAGAAGCCATCATTGGTGCCTGCCTGATCGAACAGGAAGCACTGCCGCTCGTAGCCGACAAGCTACGCCCCGACATGTTCTACGAAGAGTCTCACCAACTGATTTTTGCCGCTCTGATCGCCATGTATCAGGCCAACAAGAAGATCGACATACTCACCGTCAAAGAAGAGCTCACCCGACGAGGAACGCTCGAAAAGGCAGGCGGACCGTATGCCATCACCCGGCTGAGCAGCCGGGTAGCCTCCTCCGCACATATCGAATACCATGCACAAATCGTACACCAGAAATACCTGGCACGGGAAGCGGTGGTCGGCTTCAACAAGCTATTCACCTGCGCCATGGATGAAACAATCGACATCTACGACACGCTGATCGATGCACACAACCTGCTCGACCGCCTGGAAGGGGAGTCCGGACACCACGAACACATGCGCTGTATGGATACGCTGATGACCGATACCCTGAAAGAGGCCGAACTACGCATTGCCAAAAGCGTGAACGGGGTGACCGGCATCCCCACCGGACTGACCGACCTCGACCAGAAAACTGGCGGACTGCAGAACAGCGATCTCATCATCATCGCCGCCCGCCCCTCCGTAGGGAAAACGGCTTTTGCCCTACACCTGGCACGTCATGCGGCAATGGCAGGCAACACAGTGGCCGTTTACAGCCTCGAGATGCAGGGAGAACGACTCGCCGACCGATGGCTGGCAGCGACCGGACATATCAACCCCTACCGGTGGAGAAACGGCATACCCACCGCGGAAGAGATGGAAAACGCACGCACCACGGCCTTGGAACTCTCCAGACTCCCCATCTACGTGGACGACAACGCTTCGGTCAGCATGGAGCACATCCGTTCCAGTGCCCGGCTGTTGAAGAGCCGCCGGCAGTGTGACATGATTATCATCGACTACCTGCAACTCTGCGACATGACCGGCAAACAGGGCAACCGCAACCGGGAACAGGAGGTGGCACAAGCCACCCGGAAAGCCAAGCTGCTTGCCAAGGAGCTACAGATCCCCATCGTGTTGCTCAGCCAGCTCAACCGGGAGTCGGAAAACCGTCCCGGAGGACGTCCCGAACTGGCACACCTGCGTGAGAGCGGAGCCATTGAGCAGGACGCGGACGTGGTTATGCTGCTTTATCGCCCCGCCATGCAACGCATCGCCACCGATCGGGAAAGCGGCTACCCGACAGAGGGACTGGGGGTAGCCATCGTGGCAAAACAGCGCAACGGAGAAACGGGGAATGTCTATTTCGGGCACAACCGGTCTATGACAAAAATATATGACTATATCCCGCCATTGGAATATTTCGAAAAACATGCCAAATAAGAGGATCTGTTATACAAATGACAGTACAATGCATACCCTTTTCATGAATATATTTTGAATAAATATTTTTTATAAATTAAAAGAAAATAAATCCGTTTTTACTTGACTTTTCCCTTTTTATTTTGTATATTTGTATTATCAGAAAGAAAGATATGATTATTCACTTAAACCTTAACTTTTCAAAATTATGGATGTATTAGTAGAACGCTATCAACGCAGAAAGTATGTAAACCAGGAGGATGCTCCGTTGTTGTATTACATACGTAAGAAATCGGGCAATGTCAGAGTGATGGACATCGACACATTGGCGAGCGCCATCGAGAGTAAATCGGCACTGACCGCCGGTGATGTGAAACACACCATCGAGGCATTTGTAGAGCAGTTGCGTCTGTCGCTCACCCAAGGCGACAAGGTGAAAATCGACGGATTGGGTACGTTCCATATCACGCTGACCAGCGACGGTACGGAGGCTATGAGAGATTGTACGGTACGCTGTATCCGCCGCGTCAATGTACGCTTTGTTGCCGACAAGGCTTTGAAGCTGATGAATTCGAGCCATACGAGTACGCGAAGCGATAACAATGTAGACTTCGTCCTGAGCGGCAAGAGCGATGGCAGCGGTTCCGAAGACGATGGTTCGGAAGACAAACCGGTTGACGAAGAGGCTCCGAATCCTACCGCCTAACGGTTTTGCCCGCACGTCCCTCTCCGACGGGGTGACATTGCATCCTTAAAAACAGTTCCACATGGTTTCAGGAACTGACTCGTGCCTGTTCCTTGCCATGTGGTTTCTGTTCTCTCTCTTCCATCATTTTCCCTTTTCTCATTTTCATTTTCAGTCTTTAATTTTTAAATCAATCCGGATGTTAGACAAAATCATAGATATTATCATGTCGATTCTCCCCTTTCTCGGGGGTCGCAAAAAGCGTCAGCAAATGCTGCAGGAAGTCAAAGAGTTCAGCGAACTGGTGAAAGAGCAATATAGCTTTCTCATGCAACAGCTCGAAAAGGTATTAAAAGATTATTTCAATTTGAGCGATTGTGTGAAGGAGATGCACTCGGAGATCTTTTCACTCAAAGGCAAGCTCTCGGAAGCTGTGACCTTGCAATGTGTCAAGAAAGAGTGTATCCAGCGCAACAAAGGTTCCGAATCCGAATCATCATCCACCTCCCCAACACCCGATAGCGTATGAGAACAGTTAATCTGATTGTTGTCCATTGCTCGGCAACACGCGAAGACAAATCCTTCACCGAACATGATTTGGACGTCTGCCACCGCCGCCGCGGTTTCAAGGGACCAGGGTATCATTTCTATATCCGCAAGAATGGGGATATCAAGTCTACCCGCCCGATAGAACAGATCGGCGCACACAGCCAAGGTTTCAACCGGGAGAGCATCGGCATCTGTTATGAAGGCGGTCTGGACTGCAAGGGACAACCGAAAGACACACGTACCTGTTGGCAGAAACATTCGCTACGGGTCCTGATCCTGACTTTACTAAAAGACTTTCCCCAGTGCCGCGTCTGCGGACATCGCGACCTTAGCCCCGATCTGAACGGAAACGGTGAGATTGAACCGGAAGAGTGGATCAAAGCCTGCCCCTGCTTCAATGCCGAAACGGACTGGGATAAAGAATAAATCTCTTTTGTGTCTGGCCATTTTATAGTTGTTGTTTTGTAGTTATTATTTTATTGATTCCAATTTTTCAATGGAGAAGCCCCGGACTTGTGAAAGCCCGGGGTTTCGGTGTCTTGGAAACGGCTCTCTTGCTATCATGGAAGAGGAGACTGTAAATGAGACTATAAATGAGACCAATGAGACTATTAGATGAGACTGATGAGACTATAAAACTGATTGACAGTGAAGCAGTCCAGCATAAATAAAAAAGAGGATGCCTGTGGGAAAAGGACGGCATCCTCTAACTGGAAATAGCTTATGGAAAAGATGTACTTTCACAGGCACGACCTATCCCACTATTCCCTAATGTAATCTCCATAGTTAAATGAAGAAAGGGTTTGATTACAAAAGTACGGGCTTTCACAAGGGCGTACTTCTTAACGTTTCTCAATGCGAGAGTACCTTATACAAAGATATATAAAGTATCGGGGAAGAACTCGCTCATGAGAAATGGGGTAATATTGTTTATTCTTATCCCTACCTACTCAGCAATACAAATACTTACCCGATTTTCTTCAGGAGTATGATACGGCTGAACTGTATCACCTTTATAATCAACAGTGATTCTATCAGCAGCAATACCTTTTGCCTTCAAAGCTTCGGCCACATTGTTTGCACGTTTTTCGGACAATTTATGATTGATTTTAGGATTGCCCGTTTCCGCGTCGGCATAACCGGTCACGCTCACCTTAGCTGCAGGATGTTTCTCCAAGTACTCAACCAAAGAAAGAATCTTAGCTTGCTGATCCTTCTGAATCTTTGCAGAGTTTAAAGCAAAGAATACATTTTGTTTCATCGGCTGTACTGCTACCACCACTTCCTCTTTTGGCTGTGGCTGTTCCACTACAGGAGCCGGCTTCGGTTGTTCCGCTACGATGGGTTCCGGTTCGTAATAAACTGGGGCAGTTTTAGTGTAGCTCTTACCCAGTTTGATGCTCACACCTACCAAAGCATTGAACTGCCAGTCGCAGTTACCCGCCTTTTTGGAATTGAATTTATCGGAAAGAGCGTTTGCATTTCCTTCGATATTGATGGACAAACGATCATTCAGACGAAGGTCACAACCCAGTCCGAAACGCCCTGTAGGGAGAATTTTACCTTCCTGCCATAGGTATTCAAGTTCATGAGTTTTTGTATCCAGTGCATTCGCCTCGTCATTATCAAAACCACGATTCAATCCTACACCGCCAAAAATATATCCGTTGAATACACGTTTCGGATTAAAACCACCAAACAAAGTACTGAGATCTGCCATGATATCCAGATTGCCTTGCAGATATTTATACTTGTATGTTTGTTCCGGAGTTACCCAGCCTCCTTTTGCCTGCCAACCGCTGACACCGATACGTGCACCGAATGCCGGAGCGAACTTATAGCCCACATTCAGAGCAGCTGCCGGAGAAATCAGATCGGTAAAACCGGCTTCGCCTACTGTGTGGGCAGCTCCCGCCTGTACCTGCATAAACCAATGAGGTTTGAACACGGTCTGACCTTCCTCCTTGATCTTCCGCAGCTCCTGTGCCATAGCAATAGTACCACCGACAGTCAACAGAGATAATAATAACAAACTTCTTATTTTCATAATCTTTTTATTTGAAGTCCTAGGAAAAAAAGGGGGGCTCTACGGGAGGGCCCCCCTTTTAGAATTATTCTGTCAAAGAATTATTTCAAAGACATTCACACAGTATCAATTGTTACTTCTTAACGGGTTTCACCACAATAGTCAACTGAGAAGTAGCAGTACCCCAACCGTAATTTACAGTAGCAGGGATGAAGATCTTATATTCAGATCCTACCGGTGAATGAACATTTACATACTTAACAGTATTACCTTCCTGAACCAAAGTAGCACCGCTAGGCAATTTACCGTCAGACAGATCGGTAGTAGCTTTCGTTACATCCAATTTAACGTCGCCGAATGGTCCATAGAAGTCCCAGAATTGTCCGGGAATCGGTTGAGTAGTTTGGGATGTTTCAGTAATCCATACATAGCATCCGCATCCGGCTGTTTCTCCATCCTTTGATCCGGCGAAGTCAGGCATGTCAGAGTGGTCATGTTTAACTTCTTCCCAAGTACCATCAATCCATTCGTACTTAGCCGGAGTATACTCGATACCTGATACGTAAGTGTATTTAACCTCTTCATCTTTCGGAACAACGCTAGTAGTTACAACAGGCTCTCCCTCCTGTTTTACTATTGCATAAGTGTACATTTTCCAATCCGTCGCCTTCTTAGCGGTAACTTGAGCCTCAATCTGCATCATTGCATCACTCATAGTCTCTCCATTACCTTCAAAAGTCTCTCTCGCTTTTTCTTGATATCCTGCAGTTGCCTCAGTACCACCTACCCATAGGCTATATGTATATGTTGCTTTTACGTTATACATAGTCACAGGTTTAGTAGCAATGAAGGATACTTCTTCAGTTTTCACATTCAACTTGGCTTCTTGTGTCTGTACATAGTGACCGTCAACATATTCGTACTTCGGAGTATACTTGTAGTTCCAATAAGATTTACTTTCTGTAACAAGTTCCGATCCAGGAGCAGTAATTGCTTCACCTCTCCAGTCTGTCAACAGGTTATTGTGCTGGAAGTTAGCGATATCACCACCGGTCTTGGCATCCTGCAAAGACATGCCACTCGGCATATTCAAATTAACCGGACGGATGAAGTTAACCACAAAGCTATGTTGTGAAAGTTCATCATCGCTCTCCAGTCTATAAACATGTTTAACTACAGCCTGCAGACCACCTTCGCTGTTCAATGCCTTCTGAACCGCAGCATCATTCTTATCCAAAGAGATTACAGTTCCATTGATCTTAACACCGGACAATACAGTCGCAGTAGCTTTACCATTAGATTTGGTTTCGGTTATCTGATAATAATCTGTAACACATTCGGGCAGTCCTTCTACTTTGTGTGTTTTATAAGCTACTTTCAGATCTTGACTGAACTGACAGTTTTCAGCAGCCTCGTCAATCTTATTCGGAACAGTTACATTCACATCAAAGTCATCTGAAATATTGTTTAAAGTCCAATAGATTTCATTCTTAGTCAGCGTTTCTGTAAATGCCGGCAACTTCACTTCAAGTGTGAATTTGAATGTTACAGCAGCAGGATATTCGGAAGAAGCCAGTTTATTCTTCACAGTAATGCTTGCTACGAAAGCAGAAGTATTACCGATCTTGCCAAGTTCACTATGTTTGAATGACCAAACAATCTTCTTAGTTGCAACTCCGGCTGCAGTAGGACCGTCTACGATTTGAGGTACTGACGACATTGCATAAGCCTGACCGTTCTTCGTTACAATAGTTGTAGCTGCAGAAACATCATACAGATTCCAGAATTCTTCGTGGCTCATACCCACTTCACCAAGACTGTTTGCAATCTTACGATACAGGTTCTCAATAATGTATTCTTCTGATATCTCATATTTAGCAGTCGTTGATGCACATTCGTAGGTCAATGTTCCACAACTCATAGGCAGAATCATATCATCACTCTTAGCAACTCCGATTGCCACTTTTACGAAACCACGACGTACTACATTACCGTCAGCATCAACCAGTTCAACTTTAAAGATCGGAGTGCGACCGATAGCTTCTCTGCTGAAATCTTTAGCCTGGAACAAACCTTCTTCAGCATCGTTACACAGGATGTTCTTCTGCTGGTCGGTAATAGTTCCTCCTGTTGAAATTTTATATTCAGAACTTGCTACGGCAAATCTATACGACAGGTTATAGTCTTCGATCGGGAATTTACGATGGATATTGGTTTCTTCATTGTCACCGAAACAAGTTGCCACCAAGTCTTTCAAATCAAACACTTCGTTGTAATACATCTTGTATCGAGGTTCTTCTTCTTTACATGCATCAAATGTGGTTGCATAATGAGCATCAGCTCCAAATTCAGTCAAAGTAGCATCATCGGCAATACGTACATCCGATGCATCCAGTACTTCGTCGTAGACAGATACGTATGGAGAAGTTACAACTGCACCTGTTTCCTTTTTGTCAACAGCATCACCTTTCAAGGTAGCCTGCAAAGCTATCATGTTCACATCGCTCTTTTCCGGCTGAGTTGAGTGAGCGTTCAGACGAAGCAGCTTGAAGTCAACCGTACCCTTTTCAGCATTAGCCACCGGTTCGCCACTGATTTCAACCCACTTGCTGGCAGCAGCACGAGTGTTAACCACTGTAACGGTGCGGTCAATGTAGCTATAGTCTGCGTTAGCCAACTTGAAGCTAGCCGGATTGAAGTGGTAGCTGGCAGTTGCCAAAGCAGCTGTAGAGAATTTATAAGTAGTAGGGATTGCTGCATTTTCACTCTTGTCCATCGCACCATACTTCAACGAGCTGAACTTGATCGCTTCAACACCGTCTACGATATAATCCGGAGCAAATGTGATACTTGACAAACGGGCTACCACCAATATGTGCAATTGATCCAAGTCAGGTTTGATTTCGTCTCTGATTTGGTTTTGAATAGCAAGAATAGCCGGTTTGATATTGTCTTTGATATCATCTTTAATATCTGTCAGCTGACCATTGATACGGTTTTCCAGATTCTCTATATCTTTAGCAGTCTGGGTCGTCAGATTCGAAATAGCTGTTGTATTACCGCCAATCAGTTCTTTCAGTCCGCCTTCACCGTTGATTTCATTCCACAGCTTCTCAATTTCTGTTTGAGCAGTGCCGATATCTTCTACGGCTTTCTTGATCGCCTCAGCATTGGCAGTGTAATCAAGACAAGCTTCTTTATATTCATTTAATGTAGCCTCCTGAATTTTCAAGTTTTCGTATGCTGCCATCAAAGTTGCGATAGCCTGCTTCGCATCACGCATGTCTTCGGCCACCTGATCCGGATCCAGGTTGTTCAATCTCTCTTCGATACCTGCAATTTTACCTCCAATTGCAGTTTGGGCTGCTTCAAAGACCTCCACGTCAACCTTTCCGTTGATAGACTCTTGCAACAGAACCTTCAACGCTTCCACTTGCTTTTTAGCTTCTTCGATGGCTTCCACTTTAGCATTATTAGCAGCCACCTGTGCAGCTTGAGCGTCACGTTTAGCCTGCGCAGCCTCGGCAGCAGCTTGGTCACCGACAGCTTTGGCAGCTTCTGCTTCTGCCTGAGCAGCTTCAGCAGCCGTTTTAGCGTTATCGGCAGCCGTTTGTGCAGCCTTAGCGGCAGCGTCTAAAGTAGCCAGCTGTTTTTCAAGAGCTGCAACGGAGCTTTGATTTCCGTCAATTCGTTCTTGTAGCCCCTTGATGTCATCATCATAGTCTTTACAAGAAGTAAATGTACCCGCCGAAGCCGCTAATAGTGCTCCAAACAGGACGACACTTAAATACTTTTTGTTCATAATAAAAAAACTTTTAATTTATAAATTAAAAAAATAATAAGAATATAGTTTTCAGATTCTTCATCTCAAAATTCATTTTCATTCCTTTCATCTTTATGCGACCTCCTTTTCTTAATTCATTTGACTTTTTCCTTCATATTGTGCATTTAATGTATATATGATAATATCCTCTGCCCGTTACTTTGTAGGTAACGGGAAAACCTTTGTGCCTGCTCTTTGAGAGTAGTCTATACTGGAAAATACCACGATATATAACGAATCTTCTAACCCCTGCTTATCTGAAAAAGTAGAGGGGAGGGGAATCTATTGCAAAATTTAGACGTTGACACCGTTCTAAGACAAAGAATCCACGTGTTCTTCTATATTTGTTCCTTTTTTAAGTAATTTATTGGAAAAAATGTACGATTTCGTTTGGATGTTTTAATAAATATACTCATCTTTGCACCGATATTTAATTCCGTTACCTACAAAGTAACGGGCTATTTATCAACAAATTGCAATGCTAACTGTACGATTTACAAAATCGATTACCCGCCTATTGGCCTCATCTATTTTCTTATCCCTGAAAGGCTTCAAATAGGTTTCGGTCACAGTAATGGAAGAGTGACCCATCGCTTCGGAAATAATTCCCGGATGAATCTCACAATAATAGGCTGTCGTAGCCCAAGTATGCCGCGCGGTGTAGGAGCTTAATCTATCGCCCAGTCCCAACAATTCACCCAGCAACATCAGCTGGCGGTTGAAGGTGCGCAATGCCAGCTGGTATTCACGATAAGCCTCCGGACTCCCTTCACGGCTCTTCAACAAAGGAAACAGATAAGGAGAAGAACTGTCACGGTTCATATATCTCTTTACCAGAATCATCGCTTCCGCAGTCAGCGTCACAGAAAGGGTACGACCTGTTTTACGCCTGCGATACGTGATCACATTGTCATGCAAATCACTCTTACGCAGATAGGCGAGGTCGACAAATGGCAAACCGCGCAATAAAAACATCAGGGTAAACAGCTCCTGTGCCTGACGTAAGGACGGAGAGACGACAAAGGATTGCGAAAATCCGGCAAATACTTTCTTTAAATCCTCTTCATCCAACGCACGCTTATGGTCGGCACGAGTTCCGGTATAAACTGAACGGAACAGGTGGGGAACATAAGTTGCCTCACGAAGAACAACGGCACGATTGTAAACTGCACGAAACGTGCGCAAATAAGTGGAAACGGTATTCCAACTACAGCCACGACTGCGAAGGTGTACCTCGAATCCTTTTAACCACTCCGAACTCACCTCGTCAAAGGTGAAATCTTCTTTCCCACAATACGCAATGATGGCATTGAGACTGCTACGGTATACATGAGCAGTACCAAAGTTTCCCTCCATCTGTAGCCCACGGGCCACTTGCTTCATAAATGTTACTACTTTCAACATCTCTCGATTTATTAATAATTTAGACAATAAATATAGGAGTATTCTCGTTACTAATAATATGTTGGAAGAAGAAACTGTAAAAAGTGAGTGTGTTTGTAAAGTGGTCCGCATTAAAACGACCCAAAGTCATTCTGCGTTAAAAACAGAAAAAGGGCATATCGTTACACGATATGCCCTCTCTTTTTTCTAATATCTAAGTAGTCTTCTATCTATTATTTCTTAGAAGCTTCCAAAGATGCTTTACGGAATTCTTTCATTGCTTTTTCGATTTCCAAAGAAGCCTTACGAGCGCGAGTTCCAGCTGCTTTATTACCGTTTTCAATCTGTGCGTTAGCATCTTTTGAGAAGTCAGCATAAAGAGCTGCTACTTTTTCTACCAATTCTTTCATAATCCTTTTTATTTTTTCGTTAATAATGTGCCACAAAAATACACTGTTTCCCGAAATAAAAGCATAAAATCAATATTTTTTTTAAAATAATCTTCGAAAAATATCTAAAAAAGAGGCTTTTTGCCTTTTTTACCTACCTTTGTAGACATGAAACCGCTTACTGATACCGATTATATACATGCACTGATTGCCGAAGGAGAGCACCAACAGCAGGATTTTAAATTCGAAATATCCGATGCACGCAAAATTGCCAAAACACTTTCAGCTTTTGCCAACACGGACGGAGGACGATTACTGATTGGCGTTAAAGACAATGGTAAAATTGCCGGAGTACGCTCCGAAGAGGAGAAATATATGATAGAAGCCGCCGCACAACTTTATTGCATGCCGGAAGTGGAATATACGCTGCAAACATATATCGTGGAAGGAAAGCAAGTGCTGGTGGCAACCATCGAAGAGACTCCACATAAACCGGTTTACGCCAAGGACGAGACAGGGAAGCCACTGGCCTATCTCCGCATCAAGGATGAAAATATTCTGGCAACCCCCGTACATCTCCGTGTATGGCAACAGAGCGACAGCCCCCGTGGAGAACTCATCCGATACACCGAACGTGAACAGCTCCTGCTTGACCAACTGGAACACGGGACTATCCTCTCACTCAACCGTTACTGTCGCCAGACCGGACTTTCCCGACGTGCCGCCGAGCATCTGCTTGCCAAATTTGTTCGGTATGACATTGTGGAACCCGTATTCGAAAATCATAAATTTTACTTCCGGATGAAAAACGAATAACCCCCGACAACACCGACAGGCATCCGAAGGTTTGTTTTTAAGAAAGAGTCTATACCGGCACATCGAAAAGGAGTCGGAATGTTGGTGAAAACCAACTGTTTTTGTACCTTTGCACGGATATTGACAAATGGTAGTTATACGATATAGCTTCCATACGCTCAAATCGTAAATTGTAACTAATAAAATTGTAAAGATAACAATGGGCTTATTTGGTTTATTCAAGAAAAAATCCGATGAAACGAAAGTCGGCAATGTAGAAGATTTCATTTCACTGACACGGGTGTATTTCCAATCGGTTATCGCCACCAACCTCGGTATCACCAATATCCGCTTCTTGCCGGATGTAGCCAACTTCAAACGTTTGTTTAAAGTAGCTACCCAAAACGGTAAACTGGGATTGGCTGAAAAGTCTGCCTCACGCAAAATGCTGATGCAGGACTATGGGTTGAATGAAAATTTCTTTAAGGAAATCGACACTTCCGTGAAACGTAACTGCCGTACTCAAAATGATATTCAACCTTATCTGTTCATGTATCAGGGATTTTCCAATGACCTGATGATGCTGATGGGAAATCTGATGCAGTGGAAGTTCCGCATGCCGTCGATTTTTAAGAAGGCTTTGTATGGCATGACACAGAAAACGGTACATGATGTTTGTACCAAGAAAGTATGGAAGGCCGATGATGTACACAAAACAGCTGCAGCGGTCCGCCAATACAAAGAGCGTCTGGGATACTCGGAACAGTGGATGACGGATTATGTGTATAACATAGTTCTCCTTGCCAAGAAGGAAACGAAAAAGAAGAATGACGACACGGAAACGAAATGACGAGTCGCTTTAAATGTTAGAAAAGCGTAAAGATTTATATGATAGAAAAAGCGGAAGGGGGTACTTCCGCTTTTTTTATTATCTTTATGTACTCTTTGGTCTTATGTGACATCGTTCGGAATCGGGATATCATACGAATATGAATTTTAAATATTGACTTGCTTATGAAACAAAAGAAAATGCTTACACTTACTCTTTCACAGTTGAAACAGATCTACGGTCAGGAAGTTCCGGAGATAGTGGAAATAGCGGATAAAAACTCCACTGTCGAGGATTTCAAGGCCGGGATACTGCGTTTTCTGGAAACTTGCAGCATCGAGAATGAAACTGCGGAGGAAGCGAGGGAGCAAATTCGACTCTTACTCCATTATGATGGACGCAATGTCCATGAACTGTCTACGGGACAGGAGATGCCAATACAAACGATCAGGCTGCTTTATGAGTTTCTGACGGGGACGTTGGAAAATATGGAGATGCCGACGGATCTGTTTATTGAAATGCTCCAGATGTTGAAACGATTGAAAGGGAAAGCGGTGCCGTTGCCGTCACCGCAACGTATCAAAAACCGGAATGACCGGTGGGAAACGGGACTGGATGAAGAGGTACGTGCGATGCGGGAAGAGAATAAGGAAAGGATGTTGCACCTGCTGATTCAGAAGATTGAGAACAGGAAATCGAAGCCTTCGGTGCGTTTTCACTTTGAGGAGGGAATGAGTTATGAAGAAAAGTACGGGTTGGTAAGTGAATGGTGGAATGATTTCCGCTTTCATCTGGCAATGGCTGTCAAAAGTCCGGGTGAGTTGAATCGATTCCTGGGGAATTCACTCTCTTCGGAGACTATGTATCTACTTCACCGTGCCCGGAAGAAGGGAATGCCGTTTTTTGCGACTCCTTATTATTTATCGTTACTTAATGTAACGGAATATGGGTATAATGACAAGACCATCCGGAGTTATATTCTGTATTCTCCCCATTTGGTGGAGACGTACGGCAATATTCGCGCGTGGGAGAAGGAGGATATGATAGAGGCCGGGAAACCGAATGCCGCGGGCTGGTTCTTGCCGGACGGACATAATATTCATCGCCGATATCCGGAGGTGGCTATCCTCATCCCTGATACGATGGGACGGGCTTGCGGAGGACTTTGTGCCTCTTGTCAGCGTATGTATGATTTCCAAAGTGAACGGTTGAATTTCGAGTTTGAGACGTTACGCCCTAAGGAATCATGGGACCGCAAGCTGCGCCGGTTAATGACCTATTTTGAAGAGGATACGCAGTTGAGGGATATTCTTATCACAGGGGGCGATGCGCTGATGAGTCAGAATAAAACGCTTCAGAATATTCTGGATGCGGTGTATCGGATGGCAGCACGCAAACAAAGGGCGAATCTTAAGCGCAAGGATGGAGAGAAATATGCGGAACTACAGCGGGTACGGCTGGGATCACGCCTGTTGGCTTATCTGCCGATGCGTATCAACGACGGGCTGATTGACATTCTGCGGGAATTCAAAGAGAAGGCATCGGCTATCGGGGTGAAACAGTTTATTATACAGACCCATTTTCAGACGCCATTGGAGGTCACGCCTGAAGCTAAAGAAGCCATCCGGAAGATTCTTGCTGCCGGATGGATGATTACGAATCAGCTGGTATATACGGTGGCTGCTTCACGCCGGGGGCATACGACCCGCCTTCGCCAAGTGCTTAATTCATGGGGAGTCATGTGCTATTATACATTCTCGGTGAAGGGATTCAATGAGAACTATGCAGTATTTGCACCCAATAGCCGCTCCATACAAGAGCAACAGGAAGAAAAGATTTACGGCCGGATGACGCAGGAACAGGAAGAGGAATTATATAAGATATTAGAAACAAAAGTCGGAGGGGAAGAGGAAGTGAAAGGAGATGTTGCCAAGCAACTGAGGCGCTTCATGAAAAAGCATCATTTGCCTTTCCTTGCCACGGACCGCAGTGTGCTGAATCTGCCGGCTATCGGCAAGAGTATGACGTTCCGGTTGGTAGGATTAACGGAAGAAGGTAAACGGATTCTGCGCTTCGAACATGACGGAACGCGCCACCATAGTCCGATCATCGACCGGATGGGGCAGATTTATATCGTAGAGAATAAATCGCTGGCTGCTTATCTGCGCCAGTTGGCCAAGATGGGAGAAGACCCGGAAGAGTATGCCTCCATCTGGAATTATACCCAAGGAGAAACCGAACCTCGTTTCAGTCTTTACGAGTATCCCGATTTCTCTTTCCGCACAACAGATAAAATGAGTAATTTAAGTATTCAATGAATAATGATATGGAAATCGAAACACACCCGTTAGAACCGTTTCTCCCGGCCCAATCAACGCTGCTTATGTTGGGGAGTTTCCCGCCACAGAAAAAACGTTGGTCGATGGATTTTTACTATCCGAACCTCAACAATGACATGTGGCGCATATACGGAATCTTATTCTTTAATGACAAGAATCACTTTCTGAATCCGACACTAAAATCATTCTGCCGAGAGCAAATCATAGACTTTCTGAATGAAAAGGGGATTGCCCTATTCGATACCGCTTCATCCGTCCGCCGGTTGCAGGACAACGCATCGGATAAGTTTCTCGAGGTAGTGGAAGCTACCGATGTAGCAGCCCTACTGCGGCAACTTCCCGAATGTAAAGCAATCGTCACTACCGGTCAAAAAGCAACGGACACTCTCCGGCAGCAATTCGACATAGAAGAGCCGAAAGTGGGTGATTATTCCGAGTTCGTGTTCGAAGGACGTGCCATGCGGCTTTACCGGATGCCTTCATCATCCAGAGCGTATCCACTGGCATTGGACAAGAAAGCAGCCGCTTACCGGATTATGTTTCAGGATTTGCAGCTGTTGGATTGAAATTCAAGTAGTAAGTATTACACAGTAAAAATTGAATTATAAATGAGTATGACAACATTATTTTTGCAGTACCCGGCATGCAGCACATGCCGGAAAGCCAAGCAGTGGTTAATAGAAAACAACATTGAGTTTACCAACCGATTCATCGTAGAAGAGAACCCTACGGTTGAAGAATTGAAAGCATGGATTCCACGCAGCGGTCTGCCGGTGAAGAAATTCTTCAACACCAGCGGATTGGTATATAAAGAGCTGAAACTAAGTGAGAAGCTGCCTGCCATGAGTGAGGAAGAACAGATAGCACTCTTGGCAAGCAATGGTAAATTAGTGAAACGCCCACTGGTCGTGACAGACAGCTTCGTTCTGGTCGGTTTTAAGCCCGATGAGTGGGAAAAACTAAAATAAATCAAAACTTATTTACCCGAATATTTGGAGATTCAGAAGTTTCTACTACCTTTGCAGCCGCAAACACGGGAGTAGCTCAGTTGGTAGAGCACCGGTCTCCAAAACCGGGTGTCGGGAGTTCGAGCCTCTCCTCCCGTGCAAGGTCAAATAGCTGTAAACGATAAGTTTACGGCTATTTTTCATTTTAGGTCAGACGAATTTCGGACGGGATTAATGGGTCAGTAGAAAGATTGATTGTAAACCAAAGCGACTTCAAACCGATAAAACAAAGTGTTTACCGTGTAGAAACTACTTGTTTTGAGCCTTGAAACCAAGTGTTTAGGACCGCAAAACCAAGCGTTTAGAGCCGCAAAACCAAGCGTTTAGAGCCTCAAAACCAAGCAATTAGAGCCGCAAAAACAAGCAGTTAGAGCCGCAAAAACAAGCAGTTAGAGCCGCAAAAACAAGCAGTTAGAGCCGCAAAAACAAGTGTTTCAGGCAATTAAACGTCTTGAAACAAATCGTTTTCCGTGTCTTTTCCTGATTTAATCAGACGCTTTTTGTTTATAATCTAAATCCGTAGATGGGTTCTTTCATTTGTATACTGAAACAGTTGTCAGTTCTTTCGCAGTCATACTGATAACATAGACACAACGATGAAAATGACAACTGTCCCCCCATTACAACTGTTCCTCTATTAATTATAGTGACGCTATCCGACTTTAATTATAGTGACGGCATCCGACAAAGACAGTAACGATGTACATTTTCAATGACTCCCATCTGCTTTCCTATTTCTTATTCGTTCTTTCCAATCCTTTAGTAGCCTCAACCAAACGAATGAATTCTCTTCTATATCCTTTATCATCCTTATTCAGTCCCTGTTTGGCCAGCTCAATCACTTGGTCGTAACTGGCATTTCCTATAAAGTCAGACCCTCGGAGTAACTGTCCGAACATAGCCACTGCAGAGGCAAAGCAGAAATCGGAAGAGACATTATTACTCTTACTGTCAACGAAAGAAAGTTCCATTTTCTTGCTGATATCTTTATCCGGAGCTTTATAACGCAGCTTCACAGTCAGGAGTTCATGAGAGCCTGTCGGATTCACGGACACTTTCTCTTTCTTCTGATATTTCAAGTCGTCTATTTTACCAGCATATTCATTCTTTGCTCCGATAGGAACCACTTCGTAAAAGGCTGTCACCGTATGTCCCGCGCCCATATCTCCGGCATCTTTAGCGTCATTATTAAAGTCCTCGTCTTTCAACAGACGACTTTCGTAACCAATCAAACGATATGCCTGCACTTGGGAAGGGTTAAATTCGACTTGCAACTTGACGTCTTTTGCCACCGTATGCAACGTAGCACCGAATTCACCGACCAGAACACGGTTGGCTTCCTGCAAGTTATCTATATAAGCATGATTGCCATTTCCCTTTTCTGCCAACACCTGAATCTTCTGATCCTTATAATTACCCATGCCATAGCCCAGTACGGTAAGGGCGACTCCACTCTTACGTTCTTTTTCAATCAATTGTTCCAATCCTTCGGCCGAAGAAACACCCACATTGAAATCACCATCGGAGCAAAGTATGATCCGGTTATTACCATTAGAGATCAAATTATTCTTGGCTATTCTATACGCCAACAAGATACCTGCACCACCTGCCGTAGCACCGCCTGCCGTTAATTCATCTATCGCTTCGCGAATCTTCTGCTTGTCGCTGCCCGGAGTAGCTTCCAGTTTCACACCGGCACTCCCTGCATAAGTCACGATAGCCACTTTATCTTTATCACGTAAGTTATTCACCAATAATTTGAGAGATGATTTCACCAAATCCAACCGGTTGGCTCCCCACATAGAACCGGAGACGTCAATCAGGAATACCAGATTAGATGCAGGCAGATGATCCGTCGGTATCTCTTTCGCTTTCAAGCCGATCCGTACCAGACGATGATTGGTATTCCAGAGACAGGTTCCGGATTCTATCGCGATTTTCACTGGGTCACTCCCTGCCGGCTTCGGATAGTCATAGGAAAAATAGTTCACTAACTCTTCCGTACGGATAGCATCGATCGGAGGCAGTTCACCTTTATTGATAAAACGGCGCATATTACTATAAGAAGCGGCGTCTACATCAATAGAGAAAGTGGAAAGCGGAGCATCCGACACCCTCTTGAAACCGTTCTCCTGAAACGCTCCATATTCTTCCGCATTTGCTGCATCATACATGACTCCCGGTGCCGGACATGCTGCCATACGATAAGCAGCAGACATCACTTTTGTCGCTCTGGGTTCACGGTCATAGCCTACCACCACACACTCTTCCAACGCCAATTTGTCAGCTTTCATTTTCACATCCAGCGTAGTCGATTTTACCACCCTTTTCTCTTGCCTATACCCGATAAACCGGAATAACAAGGTTTCTCCTTTCTGAGCCTGTATCATATACCGGCCATTCACGTCCGTCACCGTACCCTTCGCAGTACCCTTTATCTGTACCGAACAACCGGTAAGCGGAGTTCCATCCTTTGCATCCGTCACCCTACCCGACACGGTAATAACCTGCGCGTTCACCATACCCAAAGAAACAACTGCCATCAGCAGTACGAGCATCATCGCTCTGAATTGATTTGTTTTCATAACTTCACTATTTAACCTATTACTATTCGTTCGCTTTTACTATAGAGATGCAGATTTCACACTGATTCCATAAATGACTTGAACTTTTTTTTATTTTTCTTCTTCCAGTTGTTATTTTTAGTTCCAATTCCTATCTTTGGCAATCAATAGATGTTGCTTTTCAAAAGAAACATATCAAAACTATCGGACGAAGAATTACTGATACATTATATGAAGTCCGGCGATACGGAATATTTCGGTGAACTATATAACCGATATATCCCGTTACTGTACGGACTTTGCCTGAAATACCTGCATGATGAGGAGCGGGCACAGGAAGCAGTCATGCAGTTGTTTGAAGATTTATTGCCTAAACTGGGGAATTACGAGATAAAAGTTTTCAAGCCATGGCTCTACCGGGTGGCGAAGAATCATTGCCTGCAACTTTTAAGGAAGGAAAATAAAGAAATTCCATTGGATTATACGGTTAATATTGTGGAATCTGACGAATTTCTGCATCTATTAAGTGAAGAGGATAGTTCGGAGGAACAACTAAAGGCATTGCATCACTGTCTCGAAAAGTTGCCCGAAGAACAACGGACCAGTATTACGCGTTTCTTCCTGGAAGAGATGTCGTATGCCGACATTGTGGAACAGACCGGATTCACTCTGAACAATGTGAAAAGCTATATCCAGAACGGAAAGCGAAATTTAAAAATTTGTATCAAGAAACAAGCCCTATGAAACTATCGGACTACATACGAGGACTCCGCAAAGGAAAAGAGGCACACCGACTGGAACGAGAGTCGATGCAGGATCCTTTCTTGGCCGATGCTATGGATGGTTACAGCCAGGTGGAGGGAAATCACGAACAACGGATCGAGAAACTGCGAATGCAGGTTGTAGCTCATTCGGCAAGGAAAAAGAATACCCGTGCCATCACCTGGAGCATAGCTGCCTGCCTGGTTATCGGATTCGGTATCAGCAGTTATTTCCTGTTCCTGAAAAAGAGTATGACGGAGGAAGTGTTCATCGCCAAGGAAAGTGCTTCCACCAAGTTGGCTGAACCCGCAGCTCCGGCAGTTCCGGTGACTCCGACAACTCCTGCAACTCCGGTAGTTCCTGTGACTCCAGTAGTTCCTGTGACTCCGACAACTCCTGCAACTTCCACAGCTCCGCAAAGGGAAATCGTATTGGCTACCACAAAAGTAAAAGCGGATACCACACCGATTTCCGAAGCTCCCACGCCGATCTCAGAAGCTCCCACGCCGTTCTCCGAAATTGCTACGAGACAAGCGGATAAGAAAGAAATGATTGCCAAAAGCCAAACGACTTCCCAGCCACAAGGGGTGCCTGTAGCAGCTGTACCGGCTATCCTTCCTCCCAATGACATGATTAAAGGGAGAGTGACCGATAAAAAAGGAGAGCCGCTGATCGGAGCCAGTGTGACATATAAAGGGACGAATATCGGAACCGTCACAAATGTGAACGGAGAATTTTCATTACCTCCCAAGGAAGGAACAAAGCGGTTGACAGCGCAGTATATCGGATATGATCCGGTAGAAATCCGAGTAGATACCAGCCGGATGATGCTCATTGCCATGAACGAAAACAGACAGACGCTCGACGAAGTGGTGGTAGTGGGGTACGAAGCTAAAAAGAAGAAGAAGTCAACCACTCTCGAAAATGCTGTGACGGTTAAGGAGCAAGTAGAGAAAGAGAGCACTCCGCAACCTGTCATCGGTAAACGAAACTATCAGAAGTACCTGAAAAAGAACCTCATTCGTCCAACAGATAATAACTGTAAGGATATCAAGGGAGAGGTAGTCCTTTCTTTCTTTGTCAATGAAGAAGGAAAGCCACAATATATCACGATTATTCATGGATTGTGCGAATCCGCTGACAAAGAAGCAATCCGGCTCGTTAAAGAAGGACCTAAGTGGACAAGTGGAAAACTCCCTGCACGAGTAACCGTACGATTCTGAACTAAATAACATCCGGTTCAACGGATATCGATTAACTTGTGTGTTTGCAGACTGAGCCTCCATTTGGGATGTCGCATTACACAATCCACTGTTGAAGCAATGTTATTACAAGAACAAGGCTGGAGAAAAAAATGCTCAGCAGGAAGTAGTTCGTAAATACTTATATCTTGCCCTTCATAGACAACTTTTACTTCATCCATCCGGTTGATTGCCAGTTTCGTTCCTCGTTTGGGTGAGCAAGTCACCCAATCGATAGCTGCCGGTAAGGGGTGTGTGCCGTTGGTTTCGATGGTCACATATTTACCCGCCTGGTGCAACAGGTCGATCAATGGTTCGTCTATCCATAAGGAAGGTTCGCCACCCGTAAGGACAACGGTAACGGCTGGATATTTTTTCACTTCGGTGATAATTTCCTCATCGGTCATCATCGTTCCTTCTTCGTGTTGTGTATCGCAAAAGTCACATTTCAGGTTACAGCCGGAAAAGCGGACAAAGATAGCCGGAGTTCCGGTGTGATAGCCTTCGCCCTGCAAACTGTAAAAGATTTCATTAATCTTTCTCATAGATAGCCATATTTCCTTCCGATTCCTGCACTTCCACTTTATAGCATTGAGGAATCTGATTGCATACCCACCGGGCGATATTCTCCGCTGTGGGATTAAAGGGGAGTACTTCATTCAGATTTTGATGGTCGAGTTTCTCCATGACCACTTCTTTGATGCGGGTAAAATCCACCACCATTCCTTCGGCGTTGAGCTGTACGGAACGACAATAGACGGTGATGATCCAGTTGTGACCGTGTAAACTGGTGCATTTACTGCGATACGGGAGTACCAGCTTATGGGAAGCCGAAATCTCCATGCGTTTGATTACTGTAAACATTGGTGTATGTATTTTAATAGTTACACGCATCTAATGTCACCTCGATGCAACGGCAAAGGTAACACAAAATAAGAGTTCATCCAGCAAAGAATGTTATTTTTTCCCTTTTTTGCATTATCTTTGCCGCATGAAAACTCTGTATATTGTTTTAGGTAGCATTTCCCTTGCACTCGGTATTCTCGGCATCTTTCTGCCGCTACTACCTACTACCCCTTTTCTATTACTCACCGCTGCCCTTTATTTCAAGGGTTCGCCCCGATTATATAACTGGTTGCTCAATCATCGGCACTTCGGCCCTTATATCCGCAATTTCCGCGAAAACAAGGCGATTCCTCTCCGTGCCAAAATAATTTCTCTCGTATTAATGTGGGGAACGATGCTTTACTGCATTTTCTTCCTGATTCCCTTGATATGGGTAAAGATTCTCCTGGGACTGATTGCCGCAGGAGTCACTTACCATATTCTTTCTTTCAAGACGTTAAAGTAATGCGATATTCCTTGTAAACAACACTTATTTCCTGCATAATTACTCCAATTTCCTCTCTATTCATGGCTAATTTAGGCTAAAAAGAACATTTTCTCATAAAAAGTTTTTGTAATATCAGAGTTAATCGTATTTTTGTGTACAATTTTGGTGTAGTGATGACAGAAGAAGAAAAAAAGTTATTGAATACCTTTGAAACGCAACTACGGCATTTGATTTATTTGCACGATGAACTAAAACGTGAAAATGCCGAGTTGAGAAAGCTTCTCGATAATGAAAAGCTAAAAAATGAGAAGGTACAAGCTCAATACAATGAATTGGAAGTCAGCTATACAAACCTAAAAACAGCTACGGCAATCAGCCTTAACGGCAGCGACGTGAAAGAGACGAAGCTGCGATTGTCAAAATTAGTGCGTGAAGTCGATAAATGCATCGCTTTGTTGAATGAATAAGAAGAAGATGTATGAACGATAAAATAAAGATAAACCTGCAGATAGCAGATTCAAACTATCCGTTAACCATCAACCGTGAGGAAGAACAAATGGTACGGGAAGCCGCCAAGCAGGTAAATATCAGGCTTAATAAGTATCGGGAAGCTTATAAGAATCTGGAACCTGAGAAAGTTATTGCCATGGTAGCCTATCAGTTCTCGTTAGAGAAACTGCAATTGATGCAACGTAATGATACTAGCCCCTATGTGGAGAAGGTAAAAGAACTGACAGAATTGCTGGAAGATTATTTTAATGAGAAATAAGTTTCGACCGGCTATTCACTGATAAGAGATAAAACAACCACGCACTGCACAATATCCAAGCAGAAAGATATGCTTAGATAGGTAGCGGTGCGTTTTTATTTATATATTTAATTTAAATGTAAAATGATAGCAATAATAGTAACGGCAATTGCCTGCTTCATCGTAGGAGGAATCCTTTCATATATACTATTCCGGTATGTACTGAAATCCAAATACGACAATGTCCTGAAAGAAGCGGAAACGGAAGCGGAAGTCATTAAGAAAAACAAACTGCTGGAAGTAAAGGAGAAATTCCTGAATAAAAAAGCAGACCTTGAGAAAGAAGTAGCATTGCGGAATCAGAAGATTCAGCAGGCGGAAAACAAACTGAAACAACGTGAAATGGTTCTGAACCAGCGGCAGGAGGAAATCCAACGTAAAAAGATGGAAGCCGAAGCTGTTAAAGAAAACCTGGAAGCCCAACTTGTCATTGTTGATAAGAAAAAAGACGAACTTGATAGACTGCAACAACAGGAAATCGAGAAACTGGAAGCAATCTCCGGATTGTCTGCCGAGGAGGCTAAAGAGCGATTGGTAGAATCACTGAAAGAAGAAGCCAAAACGCAGGCACAATCATTCATCAACGACATTATGGACGATGCCAAGTTAACCGCCAGCAAAGAAGCGAAACGGATCGTCATCCAGTCTATCCAACGGGTAGCTACGGAGACTGCCATTGAAAACTCCGTTACGGTATTCCATATTGAATCGGATGAAATCAAAGGACGTATTATCGGACGTGAAGGACGTAATATCCGTGCCTTGGAAGCCGCTACCGGTGTTGAAATCGTGGTTGACGACACTCCGGAAGCAATCGTTCTTTCTGCCTTCGATCCGGTTCGCCGTGAAATTGCCCGCTTGGCATTGCACCAGCTCGTGACCGACGGACGTATCCACCCGGCCCGTATCGAGGAAGTGGTGGCTAAAGTGCGCAAACAGGTGGAGGAAGAGATTATCGAAACCGGTAAACGTACAACCATCGACCTGGGTATCCACGGTCTGCACCCTGAATTGATCCGCATCATCGGTAAGATGAAATATCGTTCTTCTTACGGCCAGAACTTATTGCAGCATGCACGTGAGACAGCCAATCTTTGTGCTGTGATGGCATCTGAACTGGGACTGAACCCGAAGAAAGCAAAACGTGCAGGTTTGCTGCATGATATCGGTAAAGTACCCGATGAAGAGCCGGAATTGCCACACGCATTACTGGGTATGAAACTTGCCGAGAAATACAAAGAGAAACCGGATATCTGCAACGCTATCGGTGCTCACCACGACGAAACGGAAATGACCAGTCTGCTGGCTCCTATCGTACAGGTATGTGACGCCATCTCCGGTGCACGTCCGGGTGCACGCCGCGAAATCGTAGAGGCTTATATCAAACGGTTGAACGATCTCGAACAACTGGCCATGTCTTATCCGGGTGTAACAAAGACTTATGCCATCCAGGCAGGACGCGAGCTCCGCGTTATTGTCGGTGCAGATAAGATCGACGACAAGCAGACAGAGAGCCTGTCAGGTGAAATTGCCAAAAAGATTCAGGATGAAATGACTTACCCGGGACAGGTGAAGATTACCGTCATCCGTGAAACACGTGCGGTAAGTTTCGCCAAATAACGTAACGATTCAAAAGAAAACTCATACAGATTCAAAAGAAGATTCATATAAATTCAAAAGAGGATTCACATAAATTCAAAAAAAGATTCACATAAAGGAGGTGTCATAACTCCTCTTCGATCGGAATTGGGGGGTGTGTCAATATTCCCTTTTTGAGGAGATTACCCCTGCTATAGCTATCTGTGGCAGGGGTAGATCTTTATATTTAGGCATTATGACACACCCTCGATTTTTAATTAATGAGAGTTATGACACCTCCTCTTCTTAATATCACGACTATGGGAAAGTATCAATTTGAGATTTGTACCAATTCAGTAGAGAGCTGTCTGGCTGCACAGGAAGGTGGCGCAGACCGCGTAGAGCTGTGTGCCGGAATTCCGGAAGGTGGGACAACCCCTTCCTACGGTGAAATAGCCATTGCAAGGGAAGTGCTGACTCATACCCGCCTGCACGTTATCATCCGACCACGTGGAGGAGATTTTCTTTATTCGGATATAGAAATCAGTACCATGCTGAAAGACATCGAAATTGCACGGAGATTGGGGGCAGACGGAGTTGTATTCGGTTGTCTGTCAGCAGACGGCGAGGTAGACATCACCTCCATGCAGACTTTGATGGAAGCCTCTAAAGGGTTGTCAGTCACCTTCCACCGGGCATTCGACGTATGTCGTAATCCGCAAAAGGCACTGGAGGAGATCATCAAGCTGGGATGCAATCGTATTCTGACTTCCGGTCAGCAACCTACGGCAGAACAAGGCATCCGCCTTTTAAAAGAGTTGCAAGGATTGGCTGCGGGCAGAATTACGTTACTCGCCGGCTGTGGAGTCAATGAAAATAACATTGCACGGATTGCAGCAGGAACCGGTATCAACGAGTTTCATTTCTCGGCACGCGAAAGCATTGAAAGTGGAATGAAATTCAGAAATGAAGTAGTCTCAATGGGCGGAACAGTACATATCAACGAGTACGAACGGAACGTGACTTCCGTCCGAAGAGTCAAAGAGACAATGGAAGCTCTACATAAAAAGAGGTAAGTTATCGCCCTACTACATACTAAGAAATGGTGAACAGACAACTTTGAAGCTTTTTGTTCACCATTTCTATTTTAACGTCAATGCGATATAACTTCATCCGCATGGTGAGGCTGTCTAACAGGTCTCAAATCTTTCTATTTAGGCATTATGACACACCCTCGAAATCGTTAAAATAGGTCTTGTCAGACAGCCTCTGCAGTTACTAAAAATTATATCGAACGGACGTTATTTTTACATTGCCACAGCAGTATCCGGTATCCGAAAAAACGGTCATACCTTCTGATTTTTCTTATAATCCATGTACAACCTTCATCAATTGCTCACCTAAACCAATCGTATATCCTTGAGACACAAAGACTACCCTATTGAATGTGTCGGCAATGATAAAGACAGGCAGAATGGAGTTATTCAAGTTCATCGCTTGCACAATTTCTTTCCGAATGCTATCATCAGTATCGATACCGTAAGTGATGGTAGACGGAAGCCCCTTGAATTCATCGGCATTAAATTTCTTATATTGTTCTTCCGAAGGAAAAAGAAAGACCATTTTGCGTCCCCACTGTTCGAAGTCATTGCCCAAAGCAGCGATGTCTCTTAGTGCATGATTGGTAGGCTCCTGCCCCACTCCAAGAACAGCTACTACAAAATAACCACGTCCGCAAGTTTGCAGCATACTTTGCAGCCCACTGTTACCCACCGGACGATAAGTAGCTTCCGAATTGAAATTACCGATCACCTGCACCTGATCCCGGCTTTCACGCATCACCAGATCAATGGTTGTTGTCCGGCCCGGTTCTATCGTAAAGAATGTAATGTTGGAAAGCACCGCACCGCTTGCCAGACGGGTTCCGGTCACCATCATATAATACCCTTCATCGAGCTCTTTCCCGCATTCTAATAGATTCCGCCAGGTAGTCCCCTCGCCCATATCTGCTCCCCCTTCATCATAGTTAAGCAACTGGAAAGTGCCGTTTTTAAACTTGGAAAGCGTGAAATGCGAATAATATTTAGGGTTATCCAACGAACGGATAGGCGTGTAGTTAGCCTTCAACACACCTTTTTGCGACAATACAGATGCAGCCGTCTCGAAATCAACATCTTCCAAAGCCAACTCCTTATTTAGAATCTGTACCTTTCCGGTCACCTCATCAATCCAGGCAGGCATCCATCCCATGCTCCGGCAAGCCGCTACAAAGAATATGTCACGTGACTTCTCATCAGCCACCCGCGCTTTCCATACCCCCATCGGAGAGATGGGAATCTGTTGGGAATTCAATTCATTATTGATTTTAATTTCTTTTCTACACCACTCTATCAATACCTTAGGATCGCGTTTCATGCTATCGGGAACCGACTGGTACACCGTCTTTTCAATCGCTTCGCGAAGTGCCTTTTTATAAGGAGTCAGCATTTCGTTGGCTATGCGGGGAGGATTGAGATATAATCTTTTCAAACGTTCAAGATCTATCTTTTCCCAATCCGCAAGGTTCGTTTGCCAATGATCTTCCAGCACCTCCAGCGTTACATCAAGGAGATCTTTTGCCGAGAGACTCTCCAATATCCACATGGCACGCATTTCTTCCCATGAGACAGCCTCTTTCTCTTTTCTGACAAGCAAAAGAAAGTCTTTCAATGTTTGGTGATTCCCTCGGGAAGCAACCATAAAGCCTGCCAGTTTTTCTTTCTTCTCCGATGTCAAAGCATTCCCATATAGTTTGTCGACCCACTCTTCGGCTTGTTTTTCCGTCATCATTGTTGCCACATACGCATTACGGATCGAGTCCTCTTGCGCCATTCGCCGGTCGTTCTCCGCCCGCTGTTCGGGAGTGACTTCGGGGATATTCACCCCTTCTACCGGAGGAATAAGATCCATGGGCAAGGAATAAGCCTCCCCTTCTTTCTTATCTAAAGAGAGCTGCAGTGCATGGTCTTTTCCAAAAGATAATTTAGCATAACCAAATCGTCCGTCACGGGATGCCCAAACCAGCATATCTCCTTTACCGGCAGTCAGGCTGGCTTTCCCCTCCGCATCCGTATACTTCGTGGCTACCGTATAGAACTCCGCATAATTGTATATCTTAAATTCAACTTTAGCGCCCTCTACCGGTTGCCCTCCGGCATCCGTCACCGTCACGACGGCCTTAGCGATAGGCGCATAATTATCAATCACATTGATTTCCGTATAATTCGGCGTTTCCAGCATAATCTCCTCCGGACCGTTATACCGCCCGAAGACCTTCGTATGCATCAACATTCCCCGACTGGCAGGAGCATTGAACCATCCCAGATTCAAAACCGGCTCCGGCTCACAGGCTCCGAAGAAATACCAATGTCCGTCTGCCCATGCCTCCACCCAGGCATGATTATCATCCGTATGCGCCCAGCGAGGCGTATACACCTGACGCGCCGGAATACCAACCGCCCGGAGGGCAGCCACGGTAAATGTAGACTCTTCACCACAACGTCCATACGCTGTCTTGACCGAAGCCAATGGCGAACTGGTACGCGCATCACTCGGACGATAGATCACTTTCTCATGACACCAGTGATTCACCTCTAATATAGCCTCTTTCATCGACAGTCCCTTCACCCTCTCTTTCAGTTCGCCATAAAACACACGACGGGAATCATCCAGGTTCTCATTATTCACCCGGATCGGCAAAACAAAATGCCGAAACACTTCATCGGGAATCTCTTTCCCCCAAGGCATTTCGCTGCGCGTCTGCTTTGACAGCCGGACATTCTCCAGGTAATAATCGCCCGAATAGTCCGTCACATCACCGATAGGCATATAAGCATAGAGAAACATCAATGCTTCGCGCTCGTAGGGTGACAAAACCGAATCGGTAAAAATCGCAAATAAATCTCCATGAGGAAGTGCCTGTTTCTTCAGTTCAAAGTCTTGAGCCACCTGATTCCGGTAGGCTTCTTCTTTGAGAAAATGAGTATTGTTACATGCAAACAGCACAACTGACAAAATCAGGACACACAAAAGATGGGTAAATGTTTTCATACGAATCGTTGGTTTATTCAAATAATAAGGTTACTGACTGACAAAAATACAAGAATATTTTCTGAAAGCCTAGATAAATACATAAAAAATGTGATAGATAAGAACAATATCATCACCGGTGGAGAATTGCAGAGACTTTGTAACACGTTTGTAACATGGAGCGTATTCGGCCCTTTATAAAAAGAAAATTTAAAATAAAAAGAAAATTTCTATGTTTTATAGCACATCATTCAAAAACAATTCGTATCTTTGCAGTGTTATTAAAGAAAACAAGATATAAAACCGCTCTTCAAAACGTGGAGAGCAAAAAAGAGGAAACAAACAATGAAAAAGAATGTAAATGAAAAAATTATGATGTTACAGTACCGCATCAAACGCTATCAAGCAATGGGAAATGGTACTATGTGTCAAACCTTGAACGGTAAACTTCAAAAACTGCTGTCACAGCAGATTGCCATGTAAATAAACACCCTATTATACTAAAAAAAGCGAGGAACTTTCGAGTATCCCCGCTTTTTTTATACATTTGCAGAAAAAAAATAATACACACATGATGAAAAAGCTATGTATGTCGGTTGCGCTGTTTCTACTAGCCGCAACCTCTTTTGCACAAACACCCGGTTATGAATTCACAAACGTTGTCTCTCACCAAGCAACACCCGTCAAAGATCAGAGCTCCACAGGAACCTGCTGGTGCTTTGCCACCGCTTCTTTTATGGAATCGGAACTGCTCCGTATGGGAAAAGGAGAATATGATCTCTCGGAGATGTTTATCGTCCGCCAGAAGTACATGAATCAGATCGAAGACAATTATCTGCGCCGTGGCAAAGGAAGCATTGGGGAAGGAAGTCTGGCACACACCTTCAAGAATGCTTATAAGCAAACGGGAATCGTTCCGGAAGAAGCATACACCGGACTGCCAAACGGCAGCAAAGCTCATAACCACGGAGCCTTGTCACGTTACCTCAAAGCATTGGTCGACGCCAATATAGCTTCCAAGAAGCGTACTCCGGAGTTTGATGCCCTCATCAACCATCTGTTCGATATCTATCTGGGCAAGCTTCCTGAAAAGTTTACCTACAAAGGAAAGGAATATACCCCTCAGTCTTTCACAGAAAGTTTGGGATTGAACATGGAGGATTATATCGAGCTGACCAGTTTCACCCATAAGCCCTATTATGAGACCTTCTCACCGGAAGTGCCCGACAACTGGGAGAATCAGCCGATGTACAATCTTCCGCTGGACGAACTGATCGAAGCCATCGACCATGCATTGAACAAGGGATACACCGTATGTTGGGATGGTGACGTCAGCGAACAAGGTTTCTCTTTCAAGAACGGAATCGCCATCAACCCGCAAGTAGAGGATATGAAAGATTACTCAACGACCGATCGTGCCCGCTTTGAGCCCCTGCCTAAGCATCAGCGTATGGATGAAGTGTTCAAGTTCGAGCATCCTTATCCGGAAATCGATGTTACACCGGAAATCCGCCAGAAGGGTTACGAGCAGTTTGTAACGACCGATGACCACCTGATGCACATCACAGGCATTGCAAAAGACCGGAACGGTACTAAATATTATATCACCAAGAATTCCTGGGGAGCCGACAGCAATCCCTCCGGAGGTTATCTGAACATGTCTGAAAGTTATGTACGTGCCAAAACAATTTGTGTCATGGTACATAAAGATTCTCTGCCAAAGGATTTGAGAAAGAGACTCGGCATTCGATAAGCCGCACGGCATCCCTACTCTCCAAGCGGGAGCTGATTGTTTCATACATCCTTTATCCATATAACAAAGCAACAGGGCAACGAAGTATCTGACTCCATTGCCCTGTTTTTTGTTAACCTATTATCAACCCCTTTAGCCTTTATTTCTTTCTCAATGTCACGTCGCTGATCTCGATCACGCCCCCTTTGTTTTGTGAAAGAATAGCCAGATAACAATCTTTCAGAATAGCGGCATCATCGTCAGTATCAGAGACCTCCAAGTCAGCATTTGCCTGCTTACTGCTAATTGTATTAACCACCTGTCCCATATCGTAGTAAACCACTACTTTAGTCCATTTATCGGCATCTTTGATTTTAAAGTTGTACTGTGCGCCGGAAGCCTTCGGTTGAGCATCTGCATCGTAGTCTCTACGCATGAAAAAAGTAGTATTGTACTTACCATTATCTCCCTTTTCTTCCTGAGTCTGTTTGATGTATACCCCTATCGGAGTACCGGCTTCTTTCGCTTTAGCATAGAAAGTAAGCACATAGATTCCTTTTTCCAACCCATCGGTCATGCGTTGTCCCAGGAAAGCCTTATACCAAGAGATATTCTTATCGGCACCGGAGTTGTCGAATTTCACCGCATTGGGATATTTAGCATCTCCCGTTTGTTCCCAAGCAATAGTGGTCACACCATCAGCTTCGTTATTCAGGACAAACCACTCTCCTGCAGTAGCTTTATTGGCATTCGTCACTTTAGCCTTTACTTCAGTAGCAAATTTTTCATTCTTTATCAAGTTCTGTGCACTCACGCTGACCCCTGCAATGAGCAAAAGGCCGGCAAATAATACTTTTTTCATCTTACTGTGATTTAATAGTTTATAGTTTATTCTTAAATTCTCTTGCTTAAAAGCTCTCCTTACTCCTACTTCACTTGTTGAAACACGAATTCATATTTACCGGTCGCTTTCCTTTCTTCAGTCTTGAGGGTGATGCGGTAAATCTCCTTCCCCCATACGTTAGACAAGCGCGGATCATCCAACTCGATGGTTTCCAGTCCGGCTTTAAATGACGACGGATAATGCATTTCCACCTTTTGTCCCTTCACTTCGATTCGGATTCTCCCTTCAGCCGGGAAAGTCACATTGCCCCAGGTTAAGAAATTCAGTTGATTCGGAGCAATCACCTCATCCAAGGTGTACCGGTCACTCACCGTTAATTTATGATTATCAAGTGCGTACGAGCGAATCCAGCTTCTCACTTTCGCCTCTGCCGGATAGGCAGTAGCTATATCCGTGGAGAATGTCCGTTTCTTCTCATTGCAAACGGTGTTTGTCGCCTGATACTCCTGCCCGAATTTCTGCGGCACCCCGTTAATCATCGGCAAGTTGTGATAATTGCTCTGCATCGTCCAGATGGTATAGCGGTCTTTACCGAACGTCTGTTTGGTATAGGTACCCACACCGGCATCAATCATCACAGGAATCGTATTCACGTATAAAGAGAAGGTACCCACATCATTGTGATTATGACTTTCGTTATTAAATCCGCCTTTAGCGGCAACGAACATGCCATTCTTGTTCTTCATATAGCAGAACTCCGTCTCAGGATACCAGGTCACATCCGACATCTCATGTTTCGGAGCCACTTTTGCAAGCTCACTACAGCAAAGCAGAGACTGAAGAGAACGGAAAGCATCGTTGCCCAGGGTGGCATACGGCTCTCTCCCATTCAGCAAGTAAGCGGCAAAATGCATCATTTCATCGCTGTTCACAGCTTTACCGAAACGATAGATCAACAAGGGATCACCTCCTCCTTGTGCCGATGCATCAGCAAAGTTCACCACCCAGCCATTGCCCACGTATGAGCGGGACATATACTCTCCCATCCGGCGAATCATCGGTTCGTCGAACAGAGACAGTTTACCACCCGTACCGTCGGAGAGTATCTGCAGATAGTCATAGAGTTTTCCGGCAGCATGTCCCCAGTAGGATGTACCTTCTTCACAGGCACCGTCGGACTTCACGAAATTGATGAATTTGTCGACTGATTGCATGGAGCGGTAAACGGCTTTTGCCAACTTATCTTTATTGTTCTCCATCAGCAAGAAACACTGCAGGACATTCGAGTTGCACCAGGGATTCCAGTTATTGATGATTTCCCCCGGTTTCCAGTTAAAAGCCATCCACCACATCTCATCGTCGTTCATATACGGATCGAGGATACGTTCTTTGATTGCCCTACGCATTTGTAAGGATACCACGGGATTGATTTTGTCGAACGGTTTACGGAAGAAATAGTGTACCCATGCCATTAAAGCTCCATATCCGCCTGAACCGAGGTCGATAATCTGTTCGCGAAAATCGGGCAGTGAACGTTTACTGCTCTGGCGAGGCAAGTGTGCGGATAAGACCCATGAATTCATTTCACAGCTCATATATGCTCCGTTCAGCAGTTGGTCGATGAATCGTCCTTTCCCTTCGACCAGTTCGGCGAGCATCAAGGTGTTCAGTGCCCGGCGATTGGCGTCATAAGGCACTTCCATCACCTTCCGGTTACCGCTACGTTCGTACTCCAGATAAGCAGTGGCAGGTATCAGTTGCCATTGATAGTCGAGCAGTTTTTCACCCGCTTCGATGAGACGCTGTTTGTTAGGTCCCATCAACGAATCCCAGGCAGCGCGATCTGTATAAGCGGGGTAAGGCACCCAAGCCTGTTTCATTACCAACACGTTTTTCAACGTAGTTTCGTCTGCCGCTTTCTGCAGCATATTGCGTTCGATAGATGCGTTTGCCTTGAGAGAAAGAGTTCCCAAAGCCGCTACCCCCAAAACACAAAGCAAATGTTTCATTCGATTCATGGTATTTTTATTCATTTAAGTATGGCAAAGATAGGGTATCCGATAAAAAATGAGGTGAATAAATCATACGAACCTGATGACAAAATAGTACATACTTCAAGATTTGTATTCATCCTTGCTTCGTTTTAAGCTTTTGGGGATAGCATAATCGATTTCACTTATATCTAAGCTGAGATTTCTTCTCAAAATACAGAGATTTCGTTCTAAGAAAACAGAGGTGCTATTTTAGCAAAACAGAGGCTTCATTTTAGCAAAACAGAGGCTCTATTTTAGCAAAGCAAAGGCTCCATTTTAGCAAAAACAAAGACTCTATCTTGCCCTTCTGTTCTCTTTCCTTTTTCAGGTCTTACTCCCAATCGCCAAAATCAAAGCTCAACTGTTCCCAAACACCGTGCCGTTCATCGGCTTCTTCTTTGGGATTAGAAACGGAAAGTCCGATGAGCCGGATGGGATGTTGCTCATATTCGACACTTTTAAGCAGTTCTTTAGCAAGAGGGAGTATCCGGTCTAAGGTAGTCAGTTCCTGCGATTGAGTAAGGCTTCGGGTAATCTGAGTAAAATCATGAAACTTGATTTTCAAAGTCAGCGTGTTTCCTTTGAACTCTTTTCGTTGAAGACGCTCGACCAGTTCCAGCGCCACGTGGTATAGTTCGATAATCACTGATGAACGGGCCGATATATCCCGTTCCAAGGTACGTTCGCATCCGATGGATTTACGGACATGAGTGACCTCCACAGGACGTTCGTCAATTCCTCGGGAACAGTCATAATAGAGTGCGCCGGCTTTCCCGAAATGAGCGGTCAGCATTTCAAGAGAGCATTTCCGCAGTTGAAGTCCATTGTGGATGCCCAGCAAATGCATCTTCTTGGCGGTCACAGGACCCACTCCCCAGAAAGATTCGATAGGAAGACGGGCGATAAAATCAAGAGCCTGTTCCGGATGAATGGTGCATAATCCGTCCGGCTTGCGATAGTCCGAAGCTATTTTAGCCAGAAACTTATTATAAGAGACTCCGGCAGATGCCACAAGGCTGAGCTGTTCACGAATCTTCTGCTTTATCTCCTTTGCTATATCCACGGCCAAGGAGATACCTTTCTTATTCTCTGTAACGTCCAGAAAAGCCTCATCCAAAGACAGAGGTTCGATCCTATCGGTATATTCGTGGAAAATCTCATGCACCTGACGGGAGACAGATTTATAGACATCCATCCTGCCGGGTACAAAAATAAGTTGGGGACAAAGGCGTTTCGCCTTTTGCGAAGCCATGGCGGAACGGACACCGTAACGCCGCGCCTCATAGCTGGCCGTAGCTACAACTCCCCTCTCTTCGGTATGACCCACCGCTAAAGGTTTGCCACGAAGTTCAGGATGATCACGCTGCTCCACAGAGGCATAGAAGGCATCCATGTCGATATGTATAATCTTTCTCTGCGTCATTCTTTGGAATTAGCGGAGCAAACTTACGATATTTTTTTGAAAATCGAAGCTTCAGAATGGTGGGATTTACAAGAAAAGCATGCACGATATCCTCCACATTTTGGGGTGGTAAACAGGTATCACTCCTGCTGTCATCTTACTTCTGTATCCCAATTACATCCCGTATCATCCCTTTGAATCCATTCAGCGGATCACCCATTTGACGTAAAGGGAAAAACAGTGTCTCCTGATAAAGCATATAATCCATGCGTTTGTATTTCTCATGATATGCTTTCATCTTACGTCCTTCCAAACGTTCCTGCAGTTTACCATTGACGTATAGAGAAGTTCCTTTGTAATCTCCTTCAATACGGATATCGGTCCATTCCTCTGTCGGAAGGCGATAAGAGCCGAAAACGAATACATAACCATCACGGCTAAAAGCAATCCGTCCGGTATTCTCCCAATTCGTATAAACTTTCGAATGGGGGCTTTCGAATAGAATACCGCTAACATTAGTATCCTTGTCCGGACAGATGCTGAATGATACCGCATAGGGATAGCCTACTTCCTGCAAAACAGTACGAATGGTATCTGTACCATTCAGTGAACAGATCTTTCCCGAAGGAGTCAGACGTGTCTCTCCGGGAATCCGTGCCAGCAGATTTACTCCCGGAGCTTCCGGCATCACCTGACACAAAGCCTCAAAGGATTCATAAGGAACCGTCTTTGTATCTCCTTTCCAAAGCTTTTCCGCCAGTACCTGAACGGCCGGGAAAGAACGGAAATGTACGTCCTGCTCGGAAATACCGTTGCCGCACATATCATTCCATACAGCAAACATCCCGCCCAATACGCCCGGAGTTCCTTCGGGAAGTGTCTGGTTTCTGTTCATCAACCAGGGACTCCAGGATTCATAAATCCATTTATGATCCAGAAATTCGCGATAATAACCGGCTCCCGGCACAATATAGAGATAGGTGTCACACGTATTTATCAACCGATATCCGTCCTTTAAAGAGACCTCGGGATCTATCCAGTCGTACGACCATGCATTGACAGTCACCCCTTCCGCCTTGACGGGAGTCTTACCGGGAAGCCATTTCAAACCTCCCCACATCCGGGGATTCTTACCATATTTCTCAACATATTTCAGATAACGGTCTGTGAAATAACGGTACTGTTCCGCTTCCTTCTTGTTGTATTCATCCGTACCGATATGCACGTCAGGACCGACAAATACGGGATGCTCACCGGAAAGATACTCATCAAACAAGGTGTCGAGAAAATGATAAGTCTCCTCTTTATAAAGGTCAAGATGATCCATTCCGTATTCTTTACTGCCGATTTCCGGTTTGTAATGTGTAAAAGCAAGAGAATGTGCAGGAATATCTATCTCGGGAATGACATTCACTCCATAATCCATCCCCATACGTTGTAAATCCGAGAATTCCTGTTTGGTATACGAGCCATCCTTAGCTGTCAGTCCGGGAAAGCGTTCACTTTCCAAACGAAAAGCGGCATAAGTCATGTTCCAATCATTATTGAAGAATTGCGGGAAACCGTTGTCATTCAAATGAATCTGAAACTCGTTCATCTTGTAAAACGAAAGGATCTTGACATACTGCTTCAAATAGTCCAATGTGAAGAATTTACGGGCTACATCCAGCATAAATCCACGACAGGGGAATTTCGGAAAATCACGCGCTGTTCCTCTCGGCAATTTACCTTGCTGATTATACAATATCTGTAAAAGACTGCGTGTTCCCCAAAAGAGTCCTTTCGCAGTAGGTGCTTCGATGCTTGCATAGTGATTGGCAGCCAATACATACCCTTCCTCTCCTAACTCTTTATCGGTATTTATCAACGAGAGATAGATGTCATTCTTTTGTGGCTTTCCCGTTTTTATGATGTAGTTCCAGTTCATTAAGTCTTTCAAATCATCAACCAATAGCCGGGCAACGGACAAAAGTTGCGCTTCATTGTCAGGGTTTACAACAATATTTCCTTCAGTAGGCATAGAAAGTTTTCCTTTCCCCCCACTCCATTGTTGCAAAGCAGGGATAACACTAGGACAAGCTTCTTGTGCAGAAACGGTAAAACTTGCCACCAACAGATAACACAAAGCAAACAGCAGTTTTCTCATAAACTCAATACTATATATATGTGATTAATATCATGCAGGCATATTGTTTCCATCCTTCGCCCCCTTACAGAAGAAGGGAAAGCAGGTAGATGAAGACAGATCCATTTCACCTTCTGACCGGAAGCCGGTAACGTAATCCGACTCATCTTCAGAACAAAAAACTCACGATTCGACAATACCGGGTACACAGTTTGTTTTTCATCTGATAGAATGTTTTTCAAAATTAAATTTATCCGCCATTAATTTACTACCGAGCCCAAGTTATGCTTATCTGTAAGAATTGATTATAAAAGAGAGGCTGTCTAACAAGTCCTATTGAACGATTTCACCCTGCCAGGATATGCTTTGGCAGAGGTGACTTCTAATTACCGAACCTGTTAGACAGCCTCTCCATTTCTAATAATTGTGGAGCTGGAGGGAATCGAACCCTCGTCCAAACGAGGAAATCATAAGCTTTCTACATGCTTATCTTTGCCTAAATTTTCGTGCGGGAACAGAACCAAAGCCATCAATTCCCGCCTTATCCTCTAAAGTTTCATCAAAAGTGCGAGGCCGCCTTTGACTATCCCCGATGTGACTGCACCACTGAACCGGAATGCTTCGGAGCAACAGCTTCCGAGTGATGTCTCGTCCTGGCACCTTGTGCCTGGATTAAGCTAATCTACTATGATTCGATTAAGCAGCAAGAGCGTAATTAGTTTCGCCAGATAAAATTTTGATAACTGAGATTTAAGTGGAAATTACCGACCCACTGCATGCTTACCTACCATTTCTGCCCGCTGTCAAATCCAGTCAACCCCAAATTCTTATTCGTGCAGAATAGCGATTGTTCAAAACGCTTTCCGAGGACGCAAAGATAGAAAATGTTTTCGAAATTACGAGAAGACGTTAGCAAATATTATATCAAAGCACTATCTTTACGGGGTAATTTTATTCTTAACACAAAAGATATCATGAAGAAACTTTTACTTACCGGCTTATTTCTAGGAAGTTGTGCAATCCTCCCGGCACAGAAAACGGCCAGAATACCTGCTGTTTACAAACCCGTCCGTACGGAAATGTACAAGAAAGGATGGATAGATTTCAATAAGAATGGCGTTAAAGATACTTACGAAGATCCGACAGCACCGATCGATGCACGCATAGAAGATTTGCTGAGCCAGATGACACTGGAGGAGAAAACCTGCCAGATGGTGACTCTGTACGGATATAAACGGGTCTTGAAAGATGATTTGCCTACTCCCGAATGGAAAAGCCGAATCTGGAAAGACGGTATCGGTGCCATCGACGAACATCTGAACGGTTTCCAACAATGGGGACTTCCGCCATCGGACAATGAATATGTATGGCCGGCATCCAAACATGCCTGGGCGCTGAATGAAGTGCAACGTTTTTTTATTGAAGAGACACGGCTCGGGATTCCTACCGACTTTACCAACGAAGGGATTCGCGGAGTGGAGAGTTATAAAGCGACCAACTTCCCCACCCAACTGGGATTGGGACATACCTGGAACCGGCAGCTTATTCATCGGGTAGGACTGATTACCGGACGGGAAGCCCGCATGCTGGGATATACCAATGTATATGCCCCGATACTTGACGTAGGGCGCGACCAGCGGTGGGGACGCTATGAAGAGGTATATGGAGAATCTCCTTATCTGGTTGCGGAATTAGGAATCGAGATGGTGAAAGGCATGCAGCATAATCACCAGGTAGCAGCTACCGGAAAGCACTTCATCGCTTATAGCAACAATAAAGGTGCACGCGAAGGAATGGCCCGTGTCGACCCGCAGATGTCACCGCGCGAAGTGGAGATGCTTCATGCCTATCCTTTTAAAAGAGTGATCCGTGAAGCGGGATTGCTCGGTGTGATGAGCTCTTACAACGACTATGACGGTTTCCCGATTCAGAGCAGCTATTATTGGCTGACTACCCGTTTGCGTGGTGAAATGGGATTCCGCGGGTATGTCGTTTCGGACAGTGATGCCGTAGAATATCTTTATACCAAGCACGGGACTGCCAAAGATATGAAAGAGGCCGTTCGCCAAAGTGTGGAAGCCGGATTGAATGTGCGTTGTACGTTCCGTTCGCCGGATTCGTATGTATTGCCGTTAAGGGAGTTGGTGAAAGAAGGCGGGTTGAGCGAAGAAGTCATCAATAACCGTGTACGCGATATTCTGAGAGTGAAGTTTCTGGTCGGCTTATTCGACAATCCTTATCAGACAGATTTGAAAGGGGCGGATGAAGAAGTAGAAAAGAAGGAAAATGAGGAAGTCGCTTTGCAAGCTTCCCGTGAATCGATCGTACTCTTGAAAAACGATAAGAACCTGTTGCCGCTGGACGCTTCAAGTATCCGAAAGATAGCAGTCTGCGGACCGAATGCGGATGAACATTCGTATGCGCTGACCCATTACGGTCCGTTGGCAGTAGAGGTTACTTCCGTCCTGAAAGGTATTCAGGATAAGATGAAAGGCAAAGCGGATGTATTGTATACGAAAGGCTGCGACTTGGTAGATGCCAACTGGCCGGAATCGGAACTCATCGACCATCCGCTGACGGATGAAGAACAAAAGGAGATAGACAAAGCTGTCAGTCAGGCCAGACAGGCAGATGTAGCGGTTGTAGTGTTAGGTGGCGGACAACGCACGTGCGGGGAAAACAAATCCCGCAGCAGTCTCGACCTGCCCGGTCGCCAACTCGATTTACTAAAAGCGGTAGTGGCTACCAGCAAGCCTGTTGTGCTGGTTCTTATCAACGGCCGCCCATTATCTATCAATTGGGCAGACAAGTTTGTCCCGGCTATTCTTGAGGCATGGTATCCGGGGTCTAAAGGTGGGATCGCCGTAGCCGATGTACTCTTCGGAGATTATAATCCCGGTGGGAAACTGACTGTCACTTTCCCGAAAACAGTAGGACAAATCCCGTTCAACTTCCCTTGCAGACCCTCTTCCCAGATTGACGGCGGGAAGAATCCGGGACCGGACGGTAACATGTCCCGCATCAACGGTGCATTATATCCTTTCGGATACGGACTAAGTTATACCACTTTCGAATATTCCGACTTGAAAATCTCTCCGGCTGTGATCACTCCCAACCAGAAGGCTTATGTCTCTTGTAAAGTGACCAATACCGGAAAACGAGCGGGAGACGAGGTGATACAACTCTATGTACGTGATGTACTGAGCAGCGTCACTACCTATGAGAAGAACCTTGCCGGATTCGAACGGGTACATCTGAAGCCGGGCGAGACCCAAGAAATCACTTTCCCCATCGACCGAAAGGCACTGGAACTGCTGAATGCCGATATGCATTGGGTAGTAGAACCGGGTGATTTCACATTGATGCTGGGCGCCTCTTCTACGGATATTCGCCTGAACGGAACGCTGACGGTTGTCGAACCGGGGCAAACTCCCGCTACAAGCACCCCCAAAGCCGGCAGTCCTGTCAGCGCCAGTACCAACACCGAAACGGCAGATAATGTACTGGATAACAATTTAGCCACCTCCTGGGAAGGCAATAAAGGCGACTACATCACCTTTGCCTTGCAGAACGGAGCTAAAATAGACGGAGTATCCATTGCCTTCTCCCGCGAGAACGGAGTGGAGACAGACTTTGAGATACAACTATCCGGTGGTGGCGGACAGTTCCTCACGGTATATTCCGGCAGTGTGAAAGAGTACGACAAACTGCTGGACTTCCGTTTCAAAGGGACTACCGCCAGCGATTTACGTATTGTATTAGGCAGTGACCGGGTAGGAGTGTCAGAGGTAAAACTACCTCAATTAAAGAAGTAACATCCATATAAGAACCGTCCGTATGATAAAATTTATCGCCACTATCTGTATAATCTGTATGACTACCATCCGTTGCACCTCCTCCAAAGCCGGCCGAACTGAAAGTGCCGGACCGGCGAATCAAGAGTTAACCATGCTCGTAGGCACATATACCGCAGGAGAGAGCAAGGGCATTTACAGTTTCCGTTTCGATGAAGAAACCGGAACAGCCACCGCACTCAGTGAGGTGGAAGTAGAAAACCCTTCTTATCTCGTACCTTCTGCCGACGGAAAATGGGTGTATGCAGTCAGTGAGTGCAATAACGAACAGGCTGCCGCCAACGCATTTGCCTTCGATCAAGAAAAAGGGACCTTCCAATTGCTGAACTCACAGAAGACCGGCGGTGAAGACCCTTGTTATATCATAACGAATGGAAAGCATGTGATAACCGCCAATTATAGTGGCGGCAGTATCTCCGTTTTTCCCATCGCAAAAGACGGTTCACTCCTGCCCGCTTCCGATACGATCAAATTCGAAGGTTCGGGAACCGACAAAGAACGGCAGGAACAGTCGCACTTACACTGTGTCCGTATCACTCCGGACGGTAAATACCTGTTTGCCGATAATCTGGGAACAGACCGGATACACAAGTTTATCATTAACCCGGATGCGGATGCAGAGAACAAAAAGGTTTTCCTCAAAGAAGGTTCTCCTGCCGCCTTTAAAGTGGAAGCGGGTTCAGGTCCACGACACCTGACATTTGCCCCGAATGGCAAGTATGCTTATCTGATAAACGAACTTTCGGGCACGGTAATCGCTTTCAAATATAAAGACGGAAACCTGGAAGAGATTCAGACAATAGCTGCCGACACAGTCGGAGCAAGAGGTAGTGGCGATATCCATATCAGTCCGGACGGTAAGTTTCTATATGCCAGTAACCGGCTGAAAGCAGACGGTATCGCTATCTTCCGTATCGACCCCGAAAACGGGAAGTTAACAAAAACAGGCTACCAACTGACAGGGATTCATCCGCGTAACTTCATCATTACCCCGAATGGAAAATATCTGCTGGTGGCTTGCAGGGACAGTAATGCGATTCAGGTTTATCAAAGAGATACAGATACGGGATTATTATCGGACATACATAAAGATATAAAGGTAGACAAACCGGTTTGTATAAAATTTGTGCCATCCAAATAGAGCTTCTATCTCACTCAAACAGAGCCTCTGTTTCACTCAAATAGAGGCTCTGTTTCATCCAAATAGCGCCTCTGTTTTACCCCAATAGAGGCTCTGTTTGTTCAGCTTACGTGCCGATGAATTTCAAACGACAAGTAAACAAACCTAAGTCTACGTGTCACCCGCTTTTAAAAGCCCCAAGGGGAATGTCCGTTTTTGACACAGTCATTCGAAAAATAAAAGCTCGCCGCCATCCGATTCCGCATACTCTCTCAACAAGGACTGAATCATTCCGGCAGCCTCCTTCAAGCCCTCTTTTCCATTGTAACCGTTGACGATAGCAAGGATATGAGTCGTCCCGACGTCCATCTTCGTACGCTCATGGTCGCTTGTAGGCGTTCCGATTCCGCCCAAAGCGTCACGATATACGGGCAGCCCTTCGATATTCAACACTCCGCGTCCGATGCCTTCGAACGGTTCTTCCGCTTTCCCGATGCCGAGTTCGATCCCCGTGCCTTGTATCTTATCGGCATCGAAACCACCGATAGAATGTCCCGTTCGGAGAGAGACAAGATTGATAAGGTCTACCAGCGTATTGATCTGATATAAAGGAATCCCACGCATCAGGCGACGACGCAAGGCTTCTGCCGACGGGCGGTAACGCCCCGGGTCTTTCCCACAACGCTTGTACGCTTCGCGGGTAGCTGCAATGACCGGTTGACGTTTGATGTCTTCCATTTGCGTAGTGGAAGTCAGCTGTTCGGTGAAAGCATTGATTTCCTTCCAAAGACCTTCGCAGTAAGCTGTATTCTTCACTGCGGCATATACGGCCGCTCCGGCAAAAACCGGGCATGCCTTCTTTATTTCCTGAGAGACAGTAATTGTATACATCATTCAATATTTGTTCTTTTAATCGGGTTCTTCGGTCACAAAAATAAGTTTTTTGCTTCAATATCTTGCCTCCATTTAATAGCAATTAATGATATTCTCCTTCAAAATCTCCCCTCTCTCAAACCATCTTGTTTCATTTTTTTGTGTAAGATTCTTTCCATGCAATGATCGGTCTACCCAAACCGTAATCATACCGTAGCCGGGACCAACATAATCCCGGACAAGATACGTCCGGAACAGATGCCTAAGCGACGGGCAGAAAAGAACTCGTCGCAATGAATATAGGTACAAATGCCTGACAGCTCAATCCGGCTGTCGGGTACTCCGAAGTCCAGCAACTGTATCCGGTTGGCTTCCCACAGGTCGATGTGATGTTTTCCCGTCTGTCCGTTCCACACAGAAATACGGGACATATCAAACTCCTGCTGTTGAAATGCTTGGTACACTTCTTCGCCTACTTCAAAAGATTCCCGCGAAATGCTGGGTCCGATGCACGCCACCACATCTCCGCCTTCCGTACCAAAGCATTGGTTCATCTTCTGCAACGTTCGATGCAGAATATGCGCCACTGTCCCCCGCCATCCGGCATGAACGGCGGCTATCGCACGATGTTTAGGGTCGTAGAGCAATATCGGTACGCAGTCTGCCGTAGAGACGCAAATGCAATATCCGGGTTCGGAAGTCATCACAGCGTCTATCCCGTGCAAGAGTTCCTCTTTCCTTGCGGCAGGCAAGGTATGAAAAGAGGCGTCTATGCGAAGCATTTCCACTCCATGCGTCTGCACCGGCACTATCAACTCTATGGGGGGCTGCGGGAATCCTCCTAAAAGGCGTGCCCGATTCTCGCGAACGTTTCCAAGATCATCACCGCAATAATGCGAACAGTTGAACGATGCATAAGTTCCCTCGCCCACTCCTCCGTAGCGGGTAGTTACAAAATGAAAAATGTCAGAGTACGGGTGTAGCGACTCATACCCCAACATCCTGTTATCTTCTGTAAGTGAAATCATTTCTCTTCCCAATCTTCCTCCTCGTATTCATAATCGAGGTCATCGTACTCATCGTCCACATCTTCGTCATACTCGTATTCGATCTCTTCATCCTCGCCCATCTCTTTGAGCTCCTGTTGCAGGCGGGTCACGTCCTTCGGACGGTGAACGATTGCCTCTATCTTATTGCTTTCCTTGTTCAGTTCTTCCCAAAGAATCTCTTTCAACACCGGGATTCCCAAACCGGAAACAGAAGATATGAATACGTGGGGTATGCCTTCCGGTAATGTAGGTTCAATCTCGTCCATCAACTCCTGATCGAGCATATCGCTCTTGGTGATAGCCAGCACCCGTTGTTTGTCCAGCATTTCAGGATTGAAGGTGCGCAGTTCATTCAGCAGAATATCGTATTCTTGACGAATATCATCGCTGTCTGCCGGAACCATGAAGAGCAGTAACGAGTTACGTTCGATATGACGTAGGAAACGCAGTCCCAAGCCTTTCCCCTGACTGGCTCCCTCGATAATCCCCGGAATATCCGCCATCACGAAAGACTTCCCATCATGATAGGACACGATCCCCAAGTTGGGTTCGAGCGTAGTAAACGGGTAATCGGCGATTTTGGGTTTTGCCGCCGAAACGGAAGAAAGCAAAGTGGACTTTCCCGCATTCGGGAAACCTACCAGACCGACATCGGCAAGCAGTTTCAGCTCCATGATAACGGTCATTTCCTGCATCGGTTCACCCGGCTGCGCAAAACGCGGAGCCTGACGGGTTGCCGTCTTGAAATGCCAGTTACCCTGACCGCCGCGACCGCCTTTAAGCAGAATCACTTCCTGTCCGTCTTCTGTCACATCGCAAAGATACTCTCCGGTTTCGGCATTGTAAACCACCGTTCCGCAAGGTACCTCTATTATTTTATCCGCACCGTCTTTTCCGAAGCTACGTCCTTTGCTCCCCGATTCGCCATGACCGGCCATTGCGTGACGGTCATACTTCAAGTGCAGCAATGTCCAGTAATTACGGTTACCGCGCAAGATGATATGACCTCCTCTTCCACCATCGCCCCCATCGGGACCACCGTTAGGGCAATATTTCTCGCGCCTCATGTGCGTAGAGCCTCTTCCGCCCTTACCCGAGCGGCAGTATATCTTTACGTAATCAACAAAATTCGATTCAGCCATATTCTTTTTTAAGTAGTTAAAGTTGTCAGTAGTTAGAGTAGTTAAGTAGAATACTCCGGCTACTGACTGACTTATTCATTTATAATAGTGTATTGATAATTAGTAAGATTTACTAAATTACAATTTATCTACAGCCTTGCAGATATCAGCGAAGATAGCTTCCATCGTACCCAAGCCGTTGATGTGTTGGTACTTCTTTTCGTTCTTGTACCAGTCGATCAGTGGGGCAGTCTGTGAATGATATACGTGAAGACGTTTTTTAATCGTCTCTTCGTTATCATCGGCACGACCGGAATCCTTACCACGTTTGATCAGACGTACCATCAGTTCTTCTTCCGGAACTTCCAAGTCGAGCATAACAGAAACATCCTGTCCTCTTTCCTTCAACATTTTCTTTAATGCTTCTGCCTGTGCAATAGTTCTTGGAAAACCATCGAAAATGACCCCTTTGCTATCTTTGAAGCTGTCGAATACACTTGCCAGAATATCGATCATTAATTCATCAGGAATCAATTGACCCTGGTCGATGTAACCTTTAGCTGTTTTACCCAGTTCTGTGCCATTCTTGATTTCAGCACGCAATACATCCCCTGTCGAGATGTGATTGATTCCATACTTCTCTACGATACGTTCGCTCTGTGTTCCTTTTCCTGAACCTGGAGCACCGAAAATTACGATGTTCAACATGTTGTTATTTACAATTTAACGATTTACCATTTACCATTAAAACTGGTACCTATTTACTATTCTGTTTAATCTACTACTGTATAAATATCGGGATAGTTACGTCCGAAGCCATCATAATCCAGTCCGTAACCTACGATAAAGTCGTTCGGGATCTCCATTGCTACATATTCGATATTCAGATCGACCTTGAGCTTTTCAGGTTTCACCAAGAGAGAAGCGATATGGATTGCTTCGGGGTTGCGCGTACCCAGCGTGTCGAGCAAGCGTTGCATGGTCAACCCGGTATCCACAATATCTTCCACGATGACTACTGTACGTCCGGTAATGTCTTCATTCAGTCCGATCACCTCCTTAATCACTCCGGTGGAGGTCACTCCCTGATAAGAAGCCAGTTTCACAAACGAAACCTCGCAAGGGATGGTGATATGCTTTAACAAGTCGGCAGTAAACATAAACGAGCCGTTCAACACGCTCAGGAAGAGCGGATTCTTACCTGCCAAGTCGCGGTTGATTTCGTTCGCTACGCGAATCACTTCTTTCTGAATATCCTGTTCCTTAATGGAAACTGTAAACTGTTTGTCTTTTATCTGAATGGTATCCATAACCGGTAATTTTAAAAATAACCTTGCAAAAATACAATTTTTTATTCTACCCCGTGCATCATCTTCTGTAATTTCTTCGAGAGAAGGAACAGAATCAACGAAGCAACACCGGACATGACAACGAATACCATAAAGAAATCGTACATGGTAGCAATCTGATAACCCAAGATTGATTTCACCTTTCCGGCTTCCGGATATAGTCCGCTCAACATGCCTGCAAATTTATTGGCGGTAGCAGTCGACAGATACCAGATTCCCATCATCAGAGAAGCGAAACGCAACGGGCTCAACTTATTTACCATGGATAGTCCGATCGGTGATAAAGCTATTTCACCCATGGTATGAATGAAGTAAAGTCCTGTCAGCCAAATCATGCTCACTTTCACTCCGGGGACCACATCTTTCACTCCGAAGCAGATGAAAAGATAACCCAAAGAGAGGAGCAGCAGACCAATCGCTTGTTTGGTAGGAGAAGAAGGCTCCATCTTCCGTTTGTTGAGAAAGCTCCACACACCCGGCATGATATATGCCAGGACAACCACAAACAGAGGATTGAAGGATTGAAACCACGAAGCCGGCATTTCCCAACCTAGAATCTCTCGGTTGGTCTGTTCGGAGGCAAAGAGGGTCAAAGAGGCTCCTGCCTGTTCGTAAGCCGCCCAGAAGAAAATGACGAAGAAGGCTACTATATAGATCACGAAAATACGACTACGCTCGATCCGCGTCAATGAACCGTCCAGCAGGATGAGGACAGGGAAAACAATGCAGGCGGTAAAAATGCCGATGCTCACCCAGTCACCATCAAAAGCGTAACTAAAGAAGGCGATTAAAGCAACCGTCAGCAGAGTGATGACAAAGGTATTACGCAACTTGGTACGCTTGCTCATCTTCGGATGTGAGATGTGCTCCGCTTTCTCCTCTTTCTTTTCACGTTTGGCATCGGGGATAATACCGATGGGTGCTCCCGAGGGAGAGAACAGATATTTATTCTTTTGAGTTTCAAAAAGTACAACGGTGAACAGTGTCATGATTCCGGCTGCCAAGAATCCCCATTTAAAGTCGTGCGGATTACCGGTATCGCCCAGATAACCACAAATCAAGGGGGCAGCAAAAGAACCCACATTTACTCCCATATAAAAGATGGTATATGCAGCATCCAGTCGCCTGTCTCCCGGTTCGTAGAGTTGACCCACGAGAGAAGAAACAGTAGGCTTGAAACAGCCGTTTCCCAGAATCAGGAAAGCCAGTCCGCCATACATCATCCAGTGGGCAAGCTCCTTATTCTCTAACGTAGAGGCACTCATAAACATCAGAAACTGTCCGACTGCCATCATCACCGCTCCCCAAAACACAGAGCGACGGATTCCCCAATATTTATCAGCAATGTACCCGCCAATCAAAGGAGTTAAATAAACTAATCCGGTATAGCTACCGTAAATGGATGCTGCCGCTTCTTTGTCAAACAATAACGCCTGCGTCAGGAAAAGAATAAAGATCGCACGCATACCGTAGTAACTGAAACGTTCTGCCGTGCTTGTCGCGAAAATCAGATAAAGACCTTTCGGATGCCCTTTCAATGCACTCATGGATTTATGTGTTTAATAGTTTATGGATTTATGTGTTTAATAGTTTATGGGATGCAAAAGTAGATAAAATCAGCGAGATATTACACCGACAAGATAAAGAATCCGTTTTTTCTTTAGAAGAAAGGTACGAAAAACAGATTCAATGCTTCCCCCAAAAAAGGAAGTTCTTATGAAAACAGGAATAGAGGAGGAGTCATAAAAATGAGCATAAAAGCCCTACTGATCCACTTCGTAACTTTTCAGCAGTGGAAACAATAAAGTGGAAATTCATCTTAAATGTAGGTTACTGCTCTCTTTAGCCAAAAGTAAATTCGACATCTTCGATACTGGCAAAAAGCATTCCTTCTTTTTTTCTCAATAAGAGCTTGTTTTCTCTAACCAGCCAACCAACAGCGAGAGCTACGTCTTCAAACGTCAAACCTAAATCGCGGCACAAATCAAACATGGAAAGTTCACCTTTCTCATTTAAAATACGCCATACTTTCCCGGCATTCAAGCCAATTCTAGTCTTTTCCATCATGCAAACTTTAGAAAATTAAACAATCTGTAATTCATGATTGAATCATTATGAACATCATGTTATTCACACACCTACAAAGATAACATTTTTCCCGTAAAATGCAAATAATCAAGAGCAATCATAATCAAAGTTTGTTTCACTCTTGTAAGGAAACGAACCATTTGGGGGATGATTGCCTTCAACCATACTCCTCCAAAAACTTTTCAAATGGATTCTTTTTCCAACTGAATCGAAAAAAAAAGTATCAACTATCCACGGCTCCTTCCATTTAAACTTTTATTCAGGGAAGCCTAATTAATACAAAATGTTTTATGCCTCAAAACACTCGGTTCAAGGCGGGGAACAAGTCGTTCAAGGTGGAAAACTGTAGTTCCAAGGTGATGAAACTGTAGTTTCAAGGTGAGGAAACTGTAGTTTCAAGGTGAAGAAACTGTAGTTCCAAGGCGAGGAAACTGTAGTTACAAGGCAGGAAACAACAAAGAAAATTGCCACTATTCCCCACAACAAACGGGAAAAGTCAGAAGAATCATGTACATTTGTAATCCGAAAACTAAAAAGAACATCGCAATGAAAATATTTCCTAATAGCAGTATCAAGAAATTGGACGCTTATACCATTGAGAACGAACCGATTGCATCCATCGATCTGATGGAACGTGCAGCAACCGCATTAACCAAAGCCATCACAGACAGATGGAATACGGAAACACCCGTCACTGTCTTTGCCGGACCGGGAAATAATGGCGGAGACGCCCTTGCCGTAGCCCGCATGATGGCTGAAAAAGGGTATAAGATCGAGGTATACCTCTTCAACACCAAAGGGGAGCTTTCACCCGACTGCCAGACCAATAAGGAACTGGTGGAGATGATGGAAGAAGTGACATTCCACGAAATCAGTACGCAGTTCGTACCACCCACCCTGACAGCCGACCATCTGGTTATTGACGGACTATTCGGTTCCGGACTGAACAAACCGCTGAGCGGCGGATTCGCTGCGGTAGTGAAATACATCAATTCCTCTCCCGCCATGGTAGTGGCCATCGACATTCCTTCCGGACTCATGGGAGAAGAGAATACGTTCAACGTCAAAAACAATATTATCCGTGCGGACGTTACTTTCAGCCTGCAACTGCCGAAGCTGGCTTTCCTCTTTGCAGAAAACACCGAGTTCGTAGGAGAGTGGGAACTGCTGGATATCCAGTTGAGCGAAGAGGGAATCGAAGAGACGGAAACGAACTACGAAATGTTGGAGATTGAAGAAATCCGTTCGCTCATCAAACCACGCAAACAATTCGCCCATAAAGGAAATTTCGGTCATGCACTACTGATTGCCGGTTCGAAAGGAATGGCAGGCGCTTCTGTCCTCGCCGCCCGTGCCTGTCTCCGCTCCGGTGTAGGATTGCTCACCGTGCACGCTCCGATATGCAACAACAACATCCTGCAAACCTCCGTACCTGAAGCAATGGTGGAGACGGACGCCAGCGAAAACTATTTCGCCGTACCTACCGACACGGACGATTATCAGGCGGTCGGCATCGGTCCGGGACTGGGGAGAAACGAGGAAACGGAAGCTGCCTTACTGGAACAACTGGAACACTGCCAAACTCCTGTTGTGTTGGATGCCGACGCACTGAATATCCTCGCCAACCACCACCACACACTTACACATCTGCCGAAAGGTTCCATACTGACCCCGCATCCGAAAGAACTGGAACGACTGACCGGCAAATGCCAGGACTCTTACGGACGTCTGATGAAGGCTTGCGAATTGGCCCGTGCCGCTCATGTACACATTATTTTAAAAGGAGCCTATTCCGCCATCATCACCCCCGAAGGTAAATGTTTCTTCAACCCAACCGGAAATCCCGGAATGGCAACCGGAGGTAGCGGTGATGCGTTGACCGGAGTAATCCTGGCACTGCTTGCCCAAGGGTACCCAGCCGAAGAAGCCGCTAAAATAGGCACTTATATTCACGGATTGGCAGGCGATATCGCCCAGAAGAAACAAGGAATGGTCGGAATGATCGCAAGCGATATTATCACCTGTCTGCCGACAGCATGGCGACTTGTAAGCGAATAAAAGTTAAGAACTTACAGTTTTCTCAATAACTTCATTAACTTTGTTTTCAAAACCAGTTAAAAAGAACCGAATATGAAAAAGTTGATTATAGCAACAGGATTACTAATGGTAACATCCGCCTATGCACAAACCGAAGTACTGACGGGGGTTACCCGGGGAAAAGACTATGGAGTGGTTTACAGTCTTCCCAAAACCCAAATAGAACTTGAAATAAAAGCCAACAAAGTCAACTATACTCCGGGGGAGTTCAGTAAATATGCCGATCGTTACCTGCGGCTGACCAATGTCTCCACCACCCCCGAAGAATACTGGGAACTGGCTAGTGTAAAAGTAAAATCCGTAGGTGTGCCCAACAGCGAAACTACGTATTTCGTGAAATTGAAGGATAAGACAGTAGCACCGCTCATGGAACTGACAGAGGATGGCATTGTGAAAACAATCAATGTTCCTTACAGCAGAAGCAGTGCAGACAAAAAATCGGCTCCGGCTCCCGCACTCCTCACAAAGAAAGCAAATCCTCGTGAATTCCTGACTGAAGAGATTCTGATGGCTGGCTCCACCGCCAAGATGGCCGAGCTGGTGGCTAAAGAAATCTATAACATCCGCGAAAGTAAGAATGCCTTATTGCGCGGACAAGCTGACAATATGCCTTCAGACGGAGCACAACTTAAGATTATGCTCGATAATCTGAACGCACAAGAAGAAGCCATGACGCAAATGTTCTCGGGTACTCGCAACAAAGAAGAGAGAACATTCACTGTCCGCCTTACTCCCGACAAGGAATTCAACAATGAAGTAGCTTTCCGCTTCTCAAAGAAGTTGGGTGTAGTTGCCAACAATGATTTGGCAGGAACTCCGTTTTATATCAGTCTAAAAGACCTGAAATCCGTCAATATACCACAGGAAGAGGGTAAGAAAAAGAAAGATTTGGATGGAATCGCCTATAACGTACCCGGACAAGCGATGGTTACATTGACAGACGGTAAAAAGAGACTTTACGAAGGTGAGCTTCCTGTTACTCAATTCGGTGTGATAGAATACCTGGCTCCGGTCTTGTTCAACAAGAATTCTACCATCAAAGTTTATTTTGATCCGAATACGGGAGGATTGCTCAAGGTGGACAGAGAAGAAGAAAAATAGAAAAACAAGGAACCGAACTAACTTCTGAAAAACAAGGAATATGGGTGGTGAAGGATATATGCTCGACATGATACGCCGGCTGAGTGAAGGTCGGGAAGCTTCCCGCCTGCGCCGTGAACGTACCAACGAGAAGCTGAAGCATCTCAACCGCACCAACGAACCTTATCCACTACCCAATACTACTCCTGAAGAAATGGAACGCATTATCCACGACTCGGGGAAAAAGAAAGAGAAAGACAGCAATTATTTTGTGTGGGGAACACTTATAATCATGGGTGTCCTGATAACAATTGCTGTCATACTTTGGGCTGTATTTATCAAATAAATGTGAATTGATGAGTCCACCACAGAGGACACGGAGAACACAGAGTTCTTCTCTCTCTCTTTCCGCAATTAAAAAGGGACATTCATTAAATATTATAAAATGAGCCAACTAATTCATACACAAATTATTGCGAATTAGTTGGCTTTTTAGTATCTTTAGGTATTCCCCCGAAAACAAGGTTTGACGGCCCAAACGGGGGAAATTCCCCAACTAAGATATGGCTAAGATACAAAAAATTTCAGAAATCCACCCAACTTTGGGCTTTACAGAATTTGATATTCTGGAAAAATACCGCAAGAGTTTTCATGAGAGTGAGCTTGGCAGGCTTCATTCGGTCTTTCCATTTGATCGTATGGCAAAAGCCGCAGGCCTGTCTGAACAACGTTTGGGCCGCAGGAACATATTCAGTCCTTCCGCAAAGATCGCCCTTATGGTCCTGAAGGCATACACCGGATTCTCCGACAGGAAACTGGTGGAACATCTGAACGGGAACATACACTACCAGATGTTCTGTGGAATCATGATCCCCCCGTCCCTTCCCATAACCAACTTCAAGATAGTCAGTGCCATCCGTAATGAGATAGCATCCCGCCTTGACATTGATTCCTTCCAGGAGATCCTGGCTTCACACTGGAAACCTTATCTTGATAACCTTCACGTCTGCATGACCGATGCCACATGCTATGAGAGCCACATGCGTTTTCCTACGGACATGAAACTCCTTTGGGAAAGCATCGAATGGCTCTACAGGCATATATGCCGGCATTGCAGGGATCTGGGCATAAGGCGTCCGCGCAACAAATACAGGAATGTGGCGGAATCCTATCTGTCCTACTGCAAGAAAAGAAAGAGGAGAGCTTCAAGGACAAGAATGCTTAAGCGCCGTATGATCAAGCTTCTTGAAAAGCTCCTCAGTCAAAGGGATGGGCTCCATAGCGAGTACGGTGCTTTACTCCGATATACACAGGATTACCATAAGCGTCTTTCCATCATCAGAAAGGTGCTTGTACAGGAAAAGGAAATGTTTGAAGGGCGAAAAGTCAGTGACCGCATCATCAGCATCGACCGTCATTATGTACGTCCCATCGTCAGAGGCAAGGAAACCAAGTCCGTCGAGTTCGGTGCAAAGGTCAATAATATACAGATAGACGGCATATCGTTCATCGAACACCTCTCGTTCAAGGCTTTCAATGAGGGGATACGCTTGAAGGACTGTATCCGTATGCAGCAGAAGCTGATGAATGTAAGGGTAAGATGTGTGGCTGCCGATTCCATATATGCCAATAATGCCAACAGAAAGTTCTGTACTAAATATGGGATATCCACATCCTTTGTGCGCAAGGGAAGGGAGGGCAAAGATGAGCCTTTGAGGAAGCTGCTTAGAAGCGAACTCTCAAAAGAAAGGGCCACACGGCTTGAAGGAAGCTTCGGCACTCAAAAGCAACATTACTCGCTCGCAAGGATAAAGGCAAGGAACAAGAAGACGGAAATCCTGTGGATTTTCTTCGGAATACATACAGCAAATGCCATACTGGTGATTGACAAGATCAGGAACAGAACGGGGAAAGCTGCATGATATGAGTTTACTGAAAGAATCAGAAGAGGTCAGAAGACTTCTTCCGGAACTTCATGTATTGTCAGATAAGAGTATATGAGAATATACAGAAAAATGACAATAATAATGGCATATGAAGTGATTATACTCTATCATCTTCATATGCCATGGTATTTGGGGGGAACATTTACTGAATATTCCTAAAAAGAGAGCGATAAATACGATTATTAAAAACGTTAGACTCTGTGTTTTAATCTATTGTGAACAAAAAAGAGGAAGCCTCTGCGTCCTCTGTAGTGAAATATAGATTCACATTTATACGACTGGCACCATCAGTTTTATCAATCCATCTTTCTGCATTTGAGAAAGATAAGCCGATACACGCGACTCGTAGCCCTCTTCATGTTGAAAGTGGACTGCGAGTTCTTCTATAATCTCACGAACAGTACGTTTTCCATCTATCAGCTCCCACACAGCCGTACCGTGTTCTTCCAATCGCACATGAAGTTCTTTCGACATACCTTTCGGCACGAGGAAGCGTTGCATCCACGGATGTTTAAAACGGGGAAAGGAGAGCACAATCGTCTCCCCTTCCCTTTCTGCTGTAATATGTTCACTGCGACAGGGAATGACCTCTAACAGGTTGATTTTCTCTTTGGCAGCCATACTTCTTATTCTTTATTTCAACGTATTAATACCGATACTCTGTTGTTTACACCTTGATACTGAATCCTGTATTACTTTAGAAACGGAGTTCCTGTATTACTTTAGAAACAGAATTCCGATATTATTTCCGGATATTTGCCTCTTCCAAACCATATCCCTTCTTTTTGTTCTCTGCCTTCAACATCAGAGCCACTATCAGAGCAAGTACCCCAAAGAGAGCAAAAAGAGTCATCGGCAATGTGTAATCATAGGTCTGTGCACCGTCTACCACCGGCCCTTTGCAATAAGCATTCAACACCCATCCGATCAACAAAGGAACTCCCATCAATCCCCAGTTCTGCACCCAGAAAATCAATGCATAGGCTGTGCCCAACTGTTTTTCCGGAATAATCTTCGGAACCGAAGGCCACATAGCCGAAGGCACCAGTGAGAAGGCAAATCCCAATATAACCATTATAATGGTAGCAAACCACCATATATTAAGTATAGGCAGAGCAAACATGGTATGCACAAAAATCAGCATCACCGATCCGATGATCATCAATGTGGCTCCCTTACCGATACGGTCATATAACGAACCGAACAACGGAGTCAGAATGATTGCACCAATCGGCAACAATCCGGGAATCGTTCCCGCCAACTTCGGATCTACATTATATTTCTGCACCATCAAGTCGGCAGCATACTTGATAAAGGGGAATACAGCTGAGTAGAACAAGACACATAGCAAGGCAATCAACCAGAATCCCTTATTGGTGACGATATACACGATATCTTTCATACGGAACGGTTCTTCCGGTTCCAGTCCCTCTGCATCCAAAGAAGCATCCAGCTTCTTATCATAGAAAGTATAAAGGAAAAAAGCAATCGTCCCCACACACAACATAATCAGACAAAACAGAATAGGAGCAGGAATATTGGTATGGAATACGCCACTCTCATCCGTATATCCGAAGAAGTCTGCCAATGGAACCGTGAGCACCATCGCCAGAGTTGTTCCGATACGTGCCGTAGCCATTTCAAGTCCCATAGCCAATGCCATTTCCTTGCCCTTGAACCATTTCACAATAATCTTGGAAACTGTAATACCGGCGATCTCCACACCTACACCAAAAATAGCATATCCCAATGCAGCCAAAGTCACCTGGGTTTTGAATCCGAAGAGCATGGCGCCTTCCGGGAAAGTCGTGGAAACCGCATAGTATTTCAATCCACAACCAAACACCATCAATAAGCAAGCTCCCATTCCGGTGAAACGAACTCCCATCTTATCCAGAATGATACCACCGAAGATCAGCATCAACAGGAATACATTAAACCACCCGTAAGCACTTGTGAAGAAGCCATAGTCAAGGCTATCCCATAACAGTTCTTTCTCGAGCATGGGTTTTAGAGGAGACATTACGTCGGTGAGGAAATAGCCGCATAGCATGGTAAATGCAACCAATGCTAGAACACTCCATCGGAGTACGGCGGAGTCATTCAATTTTTGTTTCAAATGTTCTGTCATTGTTATATTAAAATAGTGGTTAATAATCTTATACAGCCGACAAAGGTAGTTAAATCTCGTTTGTTTCTATCACAAAGAGATTGTTTTTAGAAGAAAAAGTTAAGTGCGGATTACACTGACCACCCGGAACATTGAAAATCCGTGCAATCTGCGTAATCCGCACTTAACGATCAAAGAAATGCAGCATCTGTCTGCACCTTTCCTCAAATGATTTATCCCTAATCTTACCTAACGGCGGAGCAAATCACTCTGCTTTAGCAGGAGTTTCAGCCGATGCCGGAGTTTCTGTAGCAGATGCCGGAGTCTCTGTAGCCGGTGCGTTGGTAGCGGGAGCATCAGTTTGCGGTGCAGCCGTACCTGCGGGTAAGTTATACGGGTTGGTCTGTTGTTCTTTCTGTGCCTGTTCCAACACTGCGTCTTTAGCAACATCAGAGCGAGGAACTACATAAGCTGTAGCAATGCTCATTACCACCATGAAGATAGCCAGACCCCATGTTGCTTTTTCCAGAAAATCTGTAGTCTTGCGCACGCCCATAATGGCGTTAGATGAAGAGAAACCAGAAGCAAGTCCGCCTCCTTTTGAGTTCTGAATCAGCACAATGAAGCACATCAACAAGGCTGCAATAACCATTAAGATAACGAATAATAAGTACATTTTTAGTTATTTTGAATTAGCGTTAATAATCAATTTCTCCAAAAATCTGATTTGGTCTGCAAAGTAAGCATTTTTTTTTGGATATTTCAAGCTTAATTTTTTAATTATTTCAAGAGCTTTCGAATATCGTCGCTGTTTAACATAGATTTTTGCCAAAGTTTCCGTAAAACAGCTGTCGTCCACCTCCTCTTCTCCCCTTGCTTTTTCTTCAGAGGAGTCGTCCGGAGAGGTGGCGGAAGAGGGTGTTTCTTCTCTCAAAGGTTTCATGCAGAGGGGAGAGTCACTCTCACTCTTTTCTATAAAGTTGTCAATCAGTTCGAAGCCTTTCAGTTTTGGCGTTTCTTCAGACAACTGTTCCGCGGCCGGAGTCTCCTCCAAAAGATAAGAGGTGTAATCCATGGAATAGTCGAGGCTCGTCTGGGCAGTCATCTCTTCGGGTACTGTGGACAAGAAAGCATCGATCAATGCCAATGTGCGGTCTACCGATGGCTCTTCCTTCAGTACTTCCGTGAGGAGTACTCCCTTTTTCCGTGCCAGCACCTCGTAGCGTTCCCCTTCAATCAGCCGGAACAACTTCCGCCTGTCTGCAATGCAAAGAACCGCTTTCCGCAGTTCTCCACCGAAACTAATATCATGGAGAATATACAGGTTCTTCAGATACAGCAGGCGCAGCGACTGAAAATACGGATACCTTGCAAGAAGATTGCGCAGTTCGTACAAAGTATCCCTATTCAACGTTTCGGGATGTTGAATCCATTGTTGAAAGTTAACAGCAGCCATTTATATTACCAGTTTGCTACAGTTGCATTAAAAATTTGGTCGGTGATCTCTTTGGACATTTCAGCAATCAATCCATCCTGTACGGCAGTCAGCAACTGGCTGGAATCATAGGTACGGAACGCGGAAAACTGTTGTTCAAAGTCTTCGGCATGATTGGTGTTATTGACAAAACGCACATTGACGGTGATAGTCAGCTTCGTCTCCGAAGAGTACCCGTCGGCAGATACGGCCTGGTTATACTGATTGTATCCCGTGATTTCTCCGTCAATCTGCAGGTCGGCATTCTGACTCGGCTTGAGCAGTTGCAGACGGGTTTGCCGGATGAAGATATCTTTCAGGTCTTCATTGAATTTGGTCGCCAACGGAGCATACACATACTCCGATTTGATAGGGAAATCTGCTATCGAAATGGTCTTTACCTTATCATAATTGATAGACGATCCGTTAAACTTATAGGAAACAGTGCACGCAATAACTACCAACGGCAAGCCGAACAGTAACAACGGACGTATTATTCTCTTAATCCAATTCATATTCTTTTATTTTTCTATACAGCGTACGCTCGGAAATATTCAAGTCCTTAGCCGCACTCTTCCGCTTTCCATGATGCCTTTCAAGTGCTTTGCGTATCATTTCTTTTTCTACTTCGTCCAGTGATAAAGGAGATTCTTCCACATATTCTTCGGTGTCCTGTATGTCATCGTCATCCTTGCAAACCGTAGGCTGCATGGTATGAATGATAGCAGGTACTGCAGACTGATGCGTCGTCACTACCGGAGTAGTGACCACCGTTTCCATTTGTCCTACCTGCCCCACCTGTCCGGCACGTTCCGCCATCAGGTTGTGCACCATCTTCTTCAGCTCCGCCACTTCCTGCCGCATGTCGAACAGCACGGAATAAAGAATTTCCCGTTCGCTCTCAAACCCTTTACTTTCGCGTGTTCCCATCAGTGCGGGAAGACGCTGCATATTCTGTGTGGGAAGATAATTCTGCAAGATGGCAGCCGTGATCTCCCTGTTGGTTTCAATGATGGATATCTGTTCGGTGATATTCTTCAACTGGCGCACGTTTCCGGGCCACGGGTAAGCCTGCAACTCTTTCTTTGCATCCTCTGCCAGCTGGATAGCAGGCATCCGGTATTTCTCTGCAAAGTCTGCGGAAAACTTACGGAACAACAGGATCACATCGTCTCCACGTTCACGCAAAGGAGGAATCTGGATAGGCACCGTATTCAACCGGTAATATAAATCCTCACGGAAACGTCCTTCGGCAATCGCCTGTGTCAGATTGACATTGGTAGCTGCAACAATGCGAACATCCGTCTTTTGCACTTTAGACGAACCGACCTTTATAAACTCGCCACTCTCCAACACCCGGAGCAAACGTGCCTGGGTAGGCATCGGCAACTCCCCTACCTCATCCAGGAATATCGTACCACCGTCGGCTTCTCCAAAATACCCTTTCCGCTCGCCAATCGCACCCGTAAACGCACCCTTCTCGTGCCCAAACAGTTCGGAATCAATCGTACCCTCCGGAATAGCTCCACAGTTAACAGCGATATACTGCCCGTGCTTCCTCCGGCTATATTGATGAATAATCTGCGGAAAACTCTCTTTTCCGACTCCACTTTCTCCGGTAATCAGTACAGACAAATCGGTAGGAGCTACCTGAATGGCAACATCTATGGCGCGCAACAGCGTTTCGGTATTACCTATAATACCGAAACGCTGTTTCACTTGTTGTATCTCTGCTTTTGTCATTACTACTCTTTAATCTTCGTCTACTGTATCCAGTTTCAATTTATCACTATCGTCCCGTTTCTCGTAATACTGTTTACGCAACGGATTTACACGAGCCTCTTTTTCCCGCTGACGATTACGGAACACATCGATGGCCACATAGATTGCCTGGCGGAAAGAATCCTCACAAGCCACCCCCTTGCCTGCAATGTCATAAGCCGTTCCATGAGCCGGAGAAGTACGCACGACCGGCAAACCTGCCGTATAGTTGACCCCGTCTTCCATGGCCAATGTCTTGAACGGCGCCAGTCCCTGATCGTGATACATCGCCAGGACCCCATCAAAATGAGTATAATTGCCTGACCCCATAAAGCCGTCGGCCGCATAAGGGCCGTAGCAAAGGATCCCTTTCTCTTCCATCTCTTTCATGGCAGGGATAATCACCTCCTGCTCTTCCATTCCCAGCAAGCCTCCGTCTCCGGCATGAGGATTGAGAGAGAGCACCGCAATACGCGGAGCGCCGATACCGAAATCCCGTTTCAGACAACGATGGAATATCATCAGCTTCTCCTGAACCAGTTCTTTGGTAATCGTAGTCGCGATCTCTCTGACAGGGATATGTGTCGTCACCAAAGCCACCCGTAAGTCATCCTTCATCAAGATCATCAATGCCTTATCGCCATTGCCCAGGCGCTCTTCGATATATTCCGTATGCCCGGGGAATGAGAACTCTTCCGACTGAATCGTATGCTTGTTGATCGGAGCAGTTACGATAACATCTATCAACCCTTCGCGATACTCTTCGATAGCGCGTTCCAAAGCTCCCAGCGCAGCCTTGCCGGCTTCCGGGTCGGGTTTGGAGAATTCCACTTTCACCTCATCATTCGTGCAGTTCACCACGCTCAAACGGTTGTGTCCCGCTTCGGATGCAGAGTTGACAATACAGAAATTGGTCTGTATATCCAGCGCCTTGCGATGATAAGCCGCTACTTTCGGTGAGCCGTAAATGATCGGAGTACACAGTTCCAACATCGTAGGATCGGAAAAAGTCTTAAGAATCACCTCATAGCCCACTCCGTTAATATCTCCCTGAGTGATACCTATTCTTATCTTGTTATCTTCCATCTTTTTATTTATTAGTTTGCTCCGCCCCCTTCGATGTTTCTCCCAATGGAATCTGATTCTGCTGAACTTCATTCGGAAGTTTCAGCGTATACAGAGATGCTTCCATCTGGCGTACCAGGTTGCGTTTCATTTTATCAGGTGAATAAACAAATATTTCTGCTGTAATAATTCGTTGGTTTTTCTCGTCCAGACGCGTATGAGACACATACGGTCCCCCCATAAAGTCGCCCTTCATACGCCACAGGCCACGTGCTTCCAGGGTGTAGGAGTTCTTTACATTGATCGGGAGGACATCAGTCAGCAAACTGTCGGTCGACATATAAACGCCTTCCTTGAATCCGGGGATATTGGCTTTCATTACCGAATCACGTTTGTGCACAAAATAAGCTTTGGTAAACGTATCTTTGTCAGTATACGGATAAGAGTACATCACGAAGTTGCGGTCGGCAGTACCCGTATTGGTAGAAGCCCAGAAGAAATCCTCACCGGTTTTGGAGTTGGTCAGTTCGGACGGCAACCAAATATCGCAACCGAACAGGCTGTCCACTTTGGTAGAAACAAAGTTGCAATGTTTCTCCTCCAGCAATGCAATCTGGCGATTCATTTCCACACGAGTAAAGAAGTCGACAATCGTCTTCTTGTTCTCTTCCGCAAACTTCTCAAACTCTTCTTCGTTCGGAGCCTGGATCGTCAATATCATCTGCGGATTGGCATACACATCCTTTGCATATTTAAACGAGGCTTTTGTATAGATATCCTGTATATCTACGATAATAATGTTACGTATCAACTTCAGCGTAGAATCATAATCTTTCGGCGATGCATACATAATCCGGAAAGAAGGTTCCGACTGCGGCAAACCAGGCACATCAGAATCGAGCGCGTCATGCAAGGCCCTTCCGGCAGCACGATCCCAAACACCGTGATCTACTACAACCAAAAGTTCGTACGCACGACCGCTAGAGGTGTGATTTCCCTTCAGACTACAAGAGGCAACGACAAAGGCTACCCAAGCGATGCATAAAATAAAAGAATACTTTTTCATGATGTTCGGTTTTATATATTAACTTTCCTTATTCTTCTCCTGCTTCGCTGTCGACAACATGCCGCAAGCAGCAAAGATATCCTCCCCTCTGGACGAACGGATCGTAGTGAAAAGCCCGTGTGACGTCAGATAATCACGAAAACGGGTCATCGTGTCCATATCCGCCCCCTCAAGGTCTACCCCCGGTATGGCATGGAAACGAATCAGATTCACCCGACAATCCAAGCCGCGAAGAAGTTTCAGCAACTCTTTAGCATAGACCGGCGAATCATTGAGCCCCTTGAAGACAATGTATTCAAACGAGAGTCGCCGTTGTTTACTAAAATCATAATTCTTTAACAGCTCCACGATTTCGGTAATCGAAAACGCCCTTTCCGCCGGCATTAATTCGGAACGTTGAACAGACAGAGGAGAGTGAAGACTAATGGCGAGATGGCAATCATTTTCTTCGATAAAGCGTCGCAACCCCTTCCGTATCCCGACGGTGGAAAGCGTGATACGCTTCGGGCTCCATGCATACCCATAAGTAGCAGTAAGTATCTCCAAAGCCTTCAGCACCTCATCCAGATTATCGAGCGGCTCGCCCATTCCCATCATCACCACATTGGTCAGTTTGTCGCGTTCCGGCAGCGAATGGATCTGGTTAATGATCTGGCCGGCGGTCAGGCTGGCGACATACCCTTGCTTACCGGTCATACAGAACTTACAATTCATCTTGCATCCCACTTGTGAAGAGACGCACAACGTTGCCCGGTCATCATCCGGTATATAAACCGATTCCACAAAATGGTTCCCGCCCACTTGATAAAGATACTTCACCGTACCGTCTACAGAACGCATTTCATCTACCGGAGCTTCCGCTCCCACCTCGTAGTTCTGTTTGAGCAACTCCCGGTGTTTCAATGAGAGATTAGTCATTTCATCAATCGAGGCCACCTTCTTTTCGTAAAGCCAGGACGCCATCTGTTTGGCAGCAAATCCAGGCATACCCAGTCTTTTTGTCAACGATTGAAGCTCTACAAGAGTCATTCCTAAAAGGGGATATTTAGACATTCTTCTTTCTGTTCATGGTTTATATTTGCAAATGTAAGGAAATAAAGTCGATTTCCGTATAGCAGGAATGTAAAAGTTAACAAAAATCGCTTATTCACCACAGTATTCAGGTATTCACCACAGAGGACACGGAGGAGACAGAGACAAATCAGGCATAAATCATACGCTTCAGGAGAATACGTATGATTTATGCCTGATTATATAGCGACTCGAGTTCTCTGAACAGTGAATCAGAAGAACAGGTAGCGTGTATCTTTTACGTTTGCTTTCAGATACAAATCATTCATCAGACGACCGGCAAAACGTGCGTGCATGTTAGCCTGTGTAGCCTCTTCAGCTTTTGCGTCGAATGTTTCCTGCAGTTTGTCCTTACCGTATACCTGCAGTACGAATACTCCGGCATTCCCTTTGATCGGAGCACTCAACTGATTTTCCGCAGCGGCAGAAGCATAAGCACCTACCAGCGGTTCGCTGCTGCGCAATGAAGATACGTATGCAGGAGCAGCAAAAGTAACCATCTTCAAAGAGTCGCTGACCGCATTAGCCATCTCTTTGTACTGGCTGAATGAAGTTGCATTAGCCGCTTTCATGTCAGCCATAATCTTTTCAGCTTTCTTATCTTTCACGATTTCAGCTCTCAACAGATCCTGCACCGCTTTCAACGGACGGTATCCCTCCGGCTTAACGCCTACCAGCCCTACTACCATCATGTGATCGCTTTCACCACATTCGTACAGGCCGGAAACCTCACCCGGTTCTGCTTTATCAAAGGCCCATCTCAACGCCTCTTTGGTACCTCTCACACCACCGATGTTGTGTTCGGAGCTGCTCAAATCCATTCTGTCGAGCAGTCTGTAACCGGCTTCTTCAGCGTTAGCTACCATCTTTTCCACACTCGGATTAGCTGCGATAAACTGGCTGAAATCATTATAAGCACGGTTGTAAGTCTCTTTGCTGAACTCCACTTCACGTTTGACAACAGCCACTTTATATTTGTCTTTAACAGCTTTCTTATTGGTTACCTGAAGGATTACATGAGCCTGTCCCATCGGCAAGTTCACCAGTTCGTTGACACCAGCATTGTTGATCGTAGAGATAAACTTCAGGTTATCCCCGTCAATCTGTGCACCTTCATACTGTGCAGCAGTCAGCCAGTTTGCATCCCCCGTCTGACCGTATTTCTTAGCCAGCTCGACAAAACCGGCCCCTCCCTTGATGGCATTGTAGATACTGTCGGCCAGTGTCTCAGTCTTTGCCGCATCAGCTGCATATACCTGAATCTGACGGAATTCAACAGAGTCGGCAGCAGCAGCTTTAGCCACCACTTTGAAAGAGTTGATCGTATTGTCGGCACCATTATAATAAGGCCCGTAAACAGTACCCACAGCAGCAGAGTCCAGACGTGCAACGACGTCAGACGGGAAAGCCGTTTTATTATAGAACAAGTCTACATAAGGAGCTTCCGATCCCACCGAGCGGATGAAAGAGGTATAATCTTCCTTCGTAGCAGCCAACTGCTCAGTCGCTTCGTCTACCTCTTTCTGGATAGCAGCTCTGTCTTCAGCACTTGCAGTCACCTGTACATCGATATATTTGATGTCACGAGTTTCCTGGTATTGCTTGAACTGTTCTTTCTTCTTGTTATACAGTTCTTTCAGTTCCGATTCCTTCACAACGATGGTAGAGTCTACCACAGCAGAGTAAGGAATACCGGCCATCAACACATCGTACTGGTTTACTCTTGCATCGAAAGCCCCCTGTGCCTCCACCGGATTAGAGAGAAGCGCTTTAGACACCAAAGCCTGATACTTTTCAGCCAAACGGCTTTCAATCAATGTTTTCTGGATGAACGACCAGTATTTATACATCTTGTTGTACTGTTCGGCATACTGTGCCGGCATTTGCGATTCGTTCATCTTCGCATATTCCACGAGGAACTTGTTCAACATATCCTTGTCGAAGTTTCCCGTCTGCGGATTCTGGAAAGGAGTCTGTCTCAACAAAGGATGAACGCCGGCTTTCAGGATGTCCTGAATTTCAGCAGCAGAGACAGTCAATCCCAGTGCTTTAGCTTCTTTTTCGATCAGTTTATTGTTTACGTAGGAACGCCATACCTCATCGCGCACCTGATTGGTTTGTTCGTCATTCAAGGCGGTCACCCCACGCATGAGTTTCACTACTTCGGTATATTCTTCCACCAAATTCTGATACTCTTGAGCGGAAAGAGCGTCTCCGTTCACCTCACCTACGTCATGTGCCTGATGCGGTTGCACCACCTTCCATGCGTCACCCGCAATGAAAGCAAACAGCGCCAAGCCGATAACAATCACCAATAGAGGTCCTTTCGACCTAATGTTTTGTAACGTTGCCATTTTGATTAATACGATTTATGTTTATTATTATTTCTTTCCTTTGTCATTTTAGCGCACGAAGATACAAAAAATGCTAATATGCATCTATTTATTAGCTAAAAATTTCTTGATTATCGCCATTATTCCAAGACTTTTAACCGTACGAGTTCTATTTTTGTCGCTGTGACCTTGATAATCTTGAATTGATAACGCCCTACCCGGACCACCTCATGCAACTTCGGGAAGCTCTGATATTGGTTCAGGATCAACCCTCCTACCGTCAGATAATCATCCGCCTCGGGCAAGTCGAGTCCGTACGTCTCGTTCACTTTTTCTATCTCCAGGCGGGCGGACAACACATACTCCCGTTCGCCGATTTGCTTACTGATATAAGAAGTATTATCATGCTCGTCTTCTATATCTCCGAAAATCTCTTCCACGAGGTCCTCCAGAGATACGATGCCCGACGTACCTCCAAACTCATCCACCACCACGGCAATCGTTTTCTTCTGCTGCATGAAGAGCTTCATCAGTTTATGGGCAGACATGGTTTCGGGCACAATCGGCACTTGTTTCACATTCTCATGCCAGTCTTTCGGTGCACGGAACATTTCCGACGAATGGATATAGCCGACCACATTGTCGATATTCCCGTCATACACGATAATCTTGGAGATACCGGATTCGATGAAGCGGTTCTTCAACTCATCCAGTGAAGTGGTCAGATCGACCGCCACCACTTCGGTGCGCGGAACGATACAGTCGCGGATTTTGATGTTCGAGAAGTCAAGGGCATTCTGAAAGATTTTCACTTCCGTGTCCAGCTCCTCTTCATTTTCGGCATTATCAATACTACTCTGTACGAAATAATCCAAGTCGACTTTTCCAAACGCCCTGTCAGACGCATCCTTGTTTACCTTCATTCCAAAGAGACGAAGAAACAGGCAAGACAAGCCGGAAGAGAGTTTCGAAATAGGATAGAGAACGACATAGCAAACAAGCAGCGGAAGGGCAAAAATGTTCAAAACCAGATTGGGATTGATTTTGAAGAGTGTTTTCGGCAAGAACTCTCCGGTCACCAAGATGATTACAGTAGAGATAACGGTCTGTGCCAGCACCATCAAGAAATGGTTCTCTATAAATTCCGCCAGTAGATTGTCGCCGATAATCTGTGCCATCAGGATACCGTAGATGACCAGTGCGATATTATTCCCCACCAGCATAGCAGAGATAAACTCATTGGGATTCTTGAAGAAGACGGAAAGGATGCGGGAGGTAATTCCCCCTCTGCGCTCCATCTCGAAACGCAGTTTGTCGACCGACACAAAGGCAATCTCCATCCCTGAGAAGAAGGCGGAGAAGACCATGGTAATAATTAGAGAGATATAAATATTCATACGTTTTGATTTACGGTTGGGGCGGAGCGCCACCCGCCTCTTCATCCACATAGAAAATTCCTTCTATGTTATGGATGGTATATATGGTCATTTGCTGGTTCGCATCGAATCCATGCCCTGTAATAATCCGGTCCGGTTGTTGAATACGTATAAACTTGTCGGAGTATACTTTCTTGGTGACTTCGTTCCAGTAGAGCAATTCCGTATTAAAGCGTTCACCTTTGCGGTTCTGTATATCCACGTTCCCTATCAGCTTCCAGAGCCTTTCTTTGTCATAATAGTAGGCAGTATCCGCTTTGATACTGGCTTCTATATGAAAGATAGAGTCGAACTGTTCCAGATATACCCCTTTTTCGAAGGCCCAATAGGATGGCTTTTTGCGGTCGTACATCTCCCACTTCTCCGTATTCACCCGATACCGTGTCACTCCGGAATCGGAAATAAGCGTGGTGACTCCCAATGTTGTCATCACCGGAAGAGAATCACGTTCAGTGATAGCCTCCCCCATCGCTTTATTCTTTCCGCTACAGGAAGATAATAAAAGAAGCATAACAATCACCGCGCAGGTGATTGTTATGCCCATGCTTTTATGCAAGAAACGGTTTCTTCGTTTTCGCGACATACATTTATCTAATCGTTGTAGTCTCTCCTATCCAGCCGCCGATAGTGATACGGTCGCCCTGCTTGTAGCCCAACATAAACAGGTCTTTAGCTTGCGGAGTATGACCAGAATACGTACCGATCAATTTGTTAGCCTCTTCGGCTACGCTCGGGTCTACCTGTTTGGCACGTTGCAGTTTGTCGATTACGGCAAAATAAGTACACTTGTTCAAAGCAGACTCATCGCTCCAGTTGGGACTCATTGCATAAAGATTGGCAATCAGGATGTACGGAGCACCGTAGTTTTCGTTAAATCCGATTGCTTTCTGGCAATAAGTTCTTGATTGAGACAGTTTTTTGGCAGAAGCCAATACAGCCGCAGCAGCGTATGCCTTTTCAGCCTTCTTCAGATTGTCGGTCTCCAGGTTCACAGCTTCGTCGAAGAATTTCACTGCATCGTCGATATTCCCTTTCTTAAATGCCTGATAAGCACATCCGGTAGCCGCTTCTGCGGTCGGTTCTATCTTATAAGAATAGAAAGAAGCCTGTTGATACGCATCGCTTTCGGTACATTTCATCATCTTCATGATGTCGATCACCTTCTTCAAGTAAGCCAAATCCGTTTGGTTGGCTTCTACCTTCGGTCCATAGATGTTTTGCAGTGATTCGCAATCCGCCGTTCCGCTGTTCACAAACAGCGCAACCAAGTTGTCCTTGATACCCAGCAGCGGTTTCTTCTTCGCTTCGTTGTCTTCATTGGCAATGGCAGTATCCACATATTCGGAAGCAGCCAGATAATCCTGAATGAACTGTTCCTTATGATTCGGATCAGCCTTCAGTTTATCCAAAGACATCTGCAGGAAATAGAAGATCGTTGCACCTGCCGATTCGCCTTTCGCAGCGTTTACAGACTGGCTCAACCATTGGTAAGCCTGATTCGGATCGATCTTCGGAGCGAAAGCGATATAATCCACCGCCTTGATGCCCAGTGCTTCATCGGCAGAAGAGACCTTCGTTCCTTTAGCCAGGAACTCATCCGTGTATTTAATACGCAAATCATGCGTATCCATCAATTCATTAAAATACTTCTGGTATTCCGGATTGTTCCGGTCCTTGATTTGTCCCATCAACCCTTTCAGTATTTTATATCCGTCGGTGAAGGTATAAAAACGAAGCGTCGGGCAGTTCTCCAACACAGCTTTCCAAGGAATATACGCATCTTTAAAGTTACCTGCACGCACAGCTTCATGCGAAATACTACTGTTCGAGTTACAGTTAGACGCATCCTGTGCTACCACAGTGGTTGCCCCTGCCGAAAGGAACAGCATAGCCACAAGCGTTTTAGTTTTCATTGTATCTAAGTTTTAGTTGTTATTATATAGTCGTCTATTCTTTCTATTTCTCATTACTCTACTTTGCGTTTGAAGAACCAACGTTCATTGAACGTCAATCCGATGCTGACACGAAAGATATTTTCGTTTACAAAGGTCGGCTCCTGTCCACTGATACGGACAAACTGTCCGCTGATGCTGAGGATGGAACGGGAACGAGGCACAGGCAGACCGAAACCGGCAGTGACGCCATATTCACGGGCAGCGCTTTTACCATTGATCTTATAGTAGGGAGTCGTATAATAAGCACCCAAACGATATTTGACATGGGATAAATAGGAACGTCCGATCAAATTGGGGATGTATTCCGCACCCACCGCTATTTTATGACGGTCGCCACATGCGTATGTTTCATCAAACTCTTTACGTATGGCCTCATCTGCTCCATTTACGCCAAACTTAGCTTTCGACCATTGCTGTAAACTATAATCAGCACCGACTGTCAAACGTTTGTCATAGTTATAAGTGAATCCGATGCCAAATGTATTAGGCAGTTCCAATGTAGCATCCGGGTTCAAGGAGTTGGAAGAGACAATAGAAACACCTCCGCTATTACTTACCGTCTTCATCTGCGTTATCACATTATAACGATCAGCAATTTTATGCTTTGGTGAATACACCGCACCTATCGTAATAGATTTTTTCTTGCTTATATCCCATCTATATTGTGCTCCAAAATCCAACTTGTAATCCGAAACCGAAACACCTGATGTCTGTTCATGATAATACACGTTCGACACGTTATAATTTATAGTGCGTGTACGATCAATATCCCCCCATAAATAAGAAACATTCACACCTACCGAAAGATTATTCAACACTTTCACACCTAATCCGGCATACATCTGATGTAATCCACCCTCTCCACTGAAATTTCGATATGTGTTCAATGTTTGATCATCATTCGGCTGTACATCCGATACAGAATATCCGACATTGGAGAACGGCAACAGACCGACACTCATCGCTATCCTCGGATGCAGACGAAATTGCATGGCCAGATAGTCGAAACTGGAGTTTTTGACATTCAGCTTCACACCGCCGCCGCTAATGTTCATATTTTGCAAACTGACGCCTCCTTCAAAGAGGAATGTCAATGAATCAATGGCCGTATACGAAGCAGGATTCAGCGGATTGATCTGTGCTCCATCCCGAAGTCCAAAAGCAATTCCCCCCATCGCCTTGCTGTTACCGAAGCTTTGATCGGACAAGTCACCATAGCCATATCGTGTATAAGGGGAGTTTGTATTATTTTGAGCGATTGCCATTCCGGTAACCATCGTGAGCAAAAGCACACAAAGTGTGTATTTAAATCCTACCATTATTATAGTTTAAAATTCTATTTAATCCTTTCAACACTAAAAATCTATCTGCAAAGATGGTACTTTTTACGGTGCTATCAAAAGAAAATTCATCTCCGCCCGTTAAAAAAACCAAAAGTTCAGGATATTTATGCTTCATAGACTCAATATAACCTGAAATTTCGTACTCGATCCCCTTCATCACTCCGGCACGTATAGCCGTTTCGGTGTCCCGTCCCATCGGGAGTTTACGCCCATCGGCGTCCACCAGAGGCAAGCGTCCCGTAAACCGATGAAGTGCCTTAAAACGCATCTGCATACCGGGCGAGATGTTCCCTCCGTGATACCGACCTTTTGAATCGATAAATTCGTATGTAATGCAAGTCCCGGCATCGATGACCAATATGTCGCGATGAGGAAACTGCTCATGGGCACCCACTGCGGCAGCGATACGATCATACCCCAATGTTTCAGGAGTTTCGTACAGGTTGACAACCGGAAGCGGCGTCCGGTGATCGAGCCAGAGCAAAGGAAACGGCAAAGCTGCCAAATCAGCCAGTATCCGTTCGTTCAAGTCAACGACAGTAGCCACCATTCCCCGATCCACCGGATACTTCGAGCAAAGTGCTTTCAAACCCTCCAGCGACTGATTGGATCCAGCGGATACCTCCACCATCTCTCCACCGTCGAAGAGAGCCACCTTTGCCATTGTATTTCCTATGTCGATTATTAAATTCAATGCATTTTCGTCTTTAGCGAGCGCAAATGTAAAGTAAAAAAAGAGAAGTTGAAGCATAAAGGGGGAATTATTTGCTGCGAATACATCTACATAACCGTTAATCGAAGGTTTTATGCAAAACTAGAAAATAGCCTCAAAATACCACAGTAATAAAATTAGTTAAGCACTAAGCCAACCCGTCAAATCTATTAATCAAAAATATCATTTCTAAGTTTTACCACAAAAAAATGATATTTCTCTATTTATCAGATAAAAAATAGAGAAACATGCATTATCTCAAAAAAAAATATTATATTTACAGAGTAATCATTCACTAATAATTAACCTCTTAAAAACAATCGCACTTATGAAAACAAAAAAAATGCTTATCCCTCTTTTTTTAGTATTACTTTTTTGTGGATGTGAACAAAATGAGTCATTTAGAGAAACGAAAGAAACTTTTTCTCGGATTTCATTTAAAAACACACAAGAATTTTTCGACACTTTTAATAAGTTATCATTAAAAAGTTATGATGAACAAATTAAGTGGTCTCGAATGCACAGTTCTGCTCCTTTCCTATTACATTGTGATGGATGTGAAGACAATGAAATTTTCAATATGCCAACATCCTTTCAAGCCCTATTCGATAAACATCTGGAAATCCAAATTAATGATTCTATTCTAAAATATGTAAATGGAGAAATGATTTTAATATCTGATGACGAGAAGATAGTATGTGGCAATGCTATAGCTATTTCTGCATCTTCACTAGAACAGTCTCCAACTAGTAGAACCACTACAAATGTTACATTTGGAAAACTAGGAGCAAACCACCAACAAGAATGTACACCTTACAATTACGGAAAATATAAATTCAAGTATGTACATGAATTAAAATCTGTCAATATAAGAATTAACAATCAAGATGCCGAAGCACTCTTCATAACATTAAAATTGGAATATAAGGGAAGGAGCTGGCATGAAGCAGGGGAAAGTCGAACTATCAACCTAAATCTATCAGGATATGCTAAGGTTGGTAACTATGGTGGGGGTAATATAAATGTAAACAGCACTATTAATGTTGCAAAAAACCACGATTTTTTACTACTTCCAGCTTTTATAATTCCAAATGGGTTACCAGTTCGTGTTTGGACTGTAAACATAACAGGCACTATCACTCATACTATGAATGGATTTCCAGAAACAAAATGGGTTGATACTTGGTAATTTGTTCCTCTAGCCATTTTATAGATTTATCGTGCAATAATAAAATAGCCATAAGGTATACATAATGCCAAATTTGAAAGATTTACCCCTGCTACATAACTATAGCAGGGGTAGAAAAGTATTTAGAGTTTGCACTCTTAACAGAAAAACATCATTTTCTTTCAACTAAAAAAGACTCAATCATAAATAAAAAGTCAGATTATTCAGCAATAACCATACCCAAAATCACAAAAAAGACGTATTGCTACTGCCACACGTAATCAAGGCTCGCCACAAGTCCACTTGCTTAATGGCAACGCACCACGTCAATATATGGCAAAATACACTTTACCCAACGAGTAAGTTCACTGATAACCTTAGTTCTATTATCTGAGGTGGTGATTCTGATGACGATTAGGCTATAACTATTTCTTGCAAAAAAATTGGACTTCTCCCCAATTTTTCGTATCTTTAGTGAAAAGATGAGGATTTATTGGTAATTATAGAGTGGTAATCCCCAATTTTTATTAATGAATGATACATCATTCAATTTAATTGTTTTAATTTGCAGAAAAAAGATGAAAACCAATTTAAATATAAAATCCATCGCAGAATTTACATTACTATGTTTATTTGAAAACGGAGTATCTGTATGCCCTTTAAAATTACAGAAGATATTATATTATATTCAAGCATGGCATATGGTTTATTTCGATAAAAAATTATTATTTGACGAAAGACCGGAAGCGTGGGTTAATGGCCCTGTATATAGAAGTATATATAATCAATATAAAAATATTGGCATATATGACCAAATAACTCCAGAACAAATTGATATCGAAGGAAACTTAGAAAAGAAGAAAAAAGAATTAGATTTAGATAATGACCAACTTGAATTTTTAGAATCAATATTTCAATTTTACGGGACAATGAGTCATGACAAATTGGTATTCTTAACACATTCAGAAAAGCCATGGAGCGAAAAAAGAGAAGGGCTAAATCCGTTTGAATATTCAAATGAAGAAATTTCGTTAGAAACAATGTATAGCTATTATAAAAGTAGACTGGATTCTAAAAAAAGAAAACAATAATGGCTTACGATTTTGATATTGAGGATATTGAAGAATTTCATCAAAGGTATACATGGGGAGAAGGATTATCTAATGAAAGCATTTATAATTCTAAACAAACGCTTCCTGTTATATGTTATGATTTAATTGATTTAGATAAGACTAAATACCATTTTTTACAAGATTGTTTTGATAATAAGGACATAAAGTCTTATTTTAAAGCTATCAAATATATTTCTAAACATACTTTAGATGAATTGTTAGAGGAAAATAATCATGAATTTCATTTTTATAAATCAGAAATAAGAGGTAATTTACGCAAAGTATTGAGAGAATTACATGGAGAGATATCTAACAATATTATATATCCGGAAATCTACCATTTTGCATTATACACTAATAAAGAAACATTAGCCGATAGAAAATCAAATATAAAATCCCCTCGAATCTATTTTTTAGTAGGCGCTCATGGAATGCTTTATATATTATTTTATGACCCTTATCATGAAATTAACCCTTAGTTTTTTTGAAATCGGGTTTGCTCATTTCCCTAAGAATTTCTTTTAGGGTATTTTCCCGTCCGCCAACCACCGAAAAAGTGTGTCGATCGAACTATATTTATATATTTATTATACTTTAGTATTTATATATGCTCGTTTGGTGGCTTTTTCCACTTTCTTCCGACCGTTGCAAACGATTGGTTGACAAACAGTTAGAACGACTTTAGGGGTGGCTCGTTTGGTGGCTCGCTTTTTTGTAAGGATTTTACACTCAAACAGAGCCTCCATTTCACCCGAACAGAGCCTCTATTTACCCTAAACAGAGGCTCTGTTTCAGTCAATTAGAGGCTCTATTCTGATAAAATAAAGCCTCCGGATTTTCGAATCCAACTATTTTTTTCGTATATTTGCCACTGAAATAAAACGATCCAGCTAATGAAACGATTTTACTCATACATCATCCTCTCCTTGTTCCTGTTGCTTCTGCCCACCGGACAAGCATCTGCCAACGACAACGACTCCATCCGTCTGAGTCTGCTGACTTGTGCCCCCGGAGAGGAAATCTATTCCCTGTTCGGACACACGGCCATCCGTTATGAGAACTTTTCACAAGGAACTGACCTTGTATTCAATTACGGATTGTTCAGTTTCAACACGCCACACTTCATCCTCCGCTTCGCGCTCGGAAAAACGGACTACCAACTGGGAGTAACCGATTACGAGCGTTTCGCAGCTGAATACGCATTTCTCGGACGCAGTGTATGGCAACAGACACTCTATCTGACCCGTGATGAAGGGAGAAAACTAGTCCGTTCATTACAAGAGAATTATCGCCCGGAGAACCGGGTATACCATTATAATTTCTTTCACGACAATTGTGCCACCCGCCCCCGGGACAAGATACTGGAAAGCATTACAGAAAAGGTGGTTTACCCCATCGCTCCGCTAGATAGTTCCTGTACCTTCCGCAGCATCGTACATGAATATTGCAAAGGGCATCCATGGGCACGTTTCGGCATCGATCTCTGCATCGGAAGCGAAGCCGACCAACCCATCACACAACAGCAAACGATGTTTGCCCCTTTCTACCTGATGAATATTTTCAACGGCATATATATTTCCGGAAAGAACTATATTCGCCGGCTCGTAGCATCCAAAGAGCTGGTAGTCGATGCCACTCCCGCACCGGATGAAAGCAGCTGGATGCCTACTCCGCTCCAATGCTCGTTACTCTTATTTATACTGACAGCCGCCGCCACGATTTACGGCATCCGCCGGAGAACCGGATTATGGGGGGTCGACCTCTTTCTTTTTGGCATGGCGGGCATCGTGGGATGCGTCCTCGCCTTCCTCGCCCTCTTCTCCCAACACCCGGCAGTCAGTCCCAATTACCTGTTATGGGTGTTCCATCCGGGACAACTTCTGTTCCTTCCGTATGTGGTCTATTGTGTCCGAAAAGGGAAGAGATGTTGGTATCTGACCCTGAACTTAGTCGTTTTAACACTTTTTATATTGCTTTTACGCGCCATTCCGCAAGAAATCGACTTTGCTGTTGTACCTTTGGCACTCGTTTTGCTGGTACGTTCAGCAAGCCATTTGATTGTGACATCTAAAAAGAGATAATGAAAGGACTACTTACTTCCCTCATCACCGTACTGACTTTCACCGGGCTACAAGCCCAGTCGCTGCCTGCCGCCCCTAAATTGGTGGTGGGGCTGACCATCGACCAATTGCGTACGGACTATCTGGAAGCGTTTTCGTCACTGTATGGCGAGAAAGGATTCAAACGTCTTTGGAAAGAGGGAAGGGTGTTCCATAATGCCGAATATACCTTCAGCGGGGTGGACCGAGCCTCTGCCATTGCGGCTATTTACAGCGGCACGACGCCTTCCGTGAACGGAATTATTTCCCAACGCTGGATGGACGTCTCTACGCTCCGCCCCGTCAACAGCACGGACGACATGACATTCATGGGGTATTACACCGACCGGACTGCCGCCCCCACCCGACTACTGACTTCAACCATTGCCGACGAGCTTAAAATAGCGACCCAAGGCAAAGGGCTCGTATATGCCATCGCACCTGATTGCGATGCCGCACTTTTCGCGGCCGGACATGCCGGAAACGCTGCTTTCTGGCTCAATCCCAACACCGGGAAATGGAGCGGAACCACCTATTACGGGGAGTTTCCGTGGTGGGCAAGCCAATATAACGACCGGCAGGCGGTTGATTTCCGTATCGCCGGTATGACATGGGAACCGGTATTTCCTCGGAGTATGTATACTTTCCTGCCAGATTGGCGGGATATGATCTTCAAATATAAGTTTGATGACGACCGCAATAATAAGTACCGCCACTTCATCGCCAGCCCTTTTGTGAATGATGAAGTGAACGCGCTGGCCGAAGAGGCGTTGAACAAAAGTTCGATCGGCGCGGACGACATTACTGACTTATTGGCACTCACTTATTATGCCGGCAACTATATGCACAAATCCGTACAGGAATGTGCCATGGAGATACAAGACACCTACGTGCGTCTCGACCGTAGCATCGCCGACCTGCTCGAAGTGCTCGATAAGAAAGTGGGCTTGCAGCATGTACTTATTTTCATCACTTCCACCGGATATACCGACAGCGAATCACCCGATTCGGGGGTATACAAGATTCCGGGGGGGGAATTCCACCTCAACCGTTGCGCCGCCTTGCTGAACATGTACCTGATGGCTACGTATGGCGAAGGGAAGTATGTGGAAGCACATCACAACCGGCAGATTTACCTGAACCATAAGTTACTGGAGAAGAAGGAACTGAATCTGGCGGAGATACAACAGAAGGCGGCAGAGTTCCTGATGCAGTTCAGCGGGGTGAACGAAGCCTATTCGGCCAACCGCCTGCTACTGGGATCATGGACCCCGGAAATCTACAAAATACGTAACGGCTATCATCGCAAACGTTCGGGTGACCTCGTTATCGACGTTCTCCCCGGATGGACCATCGTCGACGAGAATGGCGGTAAGAACAAAGTGGTACGTCATTCCTATGTCCCTTCACCGCTGATTTTCATGGGATATTCCGTGAAGCCGGACATCATCCGGACGCCTGTCACCATTGATCATATCGCGCCTACACTGGCACATTTTATGCGTATCCGGGCTCCCAACGCCTGCACTTCTGCTCCTATGACCGGCCTACGGTAAGAAATTACTCACAAAAACAGGGGCAAAGCATAAATAAATCAGCATTTTAATGTAACTTTGCGGAGGTTTCTTGATAGGAAGATCCTCCAACGCGGATTAACAGGGATTAAAAATCCGATTTAACCTCTCCCTTATTCTGCGTAAACCGGCGTTCATCCGCGTTGAAATTGATATAAATAATAAATTGAATAATATATGGGATTTAATGAATTTTTAAGCTCGATTTTCGGAAACAAATCCACACGAGACATGAAAGAAATCAAGCCCTGGGTGGAAAAGATCAAAGCTGCGTACCCGGAGATTGAGAGACTGGACAACGATGCCCTCCGTGCCAAAACGGAAGAACTCAAAAAACATATCCATGAGTCGGCCGCTGCCGAACGCGCGAAAGTGGAGGAGTTGAAGGCCAGTATCGAAACACTGGAATTGGAGGACCGTGAAGAGGTCTTCGCACAAATAGACAAGATAGAAAAGGAGATTCTGGAGAAATATGAGAAAGCACTGGATGAAGTACTGCCTGTTGCTTTCTCTATCGTAAAGGCTACGGCCAAACGGTTCACGGAAAATGAGGAGATCGTGGTTACCGCTACGGATTTCGACCGCCAACTGGCTGCTACGAAAGACTTTGTACGCATCGAAGGGGACAAGGCTATCTATCGGAATCACTGGATAGCCGGTGGTAATGATACGGTATGGAACATGGTTCACTACGACGTACAGCTCTTCGGCGGTGTCGTTCTGCACAAAGGTAAGATTGCGGAAATGGCAACCGGTGAAGGTAAAACATTGGTGGCTACCCTCCCGGTATTCCTTAACGCGCTGACCGGAAACGGTGTGCATGTAGTGACCGTGAATGATTACCTCGCCAAACGTGATGCCGAATGGATGGGACCTCTGTATATGTTCCACGGTCTGAGCGTGGATTGTATCGACCGCCATCAGCCGAACTCCGACGCACGACGCCAGGCGTATCTGGCAGACATCACGTTCGGTACGAACAATGAATTCGGCTTTGACTACCTGCGTGACAATATGGCTATCAGCCCGAAAGATCTTGTGCAACGGCAGCACAACTATGCCATCGTCGATGAGGTCGACTCGGTATTGATTGACGATGCTCGTACGCCGTTGATTATCTCCGGTCCCGTACCGAAAGGTGACGACCAGTTGTTCGAACAACTCCGACCGTTGGTGGAACGCTTGGTGGAAGCACAGAAGGTATTGGCTACCAAATACCTCTCCGAAGCCAAGAAACTGATCGCATCCAACGATAAGAAAGAGGTGGAAGACGGATTCCTCGCCTTATACCGCAGCCACAAGGCATTGCCGAAGAACAAGGCATTGATCAAGTTCCTGAGTGAGCAGGGCATCAAAGCCGGTATGCTCAAAACGGAAGAGATCTACATGGAACAGAACAACAAGCGTATGCATGAGGTGACGGATCCGCTGTATTTCGTGATCGATGAGAAACTGAACAGTGTAGACCTGACGGATAAGGGGGTGGACCTGATTACCGGTAACTCCGAAGACCCGACCTTGTTCGTTCTTCCCGACATCGCCGGACAACTGTCGGAGCTGGAGAACCAGCACCTGAGTAACGAACAACTGCTCGAAAAGAAAGATGAGCTTCTGACAAACTATGCCATCAAATCGGAACGTGTACACACCATCAACCAGCTGTTGAAGGCTTACACGATGTTCGAGAAAGATGATGAATATGTGGTGATCGACGGACAGGTGAAGATCGTAGACGAGCAGACCGGACGTATCATGGAGGGGCGCCGCTACTCTGACGGATTGCACCAGGCCATCGAAGCCAAGGAACGGGTGAAGGTGGAAGCTGCTACACAGACTTTCGCCACGATTACTTTGCAGAACTACTTCCGTATGTATCACAAACTGTCTGGTATGACCGGTACGGCTGAAACGGAAGCCGGCGAGCTTTGGGATATCTATAAATTGGATGTAGTCGTTATCCCGACCAACCGTCCGATTGCCAGAAAGGATATGAACGACCGCGTTTACAAAACGAAACGCGAAAAGTATAAAGCTGTCATCGAGGAAATCGAGAAATTGGTGCAGGCAGGACGCCCGGTACTGGTGGGTACTACCTCGGTAGAGATCTCCGAGATGTTGAGCAAAATGCTTACCATGCGCAAGATCGAACATAAAGTATTGAACGCGAAGTTGCACCAGAAAGAGGCAGACATCGTTGCTACTGCCGGTTTGAGAGGAACAGTGACCATTGCTACCAACATGGCGGGTCGTGGTACCGACATCAAGCTAAGTCCGGAAGTAAAAGCGGCGGGCGGTTTGGCAATCATCGGTACGGAACGACACGAATCGCGTCGTGTAGACCGACAGCTGCGTGGTCGTGCCGGACGTCAGGGTGACCCGGGTTCTTCGGTATTCTTCGTGTCGTTGGAAGATGATTTGATGCGTCTGTTCTCTTCCGACCGCATTGCCAGTGTGATGGACAAGCTAGGTTTCCAGGAAGGTGAGATGATCGAGCACAAGATGATTTCCAACTCTATCGAACGTGCCCAGAAGAAGGTGGAAGAAAACAACTTCGGTATTCGTAAACGTCTGTTGGAATATGACGACGTGATGAACAAGCAGCGTACGGTGGTCTACACCAAACGTCGCCACGCTTTGATGGGTGAACGTATCGGCATGGATATCGTGAATATGATTTGGGACCGTTGCGCCAACGCGATCGAGAACAATGATTACGAAGGGTGCCAGATGGAATTACTCCAGACATTGGCGATGGAAACTCCGTTCACCGAAGAGGAATTCCGTAACGAGAAGAAGGATAAGTTGGCCGAGAGGGCTTTCAACATTGCGATGGAAAACTTCAAACGCAAGACCGAACGGCTGGCACAGATCGCCAACCCGGTTATCAAACAGGTATATGAGAATCAGGGACACATGTACGAGAACATCCTGATTCCTATCACGGACGGTAAACGGATGTACAACATCTCTTGCAACCTGAAAGCGGCTTACGAATCGGAATCTAAAGAGGTGGTGAAAGCGTTCGAGAAGTCAATCTTGCTCCACGTCATCGACGAAGCATGGAAAGAGAATCTCCGCGAACTGGACGAACTGAAACATTCCGTACAGAACGCAAGCTACGAACAGAAAGACCCGCTGTTGATTTATAAACTGGAGTCTGTGACTCTGTTTGACGCGATGGTGAACAAGATCAACAACCAGACTATATCTATCTTGATGCGCGGACAGATTCCTGTACAGGAAGCTCCCGACGAACAGGCTGCACGACGCGTGGACGTACGTCAGGCTGCTCCTGAACAGCGTCAGGATATGAGCAAGTATCGCGAAAACAAGCATGACTTGAGTGACCCGAACCAGCAGGCTGCTGCCAGCCAGGATACCCGTGAACGGCAGAAGCGTGAACCGATCCGTGCAGAGAAGACTGTGGGACGTAACGATCCTTGTCCATGCGGAAGTGGCAAGAAGTATAAGAACTGTCACGGTAGAAACCTTTGATCGATTATGATTATAAATTAAAGGCTGGGAATCACGGGATGACATGCTTTAGGGCGTAGTCTCTCTGTGTTCCACTTATAAAAGAAAGAGAGGCTGTCTAACAAGTCTCAGTAGTTAGAAGTCGAGGGTGTGTCATAATGCCTAAATATAAAGATTTACCCCTGCCACAGATAGCTATAGCAGGGGTAATTTCCTCAAAAAGGGAGTTTTGATACACTCGAAATCGTTAGAACAGGACATGTTAGACAGCCTCCTCTTTCTTTTATTCCTCCAAAATCGTACTTTTGTTCACATTACTAAATAGCACCCATCTATGGCAAAATCTTATTCACTGGCTTTCATCGCTCTGTTCCTGCTGACACTGGGCAGCTGTCAGAGTCTGGAACAGATTTCCATTGATTATCTGCAACCTGCGGATTTGAGTTTTCCTCCACACCTCCGGAAAGTAGCTATCGTGAATAACACAGGCAACGCACCGGATAACAAGCCGATAGCAGCGACTGAGAAAATCAAAGAAGACATACCGGTGGTAAGTCGTGCAACGATATATGCCAATGGTGACCCCCGGATTGCCACCGAATCACTGGCAGAAGAAATCGCACGACAGAATTACTTCGATGAGGTCGTCATCTGTGATTCTGCGTTACGTGCCAATGACAAACTGCCTCGCGAGAGTATGCTAAGTCAGGAGGAGGTCAGCCAGTTAGCCTCTGATTTGGGAGTGGATGTTATCATTGCACTGGAAAACCTGCAACTCAAAGCAACCCAAACGGTGCGTTACTTGAATGAGTTCAACTGTTTTCAAGGAGCGGTGGACGTCAAAGTATACCCCACAGTGAGAGTGTATCTTCCCGAACGTAGCCGGCCGATGACTACGCTCCATCCTACTGACAGCATCTTCTGGGAGGAGTTTGGAGGTAGCGCCATAGAAGCTGCCACCCACCTGATTCCCGACAAACAGATGTTGGAGGAAGCGGCAGCATTTGCAGGAACCGTTCCGGTGAAACACCTCGTCCCCATCTGGAAAAAAGGAACACGGTATCTGTATGCCGGAGGCTCCGTTCCCATGCGTGACGCTGCCATCTATGTACGTGAAAATTCATGGGACAACGCATACGAACTTTGGAAGCAAACGTTCGAAAGTAGCAAAAGTCAAAAGAAGAAGATGCAGACCGCTCTCAACATTGCTGTTTATCACGAAATGAAGGGTAGCCTGGCTAAAGCGGAAGAATGGGCGGAAAAAGCCCGGCAACTGGCCCTGAAAATAGAAAAGAAGAGTATCACGGATAGTGTTCGGGGCACCATCGATGCGGGACCGGATTACTATCTTACGTCCTTGTATTTAACCGAATTGAAGGAGAGAAACGCTCAATTACCTAAGCTAAAATTACAAATGAGCCGATTTAATGATGATTTTTAAGGAATTTGTGTACCAAATCTTACTTTTTTTTATACCTTTGAGCGTATAAAAAGAAAGAACTCATGGAACTAAGCCAACAATCACTATCCATTATCGAATCGACGATCCAAAAGGCTGTCGCTAAATATGCATGTAGCTGTGAACAAACAGTCGTAACCGATATCCATTTACAACCGGATCAGACATCGGGACAACTGACCATTTATAATGACGATGATGAAGAGTTGGCAAACACTCTGGTCGAAGAATGGGCAACGTATGAAGAGGATGATTTTCTGGAAAACGTGGAGCCTTCTCTGCAAAGTATTCTTTGTAGAATGAAAGATGCCGGAGATTTCGACAAAGTGACCATTTTGAAACCCTATTCCTTCGTTTTGGTAGATGAAGAGAAAGAAACCGTAGCGGAATTGCTCTTGGTCGATGACGACACCATACTGGTGAATGATGAATTGTTGAAAGGGTTGGATAAGGAGTTGGATGACTTCTTAAAGAATTTGTTGGAGAAATAAAGAAGAATTATGGGAGAAATAAAGAACGATTGTTGGAGAAATAAGATACCGTTCTTTTTTTAAACAGAGATCGTTCAAGATTCATATAAAAAGATAAGAGGCTGTCTAACAAGTCCTATTTTAACGATTTCAACCTGACAGAATATGCTTGGGCAGGGTGACTTCTAACTACTGAGACCTGTTAGACAGCCTCTTATTTGATATATACCTTGTAGCAATATAACTTAAGATGGATCTGTAGAAATTTAAGATTCCTTCTAAAAAAGTTCTGAGACAAATTATGACCGGGCATATTTCAGCCCCGACTACAACACTTGGTTTTCTATGAAACGTCAGTTCGATAGAACTTCATCTGTATATCCGTATGGCTTCCTCTCTTTCGGGAAGGAGGTGAGTTCGGTTACTCAAAGTGATATCAACCCGACGTGGGTTAAACTTATGAGCTACAAAGGGGCTAAAATTGAGAGAGCTGACACTATTAACTTAGTAAACGCTCGACAAAAACGACATACTAAAATAGTATAAAGTCTTGTAGTTCAACGGATAGAACGAGGGTTTCCTAATCATTTAGTTGTTCAATGTCTGTACCTTACTCTTCTCTGCCCAGGCTTTCTCCATCCCATAGAAGTTTATTTCCTCTCCTGCAGGCTTCCCGTCCAACTCCGCCTGCTTCTGTTCAAAGAAGGCTTTCCAACGCTGATAATACAAGTCTTTCAAGAGTCCGCTCCATTCCCGATGCGAATAGTCATGCAATCCGCCCCGATTGGCAGCAATACTATCTCCCCAGACGGTGATTAATGCAGAAGCATTCCATTCGTACAATCGCTTTTCTTCTTCAGTAGTTCCCAAAGAACGAGCTGCATCCAGCCAAGAGGAAACGGAGAATTCTTTCCGGGTAGACAATAAACTGTCTTGCGACAGGATGAGTTGCAGGAATTGCCGTGTCTGTCTGCGGAAATTCTCTTTGTCCTTCCGGTCATAGCTCTGTGATATTTCTTCAAGTAACACATTTCCTTTATCGGCATTACTTTGGCGCACGATGTCTACCAAGTCATACTCAAAATTATTGTTTCCTTTATACCGGTCGGCAACGGAGGTTAGCAGCCGGGCTGCCTTTGCCGTAGAATCCGGTGCATAAAACAGTTGGGCACATCCCCATGTGGAAGTCCTGTCCAGATGGAACCCCGGACGGGCACACAACAAAGATTCAACGGTTCCTTCACCCTGATAATCTTTCGGAGCATTGTAAACAGTATGTTCCAATGCACGCCACGCTCCCATTACTTCCGGAGCGACCTCTTTGCCGTAGCGAGCTTTCAAATAGCCTTGCAACCACTCATCGGAAGAAAAACGTTCTTCACGCCAAGGAAGTTCGTAAAGGAGTTCGAACATCACCGGATTATTCTCAATACCCTCCGCCGTTGCTCCTACTCCACGCAATGTTTTTCCGTTAGCATGAGCACAAGCATCGTAATAGCCGTTCACCAACTGATTCATCCGGCCGTGCAGACCTACATTACCTCCAAAATTCAGCAACATACAATAGAGCCAGTCGTGTTTGCCAAAGCCCTTTTCCCGATACCACCCCGAATCCGGATCTCCCCATTGAGGAAGCTTCTCGGCATATAAATCTAAAACAAGCATATCACCCCGGTCAAGAGAAGAAATCATCTCTTCACGAGGATTCGCCTGCCAAGCCTGAATGACCCAGACTGCCTCCGGATTCGCTTTCTTCATGGCAGCCATGATGGAAGCACCGGTTTTCGCCAAATCCACTCCTGCCGTATTACCGCCCTCATGGAAAGGGTCCATACTGTAATAGTTGGCTTTCCCATAGAGCTTCTCCAATTCCTCATAATACATCGCTGCAAAAGAGTCGAAATGTTCATCCTCCGTAGAAAGGAAAGCCGGACGGGGGAAGCCGCACCATTTACCGGGATCGGCAATCTGATAACCTAACTTTTCACCAATATTACGAGGAACCATCCCTGCATAACCCGGGAATACCGGCTCAATGCCCAGTTCCCGCATGCGGGCTACGATCTTCTTCTGCAGAGCTTCCTGTTGCCGGTACCAGCTATCGGGATTCGGTCCTCCCCAACCCTCGAGATTATTCATCTGCCACCAAGCCATAAAGGCGGGGCCGGAAATAAATTCATTGACTTCTTCCGTTGTGTATCCGAGACGTTTCAACAGATGATACCAGACCACCTCCATTCCGGTGATGCTCAAAGGCATATTGATGCCATGCATCGCCATCCAGTCTATTTCTTTCTCCCAACGTTCCCAATCCCAGAAAGCCATGGAATAAGAATAGGTACAATAGTTCAGATAATATCTGTTCTCCATGGATGTCTCCTTACGTATCTTTTCCTGGGGAAGCGGCAGTGTTTCCGGTAACTTCTGCGAAAGATTATTCCAAGAAAGATGAATACCGGCTACATATTTCAGATACCAGTTCAATCCCGTAGCCAGAGACAAGTCAGAGTTTCCGGTTATCAGCACCTTACCCTCTTCGGAAGATATTTCAAAATAATCCTTCAACGGATTGTTTTCATCAGCCATCATCCGAAAAAGAATACGACCTTTCGAAGTACCCTCCGTCACACGATCTGCCAATGCATGGACAGGCAACTGCTCGGTTTGGCAGCTACATATCCATGTAGCCCCCCATAATAGAATGAATAAAAGACGTGTATACATAGTTTTATTTACAATTTGTCAAATATAACAATTAAGAATCATATATTATCCATTTACCACGTTTTTATTTAATGAAATAAGAAGAATGCTGGGCGATCCTATAGACCATATACACGTATACACGGAACACCGGTTCGATATCACTTCATCCGTACGGTTGAGGGCGATAAGAACGAACCTTTACGAACCGACACGGAAAGCGGGATAACACATTCCCTACCACCAAGCTTCTCAATCAAAGACCACTTATCCAATAAGGGAACGGAAGTTTACCATAAGGGCATAACTTATCCACCAACAGATTGGAAGGAATATAGCTGGAGAGAGGTAAAGCTGAAAAGAAATAAAACTAAAGAGAAGTAAAAGCAGGAGAGAAATAAAGCATAGAATAGCTTTAGCAACCCCAAAGAGGCTATCTGACAAGTCCTATTTTAACGATTTCACCCCTGCCAGAATATGCTTTGGCAGGGGTGACTTCTAATTACCGAGACCTGTTAGATAGCCTCCTTCATTATACAAATATAATATCAAAGGATTATAATTTCTTCAAAGCCGCAATACTTTCTTTCAAAGAACGGATGATACTTTCCGCATCAGCCTGCTTCTTACGTTCCAGTTCAAGAACGGCTGCCGGCGCATGACTGACAAATTTCTCGTTGCCCAGTTTCTTCATCACTCCCTGCAAGAATCCTTCTTTATGCTTCAACTCGGCTTCCATACGGGCGATTTCCGCTTCCACATCAATCATATTGCCCAATGGTACGGCAAATTCGGTGGTGCCGACCATGAAAGAAGCAGCACCTTCCGATTTACTGTCCACCACTGATACGGAAGAGAGGTTACACATCCTGATAATCACCGGATTCAACTTCTCTACCGGATGAGTGCCCACAACCTGCAATTCGAGTTCTTTTTTCTGCGCGATGTTCTTCTGCAAACGGATGCTACGGACATTACTGATGATCTCCTTGGCTACTTCAAACGCCTCCAGAAACTGTTCATTCGCCCCCACCGGTTTATACAGTTGAGTAACCATCAGGCTTTCACCCGGTTCACGCTCCCGCAGTTGTTGCCACAACTCTTCCGTAATAAATGGCATAAAAGGATGCAGCAATTGAAGCAGACGCTCGAAAGAGGTAAGGACCATACTATAAACAAAGCCATTAACAGGCTGTCCGTAAGCAGGTTTCACGATCTCCAACAGCCAGGAAGAGAACTCATCCCAGAACAGTTTGTAAACCAGCATCAACGCCTCACTCAAACGATATTTGGAGAAGAGATCGGCCACTTCAACAGCCGCCACATCCAGTCTTTGGTCAAACCATTGGACTGCCAGATGTGCATCTTCAGGAATCTCAATAGGGTCTTGGGCTCTTGTCCACCCCTTAATCAGGCGGAAAGCATTCCATATCTTATTGCAAAAGTTACGTCCCTGTTCGCAAAGAGCGTCATCAAACAGAATATCGTTTCCGGCAGGAGCGGAAAGCATCATACCCATACGTACTCCATCGGCTCCGTACTTCTCGATCAACTCCAACGGATCAGGAGAATTACCGAGTGACTTGGACATTTTACGTCCCAGTTTATCACGAACGATTCCTGTGAAATAAACATTCTTAAACGGCATCCGTCCTTCATACTCGTAGCCTGCCATAATCATACGTGCTACCCAGAAGAAGATAATATCCGGTCCTGTCACAAGGTCGCTGGTGGGATAGTAATAGTTGATTTCTTCGTTGCCCGGGCGGTTGATTCCGTCGAACAGAGAGATAGGCCATAACCAAGAAGAGAACCAGGTATCCAGGCAATCCTCATCCTGACGAAGATCTTCCATTGTCAGGGCAGCGTTGCCGGTCTTCTCTTTCGCTTTAGCCAATGCCTCTTCGGGAGTGGCAGCCACCACATAACCACCCTCGGGAAGGAAGTAAGCCGGAATACGATGTCCCCACCACAGCTGTCGGCTGATACACCAGTCTTTGATGTTCTCCATCCAGTGGCGATAGGTATTCTTGTATTTTGCAGGATAGAACTTCAGTTCGTCGTTCATGACCGGAGGCAATGCCATATCGGCAAAATGCTGCATCTTGAGGAACCATTGCATAGAGAGTTTCGGTTCGATCACTACGTTGGTACGTTCCGAGTAGCCCACCTTATTGGTATAAGCTTCCGTCTTCTCCAGCAGTCCGGCAGCTTCGAGGTCTTTCTCTATCTGTTTACGAACATCGAAGCGATCCATGCCGACATACATACCGGCAGCTTCGCTCAATGTACCGTCATCGTTGAAGATATCAATGCTGGGCAGGTTGTGCTTTTCACCCAGCATATAGTCGTTTACGTCATGAGCCGGAGTCACTTTCAGGCACCCCGTACCAAATTCAACGTCTACATAATCATCCTCGATCACAGGAATCACCCGGTTGACCAGCGGAACGATCACCCTCTTTCCCTTCAGCCACTCGTTCTTCGGGTCGTTCGGGTTGATACACATCGCCGTATCCCCCATGATGGTTTCAGGGCGAGTCGTTGCCACTACGGCATAGCGTCCTTCCGGATCCCCTTCCACTTGATAACGGAGGTAGTATAGTTTTCCGTGCTCTTCTTTGTAAATCACCTCCTCGTCAGAAAGAGCCGTCAATGCCTTCGGGTCCCAGTTCACCATACGGACGCCCCGATAAATCAATCCTTTATCGAACAAGTCGACAAACACCTTGATCACCCCCTCACTACGCTTCTCGTCCATCGTGAAAGCCGTACGATCCCAGTCGCAGGATGCACCCAGTTTACGAAGCTGTTTCAGGATGATACCACCGTGTTCGTCAGTCCATTCCCAGGCATGTTTCAAGAACTCGTCACGCGTCAGATCGCTCTTCTTGATACCTTGAGCAGCAAGTTTGTTCACAACCTTTGCCTCGGTGGCAATAGAAGCATGGTCTGTTCCCGGTACCCAGCAGGCATTCTTGCCCTCCATACGGGCACGGCGAACCAGAATATCCTGAATGGTGTTATTAAGCATGTGTCCCATGTGCAACACACCGGTGACGTTCGGGGGCGGAATGACGATGGTGTAAGGTTCACGGCCATCGGGTTTCGAACTGAATAAATGATGGTCCAGCCAATACTGATACCATTTTCCCTCCACGTCAGCGGGATTGTACTTACTTGCTAATTCCATATTGTCTTATGTATATATGATAATGTATATTCTAAAAATAACGGGTGCAAAGTTAACAATTTAAATTCAAATCTTACCACCCTCGTAGGGTTTCTTCCTACTTGCAGTCCTCTTTTTTTATCCGGTTGATGTGCGATGACTCTCCCCGTTATCCCCACCCGAAAGCCGTTGTTAACAGATTTTTCACAAATATAGAGGTATTTTTTTCGCGCTACATCTATTTAATGCCTATTTTTGTCGACCGATATCAGACAAATGATGAAAAAGAAGCCCAATGTAAGACATTTAGCCTTAGGAACAATCTTAATCCTGGTGTGGCTGACGCAATGGATTCCTGCTCTGGCAACAATCTATTCGCAAACCATCTACCCCTTTATCTCTTACGTTCTATCTTTCTTTTCCAATCTATTTCCTTTTGCGATAGGAGACTTATTCATCTTCCTCAGCATCACGGGAGTGATTATCTATCCCATTTACGCCCGCCGCTGCAAGCAGTTGCCCTGGAAGAAAATTTTATCGCACGACGGTGAATACCTGTTGTGGATGTATGCATGGTTCTATCTGGCATGGGGACTGAACTATTCCCAAAAGAACTTTTATCAACGAACCGAAATCCCGTATACAGCCTACACTCCCGAACATTTTCAGGAGTTTGTGGACGACTATATCACCCGACTAAATCATTCGTATACCCCCATCCATCGTATCGACAAGGAATTGATACGGGAAGAAACCGTACGGATTTATCATCAGTTAAGCGACAGCCTCGGCGTACACCGCCCTCCGCACGATCATCCGAGAGTAAAGACCATGTTGTTTACCCCGTTCATTTCCATGGTAGGCGTAACCGGCAGCATGGGACCTTTCTTCTGCGAGTTCACCCTCAACGGAGATCTGCTTCCCGCCAACTATCCCGCCACTTATGCTCATGAGCTGGCCCACCTGTTGGGCATCACCAGCGAAGCGGAAGCCAATTTCTATGCTTATCAGGTCTGCACCCGTTCACAGGCGATGGGCATCCGCTTCTCCGGATATTTTTCCGTGTTGGGTCATGTACTACGGAATGCGCAAAGATTGCTTTCCCAAGAAGAGTATGCGAGACACTTTCAGCGCATCCGACCGGAGATTATCGAATTGGCCAAGAATCATCAAGCCTATTGGGCTGCCAAATACAGCCCGGCAGTAGGAGCCGTACAGGATTGGATATACGATCTCTACCTGAAAGGAAACAAGATAGAAAGCGGCCGCCGGAACTACTCGGAAGTAGTGGGGCTGTTGATTTCTTACCGGGAATGGGAAAAACAGCAGTAGATTGTGCCTTGTTTCTCGGGCCGGCACCATCACACCGGGGATGAATGATGAATCATAGCTTTATAACCATTTTAATAAAAAACAGATTTATGTCACATACCAGACAAGAACAGATGGAAGCCTTCGGACGCTTCCTGGACATTCTCGACGAACTGCGTGTTAAATGTCCCTGGGATCGCAAACAGACCAATGAAAGTCTGCGTCCCAACACCATAGAAGAGACTTACGAACTTTGCGATGCCCTGATGAGGGATGACAAGAAAAAGATCTGCAAGGAATTGGGCGACGTCTTGCTGCATGTAGCCTTCTATGCCAAGATAGGTTCGGAAACAGGAGATTTTGACATGAAAGATGTCTGCGATCGCCTGTGCGACAAACTGATTTTCCGCCATCCGCATGTGTTCGGAGAGGTCAAAGCGGAGACGGCAGGAGAAGTTTCCGAAAATTGGGAACAGTTGAAGTTAAAGGAGAAAGACGGTAATAAGAGTGTATTGAGCGGTGTGCCCGCTGCCCTCCCCTCGCTCATCAAGGCATATCGTATTCAAGACAAAGCCCGTAACGTAGGCTTCGACTGGGAAGAGCGCGAGCAGGTGTGGGATAAAGTGAAGGAAGAAATCGGAGAATTTCAGGATGAGGTGGCCCAGATGGACCAGGAGAAGGCGGAAGCCGAATTCGGGGATGTCATGTTCAGCCTTATCAATGCGGCACGTCTTTACAAAATCAATCCCGACAATGCACTGGAACGCACCAACCAGAAGTTTATCCGCCGCTTCAATTACCTGGAGGAGCATACCATCAAAGAGGGAAAAAGCCTGAAAGAGATGACTCTCGCAGAGATGGATGCCATTTGGAATGAGGCTAAGAAAAAGGGATTATAACCGCCCTACCGATACCAAAACGAGGGTGTGCCGGAATCCCTTTTTAAGGAAATGAGGCTGTCTAACAAGTCCTATTTTAACGATTTCACCCCTGCCAGAATATGCTTTGGCAGGGGTGACTTCTAATTACCGAGGCCTGTCAGACAGCCTCAATCTTTATATTCAGGCATTCTGACACACCCTCATTTTACTCAAACAGAGCCTCTATTTGGGTGAAACAGAGCCTCTATTTTACTCAAACAGAGCCTCTATTTAGGTGAAACAGCGCCTCCATTTTACTCAAACAGCGCCTCTGTTTTTCTTTATTTCTTCTTGGGATGCTCTCCCTTCTCTCTACCACGGTTCATTCCTTTAATCATCTCCCGGTGGAAACGCATTTCAGCACGCTGCACCAGAAAGATCTTCTTGCTGGAAAGAATCTTTTTAAACTTACCCAGATACGTCTTGTCAAGCTGGTCGGCAGCAATACGGTTGTTGGCTACCTTCTCATTGATTTCCGCATATTGAGCTTCCGTGGTCTTCTCCTCTTTGCCTTTACGCATCAGATTCCACGATTCATCATTCAGTTTCTTCTTCTTATCCTGGAGTTCAAAATAGAGGGGAAAGAACCTGGCCGCCTCCTCTTTACTCAATCCGGCCTGTTCGATAATGAATGCCTTTTGCTTTGCCCTGAACTCCTCCCGGGATAAATGCTGTTCACATCCATCGGCAGCCCAAAGAACAGGCATAAAGCCACACAACAAAACAACCCATGCGATTAGTCTTCTCATTTTTCCGTATTATTCAATCAGTATTAATAAATCATTCCACACTTGCGTCACTCAAATAAACATATAACGAATAATCATCCAACATGGCACGGTCCAGTGCCACATCGAGCATCTCGTCCGACACGATTTCGGTATCCACCTCCATCACCGCCACTTCATCCACCGCAGCAGGTTTGCGGTCTGTCGACGCTACCCTGATTATCAAAGCCGCACCTACAAACATGGCAGCGAGATAGAGCAATGGCTTCACTCTTGTCCATGTTCCGACAGGTTCCTCCTTGAAAACAACGTTCTCTTTTTCAGGAAGTGTATTCATAACCTCCGAAGTCAGGTTTTCAAAATACCCTTCGGGCACTTTGAAGGAATTCTCCTTCCCCAGCTTCTTCAATAGGATCTCTTCTTCTTTCATACGCTTTTCTCCTCTCTTTTCCTTAGACACAGTCTAATTTAAAAGGTTTAATCTATTTCTTCTAAAAACTTCTCTATTTTCTTCACCGCATGATGATACGACGCTTTCAGCGCACCCACCGATGTGCCGAAGATTTCCGACATCTCTTCGTATTTCATCTCCTGATAATATTTCAGGTTGAACACCATGCGCTGTTTCTCGGGCAGAGTCAGCAATGCTTTTTGCAGGCACAGCTGTATTTCATCGCCCGAAAAGTAGGAATCACTTTCCAGCTTCTGCACAATGGCAGCTTCAGGATCGTCAATACCTACGGTAGTCACCGCACGCTGTTTGTTCAGAAAGGTAAGACATTCGTTCAGTGCGATGCGATAGAGCCAGGTCGACAACTTCGCCTTGGCACGGAAGTAGTCGATACTCGTCCATGCCTTGATGAAAGTGTTTTGCAGGAGATCGTTCGCATCCTCATGCGACAGTACCATCCGGCGGATCTGCCAATACAACTGCTCGCTATACTGCGCCACAATCATTTCAAATCCTTTCCGCTGCGTACTCTCCTCCTGAAGGAGCTTCAAAACTTCGCGTTCGTTATAAGGAATCATCATCTCTTGTTTCTGTATGTTTATTTATGGTTTCAAATTCGGGCCATTCCTTGTTTCCGGCAAAGAGGGAACCTATTTATCAATGTCTATCTCCCATCAGCAGCTCCTCCAGCAATGTCAATACACAGATTTTCTTTCGCCAACACGGTTGGCGGGAAGAGGGAGGATGCCTCATCAAGCAGGATGGACTCATCTTCATAACGGGCTGAGAAATGCCCGATAACGAGTTGTCTCACATGAGCGTCCAGAGCCAGTTGAGCGGCTTGTGCAGCCGTTGTATGATAAGTTTCCTTGGCACGTGCCTGCTCTGCCTGCGCAAAGGTGGCCTCATGGAAAAGCAAATCCACATTCCTGATTTGTTCGACAAGTGACGGGAGGTACATCGTATCAGAGCAATAGGCATATTTACGAGGCGGAGCCGAGGGACGGGTCAGGCGTGAATTGGGGATGATCTCTCCTTCGGGAGTCACGAAATCTGCCCCGTTCTTGATGCGGTTCAGTTCATAGACCGGGACTTTATAAAAATCGACCATGTCTCTGATGATGTGATTCGGGCACTGTTTCTCTTCGAAAAGGAAGCCGCAACAGGGTATACGATGTTTTAAAGGGATGGTGGTCACCGTCACCGAACGGTCCTCATAGATAGGCAACGGTTCCTTCGTTTCGAATGCATGGAAGAATACTTTATAAGTCAGCGTCTTGCAAAAGAAAGCAAGCATCGGTGCAAACAACTCTTCCAGTCCCTGTGGGGAATGGATATGTAAATCGGCCGTTCTTCCCAGCAAGCCGAATGTAGAGATGAGCCCCGGCAATCCGAAGCAATGGTCACCGTGTAAATGAGAGATGAAGATATGATTCAACCGGGAAAATTTCAACCGGGAACGGCGTAACTGCATCTGCGCTCCTTCACCACAATCGATCATAAAAAGCTTCTCACGCAAATTCACGACTTGGGAGGTCGCGAAATGTCGCGTAGTAGGCAAAGCGGAACCGCATCCTAATATATGTAACTCAAACTTTTCCATTTCTTGCAAAGATACAACAAAGAAACGAAAGTGAGTGCGAAACAGGGAAAGAATGTTGTCTGTTAGCGATTTAACAGTGTACGCCAAGATATTGCAGTGCCATCAAAAGCCAATGAAAAGCCAAGAAATGACAGAGTTTCGTTACTATCCCGTTACTTTGAATCTTGACTTTGAAATTTTTTTTTGACTGTTGTAACAGATTGAATAGCAACACTTGTTAGGCGGTTGAGACCACAAATATAGGAGCTTTTCTTACATCTTCGTTCCGGTTTCGCTTCGGCCAATTCTTTTGCACCGATACGCAGTGTTTTGCTTACCGTCATTCGGCTCTACCATAAATAATTTTGCAAACCAAAAAGTAGAGTTATGAGCAGAAGCACTTTCAGAGTATTATTCTATCTCAAGCTCAATGCCCCGAAGAAGAACGGGCTTGTACCGGTGATGTGTCGTATCACCGTAAACGGCAAGATTTCCCAATTCAGTTGCAAATTGGATGTAGAGGAAAGGTTGTGGAATATCAACCTCGGCAGAATCTCGGGAAGAAGCATTGTTGCAAAGGAAGCCAATCGAATGTTGGATAAAATCCGTGTCGGTATCAACAAGGCTTATCAGGAGATTATGGACAGAGACGGTTATGTTTCGTCAGAGAAAGTAAGAGATGCATTCTTGGGTATGGGGCAAAACCATAAGCCCCTGCTTGCTGTATTCCGACAGCACAATGAGGATTATGCCAAACAAGTAGGTAAAATGAAAAGCCAACGCAGCTATTGGAAATATTGCACCATTTACAACCATTTGGAAGAGTTCATCAAGCATCGCTACAAAGTGAGTGATATTGCCTTGAGTGAGCTATCCCCTGTATTATCACCGACTTTGAGTTGTTCCTCCGCACCGAGAAGAATCATTGCACCATACCGTATGGTCGTATATGATGCCGTTTCGCAGTATTATATACACAGCTATCAATAATGGTTGGTTGCAACGCAACCCGTTTTCGGAACAATCTTCCTCTCAGACTTCAAGAGTATTGATCCGAAAAAAACTTGCATATTTCAAGGTCGCACAGATAAAGTACCCATAGAGGAGATGACCGACCGATGAGAAACAGAAAATCTGACGGATGGCAGAGCCTTGATTGCTTTGCTATTCGTTTCTTTTTTAGGAGGAAGAATCCCTCACTCAAAGAAACAAAAGTTCGCAATTCAACATTTACACAAACCGTATAGCTTGCAAACCTGCCGGCTATACTGTAGGTCTGCAAGCTATATAGCCTTATTGCCCTCAAATTTGGCAAACTGCCATATTGCTTGCCGATGCTATGGCAATCCTGCCATTTATAAACCATGAATTGAAACTTCGTGCTTGTGTTCCTGAACACAGCAAGGTATGTCTTCAGCCGCTCGAAATGAATTTAGCCGTTTCAAACCTGATGTTTACAGGAAGATAGCATGATATGTTTTAAGTTACTCAAAACGTTTTGGGTTACTCCCGAAAATCTTGCCAAATTCCGCGAACATCCTCTCCGAAGTCGGGAGATTTAGAGAAAAATCCGACTTAAAGTTAAAAAGTAGTATTATCAACCCCCAATGTGGATTATTTTGATTACATTTGTAATAATTATAATTTCAAGTTATGAAAGCTTATGAAGCATAACAAGTTTATATACTTTTTAGGATTATTATCTTGCCTTTCTGTATCTGCGCAAGATGTTATTGTTAAAAAAGACCTTTCAGTTATTAAGAGTAAAGTAGTTGAAATATCCTCTTCCGTTGTAAAATATAAAAAGTATTCAAATCTCAATGGCCCCATATATACAATTGAAGCGAAAGAAATTGCAGCAATAAATTATGAAAATGGAGAAAAAGATGTCTTTGAGTGTAGAGAGACACAAATGGAGAATAAAAATAAAACAGTGATTCCAGACATAAAAAATGACTCACTTATAGCATTATATAACAAATATATAACGTATTATAAGAATAAAATATCAACTAAAAAAGCGTCAGCGTATACATATAAATTTGGAATGTCATCATCATCTATTTTGTCCACAAATGAACTTGAAATTAGTATCTTGTTAAATAAAAAGGGAAGTTGGTATAATGCCCCCTATGTAATATCATTAAGAAATAAAACTGATGATTATATATACATTGATTTAGCAAGAAGTTTCAAAATATACCCAGACGGAAGAGCTGAATGCTATTATAACACTAAACAAACCACAATATCAAGCGGAAAAGGAGTTGGGGCTTCTGTTGGTTTAGGAGCTGTGGCTAATGCAGTGGGAGTTGGCGGTGTTGTTGGAGGCATTGCAAACGGAATCTCTGTAGGAGGAAGTAATATTTCTTCAGCAAGTGCAACTTATGGTATGCAACGCTTTTTATCTATACCTCCTAATTCAAGGGCAAATTTGACAGAATATAAAGGAGTTGGTAAGGGGAAAAATTATCGAGTTATTACAAATTCCGAAGTATTCAATATCGAAGACCGTTTCGTATGGCTCAAAAAAGGAGATCTCCCAAAGTATGGAGTTCTGAATTATTCAGAGTCAGAATCTCCTTATAAACAAAAGTTTGTGGTATCATACTCAACAAATGCAGAATTTGAGAATTCATCAATGATTAATTTTGAAATATTTGTGCAGCAAGTATTTGGAGTTTGGATGGAATCTAGTTATGACTATATGTATTATAAATTGGGGTGGGAAGATGATTGGAACGGATTAGATACACATACATTAATAGGAACAACTATCCAGTTATATAAGGATGATCGTAAGGTAAAAGTAGAATAGATTCTATAGCAAATTATACGGAAGAATTCTTTTTTGTTTTATTAAAAATGAAAACATAGGGAATTTGTCCGAAAGTTAGATGTGTTTTTGAAGTCGTAATTCGGAATATTCAGTAAATGTTCCCCCCAAATACCATGGCATATGAAGATGATAGAGTATAATCACTTCATATGCCATTATTATTGTCATTTTTCTGTATATTCTCATATACTCTTATCTGACAATACATGAAGTTCCGGAAGAAGTCTTCTGACCTCTTCTGATTCTTTCAGTAAACTCATATCATGCAGCTTTCCCCGTTCTGTTCCTGATCTTGTCAATCACCAGTATGGCATTTGCTGTATGTATTCCGAAGAAAATCCACAGGATTTCCGTCTTCTTGTTCCTTGCCTTTATCCTTGCGAGCGAGTAATGTTGCTTTTGAGTGCCGAAGCTTCCTTCAAGCCGTGTGGCCCTTTCTTTTGAGAGTTCGCTTCTAAGCAGCTTCCTCAAAGGCTCATCTTTGCCCTCCCTTCCCTTGCGCACAAAGGATGTGGATATCCCATATTTAGTACAGAACTTTCTGTTGGCATTATTGGCATATATGGAATCGGCAGCCACACATCTTACCCTTACATTCATCAGCTTCTGCTGCATACGGATACAGTCCTTCAAGCGTATCCCCTCATTGAAAGCCTTGAACGAGAGGTGTTCGATGAACGATATGCCGTCTATCTGTATATTATTGACCTTTGCACCGAACTCGACGGACTTGGTTTCCTTGCCTCTGACGATGGGACGTACATAATGACGGTCGATGCTGATGATGCGGTCACTGACTTTTCGCCCTTCAAACATTTCCTTTTCCTGTACAAGCACCTTTCTGATGATGGAAAGACGCTTATGGTAATCCTGCGTATATCGGAGTAAAGCACCGTACTCGCTATGGAGCCCATCCCTTTGACTGAGGAGCTTTTCAAGAAGCTTGATCATACGGCGCTTAAGCATTCTTGTCCTTGAAGCTCTCCTCTTTCTTTTCTTGCAGTAGGACAGATAGGATTCCGCCACATTCCTGTATTTGTTGCGCGGACGCCTTATGCCCAGATCCCTGCAATGCCGGCATATATGACTGTAGAGCCATTCGATGCTTTCCCAAAGGAGTTTCATGTCCGTAGGAAAACGCATGTGGCTTTCATAGCATGTGGCATCGGTCATGCAGACGTGAAGGTTATCAAGATAAGGTTTCCAGTGTGAAGCCAGGATCTCCTGGAAGGAATCAATGTCAAGGCGGGATGCTATCTCATTACGGATGGCACTGACTATCTTGAAGTTGGTTATGGGAAGGGACGGGGGGATCATGATTCCACAGAACATCTGGTAGTGTATGTTCCCGTTCAGATGTTCCACCAGTTTCCTGTCGGAGAATCCGGTGTATGCCTTCAGGACCATAAGGGCGATCTTTGCGGAAGGACTGAATATGTTCCTGCGGCCCAAACGTTGTTCAGACAGGCCTGCGGCTTTTGCCATACGATCAAATGGAAAGACCGAATGAAGCCTGCCAAGCTCACTCTCATGAAAACTCTTGCGGTATTTTTCCAGAATATCAAATTCTGTAAAGCCCAAAGTTGGGTGGATTTCTGAAATTTTTTCTATCTTAGCCATATCTTAGTTGGGGAATTTCCCCCGTTTGGGCCGTCAAACCTTGTTTTCGGGGGAATACCTAAAGATACTAAAAAGCCAACTAATTCGCAATAATTTGTGTATGAATTAGTTGGCTCATTTTATAATATTTAATGAATGTCCCTAATTCATATGTTATGACTGAAATATGACTAATTATGACTATTTATAACTGCAAAATGGATTTATAACTTAAAAAGTAGCCAAACTCTTTGTTCATTCAAGAAGTTTAGCTATACTTTTGTATCAGAGTTGTTTTGATAAAGCATAATGCGGAAGATTGGTACAATCTTGAAGTCGCCAAATCGTTACCAACAACTTTTCATCACAGTATTCGCTATTTGTGTATCAATCAGATACGGAATAATTGATTATCCTCTGCAAAGATAAAGCATTTCACATTCAATCTTGCAAAGAAAAAGGAAAAAATCCCCACACATCCTTGCCTATAAACACAAAAAGGCGTCCCGATGGTCGGGACGCCTTTTTATCTATCTGGAAATAAACATTATTTCTTTCCTTCCAACTGTTCTTTCAATGCAGCAAGCGCGTCGATGTCGCCCAGTGTAGTTGAAGCAGCTTGGTTCTGGATCATCGGAGTATCTTCTCTCTTGGAAGATGACTTCTTAGAACCGGAAGCAGCTTTCTTCTCTGCTTTCTCTTCAGCCTTGGCTACATCTTCGAAGATACGGCTGTGAGACAGGATGATTCTCTTGGCGTCTTTGTTGAACTCGATCACTTTGAATTGAAGTTTCTCGTCCAACTGTGCTTGTGAACCGTCTTCTTTTACAAGGTGTTTCGGAGTCGCGAAACCTTCTACACCATAAGGAAGAGAAACTACAGCACCCTTATCCAACATTTCGATAATCGTACCTTCGTGTATAGACCCTACGGTGAACACCGTTTCGAATACATCCCAAGGATTCTCCTCGAGCTGTTTGTGACCCAGGCTCAAACGACGGTTTTCCTTGTCGATTTCCAATACCTGAACTTCGATGTCAGCACCGATCTGAGTAAATTCTGACGGGTGTTTTACTTTCTTCGTCCAAGAAAGGTCAGAGATGTGGATCAAGCCGTCAACCCCTTCTTCGATCTCTACGAATACACCGAAGTTGGTGAAGTTGCGAACTTTGGCATTATGCTTAGAACCTACAGGATACTTCTCTTCGATTGTTTCCCATGGATCTTGTTTCAGTTGTTTGATACCCAAAGACATCTTACGTTCTTCGCGGTCAAGTGTCAGCACAACAGCTTCCACATCGTCGCCTACCTTCATGAAATCCTGTGCAGAACGCAGGTGTTGGCTCCAAGACATTTCAGAGACGTGGATCAATCCTTCTACGCCCGGAGCGATTTCGATGAATGCACCGTAGTCGGCCATAACAACCACTTTACCTTTCACCTTGTCACCCACCTTCAGGTCAGCGTCAAGCGCATCCCATGGGTGCGGAGTGAGTTGTTTCAAGCCAAGAGCGATACGTTTCTTTTCGTCATCGAAGTCAAGGATAACCACGTTGAGCTTCTGATCCAGTTCAACCACTTCTTTCGGATCGCTGACACGTCCCCAAGAAAGGTCGGTGATGTGGATCAAACCGTCTACGCCACCCAGGTCGATGAACACACCGTAAGAGGTGATATTTTTAACAGTTCCTTCCAGAACCTGTCCTTTTTCCAGTTTACCGATGATTTCTTTCTTCTGTTGTTCCAGTTCGGCTTCGATAAGAGCCTTGTGAGATACGACAACGTTTTTGAATTCCTGGTTGATTTTAACCACTTTGAATTCCATTGTCTTGCCAACGAATACATCATAGTCGCGGATCGGTTTCACATCGATCTGAGAACCCGGCAAGAATGCTTCGATGCCGAATACGTCTACGATCATACCACCCTTCGTGCGGCACTTGATGTAACCCTTGATAATTTCTTCATTTTCCAGAGCAGCGTTCACGCGATCCCAAGAACGAGTAGCGCGGGCTTTTCTGTGTGACAGAACGAGCTGTCCTTTTTTGTCTTCCTGGTTTTCGATGTACACTTCTACCGTGTCACCGATCTTCAGATCCGGATTGTAACGGAATTCATTCAATGGGATGATACCGTCTGATTTGTAACCGATGTTCACAACGACCTCACGCTTGTTCATTGCGATTACAGTTCCGTCGACAACCTCCCGGTCGTTCACTTTGTTAAGCGTACCGTCGTAAGCTTTTTCCAGTTCTTCGTGACTGACATTGGTTACTGATTCGCCATTTTCATAAGCATCCCAGTTGAAATCTTCAATAGGAGCTACGTTCTTTAAGTTTTCCATTAATAAATAAATTGTTTAATACTTTAATTAAATAAGACATTATATTATCTATAAATCGGGCGCAAAGGTAGAAATATTTTCTTGACTGACAAAAGAATGGCAGAAGAAAAGAGAATTAGACCCAATATTGTCCTAAATAAATTGGGGGAACAAATAAAAAGGAAGTAGAACTAAGGTAAAATGACTACCTTAGTAGCGAGCTACCAACTCATCTACTTCCTATGGCAAATATAACACTTTTCGCACAGGTAATATCACATCTCCCGAAAGAAAATATCAGGAAAATCATAAAATCTTCGGGGTCAGACAAGCATTGTAAGGGCTACAATACATGGAGTCAGTTTGTTAGCATGATTTTCAGCCAATTCTCAGGATGTGATTCAGTCAGAGATATCTCAAACGGGCTGAAATCAGCCACCGGCAACCTCAATCATTTGGGAATCAACCGTGCACCATCCAAGTCAACGGTAGCATATCAGAACGCCAACCGAGACAGTTCGGTTTTTCGCGGCATATTCTACTCGTTGTTTCAGTATTTCGGACAGCAAGCCCTATGGCAACGAAGAAAGTTCCGTTTCAAGATGCCGATAAAACTGCTCGACTCCACATTGGTGTCATTGACTCTGTCAATATATGACTGGGCACATTACACTACCACCAAGGGGGCGGTCAAGATGCACACGCTATTGGACTATGACAGTCTTTTGCCGGAGTTCGTGAATATCACCGATGGCAAAACCACCGACAACAAAGCTGCTTTTGATATTGAGTTACATCCGTATAGTATTGTAGTAGCCGACCGAGGCTACTGTGACTACTCATTGCTGAATAATTGGGACAGCAGCAACGTGTTCTTTGTAGTGCGTCATAAAGACAATATCCGGTACAAAGCCATAGAGGAGTTGCCTTTGCCTGAAAAACACGCTCAGAATGTACTTATTGACGAAATAATCGAGTTCGAACTCTCGGCGGCCAAATCCAAATATCCCAAACGTTTACGTCGCATCGCAGTATGGAACGATGAACACGGTTTTGAAATTGAGTTACTCACAAACAACTTCACATTGGCAGCATCAAGCATAGCGGCTCTGTACAAGGCTCGGTGGAACATAGAAATCTTCTTTCGCAACCTCAAGCAACTGCTACGCATCAAGAGCTTTATCGGCACATCCCGCAATGCCGTAGAGACCCAAATATGGACTGCTATGACTACAATGCTGATTCTGACATGGCTAAAGCACATCGCAAGATACAAATGGGCATTGGCTAACCTTGTGGTCACCCTCCGGCTGAACACATTTACCAAAATCGACCTCCAAAAATGGCTTGATCAACCATTTACACCACCTCCCGAAACCATCGAAAACGATTAGGGGGGATTGATTTTGAACTCTCGAGGCTATACTTAACAGTATAGTCAGTTAGCTCATGCTCAAAATTTATTTAGGACAATATTGAATTAGACCCCATATTATCTACATACCATTCGAAAAACAACCGGAACGAAGAAAACTATCGGTTAAACAACTCAAACGTGAACTTACAGCCTACTCCACCGAATTTCCAGTTTTCACTGCTCACAAAAACTCCCACATCAAAAATATGCGTACCGATGCCATATCCCACTTCCAGATAAGGCTGAAGGTGCGGCATAGAGAGGGCACTGATATAAATACGTTCATTCTGCACGTAACGGGTGTACTTCATCAGATGCCGGAGAATGAGGAACGGAGCTTCGTAGGTGAAATGCCCCCGTACATAACGGCGGGAGGAGTTGTACCAACGGGAGTCAAGCACCTGAAATACTCCGCCGATTTCATCATTCCACCCTACGGGAAGGTTATGGCGGGAGAAATTGACGAAGTCCACAAAATACAACTCATCCTGATTGGTAAATGCTCCGAATCCGAAACGATAATAAATGTTACGCATCAATCCCATCCGGATTCGATGTTGAAGGTCAAACTCGATTCGTTCATATTCGCCCGTACTCTTGAACACTCCTTTAATGCCCCGTTCATAATCGACCGAGAAAGTCGGGTATAAAGAACGAAGGTTAATCTTTCGCTTCCCGTTCATATAATAATAGAGTCCCGGAGTCCACTCTATCCGAAGGCGGGGAGCGAAACTGATATAAGTGTTCTTGAATTTATCCATAAATTCCGGAGGCGGCATCGGATAGTCACCGGTGATCACAAAACGGGAAGGTTCTACGGCTGCTCTTTTATGGGCAGAGAAACCCAGCCCGATGTCCAGCCCGTTGACTACCTCAACGGTATGTTGGAAATTGAAATACAAGTCCTTGAAATAATCCAGATGAATTAAATCGAAATTGAAGATGCTGTCGGGCATGGCTTTCAGTTCGTCCAGCACCCTACTGCTATAAATACGGTTACCGTTACCCACATTCAACCGGAAGAATCCCCGTTTCTGCGGCCAGTATTCAAAGTCGGCATTCAGTGACCAGTAGAACTCCTTACGGGTAAAGTTGTATCCGAACTTAGGTACAATACGAAGTAATTTATCTCCTCTGAAGATACGGTTGTAACGGAAATCCTGCCGATAGGACAAACCGTTGCTTCCGCTATAGCTGAATAAGAGCGGATTTATAAAGGGAGAGAACCGTACGCTTCCGATATGGGACAAATTGAGTTTATAATCTTCTATCATCAAATCGCCCATCGTTCCCCAGAAGGCATGACTCTTGGATTGCTTTTGTACCGTTGCCGTATCACGTCTGAGCATATAGTCACGGTATAGTTTTTTCTCGCTTTCATCCAGAGGAATCGGCCGCATGATAGCAAAGGTAGAGGCATCTGTCTTATAGGCATTCGTATCACACTGTAAAGAAAAAGACTCCGAAAGATTATATTTCCTTTTTTCTTTCTTGCGCACCTTTTTTTCTTTCAGCTCGATCGACTTATAATCCAAAGAAGCGGTATAATTGCCATGCACCTTATTTCCGAGAAATCTGAAAAGAGCATCTACGTCATAGCGCACCGGCAGGAATTCATTTTTCTTGCCTACATCTCCCATCTTAATCCAACAGGTAAATGTAATCAGTTCCGATCTTCCTGAAAAACGAATTTCACGAACACTCCAGACGTTACTGCTGACCAGCATATACCCACCCACCAACTGGTCACTCTTGGTGCGGGGAATAAAGCGAACCCGATAATCCGGATTGTTAGGATCTCCCATCACGCTGTCTATCCGGTACTTATAGTATTTCTGTCCGTTCTTAGCCAGCGGCGATAACAGGCGTTCATCATTCAGCAGGGAGGAAGAGTAGATATTCACATTAAAGTATTCGAGCAAACCCGGCAATCCGCTGTTTCCCCTCACTGTTCCCTGAGAGGCTTTTACTTTCTGATCATAAATATTGGGGGCAGTATAATGGAGGTCGCTGTATGTTTCAAGCAGATATTCACGGACTCCCTTTTGCAAACGGAACATGGAAGGTACATAACGGAGAATAAAATTCTTTTTCCGGATATCCATCTTACCTTTTATATATAGGTTCGCACGATAATCGCTTACGATTGTTTCATACAAAGGTGCAAAAGTCATTACACATTTCATGATGGAGTCGGCAGAGATTTCCCGGTAGGTATAAGGATGCATTACATAATTATTGGCTGCCCCCTTTGGAATAAAAGAGAACAGACACCACATGCATCCTATCAATATTTTATCTCTCAATCGTCGTATCTCCTTCATTAACGTAGGCAAATATAGAAAAGAATATCGAAAAGCAAGGAAAGTGAGACACTAAAAAGAGTTATCGGAAAAAAACTTCATACAGGATGAATAGATGACGGTAGATTATGAATGATAAAATATCAGACATTTATTAGGAATGTACAAATAGAAATCTTATATTTGTATAATCAAAACAAACATCTTTATGTAACCGATAACCATGATTAGACTGATATTACTCACCGACTTCACAGAAACTTTTTCGTATAATTTGCTAAAAGGCATACTCGCCTATTCAAAGAGCCATGATCCATGGGTAGTTTGTCGAATGCCACCTTCCTATAAAAACAAACATGGCATAAAAGGAGTGTTAAAATGGGCAAAAGCTTGGCAAGCAGATGCCATTATCGGAAGATTTGACGATGATGATAATGTAGATCTATTTCGTGAGAATGGTATCATTGCTTTAGCGCAAGACTACAAATCGAGGTTCAACAATATTCCTAATATCACTGGCAATTACCGCGCAACAGGAAAAATGGCGGCAGAATTCTTTCTAAGCAAAGGATTTCAGCATTTTGCGTTCTATGGTTATCGAGATGCCGTATGGTCGCAAGAACGCTGTGAAGGTTTCTACGAATGTATATCCACCCATGGCTTAAGCAGTAACTTTTATGTATATCAGGAGCAGTCGTTGGATGACTTATGGTTTTATGAATCTCCCCCCTTGCTTACATGGCTGAAATCGTTGCCAAAACCAACAGCACTCATGGCATGTGATGATAATCAGGGAAATCGCATCACAGAGGTCTGCCGTGTAAACAATATCAGAGTGCCGGACCAAATAGCGATATTAGGAGTTGACAATGACGACATCATATGTAATCTCTCCGAACCTCCTTTGTCCAGCATCAACCATAACATCGTAAGAGGTGGATTCGAGGCTGCCGCAATGATCGATCGCTTATTAAATGATGAAGAAAGAAACTGTCGGGACGTAGTGTTGCAACCGGTAAATGTTGTAAACCGACAATCAACAGATTTCTATTCGACGACCGATATACACATTCACACAGCTTTGACCTACATTCATCAGAATCTGGCTTCTGAAATTACTGTATCGGATATTGTCAGACAAGTGCCGTTATCACGCCGTTTGCTGGAAATCCGTTTTAAACAAGTGACCAAACAATCCATCCATAAATACATCTTCAATCTTAGAATGGAACGCTTTGCGCAGATGTTACTGGCCAGCGATGCCCCTATCGCAGATGTGGCGGAACAAATTGGAATCAGTAATTTTAAGAACTTGTCCCGCCAATTCAAAGCTTTAAAAAACGTCTCTCCCAATGAATATAGAAAAGAACACCGGATGATGAACTGTATTATCGGTGAATCAATCGGGTAAGGCTCAGTCTGTGATCCACCATCGCTACGGGGTCATTTCGCCATTCAATCATAAAGTTTTTTCTTAGTTATTGTTTTTCAAACAAATACCTACATATCGGTATTGTTCAGTTTTCTAAAGCGACTTAACTTTGCCACCCAATTAATAATCTCCAACCAAAGGAATGATAAACAGAAAAAAAATGATTTTTATGAAAGGTGTAGCGGTACTGCTATGCCTATTGGCAGGAGGAGTGTTCTTTTCCTCCTTTGCCCAATCCAGTACGGATCTGAATATCCGGATCTGGGAAGAAGGAACCACGATCCCCGTGTCGGGGGCAACCGTCCAACTCGGTAAAGTAAGATATGGTACAGATGCTCTGGGGCGATGTAAAGTGCCCTACGACGGTTCCGGAACGATTGTTCTCTCAGTCAGATCCATCGGTTTCAAACAGATTCAGTCGAAAGCATTTAAAGTCAATGGCGAGTCTTTGACAATCTACATGGAAGCCGATGTGAATGCACTTGAGGGTGTATCCGTATATGGACAGAAAAGAAATACTTCCGTATTGCAACAGACTTCGATCATCAATGCCAAGGAACTTGAAAAGGGATCGTCCCTTTCGCTTTCCCAGTTGTTGGAAAAGGTACCGGGGGTAAGCAGTATCAGTTCGGGAAACTCCATCGGTAAACCGGTGATACAAGGGATGCACAGTAGCCGTATTCTGCTTGTGAGCAACGGGGTGCGTCTCGAGAGTCAAAGCTGGGGCATCGACCATGCTCCCGAAATAGACCATACGGGTTCGAGCAGTATCGAGGTAATCAAAGGCGCCGAGTCCATCCGCTATGGCTACGGTGCGGTAGGAGGCGTGGTACTCCTTAACCAGGCGCAACTCCCTTACGGGCATGACAAATTCAAACTCACCGGCACGGTGAATACAGGCTATTCCACCAATGCGCGGGCATACGATGGCGCAGGTACCATCAACATGGGGTACAAACGGATGGGAGCCAGGGTACATGCCATGTATCAGCGGGCGGGTGACTACTCCACGGCGGCATACAGGTTGAACAACACAGGCTATAAGAACATCAGTTTCTCCGGCATGTTAGGTTATCAGGACAACAAGGTGACAGCCACCCTGGAAGCGAGTCTTTATTATTCGCGGGCAGGAATCTACTACGGAAGCAAGTTATCCGATATCGACCAACTCCTGGCGCGTTTCGAGATAGGCCGGCCCGAGGAAAATACCATCCGCCCTTTTTCATACCGCATGGAACCTCCTTTCCAGCAGACCCAGCATGCCACATTCAAGGGTGACCTGAGTTGGAACATCTCCCACTCACACAATCTCCTGCTACGTGCCTCTTTGCAGAAAAACCTCAGGCAGGAGTTTGAAAACAGAAAGCAGGTACGCTACAGTTGGCTCCCCATGCAAGATCTCCGGTTGACCACCTATAATGTCGAACTGATATGGAATGCCAATTGGAGGAAGAACATGACCTCGCAGGTGGGTTTGTCTACCATGCATCAGGTGAACTATAATATCCCGGGCACCAAGCAACCCGCGTTTATTCCCAACTTCGCCGCACTGACCACAGGCTTTTTCTTGCTTCATAAAATGACATTCGACAAACTGATCTGCTCTGCCGGCATGCGCTACGACATACGTGGACTGGACGTAAACGGTTACACCAGCTTGTCGAGCTTCAAATACTACAATGCCTTTAAAGTGTATAGCAACTTCACCGGAAACGTGGCCGCCTACTACCAATTCAACGAGAACCTCGATGTACGACTCAATGTGGGATGGGCCTGGAGGCCACCCGATGTGAACGAGTTATATGCCTGCGGCCTTCATCACGGCTCATATTGGGTGGTGGGGAACAACGAGCTGACCAGCGAACGCGGATACAAGTCGGTTTTGGGAGGACGTTACCACACCTCGTGGTTCGCTTTGGAGCCAAGCCTGTTCTACCAACAGATAACCAATTACATATACGACAACATAGGCTCGGGGGCAGACCGTTTTCACAATCACCCCAGCGGGAAATACCCGAAATTCATCTACGGGCAAGACAATGCACGCATAACGGGAGGCGACATGGTGGTCACCGTCGAACCCATCCAAAATCTGCGTGCAGCAGCCAAAGGCGAATGGCTTTTCGCACGTAACCTGAGTCAGGACAACTGGCTCCCATTCATGCCATCAGACAGGTATACGCTTTCAGGCGAGTATATGAAGGCAGTGGGCAAGAGACGTAAATGGGAATTGACTGCCTCGCTCGAAGGACTGTTTGTCACGAAGCAAAGACGCTTTGACCCCATCAAGGATCTCGTCCCCGAATCACCGCCTGCCTATTTCCTGCTGAGCGGCTCGCTGGAAGCAAGCACCGAACTGGAGCATGGTCGCCGTTTGAAAGTGACGCTACTGGGCGACAATATACTGAACAAACTGTACAAAGAGTATACGGATCGATTCCGCTATTACGCCCACGAGCAAGGAGCCAAATTCACACTAAAAACCATATTTACCTTTTAATGAAATGAAACAGCTTAAGACCATATACCTATTCGCCATAGCAACAGTCACGATGATGTACGGTTGCTCGGCAGAGAAAATGGAAGATTTGTTGAGACCCTTGGTAAAAGCTCCGGGATCAACAATCGAACGGAACGTGAAAGGGCATGAGCAAATATACTCTGTACAGGCCATTCTCCGCCTCGCGCTGAAAAGCCAAGACAGACAGTCGTACGTAGCATACGAACTGTCAAACATCATAGACCCGCCCGTTCCCATCTTTCAACAGATAGACATCAACAAGGACGATGATGGACGGATCACCATTACCTCAGGAAGAAAGAATTTTGATGTCGTGAAATCGAAGGATTATTACTATGCCTTGGAACTCCGGTACTACGACCTTAACGGCAAACTGATCAACCACCAGTTTTCCACTTACGACAAGGATGACTCTGACGGTTCTACCATACTGCATCATCAACACTTCTTCACTTTGCAAAATTATTCACTCACAGGGGAATATTTGGTATATCCCATGACATTGGACAGCCTGTACTACGATGCCTTTACTTTTAAAGACAACGGCAAGGGAGAGCGCGTGGAAAGCACCATCGTGTCGCCCAACAATGTGTATGTACAGACTGATGGCGAGGCAGTGGACAAAGTAAAGTATGAGAAGGGATTGGCGCAAGAAGCGGTGGAGCGATCGACCACAAAGAAGGCGCAAGAGATTTTCACCTACCCAAAAACCGGGAAACGATACAAACTGTACAAAGCATTGAATTCCAAAGAACTTGATGAAAAGGTTCGGGATATATTCCAATACGTATATAGAGACACGGACCCTGTGGAAGAGTATTTGGGAAACCATGTAAAGGGCGTGGACGACTTGGGCCGGCATCGTATAGGAAAGCCCGTACAGTTGCTCCAGCAGAAAAGAGACCTCAATACAAAAGCCAAACAAGATTATCTGGGATTTAAAGGGATACTGAATTTCAACATGAGCAATGTAACGTTCCAGATGCGTATCTGTATCGCGCACATGATCACTGACACCGAAAAATACATCAGCGGAAGCAATGTGAAGGGAAAGCTGCACGAGCACGATGAAATATCTCCTGCTTGGAACAGCTATGACATAGACTATCCATTGGCATTCCGCATCATGGGGGATGCCGATGGAGACCCGGCAACATTCGTGGAGGATGTAAGGAGAGTCTATCCCGAAGCAGATGGAGAGAAACTGCTTCAAATGTTCGGAAAAGATCCCGAATGGTTCAGACGCATCCCAACTGTTATTTTCTAATATTTAAACGATTTCTTATGAGATATTTAACACATATACTACAAGGCTTGTGCATTGCCGCAACGGTGTGCTCACTGTCCTCCTGCAACGAATTCATATTCGGCAATGTCGGCATAAGCGATGAAGAGAATCCTTTACTGCAAAAGAAGACACCCCGATCGGGTGCCGAAATCTATTATGGGGATGAAGAGGGACAACACACGCTGCCCATCGACAAAAATGCAGTGGTGAACAACCCCGACCCCAATGGTGCCTTTGCCGATTGGTACACTTGTCTCGTCATGATGAAAGAGGGGCACAGCCACTATTATGAAATGATGCATGGGAACCCGGTTTACACACGAAAAGTGTGGCGGCAGGAACAGTTTGCCGAAGTGAGAAACACCTCATCGGGGATGCCAGAAGTACGCATGGACAGAAAAAGCATCCGGAATTTCCTCGAAGAGCAACGCAACGAGGAGGGACCTGAATACTTCAGACTCATCGGCGGAATATCCCGGATGTGGGGATGTTGCCTATACTTCTACGACAAAGAAGGGAAATTCCTGAACGACAGCATATTGAAACACTCCGACCAATACCAGATATTCTTCAGCATCAGCGACACCGATGACAAAGGGAAACCTTATAAGGTGAAGGATGTGAGGTACAGGGAAGGAATGCCCGATGAAGGAGCGATAGATGGCGTGGAAGCAGAATTCTTCAAAGGGAAAGACAGCTTTGAGCAACGCCGCGAAGTGACCGAACAGATCTTCCAATATACCTACCGGGACACTTGGACGCATGCCGACATGGGAGACGGAGCACGCAACCTGTTCAACATCAAACTACTCCCGCCCCTTGGAAAGAAGGACATATACGATGCCTCCACCAATGATAAAGATTGTGTAGGACTGAAGGGGCATTTCCACTTCGACTTTCTGGGAGAGATAGGACTCGATAAACGCCCGTGGCCTTTAAAACTGAGCGAGAACGTATTTGGTGACCGTACCTATACTCGGCCGACATACCTGTTGCCGCACTTTTATCTTGCGGTAAGGGTGATGAAATGTGACAAACAAAAGAAAGCCGTAGTCCCTGCACCGGAAGGAGCCCAGAGCGGCAAAATATGTGCTCCGTTCCATGCACCGGCATCTGAATCGGAATGGAAGGAAATCATACGCTTCAATATCCCCATCAAGATATTCTGCTCATCATTCGACAGTGACCCAACCCGAAGCGACCCCTATGAACCTTTTTATTATCACATAGCCCGGGAAATAATGCTATCGCCGGAAGAGACTTACGAAGCAGTGATTGGCGGAGGCACCGATGGAGGCATGGGATATGACTCATGGTTCTTGTAAAGCTGATATGAGAGAGCAAGATGTAACAATTCACTAATCGATAACAAACAATCAATAAAAACAAACGGAATGAATCAGAGATTTACTAAATTCATGTGCAGTGCACTCTGCGCAACGGTATTTACCTTTGTGGGATGTAATAACGGAGAAGAACCCACGCCAGCCGATTCGGAAAAGAAATTGGATCACCTTATCTTCGAAGAGATATGCTACACGGGAACCTGGAAAATCTGGGAGGGAGCAGGTAAATTGGGCGAGCAGCCGTATAAAGAGGACCAGTACCTCAAAATCACCAACCCCACCGAACAAACCTTGTTTCTCGATGGATTGGGATTACTTAACACCTACTTTGTCACCGACCAATTACACGAATTAGCCAATGGTACCGATTTTCGGGATACACACATCGGTACCGAAACTCTGCTCAGATTTCCCGGGAATGTAGGCGAGAACCGGCTACCCATTGCCCCCGGCCAATCGGTGTATATAGCCAGAGTGGCATTTAACCACACAGTCGACCCAACGCCATCCTCCGGTGACGGAGAGGATGACAATGACGAAGGCTTCTTCATGTGGAATAAAAACTCTTACAACCTGTCCGATGTGGATTTTGAATGGGGAACCAAGGAACAGATAGAGAACGATGGCATGTTTCCCGAAAACCCCGATGTACCCAATATGGTCTCCGTTTATCCTCCGAATTCAGAGGAGTTACCTTATCTCATACCCAAATATGGTGCCGTGGCACTTATCAAAATACCGGCAGAAGTTACAAACGAGCAGTTGCTGAATGACCCCCAATACAAATGGGACACGACTTGGATCGACAGTGAAAAGATAGGTCGGAGCATTCCCGGAACACGCCAAGATCCCGAACACGAGCACAATTCGGGAACCATACAAATCCTGAAAATCCCCAATGAATGGGTGATAGACGCAGTGCAAATATCCTCACAGGCCGAATATGCGTGGAATGTGGTATCCGAGAAACTGGATAAGGGATTTACAGGCGTTTACATATCGGAGGCAGACTTGAAGAGCAGGCCTAAAGACTATGCCGAAAAAGCACTCTTCCGCAAACATGATGGAAAGAAATTTGTCGACAACAATAACTCCTCCGAAGATTTTGAAGTCAGAACGGCTTCCAAGGCAGAGAAATAAGACGGGTTCTACGAGTGTATAGCCGCTCACAGATTCACCGGAAATTTCCACATGTATCGAGAGCAATGGCTGGACGATCCCAGGTTTTGCAATCGGTAAATATAGTCAATCGGTGGCCGAAGATTTCTACTCGGCCACCGATGACACATCAATCCGGTAAGAAGAGCATACCTGCCGGCAACACGGTCTCCGGGATGTTGCGACCGGAATAGCCGACTTCCAGTTCTTCACCCATATAATCTTCAAAATAGAGCAGCTCCAGGTGATGATATCCCTGTTCAAGAGCGACCTTCCCCTCGGCACGGCGGGCGCTGTGTCCGCCATCGTTGTCCACAACCTGTTTGCCATCGATACGAAGCACGGAACCGTCATCGGAATAGGTATAGAATCGGTAGACACCCCGCTCGGGAATGTGGATCAAGGTGCGGAAACGATAAGCGAAATGGTCGGCAAGGGCAGCCTCTTTGATGGAGAAACCGGGCATTTCACCTTTCTTTACCGGGGTACATCCGTCGATGTCAGCCACCTTCCGGCAGTTGCCTTCGTAATAAGTATAGCTCACCCCGGGGCGTTTCCCGGCAGGGGCTTTCACAGCCGGCAGATAGGTCATGCCACGCTCCTCTTCAGAATTCAGACCGGAGGGATAATAATAAGAGGTTTCGCGTCCGGCGGCAGTCGCAATCCAAGTATCAAACTTAAACCGGTTTTCATACATACGGATGATGCGCGCACCGCGAACCAGTGACCCGTAGGCATCGGCACCGGTCACCCGTCCGTAGCCCAACAGAATGCCTTTATTAATACCTAAATAATCATTGTCGTGATCGTGTCCCGCGAATATTCCCATCACATCTTTCATCTCGAGAAACGAAGCGAACATGCCCGAATTGATGTTGGAAGAAGCCACTCCCCCCTCCTTGTCATTGCCATACGTTTTTCCGTCGCCCCTGATTTCGTTATATTCAAGCAACGGAATATGGAAAAAAGCCAATGCAGGCAAGGGTTTACCCCCGTTGGCCGCAGTAAATTCCCCGCTTTGTTTCCGATACCAGGCCACTTGGTCGAAATGTATCCAATCGTAGGCGCCATACAGTTTGTTCGGCTGATAATCATTAGAGTCGATGCAATAGAGCAGCGACTTGACGGCAGTCTGCCGATCCGAATCGAAAATGGGAATGACACAGTTGCCACATCCCCCTATTCCTTCCGGTCCTTTGGCTCCCGCATAATAGGGGGATTGCAGCAGGAAGTCGTAAATTTCGTTCTTGGTCAGATACTCCGCATCGTGATTACCCATTGTCACCACAAAAGGGATTTTGGCCTCGCTGAAGATGCTTACCACCTCTTTCCAGCCCTGAAGAGCGGGGTCGGCAGTGACCACATCACCGGTCAGTATGGCAATATCCGGGCACTCCGCCGTCAATACGGCACGGATGGTAGCAGCGGTTTCAGCGCATCGGCCCGATTGAGGCGTCCAATGCAGATCGGTAAACTGAGCAACGGTAAACGCTCCTTTCTTAAAGGCAAACCGATGCTGTGACTGTGCCCGCATCCGGATAGGGAGTATCATACATACTCCTAAAAGCAATAATGTAATGTTCTTTTTCATTCTTATCTATTTAATTTGTTAAAAAAGAGGGTACAATCAGCTCCCGATCGCGCCCTCTCCTTTTCTTAATAAATCTCAATTTCATCGAGGGCAATCCGGCTCGGATTACCTTCGCCATAATATCCCTTATAAGGAGCATCCGACACAAAGACCAGACGGAGATACCGGGCGGTAGTACCCGGCAAGGAGAGTGCTACGGGGAAACGGGTAGCCTCCGTTGGTGTATAGTCGTAATTGAATGCCCGGCTTTTCACCGGAGTAAAAGCCACCCTGTCCGATGAAGCAAGGACTTCCAGCCCGCGGACGGGCCAAAGCCGGTCGTAAGGACGCCACAGAGAAGCGAATGCCACTTTCGTTACGGGCATTTCCCTGCCTAAATCGATTGTCACTTCAACGGTGTCTTTATCATAGATCGACCAACGGCGCAAGTCCCGCGCATATCCCCGTACCCCATCCGTCAGACCGGTGCCACGATTGACCTTTTCCTCCGGCACGGGTCGTGATTCGTAAGAAACTCCCGTAGCCTTATTGACGGCAAACGATTTTCGGGTGACTTTTCCCAACGGTTTACCATCTCGATAGGCAGCCGCATAAAGGGTGGCATCCGCCGACAGCTCCACCGGCTCTCCGTAACGTAAAGAGGCGACGGGAGACACCGCCGAATCACTCAGCGAATAATAGATTTCAGCATCGGGAGCATAGGTTCGCAGTGTCACCTCATATCGGTTCTGATTGGTATTCCAAGCTCCGGCAAAGTGAACCTCATAGAAATTCCGGCAGGCATTGACTCCACGGCGGTCCAGCCGTCCGAACTCTTTGTCCAGCCGACGGGAGAATTTCTCAAAATTCTTATGCCGGGGTTGGGTCCACTGCACCTCAGCCATGGCAAGCAGACGGGGAAAAGCCATGTACTCAAAATATTCGGGTGTCGGGATATATTCTCCCCAAATGTTCGCCTGTGTACCGATGATGTACGACTGCTCTTCAGCGTTCAATGCCGATGGAAGCGGGTTATACCCATATACACTGTCCAACGGAAGGAAACTTCCAATGGCAAGCGGTGCAAACTCGGGACTCTCCTGATAGTGGTCGAAATAACACCAATCGCCCGGTGTCATGATCACTTTATGTCTCTGACGGGCCGCCTCAATGCCTCCGGCTTCACCGCGCCAAGACATTACAGTGGCATTGGGAGCCAGTCCCCCCTCCAGAATCTCGTCCCATCCGATGATGTCGCGTCCCTTACTGTTGACAAACCGCTCCATGCGATGGATAAACCGGCTCTGCAACGCCTCCTCGTCCTTCAGCCCTTCCCGCTTCATCAGAGCCTGGCAATGCTCACACTTTTTCCATGCTTTCTTGGGGCATTCATCGCCCCCGATATGGATGTAGTGGCTCGGGAAAAGTTCCATGACCTCTGTCAACACATCTTCCAGAAAAGTGAAAGTGTTCTCTTTGGGGCAATAGACTTCATCAAACACATCGAAGTAGTCGCGCACCACATACGTCTTTCCCAATCCGCAGGAGAGTTCCGGATATGCAGCCAAGGCGGCGGAGGAGTGTCCGGGCATCTCTATTTCAGGGATGACGGTGATAAAACGATCGGCAGCGTATGCCACAATCTCTCTGATTTCTTCCTGCGTGTAGTATCCGTGCCGTTCTTTATCGTCAAAACGACGCGGATGGTAATAATCGCTGTGACCGATCTGCGTCCGGCTACGGCGCGAACCGACTTCTACCAGATTCGGGTATTTCTTGATTTCAATCCTCCATCCCTGATCGTCCGTCAGATGGAAATGAAACTTATTCAGTTTGTACACCGCCATCAAATCCAGAAACTTCAGCACCTCTTCCTTGGGCAGGAAGTTACGCCCCACATCCATCATGGCTCCCCGGTGCGGAAAGCGGGGCGCATCCGTAATGCTGAGCGCAGGTATTTCAATGGGAGTTTTCCACTGCACAGCGGCATTGCATATTTCTACCGGCATCAACTGCAACAGCGACTGAACGGCATAGAACAGCCCGGCTCCCGTAGCATTAGAGCGGGCAGTGATGCCATCAGCGGTAACTTCCAACATATAAGCTTCGTCCGCCATCGTGCTGTCGGTTCGGAAAGTGATGGCAGCCTGTTCGGTGAGTGCCACCCGCTTAAGAGATACGGCAGTGTTCTTTAAGGCATCTGCCAGATAGCGGAACACTTTCAGCGGAGCCTCACCGTCGGGCAGGGATATGGTTGTTTCACCCTGTAGGGTGTAGCTGCCCCCCGTTATCTTCACTTCATTGGGCAGGGGGATGATGGGGCAATCCGCCTGTTCAACCTGTTGCCCGCCTCCGCAAGCGAAGAGGCAAAGTGACAAAAAGCCCATCCGACATATCTTCCTTATCATATTGTATACAAGAATTAATAGGTATGCTTACCGGGAGTAACCTGAATCTTTTTCTCTTTCTCACCGTAACGTACCAGCAATTCAAACGCCACATTCGTATCTACCGTAATGCGGGGTTCATCGGTAGCGGAACGACGGGCTGCCGCCTTGAGGGTGATCATGCCATCGGGACCGAAGGGATATCGCTCGATGCCGTTGGCTTCCGTCAGGTTCAAATCCCAAGCGATTTGTTGCTTGGCATAGTCTCCTTGGATACCAATAATAAACTCAATGAGCTCGGCAATGGGTGGAAGCCCCGCCCAACCGACAAACTCCTTGCGAGCCATAAAGCCCGGTTCGGCACTTTCGGGAGCATAATATTCCCAGAAGGTTCCGGTCTTTTTATAGACTTGCAACACTTGACCGTAATGGTTGAGTGCAATCTCCCGCGCCATCTTCCGATAGCCCTTTCTCATCAGTCCCCGCATGACCATATAGTTCGTTCCGGGCCAGATTCCTCCTTGCCAATAGCGTCCATTCGCTTTATATTTGGGATTATCGGCAGAGAGTGATGGTACACGGAATTCGCGTTTGAAGGTGGTGGGATTGTCCAGCTCTCTCACCAAGCAATCCATTCGGACAGTGTCAAGCACATTGGTATATAAGGCCCAGAAAGCACCGATGCCTTTGGTTTGGCAAAGGCTGCCATCGGCATACCGGTCATACAGGAATCCGCTTTTTTCATCCCACAGATTCTCCCGGATGTATTTTTCCAACATCTGTGCCTCGGTCTCCAAATCTTCAATCTCCTGCCAGCGTTCCAGGTAGAATCCCATTTCCAGCAGGAGGTTGGCGGTGAAGAGTTGTTGCAGATTGGTATCCAACCAAATCATATGGCCGTGGCTATAGATCGGATTGTATTGGGAGGGCACGCGCGGCATGTTGTCCATACCTGTCCCCCAACCGCTGGACCAATAAGTGCCGTTTCGCCAAGTGCGGTTGAGTTTAAGCCATTTGTAATATCCGCAAAGCACGGGGAATATTTTGTGCAGACGTTCCGTGTCACCAAACTGATGATAATAGACCATCTCGCACCAAGGCATCAGGTTCGGTCCTGTACTGGTGGGATCGTATCGTTCGAAACAGTCTGCACCGTCCGCCTTGATCTCCCGACAGATAAAGCCATCGGGATGTTGCTTGGCATAGAAGTTATCCAGTGTACGCTGGAAAGGAAAGAAACGGGCGCCGTAACGGGCGAACATCAGGATAAATGAAGAATCCCACATGAAGATATTTCCATTGTACGCCGTATCGAGGTAACTCGATACGAAACCCGATCCGGGTTGGGGAGCACGAATGTTTCCAATAGCTATTTCCCATGCCCTCCAGTACATTTCAAGCTCTTTCGCATGCCCCGCCCAAATGGGATTAGGCAATATTTGCCGGGCTTCCGCGAAACTCTTTGGTTTTATCGTCTCCGGTTTGGCCACGCGATACTCATTCTCAGTGACTAAAGGCTCCTTGATATATGTGTTTTTATAAGGTAGCTTATAATTGCCCGGCGTATCATTGTTCTGGGCATTCAGGACAGTTAGCGGGGAACAGGTTATCAAGCCGGTGATTAGGATATGTTTCAGCATGGGAAATAGTTGTTTATGTATTTATAGACCGAGTAATTTCTTTATTTTTCCGCAAATGGCAGTATTCTCATAAATACCGGTGAATTCTTCGGCTCCGGGACCAAAGGCATAGACCGGAACCATCACGCCACTATGGCCGCCTGTAGAGAACTTACACACAATCTTACCCTCGTTCAAGTCACCGTCTATCAGCGTAAGTCCACCGGTTTCATGGTCGGCTGTCACTATCACTAACGTCTCTCCATCTTCGGCAGCCCATTTATAGATAGCGCCAATCGTACGGTCGAAGTCATGCGTTTCCTGCATCAACAAGTCAAGGTCGTTAAAGTGTCCGTAATCGTCCAACTGTGATCCTTCTATCATCATGAAGAAGCCATTCTTGTTCTGATTCAACAACTCAATGCCTTTCAGCGAAGCGCGCGCGAGGAGGTCACCGCGTTCTGCCGGAAGCGGGGTATCTACCGGATAAGGAACAGCAAAGACCTTTCCGCTCTTTATGGCTACCAATTCCTCCCAACTGCGAGGAGTCTGATAACCATTGGCACGCAGTTCCTCAAACAGATTGCGACCGTCTGCGCGATTCTCGAAAAGCTTGGCGCCACCGCCAAAAGCGTAATCCACGCCACAATTCACATAATCCGTCACAATCTCCGCTTCGGCATCCCTATCTTTATTGTGACAACAGAAGTCGGCAGGAGTCGCATCCCAAAGACGGCAGGTCACTGCTATGCCTGTTGACTTGCCTTTTGCGGCAGCATAATCCACCAACGATTTCAAGGGACGCCCTTCCGTATCTACCCCTACGGCATGATAATTGGTCTTGTGCCCGGTGGCCAACGCAGTACCACCCGCCCCGGAATCTGTAACCAGTTTATCGGAGCAATAAGTTTTGGAAAGCCCAACGGCCTGGCAATTATCCAGGTACAACTTTCCACGGTTGGCAGTCCATGCCGAATAAACGTGCATGAGACTCATGCCGTCCCCTATCATCAAAATTACATTTTTGACTTTCTTTCCTTTCGGCGGCGCTATCTTGGTTACTTCATACGGATGGTCCAACACATACGTTTGTTCCTTATCACGACGCTCTTGCGCAAATACACAGGCCGGCAATAACGCAACGGTCCATACTGCCAATATGCAGCCTTTCCACATATTCTTCATGGTTATTGTTTTTATCATTAGCTATCAAAGAAATACTTTATACGATTTAAGCCCCTTATTCAACTGTCACAAGAACGGGTGCATGGTCTGACAGGAAAGAGTCATTCTCCGTTTCGGCCAACACGCCATATTTAAGCACCTTGAACCCATTGCCAACGAATATATAGTCGATCAACGAACGATTCCGATAAGGAATCCTTCCGAAATCATGGAAACTCCATGCCGGACCGTAAACAACAGGCGCCAACAGACGAGCATCCGTCAGATGCTTCGGATTAGCAGGATCAGTCACGTGCCTGATAACATCCGAATCCGGCTCCGAGTTGAAATCTCCCGTGACAATCACCGGTAGTCCGCCACTCAATTGACTCACTCTGTCCAGTATGAGGCTGACTCCTTCGCGTCGCGCCACGACACCCACATGATCCAGATGAGTGTTCAAAGCAAAAAAGTCCTTGCCGGAGGTCCTATCTTTCAGTTTCGCCCATGAAGCGATACGCTCGCAAGCGCCATCCCATCCTTTAGAGCCGGGAATCTCGGGCGTTTCACTCAACCAGAAAGAGCCCGAATCGAGCAAATCGAAACGGTGCCTCTTATACCAAAGAGCGCTATATTCCCCTTTCTCCTTTCCGTCCTCACGCCCTACGCCTACGACTTCGTACTCCGGCAGGCGTTGCTTGAGGTCTCCCAGCTGGTTATGCAACACCTCCTGTGTTCCCAGCACATCTACATCATAGAAAAGAATGGCAGTGGCGGCACGCTCTTTTCGGAATTCCCAATTATCCAGACTGTCTTCGGGATTATCATAACGTATGTTGAACGACATCACGTTGATAGGTTCAGATACTACAGTCTGCTTCTGTTTCACCTCACCGCATGACGCAGCGAAAATCAATACAGATAAAAAAGCTATTTTTTTCATGGTTGATATGAGTTGTTTATTCGTTTATTACAGTTTCTTCGAGCCCTTTATCCGCCTCATTTCAGATACAAAGCCGATGCCGGAATGGGCGTGAACTCATTGGCGGATGGCAGTTGCCAAGCCCAACTGAGGTGTTCGCCCTCATAATCCTCAAAATAATAGAGTTTATAGGCATGGAAACCTTTCCGCAAGGCAATACGTCCGGTAGCAGGGATGGCGGCATGTGAACCGTCATTATCCGCCACGCGTTGGTTGTCGATGTAGAGGACACTACCATCATCCGACCGGGTTTGGAAGGTGTAGACGCCATCTTCAGGAACAAGGATCAGTCCGGAGAAGATGTATCCGAAGTGATCTGCCCGCTTAGCACCCGCAATGGAAGGCTCGGGCAGAATACCGGTTTCCTTTAAAGGCTTTGATTCCATGTCTGCCACCCGCTGATAAATTCCCTCGTAATATTGATATACGGTACCGTGACGAGTTGGATTGACCGAGAGACAGGCTTTCAGTTCTGCTTTAGTGGCTTCGATAGACAGGATACGACTGGGGCGGAATCCCTCTTTGAATCCGAGGGCTTTCACCGTTACGGTATGGTCGACCTCGAACGGTCCGGTGTAAAGCGGGGAAGAGATGGTAGGCTCACTGCCATCCAGCGTATAGCGTATTTCCGCTCCTTCGGTAGCAGTCGACAAGGCAACCGTGACACGATCCATGAAGAGATTCAAGTCTTTGTCTACGTAAGGGATGGATACCACTTTCTCTCGTGTATAAGAATAGGGAGCAGACGATGGAGAAACGCCACGGTTTCGGTCAGGCGAATCAGTCAAGGTGAAACGGAGTTCACCGCCCGCCATCAATTCCTCGTAAGTAACAAAATTAGTGTCTATGGGCTTGCCGTTGAGTTCCACCTTACTGATATAGTTGTTTTTCTTCGGATGATTGGCAAGGATGGTCAGTGTCTTTCCATTCGCCAACTTAACAGTCGCTTTCCCGAACAAAGGTGTGGTGAGTACAAACTCATTGCTTCCCGGACAAACGGAATAACATCCCAAAGCCGACAGGATGTACCAAGCTGACATTTGCCCGCAGTCCTCATTACCGATGATTCCTTCGGGTGTAGGCTTGTACATTTCATGGAGCAATCGGCGCGTCATCTCCTGTGTTTTCCACGGTTGCCCCACGTAGTTGTACAGATAAGCGATGTGGTGGCTCGGCTCATTACCATGTACATACTGTCCGATCAGACCGGTAATATCCGCCAGATCACCCTCTACTCCCGCCTCCATGGTAAAAATGGAATCGAGTGCGGCAATAAATTGTTTCTTGCCGCCAAACAATTGCATCATCCCGTTTACATCGTGCGGGACAAAGAAACGGTATTGCCAAGCAGTGGCTTCCGTATAAGCACGCCCCACCTCCAAGGGATTAAATGGCATCTCCCAATTCCCGTCCATCCGCTTGGGGCGGAAAAAACGAGTGGCTCCATCAAAACCGTTGATATAGTTTTGAGAACGCTCTATATAGGTACGGTAAACATCCTCTTTACCCATTGCCTGTGCCATACGTGCGATGCACCAGTCGTCGTATGCAAACTCCAGCAGACAGGAAATGGATTCTTTCTTGATGTTGGATGGGATAAAACCGTGTTGGATGTAGTAATCCGCTCCTTTTTTGTTTTTCCCGGATGAAACCATCATGGCCTGCAAGGCTTTTTCAGCATCAAAGCCTCTGATTCCCTTCAAGTAGGCATCTGCGATAACAGAAGCCGAATGGTATCCGATCATGGTACCTGTCTCTCCGGCAGAAAGCGGCCAGACAGGCAGCTCGCCCGAAGCATCGTAAATATCGAGAAATGAACGGATCATATTATTGACCAGTGCAGTATCGAGCAGTGTCATCAGGGGATTCCACGCACGAAAAGTATCCCATAGAGAGAAAGTGGAGTATTGCACTTCGCCTTTCGCCAACCGCCTCACCTCCATATTGTGCCGGCGATATTCACCATTGGCATCGTTCACAATATTCGGCACGACCATCGCATGATACATAGCGGTATAGAAGTTCTTCAACTCTTCCGTACTTCCACCCTCCACGGTAATCGCTGAAAGAGCCTGTCGCCAAGCGCCGCGGGCGGCAGCGCACACGTTGTCAAAATCGTAATCTTTCACTTCAGCCTCGAGATTCTCACGGGCATTATCCGTGCTGACGATGGATAGTCCGACTTTAGCGACAACGGGTTCACGGTCTTTGTCGTCAAACGTAAGAACTGCCTGCAAGTCCGTGCCGGTCAATTCAGACTCGGCAGAAATCATCTTTCCATCTTTCACAAAACCGACGGATTGAAAAGGTTTCGAGAACCGGGCGACAAAATAAACATATTGGTTATCCGTCCAGCCTCCGGTTTTCCTCATTCCCGCAATCTCATTGGAAGATGTCTGTTCTAAACAAGCTTCATAAATGGTTTCATTATCAAGCAGGTGAGCCAAATCAATGACAACCGAGGCTGGTTTTCCGGATGGAAAAGTATATCGGTGCATACCGACATGAGCGGTCGCTGTCAACTCTGCCTTTATCCCTTCATCTTTCAGCAACACCGAGTAATATCCGGGTGAAGCCTTTTCGTCTTTGTGGGAGAAAGCCGCCGGTCGGCAAATGCTCCCTTCCGCAGTTAAGTCAGGTCTTTGAGTGGTGGGACGGAATAAGATGTCGCCCAGATCGATACATCCCGTTCCGCTCAGATGTGTATGCGAAAACCCTTTGAGGGTTGTATCCTCATAATGGTATCCCGCGCAAGCATCCCAATTTCCGGCGCGGGTATCAGGACTTAATTGTACCCCTCCGAAAGGGACTGTCGCACCCGGATAGGTATGTCCATGGAAACCCGTACCGATGAAAGGATCTACATAATCAACGGGCGATTGTTCGGTAAAAGTGCAAGCACTAACCAAGAATAGAATGAAAGTATAAATGGCAAACCGCGGTTTCATCCGGCTATCAGTTTAAAGCATTTGTTCGTTAACATGATTTTATTACAGGAGACAAAGGTAAGAAAATTCCGCAAGGATCGGCACATTCCTAAGAAAAGCCAATCCTTGCGGGAATACTCATCGGTTTATTCGACGCTTGCCTCTATGGACAAACAGAATGCGTTCAAATCGCTGTCTACAGAGGTTTTTGTCATTTCACGCAGCACCCATGTTTTCTTACCTAACATAAATATGGAATACTCGGTATCCGCATTTTTGGTCACTTCCGTAAATGTGTAATCGGTAATCCGCTCCGCCGCGGCTTTAAGCGGTTCCAACAAATCCGTCTTGACCGTTCCTATAACCAGTCCCTCGTAAGCATTACCGGACAAAGTCTTGAACGCCATTTCCGCGGCGTCAATCTGTTTCTTTGAATCGAATCGCACGGTAGTAAACGGCACCGGGATAAGTATGGGGTCAGCCGCGATTGAAGCGACCTGAACCGGTACATATTTCAAGAAGCAATCGTCCGTCACCTTAAAACTATATTCGGAATTTATCTTATGATTGAACAAGATGGTAGATCCCTCAAATGCCGTGCTTCCTCCCTCGGAGATCATTCGATTCAAGGCGTAACAAGAAAAACGAGCGGTAGAAAAAGCCAAATCGGTGGATACATTGTATAAATTCATCTGTACGTCTGTTCTGTCTACCACTCCAAGACCGCATGCCTTTCCCTTACTGTTAAAGAAGTCGGAAACCGGTGCGATATTATAAACTCCCTTATCCGCCAATGTGGTCAGATAGTAAACCTGAATGGTCTTGTTTTTATTCCAGCCATCTTGGTTCTGATTGGTTGTCTGATTGACATTGCCAACCCCCCACTCCTCCTTGATACAGGAGACTGTTACTGCGACATTCAATCCCAGCAGAGCAAAAATATATAAAAAGCGTTTTTTCATATCGACATATTTTTGTTATTTTATCAATTCTATTTCAGAGTAAAGAATCCAATGGTCGGACAACTCCTTACCGTCTTTATCATAAGGAGCTATGGTTTTGCTGCCGACCAATTTCCAATGCGCCTTACTCCCCAGAATATAATCAATCTTGGAGATTCCCTCATAAGTCCCTTCGTCACCATCGAGTCGTTCGAATTTGGTCAACAGCTCGGTCAGTTCACCGGAACCCGGTCCGGCATTCATATCACCCGCCAGAATGACCGGAGTACGAGTATCCGCAATCTTGTCTGAAACGAGTACCTTCACCTGTTCCATCCGGCCTCCCACATGATCCAAATGGCTGACTGCGACTCTGATTTGAACCGAAGGCGACAACAAGACATCGACTGCCAACACGCTGCGCTGGTCGGCGGAAGAAGCCGGTCGCGGCAACTGAAGAGAGAGTGAGTTCATAACCGGATATTTGCTCAGAATGGCATTTCCATAAAGTTCATTCTCGGAGAAGGTATAATCCGTTTCCGGAAGTTTGCCGTCTTTGTTGCTCAGATTATAAGAATAGCCGAAAATACCGAACATGGCAAGCTGATTGCCCAGTTCCTGAACCACATCCCTGTATTTGCCATTCAACTGCATCCGCGAGCTCCTGTTTTCGACCTCGTTCAAACAAATAATGTCAGCGTCGAGCGTGCGCAAGACTTCGGCATAAGGAGCAATATTGAAATCGGGTTCAAATGAACGGACATTGAAAGACACTACTTTCAGGCGTATATTTTCCTGAGCATGATTTTTTACGACAGGCGCAAACAGCACCGACAGAAATGCCGCAATAAATAAACAATACTTATTTTTCATATCAATAACTTATATAAATCAATAACCCAAATTTTGTTCCAGACGCTTGCTTTTGGCAACTTCCGCAGACGGAATAGGAAAAACATGATTCACTTTAGGATTAAAGTTGCGTGCCGGCCATATCTCTATTTCTTCGACATGACTGAACGTATCATCGTCTTTCAAAACGGTTTTCACACCATGCAAAGGCTTCGCATACACGCTTTGCGCATCGCCCCATCTGACCAGATCGATGTGCCGGCTTGGCTGAAACTCGAAAGCCAGCTCGCAACGGCGTTCGTTCTTCAGTTGGGCTTTGGTGGCCCCCGTGTTTTCAGGTAATCCCGCACGCTTGCGAATCATATTGAGCAATGTCTTGGCTTCGGCATTGCCTTCACCCTGCGACCATATCAATGCTTCCGCCTTCATCAACAAGATATCGGCATAGCGTATCAACACAGTACCCAATACATTACTGGCATTATCCATGTTGGAACTTACCGTTTTACCTATACAATCGGACTCTTCCCACGGGGACATGAACTTGCGGAAAGTCATGCCTGACAAACTTTCCGAACTCCACCTGCCTACCGCATAGGTCACATCGACTCCGACAAACTTGATATGCTCATTCGGGAATAAGATGGTAGCTCCTCTCCGGACATCCCCTTCCTCAAAGGCTTTATACAACTCCAATGTGGGTTGAAAATAGCCCCATGTATTGTAAAGTCCCCATCCTTTGTTTTGAAAGGACATCCCATGGAACTTGGGACCTTCGATGGCATTCCCCAACAAAGAGAAAAGATATTCCCGGCAGAAGTTATTCTCCTCGCGGAACAATCCGGCGTAGTCGGGATACAGTTCGCGTTTATCCGCACCGTCCATTCCCATAACCTTGTCGCAAAATTCGATGACTGTATGATAATATTTCGCGTCATACTGTGCCGCATAAAGGGCGGCACGCGCGGCAAAGGCCCAAGCGGCAGCCTTATGAGGACGCCCGTAGTCTCTCATGTCCAATTGCGAGAAGTAGGGCAACCGTTCGCCTGCCATGCGCATATCCGCGATAATCCGGTCGTAATTGGTCAAGACCGAAGCGGGTCGGGGTTGATCCAACTCTTGTGTCGGCGTTTTTTCGGTAATGACAGGAAGCCCTCCATTAGGGCCATTATCCCCATAAAAAGGCGCTAACCACAAATAGGCGAAGGCGCGATAAAAATAAGCCTGCCCCAGGGCCGTGTTCTTCACTTGTTCAGAGACATCCATACCCGGGACATTTCGCAGTACATCGTTAGCCTTCGCGATCAGCTGAAACATATAAGGCCAGTTATCCTTTGCATCGCGCCCGTTGGAGGCCGACATCTGAAAATCCTTGATTTGGGCAGCCTCAGCCTGCGGCCGGCCGGTCACCAGGTTATCACTGCAATTCTCAAACCACATAAGTCCGCGTCCGGTGACCCCTTCCTTATAGGTAAATTCGTGGAAAGCATCCAATACTTTTTGCACATCGGCCTCAGTTTTCCAGAAGTTCACACTACCTTGCAGCCCATAAGGCTCATGTTGCAGAAAATCCGTGCAACCACAGATTGAAAAGCCGAGAAGTATCGAAAGAACGATTCCTTTGTATATTTTCATGTTCATAATTCCGTTTATTGATTCATTATTCATCAGAAATTAAAATTGACTCCCAAACTAAAGGTACGAGCCACCGGATAAGTACCTCCGTCTATACCGAAATTGCCGACTTCCGGGTCAAAACCCGTATAATCTGTCAGGGTACAAAGATTCTCTCCATTCAAATAAATCCGGAGAGAGCTGCCCGGCAGACCGATTTTCCGCATCACGGAATCGGGAAGCGTATATCCCAACGTCATATTCTTAAGACGCAAATAGCTGCCGTTCTCCAAATAAAAGTCGGAAGCGTTGCTGAAGTTTCCATTCGAGTCGTTCACCAGAGCCAGGCGCGGGATGCCCGAAGCGTTGTTGTAATCCCAGGCATTCAGGATGTCGGACAGCATATTGCCACCTTGCTGTCTGCCGGTGAGCCCCATTTGCTTGAATCCGTTATAAATGGTAGACTTGCCTACTCCCTGGAACTGAATGCTGAAATCAAAGCCCTTATACCTCAGATTTCCTCCGAAGCCAAACGTCAGCTTGGGCAAATAGCTGCCCATGTATTGTTTATCGTCATCATTGATGCGCCCGTCATTATTAAAGTCGACGTATTTGAAATCACCGGGCTTGGCATTCGGCTGAATCAGGCGGGTGATTCCCGTCTCCAGGTCGGTCCATTTAAAATTATTAATTTCTTCCTCATCCCGGAAGATGCCTTCCGTTTTCAGCACATAATAGGAATACCAAGGTTTGCCTACGGTAGAGCGCAAGGGCTTCAAACTGTTTACCACCATGGGATGTTCCATCGTTTCACGACTACCCAGATCGGTCACCTCATTATGCACGGTCGCGATATTGGCATTGAGTCCCACAGTGACATGCCCTATGGTTTTCGTATAATCGGCTCCAATTTCCCAACCTCTGTTCACCACGCTTCCGATATTGCCATAAGGCTCTATCGCGATGCCCGCCACCGATGGTATGGGAACCCGTTCGATGAGGTCTTTTGTCTTTTTATGAAAATAATCCACGGTCAGGTTCAAGGAATTGTCAAACAATCCCATATCCAACCCTACTCCGAGCTGTTCGGTTGTTTCCCATTTCAAGTTCTTCACTCCGATCGAGGAGGCATAGACTCCGCCCTGTACCACATTATCCAGATTCTTTCCATAGATAACGGGCCATTCCATTTCGCTCAGCGGCACATTCCATGAATATCGGGGCACTAAATCGACATTACCTATCTGTCCCCAGCTTCCACGGAGTTTCAGCATGCTGAATACATTCCTCATCGGTTTGAAGAAAGGCTCCGATGATATTTTCCATGAGGCCGAGAACGCCGGGAATATGCCGGAATTATTATCCTTGTAGAGTTTGGAAGTCGCATCTCTGCGGATGCTGGCAGTGAAGAAATAGCGGTCGTCGAACGAATAACCGACCCGTCCGAATACAGACACCATGGACTCTTCCCAGATATTTTCCTGTGGCTTGGTCTTTTTCCAGTCTCCCGCCTGCCCCAAGGTTGTGGAATGCTTGTCTTCCAGTTCGTATCCCGAGGTGTAGAATTTGTCCCACTTATATTTCTCGTACTTCATTGTATATCCCGCCATGGCACTGACATGATGTTTCTCGGCAAACATCTTAGCATAAGTGACCGTCGTTTCCCACAACCAGTTATTATTCCATGTATTGGATATGTCGCGTTCATTCTCATCGGAAGGGCGCCCTATTTCGGGAACTCTGGGAATGAACTCGTCCAGCCGCTCCATATTCAGTCCGGCTGTAAAATCGGACTTGACGGTCAGCCCGGAAACAGGTTTCAATTCGACGGAAGTCGTGGAATAGACAGTAGATGAAGGCCGGTCCTGATTCAGCCGCTGCAACATGGCGACGGGATTGCGTATCTCTCCATACCCGCCTCCGAGTCCCTGCGCCGCAGCCCAACGCGGAACAGTTCCCTGGTATAAAGGTTTTACCGCTTCATCAAAGAGCGGATTCCCCTTCTCGTCGTAATCATGTACAGAGGCTGAACGAGGGAAGAAAACGGCGTTGGACAAGACTCCTTGATGCCCTGTCAGCAAGTTGCCCTGACCATTCTGATACCGGAACGTCACCCGCTCACCGACTTTCAGCCATCGGACGGGTTGGAAATCAACGTTCATTTTCGCCCCGAACTTTTTGCTGTATGTATTTTCCAAGATACCATCCTCTTTGTCATAGGAAAAAGAAGCGAAGCCTTTGACCGCATCGCTACCTCCCGATAAGGAAAGTGCATAGTGTTCTAATGAACCGGTGCGGAATATTTCATCGAGCCAGTCTGTACGGGTAACAGCCCCGTAAGGGAAAAGTTCGGAATCGGCCTCATTGGGCAACTTCCCGCCATACCATTTGGTGGCATCCGCCCAAACCCGGTTATACTGTTCCGCCGTCAACACCGAAGGAAGCCTCCAGGCATTTTTCATGCTCTTGGAAATATTCACATTAACCTTGAGTTTACCCGCGGCGGCCTGCTTGGTGGTTATCACGACAACACCTCCCGAACCGACACTGGCACCATAAATGGCAGCGGAAGCGGCATCCTTCAAGACCGAGATCGTTTCCACATCCTCCATGTTGAAAGGAGCGCCGGGTACTCCGTCGACCACGTACAGAACCGCATCGCCACTGGAGTAGTCATCATCGGTGCCGCGCGAGCCGCGTCCGCGAATCGATAATGTAGATTTCGCCAAAGGGTCGCCGCCGTTGGACTGAATCATCACTCCCGGCATACGGCCTTGCAGATAAGAACCCAGATTGGCGGGACGGCTTTTCAATGACTGATCCACCTTGACGGTAGAGACCGCCGTCGACAAGTCTTGCTTGCGAGTGCTGCCATACCCTATGACCACGACCTCATCGATCTGTTTCGAATCATCTTCCAAAGTGATTACCAAAGCTTTCGATGAAACGCCGACTTCTTTGGTCTTATATCCTATATAACTGACCACCAGCACGTCATTACCGCCTGCCGACAGGCTGAAATTACCATCGAGATCCGTTATCACCCCGACCGTGCCTCCCTTCACCACAATGTTGGCGCCGATAATAGGATCGCCCGCAACATCCTTCACAGCCCCTTTCACCGGAAATTGTTGCGCATAACTATCCACCGACAAGAACGCCCCCCAAATAAGAAGCAAGGTTGTCTTAATAAAAACGACATTCAACTGTTTCATGCATTTAAAATTTAAAGTTTATAATATTGATCATTTTAAATCTACCCAAAGGCTACAAGACAGAACTATATATAAGCTACAAATAGACTATGTTTCGATTACTTTATCAGAACAGAAGCTCCCAACAAATTTGCATCTTTCTGATGCGAGACTCTCACGTCGACCCTGTCCAATATGGTTTTATAAGGAAAACTCTGCATCGAATTCTCCATAGCTTCTTTAAATAAAGGAAAAGCCGATGCAATACCTCCCCCCAGAATGATAGCCTGTGGAGCATACACTAAAAGAATTGCTTTCATAAGATTACCCAAATGGGTTCCAAATTCTTTCCACATTTCCAATACTGCCCGGTCTCCGGCATTTGCCTTTTCAGCAGCTTCAGCACCGGTAGTATGATAACGTTTAAAAAAGAAACTGCTACAATACTGCTCAAAGTCGGAATCTAAATATGGCAACATTCCTATTTCACCTGCCCCCATAAATTCGCCGCCATAGAGACGATGATCAATGATGACACCCGCCCCGATACCGGTTCCTATGGTCACTCCTACCATATTGGCATAAGACTGTCCCTCACCGAATATTTTTACCCCCAAAGTAAAACAATTAGAATCGTTGTTGACGACAACAGGCACTCTGAATTTCCTCTCCAAAGTCTCTTTCAAACGGACTTCCTTCCAAGAGGATATATTTGTGACATTATAAACAACTCCTTTTTCCGAATCGACAACAGAAGGAACACCTATGCCAATGCCTTCGACATACTCATTCATCACATTATCAATAAGTTGAGATAGTAAATTAAGAATCACGGAAGCATCTTGCTGCGCCGGACAGTCGACTGATATCTTTTTAAGACATCTACCATTTTCCACTTGTGCTATCCGAACATGAGTTCCACCTAAATCTATTGACAGTTTCATAGTATTACACTTTTTTATTTTCAATTATAGACAAATGTAAGAATTGGACATCCTTTGTAAAGTACTAAATGCGTATAATATTCTTCACTTTGCGCATTTCTGCTAAAAGAACTTTATATGTTTGCCTCGGTAGAATAGCCTCCCTTGATATTGCTTACAATTAAATATTCCACCAGTTCTTTACCGCCTTTATCATTCATAAAATCAATAAAAACAATGCCGCAGTTTCGTTTACATTCCTGCTTCAAATAGTCTGCTACAGGTTGATTTATTTGATCTGCAAAGATTTTAGGTGTCCCCAAAAGCAGTCCGGTTGCACTGACAAAGCTAATACCCCATTTACATGAAGAGGAGGTCCGGCCGGACACTGCATCAATATGACGGATAATTGTCTTTATTTTCTTTCTGGCATCTTTGCCTGACTCATATTGATACTCATCTTGAAGTAACACATGCCCTTCTTTTCCATCTTTATTGCAAAGAATAAGCAGACAGGTTTTATTATCTTCCCAACCTACACAAGCAGCACCCGGATAATTAATCATTGCAGAATCCCTATGCAAAAAAAGAATCTTTCCGCGACAGTCTTTCAATGTCAGTTCAGGGTGGAAATCAGTTACGAAATAATCTCGATATACAGAATTACTTAAAGAAGCAGACACCAAAGACGCATAATCCTGCAACTCTCCCCCTTCCTTTTTCAATGAGACAATCAATGTTTCAGAAGGATATGCCTGCAAAAAAGAAATGAAAGCGGGCAAAACATCATCTTCCCAATATAGATCCTGAAAAGCATAACTATGGAAGATTCCTAATTTATTATTTTTCTTTTCCAAACGGATATCAAAAGCGCGAATTCCCAACTGCAACTGGACAGGAATGGTTACAGACTGCGTTTTCAACATATCTCCACCTTTAATAGCGCCACTGTCATGCGTACCGGGAATGGATATTTTGCACATTAACAGCGTATCATGAAGACACTTCATCCACGTTATTTTTTCCGCACTACCATCCAACCACATACTCGTTTCGGTACATTGAGGAGCGGCCTCACTGCATAAGCTCTGAAAAACTAATACAGATATGGTCAAAACTAATACATGACACATTCGTGAAAATTTTCGCTCCATAATATATTACTTAATAGGTTATAATAAGCGCAAAGCTATAAGGTTCATTTTTCTTATCTATTCTCAATTGCGTATTTAGTTCTTCATTTTGCGTAAACATTTTCCCCAATTACAATCAGTAAAGACAGATACCCATCGTTATATAGTAAAAGTATGATAGCTGTTTTTCATTATATGACGGGGAGGGACATTATCCACAAAAAACAAACTATTTCTAAAAATACCCCCTCAGAAACAGGGGCATTTTCAGAAAAAACATATAATTTTGCGCCATCAACCGATAAAAAACAGACCACTTATGTCAAAAATGCGTTTCTTTGCTTTACAAGAGCTTTCCAACCGGAAGCCTCTGGAAGTGATTGCCCCTTCCAACAAACTCTCTGATTATTATGGTAGCCACGTGTTCGACCGCAAGAAGATGCAAGAGTATCTTCCCAAGGAAGCCTACAAAGCTGTAATCGACGCTATCGAAAAAGGAACACCTATCAGCCGTGAAATAGCAGATTTGATTGCCAACGGCATGAAAAACTGGGCTAAGTCTCTTAACGTCACTCACTACACACATTGGTTCCAACCTCTGACAGACGGAACAGCCGAGAAACATGACGGTTTTATCGAATTCGGCGAAGATGGCGGAGTGATCGAACGCTTCTCCGGAAAACTGCTGATCCAACAAGAGCCGGATGCCTCTTCTTTCCCCAACGGCGGTATCCGCAACACTTTCGAGGCACGAGGATATACCGCCTGGGATGTTTCTTCACCGGCATTCGTAGTGGATACCACCCTTTGTATCCCCACTATTTTCATCTCTTATACAGGTGAAGCCCTGGATTATAAAACTCCATTGTTGAAAGCACTTGCCGCCGTAGACAAAGCAGCAACGGAAGTCTGCCAGCTATTCGACAAGAATATCACACGCGTATATGCTAATTTAGGATGGGAACAGGAATATTTTCTTGTAGATTCTTCCTTATATAATGCACGTCCCGACCTCTGCCTGACAGGAAGGACACTGATGGGACACTCTTCTGCCAAAGACCAACAGCTGGAAGACCATTATTTCGGCTCCATCCCTCCACGCGTCACCGCATTTATGAAAGAACTCGAAATCGAGTGCCACAAACTGGGTATTCCCGCCAAAACCCGCCACAACGAAGTAGCTCCCAACCAATTCGAGTTGGCACCTATCTTTGAAAACTGCAACCTTGCCAACGACCACAACCAACTTGTCATGGATCTGATGAAGCGTATCGCAAAGAAGCATCATTTCAATGTACTCTTGCACGAAAAGCCATATAGCGGGGTAAACGGTTCGGGCAAGCACAACAACTGGTCACTCTGCACAGACACCGGCATCAATCTGTTCGCACCCGGAAAGAACCCGAAAGGGAATATGCTATTCCTCACTTTTCTAGTGAACGCCTTAATGATGGTTTATAAGAACCAGGATTTATTGCGCGCCTCCATCATGAGCGCTAGCAACAGCTATCGTTTGGGAGCCAATGAAGCTCCCCCCGCCATCCTCTCTTGCTTCCTGGGTTCACAACTCTCGTCCACTCTCGATGAAATTGTCCGCCAGGTAGGAAATGAGAAAATGACACCGGAAGAGAAAACCACACTGAAATTAGGTATCGGACGTATCCCCGAAATTTTGCTGGACACCACCGACCGCAACCGCACCTCTCCTTTCGCATTCACCGGAAACCGATTCGAATTCCGTGCCGCAGGTTCTTCTTCCAACTGTGCCGCCTCCATGATTGCAATCAATGCGGCCATGGCAAACCAGCTGAACGAATTCCGTGCATCGGTAGAAAAACTAATGGAAGAAGGAGTAGGCAAAGATGAGGCCATCTTCCGCCTGCTGAAAGAAACGATTATTGCCTCCGAACCGATTCGTTTTGAAGGAGACGGGTATTCCGAAGAATGGAAACAAGAGGCTGCATGCCGAGGGCTGACTAATATCTGCCACGTACCGGAAGCCTTGATGCACTATATTGACAACCAATCCAAATCGGTGCTTATCGGTGAACGTATCTTCAACGAAACCGAATTGAACAGCCGCTTAGAAGTGGAACTGGAGAAGTACACCATGAAGGTGCAAATCGAAGGTCGTGTATTGGGCGACCTCGCTATCAATCACATCGTTCCCACCGCCGTAGCCTATCAGAACCGGTTGCTAGAAAATCTTCGCGGACTGAAAGAAATATTCCCGGCTGAAGAATACGAAATATTGAGTGCTGACCGTAAAGAACTGATTCGTGAGATCTCACACCGAGTCACTTCCATCAAAATACTCGTGCGGGAAATGACCGAAGCAAGAAAAACAGCCAACCACATGGAAAACTACAAAGAAAGGGCATTCGCGTACGAAGAAAAGGTACGCCCGTATCTCGATCAAATCCGTGACCACATCGACCATCTGGAAATGGAAGTAGACGACGAAATATGGCCGTTACCTAAATATAGGGAACTGTTGTTTACCAAATAAGACATTTTGCACGGAAATGTTCTGACATCTGCGATTTGTTTCAAAGTGTTTCAAGCAATTGAAACACTTTGTTCCAAGCCGCAAAACACTTTGTTTCAAGCCGCAGAACACTTTGTTTCAAGCCGCAGAACACTTTGTTTCAAGCCGCAAAACACTTTGTTCCAAGCCGCGAAACACTTTGTTTCAAGCCGCAAAACAAAAACTGCATGACTTATACTAGAAATGGTTGTCACTTTTAGAGGCTAGTTACTAAATAAGTTGTCACATTCTGTTATTCATAACTAAAACAGTTGTTAGTTTCTTCCCTTTGCTCCTAAGATAGTTGTCATACGTAAAAACAATGGACAAATCTGAGTGTGCTCGGGCTCTCGGTATCGCAAATATAGTATTTATTTATCATATGGAACCTTATTTTTTCCACAATGATTTTCCCGGCACCTCTCCATGATATACGTCCATGGGTTTTTTCATACCTATGCTCATATGTGGTCGTCCATTATTATAGAAGTCAATCATTCGCGTAATCTGCTCCCGTGCCATCTCTTTATCCCTGAACAGCGACATGCCGTATATCCATTCCGTTTTCAGGATGCCATTCATCCTTTCTGCTACCGCATTGTCCGTCGGGTTGTAATCTTCAGTCATGCTCACACGTATATGATGAGTGACCAGTGTGTCGATATAGGCATCGCAGGCATACTGTACCCCCCGGTCGGAATGGTGGATTGTGCCGCAAAGATTGCCACCTCCGGCCTCATTGATGGCCTGTTCCAGTGCCTGTAGCGTATATTCGGCATGCAAACTGGGAGAGAGCACCCATCCTAAAACGGCATGTGAGTACATGTCCGTTACAAGATGGAGGTAGCATACGCCACCTTCAATCCAGATGTAAGTGATGTCACATACCCAGATATGGTTCGGGTATTGTGCCGTTACCCCCTTGATCAGATTCGGATACTTCTTGTAAAGATGGTGGGAGTCCGTCGTATGCCTGGGTTTCTTCGGGGGCAGCATAAGGCGTTCCGAACGCAGCAGATGAAGGAAGGCATCCCGCCCTCCGGTTATCTCGCTTCCATAAAGGGAGCGGAGCTCATGGTATAATTTCAAACCACCGATGCCCGGAGCCTTTGAGCGGTAGAAGAAGACGGCATCCAAGATGGCTGTTCTGATCTGATGACGCGACAAAAGATTTTTTTTCTTTTTGTAATAGGCCTGGGAAGACATGCCAAACAGTCCGCAAAGGGTTTTCACACTGATGTGAGGAAACTCTTCACGAAGGCCGGTGACTATTTGGCACCATCTTTTTTTAAGATGGAAATCCCTTCTTCTCTTTCTGTGAGTTCAATCAGTCTTTCAAAGGCATGGGAACGAAGTTTTTCAAGTTCCAAAGCCTTTCTCAGACGCAAATTTTCCGCTTCAAGAAGTTCTTCTTTAGATTTTGATTTTGGATTCTTTTTCATTTGAAGATCTGACAGAAGTTCGGGGGACAAAGATAAGGAATCCGAATCAATTGCATAACACTTTTGCCAACGCAGAATATAAGTATGGTTGGGTAAACCCCATTTCTTGGCAGTAGCAAACATTGACAAACCGCTACTGAAGTAATCACGGAGAACTTCCAATTTGAAAGTCTCAGAATAAATCTTACGAGATAATTTAGACATAATTTTTCTTTTTTTATGTCTCTAAAAAGGTGTCAACCTAAATCCGTATAAGACAGCATGACTTATAACATGTAGTTTTATCAAAAAATAGGCGGTGATAGGTGACAGATAAGGGTGATAGGTTGTTATTAACCTATCACCGCTCTGTAAACACGATTAATAAAGGGGTTCAGAAAGACGGTGATAGGTTGAAAGAGGATTTTCATTTTTATCTATGAGAGAGCCGTGTATCTCACTGCCCAAAATTCGATCGGACTCAGCCTCTGTGCTCGCTATAAAACAAGAGTATTCTTCAGAGAACAAACACTTTTTAAATGAAAGAGCCGTGTCTTTCGTGCAATCTTTTTATAGATTCGTTCGTTTTTTCATTTTTTCTTTCTACTTTTGTGCTGTATAACACAGTTTTGTAGCACTCATGGTAAAAATAAATATGTCAGACATTGATATTTCGGAACCATTATCCGATATGTTAGCTCCTCTAAATAACGAACAAAGGGAGTTTCTGATAAATAATTATACGATACAAACCTACAAAAAGAATGAAACCATCTATTGCGAAGGGGAGACGCCTTCTCATTTGATGTGTCTCATCAGTGGTAAAGTGAAAATCTTCAAAGATGGTGTGGGGGGAAGAAGTCAGATTATCCGCATGATTAAACCACACGAATACTTTGCCTATCGTGCTTATTTTGCCAAACAGGATTTTGTGACCGCAGCAGCAGCTTTCGAGCCCTCCGTTATTTGCCTGATTCCGATGAGTGCCATCACGACTCTGATTGCCCAAAATAATGATTTGGCCATGTTCTTCATCCGCCAACTCTCCATCGACTTGGGTATCTCTGACGAACGTACCGTCAATCTGACACAAAAGCATATTCGTGGACGCTTGGCCGAATCACTCATTTTCTTGAAAGAGAACTATGGTCTTGAAGAAGATGGTTCCACTTTGAGCATTTATCTTTCACGTGAAGATCTAGCCAATCTTTCCAATATGACTACTTCGAACGCTATCCGTACATTGTCGCAATTCGCTACGGAACGACTGATAACTATCGATGGAAGAAAAATCAAAATCATCGAAGAAGAAAAGTTGAAGAAAATCAGTAAAATCGGGTAAGAGAGTTCATAGACCAATCACTCCAGCCTAAATAGTGAATATACATATAAAAAATATAATTGCAGACATAAAACGTGGTAACAAACAGGCTTTCAAAAAGCTATTTGATGACTACTATCCTACTCTTTGTGTTTTCTCATCCCACTATATCGATGACAAAGAGGTTTGCAAAGATATCGTACAAGATGCATTGTTGGCTTATTGGGAGCGAAAAGAAGATTTTGATGACATTCTGAAAGTAAAGAGCTTCCTCTATACCGTCACCCGGAATAAATGCCTGAATCATCTCAAACATGAACAGTTGGATATTTCAGATTTTCCGGAACAAGAAGAGTTTGACAGCGGTTTTGAAGCTGCAATTATCGAACAAGAAACTTTCCTCATAGTTCGCAAAGCGGTAGAAGAATTGCCTACCCAAATGCGAAATGTCATCGTATACTCCATGAAAGGTTTAAAAAATCATGAGATTGCTGACAAATTGCAAATTTCAGAGGGCACTGTCCATACGTTAAAGAAATTCGCCTATCGCAAACTTCGCGAAAGCCTCAAAGGTATAAATTACGCCTTATTACTACTTTTATGCAAATAAAATAACTTTTTGATTACCCCGTTTTCTCGATTGGATTGTTATAGCTATATAACAAAGTAAGAAAAAGGATGAATTCATTCAAAGAAAAATTTAAAATTGCAAAAATCTTAGCTTCCTTATTTACCCATTCGTCTACCCCCGAAGAGGAAAAGAACTATCGCGCATGGTTGGATGAAAGTCCTGAGCATCAAAAGATAGCCGACCGGATATTAAACAAAGAGACGTACGAAGAAAACAGTCGGTTAATAAAAAGTTTCTCTTCACACAAAGCGTGGGAGAAAGTCTATCCGCTATTAGAAAGAGAAAAAACATTCAGTCAGCTTTTATGGAAAAAGGGGCTAAAATATGCTGCCTTTATCCTGCTTCTGATAATACCTGCCTCCTACCTTATATATGATTGGACAACCGAGGAGCCAATCGGTGAAATCACTCCGGGAACAAGGGGTGGCGAGATCACTTTAAGCAATGGAAACACATTAAGAATTCCCGACGGAGTCCTTCCGGAAGGAGCTACCGAAGTATTTGTTATCGAACCCAAAGGTATAAATTACCAGACACCGGCCAACAAGCCGCAAGTGAAAGAAATCAAGAACACTCTCCGTACACTGCATGGTATGGAGTGTCACATTGTCCTTTCGGATGGAACGAAAGTGCATCTGAATGCAGAATCTCAACTGACTTATCCGATTTGTTTCAGCAATAAGGAGCGGATCGTACAGGTTGAAGGTGAAGCCTATTTCGATGTTGCTCCGGACAAAGCACATCCATTCATCGTGCAAACGCCGCATACCTCCATCCGGGTGACAGGAACCTCTTTCAATGTAAGGGCCTATGCAGATGAAGAGACGGAAAGCACTACGCTAATCAGCGGAAACGTGAAAATCAGCAGTGGAAATGAAATTTTTGAATTGCTCCCCGACCAACACTATACTTATAATCAAAAGACTCATGCCAATACCGTTGCCAACGTAAATACAGAGCTGTATACATCCTGGGAGTCCGGATCATTTATCTTTTTAAATGTTCCTCTTGAGAATGTCATGTCATATCTTTCCAAATGGTACGGATTCCAGTATGCTTTCGAGGACGAAACTGCCAGACAGGTACGAATCGGAGCCTCCCTTAATCGTTACGAAAACATGAACCCGATTATCGACATGATAACAGAATTGAATCTGGTAAACATCAAGCAACGAGAAGGCATCTTGCATATTTCCTATAAACAGTAATAATACATAATATAACTAACGCATTATGAAAAAACGAACGCAATCCTTACCATGGGCGATATCTTATGTAAGCAGAAACTTGGTGAAATTCTGCCTTTTATGGATATTCTCCCTTTCTTCACTTATGATTCAAGCACAAGAAAATCAAAGAATCTCTATCGACTTAAGAGGAGAGACTTTGGAAGCAGCACTCTGGTATCTGCAGAATCGTACTAAATTTATCTTTATGTATGCAACGGAAGATATTGCAAATGTAACCGATATCACGGTCAAGGCTAAAGATAAAACGATTATTGAAATTCTGGATGAATGTCTGGAAGGTACTAACTTAACTTACGAAGTTTCCGGTAGTGCAATCGTAATCAAAAAAAAGCAAACCCCTAAAGTAACCATTAGCGGTTGGATTCGAGATGCCAGTGGTGAGGCATTACCCGGAGCCACTGTTACGATTCGAGGGTCCAAACAGGGAGCCATTGCCGGATTGGACGGACGTTATACGTTCAACATTCCCGCACAAGAAGGGTTAATACTGACCTATTCGTTTATCGGAATGGAAAAGAAAACAGTCAAATATACGGGTAAGAAAACAATCAATATCACTCTGAACAATTCCAGTACAGAGATTGACGAAGTGGTGGTAACCGGTTATCAGAACATTCAACGCCGCGACCTCGTAGGTTCTATTACTACGATCAAAGCGAAAGATATTATAATGCCTTCCTATACTACCATCGACCAGATGTTACAAGGGCGCGTGGCAGGTATGGTGGTAACCAATACCAGTAGCCGTGTAGGTACTGCTCCCAAAATTCAGATTCGTGGAACAAGCACCTTATTGGGCAATCAAGACCCTCTATGGGTCGTGGACGGAATCATCCAGGAAGACCCGCTGGATTTGGATGCGACTTCACTGATGACGAACGATTTAAAAAATATCATCGGTAACCAGATCTCCTGGCTGAACCCTGCCGATATCGAAAGCATCAGTATTCTGAAAGACGCCTCCGCAACAGCTATTTATGGTTCGAAAGCATCTAACGGAGTGATTGAAATCACCACCAAAAAGAATACGACAGATCGTCTAAGTGTCAATTATACCTCTAATTTTGTAATAGGTACGCGCCCCAACTACGGACAGTTCAATTACATGAACTCCAAAGAGAGGATACTGTTCTCTCAAGAAGCATTCAACTGGGGAACTCCCTACAGTGCGGAACCTATCAAACAAATATACACCTATGAGGGGTTATTGAATATGTACTTATCACACGAGATATCCTCTGACGAATTCATAGCCCAACGGAATGTGCTGGAGACACAGAATACAGACTGGTTCAAACTGCTCACCCGCCGTTCTTTCAGCCACAATCATAATCTAAGTGTTTCCGGTGGGACAAACAAGTACAGCTACTCAGCGTCTGTGGGATATTCCAAGAGTGAAGGACAGGAAATCGGAAACGACAGTGAACGTATGACAGGTCGTCTCGCCATCACGATACGTCCGGTACAGAAATTAACCATAAATGCAGCCATCAACGGTAGTGTAAGTACCAATAAAGGATTTGCCGGAGGAGTAAATCCTATGGGATATGCGACGACCACTAACCGCTCGATAGCTCCTGATGCATTTTATCAAATGAAAGCCACTTATCCATATAATGAAGGAGTAAAATCATTATCGTACAATTTCATCAATGAACGAGATAATAGCGGCTCGAAATCAGCATCCAGTTATCTGTCCGCTTCACTTGATTTGAGATGGAACATTCTGGATTGGTTGACTTATCAATTCACCGGAGGCTATTCGGATAATAACAGTACGAACGAGGCATGGGAAACAGAACGGACATTTTACATTGCCGAACAATACCGCGGATATGACTTCAACTCGGTTTCACCGGCCAGCAAAGAATTCAAAGCCGCCTTACTGCCTTTCGGCGGTGAATTGTTCACCAATAACGCACATCAATACTCTTACAACATACAGAACAAGTTGCTATTCAGTAAGGCGTTCAATGATGAAAACCGATTGAATGCACTGGTAGGTATGGAGTTGCGTTCTTCTACCAACAAGGGAGTAAACAATACCGTATGGGGATATGTTCCCGACAGAGGAGAAGTCATCACAAGCCCGACCACCATGAAAGCTTTCGAACCTATCAGCGGTTCTCAGAGCAGTGGCTGGGGTATTCTGCAGAGGATATACGACGGTGGTTGGAAAAAAGTAAATACTACAGATAATTTCTTCTCGGTATTTGCGACACTCGCCTATTCATTCAAAAACCGGTATGTAATCAATGCCAATATCCGTAATGACGCATCCAATCGTTTCGGACAAGACAGCAATCATCGCATCGACCCCACCTATTCATTCGGTTTCTCATGGAGAGCTTCCGAAGAAGAGTTCATGAAAAAATATGTAAAGTGGATCACTAATTTAAATTTCCGAGGCACGTATGGTATTCAAGGAAATGCACTGACACGTCTCAGCCCGGACCTGATTCTGAATCAGGGAACAGTAGCGAATCTGTATAACCGATATCAATCTACTATTTCCCAAATTCCCAATCCTACACTCTCTTGGGAGCGTACCAAATCATGGAACTTCGGTGTCGATCTGGAATTATTCGGTCTGTTCAATATGAACCTGGAATATTATACAAGACGCTCTAATGCGATTGTCGAATTAGACCTGCCTTATGAATATGGAATTTCTTCGATGAAACGTAACGGAGGTATCATCCACAACAGAGGTATCGAATACACACTGACCTTCACTCCTATCCAGAAACGTGATTATGCATTAAGCGTCAGTCTGAATGCATCTAAAAACTGGAACGAAGGCGGACATACGGACATCGAAGTCAAGGCAAATGATTTCCTGAACGGACGTTCGGACATCATACTCAAACAAGGCTATCCGCTTAGTGCTTTTTGGTCATATTCATTTGCCGGTCTGGACGGACAAACCGGTGAGCCTCTGTTCAATCTTCTGGATGTTCCGGAAGAGCAGCGGAGCCGATTGATAGACCCTACCACCTATTTGGTTTATTCAGGGCAAAGAGATCCCTATTTTACCGGAGGATTAAATCTAAGCTTCCGATATAAATCATTGACACTAAACACCAGTTTCTCACTCTTATTGGGTAACAAAAAGCGTCTGCCTTCACCCTACTCACAATTCAGCAGTTCCTACTATATGCCCGATCCATATACGAATATAAACCGTGATCTGCTAAACCGTTGGAAAGAGCCGGGAGACGAAGCACATACCATTATACCTTCACTACCTAAAGGCAGTGCGACTCTCATATTGCCTAATGAAGAAAGTTCTTTCAAAATCCCGGTATGGGCACAGTCTGATGCGATGGTTGTAAGCGGTTCATTCCTGCGTTGCCGCAATATCGGTTTATCTTGGCAAATGAAACGCGAATGGTGTGAGAAATTATACATGAAGAACGTGTCTCTCAATTTCAACATGGACAATCTCTTCGTTATCGCCAGCAAACGCTTCAACGGATTCGACCCGGAAGTCAGCAACAGTGTACTTCCACGCAATTATTCATTCGGTATCAACATTGGTTTCTAAAAACATAAAAGATGAAAAAAAATATATATACAATTATAGGAATCGGCCTACTGTCACTGTCATCCTGCTCTGACTTTCTAGAGCCGAAATCCCAAAGCGAATATGTTCCCAAAGACGCTAACGCTCTGCAAGAGATGCTAATCGGCAGTGCTTATCCTCAACATAAGTCAGGTAACAATTTACTAGGCTTTTTAAGTTTCCTCGATGATGATGTCCAGTTTCACAAAACCGGATATGAATTCGACTCCAACTTATTGGGATATGTAGAATCCAAGAAAGCCGTCTTCACATGGCAGCCGTATATGTTTTTCACCATGCAAAAGAACAGTCCCGTTGTCTACAATATCTGGGAAGGTTACTATAAATTTATTTTAGGAGCAAATGCTGCACTTGATTATATCAGTGATGTAAATGGAACGGAAACGGAAAAGAATTATGTGATTGCTCAAGCGTTGGGTCTGAGAGCATTCTATTACTTCATGTTGGTCAATCATTTCGGTGCACCCTATAATTATGACAAACAAGCAGCGGGAGTACCCCTCAAACTAACAAGTAACCTGCTGCCCGAAGAAGAGTTATTAATGACACGTAATAGTGTAGAAGAAGTTTATGACCAGATTGTAAAAGACCTGACTAAAGCGGAGGAGTTATTTCTTACTCTACCGAAAGATAAGCAATACGAACCGAACTATCTAATCAGCCTTCCCATGATACAACTATTGAAATCCCGTGTTTTTCTTTATATGGAAAATTGGAAGGATGCTGCCGTATATGCCAACAAGGTAATCAAAGAATGGTCTTTCTCTTTAATCAATCTGAATAATCTGCCTTCCACATCAACGACAGAGCCTTATTACAATTTCACTTCTTTGAAGTCACCGGAAGTAATCTGGCTATATGGCAATGTATCTGATCTCACAGAGTTCAATAACGAGACGGTATCCCGTGAAGAGGAAGACCCCAATTTTCCCGATTGGAAAACAACCTATTACCGGAAAGCCTTCGTTGCTTCCGATGATTTGATAGGAAGCTTTGAAGACGGAGATTTAAGAAAAGAGAAATACATAGTTAAAGAATATAATAAAGACAATTACAGTTTTTATCCGAACGAATACAGCTCTTTCGGAAAATACCAGATATCCGCTACAGGAGAGCCTAATGGTTCAGAGAACTTTGCACTCTCTTTCAGACTGAGTGAAGCATACCTGAATCTCGCAGAAGCAGCCGCCCACAATAACGAAGAAAACACAGCACTTTCGGCTATGAGAACTTTGTTGGAGAATCGTTACGAACCCGGGAAGTTGGCTATCCCTACCGGATTGACCGGTGAGCCATTGAAGGAGTTTATCAAGGCAGAAAGAAGAAAAGAATTTTGCTTCGAGGGACAACGTTGGTTCGATCTGAGACGTTACGGGATGCCGCCAATCACACACAAATGGGAAGATCAAGTATATACGCTGAAACACAACGATCCCTCCTATACGCTGCCGATTCCGGATGAAGTGCTGATTAAGAACAAATACCTGGAACAAAATCCTTTGGCCCCCAAACGGGAAAATTAATGCTATTAAATTCTAGAACTTAAAAAAAGAACAAAGATGAGAAATATATATCTAATAGGGGGATTACTCATGTGCATGGCATTCACTTCATGCTATGAAGAAGATGCACTTACCCCCACAGAAGGAGGCATTGAATTGCGTTTCAAAGTTCCTCAAGGGACGAATAGTTGGGATAATGACATCGCACAAATACACAAAGATTTCGGTGTTTACCTGATTTATAAAGACCTGCAAGATGAAGATTTCAATCGTAGCTGGACAGGAACGGGAGGTACATCTACAAGCTATAAAGGAGAAGGGTGTATCAGCGACGAAATGGCGCAGTTCTATACGGAATTTATGAAAAAGCACATATTCGCCTACCTCAATAACGAAAAATGTAAAAAAATCACAGATTACGTGCTACCGATGTATTGGTATATGGGATATAACGTACATGTGACAGTGAAATTTGAAGTTGGGGGGGTAGTTCTCTTCGAACAAAATAACGCCATGCACGAAATCACCAACGGACTGGATTATTGGAGTACCTGCTTATTCGGACCTCAGGCAGAAATGACCGACAAATATATTATACCTGAGGACGAACCAACGTTTAGCCAACGCCGAAAAATGATTCTCGGCAATATCATAAAAATAGCCATAGAAAGAAAGCTAATCGCCATTCCCGAAGAGTTCAACCGCGGTTTGGATTATGTGACTCCTATATCTGATAATCAGGACAGTCCTGATTATCAACTGAAAAGGGGATTCCCAGGTACTGTAAATACAACCACATTCTCACCGAATGAAGGATACGACGGTAGCAATCCGACCCAAGAAGCTGCATTTGCAGGATATGTCTTGCTATCCTTGTATTATACGAAAGCCGAAAGCGATGTACAATACGCTCAATACCCGCTTATCACCGAAAAATTCACTTTGGTACGCAATTATATGAAAGACAATTATGGAATTGATCTGGAAGCCATCGCCAAGGGTCCGGATAACTGGGATATCGAGCCTCATCCTGAAATACCGGGCAATAACGATGAAGAAGGTGGAGACGAAGGAGGTGGAGACGATTGGTCTAACTGGTGATAACCATCCGTCTACAACGATTCTCATTTAAATACAATTCTATGATATCAATAAAGAAACTTTTCTTTTTATTCTTCTTATCCATCTTATGCACCACGACAACTTCGTGGTGCAAAGATGGATTACAAATTAAAGGCAAATTAAAAATACTGAAGCCTACGACTTTGCAAGTAAAAGACCTGAACGGAACGCTTATTCTTAGTTGTGATCTACACTCCAATAAAGAGTTCGCCACGGAACAGAAGTGGATTCGCCCCGATATCTACACGTTGCGGATCGGAGAAACGGAAGAGAAAATATATTTCGAGAACCACGAGGTGAACATCAACGGCTACTACGATGAGACAAGTCCGGAACAGAGCTCCCTGTCGTTTAAAGGCATCGATTCGTTCCTCTCCCTGCAAGAATATTTGCCTACAGAAAAAGACCCAGACAAAGCAATCATTTCCCTTCCGGCCCACACGCAACTATCAACCGGTATGGCAGCCGCACTAGCCTATCTGGCCAATGTGAATGATTATTACTCCAACAAGAAGTTATTGGATATGATTCCCAATGAAGAACGAAATTCTTTATCTGCCCAATGGCTGGTGGAAAGAGTCCAGATTCTCTCCCACCAAATTATAGGTGCAGAATGTCCGGACTTTACTTTCACTGATGTCAATGACCGGCCTGTCAGTTTAAAAGACTTTCGCGGTAAAATTGTTGTACTAGACTTCTGCGCTTCCTGGTGTGCCCCTTGCCGCAAAGAGATGCGCAGCATGCTGAAAATATACAATGAACTGAAAGCAGACGATTTGGAATTCATCAGCGTATCACTGGACAATAACCAGGCTAAATGGAAAAAAATGCTGGACGAGGAGAAACTTCCTTGGGTAATGCTGTGGGATAAAGCGGGCTTTCCTAAAAGCAATGAAAACCCCAGTGCCATTCAGACTGCGTATGGATTTTATGCCATTCCTTTTCTTGTAGTCATTGACAAAGAAGGTAAACTTGTAGCACGTAATGTCCGCGGCGAAGAAGTACGCAAAGCCATATTAAAAGCCAGAAATTAATTCAACATATAAATATTATAATTCACTCTACAATGAAGAAACTTACATTCTTTACTTTATGCTGCCTTATTTGTGGGACTGCATCAGCCCAGTTAGTCAAACAAAAGATAGAAACACAAAAGAAACAATCCGAGCTGGATTGGTTTAACTGTTCTTTCGACCAAGACAGTGTATATGGAGCAGAAGTAAACAAAGCCTATGATTACCTGAAAGCCAATAAAAAGAAAGCTAAAAAAAGAGCAGTCATCGCACTGATTGGAACAGGAATGGACGTGGAACACGAAGATTTGAAACAGGCGATTTGGGTGAATCCCAAAGAAAAGCAGAACCAAAAAGACGATGACAAGAATGGGTTGACAGACGACATCAATGGATGGAATTTCATCGGCGGTAAAGATGACCAGGTCATGGAAGCCCTGACACGTGAAGGAGAACGTGAATTTTTCCGTCTGAAAGATAAATATGCAGATTATATCTCTGATGGAAAGAAATATTATAAAATCATTAACGGAAAGCGACAGGAAGTTCCCGCACCGGAAAACATACAAGAATACAATTACTATCGTTTCAAGGTGATGCCGGAATCCCGAATCGGGGGAGCCTATGCCGGCCTGCAACTTTCGTATGTCATTGAAGAATATGTCGAGAAATTCGATAAGGACATGAAGAAACGTTTCCCCGGAAAAGAATTAACGATCGAAGAGTTTCAAAGTTGTTACGATCCCAAAGCGGAAAAAGACAGCCTTTCCGAAGTGGCTTTTGTTTTTACAGCCTATTCATTCAGTCTTTATAATACAGACAAATGGGAACCTGTATACCAGAATATGGGGAAAAGAAGCGTAAAGACAGCCCGGGCAGCTTATGAAGAAGCCCTGAAGAAATATGGAGCTGATAATCGGAAAGAGATTGTAGGTGACAACCCTTTGGATATTAACGACACGCATTACGGCAATCATGTACTATTGACATCGGATGCAGCCACCGGTGTCATGCAAGCAGGTGTCATTGCAGCCAAACGTGACAATGGCATCGGGAGTAACGGCATTGCCGATAATGCCGAAATCATGACCCTGCGTATCCATCCGGGAGAAGGAGAGCCTTACCTGAAAGATATGGCATTGGCCATTCGCTATGCTGTCAGCCACGGAGCCGATGTGATTGTATTACCGGAACAAAACGCCATCTATCCGAAAGAGCAGAGACAGTGGGTAACAGACGCACTGAAAGAAGCGGAAAAGAAAGGAGCATTGGTGATCGTTCCGGTGTGGGATTCGTCAGTAGATATGGATAAGAACGAACTCCTCCCCCATCGTAAAATGAGCAAAGACGGAGAACTTACCAATTTTATGGTAGTTGCTTCTTCAGACAAGAATGGGAATCCGGTATTGAACACCGATTATGGTGCTACCACTCTTGACTTGTATGCTCCGGGAACAGACATTTATTCGTCTTACATGGGAGATACCTATCAAAAAGGAAGCGATAAAGGAATGGCTTCGGCTACGGTAGCCGGTGTGGCCGCCCTTGTAAAATCTTATTTCCCCAAACTGACAGGCTCTCAAATCCGTGATATATTACTGAAAAGCGTCACTTCACGCAAAGGTGTAGAAGTAGAAAAAGGAATCCGCGTGGATGACACCCCTTCACAGGATTTGTTCCTTTTCGAAGATTTATGCCTTTCCGGAGGTATCGTAAATGCATATCAAGCCATTTTGGAAGCAGAGAAAGTAAGCAAATAAAAATAAGTCATGAATTATACTCGTCTAATAATAGCCGCCATCACCTTTTGTTTGGCCATTCCTTTATCCGCTCAATCCTACCAAGCAACCATACCTTATCAAATGCTAGGCGGGAAAATGATTGTCGAAATGAAAGTAAACGGCCATGCACACCCTTTCATTTTTGATACCGGAGGGCACACCGCACTCACGGCCAAAGCCTGCCAGGCACTGCAAATAGCGGCAACGGACTCGATGAAGATAACGGACGTGAACAACGTGGAAGGCTATCATAAAACCGTGCACATAGAAAACCTCACCACTCCCGATAATGTCATCAACTTTAAGAACGTCCCGTCATTGGTTATTAATGAAGTAAAAGGATGGGAATGTTTCGGCGTGGACGGTGTTATCGGCAGCGATTTGTTTGCCAGTGCCATTGTCAGCATTGATTCGCAGACGAGAACGATCACAGTAACCTCCGCTGAAAGACCTTCTACGGTCTCCTTACGAAAAATGTTGAATTTCACGAGAGATGGCGGAATGCCGATTATCAGTGTACAGATAGCTCCAGCCAGCAATATCGATGTATTATTCGATACGGGCAGCCCCGGCTTGTTGTCTCTGATCGAAAGTGATTTTGAAAATATCCAATCGGAGGCTTCCATGAACATCGTTTCCGAAGGGTATGGAGAAGGAAGCGTCGGAGTGGCGGGACAAGCAGACAAGGCTTCTTCCTATAGAATACAGATCCCCTTGTTGTCAGTGGGAGCCGCCAAATTTCGTAATTTGACGACCTGTACGGGCAAGCACCCTTATACCTTATTAGGTGTCAAACTGCTGGAATACGGCAAAGTAACCATCGACTATCCGCGCAGAAGATTCTATTTGGAAGCCTTCCAACCGGATTATGAGATCAACACCCCATGCAACAACTTCGATTTAACGGTCAAAGACGGAGACTTGTATGTTTCTACCGTATGGAGCAGTACGAAAGGCAAGATAGCAGTCGGAGACAAGGTCATTAAAATCAATGGCAAGCCTACTAAGAAATATGACTTCTGCGAAAGTATTCTGAACGGGATACCGGAATTGGAAAAGAAAAAGAAAACAAAGCTAACGATTGAGACTGCTTCCGGAGTAAAGGATATTATCTATGAAAAAGAATAAGATGAAAAGAATAACAATGCTGATCAGCTTATGGCTGTTATTCTTTCCAAACGGTGGGCAAGAGATGGCAGCGCAAATCCGGAACAAGGTTTGCGATACCATTCCTTATGAATTCATCCAAGAGAAAATCATTATACCTGTCACCGTTAATGGCGTAAATACGAAATACATTGTCGATACCGGAGGAAGAACAGGAACCATGTATGATGCTGCAATGAAAATGAATGCCACTGCTGCAGGATATATGCGTGTTTCTGACGTGAATGCACAAAGCTCCAATTATCAGGAAGCCTACGTACAGGATATTACCATCGGAAAGAACTACCAAATCAAACAGTTGAAAACGATGGTACTGCCCAAGGATCCGTTCTTCGCAGAGTTGGGAGTTGCCGGTATTCTTGGTGGAGATGCTTTTGCGCAATCGGTAGTTACATTCGATTCCCGGTCGAAGATCATGGTTATCAACTATCCATATCGTCCCGAAAGGTTGAAAGTAACGGATGGAATCCCCTTGTTGAATGAGACAGAACATTATTCCGTAGTCAACGTCCGCTTAGGAGATCATGATTTACGAGTGCTGTTTGACACAGGTGCCGGAGGCTTTCTCCTATATTCTACGGAGGATTATAACAACCTGGCTGACATTTCGAAAGTGACCAATCATGGATACGGTATCGTAGCAGCCGGAATAACAGGTCTGGGCAATCCGGTGGATATAAAGAAGATAACCGTACCTTCCATCAACATCATGGGCAAGGAATTCACGAATGTAGGCAGTACAACGACCGTTATGAATGAAACGATCATCGGAGTAGACCTGCTTACATACGGTAAAGTAATTATCGATTATATGCGCAAACGTTTTTACTTCTTCCCGTTCGAAGAAGGGAAAACCGATATGGGTGGCGCTCCCGCTCTTTGGAACGTGAGCATATTGCCACGTAATGAAAGGTTTGAAATCACAACGATATGGGACAGCATGAAAGATAAAGTTGCTTTCGGCGATGAAGTGATTAATATCAACGGTACTTCCCTGAAAGATTGTCCGATGAGCCAGATGGCCGTGGAAGAGATCATGAATGCCATACCGGGAGATACCGGTTATATCATTATCAAGAAAGACAATCAGGAGAAAAGGATTGAAATCAAGAAAGAGAAATGAACTTTAAATAGGAAAAAGAGATGAAACGAATAATCACCCAAGTGTATCTCTGCCTGCTTGCATTTTGTATTGCCGGAGGCAGCAGTGCACAGACAACCAATAGTATGACAGAGGTCATTCCATTCAAGACGATCGATGGAAAGATGATTGTAGAGGCTACCATAAATGGAGAAACGGCCGATTTTGTCCTCGACCTGTCAGGACATAACGCGCTGCTTCCCGAAGCGCTTGAGAAATTACATATCAACCCGGATAAAAAGGGGACCTTTAGCTCCTATCAGGATTTTATGTTCAAACAGGTCCCCGTTGGGAAGGTCTATGAAATGGAAACAGTAGCTATCGGCAACAACACATTTGCCAATGATCTTCCGGTTTTCGCGCTGGAAGACGAACCGTATCTACGCAAGCTGGGGGTTATGGGGGTATTGAGTGGATCCCTCTTCCGCACCTCTGTCCTGACGATCGATATGCAACGGAAAAGAATAACAATCACGCAACCCTACCGTCCTTCCTACATGAAACTAAACCATCGGGAGAACTTCAACCTGGTAACGGGATTGGGAGTTGTATGTCCGATAAACATTCAGGGGAAACCCGCCTCCCTCGTTCTGGATACATGGAGTGACGGACTGGTGAATCTTACAGAAGAAGACTTCAAGACATGGAGCGCACACTATGCCAAAGGGACCAACCAGAAGGTTTCCATTGGATATAAAGCGACCGCTCAAGAAGAGGAAAGTCTCATCTTGCCTGAAACGATGTTCGTAAAAACGAAGATTGAAGAGGCTATGGCCGTGAAGAACCCATACTTGAAACGCTCTGTGTTAGGCAAAAAAATACTGGACTACGGAATCATATCCATCGACTATATTCATCAGAAAATATACTTCCAGCCATTTGACATGGTTCCCATACCGGAAGCGGAAGCCAAAGTAACGGAAACCAAGGTTGAAGACGGCAAACTGAATCCGATTACCCGACAATTCTTCCTCGAACATATCTTCGACTACAGAAAAGGGAATGATTTCATTTATAACGGAGACAAACCGGTTGTGATCGATTTCTGGGCAACTTGGTGCGGACCTTGTATGCGGCTGCTTCCGGAAATGGAAAAGCTGGCTGAAAAGTATAAAGGCAAAGTCCTGTTCTATAAGGTTAATGCGGACAAAGAAAAGGATTTATGCAATCAATTCGGGGTACAGGCATTGCCTACTTTATTCTTCATCCCTGCAGGCGGCAAACCGATTATTGAAGTCGGAGCCACTCCGGAGAAGTATGAACAAATTATTGAAGAACAGCTACTGAAATAAGAACTCTCTCTTTTAGCATATAACTACATTAATCTGCAACTTTAACTGAAGAGGGTGTGTCATAATGCCTGAATATAAAGATTTACCCCTGCCACAGATAGCTATAGCAGAGGTCATTTCTTCAAAAAGGGAATTTTGACACACCCTCTTTTTCTATAGTATAACGTGCGGAAGACTTTGATAAGACTATCCATATATAACATATATGATTTGTTTCAAGATGTTTCAATTGCTTGAAACACTTTGTTTCAAGCCACGAAACACTTTGTTTCAAGCCGCAAAACACTTTGTTTCAAGCCGCAAAACACTTTGTTTCAAGCCACAAAACACTTTGTTTTGACTTATACTAGAAATGGTTGTCACTTTTAGAGGCTAGTTACTAAATAAGTTGTCACATTCTGTTATTCATAACTAAAACAGTTGTTAGTTTCTTCCCTTTGCTCCTAAGATAGTTGTCATACGTAAAAACAATGGACAAATCTGAGTGTGCTCGGGCTCTCGGTAAAAGTCAATAGGGTTCGACACCCTATTGGCTTTTGTGAGACAATGGCTTAAACCGTCATGTCCCGGGTTCTCGGTATCGCAAATATAGTATTTATTTATCATATGGAACCTTATTTTTTCCACAATGATTTTCCCGGCACCTCTCCATGATATACGTCCATGGGTTTTTTCATACCTATGCTCATATGCGGTCGTCCATTATTATAGAAGTCAATCATTCGCGTAATCTGCTCCCGTGCCATCTCTTTATCCCTGAACAGCGACATGCCGTATATCCATTCCGTTTTCAGGATGCCATTCATCCTTTCTGCTACCGCATTGTCCGTCGGGTTGTAATCTTCAGTCATGCTCACACGTATATGATGAGTGACCAGTGTGTCGATATAGGCATCGCAGGCATACTGTACCCCCCGGTCGGAATGGTGGATTGTGCCGCAAAGATTGCCACCTCCGGCCTCATTGATGGCCTGTTCCAGTGCCTGTAGCGTATATTCGGCATGCAAACTGGGAGAGAGCACCCATCCTAAAACGGCATGTGAGTACATGTCCGTTACAAGATGGAGGTAGCATACGCCACCTTCAATCCAGATGTAAGTGATGTCACATACCCAGATATGGTTCGGGTATTGTGCCGTTACCCCCTTGATCAGATTCGGATACTTCTTGTAAAGATGGTGGGAGTCCGTCGTATGCCTGGGTTTCTTCGGGGGCAGCATAAGGCGTTCCGAACGCAGCAGATGAAGGAAGGCATCCCGCCCTCCGGTTATCTCGCTTCCATAAAGGGAGCGGAGCTCATGGTATAATTTCAAACCACCGATGCCCGGAGCCTTTGAGCGGTAGAAGAAGACGGCATCCAAGATGGCTGTTCTGATCTGATGACGCGACAAAAGATTTTTTTTCTTTTTGTAATAGGCCTGGGAAGACATGCCAAACAGTCCGCAAAGGGTTTTCACACTGATGTGAGGAAACTCTTCACGAAGGCCGGTGACTATTTGGCACCATCTTTTTTTAAGATGGAAATCCCTTCTTCTCTTTCTGTGAGTTCAATCAGTCTTTCAAAGGCATGGGAACGAAGTTTTTCAAGTTCCAAAGCCTTTCTCAGACGCAAATTTTCCGCTTCAAGAAGTTCTTCTTTAGATTTTGATTTTGGATTCTTTTTCATTTGAAGATCTGACAGAAGTTCGGGGGACAAAGATAAGGAATCCGAATCAATTGCATAACACTTTTGCCAACGCAGAATATAAGTATGGTTGGGTAAACCCCATTTCTTGGCAGTAGCAAACATTGACAAACCGCTACTGAAGTAATCACGGAGAACTTCCAATTTGAAAGTCTCAGAATAAATCTTACGAGATAATTTAGACATAATTTTTCTTTTTTTATGTCTCTAAAAAGGTGTCAACCTAAATCCGTATAAGACATTTCAAGCCACAAAACACTTTGTTCAAAGCGCTGAACACTTTGTTCAAGACACAAAATGTTTTAAATGACTGTTTACTATAGGAAAATAGGCGGTGATAGGTGATAGATGAGGTGATAGGTCAATAACAACCTATCACCATTCTGAAAGTACGATGAATAAGGAATTTCAGGAATACGGTGATAGGTTGAAAGAGGATTTTCATTTTTTATCTATGAGGGAGTTTGTCTTTTCCTTCCTAACGGTGAGATGACACCGCTGTATTTACTTTGTCCCTCCTATGATCAAATGAACGGAATTAAATGAGTCCTTTCGCAGAAAGGTAACGCTCTGCCTCCAAGGCAGCCTTGCAACCACTTCCCGCAGCCGTAATGGCCTGACGATAATGCGGATCGGCCACGTCTCCTGCCGCAAAAACTCCGGGGACTTTGGTACGGGGACTATTACCCTCCGTGATGATATACCCCACTTCATCCGTATCGATGTATTCTTTAAATATCTCAGTATTCGGTTTATGCCCGATAGCCAGGAAGAAACCGTCGATAGGCAAGCTATAACGTTCTTCATCCGGTTCGCCCAAACGCTTTACCAGGTTTACACCTTCTACCCCGTTGTCGCCAAACAAACCAACCGCGTTATGTTCAAAAAGAACTTCAATCTTCTCGTGGTTCATGACTCGCTCCTGCATAATCTTCGATGCACGCAGGAAAGGTTTGCGGACAATCAGATATACTTTAGATGCAAGTCCGGCAAGATAAACAGCCTCTTCACAAGCTGTATCACCTCCGCCGACTACGGCAACCACTTTCTTACGATAGAAAAATCCGTCGCAAGTGGCACAAGCACTTACCCCCATTCCGGCATATTTCTTTTCATCCTCCAGCCCCAGATATTTAGCGGTAGCTCCGGTAGCAATAATCAATGTCTCTGTTTCGATAACCTTATCACCGTCAATGGTTATTTTATAAGGAGCCTTGCTCAAATCGGCCGCTGTAACAATGCCGAAACGCATGTCTGTTCCGAAACGGCTTGCCTGTGCACGCAAGTCTTCCATCAACTGTGGACCACTGATACCTTCCGGATAACCGGGGAAGTTCTCCACCTCCGTAGTAGTAGTCAACTGACCACCCGGCTGCAATCCTTCATAAAGCACCGGACATAAATTTGCACGTCCTGCATAAATCGCTGCCGTATATCCGGCAGGACCTGAACCAATAATCAGGCATTTCATTTTTTCTATTTCTGCCATTTCAATCTATCTTTTTATTATTTGGTTATAAACACATATTATCTCAAATCTATCACCTCCGCATTGGGATATTGTCTTTTATCGAACATAAACACCCGATCCGCATAATTCTGATTAGTCTGATAACTCGTAATGGTTATCTCATTACGAGTCTGCCGACCACGTTGCCGAAGCAAAATATACAAAGGTTCGTAAGTATCCTTCGTCACCCAAAGAGTGATCTGCTCCAGCTCTTGCTTCTGATTCCCGGCAGTCAAAACGACCTCCCACACAGCTTTTCCACGATAGGTCTTGGTTCCTCCCAGCTTGGGCGAGAATCCTTTCCGATACAGATATAGAAATGCATACGGATTGATCTGCTGCAACTCTTCCTGTGTCGGATTGCTAACGTTCACTTCATCATTCTTTGTCACATAACTCCACTGCGTTTTTCCATCAAACCAAGTGGTGATATCGGACGTTTTCAGTACGAATTTCTCTCCTTTCAACTGAATCGTTCCTTTTTCAGCACCTTCTACCAGCCCGTTTGTCACAGCCTTTACAGTAAAATCGGCTCTCACACCACCTGCTTTACGAAACGCCTCAGCCGCCTTATCAAGAATGACCTTCGCCTGCTGTTGTTGAGCCATCGCAGGCAAAGAGAATAAAGCTATTAAAACACTAAAAATGTACTTTCTCATCGGATTCATAAACGAACGGTTATTGTAAATTGTTCAATCGCATTTCAAGGTCATTCTCGTCCATGCACAGCACGTCACGTGCCTTGCTTCCTTGCGTAGGACCCACAATTCCGGCTTTCTCCAATTGATCCATGATACGGCCGGCACGATTATAGCCAATCGCAAATTTACGCTGGATCAATGAAGTGGAACCTTGCTGATGAATGACAACCAACCGCGCCGCATCTTCAAACAACGGATCCAGACGTCCCATATCAACATCCCCTACTTCACTATTACTATCTTCACTCACATATTCGGGCAAAAAGAACGGAGTAGGATACCCTTGCTGACGGGAAATAAATCTGGTAATATCCTCTACTTCCGGTGTATCGATAAAGGCACATTGCACACGTACCGGATCAGCTCCCTGCAAGAAGAGCATATCTCCCTTACCAATCAGGCGGTTGGCACCCGGACGGTCCAGAATAGTACGGGAGTCCATCATGGCAGATACACGGAAAGCGATACGCGCCGGGAAGTTGGCTTTAATCGTACCCGTAATAATATTAGTAGTCGGACGCTGTGTAGCAATAATCATGTGGATACCGACAGCACGCGCCAACTGTGCTATACGGGCAATCGGAAGTTCCACTTCCTTACCGGCAGTCATGATCAAATCTCCAAACTCATCGATCACCACTACGATATACGGCATAAACTTATGTCCCTTTTCCGGATTCAAGCGACGATTGATAAATTTCTCGTTATACTCTTTGATATTACGCACATGTGCCATCTTCAAAAGATCATAACGGGTATCCATCTCCACACAAACCGAATTCAAGGTTTGCACCACTTTCGTGACGTCCGTAATAATCGGGTCACCTCCATCAGGGAGTTTGGCAAGGAAATGATTTTCAATCACCGAATAGATACTGAATTCCACTTTCTTCGGATCGACCAGCACAAACTTCAATTCTGCCGGATGCTTCTTATATAATAAGGAGGTGATAATGGCATTCAAACCGACAGATTTACCTTGACCGGTTGCACCGGCCACCAATACGTGCGGCATCTTGCAAAGGTCGAACATGAAGACTTCATTCGTGATCGTCTTACCCAATACAATAGGTAAGTCATATTTGGATTCCTGGAATTTCTTGCTTCCGATCACACTCTGTCCGGAAACGATCTTCGGGTTCTTGTTCGGTACTTCAATGCCGATGGTTCCTTTACCCGGTATCGGAGCAATAATACGGATACCGTCGGCAGAAAGACTCAATGCGATATCATCTTCCAAACCACGGATTTTAGAAATACGCACTCCCTGTTCCGGAGTAATTTCATATAGAGTGACCGTAGGTCCCACGGTTGCTTTAATCGTACTGATTTCAATTCCGAAGCTGCGCAATGTATTAATGATACGATCTTTATTGGCATTCTGTTCGTCCATGTCAATCGTCGGATCATCATTATCGAAATGCTTCATCAGATCAATAGTCGGGAAACGGTAGTTTTCCAAATCCTTCGTAGGATTGTACGGTTCGAGTTCAGGACCCTGATATTCTTCTTCCGCAGTAGCCGGTTCTACCTCAAATCCGGGTTCCGCCTCTTCCAAGAATTCTTCCTGCACAAGAGAAGCCGAATTAGAAACAGTCGGTTCAAATACCATCGTCACTCCTTCACTTTCGTCAGATACAGAGGTCTCTTCCTTTTCCGATTTATTATCAGAAAAGGCGTCTTCAGGTTCTTCAGCCTGCATATCCGTCACCGGTGCCGGAGGAGATGTCTGTTTATACGTTCGTTTCAAATTGAACTCCATCTCTTGCGGTTGGGAAGTCGTAAATTCCGGAGCGTCTTCTCCTTCCGGAACGTTCTCCTTTTCTTCTTTCTTTTCGCGTTTCAGGAAACTCAATGCGAAAAGTTTACGCAACCAGATGACGGTACGTGCACTTATATATATGAAGAAACAGATAGCCGTTATCAACAGAATCATCCATACACCGGGTACTCCCACTTGCGAAATCAGCCAACGACTGACATTATATCCGTGCATGCCTCCCAAATAAATGAAGGAATCCTGATAATGATCCATAAAAGCGAATCCGAAGAATACGGAGAACCAGATCAATAAGAGTGTACAGCCGATAAACCACTTCCACAGACGCACAACACGTACACGCATCAACTTCAATCCAGCCACCGCCAGGAAAACCAGTATGAAGAAGGAGGAAATACCGAAACAGTCATTAATCAGATAGCTGGCCAACTGCGCTCCGCGTGACCCGGCATAATTCTTCACCTGATTGTTAACAGCTGCCAAGTCTGCCGAACTGCCACTATCGATAATACTTTGATCGGCAGCCCCCGTGAAGAAGAAGGAAGAAAAAGCCAACAACAGATAAACGGAAAAGATGACCAGCATCAACCCGATTACAAAATGAACGGTTTCATTCTTACATACAGCCGCAATTTTGCTGAGGAAAGAGGGGGTGCGTTCCGCCTCCTTATCTAAATTCTTCTTTGCCATGAGTCTTTTATTCTTTTTATAAAACCGGAATGAAATTCTAAGCGGCAAAAATAATAAAAAAATAACGAGCACTACGCTCATTCAATCCTTTTTCTTACCTTTGCGTTGCAAATCAATATAGATCATGGAAAAAGAAAGCCAAACGATATTTGATAAAAACGTAATTGAGTTCGTAACGGTAGCTGCCGAATTTTGTGCATTTCTCGAACGTGCCGAACGGATGAAGCGTAGTACTTTCGTCGATACATCATTAAAAATACTTCCCCTGCTCTACCTTAAAGCAGCGATGCTGCCCAAATGTGAGACGATCGGAGAGGAAGCACTTGAAACGTATGTCACAGAAGAGATGTATGATATTCTGCGTATCAACCTTTCCGGATTGATGGCTGATAAGGATGATTATCTGGACGTATTCGTGCAGGATATGGTGTACAGCGATCAGCCTATCAAAAAGTCTATATCGGAAGACCTGGCTGATATCTATCAGGATATTAAAGATTTCATATTTGTCTTCCAACTGGGACTGAACGAAACGATGAATGATTCATTGGCTATCTGCCAAGAGAACTTCGGCACACTGTGGGGACAGAAACTGGTAAACACACTCCGCGCCCTTCATGACGTGAAATACAATCAGGAGGAAGAAGATAACGAAGAAGGATTTTACGAACCGGGCAACGACAACGATTGTTGTGAGGAAGATGGCTGTCATTGCCACGATGATGATTGCCACTGCCACGAAGACGGTTGCCACTGCCACGAAAACGGTTGCCACTGCCACGAAAACAGTTGCCATTGTCATGATGATGAATTAAAATAGCAATGATTGTAAGAAGAACCATAGATAAAGATGAACTGAAAGAACTCCCGAAAACTGTCTTTCCGGGACGTATTTATGTCATCCAGTCGGAGGCTGAAACGGAAAGAGCAGTAGCTTATCTCCAATCCAAGCCAGTGATAGGCATCGACAGCGAAACTCGTCCTTCCTTTACCAAAGGACAATCGCACAAAGTAGCACTTCTCCAGATTTCTTCCGAAGAATGCTGTTTCTTATTCCGCCTCAATATGACGGGATTGACCCGGCCATTGGTTGACTTATTGGAAAACCCGGCTGTGATCAAAGTGGGACTCTCTCTGAAAGACGACTTTATGATGCTGCATAAACGCGCACCTTTCACTCAACAGAGTTGTATCGAATTGCAGGAGTATGTGCGTCAATTCGGAATACAGGACAAAAGTCTGCAAAAGATTTACGCTATCTTATTCAAAGAAAAGATATCCAAATCACAACGCTTGTCCAACTGGGAAGCTGATGTATTGAGTGATGGACAGAAACAATATGCAGCTACCGATGCATGGGCATGCCTCAATATCTACAATCTGTTGCAAGAGCTGAAACAAACGGGAAACTGGGAGGTTTCTCCGCTAGCAGCTCCGGTCTCTCCCACAGAGGAAGTGATAAATAATGAAATAAGTGATTAATAACCAATAATAAAACGATCCAAGGCCCCCTTGGAAGAGGGTTGAGGAAAGACTACATTATGCATAAAGTATATCTCAAACCAGGTAAGGAAGATTCTCTTAAGAGATTCCACCCATGGATTTTTTCCGGCGCCATCGCTCGTCTTGACGGAGAACCCGATGAAGGTGAAGTCGTAGAAGTGTACACCTCAAAAAAAGAATTTATTGCCGAAGGACATTTCCAAATCGGAAGTATTGCTGTACGCGTACTCTCTTTCCGTCAGGAACCTATCGACCACAATTTTTGGAAACGCAAACTGGAAATAGCATACGATATGCGCCGCAGTATCGGTATCGCCACTAATCCGACCAACAACACTTACCGACTTGTTCACGGTGAAGGAGACAATCTCCCCGGACTGGTGATTGACGTGTATGACAAAACTGCTGTCATGCAGGCACACTCTGCAGGAATGCACGTAGACCGCATGGCGATTGCCGAAGCTTTATCCGAAGTAATGGGTGACAAAATCGAGCATATCTATTATAAATCAGAAACAACTCTTCCTTTTAAAGCAGACCTTTTCCCTGAAAACGGTTTTCTGAAAGGGGGAAGCTGTGATAATATCGCACAAGAATATGGTTTGAAATTCCATGTAGACTGGCTGAAAGGTCAGAAAACCGGATTCTTTGTAGACCAGCGCGAAAATCGTTCTTTGCTGGAACATTACGCCAAAGACCGTTCGGTACTCAACATGTTTTGCTACACCGGCGGATTCTCATTCTACGCCATGCGCGGAGGTGCGAAACTCGTACACTCTGTCGACAGTTCAGCTAAAGCGATTGATTTGACAAATAAAAACGTAGAGCTAAACTTCCCGGGTGATTCCCGTCACGAAGCTTTTGCTGAAGATGCTTTCAAATATCTCGACCGCATGGGTGACCAGTATGATTTAATCATCCTTGACCCCCCTGCATTCGCCAAACATAAAGATGCACTGCGGAATGCTTTGCAAGGTTACCGTAAACTGAATGCCAAAGCATTCGAGAAAATCAAACCGGGTGGTATCCTGTTTACTTTCTCTTGCTCACAAGTGGTAAGCAAAGAGAATTTCCGTACCGCCGTGTTTACCGCAGCAGCAATGTCAGGGCGTAGCGTACGCATCCTACACCAGCTGACACAACCTTCCGACCATCCGGTAAACATCTATCACCCCGAAGGAGAATATCTGAAAGGATTGGTACTCTACGTAGAATAATCAGCAAGGTGTCGGAGTCAAGTTTCCATTCGATATCAGGCATCTCTCCGAAAGTATAGCTGATTAGAAAGAGTGATAACAGAAAAATGGAAGATTCAAAGTTAATTAGAGTTAACAAATGAAAGATTTACGAGAAAACACTATGTTGTATAACATAATTCCCATATCTTTGCAACGTGTTTTTCATGGTATTAGATTTAAGGTTAACAAAGATTGGCTGTCTGAGATAGATAGCCTTCTTTTTTTATCCCCTTTTTATCAAATTACTTATCTACCTATTCAACGAAAATAGTATATTTGCAAGGTTTATGAATATAAAGAGAAACACAAATTAAAAAAGTCATGAGTATAAAAGTTCGTTTGATTATTATGAACTTCCTGCAATTCTTTGTATGGGGGTCTTGGTTAATATCACTAGGTGGTTATATGGGAAGGGAGCTTCATTTTGAAGGAGGACAGATCGGAGCTATTTTCGCCACCATGGGAATTGCCTCCTTAGTAATGCCGGGCATTATTGGTATTATTGCCGATAAATGGTTTAATGCAGAACGTTTATATGGGCTTTGCCACATTGCAGGAGCAGGATGTCTCTTCTATGCTTCTACCACAACGGGATACGACCAGATGTATTGGGCCATGTTGCTCAACCTGTTAGTATATATGCCCACTTTATCCCTCGCCAACACGGTATCGTACAATGCACTGGAACAATATAAATGTGACCTGATTAAAGATTTTCCTCCTATCCGCGTATGGGGAACAATCGGTTTTATTTGTGCCATGTGGGCGGTTGACCTTACCGGATTCAAGGATTCAAGTGCGCAACTATATGTAGGCGGAACTTCCGCATTACTGCTGGGACTTTATTCTTTCACCCTCCCGGCTTGTCGACCGGCCAAATCCGAAAACAAATCATGGCTCTCCGCTTTCGGACTGGATGCGCTGGTGTTATTCAAAAGAAAGAAAATGGCTATTTTCTTCCTTTTCTCGATGCTTCTGGGTGCGGCATTGCAGATTACAAACACCTACGGCGACCTTTTCTTAGGCAGCTTTGCCAGCATCCCTGAATATGCAGAATCTTTCGGAGTGAAACATTCAGTCATCCTCTTATCCATTTCACAGATGTCCGAAACATTGTTTATTCTTGCTATACCTTTCTTCCTACGTCATTTCGGAATCAAACAAGTCATGCTAATCAGTATGTTCGCATGGGTGTTCCGGTTCGGACTGTTCGGTTTTGGAGATCCGGGATCGGGACTATGGATGCTGATCCTTTCCATGATTGTTTATGGTATGGCCTTTGATTTCTTCAACATTTCCGGTTCATTGTTTGTTGAACAAGAAGCCAATTCTTCTATCCGTGCCAGCGCACAGGGATTATTCTTTATGATGACTAACGGACTGGGAGCCATCATAGGCGGATATGCTAGCGGTGCGGTAGTTGATGCATTCTCTGTATATGCCGACGGCAGACTGGTGAGCCGCGAATGGATGGACATCTGGCTGATTTTTGCCGCTTATGCACTGGTGATAGGGATTTTATTTGCCTTAGTATTCAAATACAAACACCAGCAAGAGAGTAAAACAAATTAAGCCAAAGAGAACAATGGACAAAAAGATAGAATTACAAGTTATAAATATCACTAATAGTCAGGCACAAGTAGGCGCGTTTGCTATGCTATTAGGCGAAGTGAACGGTGAGAGGCAACTGCCTATCATCATCGGTCCTGCAGAAGCCCAAGCTACAGCTTTGTATTTGAAAGGAATAAAAACTCCCCGTCCGTTAACGCATGATTTATTTATAACAAGTCTTACTATACTCGGCTCCAGCCTGATACGTGTATTGATTTACAAAGCAAAGGATGGTATTTTCTATTCCTATATTTACCTTAAAAAAGACGAAGAGATTATACGTATTGACGCACGGACTTCGGATGCAATTGCCCTGGCAGTGCGTGCCAACTGTCCGATTCTTATTTACGAATCCATTCTTAAACAAGAATGTCTTCATTTGTCATCAGAAGAAAGGAGCTGTTCCGGAGCAACAGACAACGACGAAGAGGCTGAAAAAGAACATGATCTGCCCGGCGCTACTTCCGGAACGCTCGAAGAAGCACTGGAACAAGCCATCAAAGATGAGAATTATGAGTTAGCCGCCCGGATACGTGACCAAATCAATTCAAGAAATAAAAATCAGTAAGTAATAGTATGCACGTATTTTATACTCCCGATATACAGAAAAACAACGAGCTTCCCGAAGAGGAAGCACAACACTGTACCCGTGTTCTGCGGTTAAATATCGGAGATGAAATCACCCTTACAGACGGTAAAGGTAACTTCTACAAAGCTGAAATTACTGTTGCAACCCACAAACGTTGTTTCGTAAACATCAAAGAAACCATTTTTCAGGAACCGCTATGGCCATGCCATCTACACATTGCCATGGCACCGACGAAGAATATGGACCGCAACGAATGGTTTGCAGAGAAAGCTACCGAAATCGGTTTTGACGAACTGACTTTCCTCAACTGCCGTTTCTCGGAACGTAAGGTCATCAAAATCGAACGGATTGAAAAGATTCTGATATCAGCCATCAAACAATCTCTCAAGGCACGACTGCCAAAGTTGAACGAAATGATCGCATTCGATCAGTTTATCGGGCAGAAGTTTAAAGGACAGAAGTTTATCGCCCACTGTTACGAAGGGGAGAAACCTCTATTGAAGGATGTCCTGAAACCCGGAGAAGACGCCCTTGTCCTAATAGGTCCCGAGGGAGATTTCAGTGAAGAAGAAGTGAAGAAAGCCATCGAACGGGGATTCGTACCGATCAGTCTGGGCAAATCACGGCTCCGTACAGAAACAGCTGCATTGGTGGCCTGCCACACTCTGAATCTGGGAAATCAATAACCAAAACAACAAACGTTTGAATCAATGATTATACAACTTTTAAATAACATAAGTATGGCAAAGAAAACAATTTCACGACTCTCGGTACTGGCAGTACTGATTGTTTTTCTGGCAGCATGTTCCCAAACATCGGAATATACCCATGTGATACCGGATGACGCTTCAGCAGTTGTCTCTATCAACCTCAAATCCCTTGCTAGTAAAGCGGGACTGAATGATAAAGAGAATGAAGCTGCCAAACAAAAAGTACTGGAAGCACTGAAAAGCGGAATGAATGCCGCTACCTTCCAACAACTGGAAAAGGTCATGAAGAATCCGGGTGAATCGGGAATCGATGTAGAATCTCCATGCTATTTATTCTCTTCCTCTTCTTTCCCTTACCCCACCGTTGTAGGTAAAGTGAACAATGAGGACAATCTACATGCTTCACTCGATGCAATGGCAAAAGAACAAATCTGCCAGCCGGTAAGTGAAGCTGACGGTTACAGCTTTACAACAATGAACGGTGGTTTGCTTGCTTTCAATAATTCGACTGTATTGGTAGTGAATGTTAGCGGAACGACTCAAACTGATAAAGCCAAAGAAGCCATTACTAATTTATTGAAACAGACAGCAAGCAATAGTATCGTGAAATCAGGAGCTTTCCAGAAAATGGAGAAACAGAAAAGTGATATTAATTTCTTCGCTTCCATAACGGCTATTCCTTCAACCTACCGTAATCAGATAACCATGGGATTACCTACCGAGGTGAAAGCAGAAGACATCACCCTGATAGGAGGAGTAAACTTTGAAAAAGGCAAGATTGCCCTCCAAACAGAATACAATACTGAAAACGAAGCAGTGAAAGCTCTCTTGAAAAAACAAAACGAATCTATAGGAAAAACGAACAACACTTTCATTAAATACTTCCCGGCTTCTACCCTGATGTTCTTCAACGTAGGTGTAAAAGGAGACGAATTGTATCATCTGCTGAGTGAGAACAAGGAATTCCGCAACACGGTATCTATCGCAAAGGCAGACGAAGTAAAAGAGTTGTTCAGTTCGTTCAATGGTGATATTTCTGCTGGATTAATCAACGTAACGATGAACAGTGCTCCCACTTTCATGATATATGCTGACGTAAAGAACGGTAATGCTCTTGAAATGATTTATAAGAACAAGGAGTCATTGGGATTGAAAAGAGGGGAAGATATCATGCAACTAGGCAAAGACGAATATGTCTACAAGACAAGAAATATGAATATATTCTTCGGCATCAAGGATAAACAGATGTATGCAACCAATGATGAGTTACTCTACAAAAACGTAGGTAAAACTGCCGACAGATCAATCAAAGATGCTCCTTATGCATCGGAAATGAAGGGAAAGAACCTATTTATGGCAATCAATGCCGGAGCAATCCTTGATCTGCCTGTCGTAAAAATGGTAGCAGGTTTCGGAGGAGAGGAAGTTAAAACATATATTGAGTTAGTCAAGAAGGTTTCTTACCTGTCCATAAGTTCGGAAGGGGAAATCTGTAAATTCGATCTTTGCCTGAAAGACAAAGATGTAAATGTCCTCAAACAAATGGTAGACTTCGCCAAGCAATTTGCCGGCATGTAATAAATGCATAAACCAACGGTATGAATAATATTCACTTACAGCAAACACTTCCCCAAGTGTTTGCTGACCGTAATACGGTAGCTTCGGACGTATGGCATCAGGATCTTTTCTTCCGGAAAGGGGAAATGTATCTGATTGAAGCCGCTTCCGGCACCGGAAAATCGTCATTGTGCAGCTATATCTATGGCTACCGCAACGACTATCAGGGAATTATCAATTTCGATGAAACCAATATCAAAGCATACTCCGTGAAGCAGTGGGTCGACCTGAGAAAACATTCACTGAGTATGCTTTTTCAAGATTTACGCATCTTCACCGAACTTACCGCTCTTGAGAATGTGCAATTGAAGAACAATCTTACCGGATGTAAAAAGAAAAAAGAAATCCTTAGATTCTTCGAGCAACTGGGTATCGCAGATAAAGTAAACGTCAAAGCCGGTAAACTTTCTTTCGGACAGCAACAGCGTGTCGCCTTTATCCGCGCGCTCTGCCAGCCGTTCGATTTCCTGTTTTTGGATGAGCCGATCAGCCATTTGGATAATGATAACAGCCGCATCATGGGTGAACTTATCATTGCCGAAGCAAAGGCACGAGGAGCCGGAGTAATCGCCACTTCCATCGGTAAACATATCGAGTTGCCATACAGCTATACACTTCGACTGTAATAAGCTAGTTAATAATAGATAGCCGGGAATAAACAATCTCTTTTTACAGTATCATTTCAAATCGTAAATTGTAAAATCGTAAATAAAATGCCAACTCTTGTCTGGAAACTTCTCCGCCAACATATCAGTATCGGTCAACTAACCGGTTTCTTTTTAGCCAACCTATTCGGCATGATGATTGTATTGCTTAGCGTACAGTTTTATAAAGACGTCATTCCGGTATTCACTGAAGGAGACAGCTTTATGAAAAAGGATTTCATCATCGCTACAAAGAAAATCAGCACACTCGGTTCTCTTGCCGGAAAGAGCAACACGTTCACTGCAGAAGATATCGCCGACCTGAAAAAGCAACCGTTCACCAAGAACATAGGAGTTTTCACCCCTTCCCAATTCAAAGTATCGGCAGGACTGGGAATGAGAGAAGCCGGCATCCATCTTTCCACAGATATGTTTTTCGAAGCGGTTCCCGATGAATTTGTCGACATCAAACTGGACAAATGGCACTTTGACGAAGAAACCCATACAATCCCTATTATCATCCCCCGCAACTATCTGAACCTTTATAATTTCGGTTTTGCACAAAGCCGGAGCCTGCCCAAATTATCGGAAGGATTGATGGGACTTATCCAAATGGATATTATGATGCGCGGCAACGGACGGGTAGAGCAGTACAAAGGAAACATTGTCGGTTTCTCCAACCGATTGAATACCATCCTCGTACCCCAATCCTTTATGAAATGGGCGAACGAAAATTTCGCCCCGAACGCGGAAGCACAGCCGGCACGATTGATTATCGAGGTGGGCAATCCGGCAGATTCCTCCATCGCCAGTTATTTTCAGAAGAAAGGATATGAAACAGAAGATGGCAAGCTGGATGCCGGAAAAACAATTTATTTTCTTCGTCTTATCGTAGGTATTGTATTGGGAGTGGGGCTATTTATCAGTATCCTTTCATTCTATATACTGATGTTGAGCATCTTCCTGCTCTTACAAAAGAATACAACTAAACTGGAAAGTCTATTACTAATCGGATACAGCCCCAACAAAGTAGCATTGCCTTACCAGTTACTCACCGTAGGATTAAACGTAATCGTGCTTGCATTATCCGTTGGATTAGTCTCCTGGTTACGCAGTTATTACATAGACAGTATCAGACTGCTTTTCCCACAACTGGAAACAGGAAGTTTATGGGCGGCTATCAGTATGGGAATCCTATTATTCATCGCTGTATCGGTAATTAACATACTGGCAATCAAGAGAAAGATACTTTCCATCTGGATACACAAGGCGTAATATAAGAAAATAATCAGCAAGAAGATGATACGCATTATACCGCTAAAGTTAAATTTGCAAGCAATACACAGGAAACTTAAAAAAACAACACCGTCCGCTATCGCTACATTGAGAATGGTAAAGCAAAAGACAAAGACAAAGGCAAAAGAAAGACAGATGCGAACGGTCTGATTTCCCCCCTTACCGGATTTAAGGTTCACAGCAACGCGACATATCGAAGTCGAATTTGACGATCCTCAGTATATATATAAGAAGACCTTTTATCTGCCTTCATTCAACAAAGACTTCAACGTCCGGTTCTTTCCGGAGGGTGGTGCCTTATTGACCGATACCCATCAGAACATAGCCCTCAAAATAAGCGCTCACTTTTTATACTTGAGGATGAATGATGAAATAGAATCTCAGTAGCCGGAACGGATGTATCTCTGATATCGTTCGCTAAAGCGTCGCTTTAGACGGGTAAAAAACAAGGGTTTACACAGTCTATATATGGTGTCTTCAAGTACTATATACCGTGCGTCCAAGTGACGTATGCCGTGCGTCTACGCACTATATGTCTTGTAACCAAGTATTTATTACATGCCGTGCACCAAGTATTGCCATGGCTGCCCCGTTAATCCCCAAGTATAGCATGTGAGCCCAAATAAGGAATTGAAAATGTTTGAGCTTATTACAGATGCAATGAAACAGCATCGGGAAAGATATCTTCACATTCCTGAACAATCTGAATGTACCTTATGATAACAATGTAACTGAACGGGCTGTAAGACCTGCCAAGACAAAACAAAAGGTGACCGGACTCTTTCGCACTTTTCTGAGTGCGGAAGCCTATGCCGCCATACATTCTATTGTGACGGCGCAAAAGCAGACAATATCACTTTTCCCTTAATTCCGCAACACTTTAATTAGAATCTCTTATAAGTGAGAAATCACTTAACTTAGTGGTGCAAAAAAACAAGCAATCCTTGACAGACATGGCGAAAGTAACAATAAAACCTGAGAAACTCACACCTTTTGGTGGAATATTTTCAGTTATGGAGCATTTTGACGCTCTTTTGTCAAAGCTCACTCGGGTTTCGATGCACGTCCTATGGCTACCAATACAGCGGTTCGTCTTGAACATCTATTTGGCAAACCGCGCCTATGCCGATGTCTTCAAAACGGATTCGGATAAAACAGACTTTTTGCCGGATAACCGCCGCGTATTGCCTCAAGTCGCCTTATGGGTAAGGGGAAAGTACAGGCATAACCTAATTACCATACAGGATTCTCTCCGACTAAAAAGAAAGATTGCACTAATTCAAACAAAACGGAGGTTTGATTGAATGGTTGCGGATTTGAGGCTTCAATGAATTGCGCTTGATTGCGCAACTTTAAAAAAGCATGCTTGTATTATAGCAAGACATTTTGTATATGCGCTACTCGCATTTTCTCAAGTAAAAAAACACCTAAATAGCTATAAATTACCGCAAAATACATTAATTATTTAAAATAGCTCCTACATAGCAACGCTACTTATCAAAAAAAAACATTATATTGGCAAAAACATAATAAACAAAGAACATGAATTTGCCAATTATTTATCCTACCACATTATCTTTGTTAACAACAATGTACTGTACGGCTCAATGTCTAAACTGTTGTTTCCAATGTAGCCCCAAACGAGAAGAAAGAATGTCTTTTGAAGATATAAAATTCTATATCGATAAGACTGTCTCCTTATTTCCTACAATACAATTAGTAGTTTTTAGTGGTGGTGAAAGTTTTTCTTTAAAAGAAGATTTAATCAAATCCGTACAATATGTAACAGATAAAAAACTAGCAACAAGAATAGTAACCAATGGTTTTTGGGCTACAAGTTATGAGAAAGCATATTCTATTTTAAAATCATTAAAAGAAGCTGGATTACATGAAATTAATTACAGTACAGGAGATGATCATCAAGAATGGGTGAAATATACCAATATAGTATATGGATGTTTAGCAGCACGTAATTTAGGGATAAATGCACTTGTAAATATCGAAACTCACCCCTATTCAACTTTTGGAAGAGATACTTTTGAAAAAGACGAAAGAATCTCTCCTTTTATAGGAAAAGAAATGTTTAATCCTGATCATATAAAAATTATGCAAGGTGTGTGGCTTCCCTTTGATGAAAATACAAAAAAAATGAGAGACTCTGCCCCAAAATCTTATCGAAGCATTACCCCCACATACAAATCTTGTGAAACAATGTTTCACACTATATCATTGATGCCTAATGGAGATATTTATAGTTGTTGCGGCTTGACATGTCAACAAATCCCATATTTAAAAATAGGAAACATGAAAAATAGTACCGTTCAATCAATTATATCAAATCAATTTGATGATGTATTAAAAATATGGTTGAGAACCGAAGGCCCTATTAGAATATTAGAATTTTTATACAAAGATTTTCCAAATAAACTTAAACAAATCGACTATTCTAAACATATTTGTGAAGTATGTAGAGATATATGTGTTAACAAAGAAAATATAGAAAAAATAAAAGAAAATATAAAGGCTATTTTGCCCAACATCCTAATTAAATACAATTTATTATACAATTCAATTAAAAAACAAAGTTTATGAAAAAGAGATTTATAAAAAAAACGTTATGGGGAGGAGCTACTGTACTGACAGGAGTTGTAAGTTGTACTAACGATTCTACATTTCAGCAGCCTATTGGAGATAGTTTAGTAGAATTAGGAACAGAAAAAAAATTAGCAAACTCTGACTGCGTTGCTATTCCATTATCAAATGAAAATCAGGAATATATAACTGCTGCACAGAAACTTGGTGCTGATATTTTCAAACATCCAGATTTAGCAAAGGAATTTATAAAAAATCCTACACTTTATTTTTCTCAATATGGCTACAAAGGAAACGTCTGCATAGAGGATGGATTAGTTAAATTGATAACAGCCTATGCAGATGAACAGATACGAGAAGCAATTCGAAATAAGGATTTGAAAAAACTTGTTTCATTATGTCAATCAAAAGGTTTATTTAATGACATAGAATCAGCAATAAACATGCCTAAAAAGATTGAAGACATCCTTACTAAAGAACATATTGATACCTCAATTCAACCATATTCATGGTTTTGGTTTGCAGAATGGGTAACAGTCGCATTGCTATGGGCTTTTGATATAACAGCAATCAATTTTGAAACAATTTCTGCAACACATACAGAGGGAATTGTTGCAGCAGAAACATCAATAGACACCAATAATCTATTTAACATGAGATTATTATGGGATATTACAACAGGAGAAGATTCGTTCACCTATTATACAAGTAAAAAAGAGGAAAAAATTATAACTGAAATAATTTCACTATTGAAAGAACTTAGACCGGAACTATTTGCAAATAATTCTGAAGAAGCTATACGAAACCAAGTAAAAGCAAGTATGCATGGAATTCTTTTATAAATACAAATGTGTTCCAAGTAAACATGTCAAAATGACAACAATACTTGTGAGTATTCACATTTTTCTGTTTTCTATTTTATCAGTATCCTTATTAGTTAAAGAGCCTACAGTTAATACATGGTTAGGAAATTTGTTCGTTTTTTTAGTTCTGTTTGTCTATTTAAGAACGTATGCATTGCACCCATGTTCTATTTTACTTTCAAAAGAATCGTTAGTTTTAAAATGCGCTTTCTCAACAAAATCATTTAATTATAAATATATTACCTATATAAAAAGAGGATCTATGGTGGGAGGTATCAGAAGGTTTGGAAGTAATGGAATTTGGGGATACATAGGCATTATAGACGCAGACAAAAAATATCACACAATCTTTAACAATGAGAAACAAATAATAGAATTATCTTACAAGAACAAAGTCTATTTGATAAGTTGCGAACAATATAAAGAAGTTATAGAAGAGGTTAACAAACTAATTACACTTCAATAATAAGAGTATTAGTTTACCCACTTTCAAATTAGAAACCTGTGAAGTGATTTAAACGTAAATATCCAATAGTCTGTGCAAAAGCCTTAGAAGCTATATTGAATTATTGCTATCCGATAAAGCATAGCGAATAAAAAATGTAGAGGGTGTATCGAAATGCGCACCTTCTTTTTTTACACAAAGCCCCGACTTTTACAAGCAGGGGCTTTGTTATTACCTAAAGATTTTGTATCTTTAAGCATAAAATTTACACTATGACAAAGATACATTTTCGTCCTTACATTCCCAACCAAACAGTGCTTTTTTCTGGGAGAATCGATGAGGATATTGCAGAAAACGATCCGGTTCACATGGTTGACGCTCTGGTTGAAAGGTAAGCATTCGGTAAACCACGTATTTTCGTCTCCACCTTCCATCATTAACTTTACGTCCAAAAAGCCAAGTTATGATGACACGAGAAGAAGTAGTAGAAATAATGAACTACTGCAAAGAGCACAAAGTGACTTATAAGTCAAGATTAGAGGAACTCAATATCCCTGTATGGCGGTTTTATGACAGCAAATCCCGTTATGCCGCCGAGCAATCATCTGGTAAAACGGCTCAAGGTGAGTTTATCGAGCTTCCGCATAGCGGATCTTTTGTTCCGGTTCCTTCATTTGCCGGTACAACCGGACGGAAACAGAAAAGTACACCGACCACGCCAAGCGGATTGAAAGAGATAGAAATACGTACACCGGCCGGTAGTGCCATACGCATTTGTGGTGAGCTAAATGAAAAGGAACTGTTTTCAATCATCCGGGCCTGCAGCCATGTTCAGCCTTAATGACAGTATGCGCTATCTGTTGTATAACCGCCCGACTGATATGCGCAAAAGCTTCCATACCCTCAGCGGTATCATCACCGACGCCATGGGTCAGGACCCCTGTAACGGCAACGTGTATATCTTCATAAACCGTGCCCGTGACCGTATAAAACTCCTGCATTGGGAGCCTGGCGGCATGGTGTTATATTCCAAACTTCTGGAAGCCGGAACCTTAGGTAAACCTGATTCTGCCAACGACGATGAGGTCTGTACAAATATAGAATGGCGGGAACTTGTCATGATAGTGGAGGGTATCATGGAAGCCCGTGACTCCCGTCGCACGAGACTTGAAAACCTGCAGAAACTTCGAAAATAGTATCGGATTTTTTACTCTGCTTGCTTTTGTATGTCATTGGATTTTAGTATATTTACATTGTGAAAAAATGAGATGCAGATGCTTACGGAGGAACAGGAAAAAGCCTTATTGGAAGAACTAGAGCAGCTCCGTCAGGATAAAGCGGCGCTTATCAGCAGGGTTTCCTCACTGGAACAGTCGCTGTACTGGCTTCGGAAAAAAGTCTTTGGCCGGATGAGCGAGAAGAATCTTCCGCTTGATCCCAACCAACTGTTCCTGTTCTCAAAAGCTGAAATGTCCTCCATGGAAATATCCCGGATGGAGGAGGAAGTCCGCAAAAGCGATGAAGAAATCACCAGAACCATAAAAGTCAAGGAGAAGCCGGCCCGCAAGCCCTTGGATACATCTTCTCTTGCGGTAGAGGTTGTTGATCTTTACCCCGAAGGGACAACAGACGAGGAAGGCAGGCTTAAGGATGATTTCATTGAAATCGGAAAGGAAGAGAGTTCACGCCTGGAACGTGTTCCGGCAAAATTGTATATCCTGAAGACTGTCCGTCACAAAGTGATAAGTAAGTCCGATATGGAGAAATACCCCGAGGAAAGGCAGATCCTGATTCACCCTCTACCTCTTGTTCCGGTCAGTAAATGTATGGCAGGCGCCTCGGTCCTGACAGACATTATCATCGGCAAGTTCATGTATCATCTCCCGTTCTATCGTCTGATACAGCAGTATCGCGAATCAGGAATCAGCATAAGCGAATCTACCATGTGCGGATGGTATGAAATGGCGGTGGAGAAACTCAGGTTGCTGTACAACCTGCTCAAACAGAAGATACTCTCCAGTGAGTATATACAAGTGGACGAGAGTGTCATTCCTGTGCTGGACAATGAGAAACATAAGGCGAAAAAGGGGTATGAGTGGTGCGTACGCGACGGCATCACGGGGGACGTCATGTTCCATTATGACCGTGGCAGCCGTTCGGGGACTGTAGCCCGTGAACTGCTGGGATGTTACCATGGCATTGTGCAATGTGACGGCTATGCAGCTTACGAACAGTTTGAGCAGGTGAAAGGAATCACTATGGTCGGCTGTTGGGCACATGTCAGAAGGAAGTACGTGGATGCCCTGGAAGAGAACAGGACCCTGGCCACACAGGCAATACACTACATCGGCAAGTTGTACAAGATAGAATCTGAAGCCAATGATGCAGGGCTCACAGCTGAAGAGCGTAAGGAAAAACGTATCAGTGAGGCCTATCCGCTGATACTTGAATTTGAAAAGTGGCTGCAGGACACCTATCTTAGAGTGCTTCCTAAAAGCCGTATGGGTAAAGCCATCGAATATACGTACACGCTCCTTCCAAGACTTTCCAGATACGTAAACGACGGAAGAATCGAAATTGATGACAACCGTATAGAAAATGCCATAAGACCTTTGGCTTTGGGAAGAAAGAACTATCTGTTCTGCGGAAACGATGCATCAGCATACAGGGCTGCCATCGTATACTCACTGATTTCAACCTGCAAATCAGCAGAAGTAGACCCCAGAATCTGGATGGAAGATGTCCTGAGCAAAATTCCATATTATGAAAGGGATGAGAAGAATATGGAAGAACTTCTACCACGTAATTGGGTAAAATCCAATCAAACTTGTTCCGAATAGATACTATTAGTTCCGAATCGACTACGAATAGCACCGATTCGGAACTAATTTCACAAAAATTGCAACGTGGTTTACCGAATGCTTACGGAGAAAGCCTGAATCTTGAAGGTTTCAGGAAGTTATACAAGGAATGCGGCTGTAGTGCTTACCATCCCAGAATGATACTCAAGGTTATTCTGTATGCCTGCATGAACAACATCTACTCCTGCCGGGAAATAGAAAAGCTACTCCATCGTGATATCCATTATATATGGCTGGCCGGATACGAGAAACCGGATTTCATTACCATCAACCGATTCCGCAACCGGGTGAAGAAGGAAATCAACGAGGTGTTTACCCAAACCGTACTTCTGCTTTCTTCCAAAGGTTTCATCAGCCTGAATGTGGAATACATTGACGGTACAAAAATCGAATCCAAGGCAAACAAGTACACTTTCGTCTGGAGAAAAACGGTCGAAAGGAACCGTGAACGCCTGATGAAGAAAATACATGTACTATTAGGTCAGATAGACGAGTTCATCGCTCAGGAGAAATCATCAGAGACCAATGAGGGGATAGAGTTTACTCCGACTATGCTGACCGAAATGGCGGGAGAATTACGTAATGCACTTGCACAGGCCCCCGATCCTTCCACGAAAGAGGAAAAGACTGCGCTGAAAAAGAAACGCAAACAGCTCAAGGAACTGGAAGAACACAGAGATAAACTGCAGGAATACGACGGTCATCTGGAAAATCTGCAAGCTCGCAACTCCTATTCCAAGACAGACAAGGATGCCACTTTTATGAGGATGAAGGAGGATGCCATGCGTAACGGGCAGACAAAACCCGGCTACAACCTTCAGATCGGTACCGAGAACCAATTCATTACCGACTTCGCTCTTTTTTCCAATCCTACGGATACACTGACCATGATACCTTTCCTGTAATCCTTTTCAGGCAGATACGACAGATTGGTCCATATGGTGGTTGCCGACTCAGGATATGGTTCTGAGGAAAATTACCGTTTCATGTCTGAAAACGACATGGAAGCCTACATCAAATACAACTACTTCCACATGGAACAGCGACCCGGATTCAAACCGAATCCGTTCAAGGCTGAAAACTTCTATTACAATGAAAAACATGACTATTGCATCTGCCCCATGGGACAAAAGATGCAGAGGACAGGAACCAGGCATATGAAAACTGCATCCGGATATGTAAGCGAAAATGCCAGGTACAGAGCCGTCAGATGTGAAGGGTATCCGTTGGGATGCCTATGTTTTAAGGCAAAGGGAAACAGAACAATAGAACTGAATCACAGACTCAGGAAATACAGGCAGAAAGCCAAAGAGTTACTCTGTTCCGAAGAAAGACTGAAACACAGAGGGCAAAGATGTATAGAACCGGAAGCTGTGTTCGGGCAAATAAAATATAATATGAACTACAAACGTTTCCGCCATTTTGGAAAGGATAAGGTCTTTATGGATTTCGCCTTCTTGGCCATTGCCTTCAATATAAAAAAGATGTGTGCAAAAATGAGAAAAGAAGGTATAGACTGGCTGATTAAACAGTTTTATAACCTTGCAGCCGCTCTTTTCAGATGGGTGGAACACATTTACGAAAGAAATTTTCAAAATATCGCAGCATAAAGAAAATTAACTGATTATTATAGGGCATGATGAAAAAAGAAGGTGCATCGTGCTTTACGACACACTCTCCAGTATTGTAGTAAGCATCCGTTCGTCTATTTTCTGCCATCAACATCCCGTACCTCACCTCCATTGAAGGGAGGTCTTGAAGTTTCGGCTGCCAATCAATCCTAAACTGAGACCTTTTTTTCCTGCTACTTTGCACGAACCATATCACGCAGTGTTTTTTATATATATCTTCTATCAGACCTATGTTTTTCCATTTACAACAAAATAGTAAACGGTGTTCCAAGGATCAAAATCATAAAGAAGCATATGCTATTGATAATCGGCCTTGACCAAATAAAAGATAACATTGAAGATGGAGTGAAGTGAATGTTTCCACTTACGTTCTTTGTCATTTAATTTTTTTTCTATAACTTGCCATTGTTTATTAGTTAGGTCTGTACTGTAGCTCATTTTTGTACTCTTTAGATATAATTTTGGCTTATATTCTTAAGATAGTAAATGAAATAAAACTACCAACTGATAAACATTTATATTAAATCCAAACAGCTTCTTAGTATTTGCGATTTTGCTACTAAAGAAAATTTTACAAAAACAATAAGTTTAAATTATGTCAATATCTAACAATCTCATAATATGGATAAAATGTTGTATACAAATAATTGCAAAAAAAGAATTACCTTATTAAAAAACATATTGATTTTCATGTCAATCTTCAGTTTTTTAGAGACAGCTATATTTTCAGATATATATCTGAATAGTTTCATTTTTTTTGCATGGTTATCTATAATAACTTCTATATCGTTTATATTTTTGATAAGTATAAAAAGATGCAATATAACTTGCTTTGATATTAGCATATTAGCTTTAATTATTATACAAATCTTAGTTAACATATTAAATAACACTTTGATAATATACCATCAATCCATAATCAAAATGTTGGTATTATTACTATGGATGATTAGTTTGCGAAATTTATGCAGAAATAATTACCGGAATACAACTCGAATATTTACAGGAATATTGATATTTTGGATGATAATGCAACTATACCATTTTATAATAACTTGGGGAATTTCAAATTTCATTTTTTACAACTATTATAACAGTGTATCTTACTCTATTTTATTCTCTTTTGTTAGTTCATTTCTAATAATACAGATATTTCATAGTAAACTACAGGAAAAAAAACGTTTTCCATTAATAGCATTATTGATAGGAAGCAATATTTTTGTATTTGCAAATTTTAATTCCCGTACTTTATTGCTAGTATTAGTTGCAACATGTATATATGTCCTATACAAAATTGATAAAAAAAAGAAGATTATTATTATGTATTCTATCTTGTTTTTTTCTACTCTATTGATAGCTTTTACTTATAAAACAGAATCAAGTATGGGACGAATGTTTATTTGGAAAAATACCCTACATATATTGTATGATAATCTTGTATCTGGTATAGGAATAGGAAAATTCCCCACTATATATATGGAATATCAGGTTAATTACTTTACTAATAAAGGAATTACAAACAAGTACAGTCTTTTAGCAGGCAATACTTCTTTTGCTTATAACGATATACTAGAGTTTCTTTGTAAATTTGGAATACTCCAGTGTTTCACAGCTTTTACATGCCTATATTTGACATATAAAGAATGTATAAAAAAATCTATATACAAAAATATCATATTTCTATTATCATTAATAGCCTTAACTTCTTGTTTTAATTACACAATGCAGATTTTATTTATTCAAGTATTTGTCATATGCCTACTTGCATTATTAAAACCTAAACATATATTAAAATTACCAAGCCAAATAGGAAATACCATTGTATTCATCCTTGTATGTACATTGGGAATATTTTATTTTCACTTATATCCACATTTGAATAGTAAACAAACAGTTCTTTTCACAAATTCAAACAAAAAAATATTAGAAACAACACCTTCATATTTAGTGCATGAAGCTTTTTCTAATTTTGCAATAAAAGAATACGATTCATGTATTCAAAATCTCAACAAATTATTCTACTATGCCAAAACAGACGAACTCGAATTATTATACGGCAAATCTTATAAAGAGCTAGGTTTATACAATTTAGCAGAAAAAAGTTTTCAAAGGGCAATAAATATGTATCCAAGTAAATACATAAATCGCTACGAACTAATGTTATTATACAAAGAATATATCAAAGACCATACAAAAGGAATAAATGTTGCAAAAGAAATAATAAACATCAATGAAAAAATTCCAACAGGATTAAGCAAGCTAATTATAAATAGTGCAATTTCCTATATCAAAGAAAAGGATGAAAATTACTTCTCCGATTAATTTACAAGACCTTTTTCCCCATAAGAATTAAAGCACCGTTTAATTGTTAAATCAAAGAAAATAAACTACTTTTGCTCTCACAATCAAAATATGTTGCAAGCGAATGGATTTCAACAGACAAAGGAAGACGAGAACTGACAAGCATGATGAATGTTTCAAGACTGGAAATCAGTAAAATCGAAGAAACATCTATATAAAATAAAGTAAAAGAATAAAGTTATGCCGGACTATGATTTAATCGCCATACTCGGACCTACAGCCTCGGGTAAAACCTCGTTTGCCGCCGCTTTGGCCTATGAGCTCAACACGGAAATTATCAGTGCCGATTCCCGTCAGATATACCGGGGAATGGACCTCGGCACAGGAAAAGATCTCGCTGATTATACGATAAACGGACATGCTATCCCCTATCACCTGATTGATATTGCCGACCCCGGATATAAATACAATGTATTTGAATATCAGCGCGATTTCCTGGTTTCTTACGAATTGATTAAACAACAAGGCTGTCTTCCCATTTTATGTGGAGGAACAGGCATGTATCTCGAATCCGTACTGAAAGGATACAAGCTCATGCCCGTACCGGAAAATCCGGAATTGCGCAACCGCCTGGCAAATCATTCGCTGGAAGAGTTGACGGAAATACTAAGCCGGTATAAGACATTACATAACTCTACCGACGTGGATACCGTGAAACGAGCGATACGTGCGATAGAAATTGAAGAATATTATGCAGCCCATCCGGTTCCCAAACGGGAATTCCCGAGACTGAACAGTCTCATCATCGGAGTGGATATTGACCGGGAACTGCGTCGTGAAAAGATCACCCGCCGATTAAAACAACGATTGGATGAAGGAATGGTGGACGAAGTAAGACGATTGATTGAACAGGGAATCGCACCGGACGATCTGATATATTACGGACTGGAATTCAAGTATCTGACATTATACGTCATAGGTAAACTGACCTATGAAGAAATGTTCAACAATTTGGAAATAGCCATCCATCAGTTTGCCAAGCGACAAATGACCTGGTTCCGCGGAATGGAAAGAAGAGGATTTACGATCCATTGGATGAACGCAGAGTGGCCGATGGAAGAAAAAATAGCTTTTGTAAAAGAGAAACTGCAAGGGAATTAGTATCTTTGGCAATTATTTATAGTGAGATTTTAAATACAGTAGGATAGAAATACGGATATGAGTGTAGAACCGAAGAAATGGGGAGTGATTTACAACCCCAAAGCTGGCACCCGAAAGGTAAAGAAACGCTGGAAAGAAATTAAGGAGTACATGGACAGTAAAGGTGTAGACTATGACTATGTACAATCCGAAGGTTTCGGTTCGGTAGAGCGTCTCGCTAAAATTTTGGCCAACAATGGGTATCGCACGATTGTCATTGTGGGTGGTGACGGTGCTTTGAATGATGCCATCAACGGCATTATGCTATCCGATGCCGAAGATAAAGAAAACATCGCCCTCGGCATGATTCCGAACGGTATCGGAAATGATTTTGCCAAATATTGGGGACTTAGCACCGAATACAAGCCTGCTGTCGACTGTATCATCAATCATCGGTTGAAGAAAATAGATGTAGGCTACTGCAACTTCTATGATGGAAATGAACACCAGCGTCGCTATTTCCTCAATGCCGTTAACATCGGACTGGGAGCCCGAATTGTTAAAATCACCGATCAGACCAAACGTTTCTGGGGAGTGAAATTCCTTTCATACGTTGCTGCCCTGTTCTCCCTCATCTTCGAACGGAAGCTCTACAGAATGCATCTCCGCATCAATGATGAACATATCCGCGGACGCATCATGACCGTATGTATAGGCAGTGCCTGGGGATGGGGACAAACACCCAGTGCCGTGCCATACAATGGATGGCTGGATGTATCTGTAATCTACCGTCCGGAATTCCTGCAAATTATTTCCGGACTATGGATGCTGATTCAGGGAAGAATCCTGAATCACAAAGTGGTGAAAAGCTACCGGACGAAAAAAGTAAAGGTACTCCGGGCACAGAATGCAGCGGTGGATTTGGACGGGCGTTTGTTGCCTAAACATTTTCCCTTGGAAGTAGGCGTGCTCTCGGAAAAGACGACGCTTATCATCCCCAACTAATCAGCATCATTTCACCAAAGAAGAGCGACATATGCTCACAATCTAATTGATAATTTGTAATTAGTAAATAATAAAATGATAGAACTTAAGAACAATCCTGCCGGTAATTTCTTTCTGCTGGCGGGTCCATGTGTAATAGAAGGTGAAGAAATGGCAATGCGCATTGCCGAACGAATAGTAAAGATCACCGAAGCACTGCAAATTCCTTATGTATTCAAAGGTTCTTACCGTAAGGCAAACCGTTCACGTCTGGATTCGTTTACCGGCATTGGCGATGAGAAAGCACTCAAAGTATTGAGAAAAGTACATGAGACTTTCGGAATTCCTACGGTAACGGATATCCATACCGCAAATGAAGCAGCAATGGCAGCCGAATACGTAGACATACTTCAAATCCCGGCTTTTCTTTGTCGACAGACCGACTTATTGGTTGCCGCAGCAAAAACCGGAAAAACGATTAATATCAAGAAAGGACAGTTCCTTTCACCACTGGCAATGCAGTTTGCAGCTGACAAAGTGGTGGAAACCGGAAACAAGAATGTGATGCTTACCGAACGTGGAACCACTTTCGGCTATCAGGATCTTGTCGTAGACTACCGTGGCATACCCGAAATGCAATCATTCGGCTATCCGGTGATTTTGGATGTCACCCACTCCTTGCAGCAACCTAATCAGACCAGTGGAGTGACAGGCGGAATGCCGCAGTTGATAGAGACTGTTGCCAAAGCAGGTATCGCCATAGGTGCCGATGGAATATTCATTGAAACACATGAAAACCCTGCCGTAGCCAAAAGTGACGGCGCCAATATGCTAAAGTTAGACCTTCTGGAAGGACTATTAACAAAGCTAGTCAGGATACGGGAAGCCATAAAATAGCTCTTTTTCCTGTCCGTTTGTGATTAACAACCTGATACAACGACCAATAACATAAAAGTATTTATTTAAATTAAATAGAATATGAAACATTTATTACGTGGATTATTTATTGCAGTCCTTTTTATATGCTGCAATTTCCAGTTCGTTCTTGCACAACCTATGCAAGAGTTACCTGTAGACAAGAATGTTCGCATCGGTAAACTAGACAACGGGCTTACCTATTACATTCGCCACAATGCCCTTCCCGAAAAACGGGTTGAATTCTACATCGCGCAGAAAGTAGGTTCCATTCTCGAAGAACCGCAACAACGAGGTCTGGCTCACTTTCTGGAGCACATGGCTTTCAACGGAACGAAGCACTTCCCGGGTGATGAAACCGGACTTGGCATCGTGCCTTGGTGTGAAACGAAAGGTATCAAATTCGGTACGAACCTGAATGCATATACCAGTGTCGACCAGACGGTATACAATATCAGCAACGTACCGACTGAAAATATAAACGTGGTAGACTCTTGTCTGCTGATCCTTCATGACTGGTCGAATGCCATCAATCTTGCCGACAAGGAAATCGACAAAGAACGTGGTGTTATCCGCGAAGAATGGAGAAGCCGCAATAGTGGTATGCTTCGCATCATGACTGATGCACAGTCTACTCTATATCCGGATTCTAAATATTCAGATTGTATGCCTATCGGGAGTATTGATGTTATCAACAACTTCCCTTATCAGGATATCCGCGATTATTATGCGAAATGGTATCGTCCGGATTTGCAAGGTATCGTTATTGTAGGTGATATCAATGTAGATGAAATTGAAGCTAAACTGAAGAAGGTATTTGCAGATGTAAAAGCTCCGGTAAACCCGGCCGAACGTATCTACTATCCAGTGTCAGATAACCAGGAACCACTTATCTATATCGGTACAGACAAAGAAGTGAAGAATCCTTCTGTGAACATCTTCTTTAAACAAGACGCAGCACCGGATTCTTTGAAAAATACCATTGCTTATTATGCTACTCAGTATATGGTCAGCATGGCTATGAATATGCTGAACCACCGTTTGTATGAACTCCGTCAAACTGCCAATCCTCCTTTTACTAATGCAAGCGCAGAATATGGGAACTATTTACTTGCCAAGACTAAAGAAGCACTCACACTCACTGCAAGCAGCAAAATAAACGGTATCGATTTAGCAATAAAAACAGTTTTGGAAGAGACTGAACGTGCACGACGCTTCGGATTTACCGCATCAGAATATGAACGTGCACGCGCCAACTATCTGCAAGCCGTAGAATCTGTTTACAAAGAACGTGAAAAGACTAAAAGTAGCTCTTACGTCAACGAATATGTTAACAATTTCCTTGACAAAGAACCAATTCCTGGAATCGAAGTTGAATATACACTGGTAAACAAATTGGCTCCGAATATCCCTGTAGAAGCGGTCAATCAGATGATGAAAAAACTAATCACTGACAATAATCAGGTGGTTTTGCTGGCTGGTCCGGAAAAAGAAGAAGCGAAATATCCTACTAAAGAAGAAATTGTTGCTTTATTGAAACAAATGAAGTCATTTGATTTAAAACCTTATGAAGATAAAGTTTCTAACGAACCGCTGATCTCTGAAGAGATTAAAGGTGGCAAGATTGTTTCTGAAAAAGCCGGCGATATTTATGGTACGACTAAGTTGGTGCTTTCCAACGGCGTAACCGTATATGTGAAGCCTACAGATTTCAAGGCTGACCAGATTGTAATGAAAGGTGTAAGCTTCGGCGGTACCAGCGTATTCCCGAACGAAGAAATTATCAATATCTCCCAATTAAACGGAGTAGCCTTGGTAGGTGGAATCGGCAATTTCAGTAAAGTGGATCTGGGTAAAGTTTTAGCCGGCAAACGTGCAAACGTTGGTACAGGTATCGGCAACAATACGGAAACGGTTTCCGGTAGCTGTGCCCCGAAAGACTTTGAGACAATGATGCAGCTTACTTATCTGACTTTCACATCTCCGCGTAAGGATAATGAAGCATTCGAATCTTACAAGAACCGTCTGAAAGCCGAACTTCAAAATGCAGACGCTAATCCGATGACTGCTTTCAATGACACAGTTACAAGTGTACTATACGGTCACCATCCGCGTGCCATTAGAATGAAGGAAAACATGGTAGACCAAATCAACTATGACCATATTCTTGAAATGTACAAGGACCGCTACAAAGATGCAAGTGATTTCACTTTCTTCCTGGTAGGAAACGTAGACTTGGCTACTATGAAACCGTTAATCGCCAAATATCTGGGAGGTCTGCCATCTATCAACCGTAAAGAGACTTTCAAAGACAACAAGATGGATATCCGCAAGGGAAAGATCAAAAACGTATTCGCAAAGGCACAGGAAACTCCGATGGCTACCATCATGTTCCTTTATAGCGGTACTTGCAAATATGACTTGCGTAACAATGTCCTGCTTAGTTTCTTAGATCAAGCTCTGGATTTGGTTTACACTGCTGAGATCCGTGAAAAAGAAGGAGGTACATACGGTGTAAGCTGTAACGGAAGTCTTGGAAAATATCCGAAAGAGGAACTTGTTCTTCAGATTGTATTCCAAACTGACCCTGCCAAAAAAGATAAACTGTCTACTGTTGTTGTAGAACAACTTCACAAAATGGCCAAAGAAGGTCCGTCTGCCGAACATATGCAGAAGATCAAAGAATATATGCTGAAGAAGTATAAAGATGTCCAGAAAGAAAACGGCTACTGGCTTAATAATATAGACGAATATCTCTACACAGGTGTGGATAATACAAAAGACTATGAAAAGTTGGTCAACGGCATCACAGCTAAAGAAGTGCAAGACTTCCTCGCCAAATTGTTGAAACAGAACAACGAAATTCAAGTCATCATGACCGTGCCGGAAGAAAACAAATAAAAATTCTTAGTATATCTACAGAATGATGATATTCAACGAATTACGCAAACATGGAAGGCTTGCCGCCAAACGGCATCCGATGTATGAAAAGAACAAAGTTGCTAAAATACTCGGTTATGTCATGGGCGCATTCTGGGCCGGTTACCTGATATTCTTCGGCACGACGTTCGCGTTTGGTTTTTCAGATATGGTTCCCAACCGGGAACCATATCATGTAATGAACGCAGTGGTTCTGATATTTATCCTGGCACTCGACTTCCTGTTGCGTGTTCCGTTCCAAAAAACACCGACGCAAGAGGTAAAACCTTACCTCTTGCTGCCGGTTAAACGGAACCGTGTCATCGACTTCCTCCTTATCCGTTCCGGACTCAACCCGTTCAACCTCTTCTGGTTGTTCCTGTTTGTCCCTTTTTCCTTCATCACTATTACCAAATATTTCGGTATTCCCGGTGTCATCACCTATCTTATCGGTATCTTACTATTGATTATTGTCAATAACTACTGGTACTTGCTTTGCCGCACCCTTATCAACGAACGTATTGGGTGGATTCTATTACCCATCGCTTTCTACGGTGGAATAGGTTGCCTTCTTTTTATTCCCGAAGATAGTCCCCTCTTCTATTTCTTCCTGGATCTGGGAGATGGATATATACAGGGCAACATTCTCTATTTCCTCGGCACCCTACTTCTGATTTCCGTTTTATGGCTGATTAACCGCAAGATCATGTCCGGACTTATCTATGCAGAGCTGGCAAAAGTAGAAGATCACCAGATTAAACATGTCTCCGAATATAAATTCTTCGAACGCTACGGGGAAATTGGAGAATATATGAGGCTCGAACTGAAAATGCTTTTGCGCAACCGCCGCTGTAAAGGCTCGCTGCATAGTATCGGTTTCGTAGTTGCAGCTTTCTCCATCGCACTTAGTTTTTCCAGTGTCTACGATGGCAATTTCATGACTTCCTTTATCTGTGTATACAACTTTGCCGCATTCGGAATGATTATCCTTTCACAGATTATGTCCCTCGAAGGTAATTACATGGATGGCTTGATGTCTCGTAAAGAATCAATCATGAGTCTGCTGAAAGCCAAATATTACACATACAGCATCGGCGAAATCATACCTTTCATACTCATGATTCCTGCCATCATCATGCATAAACTCACCCTACTAGGCGCCTTTGCTTGGTTTTTCTATACCATCGGCTTCATCTATTTCTGCTTCTTCCAACTGGCTGTTTACAACAAACAGACGGTACCTTTAAATGAAAAAGTAGCAAGCCGGCAAACAAATAGTGCTATACAGATGGTAGTTAATTTCGTTGCCTTCGGTGTACCACTCATCTTATACAGCCTATTAAATGCATTTTTAGGTGAAACGATTACTTACATAATTCTGTTGGTCATCGGTCTCGGATTTACCCTGACCTCTCCTTTATGGATAAAGAATGTATATCATCGCTTCATGAAACGGAGATATGAGAACATGGAAGGTTTCAGAGACAGCCGCCAATAGACACCTCATGGGTCACTAACCATATAAATAAACATTGAAAATCATGATTACCATTGACAAACTAAAAAAGAATTTCGGCGAGAAGGTTGCCGTGGACATAGAACACTACGAAATCAATCAAGGCGATATGCTCGGATTGGTGGGAAACAACGGTGCAGGTAAAACGACCCTCTTTCGGTTAATGCTGGACTTACTGAAAGCGGACGATGGAAAAGTGGTTATCAACGACATTGATGTGAGCCAAAGCGAAGATTGGAAAGCCTTCACGGGCGCCTTTATCGACGAAGGCTTTTTGATTGACTACCTCACTCCCGAAGAATATTTCTACTTCATCGGAAAGATGTACGGATTGAAGAAAGAGGAAGTGGACGAACGTTTGATTCCTTTCGAACGTTTCATGAACGGAGAGGTCGCCGGACAAAAGAAACTAATCCGCAACTACTCTGCCGGAAACAAACAAAAGATTGGTATTATCTCCGCCATGCTCCATCATCCGCAATTATTAATACTGGACGAACCGTTCAATTTCCTCGACCCCAGTTCACAGTCTATCATCAAGCATCTGCTCAAAAAGTATAATGAAGAGCACCGGGCTACGGTCATTATTTCCAGTCATAACTTGAATCATACCGTAGATGTATGTCCGCGAATTGCCCTCTTGGAGCATGGAGTGATTATCCGGGACATTATGAATGAGGACAATTCGGCAGAAACAGAGCTGGAAGCTTATTTCAATGTGGAAGAATAAGGGGATTTATGATTGAAGACAAATGACGAAAGCTAACTTCAAACTATTTTTCATCTTGGCAGGGCTGACCGCCATCCTCAGTTCCTGTCGCACGTCCGCTCCCCGCCTGGACTATCAGGCATTGGCACGAGCTTCCATCTTATTGGGTGTAGACATCAATCTTGAGGACAATCATAAACTCTATCTGGAAGCTGCCGACTGGATAGGCACTCCTTACCGTGGCGGCGGAGATTCGAAAAGGGGAACCGACTGTTCGGGCATGGTCTATCAGATATACCGGAAAGTATATCGCACCCAGGTGCCACGAAACTCGGAAGAGCTTAAAAATAAAAGCAATAAGATAGCCAAGCGAAATCTCAAAGAAGGGGATTTGGTATTCTTCAGCAGCAACCGTTCGAAAAAGGAAGTAGCCCATGTAGGCATCTACCTGAAGAACGGGAAATTCATCCATTCCAGCACGAACCGGGGAGTAATTGTCAGCAGACTGGGCGAAGATTATTATAGCAGGCACTGGATATGCGGTGGCAGAATACGTTAACAATCCAATCAACCACTCTCAATAATGTTTCCCCAATGAATTACAAGACCTATTTATTCGATTTCGACTACACACTGGCCGATTCGTCACGTGGCATCGTTAAGTGTTTCAGAATAGTGCTTACCCGCCACCAGTATTTAACCGTTACCGATGAAGCCATCAAACGTACTATCGGCAAAACACTGGAAGAATCTTTCAGTATCCTCACCGGAGTAACCGACCCGATACAGCTTGAAACTTTCCGGCAGGAATACAAGCTGGAAGCCAATGTCCACATGAATGTAAACACACGCCTCTTCCCCGATACCCTTTCTACTCTGAAAGCGTTAAAGGCACAGGGTACCCGCATCGGAATCATCTCAACCAAATACCGTTTTCGGATATTGAGTTTTTTAGAAGCATATCTGCCGAAAGATTTTCTTGATATTGTAGTGGGCGGAGAAGACGTAAAAACCGCGAAGCCCTCACCGGAAGGAGTCCGGTTCGCATTGGAACATTTGGGAAGTATCCCACAAGAGACGTTATATATCGGAGACAGTACCGTAGATGCGGAAACTGCCCGGAATGCAGGAGTGGATTTTGCAGGGGTGCTCAATGGGATGACAACCGAAGAAGAGCTTCGCGCCTATCCGCATCGGATGATAATGGAAAATCTTGGAGAGTTAGTCCAAAGAAATTAAATGAAAATAGTTTGTTGCTACAAAACCGATTTGTTTCAAGACATTTCAATTGCTTGAAACACTTTGTTTTTCAAGCCGCAAAACACTTTGTTTCAAGGCCAAAAACAAAAAATCTGCCCTATAGTGTGAAGATATTTTTTGTGTGTTAAACTTTATAGAGAGGAAGAAGTAATCCCCTATTAAATAAAAAAAGAGCGGAAACATTTGCTTGGATTGAATAAAAACAGTACTTTTGCACCCAATTATTCCGCAACGGGTTCGATAAAGAGCTCTTTAAGTGATTAAAGACCACCCGCCGGAGCTAACTTATACATTAATATATAAGATGTACGCAATTGTAGAGATTAACGGTCAGCAGTTTAAAGCAGAAGCTGGTAAGAAGTTGTTCGTTCACCACATCGAAGGTGCAGAAAACGGTTCAACAGTAGAATTTGAAAAAGTTCTTTTGGTAGACAAAGACGGAAACGTAACGGTAGGTGCTCCTGTTGTAGAAGGTGCAAAAGTTGTTTGTCAGGTTGTTTCAAACTTGGTAAAAGGCGACAAAGTTCTTGTTTTCCACAAGAAAAGAAGAAAAGGTTACAGAAAACTGAACGGTCACCGTCAACAGTTCACTGAGTTAACAATCACAGAAGTAGTAGCTTAATCAATTTAAAAAGTAAGAAGAAATGGCACACAAGAAAGGTGTCGGTAGTTCTAAGAACGGCCGCGAATCACAAAGTAAGAGATTAGGCGTTAAGATATTTGGTGGCGAAGCTTGCAAAGCAGGTAACATCATCGTTCGTCAAAGAGGTACTGAATTCCACCCGGGTGAAAACATCGGAATGGGTAAAGACCACACTCTTTTCGCTTTAGTAGATGGTACAGTTAACTTCAAAGTTGGTAGAGAAGACAGAAGATATGTTTCTGTTGTTCCTGCAACTGAAGCATAATTGCACAACTGAAAATATGTAAGAGAAGGAGATGTAATCTGAAAAGGATTGCATCTCCTTACTTTTTATGCCTGTTTTCATTGCTTGATTATTCGTTTTTTCTTTATCTTTGTAGTCTCAAAAACGAAAGTTCATAAAAAGTATAGATATGCTTACCATTAAACAAATTACAGAAAATACAGAAGCGGTACTCCGCGGACTGGAAAAGAAGCATTTCAAAAATGCAAAAGAAACGGTAGAGCAAGTGATCGCTCTGAACGACAAGAGACGTAGCACACAAAACCTATTAGATAAAAACCTGGCAGAAGTCAATTCGCTTTCACGCACTATCGGTCAACTGATGAAGGAGGGCAAGAAAGAAGAAGCAGAATCAGCACGCGCACGTGTTGCCGAACTGAAAGAAGGCAACAAGGAACTGGATGCTGCCATGACAAAGGCTACCACCGATATGCAGAATATACTTTATACCATCCCCAATGTTCCTTATGACGAAGTGCCCGAAGGCGTAGGCGCTGAGGATAACGTTGTAGAGAAAATGGGGGGTATGGAAACCGAACTTCCCAAAGACGCACTTCCTCACTGGGAACTGGCTAAGAAATACGACTTAATCGACTTTGATCTGGGAGTTAAAATCACAGGTGCAGGTTTTCCCGTATATAAAGGTAAAGGCGCACAGCTTCAACGTGCCCTCATCAACTTCTTCTTGGACGAAGCACGCAAATCCGGATATACAGAAATCATGCCGCCGACAGTAGTCAACGCCGCTTCCGGTTATGGCACAGGGCAGCTTCCCGACAAGGAAGGACAGATGTACCATTGCGAAGTAGACGACTTATATCTGATTCCGACAGCAGAAGTTCCTGTGACTAACATCTATCGCGACGTAATCCTGGAAGAAAAGCAATTGCCGATTATGAACTGTGCCTACACGCAATGTTTCCGTCGCGAAGCAGGTTCGTATGGTAAAGACGTACGTGGATTGAACCGTCTGCACGAATTCTCCAAAGTAGAATTAGTACGCATCGACAAGCCGGAACACTCCAAGCAATCTCATCAGGAAATGCTGGATCATGTGGAAGGACTATTGCAAAAACTGGAATTGCCGTATCGTATCCTTCGTCTTTGTGGTGGTGATATGAGCTTTACCGCCGCACTCTGCTTTGACTTCGAAGTATACTCCGAGGCACAGAAACGTTGGCTGGAGGTAAGTTCCGTATCCAATTTCGATACGTATCAGGCGAACCGCTTGAAATGCCGTTATCGTAATGCGGACAAAAAAACCGAACTTTGCCATACATTGAATGGCTCCGCATTGGCATTGCCGCGTATCGTTGCCGCTTTGCTTGAAAACAACCAGACTCCGGAAGGCATCAGAATTCCGAAAGCATTGGTTCCGTACTGCGGTTTCGACATCATAGACTAAAGCTTACCACAGATTGCACAGATTTTCACAGATGAATAAGGATACATCGTGTACTGTTTATCGAAATAAAATCTGCGATAGTCCGTGCAATCTGTAGTGAAATAACATTTACAACCTTTTTAACACATTTATCCCCATGACCAAAAACACAAAAAGTTTTGTTTTGCCTTTGACATTCATCGGCATCATGTTCTTCGCAATTGGTTTTGCATTAGGAATCAACTCATTGTTAGTTCCCGTATTACAAAAATCACTAGGAATCTCGAACACGGCATCTTACCTTATCATTGCTGCAACTTTTATCCCATTTCTGATATTCGGTTATCCTGCCGGGCTCACAATCAAAGCAATCGGTTATAAACGTACTATGTCACTGTCTTTCTTTATTTTTGCTTTGGCATTTTACCTGTTCATCCTGTCGGCATCACAGGAAAGCTTCACCTTATTCCTGTTGGCATCTTTCATCAGCGGAGCCGCCAATGCATATCTGCAAGCATCCGTCAATCCTTATATTACGATACTGGGACCACTGGAAAGTGCTGCGAAACGTATCAGTATAATGGGTATCTGCAACAAGCTGGCGTGGCCTATTCCTGCCATCTTCATCGTATGGCTACTGGGCAAAGATGTCAGCCTGATTGGCATTGAAGATTTGAGTAAGCCGTTTATCATCATCATCTGCGCTTTTGTAGCTCTGGGTGTGATGGCATTCTTCGCACCGCTGCCCGAAGTGAAAGCTGCCGGAGAAGATGAAAACGAGGACGAAGCCGAAGCCTGTCCGTATGCTGCCAATAAGACCTCCATTTTCCAGTTCCCGCACTTGCTATTGGGCTGCCTGGCCCTGTTCCTTTATGTAGGCGTTGAGACAGTTTCACTCGGTACCCTGGTCGATTATGCCAAAGAACTCGGTTTGGAAGGCGCTGCCAACTATGCATGGATTGCTCCTATCGGCATTGTTATCGGATATATCTGCGGTATCATCTTTATCCCGAAATACCTCAGTCAGGCAACAGCCTTGAAGATTTGCTCTATCTTGGCAATCGTCGGTTCACTGCTGGTAGTACTCACCCCAAGCCATGTTTCCATCTATTTCATTTCGTTTATGGCATTGGGATGCTCACTGATGTGGCCGGCTTTGTGGCCGCTCGCCATGGCAGACCTCGGCAAATTCACGAAAGCAGGCTCTTCATTGCTTATCATGGCAATGTTCGGCGGAGCCGTTATCCCTACCCTTTACGGTTGGCTGAAAGACGTAGCCACTCCCCAACAGGCATATTGGCTTTGTCTCCCCTGCTTCCTGTTCATCCTATATTACGGAGTGGCCGGATACAAAATCAGAACGAAATAAAAAGAGAAATTCACTCATATACAAGGAGCCACTCATCAAAAGAGTGGCTTTCCTTTTATATTTCGCAAATTAGCCGTATATTTGCCAAAATATATAACATTTTGATAGCAGTTACGTAATAAAAACAACAAATTAATTAGATAATGAACAAAATCATTAGCAAGGAACGCTTTTCTGAAAAAGTATTCAAATTTGAAATTGAAGCTCCTTTAATTGCTAAATCTCGTAAGGCCGGACACTTCGTCATCGTACGTGTAGGCGAAAAGGGAGAACGTATGCCATTGACTATCGCGGGTGCTGATCTGAAAAAGGGCACCATTACTCTGGTAGTGCAGGAAGTCGGGCTTTCTTCTACCCGTCTTTGTGAACTGAATGAAGGCGAATTTATTACTGACGTAGTAGGTCCGCTCGGACAAGCTACCCATATAGAAAAATTCGGAACAGTAGTCTGCGCCGGTGGTGGTGTAGGTGTGGCTCCGATGCTTCCTATCGTACAGGCTTTGAAGGCTGCCGGTAACCGTGTTATCACTGTATTAGCCGGACGCAATAAAGATCTTATTATCTTGGAAAAAGAAATGCGTGAAAGCTCTGATGAATTAATTATCATGACGGATGACGGTTCTTACGGTCACAAAGGCTTGGTGACAGAAGGTGTAGAAGAAGTTATCAAACGCGAGAAGGTAGACAAATGTTTTGCTATCGGCCCTGCTATCATGATGAAATTCGTTTGCCTGCTGACTAAAAAATATGAAATTCCCACAGATGTTTCTCTAAATACGATCATGGTGGACGGAACTGGTATGTGCGGTGCTTGCCGTATCACTGTGGGAGGAAAGACTAAATTCGTTTGTGTAGATGGACCGGAATTCGACGGTCATCAGGTGAATTTCGACGAAATGCTGAAACGTATGGGTGCGTTCAAGAATATCGAACGCGAAGAGATGCATAAGCTGGAACCGGAATGTGAAGCAACCAAAGAAATCGATGAAAAAAGTCGTAATGCTGTTTGGAGACAGGAGTTACGCAAATCCATGAAGCCGAAAGAACGTACGGCTATTCCTCGTGTAGAGATGAATGAACTCGATGCTGAATACCGTTCACACAGTCGTAAAGAGGAAGTTAATCAAGGACTAACAGCAGAACAGGCTGTTACAGAAGCAAAACGCTGTCTTGATTGTGCTAATCCGGGATGCATAGAAGGTTGCCCCGTAGGCATTGACATTCCTCGCTTCATTAAAAATATCGAACGCGGTGAGTTCCTCGAAGCGGCTAAAACGTTGAAAGAAACAAGTGCACTTCCGGCTGTTTGCGGACGTGTGTGCCCACAAGAAAAACAGTGCGAATCCAAATGTATTCATCTGAAAATGAATGAAAAGCCGGTGGCTATCGGTTATTTGGAACGTTTTGCTGCTGATTACGAACGCGAAAGCGGGCAAATCTCCATACCTGTCATTGCAGAGCAAAACAATATCAAAATTGCTGTTATCGGTTCAGGACCTGCAGGATTAGCATTTGCTGGAGACATGGCTAAATATGGATATGACGTAACTGTATTTGAGGCGTTGCACGAAATTGGCGGTGTATTGAAATACGGTATCCCCGAATTCCGTTTGCCAAACAAGATTGTAGACGTAGAGATAGACAATCTCGGTAAGATGGGCGTTCACTTCGTCAAAGACTGCATCGTAGGAAAGACGATCAGTGTAGAAGATTTGAAAGCGGAAGGTTTCAAAGGAATATTCGTGGCTTCCGGTGCCGGACTACCCAACTTCATGAATATCCCAGGAGAGAATTCTATCAATATCATGTCTTCAAATGAATACCTCACCCGTGTCAATTTAATGGATGCTGCCAGCGAAGACTCTGATACTCCAGTAGCATTCGGTAAGAATGTGGCAGTAATCGGTGGTGGCAACACAGCTATGGACTCTGTCCGTACAGCAAAACGTCTTGGCGCTGAACGTGCTATCATCATCTATCGTCGTTCGGAAGAAGAAATGCCGGCACGTATCGAAGAAGTAAAACATGCCAAAGAAGAAGGAGTTGAATTCCTCACTCTGCATAATCCTATCGAATATATTGCTGATGAACAAGGTTGCGTCAAACAGGTTATTCTGCAAAAGATGGAATTAGGTGAACCGGATGCTTCCGGACGTCGTAGTCCTGTGCCCATCCCGGGAGCTACGGAAACAATCGATATAGACCTGGTCATTGTCAGTGTTGGGGTATCTCCTAACCCGATTGTTCCAAGCTCTATCAAAGGACTGGAATTAGGAAGAAAAGGAACCATCGCAGTAAATGACAACATGGAATCTTCTATCCCGATGATTTACGCAGGTGGCGACATCGTTCGCGGTGGAGCTACTGTCATTCTGGCGATGGGTGATGGCCGTAAAGCTGCTGCTGCTATGAACGAACAACTGAAAACAAACGGCAGTAACTAACTGCCGCTTGTTAACACTCTGGATAAACGTCCCTAGCATATAGGTAAGACTGTCCGCACTCAAAAACAGTGTAAATAATTAGAATATATCTCATACAATCTGTATCTTTAATTAAAAAAATCAGATTGCAACGAATGATATCAAAGGTAAAGACTGCCACCAGTACACGATGTTTCCTAACTGCATCGAGGAGTATGTTGCAGCCGATAGTCAGGTTCGTCTGCAGGTGTGTACGGCATTAATATTTCCGTACATACGCTGCCTACTCAATGTAGTAAAATCAACAAGATATAACATTATATTTTTTAGGATAAAACTATTTTCCATTTGGAATTATATTAAATTACATCTACTTTTGCAGGTGAATTGAGTCAACTCTTTCTATAACATAAGAAAAGAAAGAAGCGTTGTGCTTATCTTGTGATTGGAAACATAGGAAATTTTCAAAGTACACAGCACAAGGGATATCTCACGCTATAGCATGAGGTGCTGTTATCACATCCGTGCACAGGTTTCCTACAATCTCCACTCAGAAGCAGCATCTTCAGTTCCACGCTTTGTCGTTTAATAGAAAAGGTCTTTTAGGAGCTGGAAAGACAAGGGGAAATAAAAATGAAAAAATTATCTATGTTTGCTAATGCACTTCAAAAAAGTGTGTTAAGTTTGGCTCTTTTGGTATCAGCCTGTATGATTGGTTTTACTTCGGCTCACCGGTAAAATCATGTGGTCTTCTTCTCTCCAATTCTTATCTTTGCCTTCAAAAAACTCTTATGACTAGTTACGATACTCTTTTAGTTCTTGCTCGCTTCATACTCCCAGCTGACCTGTTGGAGTGTTTTGATATTGTTAAAATAGAGAACACCGCTGAAATGTTAACCATTCATTTAGATGAGCAAAATCTTCCTCCCTTGTCCTCTAGGGTTCACTCTTTAGAGTCCAAAGGTTTTCTTCCTCCGGTTTATATTCGTGATTTTCCTATCCGTGACCGTAAGGTAAGCTTATGTGTACGGCGTCGTAAATGGCTCGACAAGGAAACTGGTTCTATCATCTGTAACACTTTTGAGCTTACCGCTCAGGGAACGCGACATTCAAAAGAATTCGCGTCTTTTTTAAAAGGATTGCTTGGAGAAATACCCGATTACGGCCCGCTCTCTTGAACGTTATTATCATATTGACGGTGATCAGTTTGAGCGGCAATATAAAGAGTATCTAAGTGACTACCGCATGTGGGATCAACTGTCCCATGCCGCAAACTGGCTGCTGTTTTCCGAGAACCTGGGACCGTACTTGAGTATTGATGAAACTTCCCTTTCTAATGGTGAGTTATATACTATAATCATCAACAGAGAGGCACACGGTGGTAAAGGTGCTATCGTGGCTATTGTCAAGGGTACCAAGGCTGACGATGTCATAGCTGTGCTAGAACAAATCCCTGAAGAAGCACTTCGGATGGTGCGGGAGGTCACTCTTGATTTGTCAGAAAGTATGCGCAAGATCGTTCGCAGATGTTTCACCTCGGCTATCCGTGTGATAGATCGCTTCCATATTCAAAAGCTGGCGTGTGATGCTGTACAGGAAATTAGAATCGGACACCGTTGGGAAGCTATACAAGAAGAGACTGATGTCAGGCAGGAAGCTAAAGGTCTGAAAAAGAAATATACCCCTTTTACCTTTGAGAATGGTGATACACGCAAGGAATTATTGGCAAGGAGCCGGTATCTGCTTTTCAAATCTGCTGAAAAATGGACTGAAGCACAGAAGCTCAGAGCTACAGTCTTATTCAGAGAATATCCGGATATTAAACGGGCATATTCACTTAGTCATTCTTTAAGAATGATTTTTAATAAACGATCGATAAAGGCAGGAGCAAGAACCAATTTAGCGAAGTGGTATCAAGAAGTAGAACAATCTGGATTTGACTCGTTTAACACAATAGCTGCTACATTATATGACAGAAGTGAGCAGATACTAAACTTCTATATTAATAGGGCATCAAATGCTGCTGCAGAATCATTTAATGCGAAAGTTAAACAGTTCAGAGCACAACTTAGAGGGGTTATAGACATACCCTTTTTCTTGTATAGACTAACTAAAATTTATGCATAAAACCACAGGATTTTATCGATGACCCCACAAGACTTTACCGGTGACCCTTTACTTCTTGTAGTGATGATGACGAAAGTAACGGAGAAATCGTTGGTACTTGGCAGTCTGTACATATGTAAGCATTCGGTAAACCACGTTGCAATTTTTGTGAAATTAGTTCCGAATCGGTGCTATTCGTAGTCGATTCGGAACTAATAGTATCTATTCGGAACAAGTTTGATTGGATTTTACCCAATTACGTGGTAGAAGTTCTTCCATATTCTTCTCATCCCTTTCATAATATGGAATTTTGCTCAGGACATCTTCCATCCAGATTCTGGGGTCTACTTCTGCTGATTTGCAGGTTGAAATCAGTGAGTATACGATGGCAGCCCTGTATGCTGATGCATCGTTTCCGCAGAACAGATAGTTCTTTCTTCCCAAAGCCAAAGGTCTTATGGCATTTTCTATACGGTTGTCATCAATTTCGATTCTTCCGTCGTTTACGTATCTGGAAAGTCTTGGAAGGAGCGTGTACGTATATTCGATGGCTTTACCCATACGGCTTTTAGGAAGCACTCTAAGATAGGTGTCCTGCAGCCACTTTTCAAATTCAAGTATCAGCGGATAGGCCTCACTGATACGTTTTTCCTTACGCTCTTCAGCTGTGAGCCCTGCATCATTGGCTTCAGATTCTATCTTGTACAACTTGCCGATGTAGTGTATTGCCTGTGTGGCCAGGGGCCTGTTCTCTTCCAGGGCATCCACGTACTTCCTTCTGACATGTGCCCAACAGCCGACCATAGTGATTCCTTTCACCTGCTCAAACTGTTCGTAAGCTGCATAGCCGTCACATTGCACAATGCCATGGTAACATCCCAGCAGTTCACGGGCTACAGTCCCCGAACGGCTGCCACGGTCATAATGGAACATGACGTCCCCCGTGATGCCGTCGCGTACGCACCACTCATACCCCTTTTTCGCCTTATGTTTCTCATTGTCCAGCACAGGAATGACACTCTCGTCCACTTGTATATACTCACTGGAGAGTATCTTCTGTTTGAGCAGGTTGTACAGCAACCTGAGTTTCTCCACCGCCATTTCATACCATCCGCACATGGTAGATTCGCTTATGCTGATTCCTGATTCGCGATACTGCTGTATCAGACGATAGAACGGGAGATGATACATGAACTTGCCGATGATAATGTCTGTCAGGACCGAGGCGCCTGCCATACATTTACTGACCGGAACAAGAGGTAGAGGGTGAATCAGGATCTGTCTTTCCTCGGGGTATTTCTCCATATCGGACTTACTTATCACTTTGTGACGGACAGTCTTCAGGATATACAATTTTGCCGGAACACGTTCCAGGCGTGAACTCTCTTCCTTTCCGATTTCAATGAAATCATCCTTAAGCCTGCCTTCCTCGTCTGTTGTCCCTTCGGGGTAAAGATCAACAACCTCTACCGCAAGAGAAGATGTATCCAAGGGCTTGCGGGCCGGCTTCTCCTTGACTTTTATGGTTCTGGTGATTTCTTCATCGCTTTTGCGGACTTCCTCCTCCATCCGGGATATTTCCATGGAGGACATTTCAGCTTTTGAGAACAGGAACAGTTGGTTGGGATCAAGCGGAAGATTCTTCTCGCTCATCCGGCCAAAGACTTTTTTCCGAAGCCAGTACAGCGACTGTTCCAGTGAGGAAACCCTGCTGATAAGCGCCGCTTTATCCTGACGGAGCTGCTCTAATTCTTCCAATAAGGCTTTTTCCTGTTCCTCTGTAAGCATCTGCATCTCATTTTTTCACAATGTAAATATACTAAAATCCAATGACATACAAAAGCAAACAGAGTAAAAAATCCGATACTATTTTCGAAGTTTCTGCAGGTTTTCAAGTCTCGTGCGACGGGAGTCACGGGCTTCCATGATACCCTCCACTATCATGACAAGTTCCCGCCATTCTATATTTGTACAGACCTCATTGTCGTTGGCAGAATCAGGTTTACCTAAGGTACCGGCTTCCAGAAGTTTGGAATATAACACCATGCCGCCAGGCTCCCAATGCAGGAGTTTTATACGGTCACGGGCACGGTTTATGAAGATATACACGTTGCCGTTACAGGGGTCCTGACCCATGGCGTCGGTGATGATACCGCTGAGGGTATGGAAGCTTTTGCGCATATCAGTTGGGCGGTTATACAACAGATAGCGCATACTGTCATTAAGGCTGAACATGGCTGCAGGCCCGGATGATTGAAAACAGTTCCTTTTCATTTAGCTCACCACAAATGCGTATGGCACTACCGGCCGGTGTACGTATTTCTATCTCTTTCAATCCGCTTGGCGTGGTCGGTGTACTTTTCTGTTTCCGTCCGGTTGTACCGGCAAATGAAGGAACCGGAACAAAAAATCCGCTATGCGGAAGCTCGATAAACTCACCTTGAGCCGTTTTACCAGATGATTGCTCGGCGGCATAACGGGATTTGCTGTCATAAAACCGCCATACAGGGATATTGAGTTCCTCTAATCTTGACTTATAAGTCACTTTGTGCTCTTTGCAGTAGTTCATTATTTCTACTACTTCTTCTCGTGTCATCATAACTTGGCTTTTTGGACGTAAAGTTAATGATGGAAGGTGGAGACGAAAATACGTGGTTTACCGAATGCTTACGTACATATTGATGCATGGGAAAAAATTAATGGTGAGCAGACTGAAGATGGAGCATATAGCGGACCGTACGATCAGGGTACTATCGTTTTCACAGCTGAAGGTAGAATTTCTATAACCGAAGAAGGTGAACCAACGGAAACAGCTAGTTACACATTCACAGGTGACAAACTGATTATTAAATATGATGACGAAACAACTGAAGTTAAAGTGTTGACGTTAAGTGATGATAAACTTATATTAGAGTATTCTGAGTCTTCTGAAGGGTATGAAAGTTACACAAAGATAGAATTCAGAAGAATGTAATAATTATATTCAAATGAAAGAAAAAGAGGGCACAAAGTATGCCCCCTTTTTTATTTCAACTATCAAAGATACTTTCTACTTTACTACCTTGTTCGTTGCAGGATCAGGGAAAATGACAGTCGGCTTAAACGACTTGGCTTCCTCAAAATCCATCAGTGCATAAGACATGATTATCACAATATCATCCGGTTGCACCTTGCGGGCAGCAGCACCATTCAGACAAATCTTACCCGAACCGCGTTCACCTTTGATAATGTAGGTTTCAAAGCGTTCACCGTTGTTATTATCAGCGACATACACTTTCTCTCCCGGAATCATGTTTGCAGCATCCAGCAGGTCTTCATCAATCGTGATACTACCCATATAGTTCAGATTTGCCTCCGTGACACGTGCACAATGAATTTTCGACTTCAACACTTCAATCATCATAAGGTTTCGTCTTTTTAGTTATTCTTTATATTTAATGTTATCAATCAGCCGGACTTCTCCACAGAACACGGTGATACATCCCACTGCATAGGAAGTATCTTCCCAATTACTAATTTTCTGCAATGTGTTTCCGTCTACGATCTCAAAATACTCCATACGCAAACCCGGAGCAGCTGCAATCGCATCCTCAACCATCTTTTGCGTCTCGCTCACGGTATGAGTGGCTGCAAAGTTACGACTTTTAAATAAGGTGCGAGAAATATTTAAAGCATTTTCACGTTCTTCTGCAGATAAACGTTTGTTCCGACTACTCAATGCCAGCCCGTCTTCTTCACGTACAATTGAACAACCCACAATTTCAAGGTTATATTTCAACTGTCGAACCATCGCACGAATAATCGCTAACTGCTGAAAATCTTTCTCTCCGAAATATGCCCGATCCGGTTGTACAGCATCAAACAATTTGCTGACAATCTGGCAAACACCGTTAAAATGTCCCGGGCGGAAAGCTCCTTCCATCACCGTATCCAATGGTGCATAGCTAAATTGACGAGTATCCGGTTCCGGATACATTTCGCTAACTGAAGGAGCAAAAGCTAAATCCGCCCCACATTCTTCCAACAAACGGCAATCTGCATCCAATGTACGCGGATATTTCTCTAAGTCGTTTTTATCGTTAAACTGTGTGGGATTCACAAAAACACTCACAACAGTTACACCATTCTCACTTACGCTGCGCTTTACCAGAGATGCATGTCCCGCATGTAAAGCACCCATCGTAGGAACCAGTCCCACCTTTTTACCTTGGGCTCTTAGAGCAGTCAATTCTGCTTGTAAGTCCTTGATAGTGTCCACTACTTTCATTTTCGTCAATAGGTTTATGTTTTACTCGTTTGCAAAAACTCTGCAAAATAAACTAATATTTGCCACATAAAGAAAGAATATCTTATTTAATGTATCTTTTTTTTCGTATCTTTGCAGAATATTATAGTGAACTATTGTTATTATGACAAAGGCAAATAAAGTTTTATTTATTACTCAAGAGATTACACCTTACGTTTCAGAATCCGAAATGGCCAATATAGGTAGAAACCTTCCACAGGCGATACAAGAAAAAGGCCGTGAAATCAGAACCTTTATGCCTAAATGGGGAAATATCAATGAGCGCAGAAACCAACTGCACGAAGTGATCCGCCTCTCTGGTATGAACCTGATCATCGACGATACTGACCACCCTTTAATTATAAAAGTTGCTTCTATCCAATCCGCACGTATGCAGGTATATTTCATAGATAATGATGATTATTTCCAAAACCGAATACAGACAACGGATGAAAATGGCGTAGAATATGATGATAATGATAGCCGTGCCATTTTCTATGCACGCGGTGTATTGGAAACGGTGAAAAAGCTTCGCTGGTGTCCCGATATCATTCACTGTCATGGCTGGATGACAGCTTTAGCTCCTCTTTATATTAAGAAAGCCTACAAAGACGAACCTTCTTTCCGCGACGCTAAAGTGGTATTCTCTGTTTATAAAGATGATTTCAAAAATACACTTAGCAACGATTTCGCAACAAAACTGATGCTGAAAGGTATTACTAAGAAAGATTTAGCCAATTTGAAAGAACCGGTAGACTACGCCGCTCTTTGCAAACTCGCTGTAGACTATTCGGACGGAGTCATACAAAACAGTGAAAAGGTAGACGAGTCTATTATTGAATATGCCCGCCAATCCGGCAAATTGGTACTTGACTACCAGAACCCGGAAAACTATGCAGATGCCTGTAACGAGTTCTACGATCAAGTATGGGAAGCCACTGCAAACGAAAAAGAAGAATAAAAATCAAGATACGAAGATCATGAAAGCAAAATACGCCTTAATAGCTTTACTGACAATCACCTTTTGGGGGTGTGATGACAACACTGCCGGACTGGGATTGGAAATGTTTCCGGGAAGCGACCAGAATATCAATGGAAAGCTATCTACATTTGATGTAACCACCGAATCCGTTTATGCCGGTAAGATTTATGCAATGACTAATGTGGGATATGTAGGCAAATTCACAGATGCAACATTCGGAACTTATCAAGCAGGCTTCTTGGCGCAACTGAACTGTCCCCAAGGGGTGACTTTCCCCGAAGCTTTTGAGGGAACTACTGCAGGTGGTACCGGAAAGATGATGACAGATTTTGGTAACTTGGCAGACGGTGTATCCGGCAATTACACCATTATTAAAGATGATAATGGAAAGCCTATTGGTAACTGCCAAATCAATATTTATCTTTGGTATGACAGTTATTTTGGAGACTCACTGACAGCTTGTCGTCTAAGCATGTATGTATTGGATAAGAAAAAGGGAAATAAGTATTGGAGCGAAGACCCGGATGCTTATTATACCAATATTGATCCTACGGAATATTATGATAATACAACAAGTTTATTAGGCAGTAAGTCCTATACAGCAGTTGATCTATCCATTAGTGATTCCATACGTAATCTTTCAACATATACTCCTTATATCAGAATTACATTGGATCAGGCTAGAACACAGGCTTTGGGACTGAAACTTCTAAAAGAAGGACGCACTGAGGATCTATATAAGAAATTTCAAAGTATATTTCCCGGAGTGTATGTAAAAAGCGACTATGGAGACGGTACTATCCTCTACGCCAGTTCCATACAAATGGACGTAGCATTCTTGGAGCATGCCAGAGATAGCATAACAGGTGGTCTACTGCACACATCGGCCGGAAAAGACTCTGTGATATACGCCGGACGATCATTCACATCTACCCGCGAAGTTATCCAAGCCAACCAATTGGAGAATGATACAGAAAAAATTCAGGAATGTATAAATGATCCTAGATGGACTTACATGAAAAGCCCGGCTGGAATCTTCACCCAGTTAACTATTCCTGTTAGCCAAATAGCAAAAGAACTCCAAGGAGACACCTTAAATGCAGTAAAACTAGGAATTCCTATCTATAACGAGACCAGTGATAAAAAGTTTGGCATGTCTACTCCTAAGAATATTCTACTAATACGTAAAAAGTATAAAGATAGCTTCTTCAAAGACAATCAACTTAGTGATGGCATAACTTCATCTCTATTTAATCCTACTACTAGCTTTACTCAATATACATTCAACAATATTACTCAAATGATTAATGATTGTTTAGCAGATGGAGAACGAGAAGAAGCAGAAAAGAAGCTCAAAAATGGTGGAACGATCACTCTCCAAGTGACTAATTCCAAAGGTGAAACAGAATCCAAAGAGGTTCATGATATGGAAGAATGGGAAAAATACAGTGATTGGAATAAATTTATACTTATTCCAGTACTTGTAACCACAGATTCTTCTTCAAGTAATAGCTATTATGGTTCTTCGAGCAATGTTATTAGCATACAACATGACCTGAAACCCGGCTATGCACGCTTAAAAGGAGGTACAAATGCCACAAATACTTCTTTACCGAAAGAAGAACAAGATAAATACAAATTGAAACTTGAAGTTGTTTCTACCAACTTTGGAACAAAATCAAAATAAGAAATAGTTGAAATATACTATAAAGCAATGGCACAGATTACGGGTCAGTAGAAAAGTAGTGGGATTACCGATCCTCTCCCTATTGATTTCGTCAATTCCTCTTTCAACCTATCACCATCGCCCTGATACTCTTTATTCATCGTATTTACAGAGCGGTGATAGGTTGTTGCTAACCTATCACCGCATCTGTCACCTATCACCTAGTCCTTCGTAATGCAATACTTGGTTTCCCATAAGGAAACACTGGTTTCACCATAAGGAAACGCTAGTTTCACCACAAGGAAACAAGAATTACTCCTTATTAAAATGATTGTTTACTAGACACTTTTTCAAAAGACAGGTGGTGATAGGTGATAGATGAAGTGTATCCATCCGAAAAAAGAGGGTGTGCCGTAATGCCTAAATATAAAGATTTACCCCTGCCACAGATAGCTATAGCAGGGGTAATTTCCTCAAAAGGGAACTTAGACAACCCTCTCCAATAAATATAAAACTTTTTATTATTCTACTTAGCAGCCTTTTTAGCTTTACCTGTAGCCTTCTTCGGTTCCGCAGCAGCTTTCTTAACTTCAGCTTTCTTTGCTGCAGGTTTTGATTTAGCAACAGCTTTTTCTTTGACTACCGGTTCTTTAGCATCGGTAGCCTTTTTGACTGTCGTTTTCTTCGCAGCTCCCACTTTTGCCTGCAATTTAGCCAATTCCTTCTCCAATTCAGTAATCTCATCCCCTTGGTTTTTAATTGTAGTCAACAAGGAATTCAATTCTTCACTGTCTACATCGGCAGGATATAGTGCATCTACCCGTTTGATAAAGTCACCCAAAATATTCATATAGTTGGTAAAAGCATCATAAGGAGAATCATAAATCCCACGATTCAGCCACATACCATTATTCTTCGTTGTCATAAAACGGAAGTTATTGCTGGCCTGTAAATAATCCCAGTCCTGTTTGATACGACGGTCGTCACACAAATGCACACGTTCAGCTACACTATACAATTTATTGAAGGCTTCGCGTTGCATCACATTACCTAACCAACAACTGGTATCTCTCTCCTCATCTACCCATGACATCGGATATGCAACATCAAGCTGTGACACAGATTTCAATTTCGTTATAATTTCAGTCGGTGTCGAGAAAGTGATTCCCTTAGTCTTTGCGCATTCCGGTAATGCTTTCAAGAATTCAAGAATATTAGAATATAACGGTTGGGCCATACCCAGTGCGCTCAATTCCATAAAGATATTAATTACTTGTTCTTCTTGCGGTAATGCATCGATCCAATTAATATATTTGTCAGCGAACAAAGGATATTCCGCCCACTCCGAATTGGAGAAGCGCAAGCTGATATCGTCGGAAAGCTTAAAATCTCTCAACAAAAGCTTAAGACTGGGAGCTTGATTACAGTGATAGATATAATGCGGGCTTTTCCACCCCAACACATGTTTAGCACCTTCCGTTAACATCCCCTTGAAGCCCATAGAAGCTACCAAGCCACCGATTTCATCAGAATAAATCAAACTAGAGTTGCGGAATACTTTCGGTTCTTTACCAAACATCTGTTTCATCTTATCACGTTGACGAAGCACTTCTTCGCGGAAGCAATCCTCATTGGCAAGTGAAGACAAACCATGTGAATAGGGTTCACACAAGAACTCACAACATCCCGTTTCATTCAACTGGTGCAATAAATCAATGACTGCCGGAGCATGAATCTCCAATTGCTCCAAGGCTACTCCCGAGATAGAAAGCGCTACTTTAAAAGCCCCCCCCGAGTTCTTCGCCATCTCAATTAAAGTATTGAGAGCAGGAATATATGAACGTTCAGCAACCTCATTCATACCCGTTTCATTCGCATAATCATCGTAATAATAATGATCATTACCAATATCGAAGAAACGATAGCGTTTCAAATGGATAATTTGATGTATTTCAAAATAAAGACAGATAGTTCTCATTTTTATTTATTGTTTTGTTATTTACCATAGTTTCTTAACACAGCCTCATAGAGAGCACGGATTCTCAAACCGACTTTTTCCCAAGTAATCCCATCTACTTCTTTCTTACCTTCTTCCTTGAGGTATTCGAAAAGAGACGGATTGGTACAAAGAGAGTGGATAGCGTCAGCCATTGCATGAATATCCCAGTAGTCAGTTTTTATCACCTTATCAAGAATCTCGCCACACCCTGACTGCTTAGAAATGATGGAAGGTGTTCCGCACTGCATCGCCTCCAACGGAGCAATACCGAAAGGTTCAGAGACAGACGGCATGACAAACACATCACTATTCTTATAAACTTCATATACCTGCTTACCTTTCATAAAACCGGGGAAATGGAACCGGTCAGCAATACCACGCTCAGCCACCAGATTAATCATGGCATTCAACATATCACCCGAACCAGCCATAACGAAACGAATATTACGAGTACGACGCAACACAAGAGCAGCAGCCTCTACAAAATATTCCGGCCCTTTCTGCATCGTAATACGTCCGAGAAAGGTAACCACCTTTTCTTTTGAATGATTGGGACGTGGAATGTCCTGCAGCTCCTGCGACAATGGATAAACAGCATTATGCATTGCAAATACTTTTCTAGGATCCTGATGATACTCGTTAATAACAGTGCGGCGAGTCAACTCGGATACGCACATGATACAATCGGCATGATCCATGCCATTCTTCTCAATCGAATAAACAGTAGGATTGACTTTGCCACGAGAACGGTCAAAATCAGTGGCATGCACATGGATACAAAGCGGCTTTCCACTTATCATCTTGGCATGTACACCGGCAGGATAAGTTAGCCAATCATGAGCATGAATAATATCAAACTCCTGCTGACGGGCTACTACTCCGGCAATGATCGAGAAATTATTAATTTCTTCGTGCAAGTTCCCGGGATAGCCACCTGCAAATTCCATACATCCCAGATCATTCACATGCATATAAGAAAAATCGGCATAGATATGATCACGGAAAGAATAATACTCCTCCGGTGTCATTTCCAACAAACGAGACTTCAAATAATCGTAGTGGACATCACGCCATACAATGGGTACTTGATTCATACCGATTATTTTCAAGAACTTTTCTTCTTCTCCGCTAGGCTTAGGCATACAGAAAATCGTCTCCATATCACCTTGCAGACTCAATCCTTTAGTTATTCCATAAGAAGCAACCGCAAGACCACCATATATTTTGGGAGGGAATTCCCATCCAAACATTAAAACTTTCATCTTCGTTCCTCCTTTTTTAATAATACTTAGACAGTAGCTTTAAGACACGCAATATTTCTGCCACATTCATCGCAAACGATACTGCACCACGTCCTTTGAAGGGCGGATTACCATCAAATAGCTCAGGAATGGAACCAATACAATGGTTTGTCATCTCGTCATCATAACCAATAAGCTGGCGTTCTACAAATGACAATCCGCTCATTTTATAAATTCGAAGATAAGCTTCCAAATAGAATCCCATCAACCAAGGCCAAGCCGTTCCCTGATGATAAGCATAATCCCGCTGTACCTGCGGACCTACATAGTTCGGATTATATCCGCCACTCTTCGGACTCAACGAGCGAATACCTTTCGGAGTGAGCAACTCTTTAGTTACAATATCAAGTACCTGCTTCTTTTGTGCACGATCCAAAGGAGAATAATCAAACGCTACAGTAAATATCATGTTAGGGCGTACGCTCCAATCCATCATATTACCGTCAACATAATCAAGCAGATAACCATATTCGTTACGGAATACCTCGACAAAAGACTTTCCGGTTACTTCTGCCTGCGCATCAAGTTCATCTGCCAAGTATACGTCTCCTCCTTCGCGCACCAAATCAGCTATGAAGCGCAACGCATTATACCACAACGCATTAAATTCAACAATATATCCTGTACGAGGAATTACCGGATGCCCGTTCACAGTAGAATTCATCCATGTAATCGCCTTATCCGCACCGTTAGCAAATAGTAATCCATTATCATGCAAGAAAAGATTCTCATGTTTCCGCTGACGGATAAACTCCATCATATCTTTCAGGAGTTCTCCGTATTTCTGACGACATTGCTCACGGGAAGTCTCTTTTGCATATTGCTGCAAAGCCCAGACAGCCCAAAGCAAAACGTCAGGATGCTCCATTTCATAAATCTTGTATCCGACAGGTACCCCATTAATAAAGTTGCGAATCGCCTTTTCCGCCGTTTTCATCACATCCTCAAACTGATCGATCTCATCAAGTGCAAGCGTCAGCCCCGGCAGTGCAATGAACATATCACGCGCACGACATTTAAACCACGGATAACCGGCAAGAATATAATGTTCATCTTCCTGCTTATTATGAAACTGATGAGCGGAATTCTTCAGACAGTGATAAAAACTATCACGCGGGGTACGATCAGCCACTTCAGTCTCAAATGTCTGTTTCAATCTACGAGGAGTCACTTCTGAAGTTCCAGCAGAAAATACGATACTCTCACCTCTCTTTATATCCACCTCAAAATAACCGGGAACATAAAGATCTTCATTGAAGTCATATCCTCGTTCTTGCTCTTTCGGATACTCAATTCCCCGATACCAGTCAGGCGTGAAATGAAACTCACACTTTTTATTCAACTGCATATAAAGTTCCGGATAGCCAGGATACATACAGGTTTTAATACCATTCTCCACAAGTTGATACTCGCGACTTGCCTGCCCATTTTCATGTGTGTACTCGCGTACACTCCTGAAAGCGAGGAACGGTCGAAAGCGCAAGGTTGTAGCCGAATGTGCATCAAGTAATGTATAACGAATCAGGATTCTATTTTCATGATGTACAAAGATTTTTTCTTTTCGGAGTATAACACCTCCGACACGGTAAGTTGTCGCTGGGATATGCTCACAGTCAAACTCACGGATATACTTGTGTCCATTCGGACTAAAGTTGTTTCCTTGATATTTGTGCAACCCCAAGTTAAACTCCGCACCATGTTGAATTACCGTTTCATCAAGAGAAGATAGTAGCACATGATTTTCATCGTCGAGATTGGGAACTGGAATTACCAATAGACCGTGATATTTGCGTGTGTTACAATCAACAATCGTCGTACAATGATAAGCTCCTGCTTTGTTCGTCCGAAGAATTTCTCTTTGAAGAGATTCTTCCAGATTCGTCATGAGGGTCTTGTCAAATCGTAAATAACTCATAGTTGTGCATTATTAAAGGTTAATTATTGGTCATTATACCATATATCTATTCATTGTTACATCCGTATATATTGGCTGTAGCATCATATACAATGAGTATAACGCCCAAATGTACAAATTATAGACAAAAACAAAAATAAAAAGGCTTTTTATTTTCAGTTTTTGTGCAAATATTTGTAGGATTGCGTAAAATATCTAAAGACAAGAATGTCATGAAACCATTTGCAAATGAAGAACAAGAGGAAGATAAAGAATATTTATTTAGTACTAAGACGACAAAAGTACCGAAACGTTCATTCGATACTGTACGGTCATCCTCCAATCGTCTCAAAACTACGGGCATGCGGCTTCTTTCTTCATTAAACAACCACCAAGAGGATATATAGTGGAAATCGGTGACGAGCATAAGGTGTATGAAGTGAAAGTGATGGGAGGAACTATCACCGTGCCGTTCCAAGCAAACTCTCCAGAAGGCGAGATGAGCTACACTTACGAAATCGAAGAATCCGCCCAGTCATGGATCACGCCTATCTCCGCACCTGCTACACGTGCTTTGCGTGATGTAACCAAAAGTTTTCTTATCGGTCCCAATACGGAAGTAGAACATCAGCCAAGAGAAGGAAAGATTATTTTCAAGAGCAAAAACAGTACGGATAAAAAGCCGATCCAGTTTACAGTCATGGTGAAACAAGCCGAATTCGTTGCGACTCCTCCGATAAATGCAATAAACGCTGCCGCTAGAAACGGTAACGGTGACGGTGATGTGTTCAAAGCCGACGTTTACGGCAACAACAATGCTCCCGATCCCAATAGTTAGAAAAAAATGGGTACTCAAATATTTAATCTGCCGACCACAAGAGGCGGACATGCCACTCCTCAGCAGAATATATCAGGCAGAGGAGCTTATCAATACATTCTTTTATCACCACAGCCAGACGCAATCTTGATCCGTTAAGCCCACTCATTGCTGATAAAGCAGGTGGAACATGTCAAAGATATACCTTTACCGGATAAGACACGATGAAGCATGGGCAAAAGAGCAATTAGGCATCTAATCCTCTAAAAGCTTCCATACAAAAAGGAAATGACACTGCGGGTAAAACCCAATTCAATGCCGGAGCAAATAAAGAATATCCGAATCAAGAAAGAATGTGACAGATAATCAAGACTTGTGCAACGCTTCAAGCAACAGGGTGATATTTGCCGTAAACAATCTTACAGATATAGCCAATAAAATGATACCAAAAAACTTACGAATAATATAAATACCTCCTTTTCCAAGGAAACGCTCCACACGACCGGTCATACTAACGACAAAATACACCCAAATCATATTCAACACCAAGGCAATGATAATATTAATACTGGCATATTCCGCCCGAAGCGAAAGCAATGTAGTGAAAGCTCCGGCACCTGCCAGCAAAGGAAAGACAAGCGGCACTAGAGTGGCTTCTTTAATAGGTCCCTGATTCTTAAAAATTTCAACGTCCAAAATCATTTCCAAAGACATAAGGAAAATAACAAATGCACCGGCAACTGCAAACGATTCAATATCTACATGGAAGAGTTTCAACATCATATCTCCCGCATAGAAAAATCCGATCAACAAAACAAAAGAGATGACAGTAGCTTTCATTGCATTCACATCTTTCCCCTTTTCTTTCAGGTTAATTATAATAGGTATAGAGCCGATAATATCTATCACGGCAAAAAGTACAATAAACGCACTAATCATCTGCTGCCAATTAAAGCCTGCGAACATAATTTCCTCCTTTTTTCTGCAAATATACTCTATTTTTATACATTCAAACAATAAAAAAACAAAAAGAACAGTCAGATATTGACAGCAGTGTTGCATTATGAGTAAATTTGTACGATTAACAAGAGATTACAACGTATGGAAACGATGTTCGACACTTTGCTCCAATTGCCTTTATTCCAAGGTCTTTGTCATGAAGATTTCACCAGCATACTAGATAAGGTAAAGCTGCACTTCAGCAAGTATAAAGCGGGAGAAGCTATCATTAAAAGGGGAAGTCCTTGCACCCAGCTCTGTTTTCTGTTAAAAGGGGAGGTTTCAATCGTCACAAATTCCAAAGAAAACATTTACACAGTCATTGAGCAGATGGAAGCCCCTTACCTGATAGAGCCGCAATCACTATTCGGTATGAACACCCATTATAACTCTTCTTATATTGCACATACGGAAGTCCATACCGTAAGCATCAGCAAAGCGTTTGTGCTCAGCGACCTGTTTAAATACGAAATCTTCCGGCTCAACTATATGAATTTTGTCAGCAACCGCGCACAAAACCTGTATTCACGCTTATGGGAAGAACCTACTCAGGACTTGAAAAGCAAAATCATCCGTTTTTTCCTGCTACATTGCGAAAAGATGCAGGGAGAGAAAATATTTAAAGTAAAGATGGACGATCTCGCCCGCTACTTGGATGACACCCGGCTGAATACTTCCAAAGCACTTAATGAATTGCAAGATAACGGCTTGCTTGAACTACGTCGGAAAGAGATTCTCATTCCGGATGCTCAGAAACTGATAAGCGAATAAAAATATAAAAGAAGCCTATCGCAATTGCCAGTCCGTGCAATATTATATAACAAACAATCATATCACACAATAAAAGCCTCAACAGGAAATTCCTTTGAGGCTTTTATCATGATATACTTGTGGATATTTATCACTCCCACTCTATCGTTGCTGGCGGCTTAGAACTGATATCATAGGTGACACGGTTCACTCCTTTCACCTTATTTATAATATCATTAGACACCTTACCCATAAATTCATAAGGAAGATGTGCCCAGTCCGCTGTCATAGCATCCGTAGATGTCACCGCACGCAAAGCAACCGCTCTTTCATACGTGCGTTCGTCTCCCATTACGCCTACAGACTGTACCGGCAACAGAATAACTCCCGCCTGCCAAACTTTATCGTACAATCCCCAATCACGCAATCCTTGGATAAAGATATCGTCAGCATCCTGCAGAATACGTACTTTTTCAGGAGTAATATCTCCCAAGATACGTACAGCCAAACCCGGTCCGGGGAACGGATGACGGGTTATCAGATGCTCCGGCATACCCAGCTCACGGCCTACCCGACGAACTTCATCCTTGAACAACAAACGAAGTGGCTCACACAACTTCAGATTCATTTTTTCAGGAAGTCCACCTACATTATGATGACTCTTTATTACCGTACCCGTAATAGACAAAGACTCAATGCAATCCGGATAAATGGTACCCTGAGCCAGCCATTTCACGTCTTTTATCTTATGAGCTTCTATATCAAATACATCGATAAAGCCCTTACCTATAATTTTACGCTTTTTTTCCGGTTCGACCACCCCAGCCAGTTCCGCGAAGAACTTTGCACTGGCATCAACGCCGATCACATTCAGACCGAGACATTCGTAATCTTTCATCACATTCTTAAACTCATTCTTACGTAGCATACCATGATCTACAAAGATACAAGTCAAGTTCTTGCCAATGGCCTTGTTTAGCAACACTGCTGCAACCGAAGAATCGACTCCGCCACTCAAACCAAGAACGACTTTATCATCCCCCAACTGCTCTCTCAGTTCAGCAACCGTACTTTCAATGAAAGAAGCCGGCGACCAATTTTGTTTGCAACCGCAAACATCTACTACAAAGTTTTTCAGGATTTGAGTTCCGTCTTCACTATGAAATACTTCCGGATGAAACTGAACACCCCATACCTGCTCACCTTCTATCTGATAAGCAGCAATCTCCACTTTATCCGTTGAAGCTATTTTCTTGAAATTATCAGGAATAGCAGTAATCGTATCTCCATGACTCATCCACACCTGCGAACCGTCACGCACTCCTTTAAATAGCACATTATTTTTGCAGAAAGAAGCCAAATGAGCACGCCCATATTCACGTGTTCCCGCCGGTTCTACTTTTCCGCCATTAGCGTATGACATAAACTGTGCACCATAACAAATACCCAATATCGGATATTTACCACGAATTTCACTCAAATCTACTTTGAAAGCATCTTTATCGTAAACCGAAAAAGGACTTCCGGAGAGAATAACCCCTTTTATTGTCGGATCTCCTTTAGGAAATTTATTATAAGGAACAATTTCACAATACGTATCCAATTCGCGTACACGACGCCCTATAAGCTGTGTTGTCTGCGAACCGAAATCAAGAATTATTATTTTTTCCTGCATATCAATGGTTGGATTTTCAATAATTTGAATTCTTTTCTTTCAATAAATCACGTATCTCCGTCAATAAAACCTCTTCCTTCGTTGGTGCAGGAGGAGCTGGAGGAGTAGCTGCCACTTCTTCCTGTTTTTTAGTTGTCAACTTCGTAATCAACCGTATAAATAAGAATATAGCGAAAGCTATAATCAAAAAATCAAAGGTGGCCTGCAGAAACTGACCATAATCCAACGTCACGGCCGGAGCTATCTCCTTGCCATCAGCATCAATCTCCGCTGCTTTCATCACCCATTTCAAATCCGTAAAGTTCGCACCACCGACCAGTAAACCAATCGGGGGCATAATAATATTAGCAACCAATGATGATACGATTTTTCCAAATGCACCACCAATAATAACTCCGACAGCCATGTCGACGACGTTACCCTTCATAGCAAACGCCTTAAAGTCCTGTAAAAACGTGTTCTTTCCCATCTTTTTCAATATTTAATGTGAATTAATGCGCGAATATAAAAACATTTTTGTAATTTTGCATCGCATTTGAGAATAAAAACAAGTGCAAAGACTGAGAGATATTGGAACAAATATTATAAAACCCTTAAAAGTTTAAACAAAATGATTAAAGTAGGTATTAATGGATTCGGACGTATCGGACGTTTCGTTTTCCGCGCTGCAATGAAAAGAAACGATATTCAAATCGTAGGTATCAATGACCTTTGCCCGGTTGATTATTTGGCTTATATGTTGAAATACGACACAATGCATGGTCAATTCGATGGTACTATCGAAGCAGATGTTGAAAACAGCCGACTGATCGTTAACGGTCAAACTATCCGTGTCACAGCTGAAAGAAATCCGGCTGACTTAAAATGGAATGAAGTAGGCGCAGAATACGTTGTTGAATCTACAGGTTTGTTCTTGACTAAAGACAAGGCTCAGGCTCACATCGAAGCTGGTGCAAAATATGTTGTAATGTCAGCTCCTTCTAAAGATGACACTCCGATGTTTGTTTGCGGTGTAAACGAAAAAACATATGTAAAAGGTACTCAATTCGTATCTAATGCTTCATGTACTACTAACTGTTTGGCTCCTATCGCTAAAGTATTGAACGACAAGTTCGGTATCCTTGACGGTTTGATGACTACAGTTCACTCTACAACTGCTACTCAGAAAACAGTTGACGGTCCTTCTATGAAAGACTGGAGAGGTGGTCGTGCAGCTTCTGGCAACATCATCCCTTCTTCTACCGGTGCCGCTAAAGCTGTAGGTAAAGTAATCCCTGCATTGAACGGCAAATTGACTGGTATGTCTATGCGTGTTCCGACTTTGGATGTATCTGTAGTTGACTTGACAGTTAACTTGGCTAAACCGGCTACTTACGCTGAAATCTGCTCTGCAATGAAAGAAGCTTCAGAAGGCGAATTGAAAGGTATTCTGGGTTACACTGAAGATGCTGTAGTTTCTTCTGATTTCTTGGGTGACACTCGTACTTCCATCTTCGACGCTAAAGCAGGTATCGCTTTGACTGACACTTTCGTTAAAGTTGTATCTTGGTATGACAACGAAATCGGTTACTCTAACAAAGTTCTTGACCTGATCGCTCACATGGCATCAGTTAACGCTTAATTAGAAGCCTGAACAATATAGAAACCGCTACGGAAAACCGTAGCGGTTTTTTTATACATTTCATTTTATATATTGTTAAAAGCAACGTGTTATCCGTTGAATAAGCTACAATTTTAGTAGCTTTGTACCTCTATGGAGAAATTATTAATAATATTGATACTAGTTTGCATCATGAACAATATAACAAATGCCCAAAATCCTTTCTACGGGCAATATCATACGCCACACGAAACCGTTCCATTCGACCGAATTGAAACGGAGCATTATGAACCTGCTATCCTAGAAGGAATCAGGCTGCAAAAGGCTGAAATAGAAGCGATCATACAGAATCCGGAAAAGGCTGACTTTACCAATACAATAGAAGCTTTCGAAGAATCCGGAGAATTATTGAATAGAATAGTTGCCGTTTTCAGCAATATGCTAAGTGCAGAAACAAATGAAGACCTGCAAGAACTGGCTCAAAAGATAATGCCGTTACTTAGCGAACACAGCAACAATATCACACTGAACGAAAAATTATTCGCACGCGTAAAAGAAGTATATAACCAAAAAGAGGCTTTACAACTGACACAGGAACAAAAACAGTTACTGGAAAATGTATATAACAGCTTTGTACGTCATGGCGCCAATCTGAAAAGAGAAGCACAGGAGGAATACCGTCATCTCACTACCGAATTGAGTAAACTAACGCTTACTTTCAGTAAAAACAATCTGGAAGAGACGAATGGTTATCAAATGCTATTAACAAAAAAAGAAAGCCTCACCGGATTACCCGAAATTATCATAGAAGCAGCTGCAGAAACAGCTAAAAACGAAGGGAAAGAAGGATGGGCATTTACACTTCACACCCCGAGCTATATTCCTTTCATGACGTATTCCGATCATCGGGATTTACGTCAGAAGCTGTATATGGCCTATAATACCAAATGTACACATGACAACGAATTCAATAATATTGATATCGTAAAAGAAATAGCAAATACACGCATGAAGATAGCCCAGTTACTGGGATACAAAAATTATGCGGAATATACGCTAAAGAAAAGAATGGCTGAAAACAGCCAGTCAGTATACAAGCTACTCAACCAACTACTGGAAGCATACACTCCTGCTGCACAACAAGAATATAAAGAAATACAAGAGCTGGCCCGCGAAGAACAGGGAGCAGATTTCGTTATCATGCCTTGGGACTGGAGCTATTACTCCAACAAACTGAAGGATAAAAAATTCAATATCAACGAAGAGATGCTCCGACCATACTTCGAACTGGAACAAGTTAAGAAAGGAGTATTTGGTCTGGCTGAAAAGTTATATGGAATCACTTTCCGGAAAAACACTGAGATTCCGGTTTACCATAAAGAAGTAGAAGCCTTCGAAGTATTTGATAAAGACGACAAATTCTTAGCTGTCCTATACACTGACTTCCATCCGCGTCCGGGAAAACGTGCCGGAGCCTGGATGACGAATTACAAGGAGCAATGGATAGATAAAAAGACCGGTGAAAACAGTCGTCCGCATGTATCCGTTGTAATGAACTTCACTAAGCCAACCGAGAATAAACCAGCTTTATTGACTTTCAATGAAGTAGAAACATTCTTACATGAGTTCGGACATAGCCTGCACGGTATGTTTGCCAATTCCACTTACAGGAGTTTAAGTGGAACCAATGTATATTGGGATTTTGTGGAACTTCCTTCACAAATTATGGAAAATTTTGCTATAGAGAAGGATTTCCTCCACACATTTGCCCGTCATTATCAAACAGGAGAAGTTTTACCGGATGAATTAATCAAACGTCTGGTAGATGCGTCAAATTTCAATGTCGCTTATGCTTGTCTACGACAAATAAGTTTCGGTTTACTTGATATGGCGTGGTATACGCGCGATACACCTTTTGAAGAAGATGTGAAAGTTTACGAACAGAATGCCTGGAAGGATGCCCAAATATTGCCGGTGGTACAAGAAGCTTGCATGAGTACGCAGTTCTCCCACATTTTTGCCGGTGGGTATGCCGCCGGATACTATAGCTATAAGTGGGCGGAAGTATTAGATGCTGACGCTTTTTCGCTATTTAAACAAAAAGGAATATTCAATCAGGAAGTGGCAGACTCATTCCGCAATCATATTCTGTCGAAAGGAGGAACGGAACATCCGATGGTACTTTATAAACGTTTCCGCGGACAGGAACCGAGCATTGATGCTTTGCTAATCAGAAATGGAATAAAAAATAAGAATTAAGTTATTAGATATTGAATATGAAAAGAAGTATATTTCAATTAGTAGGATTGCTTTTATTATTTCCTTTATTTTCAGGGTGTAATGATTCGGATGATGTAGCTGCTATCTTTACAGGAAAAACCTGGAAACTAAATTATATCACAATAGATGGAGGTCATGAGATGTTTGGCTTTTGGGAGAATAAAGAACAAGAAAAAGCAAGTATTAAAGAGCTTAATAAGAACGGTACATACAACATCGTATTTGATGGTACAGTGGAGGGAGATGTTATTAACGGAAATATAAAAGGAAGTGTAATTGCAACCGGTACTTTTGAAGGGAAATGGAGTGCTAACGCCAAGAACAACAATTTTAAAACGACAGTTGCCACTGCCGGTAGTTATGGCAACGACAAACTCGCCAAAAGTTTTATAGAAGGACTTAATGCCGCCACATCTTACGAAGGAGACAGTAACAACTTATACCTTTTATACAAACCGGCATCCAGTAAACAAACTTTCCGCATGGTTTTCCGAGCAGTCAACAATAAATAATAAACAACATGGACACTAAAAAAAAACAATCAGAACTTGACAAACGTTATATACGCATGGCCAGTATATGGGCTGAAAATTCCTATTGCCAACGCCGAAAAGTAGGAGCTTTAATTGTTAAGGATAAAATGATTATCTCCGACGGATATAACGGAACACCTTCCGGATTCGAGAATGTATGTGAAGATGAAAACAACCTGACAAAACCATACGTTCTGCATGCGGAAGCCAATGCCATTACTAAGATAGCGCGTTCAAACAACAGTAGCGACGGTGCTACTATGTACGTCACCGCCTCTCCTTGCATCGAATGTGCAAAGTTAATCATACAGGCAGGAATCAAACGGGTAGTTTATTCCGAACATTACCGCCTGGAAGATGGAATAGAGTTATTAAAAAGGGCGGGAATCGAAGTTATCTATACAGAATTAGATGACCATTCCTCTCCCAATAAATAAGAAGACGAACGTTAAAAAAAAGACCAAACATGAGTACAAAAAACTCTTCACGTTTCACGCCTGTCATCATAGCAGTCAGCGTGGTAGTAGGGATTCTTATCGGTACATTTTATGCCAAACATTTTGCCGGCAATCGTTTAGGTATTATCAACGGCTCCTCCAACAAGCTAAACGCATTGTTACGTATTGTAGATGATCAATATGTCGACACGGTAAACATGGCCGATTTAGTGGAAAAAGCCATGCCGCAGATTCTGGCCGAACTAGACCCTCATTCAACTTATATCCCAGCCCAAAATCTTGAAGAAATCAACTCGGAACTGGAAGGTAGTTTTAGCGGAATCGGTATCCAGTTTACCATACAGAATGACACCATTCATGTGAATGCAGTTGTTCAGGGAGGTCCTTCTGAAAAGATAGGATTAATGGCGGGCGACCGTATTGTTACCGTAGACGACAGCCTGTTTGTCGGTAAGAAAGTAACCAACGAACGAGCAATGCGCACTCTGAAAGGTCCGAAAGGGTCGCAGGTGAAATTAGGAATCAAACGAACAGGAGAAAAGGACTTATTACATTTCAATATCACTCGCGGAGACATTCCTCAAAATACCGTAGACGCCGCTTATATGTTGAACGACGACATCGGTTACGTAAAAGTCAGCAAATTCGGACGTACCAGCCATGTAGAATTACTTAATGCATTAGCACAACTCAACCATAAAAAATGCAAAGGTTTAATCATTGACTTACGCGGTAATACCGGAGGATATATGGAAGCTGCTATCCGCATGGTAAATGAATTCCTACCTGAAGGTAAGTTGATCGTATATACCCAAGGTCGTAAGTATCCGCGTGCCGAAGAATTTGCGAACGGTACGGGTAGCTGCCAGAAAATGCCGCTCGTTGTATTGATTGATGAAGGTTCTGCTTCTGCCAGTGAAATCTTTACCGGAGCTATTCAAGATAACGACCGGGGGACAGTTATAGGACGCCGTTCTTTCGGCAAGGGACTTGTGCAACAGCCTATCGATTTCAGTGATGGATCGGCTATCCGCCTGACAATCGCCCGATACTACACCCCATCCGGACGTTGCATCCAACGCCCATACGAAAGTGGAAAAGACCGTAACTACGAACTGGATTTATACACCCGTTATGAACATGGAGAATTTTTCTCACGCGACAGTATCAAGCAGAATGAGAATGAACGTTACAATACCAGCCTTGGGCGCGTTGTGTATGGTGGTGGTGGAATCATGCCGGATATATTCGTACCGCAGGATACAACGGGAGTCACTTCCTATCTATCAACAGTCATTAACCGGAGGCTGAACATCCAGTTCACATTCCAGTATACCGATAACAACCGGAAGAAATTAAGACAATATGAGACTGAGGAAGAATTACTTAACTATCTTCGCCATCAGGGTTTGGTAGAACAGTTTGTCCGTTTTGCCGACAGCAAAGGAGTGAAAAGAAGAAACATCCTCATTCAAAAATCATACAAACTATTGGAAAAGAACCTCTTCGGAAATATCATCTACAATATGCTTGGACTGGAAGCTTACCTCCAATACTTTAACAAGACAGATGCCACAGTCATTAAAGGTATCGAGATACTTGAAAAAGGAGAAGCCTTCCCAAAAGCTCCGGTAGCGGTAGAAGAGGAAGAAGTGACAAAGGATAAAAAAGATGGAAAGAAAAAAAGAACTGCGCAAGCATATAACATTATTGAAGACCCAACATGCGGATTCAACGATGCGAAAGCAGCAATCAGCTAACATACTTACCGCCCTTGAAGCCCATCCGGCTTTCAGGGCGGCAAACACAGTATTACTATACCATTCGCTGAATGACGAAGTAGATACACATGCCTTTATCCAAAAATGGAGTAGCGAAAAACGGATTCTACTTCCTGTGGTAGTAGGCGATGATCTAGAACTACGGATGTACACCGGACCGGAAGATATGTCAATCAATAGTATCTACGGCATAGCAGAGCCAACCGGAGAAATATTCACAGACTATGCGTCCATAGACTTCATCATCGTTCCCGGAGTAGCTTTCGATGTTAAAGGCAACCGTTTGGGACGAGGAAAAGGATATTACGACCGCCTCCTGCCTCGCATACCATCAGCCTACAAAGCAGGAATCTGTTTTCCATTTCAATTAGTAGAAGAAGTTCCGGCGGAATCATTCGACGTCCGCATGGATATAATCATAACAATCAATGAAGACGAATTATCACACCCACACCACCCGCTGCCATCATGCGACAGGGAGTGACGAAGAATTTGTTTTAAGTGCCATCAAAGGCGGCTATCAAGAATTAGGCTTTTCTGACCACACTCCGTGGAAATACCACACTGATTACATCTCCAACATCCGGATGCTTCCCGAAGAGTTGCCGGAATATATAGAGAGTCTCCGTTCACTGCAAGAGAAATATAAAAATCAAATCAGTATAAAAATAGGGTTGGAATGTGAATACTTTCCTGAATATATACATTGGTTAAAAGAAATCACCAAAGAATATAAGCTGGACTATATCATCTTCGGAAATCACTATTTTCACACAGATGAGAAGTTCCCTTATTTCGGTGGGAGTACAAATTCGGTAGATATGCTCGAACTCTATGAAGAGAGTGCTATTGAAGGAATGGAAAGCGGACTATTCGCCTACCTTGCCCATCCGGATTTATTTATGCGTTCCTACCCCGAGTTCGATCGCCATTGTAAGCTAATCAGCAGACATATCTGCCGGACGGCAGTACGGTTAAACTTACCGTTGGAATATAATATCGGATATGAAGAGTACAATGATATTCATGGCACTACCACCATTCCTCATCCGAACTTCTGGGAAATAGCCGCCCATGAAGGTTGCACCGCTATCATCGGCATAGACGCTCATAACAATCAATGTTTGGAACATCCTTTTTATTACAACCGCGCAACCGAAACACTTCGGAAACTAGGCATAAAGGTTATCGACAAAATATCTTTCCTCAACGAAAAATAATGTTTGTAATAACGGTAGCTCCGACTCTCTGATTCAACGTGCGTACCAAAACCTCACGCCCCATCATCAGTTCCTGACGAAGAGCAGCGGAAGTCAGATGCACGTATAAGGTCTGATTACGAATATAGAGATTGCTGGTATAAGCCGCTGCCGGTCCCAAGACTTGAGGCCAGGCATCCAGTAGTCTCTGTTCGTTCAGTGGAGATTCCAAACTCTCCTGGCGAAGAAACTGCTGAATCAGTTTTCCTATTGGTTCGGCATCATTGCGCTTCATCATCAGCCTCCATTTCTTGAATTATACCCTCATCTACACGAAATATCTTATAATCACTGCCAACCTTATGTAAAATACGGTCGAGATGTCCTCGGTTCGTATCCGTTATAAATATCTGCCCGAAATTGTCTCCAGCCACCAGTTTCACAATTTGCTCTACACGGGAAGCATCCAATTTATCAAAAATATCATCTAACAATAACAAAGGAACCGTCCGGCCGGTACGCTTCAAAAAATCAAACTGTGCTAATTTCAACGCCACCAGATACGTCTTGTTCTGCCCCTGTGAGCCCTCCTTCTTTATCGGGAATTCACCCAACAACATATTCAACTCATCTTTATGAATCCCACGCAAAGAGAATCCCATCATCTTATCCCGATCCCTGCTTTGCTTCAATACTTCCAGCAAAGAAGCATCCCGCGCATGAGACTCATAAGATAACCCCACCACCTCTTTATCCTGTGAAATAAACGAATAGAAAGATTGGAAAATAGGAATAAATTCCCGGATAAACGATTCACGCTTCCTGAATACAACCTCACCGGCTTGGGCCATCATCTCCTCCCATACAAGAAACAACTCCTCCTCCACGGGAAACTCACTTTTCAACAATGTATTACGCTGCACCAATGCTTTATTATACCGTATCAGCGCTTCAAGATATTCTTTATCATACTGCGAAATCACTACATCCATAAACCGACGACGCTCCTCACTCCCCCCGGCTATCAATCCGGAGTCGGCAGGAGAAACCATCACCAAAGGCAGGAAACCGATGTGATCCGAAAAACGACTATATTCTTTCTTATTCCGCTTAAATTGTTTCTTCGAACGGTGTTTCATCCCACAATAAATCTCTTCAGGAGTTCCATCTTCTGCTTCATAGAATCCCTGAATAACGAAGAAATCTTGCTCGTGACGAATATTCTGAGAATCAATCGGATTTCCGGAGCTTTTACAAAAGGACAAGAAATACACAGCATCCAGCAGATTCGTCTTTCCCATTCCGTTCAGTCCGAAAAAACAATTCAGCTTAGCAGAGAATTCCAGTTCTACCTCTTCCAGATTCTTATAATTTAATATGGATATTCGTTTCAGTATCATTGTATACACGTTAATTTGTCCACAAAAGTAGCAAGATTTTCGCGGTTTTCGGATGTAAAGCAAAAAAAGATGCTTCTAAATTTCGTTTGTAGATATAAAAAAACTACTTTTGCGAGTCGAAATATCAAACTGTGAATAATAACAAAAAGAATCATATAAAATGGCAGAACAAAAGAATCAGAACGAACATCTGAACGTAGAAGATGCACTGACACAATCGGAAGCATTTCTTATCAAGTACAAAAACGCAATCATTGGCGGTGTTGTTGCTGTGATTATTATTGTAACAGGTTTTATCATGTACAAAAACCTCTATGCTGAACCACGTGAAGAAAAAGCACAGGCAGCTCTTTTCAAAGGACAGGAATACTTTGAAAAGGATGCTTTTGAGCAGGCTTTAAACGGTGACAGCATCGGTTATACAGGTTTCCTGAAAGTTGCTGATGAATACAGCGGAACAAAAGCAGCCAATTTGGCAAAAGCTTATGCAGGTATTTGCTATGCACAACTGGGCAAATATGAAGAAGCTGTGAAGATGCTGGACAGCTTCAATGGAAAAGATCAAATGGTTGCTCCGGCAATTTTGGGTGCTACAGGTAACTGCTATGCACAACTGGGTCAATTAGACAAAGCAGCCTCCACTTTACTATCGGCTGCGGACAAAGCTGACAACAACACATTGAGTCCGATCTTCCTGATGCAAGCCGGTGAAATCCTGGTAAAACAAGGAAAATATGACGATGCTGTAAACGCTTACACTAAGATCAAGGATAAATACTTCCAATCTTATCAGGCTATGGATATCGACAAATATATCGAACAAGCTAAATTGATGAAAAAATAATATACCTTTATATATAAGTGAGGCACGGATTACACCGGATTAAGCGGACTATCTATTAAAACCGTGGAATCCGTGAAATCCGTGCCTTTCTTATTAATTCCTCATACTCTCAAATCTTCATTTTATAATCAATCCTCAATTTTTAATTTACTATGGCAACAGCTTACCATAACTTATCTGAATATGATTTCAATTCAGTTCCGAATGCAGAAGCAATGAAATTCGGTATTGTCGTATCCGAATGGAATTTTAATATTACCGGTGCTTTACTAAGAGGAGCAGTCGATACATTAAAAAAACATGGTGCAAAGGACGAAAACATTCTGGTGAAAACTGTACCAGGAAGTTTCGAACTTACTTTTGGGGCCAACCAAATGATGGAAAATTGCGATCTCGATGCAATTATTGCAATTGGTTGCGTAATTAAAGGAGATACCCCACATTTTGATTATGTTTGTATGGGAGCAACCCAAGGAATTACCGAATTAAACGCAACAGGTGATATACCAGTTATTTACGGATTAATTACTGCGAATACAATGGAACAAGCAGAGGATCGTGCCGGCGGCAAACTGGGTAACAAAGGAGATGAATGTGCAATTACCGCAATAAAAATGATTGATTTTGTTTGGAGTTTAAATAAATAGTTGTATCTTTGCACCGCAATTGAGGAATAAACCTCCTCAAAAGCAAAAAGGGCAAATACCAGAGTGGCCAAATGGGGCAGACTGTAAATCTGCTGGCTTACGCCTTCGGTGGTTCGAATCCATCTTTGCCCACCCCAAATTGCGGAAGTAGCTCAGTTGATAGAGCATTAGCCTTCCAAGCTGAGGGTCGCGGGTTTGAGCCCCGTCTTCCGCTCTACAAAGAGAATCTGAGAAATTAGGTTCTCTTTTTTGCTTTACTTCAAACCACTATGATAATGAAAGATTCTCTGATGCAAACTCACGTACTCCGGCTAGCACATCCCCCTATCCCTACTGTCCGTATCGGAATCATAGGATTGGGTAACCGAGGATTGCTCACCCTACAACGCTATCTGCAAATAGAAGGTGTAGAAATCAAAGCCCTTTGCGAAATACGAGCAGGCAACCTGCACAAAGCCCAGCAGCAATTAAGAGAAGCCGGTCGCCCCGAAGCCATTGGATATACCGGGACAGACGGTTGGAAGGAAATGTGCGAATCGGACGGACTGGATTTGGTTTTCATCTGCACCGACTGGCTGATGCATACACCGATGGCAACCTTTGCCATGGAATCGAACAAACACGTAGCCATCGAGGTTCCGGCCGCCATGAGCGTGGAAGAGTGCTGGCAACTGGTAGATACCGCTGAGAAAACCCGTCGCCACTGCATCATGTTAGAGAACTGCTGTTATGACCCTTTCGCTCTGACTACCCTTCGTATGGCCCGCCAAGGAATATTCGGAGAGATCATGCATGTAGAAGGAGCCTACATCCACGACCTCCGTTCGATGTATTTTGCCGAAGAAAGTGAAGGCGGTTATCACAACCATTGGGGAAAAAGATACAGCATCGAACATACCGGCAACCCCTACCCCACCCATGGTCTGGGACCCGCCTGCCAGATTCTCGACATTCATCGTAGCGACCGGATGGAATACCTTGTTTCCATGTCTACCCATCAGGCGGGAATGAGCGAATATGCCCGTCGGATGTTCGGTGAATATTCACCGGAAGCCTGTCAAAAATATCAATTAGGAGATGTCAATACGACACTCATCCATACAGCCAAAGGAAAAACAATCATGCTTCAGTATAATATATCCACTCCACGCCCTTACAGCCGTCTGCAAACAGTATGCGGCACGCTGGGATTTGCACAGAAATACCCAGTTCCATGCATCGCACTGGACCCTCATGGCGACACTCCACTTACAGGGGAAAGATTAGAAAAAATGATGGCACGATACAAGCATCCTTTCAGCGCAACAATCGGTGAAGAGGCACACCGCAAAGGAGTCCCCAATGAAATGAACTATGTGATGGATTACCGTCTTATCTATTGCCTACGCAACGGACTTCCACTGGATATGGATGTGTACGATGCTGCCGAATGGTCGTGTATTACAGAATTAAGCGAGAAATCAGTATTAAATGGAAGTATACCGATGGAGATACCCGATTTCACTCGGGGAGCATGGGAAACCCAATGATAAATGTACATCTATCCCATAAATACAATAAACAAAGGCAGATTATCTTTAATAAACTTCAACGCTAAAGTTATCTGACGCTCTATCGCTTTCTCAGAAACTGCACACAGCTCTGCAATCTCTTTATTAGAAAGATTTTGTTCGCGACTCATCTTGAAAATACGCCGCCGTTGCACAGGTAGCTGATCAACCAAACAGTTGATATATTCTCTCAAATCAGCCGCATCCAATTCTTCTTCCATGTCGTATAAATTCTCAATCCCCCTCAGAGCTGTCATTTTAAAGTTCAGCTCATTAAAATACTGGCGCGAATAATTAAAAATAATATTACGAGTAATAATAAAAAGGAAACCGTCAAAATTTTTATTTTCATCAATTGTCTCTCTGGATTCCCAAACCTTAATAAAAACCTCTTGTGTCACCTCCGATACCTCAAAAGAGGAAGGTATATAAAGCTGCGCAAAGTTATAAACCTTCAACCAATAACAGTCATACAATCGTTCGAAAGCAACTGTATCTCCGTTTTTTACTTTTATTAAAATTTCTCTTTCAGTCATAATATAAAAACATACAAATTTAGAAAAAAAATGAATAAGCTTATATATTATTTTAAGAAAAGATTAATTGTATAGCATTATATAAAAAATTACCCCTACCACACACTACTGTGGCAGGGGCAATCCGATTATGTTGCCATATAAATACGCCAACTGTCTACCTTATCCTCACACAGACACCTCTATTTTACAAAAGCGTGTTGATATCCTTGCACCTTGTTCCATCCTCCGCGGGTGAAATCGGGCACTTCAACCGGAGCCGAATTATTTTCGATAGAAAGTCGGGTAAGATCGGCCATACAGCACCATTCCGTCAGGTCGTAAACGTCCATATCCAATGGCAGACCATTCCTAGGATGGGCATAGCGGGTGAATCTGTTTGGAAGATGAAAGTAATAGAGCGTTTGTTTATTATCAGATTCTTTCAATCTCGTCTATGGAAAGTCCGGAAGCTTGCGAAATAGTGGCAACAGGGACACCTAGGTCCTTCAGATTACGAGCTATTTCCAGGCTCTTTTTCTTCATGCCTTTCTTTATTCCTTTCTCTATTCCTTCCTCCAGACCTTCTTTTTTACCTTCCTCTTTCGCAAACGAAATGGTAACCAGTTGGTCACGAAACACTTTGATGCTCTCATCGTATTTCATGCGTTCTTCTTTGCTCAGGGAAGCGATATCGACAATCTTTTCCAACTTCTCGAAGACTGATTTCCGTGCCTTGAAAGGCATTCTTTTCAATGTTTCCATGTTCTTCAATACATAAATCCAACGTTCAAAATCCGTATCACATTCAGACTCCTCCTTGTTGAAAGACGGGAGTTCGATAAAGATAAAGCGCAACTTGTCTGAGAATGTCTCATGCGTGTCCCGGTCGGTCAATACCACATCCGTACGCAGTTTGTGGGAACCGTTGGGCAGACTGAAGTTCAAGAAAAACACGCCGTACACTGCTTTCAAGTCAAACTTCCAGAAAATACCCCGCTCTCCCTGACGGGCAATGGTGTGGGACAGGTAAAAAAGGGCACGCTCCTTGAAGTTCGTCTGCTGCTTGTTCTGCATCTCGACAACCAGTTGTTCACCGTTTTCCGTCGTACAATAAATGTCATAGATAACCCCTCTGTCTCCCATGTATTCAGGAAGCAATTCCTTGTCCAGAAAGGTTATGTCGGTGATACACTTCTCGTTCACAAGCAATCCGTTTAAGAAATCGATCAACAAGTCTTTCGTTATCTCCTGCCCGAATATCTTTTTAAATCCTACATCCGTAAACGGATTGATAAAGTTTCCCATTCTGTTTTTTTAGTTTATCCGAGACAATGTGTATCCGATTGGAACAAAGATAGTCTATTTTTCGAAACATACGGTTAAGTATACGGTTTGTTTCTCTTTTTTAACTAAAACAGATACTCTTTCACCGCATCAAAGCACGGACACCCTTTCATCGGATTCAAGTCCCGGTGTCCCACAATGAGTGCTTTGGGAAATTGTCTCCGTAATTCGCGAAGTAAAGCGAGCAGTGATCCCCGTTGCTCCAATGTACGAGTATCTTTCGGCTTCCCGTTCGCATCCAGTCCTCCCTCATAACAAACACCAACCGAATGAGTGTTGTGATTTCGGCAATGTGCTCCCACCTTTTCAAGCGGTCGTCCCCGATGAATCTCCCCATCCCGTGTGATATAGAAATGATAGCCGATATCGCTGAATCCCCGATGATGGATATGATCTTGTCGGCAAGCCTCCGCCGAAAGGGACTTTCCTTCCGGGGTGGCACTGCAATGAATGATAATTAATGTAATGGTCCGCATAGGATTACATGCAACTCTGTATTCCGATCAAGCCTCCGATAGCGGTAGCGACGGTGATGATTACTTTGATAATGAAACTCCATACGGAGCGGGGAGATGATGATTTGCTCATACAATAAAGTTTTTTTTAAGACATTGATAATAGTTTTCTTTTGCCATGGATTTACCATAGATCTACACAGATTCACGCAGATAAACAATCGACTGCTTTAGTGACTACCAATTCAACATAATCTGTGAAAATCTGTGTGATCAGTGGTGAATCTTTTAGCCAGCCGGATCCGGCGATTCATCATCACCACCCGGTTTCGGGTTGGGGTTGTCATCCGGATTAGGATCTCCGCCGGCAGTTGTCGGTTTCTGATATTCGGCTTGCTGCTTCAGCTGGCTGTCGAGTTTCAGGTTGGCGGTTGACAAATTACCAGTGGCACGGGCTTTCAGGCGCATACCGGTAATATTCCTTTCCAACGAGAATTCTTCCAACGTTTCAGCCGCTTTACTACGGATACCTACACCAAAGATGGCAAGATCATCGATTTTCACACATTTGCCGTCCAGCAGCAATTCCTTGATGCAACCTACCATATCGGAAAGCACTCCTTTGATGACCCCACCGGAATACGGTGAATTGTGCTTCGACATGTGCTCGGCAAGCTTGGGCAAATCAAACGTCTCGTCACTTACTGCACGGGCGAACCACTTGCCCGCATTCAAGCCTTTCTTCTGCTGGTTCTGATAAATTTTGTAACGAATCATAAAACTGTAAATTAAAGGGTTAAACATCTTGTCGTCGGGACTCTTTTTCCCTTCCGACATTACAAAGATACGATCCTCAAACTCCGGAAAATCAATAGTAAACGGTTGCGGACAATTGTTGTTGATTGTGTGCAGTAACGGTCACTTATTCAATGAAAAAACGTTGGTTATTTGGATATATTTTATTATATTTGTAATTGAAAATCAAAAGCTTATCTATTATGAACGAATTCAAAATCCGCGCCTACGGCCGTATGGAACTGGCACAACTCTATTCACCGGAACTGACTGACATTGCCGCTTATCGAAAAATGAAGAAATGGATTTCTTTTTGTCCCGGACTTCTGCAACGCTTATATGATTTAGGATATGATTCGAATCGCCGCTCATTCACTCCATTGGAGGTGAGAGTGATTGTGGACGCCTTGGGAGAGCCTTAAATAAAGCATCGCTTTACGGTGTATAAAGCATCGCTTTACGATGTCTAAAGCGATGCTTTATGCAGTCAAAACGGATGCAGTAATCCAAACGACTGTCATTCCCAACAATTACAGTGAATAAGGCGGGGACAGTGGGGACACTTTTTCCGATTCACTCACACACACGCACGCACGCGCGTAAGACCCTTTCCCGTCTACACTGATCAACTTGCCTTGTCAGGTGAGACGCTTCAGGCAAGTGATGGCGGTGCTTTTATTGATTCCGTACATGTAGTAATACATCTGACGGGAGGATCCTCCGTCTTCCGTTGCCGGGATGAAGGCTTATACCTGGAGCGGGATATCTCACCTTATTATACGCGCGCGCCTGTGTGAGAAATTGAGGGGCTGTCCCCACTGTCCCCACTGTCCCCACATGGCTGATGTGCAGGAGACCATTCTATTTACTGCCCAAGCCGCTTTGGACTGGCGAATTTTTAACGGACTATTGAGTCTAAATGAATAGCCTGTGAATTTATCACATTGATAAAATCCATCATTTTTTATGAAAGAGCCTTGTTGACATTCATAAAAAACTATAGTGAAACATATTATTCCTCAAAAAAAGAAGTTTGTATATCACACATTTTCAGCAAGTTATAAAATAATGATATTTTTTTCTTCACTTTTTTGCAAACTTGATGTGGGGTTAGAAAGGAGTTATGTGTATTTATTAATATAAAAGTAAAAACACAAGGTGAAAATAGGATGGATAAGGTCGAAAAGAAAAATTTAATCAAAAGCTTGCTATCGAGCAGGCTAACCCCCAAACAACGCAAAGATTTTGCTGACTTGGAACCGGTAAATATAGAAATAAGAAAACAATGGAACGAATCTGGCAACGGATATGTTAATCTGGAAATAAAAGAGCAAATATGGAAAAAGATAAAAGCCAGATGTGAACACAGAAAAAGAAGCCGAGTCCTTACGGGACTTAGGTGGTATTTTGCCGCAGCTTCATTCGCTCTTTTATTAACGATAGGCGGACTATGGTTAAAATCAAATGGAGACAAGATTGAAGATGAATTCATTCAAATCACTGCCCAACAAAGCCAGATGTACACATTGCCGGATCATACCAAAGTATGGATGGAGCCTGGAAGCAGTATAAGATATGCAAAAATATTCGATAAAGATAGAAAAGTATGGCTCAGCGGCAATTCATTATTTGAGGTTTATAAACATCCAAAAAGTACCTTTCAAGTGTATATCGATAAAGCATTCATTGAGGTAAAAGGGACGTGTTTCCACGTAAAACAAACCAACTCTGAAAAAAACGAAATCACTCTGTTTAACGGTAAGATAGAATTCAATGTTGAATCCACCGGACAGAAAACTGTGATGAAACCTTTGCAGAAAGTGGTATACAACCCTAATAATGCCGAAACAAAAATAGAACAAATCGCTAACATAAAATGGGAAAACGGGAAATACAACTTCACCGATATTCCCTTGCAAGAACTAATCAACATTATCAACCAAATGTACAACTCCGATGTCATTTTAGACAAAGGTATCAATCATGAGTCTGCTTTTACCGGCAGTATCCGCTATGACGAACCGCTGGAAGATATCATCAATAAAATTTGTTTCACACTAAACCTGAATAATGAAAAACATGCAAATAGAATCATTATAAAAACTAACAATTAACTTATGTTTAATCTAAAATGCAAAAGCATGAGAAAAATTCATTTTTTTGACAAGAAACGATATCTGAAGTATATCGTATTGCCATTGCTTTTTTACCCGCTCAACATTTTAGGAGCGCAAGGAGTAATCTCTGTAAAAGGGCAGGCTATGTCTATTAAACAAGCTATTCAGCTTATTGAGAAAAAGAGTAATTACACATTTTTCTACAATGCTGCAGACTTGAAAAACACAACCAACAAAAATTTCAATTGTGAAGGCTCCATTGAAGAAGTTTTGAAGGAGGTATTCAATGGAAGCGGAATTACCTATATGATCAAGGGGAATGAGATCATATTAAAGGTAAACAAGGAAGAATCCACCCAACAGCAACCTAAAAAGAAGCGTACCGTGACGGGAACGGTGGTAGATGCTGAAAATGGCGATCCGGTGATCGGTGCCACCGTGGTAGTGAAAGGACAGAAAGAAGGGGTCATTACCGACTTGGATGGTAATTTCACAATCTCCGTGAGTGGTTCGAGAGCACAACTGGAATTCAGCTACATCGGCTACAAGAAGAAAACGGTTGATGTAGGTGACCTGGGTGTCATCAACGTAAAGATGGAATCGGACAACCAGTTGTTGAGTGAAGTAGTGGTAGTAGGTGCCGGTACACAGAAAAAAGTCAGTGTCACAGGTTCCATCACCAGTGTAAAAGGACTGACCTTGAAAGCCCCCAGTTCATCACTGACTTCTTCTTTTGCCGGTAAACTTTCCGGAGTGATTGCAATGACAAAATCCGGTGAGCCCGGAGCAGCCTCAGAATTTTACATCCGTGGCGTAAGTACTTTCGGTGGACGTGCCACTCCGTTGATTCTGCTTGACGATGTGGAAATATCCACTTCCGACCTGAACAACCTTCCGGCTGAAACCATTGAAAGTTTCTCTATCCTGAAAGATGCTTCCGCAACCGCCATTTATGGTGCACGCGGTGCAAATGGTGTCATGCTGATCACTACCAAGACAGGTAAGGAGAATGAAAAGACACGCATCAACGTAACTCTCGAAAATTCTTTCAACAAGCCGATGAATATGCCGGAATTCGTAGACGGTGCTACCTGGATGGAACTTTATAATGAAGCGCTGACTACTCGTAACCCGGCAGCTACTCCCAAATATACACAGGAAGCTATCGATAATACCCGGAATCATGTCAATCCGTATGTCTATCCGGATGTAGATTGGCAAGACATGATTTTCAAAAACATGAATATGAATCAACGCGTGAATGTCAATATCTCCGGCGGTGGCAGTAAGGCATCTTATTATATGAGTTTACAAGCCAATCACGACACCGGTCTGCTGAATACTAAGAAAGTATATTCTTATGACAACAATATCAACAACTGGGGATATAACTTCCAAAACAACATTTCATACAAAGTCACTCCGACCACCAAAATCGACTTGCACATGAATGCGCAGATCCGCAACCAGAAAGGACCCAACTACAGTACCTCTAGTCTGTTTGCCATGATGTTGTCTACCAACCCGGTATACTTCCCCGCCACCTTCCCCGCACAAGAAGGAGACACGCACATCCGTTTCGGTAATGCACGCTGGGCAGGTTCGAGTTTGCGTACCAACCCCTACGCCTATATGCTGAGTTCGTTTAAGGAAAACAACGAGAACACATTAAATACTTCTCTGAAAATCAACCAGAAGCTGGACTTCGTCACCAAAGGGCTGAGTATACAGGCTATGGTGAACTGGAAGAACTGGTCATCATCCAGTTACAATCGTAGCATCAATCCTTATTACTATGGGGTGAAAGCAGGCAGCTACAATCCCGCCAACCCGACGGACTACGAGATGGAAGCGTTGAACACCAACGGGACCGACTATCTGGCAACTTCCGCAATAGGCAAATCTTCCGATCAGACATTTTATATGGATGCCCGTCTGAACTACGACCGCCAGTTCAGTTTACATCATATCACAGGTATGTTGATGTACATGCAGCGCGAATACCGCAGTGATGTACTGCCGCAACGCAACCAAGGCATTTCCGGACGTTTCACTTATGACTACGGTCAACGCTACCTTGTCGAATTAAACTTCGGTTATAACGGAACCGAACGTCTTGCCAAGAAAAGCCGCTTCGAATTCTTCCCTGCCATTTCATTGGGTTGGGTTATCAGCAACGAGCAATTCTTTGAACCCATGACTGACATGGTCGACAATCTGAAAATCAGAGGATCTTACGGTCTGGTAGGTAGTGACGAAACCGGTATGGGTGCCGGAGCACAGCACTTCCTGTACATCGACCAGGTGTATCTCAACAATATCGGCTTCACCACCGGCGTAGACATGAACTACACCCTGAGCGGACCGCAAATGATTACCTATGCCGTGCAGAATGCAAGCTGGGAACGCGTGAAGAAACTCGACATCGGTCTTGACCTCGAACTGTTCCGCCAACTCACCATTACTGCCGACTACTTCAAAGAACGCCGTTACAACATCTTGCTGAACCGGGAAGCATGGCCGGAATCGCTGGCATACTATACCGCAAAACCGTGGAGCAATAAAGGTAAGGTCAACAACTGGGGATTCGAACTAAGTGTCAACTGGCACAAGGAAATTATCAAAGACCTCTTTATCGACTTCCGTGGAAACTTCACTTATACGGAAAACAAGTATGTCGATTTGGATGAGCCCATTTATCCGTACGTATGGAAAACATCTACCGGAAAGCCGCTTAGCCGCACCACCGGTTATGTAGCAGAAGGATTGTTCAAAAGTCAGGAAGAAATAGACAACAGCCCCGAACAGAATTTGGGTAGTGTGGTGAAACCCGGTGATATCAAATACCGTGACATCAACGGTGACGGCAAGATTGACAATAACGACCAGGTAATGCTTTCACCTTATGGCACAACCCCGCGTATCCAGTATGGTCTGGGTATGAACATCACCTACAAGAAGTTCGACTTCGGAGTATTCTTCAACGGTTCCGCCAAGCGTAAAATCATGGTCAGCGGTGTCACGCCGTTCGGAGAAAGCGACTATAACGTGATGCAATTCATCGCTGACGAACGTTGGACGGAAGCTAACCCGAATCCGAACGCTACCTATCCACGTCTGGGATTGGTCGGCTCGCAGACAGCCAATAACAACGTAGCCAGTTCATACTGGATGCGCAACGGCAACTTCCTGCGTTTCAAAACATTGGAGCTCGGATACAGTTTCAAATACGGTCGTGTCTATCTCAGTGGTGACAACTTAGCTGTTTTCAGCCCGTTCAAGCTCTGGGATCCGGAACTCTCTTACAATTCTTACCCGTTGCAACGCACATTCAACGTCGGTGTACAACTTAATTTCTAAACAGCAACTTTAAATTTTATACTCACATATATGAGACTGAAAGATACATTAACCAAAATAGGCGGAATGCTCGCGATAGCAGCTTGCTGTCTTACATCTTGTGACTATCTGGACGTTGTTCCTCCCGAACAAGCCGGACTGAAAGATGCCACCAAAACGCCGGAATCGACAAAAGGTTTCTTATATTCCTGCTATGCCGGTATTAAATCGTTCTTCCCTTGGCAATATACAGGAGTAGAAGCATCAACGGATGAATACGCCCTGCCTCCACTATGGAGCCACGACGGACAGAAGGTAGCATGGGGACTCGCAACGCCCGGTAATGCCTCTGCATGGAAATGGGGTACGTTCTACCGCTATATCGGCCAGTGCCATTTGTTCCTCTCGCAACTGGAGAACGCACAAGGCATATCCGACGTATTAAAAAAGGAATGGAGCGCGGAAGCCAATTTCCTAATCGCTTATTATCACTACCGCCTGCTGGAGTATTATGGACCGATTCCCATCACCGACTCATATATCGACATGGACACACCGTCCGACGAATATAACGGTCGTTCACACTTCGACTATGTAGTGAACTGGATTTGCATGAAGCTCGACAAAGCGGCGGAAGATCTTCCGGCATCCCGTGTGGGAGACGAATGGGGACGTGCCACTTCCACCATAGCTAAAGCTATCAAGGCTCGTATACTGCTCTATGCAGCCTCTCCGTTATGGAACGGTCAATTCCCTTTCCCCGAGTGGAAGAATGAGAAATATACGACACCGGGCTACGGATATGAACTGGTAAGCAAGACTTACGACCCCGATAAATGGGAACGTGCACTGACCGCTTGTAAAGATGCGTTGGAATGGGCGGAAGGCGACGGTGGAAACGCACTAATGGGTATTACTACCTGCGATAACCTGATTAGTAACGACCAGCTGGGTGAACCTTTCAAGAAATTGAAAGCGCCGGTAGACAATGACGCATTTACAGATGATTTCAAGAAACGTATCATGCTGATGCGTTACATCGTAACAACCCGTTACTCTGACGGAAACAAGGAGATGATTTGGGGAGTGGCAGGAACGGATACTTACAACCAACTGTTAGCTTGCTTGCCCCTGCATTGCAGTAAACAGAACAATGGTACTTACTGGAACGATGGATATAGCGGCATATCACCCTACCTCAATGCGGTAGAAAAATTCTATACGAAAGACGGAATGTTACCTCGCATCGCTGCCGAACAGGGAACTTTCGCAGCAGAAGATACCTGGTATGAGCCTTATAAGGGTGACGTTATTCGTCTTAACTCCAACCGCGAACCCCGTTTTTATGCGTGGATTGCATTTGACGGTGACCAGTATGCTGTGAAGTTAAACAACGGCGAACCATTGGAAATCAATCTGAAGGATCCTGCCAAGCAAGGAAAAAGCGTCACGGGCAACAGTGCACGTAACTATTGCGTAACCGGTTATCTCTGCAAGAAATTCATCCGTCCGAACCTCAACTGGACACAGTACGGAAACCTTGACCGGAAGGATTATCCCGCTACGCTCATCCGTCTGGCGGAACTTTATCTGAACTTGGCAGAATGTTATGCATCCAAAGACAATCCGGATGAAACCAACGCATTGAAGTATTTGAATGTGATTCGTCGCCGTGCCGGTATTCCGGAATTGACACACGAAATAATCGAAGCATCAGGAATGTCTTTGGTAGACTGGATACGCAACGAACGCTTTGTTGAATTGTATGGTGAAGGTCATCGTTATTATGATGCCCGTCGTTGGATGATCGCTCCGCAAGTATTTGCTGCCGGCGTACGCAAGGGACTTAATATAGAAAAGTTGGAAAATCCTTCTTTCGAGGAGTTGAATCAACCTGTTGCCGTACAACAAGACTTCAAATGGGAGAATCGTATGTATCTGGCTCCGGTATTCGTGAACGAAGTGTATAAAAACACACAGATGGTTCAAGCACCGGAATATTAATCTTAAACAAGTATACAAATATGAAGAAATTAATATATTCATTCCTTTTCTTGGGAGCAATCACTGCACTCGGAGGCTGTAAGGAAGACAGCTACGAAGACTTGATCCCTGAGCAATATGACAAAATTCTCTATCTGAAAACTTATGGTCAACAGACTTTGGAGCTCTTTGACGACGGATCACAGGTAGACTATTCACTGACTGTCGTAAAAACCGGAAGTAACCCGTCGGCTACTGCACAGGCAAAAGTAGACATCATGTCCCAAGCCGAAATTGACAAAGACGTACGTTACCAAGGAAATAATTACAAGGTGCTATCATCTGCTTGTTATACTTACAAGTCCGAGCCACTCGAGCTTACTTCTGCCGACGCCTATAAACTGGTGAAGATGAAATTGTCTCCTGCCACGATTCTGGAGGAAATAGCCGAGACAAAGGACGAGAACCCCAATTACGTGTATATCATTCCTTTCCGTCTCAGCAGTCCGAACGACCAGGTCAACCAAGACAAAAAAGACTTGATCTTGAAACTGAATGTCACCAAGTTGGGCATTTATTTCAAGAAGGGAAGTCAACAGGTTAATTTGAACACTGTAACAGGAGACGAATGGGCATTTGAAGCGGAAATGGCTATGGTGTCAGGTGTACAGAATACGTGGAATTTCACCGCTCCAATAGAAATAGATAGAAGCGAAGAGGCATTAAACGCGTATAACACAGCTAATAACACCGCTTACTCAATGGTTCCCGAAGCGGCAATTGTAAATTTGAGTGAGGCTGTATTCGAAGCAGGTAATAACGAAGCGGCGGCGGCGATAAGAATCAAACGGGCCGGGTTAGCCAAAGGATATACTTATCTGGTACCTTTGAAACTTAAACCTATCACAGAAATAGGAACCATTTCTGTAAGTGAGAAGTTGCATTATATCATATTGGAATATCCGCTGGATCCGGAAGCTGACAGAATTGAATTGACAACATCCAGCTTCTTCGACGTTTACGGTTGGCACATCAGTAGTGACTATGGTAATATGATTGATAATAATAATGCTACTATTTTTGAGACTCAGTATTGGGCAGTTACCGGTAATACAACTTATGGTACTCCATTAGATGTCAGAATAGGCAAGGAGGTACGCTCCGTCATGTTTGAATACACAACCAGGAATAATGGTAGCACCAATCCGCAAGATATATCACTCTGGGCTTCCAATGAGGATGAAGCTACAACAAACAGCGAATCTGCCACATGGTTCAAACTAGGTGATGTTACAGATGTTCCGGCACGAGGTGAAGGATACCAAACATACTCATCCAAAGTGTTTACTTCCACCCAGCCATTCAAATATTTGAGAATAGCCGTTAAAACAGGAAATGAACCGGTAGACGGAACAGGCCCTTCAAACGGTTGCTGGGGTATGGCCGAACTTAAAATATGGGCAAATTAAAAATAACCATTAAAGATAACTATTTATGAAACATATATACAATTATCTGACTTTCTTCTTATGTCTCTTTACCATGACCGTTTACACAGGCTGTAAAGACGACGAAGAAGAACTCGTAGCCAAGCAATTTGAAATTGACGGAAGCGAACTGAACAAAGAAATCGACTTCCGCAGCACCACCATCTCAATACCCGTAAAGACTAACATGCGTGTAAGTGAGTGGTCTGTAAATTCCAATCAAAAATGGGTAACTGCATTCCAGCAAAAGGATGAAATCATTTTATCTGTCCTGGACAGCAAATTGGCAGACGAACGTACCGCCAAAGTCACTGTTACATCAGAAGTTGTTGATGTCAACTACACTATTACCCTGACACAATATGGTATTAATGACGTTCAGTTTAAGAATGATACCAGAGTTCCTATCCTCAGCGCCATTGCAGATGCAAGCAATGGCGAAGGGTGGAACATCGAAAAAACATTCGATGGCATAAAGGACCCTGCCCTGACACAACATGACGGATATCATTTCCATTCGCCATGGGGAGGAACCGACTTTCCATTCCACATAACATACACGGTTGATCCCAATAAGCAGATCGACTACTTTATCTATTATCCGAGAAATGGAAATGGAAACTTCGGGGAATTCAGCGTCAGCGTACTACCCGCAGGCAAAGAGGACAACGAACAAAATTATGTTGATGTCGGAAGCTTTGACTTCAAGTGTGCCTCTGGTACAATTACCGGAATTAGCGGTATTCTGACCAAAGGTATTATGGCTGATAAAGTAAAATTCACGATTCAAAGTGGATTAGGTAACTTTGTAAGTTGCGGAGAAATGGAATTCTATGAAAAGACCAACTACCGTGACATGAATGCTCCTATACTGAATGTGTTCACCGACCTGACTTGTTCTGAGTTGAAACCCGACGTCACGGATGAAGCTATCGAAGCGTTGACAAGCAACACTTTGAAACGTGTAGCGAAAGCTCTTAAAAACAATACGTACGATGAATGGGAAAAGAATTTCCGTATCCGCGAATACGAAGCATACAGCGACAATAAATATTGGGCCGACCGAATACAGACTAAGAAATATTCTGATTTGGACAACCCGACGGGTATCTATGTGAAAAAGGATGAGGAGCTGATGGTTTTGGTCGGTGCGATACCTGAAGGACAGCAAGTCTCACTGCAATGTATATGGGAAGAGGGTGGAGTCAAACAAGACTTCGACCACCAAAACCCGAATGCGCAAAACTATGCCCAAACAGCAGTCAGCGGAGACAAATACTCATTGGTAGAGGGTGTGAATATGCTGAAGATGAATGGACAAGGACAGCTCTTCATCATGTACAATGTGCAAGGAGAAGGATTGAAAGAACATCCGGCTCCGGTCAAGATCCATATTCCACTGGGACGTGGTATTGTCAATGGTTTCTTCGACCTGAAAGAGCATAAGACGGATGCCCAATATGCGGAATTGTTAAGCAAAGCAACCCACAAATATTTCTGTGTGCGCGGTGAACGGATGATGTTCTACTTCCACCGTCTCAAAATGCTGGATGCAGCTCCTACAGAAATCTTGTCCGCAATTCATCTTTGGGATAATATTCTGAAATGGGAACAAGAAATGAGTGGGGTCGAAAAATACCGTCAGGACGGATATTACAATAACCACATGTTTGCCATATCTCCGGAAGGAAGCTACATGTGGGCATCAGACTACCGCATAGCTTTCGTCTATACCTACCTGAAAAATATTCTGCTCTACGACAACGTTATGGCAGCAGAAGATAACGCATGGGGACCGGCACACGAAATGGGGCACGTTCATCAATACGCCATCAACTGGCCGGGTTCTACGGAATCAAGCAACAACTTGTTCTCCAACTACGTTATCTATCGTCTGGGCAAGTACAAATCACGTGGACGTGGTCTGGACTATATGGCAAAATCGGTTTATGGAGACGGACGCGCATGGTATAACATGGGCAGTTCTACACACCAAAACGAAGATACCGAGGTACACATGCGTATGAACTGGCAACTTTGGTTATACTACGAATTATGTAAGGGAACTGCAGAGAATCCGACTATCTGGCCGAAAATATTCGAAATCATGCGTACCACATACAAAGATATTCCGGAAAGCGACCCGGGCAGACGCCAAATGGCATTTGTAAAAGCTGTATGTGATGCCACTCAGGAAGACTTGACGGAATTCTTCGAAACATGGGGATTCTTCAAACCTGTAAGTGAATCTATCGATCAGTATGGCACGTTCGAATATACGGTTAGCAAATCGATGATCGCAGAAACCAAGCAGTATATCAAGAACAAAAACTATCCGAAAGCCGCTCCGATCCAGTATATCGAAGACCGTAAGCGGGAATTCTTCTCTGAAGGTGATTATCGCTTCAAGGAGGTAGGTGATGTGGGTTACTATACTACATTCAAAGATAATGTACAGATAAGCAAGACCCCGACTTACACAGAAAAAGCTTCAACGCAAGGAAAAGCAATCAGTATCAGCAACGGAGAACAAGCGGTAGCTTTTGAAGTAAGGAAACAAGAAACCGGCAGCAACGGGGAAAAGATTATGGGTGATATGGTTTACTTCTCCAATTCTTTCGAATTCTTTGTTCCGCGCACCGTCTCTATAGCAGGTTGCGGCATTTACGCCGTACAAGCGGACGGAAAACGCATACCGATGGAAAAGAAGTAAGTTAATCTAAAAAAGAGAGGAAATACTACAAAAGCTATTTATACGATACGGTTATATCATCATAGAGAGACTTTTGCAATATTTCCTCTTCTTTTATCAACCTCATGCGAAAAGTGAAGTGATGCTGCAAGCTAAAATATTAAAAAATGCTAAATAAATCGTTATATCATAGGGAGTACCCTCTACAATGTGTATTTATGTCGTATATCAAAAATATTACCGTCATGACTTAAACACATGAAGACAAGATGAAACCCATGAGAAAAGTAGAACCCATTTTCTACCCGAAATATGAATTTATAGTAAAAATATCTGTGACGAATACACAGAATTGACTATTAATTACTACTTTTGACGACAAAATGAAAACCGACAAATAACCCTCTATTAAAAACATAAAAATATGATGAAAAAACTATTTACAATCGCAGCTGTCGGCCTGACTTTGTTAACCTGCCAGACAAGCTGCACCTCTCAGCAAAAGGTTCAGGAAGGATTCGCTCCTATCCAGGTAGAAACTCCCGCCCGCCCTGCCGGTCAGAAAGATGTTATCCAGCTCACAGTTCCCCCCATTGATACTGTACGTGTGGGTTTCATCGGACTGGGAATGCGCGGTCCCGGTGCCGTGGCACGCTGGACACACATTCCGGGAACCAAAATCGTAGCGTTGTGCGACCTCTCTGCGGAACGTGTGGAGAAATCGCAGGAAATCCTGAAAAAGGCAGGATTGCCCGAAGCGGCCTCTTACAGCGGCTCGGAAGATGCCTGGAAACAACTTTGCGAACGGAATGATATCGACCTTGTATATATAGCAACCGATTGGAAGCATCATGCACAGATGGGTGTTTACGCCATGGAACATGGCAAACACGTGGCCATCGAAGTGCCTGCCGCCATGACATTGGACGAGATCTGGCAATTGATCAACACTTCCGAAAAGACCCGCAAGCACTGCATGCAGTTGGAAAACTGCGTATACGACTTCTTCGAACTGACTTCGTTGAATATGGCACAGCAAGGTGTTTTCGGTGAAGTGCTTCATGTGGAAGGCTCGTACATCCACAATCTGGAAGATTTCTGGGGTGCATACTGGAACAACTGGCGCATGGATTATAACCGGAAGCATCGTGGTGATGTATATGCCACTCACGGCATGGGCCCGGCTTGCCAGGTTCTTAATATCCACCGTGGCGACCGCATGAAAACATTGGTGGCCATGGATACAAAAGCGGTCAATGGTCCGGCTTATATCAAGAAAAAGACCGGAGAAGAGGTGAAAGACTTCCAGAACGGTGACCAGACTTCCACATTGATCCGTACGGAAAACGGCAAGACGATGTTGATCCAGCACAACGTAATGACTCCGCGTCCTTACAGCCGTATGTATCAGATTGTGGGTGCTGACGGTTATGCAAGCAAGTATCCGATTCAAGAATACTGCTTGAGACCTTCACAAGTTGACTCCGACGATGTGCCGAATCACGAAAACCTGAATGCACACGGTTCCGTACCTGCCGATGTCAGGAAAGCCTTGATGGATAAATACAAACATCCTATTCACGTCGAACTGGAAGAGACTGCCAAGAAGGTAGGCGGACACGGTGGTATGGACTTCATCATGGATTATCGTCTGGTATACTGCTTGCGGAATGGTCTGCCATTGGATATGGACGTTTACGACCTGGCGGAATGGTGCTGTATGGCCGATCTTACCCGACTTTCTATCGAAAATAATTCGGCTCCGGTTGAAGTGCCCGATTTCACCCGCGGAGGATGGAACAAGGTGCAGGGATATCAACACGCTTTTGTAAAATAATAAAACAGTATTGTACTTTTTTACACGAACACTGTGAAGCAATCCGGCTTTCCTCAAAAAGCCGGATTATTCATAGGTTCGTGTTTGAACATTTTATAGAACATCATAATCTCATTTATGAAAACAGCTATTCCGAGACCTTCCAAGCAAAGCATTGTCCGCGAAGCTAAAGATTATGTAATGATTGCCATCGGCATGATTTTATACGGTATCGGTTGGACAGTTTTCCTGCTTCCTAACGATATCACTACCGGAGGAGTACCAGGTATTGCTTCTATTGTATATTGGGCTACCGGCTTCCCCGTCCAGTACACGTATTTCACCATCAACTTTCTCTTGCTGTTGCTGGCTCTCAAGCTTCTAGGTCTGAAGTTCTGTATCAAAACCATTTTCGGTGTATTCACCCTGACCTTTTTCCTATCCGTCATACAAAAGTTGGCGGCAGGCATCAGTCTGCTTCATGATCAACCATTTATGGCATGTGTTATCGGAGCATCCTTCTGCGGCGGTGGTATCGGCGTCGCCTTTTCGTACAACGGAAGCACCGGTGGAACAGATATTATCGCGGCTATTATTAACAAATACCGAGACATCACATTAGGGAGAGTTGTCTTAATTTGTGACATGATTATTATATCATCTAGTTATTTTGTCTTAAAAGACTGGGAAAAGGTGGTATATGGATTCGTAACTTTATATATTTGCAGTTCCGTACTCGACCAGGTAGTGAATAGCGCCCGACAGTCCGTGCAGTTCTTTATCATATCCAATAAATATGAGGAAATAGGAAAATGCATCAACAAATATCCACACCGCGGAGTGACAATAATCAACGCGAGCGGTTTCTATACGGGACGTGAAGTGAAGATGCTGTTTGTATTAGCAAAGAAAAGGGAATCGCCTATCATATTCCGGTTGATAAAAGACATAGACCCGAATGCTTTTGTTTCGCAAAGTGCGGTTATCGGAGTTTATGGAGAAGGATTTGATCATATTAAAGTAAAATAAAAAAGAATGAAAAACCAATATTGAAAAGCATGAAATTTCGACCACACCCCCTCTTACTAACTAACATTTTTATGGGAATATTTTCCCTGGTAGCAACCCATGTCATGGCCGATAATACCCCAAAGCCTTATTGGCAGGACATACAGGTAGTAGCAGTAAACAAAGAGTATCCCCGTTCTTCGTTTATGACGTATGACAATCGTAACGATGCCATGAGCGGCAAATTTGAACGGAGCAGATACTATCGGTTATTAAACGGAACATGGAAGTTCTTTTTTGTAAATTCTTACAAGGACCTTCCCGATCACATTACGGACCCCAACACCAGTACAGATTCATGGTATGATATCCAAGTACCCGGCAATTGGGAAGTGCAAGGACATGGAGTAGCCATCTATACCAATCACGGCTACGAATTCAAGGCACGTCACCCACAGCCACCGATCTTACCGGAAGCCACCCCTGTCGGAGTATACCGCCGAGAGATCGACCTCCCGGCTGACTGGGACGGACGGGATATTTATCTGCATCTGGCAGGAGCCAAATCCGGCGTATATGTATATATCAACGGCAAAGAAGTGGGATATAGCGAAGATTCCAAAAATCCTGCCGAGTTCCTTATCAATCCGTATGTGAAGCCGGGCAAGAACGTACTTACGTTGAAAATCTTCCGTTGGAGCACCGGTTCTTATCTCGAATGTCAGGACTTCTGGCGTATCAGCGGTATTGAGCGTGACGTGTTTCTCTACTCGCAACCCCAAGCTGCCCTTAAAGATTTCCGGGTAACATCAACTTTAGATGACAGTTACAAGAATGGTATTTTCGGCTTAAACGTAGACTTAAGAAACCGTAAAAAAGAAGCAGCCAATCTGACGTTAGTTTATGAATTGCTGGATGCACAAGGAAAAGTGATCGCCACCGAAGAGAAAACAGCTTATGTTCCTACGAATGAAGTACGTACACTCTCTTTCGACAAAAGACTGACCGATGTAGATACATGGACATCGGAACATCCGAACCTGTATAAGTTATTAATGACGGTAAAGGAGAATGGTAAAGTAAATGAGATTATACCTTTCCATGTCGGCTTCCGCCGTATTGAGATAAAGCCGATTGAACAGAAAGCCGCTAACGGCAAACCGTATGTCTGCTTATTTATCAATGGACAACCGTTGAAACTGAAAGGAGTAAATATCCACGAGCACAATCCGGCGACAGGACATTACGTTACTGAAGAACTGATGCGTCGTGACTTTGAGCTAATGAAACAACACAACTTAAACAGTGTCCGTCTCTGCCACTATCCGCAAGACCGCCGTTTCTATGAACTTTGCGACGAATATGGAATTTATGTGTACGATGAGGCGAACATCGAAAGCCACGGAATGTACTACGATCTCCGCAAAGGCGGCACACTGGGGAACAATCCGGAATGGTTGAAACCTCATCTGGATCGCACCATGAATATGTTCGAACGCAACAAGAATTATCCCTGTGTAACTTTTTGGTCTTTAGGAAACGAAGCAGGAAACGGATATAATTTCTACCAAACCTATTTGTGGCTGAAAGAAGCTGACAAGAATATCATGGCTCGTCCTGTAAACTACGAGCGTGCTCAATGGGAATGGAACACTGACATGTATGTTCCTCAATATCCGGGTACCAATTGGCTGGAAAAAACAGGAAAGAATGGCAGCGATCGTCCGGTGGTTCCTTCCGAATATGCACACGCTATGGGTAATTCCACCGGTAATCTGTGGGGACAATGGCAGGCTATCTATAAGTACCCGAATCTTCAAGGCGGATATATTTGGGACTGGGTGGACCAAGGTATCCTACAGAAAGATAAGAACGGAAGAGAGTATTGGGCTTACGGTGGTGACTTCGGTGTAAATATGCCCAGTGACGGCAACTTCCTCTGCAACGGTCTTGTGAATCCCGACCGCGGTCCGCATCCAGCAATGGCCGAGGTGAAGTATGTGCATCAGAATGTAGGCTTTGAAGCGACAGACGCTGCATCCGGTAAATTCAAAATTACCAATCGCTTCTACTTCACGAATCTGAAAAAGTATCAGATCCATTATAGCATCGTTACCAATGGCAAGACTATAAGGGGTGGAAAAGTATCTCTGGATATTGCTCCGCAAGCATTCAAGGAGTTCACAGTACCGGTAAACGGTTTGAAAGCTCAACCGGGAACTGAATATTTTGTCAACTTCAGTGTGACAACTACAGAACCGGAGCCATTGATTCCTGTCGGATATGAAATAGCATACGATCAATTCCGGCTCCCCATCCTGGCAGAAAAGAGAACATATAAGGTTAGCGGACCTGCCTTGAGTACATCCGCACAAGGAGACGAGTTAATAGCATCCTCCTCAAAGGTGAATTTCGTCTTTAACAAAAAGAGCGGATTGGTTACCTCTTATCAAGTAGACGGGACAGAATACTTCAAAGACGGATTCGGCATCCAACCCAATTACTGGCGTGCTCCTAATGACAATGATTATGGAAACGGTGCTCCTAAACGTTTGCAAGTATGGAAACAGTCGAGCAAGGATTTCCAGGTGACAGATGCCCACATGACTACGGAAAATAAAGTCGTTTCATTGAAAGTAACTTATTTATTAGCCGCAGGAAATCTGTATGTCGTTACCTATAAGATTTATCCGAGCGGAGTGGTAAACGTACATGCTAAATTTACCTCTACCCATATGCAAGTTGCCGAAACAGAAGTTTCAGAAGCTACCCGCATGGCTACCTTCACGCCCGGAAGTGATGCTGCCCGCAAGGCAGCTTCCAATTTGGAAGTTCCTCGTATCGGTGTGCGTTTCCGCCTGCCTGCCCGGATGAATAATGTACAATATTTGGGCCGTGGTCCGGAAGAGAATTATATCGACCGCAATCATGGCACTCTCGTTGGGGTATATAAAACAACGGCTGATAAGATGTATTTCAACTACGTTCGTCCGCAGGAAAACGGTCATCACACGGATACTCGCTGGATTGCTTTATCTCCGGACAAAGGTAACGGACTGGCTATTGTGGCAGACAGTCTTATCGGATTCAATGCTTTACGCAATTCCATTGAGGATTTCGATTCGGAAGAAGCCCTGCCCCACCCCTACCAATGGAACAACTTCACTCCGGAAGAAGTTGCCAATCACAATGAGAAAGCCGCCCGCAACGTATTGCGAAGAATGCATCACGTCAACGACATCACTCCCAGAGATTTTGTGGAAGTCTGCGTTGATATGAAACAACAGGGAGTCGGCGGTTACGACAGTTGGGGAGCTCGTCCCGAACCGTTCCACCAGATTCCGGCCAACCGCGAATACAACTGGGGATTCACGCTGGTCCCTGTTCGTTCGGCCAACCAAGCTAATGAAGCAGCCCAATACGATTATCAATAACCTTTAGTATAATTTTTTAAAGAAAAAAACCATGAAAGATTTATCCAACATCGTAGCCAAATTCAAAGTCCAAGGTACGGTAGAAGCAATCAAGCCGTTAGGAGCAGGACTTATCAATGACACATATAAAGTAAGTACCAAAGAAGCAGATACTCCCGATTATGTTCTGCAACGCATCAACCATGCTATTTTTCAGAACGTAGAAATGCTTCAATCCAACATTGCCGCTGTCACAGGACATATCCGTAAAAAATTGACAGAAGCAGGAGAATCGGATATCGACCGCAAAGTGCTGTCCTTCCTCAAGACAGAAGAAGGCAAAACTTATTGGTTTGACGGTGAGAATTACTGGCGTATGATGGTATTCATCCCACGTGCCAAGACTTATGAAACGGTGAATCCTGAATATTCAAACTATGCCGGAGAAGCTTTCGGTAATTTCCAAGCCATGTTGGCAGATATTCCCGAGACTTTGGGTGAGACTATCCCCGACTTCCACAATATGGAATTTCGCTTGAAGCAACTACGCGATGCCGTAGCTGCCGATGCTGTCGGACGAGTGGCGGAAGTGCAATATTTTCTGGACGAGATAGAAAAGCGTGCGGACGAAATGTGCAAAGCAGAACGCTTATACCGGGAAGGCAAACTCCCCAAACGGGTATGCCACTGCGACACAAAGGTGAATAACATGATGTTCGATGAAGATGGCAAAGTGCTCTGTGTCATCGATTTAGACACGGTTATGCCTAGCTTTATATTCTCTGATTACGGTGATTTTCTTCGTACAGGAGCCAACACCGGAGATGAAGACGATAAAGACCTTGACCGCGTAAACTTCAATATGGAAATATTCAAAGCATTTACGAAAGGCTATCTGAAAGGTGCCAAGTCATTCTTGACACCGATTGAGATAGAAAATCTTCCTTATGCTGCCGCTTTATTCCCCTATATGCAATGTGTACGCTTCTTGGCTGATTACATCAATGGAGATACTTACTACAAGATTAAATATCCGGAACATAATCTGGTTCGTACCAAAGCACAGTTCAAACTACTCCAAAGCGTGGAAGCGCATACACCGGAAATGACAGCATTCATCAACGAGTGCTTGAATAAATGAGAAATCGATAATGAATGAAGGAATGGAGAGTTTATCTAACAAAAACTCCATTCTTCCACTGATAAACAATAGGGCGGCGGAGAAACTGTTTCAGTTTTTCTGCCGCTTCTTTTGACATATAGTCGGGAGTGGCAAGTGTAATAGTCAGTTCGGTATTTTCTCTGTTAAAATCGGCTTTCATCAAGAGTATATCTGCCGAACGACATGCTTCGTCAAATGCATAAATGGCTGTCGAATCGGGCGTATTCAGAAAATCAGCCATTACAGGTAAAGTAATAAACCGCGACTCGGGGAGTGGTTTCCAGTCGTCTGTATAGAAACGGATGCTGCTATCACAGGCAGGAGCACAAGCGGTAGAGACGGTGCAGATCACGTTCGTTGAATCGTTCAACGCCAACACTTTCATCTGCCAGGTCGATTGGGCCGACATCTGCATACGGATATAATCTTTCCCAAGATCAGTCATTTCCGACTTCTTGCCGAAACGGTTTTCTACTTGCGCTCTCATCTTACTTGCCAGAAAATCAATGCAATCTTCACGGTTCACTTTCGTAAGTAATGGGCTTAGAGAATCCGGCATATTCACAAACAACGTTTTGGCCTCTTGTGCCTGAAGAGCAGTCGAAACAAAAAGTCCGACAGCAGAGAAGAATGTAATGATAACAAGTTTATTTATTTTCATATCTATCTTATTTAAACGATGACAAACAGTCTTGGGTAACTGTTTTAACTTTTAGACCCCAAATATAAGAATATCATTCCGATTAACACCAGTATAAGGTCAATCGCTTTGCTTTTTAAATTCTTTTCACGGAAGAAAAGCGCACCGAAAGTGAAAGAAACAACTACGCTTCCCCGTCGAACCATCGAAACGATAGAAATCATCGAATCGTCATAACTTAATGCGTAAAAGTAAACGAAATCGGCAGCCGAAAGGAAAATGGAAATCAAAATAATCGTCCAATCCCAGCGGAACGGAGTAGTGGACTTTCTCTTAGGCCACCAAAGCAACAGCAGGATAGGACACATGATAAACACCTGATAAACATTATACCAAGATTGCACCAACATCGGATTCAGGAATTTCATCAGATACTTATCATACAATCCGCTGACAGCACCTGTAATGGCAGCCAATACAATAAAAAAGATCCATTTGTTGTGTTTAAAATCAATTCCTTCTTTTTTTCCCGAACGGCTCAACATGAAAAAAGAGGCAATGGCCAGCATCACACCAATCCATTGATAGAGATTCAATCGTTCACCGAATACCACCATAGCTCCCACGAGTACCATCACCGGACGGGTGGCATTGATAGGTCCCACTATGGTTATAGGTAAATGTTTCATTCCAAAATATCCGAATATCCACGAAGACAATACGATGGACGACTTGATGATAATATACTTATGCTGTTCCCAACCGGCAACGGGAACATGGAATATCGTTCCTCCCAACAGACCCGGTTGATAAACGGATATCAGGATAAACGGCAGAAAGATAAGGCTGGAAAAAAATGTATTTAGAAACAAGACAGGAAGTACTGCATTATCTTTCAACGATTTCTTCTTGAATACATCATAAAAGCCCAGCAAAGTAGCCGAGAGAAATGCTAATAATAACCACATGAGAATATTTACTAATTACTAATTACTAATTACCAATTACAAATTATCAGCGGCAGATGGTCCGCCGATTATGGATGATTGCCGATCATCACATTCAAATATACTTTCGGGATATTCCACATTGACCAGGAACAAGGCTTGCTCCGGAGCAGATGTCCCGGCTTTGCAACGGTCCCGTTGCTCGATAATCCGCCGGAAGTCTTCAACTGTCAGTTTTCCACGTCCCACTTCAACGAGTGTACCTACGATAGCTCGCACCATATTTCGCAAAAAACGGTCGGCACGAATAGTAAATACCCACGTAGCATCTTCTTCCTGCGTCCATTCGGCATGAGTGATATGGCAGATATTGGTCTTTACATCTGTATGAAGTTTACTGAAGCTTGTAAAGTCATTATACTCGAAAAGGATACGCGCAGCTTCGTTCATACGTTCATAATTCAACTGATTATAAAGCCGCCAGCGATACTGTCTGTTAAAAGGATATTTCGATGTCGTCACATAATATTTGTAAGTTCTCGCAGTCGCATCAAAACGGGCATGAGCATCTGGTCTGACGCGGCAAACCCGATAAACGGAAATATCCGGAGGCAGCAGACGATTTAATTTATCGGTAACGGAAGTAGTATCCAATGGTTCGTCGGAATCAAAATGAGCAACCATCAAAGAGGCATGTACTCCCGCATCTGTCCGGCCTGCTCCTATTATGTCGATTTCGCGACGCAGAAAGGTAGACAATGCTTTCATCAGACATTCCTGCACACTAACCCCATTCGGTTGAATCTGCCAACCGTGATAGTTGGTTCCATCATAAGCCAAATAAATAAAATACCTTTGCACACCAATTCCTCCTTTTTAGGGTTTTCACGCGCAAAAGTAATCATTTTATCTCATTTATCTTTGTATAATTTGTATAAACCTGTAGATTGGGAGAACAAAATAATCATGATTAGAGGCGGGAGCAGGGATTTAATTAACAATAAAGCAAAGCATGGAATGTATGGAAAAAATAGTGTATATTTGCAGGCAAAAAAATACAAAATGACTATTTACAAGCTTCGCACATTGCTACTATTTTTACTAGTTATCAGTTTTACAACACTCACTTCAGGGTGCAAAAAGAAAGATATGTCACTGAAACTAAATGAGCCACACAATATTCGTGGCGTCGTCAGCTACAAACGTTCTTTCCCTGATTTGAACGACGTACATCTGGAAGCTGCCCAAAAGATAGGCATCCGTCCGTTGGCAAACCGGGAAGCGGCAGAGGCCATGAAAGAAAAGCTAACGCATATTACTGATAATGAGTTTTATGTAGTGGACTCATTGACACATTCTATCCCCTATCTCGTACCGCGTGCCAGTGCACTGCTCGACACAATCGGTTCCAACTTTCTCGATTCATTGGCAGCCAAAGGTTTAAACCCCAATCAAGTAATCATCACATCGGTATTACGTACCGAAAACGATGTGAAACGTCTTCGACGTCGCAACGGAAATGCTTCCTCCAACTCGGCACATTGCTTTGGAGCAACCTTTGATGTCAGTTGGAAACGTTTCAAAAAAGTGGAAGACAAAGATGGAAGACAGTTACAAGACGTAAGTGCCGACACACTGAAACTTGTCCTGTCCGAAGTTTTAAGAGACCTGCGACAAGCTAAAAAATGCTATATCAAATACGAACTGAAGCAAGGTTGTTTCCATATCACCGCCCGATAAATACCTTTTTTCAGAATAAGGCTGGATCAAACATCCGATATGACATCTCGATTTAAATGTCCCAAAGTCAATATTGTCCTAAATAAATTGGGGGAACAAATAAAAAGGAAGTAGAACTAAGGTAAAATGACTACCTTAGTAGCGAGCTACCAACTCATCTACTTCCTATGGCAAATATAACACTTTTCGCACAGGTAATATCACATCTCCCGAAAGAAAATATCAGGAAAATCATAAAATCTTCGGGGTCAGACAAGCATTGTAAGGGCTACAATACATGGAGTCAGTTTGTTAGCATGATTTTCAGCCAATTCTCAGGATGTGATTCAGTCAGAGATATCTCAAACGGGCTGAAATCAGCCACCGGCAACCTCAATCATTTGGGAATCAACCGTGCACCATCCAAGTCAACGGTAGCATATCAGAACGCCAACCGAGACAGTTCGGTTTTTCGAGGCATATTCTACTCGTTGTTTCAGTATTTCGGACAGCAAGCCCTATGGCAACGAAGAAAGTTCCGTTTCAAGATGCCGATAAAACTGCTCGACTCCACATTGGTGTCATTGACTCTGTCAATATATGACTGGGCACATTACACTACCACCAAGGGGGCGGTCAAGATGCACACGCTATTGGACTATGACAGTCTTTTGCCGGAGTTCGTGAATATCACCGATGGCAAAACCACCGACAACAAAGCTGCTTTTGATATTGAGTTACATCCGTATAGTATTGTAGTAGCCGACCGAGGCTACTGTGACTACTCATTGTTGAATAATTGGGACAGCAGCAACGTGTTCTTTGTAGTGCGTCATAAAGACAATATCCGGTACAAAGCCATAGAGGAGTTGCCTTTGCCTGAAAAACACGCTCAGAATGTACTTATTGACGAAATAATCGAGTTCGAACTCTCGGCGGCCAAATCCAAATATCCCAAACGTTTACGTCGCATCGCAGTATGGAACGATGAACACGGTTTTGAGATTGAGTTACTCACAAACAACTTCACATTGGCAGCATCAAGCATAGCGGCTCTGTACAAGGCTCGGTGGAATATAGAAATCTTCTTTCGCAACCTCAAGCAACTGCTACGCATCAAGAGCTTTATCGGCACATCCCGCAATGCCGTAGAGACCCAAATATGGACTGCTATGACTACAATGCTGATTCTGACATGGCTAAAGCACATCGCAAGATACAAATGGGCATTGGCTAACCTTGTGGTCACCCTCCGGCTGAACACATTTACCAAAATCGACCTCCAAAAATGGCTTGATCAACCATTTACACCACCTCCCGAAACCATCGAAAACGATTAGGGGGGATTGATTTTGAACTCTCGAGGCTATACTTAACAGTATAGTCAGTTAGCTCATGCTCAAAATTTATTTAGGACAATATTGTCCCAAAGTGGATAGTAGAATAATTGCAGTAAAATTCACCTCCAAACAATCAGAGAATCCAAAACGTTTCATTAAATTTGCAGAAATTTTTCTTTAATACGACTTAATGATAGAAAAACTGATTGTTCTTGAGGACATTGATCCTGTTATTTTTTACGGTGTAAACAACGCCAACATACAGTTAATTAAAGCTTTATATCCAAAGCTACGTATAGTTGCCCGAGGCAATGTCATCAAAGTGCTGGGTGATGAGGAGGAAATGTGTGCCTTCGAAGAAAACATCACCAAACTAGAAAAGTACTGCGCTGAATACAATTCACTGAAAGAAGAAGTCATTATTGACATTATAAAAGGAAATGCTCCGCAAGCGGAACAGACAGGAAACGTGATTGTGTTCAGCGTCACGGGGAAACCTATCATCCCCCGAAGCGAAAACCAGCTGAAACTGGTAGAAGGATTCGCCAAGAATGATATGGTATTCGCCATCGGTCCGGCAGGCTCGGGAAAAACATACACCGCTATCGCCCTCGCCGTACGTGCGTTGAAGAATAAAGAAATCAAGAAAATCATCCTTAGCCGCCCCGCCGTAGAAGCCGGAGAAAAGCTCGGTTTCCTGCCCGGTGACATGAAAGATAAGATCGACCCCTACCTGCAACCTTTATATGATGCCCTGCAGGATATGATACCTGCTGCCAAGTTAAAGGAATACATGGAATTGAACATTATCCAGATTGCCCCGTTAGCTTTTATGAGAGGACGCACGCTGAATGATGCGGTCGTAATTTTGGACGAAGCCCAGAATACCACCACACAGCAGATCAAAATGTTCCTCACCCGTATGGGTATGAACACCAAGATGATTGTGACGGGAGACATGACACAGATCGACCTCCCCGCTTCACAAACATCGGGACTGGTGCAAGCTCTCCACATCTTGAAGGGAGTGAAAGGTATCAGTTTTGTTGAGCTGAATAAAAAAGATATCGTACGCCATAAACTGGTGGAACGTATCGTGGATGCTTACGAAAAATTCGACAAAGAGACGAAAGCCGAACGAGAGAAACAGAAAAACGAACAAGTGGCTATCAACGGTGAACGCCTGGTGAGACTAGTCAAGAACTGAGTCCTAGATCGGGAATCCTATTGCAACTTGTTATTTGTAACTTGTAATTATAATAAAGACAATGAAAGCATTAACAAAAACAGATTTCAACTTTCCGGGACAGAAAAGTGTGTACCACGGAAAAGTGCGTGATGTATACAACATCAACGGTGACAAACTCGTCATGGTAGCAACCGACCGTATTTCGGCCTTTGACGTAGTACTTCCTGAAGGTATTCCTTACAAAGGACAAATGCTGAACCAGATCGCAGCTAAATTCCTTGATGCCACTACCGACATCTGTCCGAACTGGAAATTGGCTACTCCGGACCCAATGGTAACGGTAGGAGTATTGTGTGAAGGTTTTCCGGTAGAAATGATTGTACGTGGTTACTTGTGTGGCAGCGCATGGCGTGCTTACAAAAGCGGTGTGCGCGAGATTTGCGGTGTGAAGTTGCCGGAAGGAATGCGCGAAAACCAAAAATTCCCGGAACCTATCATAACGCCGACTACAAAAGCTGAAATGGGATTGCACGATGAAGACATCTCTAAGGAAGAGATCCTGAAACAAGGATTGGCTACTCCGGAAGAGTATGAAGTGCTCGAAAAATACACATTGGCTCTCTTCAAACGCGGTACTGAAATTGCGGCAGAACGCGGACTGATTCTCGTAGATACCAAATACGAATTCGGTAAGCACAACGGTACCATCTACCTGATGGACGAAATCCATACTCCGGATTCCAGCCGTTATTTCTACGCTGAAGGTTATCAGGAACGTTTCGAAAAAGGCGAACCGCAGAAACAGCTTTCTAAAGAATTTGTTCGCGAATGGTTGATGGCAAACGGTTTCCAGGGCAAAGACGGTCAGAAAGTACCTGAAATGACGCCGGCTATCGTACAAAGCATCAGTGACCGTTACATCGAATTGTTCGAAAACATCACCGGTGAGAAATTTGTGAAAGAAGATACTAGCAACATCGCTGAACGTATATTCAAAAATGTTGAAACGTTCTTGAATCGTTGATAATCAATCAATGGATTACCCGCAACAACATATCAAGCCTTACGACAAAGAAGGGAAAAAGACCGAGCAAGTGGAACGTATGTTCGACAACATTGCGCATACCTACGACAAGCTGAACCATACCTTATCTTTAGGTATCGACCGCAGCTGGCGCAAAAAAGCGATTGCCTGGTTAGCCCCTTTTCAGCCACAGCGGATGATGGATGTAGCCACCGGCACGGGGGATTTTGCCATCCTCGCCTGCCGCAAACTGCAGCCTGCCGAGCTGATCGGCACGGACATCTCGGAAGGTATGATGAATATAGGACGTGAAAAAGTAAAAAAGGAAGGACTCTCGGACAAGATTTCTTTTGTCCGGGAGGACTGTACTTCACTCTCTTTTGCCGACAATGACTTTGATGCCATTACTGTAGCTTTCGGCATCCGCAACTTCGAAGACCTCGACAAAGGGCTCTCCGAAATGTGCCGTGTATTGAAACCGGGCGGTCATCTTGTGATTTTGGAACTTACCACTCCGGACCGTTTCCCGATGAAACAGTTGTTTGCCATCTACTCTAAAGCCGTCATTCCATTATTGGGCAAACTTCTCTCCAAAGACAACAGTGCCTATCGCTATCTGCCGGACACGATCAAAGTATTTCCTCAAGGGGAAATCATGCAAAAAGTCATCGCACGAGCCGGATTTAGCAAGGTTAACTTCAAACGGCTGACCTTTGGCATCTGCACTCTTTATACCGCGACAAAATAGTATCAACTCATTATGAATAATTAATTTAATCCTGATTGCATTATGGAAAAATACGGTTTAATCGGCTACCCTCTGCGACATTCATTTTCTATGGGATACTTTAATGAGAAATTCAAATCCGAAAGCATCAATGCAGAATACGTGAATTTCGAGATTCCCAGTATCAATAACTTCATGGAAGTTATCGAAGAGAATCCCAACCTATGCGGACTCAATGTCACCATCCCTTACAAAGAACAAGTAATTCCTTTTCTGGATGAGCTCGATCGTGACACCGCAAAGATAGGTGCAGTCAATGTGATTAAAATCGTCCGTCAGCCGAAAGGGAAAGTCAAATTGGTGGGTTACAACTCCGATATCATCGGATTCACCCAATCCATCCAGCCCTTATTGCAGCCTCATCACAAGAAAGCGCTGATATTGGGTACCGGTGGAGCTTCCAAAGCAGTCTATCACGGTCTGAAGAATCTAGGTATCGAAAGTATCTTCGTATCGCGCACCCACAAAGCCGATGGTATACTGACTTATGAAGAACTGACTCCCGAAATTATGGCAGCATACACAGTCATTGTCAATAGTACTCCCGTAGGAATGTTTCCTAAGGTAGATTTCTGCCCTAATATCCCTTATGAACTTCTGACTCCCAACCATTTGCTCTACGATTTGTTATATAATCCGAACGTTACGTTGTTCATGAAAAAAGGAGAAGCACAAGGGGCTGTTGTAAAAAACGGTCTGGAAATGCTCCTGCTTCAGGCATTTGCCGCCTGGGAGATATGGCATAAATAAGGGTTAGAGAGAAGTTTTTATGAGGAGAAAAGTTGTATATAGCATCATTCTTATCATGCTGGCATTGACCGGCTGTACTATCGGAGGGAGTTTTTATATGTTAAACTTCTCATTGACTCCGAATGCCCAAATTTTGTCTAAAGATGCTGACTCTTATCCTTTCATGTATAAAAACTACCCTTTCTTGCGTCCATGGGTGGACAGCCTGAAACAAGTGGATGCACTGAAAGACACTTTTATCATTAATCCGCACGGAATACAATTGCATGCTTATTATGTAGCTGCTCCCCAACCTACCAGTAGGACAGCAGTCATCGTGCATGGATATACGGATAATGCAATCCGAATGTTTATGATCGGCTATCTGTATAATCGCGATTTAGGATATAACATATTACTCCCCGACCTGCAACATCAGGGAAAAAGTCAAGGCCCTGCCATTCAGATGGGCTGGAAAGACCGTTGGGATGTGCTACAATGGATGAACATCGCCAATGAAATCTTCGGAGACAGCACACAAATGGTGGTACATGGAATTTCAATGGGAGGTGCAACGACCATGATGGTATCCGGTGAGGAGCAAAGGCCGTTTGTCAAATGCTTTGTAGAAGATTGCGGCTACACCAGTGTATGGGACGAATTCGCACACGAGCTGAAAGCTAGTTTCCACCTTCCTTCTTTTCCACTGATGTATACCACAAGCTGGCTCTGCGAAAAGAAATATGGATGGAATTTTAAAGAAGCTTCTTCACTGGAACAAGTAGCCAAATCACAACATCCGATGTTGTTTATTCATGGGGATAAAGATACGTACGTACCTACCTGGATGGCATATTCGCTCTACGAAGCCAAACCGGAACCGAAGGAACTGTGGATTGTACCGGGAGCTGCTCATGCAGTTTCATACAAAGAGAATAAACAGGAATACACCGATCGGGTCCGTGCATTCGTTGGGCGATACATTCATTAAACCTATTATAACAAGGAGTTTTAGATTCATAACAGAAAAAGTTTCTATATTTGCATAAAATATTCGTTATGAAATCAATATTGACTTTTATACTAGCCACTTTTCTTCTGTTCCCACTACAAGCTCAAGAGAAAATATACACGGTAGACAATCTTCCGAAAGTCCACCTGCAAAACAAAATGCAATATGTTTGCAACCCGGCCGGCATACTTTCACAGTCAGCTTGTGACAGTATAGACTCCATGCTTTACGCCTTGGAACAACAAACCGGAATTGAAACGGTGGTTGCCATCGTTCCTTCAATCGGAGAAGAAGATTGTTTCAACTTCTGTCATCAATTGCTTAATAAATGGGGTGTTGGGAAGAAAGGCAAAAATAACGGATTGGTCATTTTGTTGGTCGCAGATCAGCGTTGTATCCAGTTTTATACCGGTTACGGCCTGGAAGGAGTGCTCCCTGATGCGATCTGCAAAAGGATTCAAACCAGATATATGATTCCTTACCTGAAAGATGGAGATTGGAATACGGGAATGGTGGCCGGGCTTAAAGCGACTTGTCAACGACTCGACGGTTCTATGGAAAATGATGCCCTCTCAGACTCGAACGGCAGTGGTTCTTTTGATTTTGTTCTTGCCATCCTTTGCTTTATTTTCATCAGTGGAGGTCTTGCTTTCTTTTCTGCACGTAAGCAAAGCCGTTGTCCGAATTGTGGTAAACATCAATTGCAAAGAAGCGGAAGCAGAGTCGTATCCCGGATTAACGGAGTGAAAACCGAAGATGTCACCTATACATGTAGAAACTGTGGACATACCATCATACGTCGCCAACAAAGTTATGATAATGATTACCATCACCGGGGCGGTGGTGGAGTCGGTCCGTTCATTGGCGGTTTTGGCGGAGGTAGTTTCGGAGGCGGAGGCGGTTTCAGTGGAGGCAGCTTTGGCGGAGGAATGGGTGGTGGCGGTGGTGCCGGTTCTCGTTTCTAAAGAAAAGATATAAAAAATAAATTATTAAATTCAATAAAAACAAAAAACATGAAGAAGTCAATTATTATCATCTTAGCCGTTGCGGCTATCCTTGTCATATGGGCAGTAAGTGTATATAACGGTCTGGTTACTATGGACGAAAAAGTAAGTGGCCAATGGGCAAATGTAGAGACTCAATACCAACGTCGTGCCGACCTGATTCCTAATCTGGTAAACACAGTGAAAGGATATGCAACACATGAAAAAGAGACACTGGAAGGAGTTGTTGCCGCACGTAGCCAGGCTACTCAAATCAAAGTAGACGCCGCCGACCTCACACCGGAAAAGTTGGCACAATATCAAAAAGCACAAGGTGCTGTAACATCAGCATTGGGCAAGTTATTAGCCATTACAGAGAATTATCCGGACTTAAAAGCTAATCAAAACTTCCTGGAACTACAGGCCCAACTGGAAGGAACTGAAAACCGCATCACTGTAGCACGCAAAAACTTCAACGATGCTGCACAGGCTTATAACACCCATATCCGCCGTTTCCCAAAGAATATCTTTGCAGGAATGTTCGGTTTCGATAAGAAAGCATATTTTGAAGCAGAGGAAGGGAGTGAGAAGGCTCCGAAAGTGGAATTCTAAAAAGAATGTGTGAGGATTGTTCCCTTGTACTCCCCATATTATGGTAGTAACGGAAACCCCAAATTGGTAGATAAAGAACTGCTGAAGTAAATTACAAGATAAATACGTAGAGCAGAAACCACAGAAACAACGCTTTTACAATAAGAGTTGTACTGAAAATTTGTGTATGTCGGAAAAATGCAGTAATCTTGCATCGTAAAACCCTTTTAGGGAAATTGCAGACAAATAGAGACTAAAAGTGCCTCAACACTCGTTGAAATCGCCAATCTCATAGTAGTATATACACGAGGCACGGAGCAACCCCATACGTGGGTTGCCTATCCGTGCGTGTATATATCGGGTGTTTGGCGATACCCACGAGTGGCATGGAGACGGCAGTCCACGTTTTCTATGTCTTCACATCATTAGAACACTCGTAAAATCGCCAAAAAATGAGAGTATTCAAAAAACAAATCAGCGCATGCGAGACCTTATTATGCGCATCAGTGTTATTCAATATACTGCTCTTAGGAGTGGTTATAGTAGCGGAACGACAAGGGCATGTTTTTAGCATGGTATTAGAAAGACGTGATATCGTTCATTTGGATGACAGGTCCCATTCAGACTATTGGGCAAGAATGGGATGGACTAACACCATAGAAAAACTCCATACCGAATTTGACGTTGCCTTTTTTGGAAATTCAATTACCCGTGGTAGTGACTTTCAATTATTCTTTCCCGAAAAGAAGATAATCAATCTTGGCTATTCAGGAGACAATATGATTGGGATGTTGAGAAGAATACCTATGCTCAAAGCGGCAAATCCTCACAAGGTATTCATTATGGCAGGAACAAATGATCTTGTCCATATTAGTCTTGACGACTATGAGGTCAGATATACTAAGCTATTACAAGCGATCAAAGACTCATTACCCAATACAAAGATTTATATTGAGAGTGTGTTACCAAGTAATCACTCATTAGGTAATTATACTCCCAATGAAAAAGTTCAAAAAGCAAACTTTATAGCAAAAGATTTAGCAAGCAAGTTTAATGGGCAATTTATAAATCTTTATGATTTGTATGTTGACGATAACAATGAACTTCCCCAAGAATGGACAAGGGATGGAGTTCACCTATATCCTGAACATTACGACAAATGGGCGAATGCTATTAAAACTATGATATATGAATAATAGAATCGGGTATGTCTGTTGTATTTTGACATGCCCTATTATGATGAACCGGCTACTTATCGGTTCTCGTATATGGTATGAAAACTGCAATAGGAATTGCCAAGCATTATAATTATTATAAGAAAGTCGGTCAGGCAAAGACAAACTCCCCCATAGGAAAAAAATGGAAATTCTCTTTCATCCTATCACCGTCTTCCTGAAACTCCTTATTCATCGTATTTACAGAGGAGGGTGTGTCAAAATTCCCTTTTGAGGAGATTACCCCTGCTATAGCTATCTGTGGCAGGGGTAAATCTTTATATCTAGGCATTATGACACACCCTCAATCTATCATCTATCACCGCCTAATTTTTGAAAAGTTTCTGGTAAATTCTTGTTTTCATTACGGGAAAACAAAGTGTTTTGCGGCTTGAAACAAAGTGTTTCATTACAGGAAATTATTTTGTAACTCGCAATGATAAGTCTACAAAGGAATTTACCTGACTGTTTTTTTAGGCTGTACCAAAAAAAAACTGTACTTTTGCAGGCGTATACCATATAATTCTATAACTCATGAGTAATCAACGATACATGATGCGTGGAGTAAGCGCATCCAAAGAAGATGTGCACAACGCCATCAAGAACATCGACAAAGGAATCTTCCCGAAAGCATTCTGTAAAATTATTCCCGACATATTAGGAGGTGACCCGGAATATTGCAACATCATGCATGCCGATGGTGCCGGAACCAAATCATCTCTTGCTTATATGTACTGGAAAGAAACGGGTGACTTGTCTGTTTGGAAAGGTATTGCACAGGATGCATTGATTATGAATATCGATGACCTGCTTTGTGTAGGTGCCGTAGATAATATCCTTGTTTCTTCCACCATTGGACGTAACAAACTGTTGATTCCGGGAGAAGTGATCTCCGCCATTATCAATGGAACAGATGAATTGCTGGCCGAACTCCGCGAGATGGGGGTAGGTGTATACGCAACCGGTGGTGAAACGGCTGATGTCGGCGATTTGGTACGTACGATCATCGTAGACTCTACCGTCACTTGCCGCATGAAACGTTCAGACGTTATCGACAATGCCCATATCCGTCCGGGTGACGTAATCGTTGGCCTGGCTTCTTACGGACAAGCCACATACGAGAAAGAATACAACGGCGGTATGGGTAGCAATGGCTTGACAAGTGCGCGTCATGACGTATTCGGAAAATATCTTGCAGAAAAATATCCGGAAAGCTACGATGCTGCTGTTCCTGAAGAATTGGTTTACTCCGGCAAGTTAAGACTGACAGACAACGTAGAAAATTCTCCGATTAATGCAGGTAAGTTGGTACTCTCTCCTACCCGTACATACGCACCGGTAGTCAAGAAATTACTGGATGCATTGCGCCCGGAAATCCACGGAATGGTACATTGCTCCGGTGGTGCACAAACTAAAGTACTGCATTTTGTAGAAAATGTACGCGTAGTAAAAGATCATCTTTTCCCTGTTCCTCCTCTATTCAAAACGATCCAAGAACAAAGCGGCACGGACTGGGCAGAGATGTATAAGGTATTTAATATGGGACATCGCCTCGAAGTTTACCTGTCACCGGAACATGCGGAAGAGGTTATTGCTATCTCCGAGTCATTCGGTATCCCGGCACAGATTGTAGGACGTGTTGAAGCATGCGAACAAACAGAATTAATCATTAAGAGCGAATTCGGAGAATTTAGATATTAAAGAATGGCAGATAATAGTACCATACTCGAAAAATTAAACGGACTCGTAGCCCGTTTTGAGGAAATATCCACCCTTATCACAGATCCTGCAGTGATTGCCGATCAGAAACGTTATGTCAAGTTGACTAAGGAATATAAGGAATTAGACGACTTGATGAAAGCAAGGAAAGAATATATCCAAATACTGGGTAATATTGAAGAAGCTAAAAAGATCCTTGCCAATGAATCGGATGCTGAAATGCGAGAAATGGCGAAAGAAGAAATGGACAATAGCCAAGAGCGACTCTCGGTGTTGGAAGAAGAAATCAAACTGATGCTTGTTCCTGCCGATCCGCAAGACAGTAAGAACGCAATTCTCGAAATCCGTGGCGGTGCAGGAGGAGACGAAGCAGCTATCTTTGCCGGTGACCTCTTTCGTATGTATGCCAAATTCTGTGAAACTAAAGGCTGGAAGATGGAGGTCTCCAACGCGAACGAGGGAACAGCCGGTGGATTCAAAGAAGTTGTTTGTAGCATCACGGGCGATCATGTATACGGAATTTTAAAATATGAATCGGGAGTACACCGCGTACAGCGTGTTCCTGCTACCGAAACACAAGGACGTGTTCATACTTCTGCCGCATCAGTGGCGGTACTTCCCGAAGCAGAAGAGTTCGATGTAGTCATCAATGAAGGGGAAATCAAATGGGATACATTCCGAAGTGGTGGTGCCGGCGGACAGAATGTAAATAAGGTAGAATCCGGAGTACGTCTGCGTTATATCTGGAAAAACCCTAATACAGGCATTGCCGAAGAGATACTCATTGAATGTACCGAAACACGTGACCAACCGAAAAATAAAGAACGTGCTCTGGCCCGTCTCCGTACATTCATCTATGACAAAGAACATCAAAAATACATCGATGATATTGCCTCCAAACGTAAGACAATGGTATCGACCGGAGACCGCTCTGCCAAAATCCGTACTTACAACTATCCGCAGGGACGAATCACCGACCATCGCATCAATTACACGATTTATAATCTTGCCGCATTCATGGACGGGGATATTCAAGACTGTATCGATCACCTGATCGTAGCCGAAAATGCGGAACGCTTGAAAGAAAGCGAACTTTAGGAAAGTGTAGAACTGATGTCGAGAATGATTTCTTAGAAATAGTCAATCATAAATTGTATAATAGTAAAGAATAAGATGGATAAGCAACAATTATTTGAAAACATAAAGCGCAAAAAATCATTCCTCTGTGTAGGACTTGATACTGACATCAAGAAAATCCCGGACCATCTGTTGAAAGAAGAAGATCCGATCTTTGCATTCAACAAAGCCATCATCGATGCAACGGCAGATTTGTGCATCGCCTATAAACCCAATCTGGCTTTTTATGAAAGCATGGGCGTAAAAGGGTGGATCGCATTTGAAAAGACTGTGAAGTACATCAAGGAGAACTATCCGGATCAATTCATCATTGCTGACGCAAAGCGTGGTGACATCGGAAATACTTCTGCAATGTATGCCCGTACATTCTTTGAAGAGCTTGATATCGACTCTGTCACAGTAGCCCCTTACATGGGCGAAGACAGCGTTACCCCGTTTCTTGCCTATGAAGGTAAATGGGTGATCCTACTGGCATTGACTTCCAACAAAGGTTCTCATGATTTCCAATTGACAGAAGATGTAAACGGCGAACGTCTGTTCGAGAAGGTATTACGTAAATCACAAGAATGGGCTGGCGACAACTGCATGATGTATGTGGTAGGTGCCACTCAAGGACGCGCTTTTGAGGAGATCCGCCAGATTGTACCGAACCATTTCCTTCTTGTACCAGGTGTAGGAGCACAAGGCGGTTCACTCGAAGAAGTTTGTAAATACGGAATGAACAGTACATGCGGATTGATTGTTAATTCTTCCCGCGGTATCATCTACGTAGATAAAACAGAGAAATTTGCAGAAGCTGCCCGCACCGCCGCACAAGAAATACAGATGCAAATGGCCGAACAACTCAAAGCTATTCTCTGAAAAGAGAAAAAGAATCTCTAAAGAATACGAATGCCTTACGAAAGAAAAATAATCAACGACCCCGTATTCGGGTTCATCAACATTCCAAAGGGGTTACTGTACGATATAGTACGGCATCCCCTTTTGCAGCGTCTTACCCGCATCAAGCAAGTAGGATTATCATCAGTTGTATATCCCGGTGCGCAACACACCCGCTTCCAACACTCTTTAGGCGCTTTTCACCTGATGAGTGAAGCTATTACCCAACTGGCCTCCAAAGGCAATTTTATCTTTGACAGTGAAGCGGAAGCCGTGCAGGCTGCCATCCTGTTGCATGATATAGGACACGGTCCTTTCTCTCATGTACTGGAGGACACTATAGTAAAAGGAGTCTCGCACGAAGAGATTTCTCTCATGCTGATGGAACGGATGAATAAAGAGATGAACGGTCAACTTAATCTTGCCATTCAAATCTTCAAAGACGAATACCCCAAACGCTTTCTCCATCAACTTGTAAGCGGCCAGCTGGATATGGACAGGCTGGATTATCTTCGCCGCGACAGCTTTTACACAGGCGTGACAGAGGGAAATATCGGTTCTGCACGAATCATCAAAATGCTTGACGTAGCGGATGACCGTCTGGTTATCGAATCCAAAGGTATTTACTCTATCGAGAATTTCCTTACGGCACGTCGCCTGATGTACTGGCAAGTATATCTGCATAAGACGTCCGTCGCATACGAAAAGATGCTGATCAGTACCCTACTACGTGCTAAAGAACTGGCATCACAAGGAGTAGAGTTGTTTGCATCACCAGCATTGCGTTTTTTCCTCTACAATGATATCCATCCTACGGAATTCTATCATAACCCCGACTGTCTGGAGAATTTTATCCAGCTGGACGACAACGATATATGGACAGCCTTGAAGGTATGGAGTACCCACACGGATAAAGTACTTTCTACTTTAAGCACGGGAATGATAAACCGAAATATCTTTAAAGTAGAAATTTCGTCGGAACCGATTAGTGAGGACAGAAAAAAAGAATTAACTTTGCACATCAGCCAGCAATTAGGCATAACCCTTTCCGAAGCGAACTATTTTGTCTCTACCCCCAGCATCGAAAAGAATATGTATAACCCGGCAGATGACAGTATTGACATTATCTATAAAGACGGCACTATCAAAAATATTGCCGAAGCATCGGACATGCTGAACATCTCATTATTGTCCAAAAAGGTAAAGAAATACTATCTCTGCTATCAGAGATTACACAGATAAGTATAAAATATTCATGCAATAACACGGAAATCTGAAAAAAAAATCCGTTATTTGCGAACTAATTAAATTTTAAAATAAAGACATGGAGTTCTCGGCTAAGCAAATTGCAGCATTTATCCAAGGGGAAATCATTGGAGACGAAAACGCTACGGTACACACATTCGCTAAAATTGAAGAGGGAATGCCCGGAGCAATTTCTTTCCTGTCGAATCCCAAATATACACCTTACATCTACGAAACACAATCAAGCATTGTCTTGGTGAACAAGGACTTCACTCCCGAGCATGAAATAAAAGCTACTCTGATCAAAGTAGACAATGCATATGAAAGTCTGGCTAAATTGCTCAATCTTTATGAGATGAGCAAACCTAAGAAACAAGGTATAGATTCATTAGCTTTCGTTGCACCCAGTGCCCAAATAGGTGAAAATGTATATATTGGCGCTTTCGCCTATATCGGTGAGAATACCGTGATCGGAGATAATACCCAAATTTATCCACACACTTTTGTGGGAGACGGTGTGAAGATAGGCAACGATTGCTTGCTTTACTCCAATGTAAATGTTTATCATGATTGCCGCATAGGCAATGAATGTATCCTGCATTCAGGTGCAGTGATCGGAGCTGACGGATTTGGCTTTGCTCCCACTCCGAACGGATACGATAAAATTCCGCAAATTGGAATTGTTATCCTGGAAGATAAAGTAGATATAGGTGCCAACACTTGTATAGACCGCGCTACCATGGGAGCCACGGTAATACATAGTGGTGTAAAAATAGATAATCTGGTACAAATAGCCCATAACGACGAGATAGGATCACACACCGTAATGGCTGCTCAAGTGGGCATTGCCGGTTCTACGAAAGTCGGCGAATGGTGTATGTTCGGCGGTCAGGTAGGTATTGCCGGACATTCCAAAATAGGAGACAAAGTTGGTTTAGGTGCACAATCAGGTGTGCCCGGAGATATCAAATCCGGCAGCCAGCTTATCGGAACTCCTCCTATGGAGCTGAAGCAATACTTCAAGGCCTCCATTGTACAAAGAAGCCTGCCGGATATGCAAAAAGAATTGCGCAATCTACGCAAAGAAGTAGAAGAATTAAAACAACTATTAAATAAGTAACCAATGCTGAAACAAAAAACGCTGAAAGATAGCTTTTCACTGAGCGGGAAAGGTCTTCACACTGGACTTGATCTCACTGTAACATTCAATCCTGCTCCGGAAAATCATGGATATAAGATCCAACGTATTGACGTAGAAGGACAACCCACTATCGATGCAGTAGCCGACAATGTGACAGAAACCACTCGTGGCACTGTACTGTCGAAGAATGGAGTCAAAGTAAGCACTGTTGAACATAGTATGGCAGCCCTCTACGCATTGGGCATTGACAACTGCCTTATCCAGGTTAACGGACCGGAATTTCCTATATTAGATGGTAGTGCACAATATTATGTACAAGAGATAGAACGTGTAGGAACAGTAGAACAAAATGCCGTCAAAGACTTTTATATTATCAAGTCTAAAATCGAGTTCCGGGACGAAACGACAGGTTCTTCTATCATTGTATTGCCTGACGAAAATTTCAGTCTGAATGTACTGGTTTCTTACGATTCAACCATTATTCCGAATCAGTTTGCTACACTTGAAGATATGCATAAATTCAAAGACGAAGTGGCTGCCAGCCGTACTTTCGTCTTTGTTCGCGAAATAGAGCCACTACTCTCCGCCGGATTGATTAAAGGTGGTGATCTGGACAATGCAATCGTTATTTACGAGCGTAAGATGTCGCAGGAAAGTTTCGACAAGTTGGCCGATGTAATGGGAGTACCTCACATGGATGCCAATCAACTGGGTTACATTAATCACAAACCGTTGGTTTGGCCCAATGAATGTGCCCGTCACAAATTGCTGGATGTCATCGGCGACCTCGCTTTAATTGGCAAACCGATTAAAGGCCGTATCATCGCTACCCGTCCCGGACACACCATCAACAATAAATTTGCCCGTCAAATGCGGAAAGAAATCCGTCTTCATGAAATACAGGCACCGAGTTACGACTGTAACCGTGAGCCGATAATGGATGTAAACCGTATCCGTGAATTATTGCCGCACCGATATCCTTTCCAGCTGGTTGACAAAGTAATTGAAATTGGTGCCAACTACATTGTGGGTATCAAAAATATCACAGTTAACGAACCTTTCTTTCAGGGACATTTTCCACAGGAACCTGTTATGCCGGGAGTACTTCAAGTGGAAGCAATGGCACAAGTCGGAGGTTTGCTTGTATTAAACTCTGTAGATGATCCAGAACGTTATTCTACCTACTTCATGAAAATAGATGGAGTGAAATTTCGTCAAAAGGTAGTACCGGGAGATACAATCATCTTTCGCGTAGAACTGCTGGCACCTATCCGCCGTGGCATTTCTACCATGAAAGGATATGCATTTGTCGGTGAGAAAGTTGTTTGTGAAGCTGAGTTCATGGCACAAATAGTAAAAAATAAGTAATAATTGATATTTAAAAGCATGATAAGTCCTTTAGCGTATATTCATCCCGAGGCTAAAATTGGGAAAAATGTAGAAATTGCGCCTTTTGTATTTATAGATAAGAACGTAGTTATCGGTGACAATAACAAAATTATGGCTAATGCCAATATTTTATACGGTTCACGTATTGGTAACGGAAACACCATTTTTCCGGGCGCCGTTATTGGAGCTGTGCCACAGGATCTCAAGTTTCGCGGTGAAGAATCAACAGCCGAAATCGGAGATAATAATCTGATTCGTGAAAATGTGACAATCAACCGTGGTACAGCAGCTAAAGGGCGTACGATTGTAGGAAATAACAATTTACTGATGGAAGGTGTACACGTTGCACACGATGCGTTGGTTGGCAACGGATGTATCATCGGTAACTCTACCAAGATGGCAGGTGAAATCGTCATTGATGATAATGCGATTGTCAGCGCTAGTGTATTGATGCACCAATTCTGTCATGTAGGTAGTCATGTTATGATTCAGGGCGGATGCCGCTTCAGTAAAGATATTCCTCCCTACATCATCGCAGGACGCGAACCGATTGCTTTCAGCGGAATCAATATCATCGGTCTGCGTCGTCGTGGTTTCGCCAATGAAGTGATTGAAAGTATCCACAATGCCTACCGTATCATTTACCAAAGTGGTTTGAACACGACAGAAGCATTGAAGAAAATAGAAGATGAATTCGAGAAAAGTCCGGAAATTGACTATATCGTCAATTTCATCCGTAATTCAGAACGTGGTATAATTAAATAAACAGTTCAAAATAGTCATATTATGATATACAGATTTACTATCATATCTGATGAAGTTGACGATTTTGTCAGAGAAATACAAATTGATCCGGAAGCAACTTTTTATGACTTCCATGAAGCAATTCTGAAATCAGTGGGGTATGCAAACGACCAGATGACTTCTTTCTTTATTTGCGATGATGATTGGGAAAAAGAAAAAGAGGTAACTCTGGAGGAAATGGACGACAATCCGGAAATGGATAGCTGGGTGATGAAAGAGACTACGATCAGCGAACTGGTAGAAGATGAAAAACAAAAACTGTTATATATATTCGATTACATGACAGAACGTTGTTTCTTCATCGAACTATCCGAGATTATCACCGGAAAAGATATGAATGGTGCCAAATGTACCAAGAAAACCGGAGATGCTCCCAAGCAAACGATAGATTTTGAAGAAATGACCGCTACCGGAGGTTCTCTTGATTTGGACGAAAATTTCTACGGAGACCAAGACTTCGACATGGAAGACTTCGATCAGGAAGGATTTGACATAGGTGGTGACACCGGCAACCCATACGACGAAGAAAAATTTTAAGCATTAAGTGTCAAGTATTAGGTATTAATTGCTATGCAGTGTCAGGCAGTTAATACCTAATATTTTTTAGTACAGCATGCTTTAAGAGTGAATACTTCTACACTTAATACTTAAAAATCTATGCCGACTCTCATTGTTCTTATAGGTCCCACAGGCGTAGGAAAAACGGAGTTGAGTCTACGCTTGGCAGAAACATTTCAGACAAGCATTGTATCTGCCGATTCGAGACAGCTTTATGCCGAATTAAAAATAGGTACGGCAGCTCCTACTCCCGACCAACTCCAACGTGTTCCACATCAACTGGTCGGTACGCTCCACCTTACAGACTATTACAGCGCTGCTCAATACGAAACAGAAGCACTGGATATTCTGGAGAAATTATTCACGCAACACGAAGTCGTGATTCTCACAGGTGGATCAATGATGTACGTAGACGCAATCTGTAAGGGGATTGACGACATTCCTACCGTTGATACGGAAACCCGTCAACTTATGTTACAAAAGTATGAGGAGGAGGGCCTTGAACAACTCTGCGCCGAACTTCGTCTGTTAGATCCGGAATATTACCGGATTGTAGATCTAAAGAATCCCAAGCGGGTAATTCATGCACTGGAGATTTGCTATATGACTGGACGCACTTATACTTCTTTTCGCACCCAACAAAAAAAACAGCGTCCTTTCCGTATCCTGAAAATCGGTCTGACTCGTGATCGGGAAGAACTTTACGACCGTATCAACCGTCGGGTAGACCAGATGATGGAGGAAGGATTGTTGGAAGAAGTACGCTCTGTACTTCCCTATCGCCATCTCAATTCACTAAATACGGTAGGTTATAAAGAACTATTCAAATATCTGGATGGAGAATGGGAACTCCCCTTTGCTATAGATAAAATCAAGCAGAACTCCCGTATTTATTCACGTAAACAGATGACCTGGTTCAAAAGAGATAAAGAGATAAAATGGTTTCACCCGCAACAGGAAACAGAGATACTGGCGTACCTCCGTCAATCTTTATAACGATACGAAGCAGGGGGAACTATGCAGACATCTGCTGTGAATAATGCACGGTTCAAAAGATATTGAATCTCACCCTATAATCCTTATCAAATCTACACGGCTCTTTCCATTTAACTTAAAAACAGGGTCATCATACCCTTGAGGGTGTGTCATAATGCCTGAATATAAAGATTTACCCCTGCCACAGATAGCTATAGCAGGGGGAATTTCCTCAAAAAGGGAATTTTGACACACCCTCATGTTCTTCATTTTATCATATCGGTCGGTTAGGTTTCAACAAAACGCCCGTCGCGCCCTTCCCCCCAAGGCAAACCGGGCAAGAAACACGGTTTCCAGCCTCGCCCGGCAGTCAGACAAGCCGGAATCGCCCTTCACAAGCCCCGCCTGCTGCTCGGGCAAAGAAAAAACACGGTATCTTGTGCAAATTCGTTCAAAAAGGAGCGGTAATCGGCCGATGATGGTTATATCCGCCCATGAAAGCAACAGGAAACAAGGTTTCCTGCTTCTTTTCGGACGGAAACAGGCTAAAAACAGCGCCCTCCAGCTTGTTTCACCGGGAAAACAACGTGGAAACGCCGTATCTTGCCGCTCCGCCCCGCAGGGCAACGCCTCGAAACCCGTTTCCACCCGTATCGGCCCTTAAAATCGGGAAGAAACAGGAAAGAAATCTCGCCCCTCAGTCCGGAGCACACGAACAACAGCGCATCTTTCCTCTCCGTGAGCGACATCCCGGCGCATGCTGCCGGCAGCCGACGCCTGTTTCCCCGACATGCCGCCGACAAAGCCGAATGAAAGGATACGTCAGGACGAGGAACGTTCACAACGATGAAAAAGAAACACCCCAAGCGGTGCTTCAGCATCGCTGTGGGCAAAGTCAACGATTTTTCCGCTATAAAACAAGCCTTCTTTTGAATCTCATGCACTTTTTTTAATGAAAGAACCGTGTCAAATCTACATAAAAGTCGGCCAGGTTTTGTTGAATCTAAGTTTATTCGTATTTTTGCAAGTACGAATTAAAAACGAAACCGATTATCAACGCAGATGAAAAAGATCAGCATCACTTTATTACTCTGCCTTCTCTGTCTGACCGGAATGGCACAAGGACAAAAGGCACTCAATTTAAAAGACATCACCTCCGGACGTTTCCGCCCGGAAAATATCCAGGGGGTAATTCCCATGCCTGATGGCGAGCACTATACACAGATGAACGCTGATGGCACGCAAATCATTAAATACTCTTTCAAGACAGGTGAGAAAGTAGAAGTGATTTTCGATGTAAGCACTACACGCGAATGTGACTTCAAGCACTTCGACAGTTATCAATTCTCTCCCGACGGTCAGAAATTACTGATTGCTACCAAAACGACACCGATATATAGGCATTCATACACAGCCGTACATTACATTTACCCTTTGAAACGAAATGACAAGGGCGTTACGACAAACAACATTATTGAACGGCTGTCTGACGGCGGACCTCAACAAGTACCCGTCTTTTCTCCAGACGGTACAATGATTGCTTTTGTCCGTGACAATAACATATTTCTTGTTAAGCTGCTTTATGGCAACAGTGAAAGCCAAATCACCGAAGATGGCAAACAAAACTCTGTAATCAACGGCATTCCCGACTGGGTATATGAAGAGGAGTTCGGTTTCGACCGTGCTTTGGAATTCAGTGCCGACAATACCCTGATTGCTTTCATCCGTTTCGATGAATCAAAAGTTCCCTCCTACTCTTTCCCTGTATTTGCCGGACAAGCCCCCCGTATGGATGCGTTAAGAGATTATCCGAGTGAATATACCTACAAATATCCGAAAGCCGGATACCCGAATTCAAAAGTAGAAGTACGCACATACGACATAAAATCACATGTCACCCGTACAATGAAACTCCCGCTGGATGCAGATGGATACATTCCGCGTATCCGCTTCACAAAAGATGCCAACAAATTGGCTATCATGACACTGAACCGTCATCAAAATCGTTTCGATCTCTACTTTGCCGATCCTCGGTCAACACTTTGCAAACTAATACTTCGTGATGAATCTCCTTATTACATCAAGGGGAATATTTTCGATAACATCCGGTTCTATCCGGAATATTTCAGCCTGCTTAGTGAACGTGACGGTTACAGTCATCTCTACTGGTATAGCATGGGAGGTAACCTAATCAAAAAGGTTACCAATGGTAAGTTCGAAGTGAAAGATTTCCTTGGATATAATGAAGAAGACGGCTCTTTCTATTATACCAGCAACGAAGAGAGCCCTCTGCGTAAAGCTGTCTATAAAATAGACAAGAAAGGCAAAAAGACCAAATTGTCTCAACAGACAGGAACCAATACGCCGATCTTCAGCAAATCGATGAAGTATTACATGAACAAGTTCTCTAGCCTGGATACTCCTTTGTTAGTTACTTTGAACGATCATTCAGGCAAAACGCTCAAAACGCTTATTACGAATGATGCGTTGAAACAAACGATGTCCGGATATGCTGTACCACAAAAGGAGTTCTTTACTTTCCAGACTACAGATGGTGTGAAATTGAATGGCTGGATGATGAAACCGGTAAACTTCTCCACATCCAAAAAATATCCGGTACTGATGTATCAATATAGCGGTCCGGGTTCTCAACAGGTATTGGATACTTGGGAAATCAGCTGGGAAACGTACATGGCAAGCCTCGGTTATATCGTGGTATGTGTAGACGGTCGCGGTACCGGAGGCCGTGGAGAAGCTTTTGAGAAATGTACCTATTTGAAAATCGGAGTCAAAGAAGCCAAAGACCAAGTGGAAACAGCACTCTATCTCGGCAAACAAGCGTATGTGGACAAAAACCGCATCGGTATCTGGGGTTGGAGTTATGGCGGCTACATGACTCTGATGAGCATGAGCGAAGGAACCCCCGTATTCAAAGCCGGAGTAGCAGTAGCCGCACCAACCGACTGGCGTTTCTATGATACGATTTATACCGAACGTTTCATGCGCACTCCCAAAGAAAATGCGGAAGGATATAAGGAGTCATCAGCCTTCACCCGTGCCGACAAACTTCATGGAAACCTGTTGCTGGTACATGGCATGGCGGATGACAATGTTCACTTCCAAAACTGCACAGAATATGCCGAGCTGTTAGTTCAGCTTGGAAAACAATTTGATATGCAAGTGTACACAAACCGTAATCACGGAATATATGGTGGCAATACCCGCCAACACCTGTACACACGATTGACTAACTTTTTCTTGAACAATTTATAATGACAGACAGAGTACGTAAACCCGAATGGCTGAAAATTAATATCGGTGCAAACGAACGATACACCGAAACCAAACGAATTGTTGACTCCCACTGCTTACACACGATATGTAGCAGTGGGCGTTGCCCTAATATGGGGGAATGTTGGGGAAAAGGAACTGCGACCTTCATGATTGGTGGTGACATCTGCACACGTAGCTGTAAATTTTGTAACACACAAACGGGACGCCCGCACCCGTTAGATGCAAATGAGCCTACCCATGTAGCAGAATCCGTCGCACTGATGAAACTGAATCATGCCGTCATCACTTCTGTAGACCGGGATGATTTACCTGATTTGGGAGCTGAACATTGGGCACGTACCATCCGGGAAGTAAAGCGGTTGAATCCACAGACAACCATTGAAGTACTGATTCCGGATTTTCAAGGCAGAATGGAGTTGGTAGATTTAGTAATCGACTCCCGCCCCGACATCATATCACATAATATGGAAACGGTACGCCGCATTAGTCCGCTAGTGCGCAGCGCAGCAAATTATGATACAAGTTTGCAGGTCATCAGACACATTTCCGAAAAGGGAGTTAAATCAAAAAGCGGCATTATGGTCGGCTTGGGGGAAACTCCTGAAGAAGTCGAGACTTTGATGGATGATCTGCTAGCAGCCGGTTGCCAGATCCTTACCATAGGTCAATACCTGCAACCGAGTCGCCGACATTATCCCGTTGCGGCATACATCACCCCACTGCAATTCGTGAAATATAAAACTGTCGGTTTGGAGAAAGGGTTCAACATCGTAGAGAGTGCCCCTCTTGTTCGTTCTTCCTACCACGCAGAGAAGCATATTCGTTAACAAACAAAACACACACACCATTTGTTAATACATAGGACCGACAAATAAACATAAATATAGAGATGGATCATAAAGGAATACTTTCTACCGCATTTAACATGTCGTTGGGCTTTATCCCCGTTATTATTTCCATTTTATTATGTGGACTTATAACGCAAGATACGGCTATTTATATTGGTACAGGTATGGGGCTTATAGGTATATATCTTTCTTATCGACGTAAGGGAATATTAATTCCTAATTTCATCCTCTATATAGCGACCGGAGTACTGGCACTACTATCTGTGACAGTTCTCATGCCCGGTGATTATGTTCCTCCCGGTGCACTTCCGCTTACTTTGGAAGTCAGCATTCTCATTCCGATGTTGATCCTTTATATGCATAAGAAAAGGTTCATCAACCACTTCCTAAAACAAATAGGCTATTGTAACAAACGTTTATATGCACAAGGAGCGGAAGCCGCTGTCGTATCGGCACGCATCTCCTTAATTTTCGGTATATTGCACTTTATTATTATCAGTATTACCATTGTTCTTCAAACTCCGTTGAGCAAGATAAGTACGTTCGTACTCTATAAAGCGTTGCCCCCCTTGGTCTTTCTTATCAGTATTCTGTTCAACCAGATTGCCATCCGTTTCTTTAATCACTTGATGTCTCACACGGAATATGTTCCCATTGTGAATACCAAAGGAGATGTGATTGGAAAAACTCTTGCGATAGAAGCAATTAATTACAAAAATGCATACATTAATCCGGTGATAAGGATTGCCATATCGACTCGGGGAATGCTATTCCTTTGTGACAGATCTTCAACTGCCATTTTGGACAAAGGGAAAGTAGATATTCCTATGGAATGTTATCTCCGCTACGGAGAATCTCTGGAGGCAGGTGCCGCTCGTTTAATCAACAATACTTTTCCTCACGAAGAAGGGATCAAGCCCCAATTCAACATCGTTTACCACTTTGAGAATGAAGTAACTAACCGTCTTATCTATTTATTCATCATCGACATAAAAGACGATTCGATCCTATGTACTCCCCACTTTAAGAACAGCAAACTATGGAGTTTCAAACAGATAGAGGAAAACTTAGGAAAAGGATTCTTCAGCAGCTGTTTCGAAGATGAATATGAACACCTGAAAGAAGTTATTTATATAAGAGAAAAATACAAGGAATCTTAGACAATTCGGGCACATGTCCTCTCCAGTCCTTCACTGTACGTGTCTGTATATACTCTCCTTCACACGTTATATTGGCGGCAATACAAAGTTTCGTTTGAGGACGACAATTTATCAAAATATCCTCTATCATCTTATGATTCCGGTAAGGTGTCTCAATGAAAAGTTGGGTCTGATTTTCAGCATACACACGCTGCTCCAATGTTTTCAGTTGCTTGGCACGCTCCCCCGCTTCAATCGGCAGATAACCATGAAACGCAAAACTCTGCCCGTTAAAACCGGAAGCCATCACAGAAAGAATAATGGAAGAAGGTCCCACCAAAGGAACGACCTTTAATTTTTTACGTTGCGCAATGGCAACTACATCCGCTCCCGGATCAGCAACCGCCGGACAACCGGCTTCGGAAATAACCCCCATTGAAGCTCCACCTACCAAAGGTTCCAGATAAGTGGAAATATCTTCAGGTGAAGTATGCTTGTTCAACGGATAAAAAGCCAACGCATCAATATCAATCTCCCGGTCCACCTTTTTCAGGAAACGACGGGCAGAACGAACATCTTCAACTATAAAATACCGGATACCGGAGATTATTTCCTTATTATAAGGAGGCAATACTTTTTCAATAGATGTATCACCTAAAGTCACGGGCAACAAATAAAGGGCAGTTTCCACTTTTTAAATTGAAAATTAAAAATTGAGAAATATAACAGTTCAGGAAGCCAAGTAGTTGGATTCACTTAACATTTCGTGATAATCGGTAAATTCCAAGAGATCTTTCAGTTTCATATCCTTATGCTTTTTCATATAAGAAGCGATGATTCTTGCTCCCACCCATGTTCCGATCAATGCCGGAGCTTGAGTGCCCAACATATCGACAGCAGGAGCAAGCTTCATATAATAGCGAATTACCATCGGGTCACGGGCGTGCAGATGATCGTTGGTACAGATATAATTCCATATCTCTCTTTCATTTTCCTCACACCAATCGCTTTCCTCCTTGGAATACCCTATTGCTTCGCCAATATCACTATATCCTAATAAGTTCTGCACTACATAATTGATTTTCCCGGAATGCATCATCAAATCAATCAGACAAATACCTTCGTGGTAGTTCATATCGTAACGGCTCAAAAGATAAAAAGCAAAACAATCCGGTACAATCCGTTCCGGACGCATCGAGCGGCACTGGTAATCGTAATAAAAACGCTTATAAAGAGGATAATCTTCCCCCATATATTTATCAAGGCTGATTCCCAATAAAGAATCTACCAGAATAATAGATTCATTAAAAGCGGAAACTTGCGAATAGATAAACGGCACTTTCGTATTAGGAACTTCCTTTTTCAATTTTCGGAATCCTCTACTAAGCTCTCTTTCCACCTCATCCAGATTGGGATACTTTGCTTCTACATCACTAAGCAAACGAACCAAAGTCGTATCCGAATAAAATTTCTGCAGACGTTGCGAAATGGTATCATCTTTCACCGTACCGATAGACAGCACATCCTCGATCAGGATTTTCGTCGGCATACGGTAATCCATCGTCAATCTCTGCATAGCAGAAAAGCTGTTGGAGCGAACATAGTCGCTCAACAGCTTATCATATCTTAGCACAGAAACCTTCTCTTCTTTCTGCTCCGTACTCTTCCCCGCGATTATCCCGCAGGAAGCGAAAAGCATACCTATCAATAGATTAAGAAGAGAGATCCGTAATTTCATAATCTTTTATCCGTAAATGATGTTGCCGTTTTCGTCCATATACTCCTCTAGCCCTTTCTCGTAAGTAGCCATGGCACGAAGACTCATACCTACGCTAGAGAATCCACCGTCATGGAATAGGTTCTGCATAGTCACCTTGCGAGTAAGATCGGAGAACATCACAATGCAATAACCGGCACATTCGTCAGCCGTTGCATTTCCAAGCGGAGACATACGGTTGGAAAAGTCGAACAGTTTGTCCATACCCTTCACGCCCGAACCGGCAGTAGTAAATGTAGGCGACTGTGAAATCGTGTTCACACGTACATTATGTTCACGTCCATAAATGTAACCGAAGCTACGTGCAATAGATTCCAGCAATGCCTTCGCATCCGCCATATCATTATAACCATAGAAAGTACGCTGTGCGGCTACGTAGCTCAAAGCGACGATAGAACCATAATCAGCAATAGCATTCAGTTTCTTGGCCGACTGAATCATTTTGTGGAATGAAACAGCTGAAATATCCAATGTTTTATCCAACATTCCATAGTCAAGGTCATCGTAAGTACGTTTCTTGCGCACGTTGGGAGACATACCGATAGAGTGGAGTACAAAATCAATTTGTCCACCCAGTATATCCATGGAGGTCTTGAAGACATTTTGCAAATCTTCTACGCTGGTGGCATCTGCCGGAATAACCTGGCAATTTAATTTTTGGGCCAAAGCATCAACTTCTCCCATACGGATAGCCATCGGAGTATTTGATAATGTAATGGTTGCACCTTCTTCTACGGCACGCTCTGCCACTTTCCAAGCAATAGACTGATCGTTCAAAGCACCGAAGATAACACCTCTTTTTCCTTTCAACAAGTTGTAACTCATATTTTTTAACAGTTAAAATTTGCGCAAAGATAGGAACTTTCTGCATAAAAACACGAGAAGTGCGCAAATAATAGACAGAAATGACAAAAAATACAAGTATTCTATCAATTAGTCCACATCGTCTTAAGCTTTCCCACCTATCTTTGCCACCGATAAGATAAGAGTTTTTTCATCCTATTTATTTAAAACCTGCGACAGATCACCAGCGGAAGGAGATAAAAGTTATGAAATCATCCTTATTAATCATGAACTAACTACCAAGAAAGAAAAACAATAGATGTATAACCCTATAGAAATTAAGTTATTAAATGAATACATTGACAAAAAGACTCTTCTGGATAGCCGTATACTGTTTACCGTTTATCTCATCGGGATGTAAACAAAGCGAGACTGGCGTAAAAGAAAGCTCAATCAGCGACTCTCTTTACCAAAATTTACCTTTTGAAATGCCGAAAGTACAGCAACCGGTTTTTCCTGCTTACGAAGTAAACATTGAGAAATTCGGAGCCAAAGGAAACGGTCTGTTCCTGAATACCAAAGCTATCAATGATGCTATTAAAGACGTGAATCAACACGGAGGGGGTAAAGTAGTTATCCCCAAAGGCGTCTGGTTGACCGGTCCAATCGAGCTATTGAGCAATGTCAACTTATATACAGAACAAAATGCGCTGGTGCTTTTTACCAGTGATTTTGAGGCATATCCTATCATTGGCACCTCTTTCGAAGGACTTGAGACCCGTCGTTGTCAATCACCGATTTCAGCACGCAATGCAGAAAATATCGCTATCACCGGACATGGTACATTTGACGGAAACGGCGACTGCTGGCGTCCTGTAAAAAAAGGAAAGCTGACTGCTTCACAATGGCAAAAGTTAGTAAACTCGGGAGGTGTTCTCGATGAAAAACAAGAGATATGGTATCCTACCGCCGGCTCACTGAAAGGTGCAATGGCCTGCAAAGATTTCAATGTACCCGGAGGTATCAACACAGATGAAGAATGGGCTGAGATCCGTCCATGGTTGCGTCCGGTACTGTTGAGTATCGTCAAAAGTAAAAAGGTACTGCTGGAAGGTGTTACTTTTAAAAACTCCCCAAGCTGGTGCTTGCATCCTTTGTCCTGCGAAGATTTCACAGTAAATAATATCATGGTAATTAACCCTTGGTATTCTCAAAACGGTGATGCAATTGATTTGGAATCTTGTAAAAACGCTCTAATCATCAATAGTACGTTTGACGCAGGAGACGATGCCATCTGTATCAAATCCGGTAAAGATGAAGATGGACGCCGTCGTGGAGAACCTTGCCAAAACGTTATCGTAAAAAACAATACAGTATTGCACGGACATGGTGGATTCGTAGTAGGAAGTGAGATGTCCGGTGGTGTGAAGAATATCTACGTAGAGAGCTGCACCTTTATGGGTACAGACGTAGGTTTGCGTTTCAAGAGTACCCGCGGACGTGGCGGTGTAGTAGAAAACATCTACATTGACAATATCAACATGATTCATATTCCGAATGAGCCCTTACTATTCGACTTATTCTACGGTGGAAAAGGTGCCGGTGAGGAATCGGAAGAAGAGCTGTTGAATCGTATGAAGACTGCCATTCCTCCCGTGACGGAAGAAACACCTGTTTTCCGCAATATTCATATCTCCAATATTGTATGCAGAGGTTCGGGACGTGCCATGTTCTTCAATGGACTACCGGAAATGCCCATCAGCAATATTACTGTCAAAAACGTTGTGATAACGGAAGCGACAGATGGAATCGTTATCAGCCAGGTGGACGGAGTTGCCTTGGAAAATATTTATGTAGAATCTTCCAAAGGCAATAATATATTAAACGTTAAGAATGCCAAGAATCTGACTATAGACGGAAAAGTTTATGAGAAATTAGGTACAAAAGAGGAGATTTAAAATCTCCAATAAAGTTCACCACAGAGTACAGAGAAACACATTTGAATAAATGGATTTTATATTATTAAACCGAATCCTCTGCGTACTCTGTGGTGCCAAAAAGAAAACCACAATGTCATTATATAGAGTAAAAAGCTCAAATAGCAGACTATAATCTCCCCCAAAGAGACACGGCCTGCTATTTTTTTCTATTATTTTTGCAAGGAGAAATACGACATATAATTTCAGCCTTAGAAACATGAAGAAGAATCTTTTTATTATTACTTTCTTTTTAGGAACTTTCAGTCTGTCTGCCCAAACGCAGAAACAGGAGAAAACCATCACAGTTGAAGTGCAGAACAACTGGAACCAGCCTCAAACGAATGCCCCGATTGTCATCAAATTGCATGAGCTGCACGCAGGTTTCAAAATTAAGTCTGCCATTGTCATGGAAGGAACCGCGGAAATAGCTTCCCAGCTGGACGATCTGGACAGAGACTGTAAGATGGACGAATTGGCTTTTGTTGCCGATCTTCCTGCTCATGGTAGAAAAACATTCCAGATTACACTTTCTTCAGAAAAGAGTACAAAGACTTATCCTGAACAAGTCTACGCCGATATGTTTATCGTAGACCACCGGAAAGGAAAGCATCAGCGGGTACAAGCCATCACTGTCCCCGGCACTAGTAATATATACAGTATGGTACGTCCTCACGGTCCGGTATTGGAATCGGAACTGGTAGGATACCGCCTTTATTTCAATGAGAAACAGACTCCGGATATTTATGGCAAGTTCAACAAAAGACTGGAAATCAAGGAATCGCAGTTCTATCCGACGGATGAGCAGTTAGCCAAAGGATTCGGAGATGATGTGCTCCGTGTGTTCAACAGTTGCGGACCGGGTGCGTTGAAAGGCTGGGACGGACAGCAAGCTACCCACATCACTCCGGTGGATACCCGCACGGAACGTATCATCTCTTACGGACCGGTACGCGTGATTGCCGAAATTGAGGTGACCGGATGGAAATATCAGGATACGGAACTGAATATGATGACACGCTATACCCTCTATGCAGGACATCGTGATCTTCATATTGAAGCCTTCTTTGACGAACCGATCCATCAGGAAGTTTTCTGCACAGGCGTACAAGACATTGCCGGTACTGCCCAATCTTTCTCCGACCATAAAGGTCTTGTAGGAAGTTGGGGAACGGACTGGCCTGTAAACGACACTGTAAAATATGCAAAAGAAACCGTAGGGCTGGGCACTTGCATTCCTCAACGTTATGTGAAATCGGAAGAAAAGGATAAGGCCAATTTCCTTTATACGATAACCACTCCGGGAAATAAATATTTCCAGTATCACACAACTTTCACCTCGATGAAAGAAACATTCGGATATAAAACACCGGAAGCTTGGTTTGCTCATCTCCGTGAATGGAAAGAAACGCTGTCTCATCCTGTGACAGTGAGAATAAAAAGATAACCGCACCCATAAATAGGGGGAACAAATACAACTAAACAAAAATTACGAGGTATCTACCAATTTTTCTATGACTCTGCACAAATATTCCTCCTTATGCAGAGTCTTTTTATTTATCTTTGCCGTAGATAAGACCAACGAATCATTTATATAAAATAATCTATAACATGAAACGATTGACACAAACTCTAGTCTTTTGCTTATTAACGGTTTTCACCGCAGTAGCACAGAAGAACTATGTATCTGAAGTATGGGTTTCCGACCTTGGAAACGGTAAATACAAAAATCCGGTGCTTTATGCCGACTACTCCGATCCGGATGCTTGCCGTGTAGGAGATGATTTCTATATGACTTCATCCAGTTTCAACTGTTTACCGGGATTGCAAATCCTTCATTCCAAAGATTTAGTCAACTGGACAATCATCGGTGCCGCAGTTCCCAACGCCCTCTCTCCTATTGAAACTCCGGAACGACCGGAACACGGCAATCGTGTCTGGGCCCCGTCTATCCGTCATCACAACGGTGAGTTCTATATTTTTTGGGGAGATCCCGATCAGGGAGCTTTTATGGTAAAAGCCAAAAACCCGAAAGGTCCGTGGAGCGAACCGGTCTTGGTGAAAGCGGGAAAAGGTATTATTGATACCTGTCCGTTTTGGGATGAAGATGGGAAAGTGTATATGGTACATGCATACGCAGGAAGTCGTGCCGGACTGAAAAGCGTAATCACCATCTGCGAACTGAATGCGGAAGCAACCAAAGCCATCACTCCTTCACGCATAATCTTTGATGGGCATGAAGCACATCAGACTTGCGAAGGTCCTAAGATGTATAAGAGAAACGACTATTATTATATCTTCCATCCGGCCGGTGGCGTGCCAACAGGCTGGCAGGTCGTGTTACGTTCTAAAAACATCTACGGTCCCTACGAATGGAAAACCGTACTTGCGCAAGGGAAGTCTCGTGTCAACGGTCCTCATCAGGGTGCATGGGTAGATACTCCTACCGGAGAAGACTGGTTCCTTCACTTTCAGGATGTGGGTGCTTACGGACGTATCATGCATCTTCAGCCGATGAAATGGGTGAACGACTGGCCTGTGATCGGCATAGACAAAGACGGTGACGGCTGTGGCGAACCTGTTCTGACTTATAAAAAGCCGAATGTAGGTAAAACATATCCCATCTGCACTCCGCAGGAGAGTGACGAGTTCGATGAATATACCCTCTCTCCACAATGGCAATGGCATGCCAACATCAATGAAAAATGGGCATACTATGCAGGTGATAAGAGCTATGTAAGATTATACTCCTATCCGGTTTTGAATGACTATAAAAATCTGTGGGACGTAGCCAACCTACTTCTACAGAAAACGCCTTCTGACAATTTCACTGCAACCATGAAACTTACATTTACCCCTAATCCTAAATATAAGGGTGAACGCACCGGACTGGTTGTAATGGGTAGAGATTATGCCGGAATCATTCTGGAGAATGCAAATAAAGGCCTGGTGCTGTCTCAAGTTGAATGTAAAAAAGCAGAAAAAGGAAAGCCGGAACAGACCAATGCTTCTGTCGATCTCTCTCAAAATACCGTTTACCTGAAAGTTCGTTTCAGCTATGATGGCAAGAAGATCAAAGGCAGCGAAGGCGGACACGATCTCATTGTGATGTGTAACTTCAGCTACAGCCTTGACGGAAAGAAATATCAGCCGCTAGGCAATCCTTTTCAGGCAAGAGAAGGACAATGGATTGGCACGAAGGTCGGAATGTTCTGCACACGACCGGCTATCGTCACTAACGACGGAGGATGGGCAGATGTAGACTGGTTCCGGATTACTAAGAAATAGGTTCAAATTTAAGTGAGGGTGTGTCATAATGCCTAAATATAAAGATTCACCCCTGCCACAGACAGCTATAGCGGGGGTAAGTTCCTCAAAAAGGGGATTTTGACACACCCTCAAACCACTGGTTTCTCGGTGCGAAACTAATTGTTTCAAGGAATGAAACTAGAAGTTTCGAGGCATTCTTATCTTTTTTATCTACTTTTGCATCGGTAAAAGAGATGAAAGGAGAATTATAAGATACAGTAAGAATGAAGAAACTAGTTATATTTGACCTGGATGGAACATTGCTGAATACCATCGCCGACCTTGCCCACAGCACCAATTATGCTTTAAATAAATTAGGATACCCCACTCATGAAATAGAAAAGTACAACTTCATGGTAGGCAATGGCATCAATAAACTCTTTGAACGGGCATTGCCCGAAGACGAAAAGACGGAAGAAAACGTACTTCGTGTGCGCAATGAGTTCATTCCTTATTACGATATTCACAATGCTGATGATAGCCGACCTTATCCGGGCATTCCGGAACTGTTATCCTATCTGCAGGCTGCAGGTATCCAAATAGCCGTAGCATCCAACAAATATCAGGATGCTACAGAAAAGCTGGTTGCCCACTACTTTCCCGGTATTCATTTTACAGCAGTTTTCGGGCAACGGGAAGGGATCAATGTCAAGCCCGACCCAACAGTTGTTTTTGATATATTAAAACTGGCCCATGTACAAAAGGAGGATGTTCTTTATGTAGGTGATTCCGGTGTAGATATGCAAACGGCTGCCCGTGCAGGAGTTACTGCTTGTGGAGTAACATGGGGATTTCGTCCACGCAAGGAGCTGGAGGAGTTTGCTCCTCAACACATCACAGATAATGCTGAAGAGATCAAACAGTTCCTCTCGACCGGTAAAGTCTAATATTACATATTTTCCGTACAAAATTCAATATTACTTTCCTTACAATGCATTTTCTTTGCAACAGGTAAAGAAAGGTTTACTTTTGTGCACCTGAATCTACGGACAGTAGTAATTTAATTTATTATACAATGAAAAAGCATCTTATACTATTTTTTATCGGAGTAATATTGAGTGATGGGAACATAAAAGCACAGACAGTGCCCGATAAAAAAGAGATTCTCAAAGTAACCCTCCAGGTGAACGACTATTTTATGAAGAAATATGCCGATTATCGCACTCCTTCTTTTGTCAAAAAAGTGGTTCGTCCCAGTAATATCTGGACACGAAGTGTATATTACGAAGGCCTGATGGCACTTTATTCCATCTATCCTGCAGACGAATATTACCTTTATGCCAAGGAATGGGCAGATTATCACCAATGGGGATTCCACCGGGGAACAACTACTCGTAATGCTGATAACTACTGCGCCAGCCAAATCTATCTCGATTTATATAACATTTGTCCCGATCCTGAAAAAATACGGAAAACGAAAGCCAATATGGATATGCTGGTCAACACACCACAAGTAAATGATTGGTGGTGGATAGATGCCATCCAGATGGGGATGCCTATATTTGCCAAAATGGGAAAACTTACGGGCAAACAGAAATACTTCGATAAAATGTGGGATATGTACGAATACACCCGTAATAAACACGGAGAGAACGGAATGTTTAATGTCAAAGAAGGTTTGTGGTGGAGAGACCATAATTTCGATCCTCCATACAAAGAACCAAATGGCAAAAACTGTTATTGGAGCCGCGGTAACGGATGGGTATATGCTGCTTTAGTACGGGTAATGAACGAAATCCCCTCCAATGAAAAACATTGTCAGGATTACATCAATGACTTTTTGGCTATGAGCAAGGCACTGCAACAATGCCAGCGTGAAGACGGCTTTTGGAATGTCAGCCTCCACGACCCGACAAACTTTGGAGGGAAGGAGACTTCCGGCACAGCCCTTTTCGTATACGGTATGTCCTGGGGTGTACGCAATGGCCTATTGGATAAAAAGACCTATCTGCCTGTAATCATAAAAGCATGGAATGCCATGGTGAAAGATGCAGTTCACCCGAATGGTTTTCTTGGCTATGTACAGGGAACCGGCAAAGAGCCGAAAGACAGTCAACCTGTCACTTATGATAAAGTTCCTGATTTTGAGGATTTCGGTACTGGCTGCTTCCTTCTTGCCGGAAGTGAAATCTATAAGTTAAACCTCCACATGTAGCTGATAAACAAATCTTATCTTGAACCGATCTGTAAAAAGCAGACCGGTTCAAGGTAGGCAATCATATCATCCCAACTAGGGACATTCATTAAATATTATAAAATGAGCCAACTAATTCATACACAAATTATTGCGAATTAGTTGGCTTTTTAGTATCTTTAGGTATTCCCCCGAAAACAAGGTTTGACGGTCCAAACGGGGGAAATTCCCCAACTAAGATATGGCTAAGATACAAAAAATTTCAGAAATCCACCCAACTTTGGGCTTTACAGAATTTGATATTCTGGAAAAATACCGCAAGAGTTTTCATGAGAGTGAGCTTGGCAGGCTTCATTCGGTCTTTCCATTTGATCGTATGGCAAAAGCCGCAGGCCTGTCTGAACAACGTTTGGGCCGCAGGAACATATTCAGTCCTTCCGCAAAGATCGCCCTTATGGTCCTGAAGGCATACACCGGATTCTCCGACAGGAAACTGGTGGAACATCTGAACGGGAACATACACTACCAGATGTTCTGTGGAATCATGATCCCCCCGTCCCTTCCCATAACCAACTTCAAGATAGTCAGTGCCATCCGTAATGAGATAGCATCCCGCCTTGACATTGATTCCTTCCAGGAGATCCTGGCTTCACACTGGAAACCTTATCTTGATAACCTTCACGTCTGCATGACCGATGCCACATGCTATGAGAGCCACATGCGTTTTCCTACGGACATGAAACTCCTTTGGGAAAGCATCGAATGGCTCTACAGGCATATATGCCGGCATTGCAGGGATCTGGGCATAAGGCGTCCGCGCAACAAATACAGGAATGTGGCGGAATCCTATCTGTCCTACTGCAAGAAAAGAAAGAGGAGAGCTTCAAGGACAAGAATGCTTAAGCGCCGTATGATCAAGCTTCTTGAAAAGCTCCTCAGTCAAAGGGATGGGCTCCATAGCGAGTACGGTGCTTTACTCCGATATACACAGGATTACCATAAGCGTCTTTCCATCATCAGAAAGGTGCTTGTACAGGAAAAGGAAATGTTTGAAGGGAGAAAAGTCAGTGACCGCATCATCAGCATCGACCGTCATTATGTACGTCCCATCGTCAGAGGCAAGGAAACCAAGTCCGTCGAGTTCGGTGCAAAGGTCAATAATATACAGATAGACGGCATATCGTTCATCGAACACCTCTCGTTCAAGGCTTTCAATGAGGGGATACGCTTGAAGGACTGTATCCGTATGCAGCAGAAGCTGATGAATGTAAGGGTAAGATGTGTGGCTGCCGATTCCATATATGCCAATAATGCCAACAGAAAGTTCTGTACTAAATATGGGATATCCACATCCTTTGTGCGCAAGGGAAGGGAGGGCAAAGATGAGCCTTTGAGGAAGCTGCTTAGAAGCGAACTCTCAAAAGAAAGGGCCACACGGCTTGAAGGAAGCTTCGGCACTCAAAAGCAACATTACTCGCTCCCAAGGATAAAGGCAAGGAACAAGAAGACGGAAATCCTGTGGATTTTCTTCGGAATACATACAGCAAATGCCATACTGATGATTGACAAGATCAGGAACAGAACGGGGAAAGCTGCATGATATGAGTTTACTGAAAGAATCAGAAGAGGTCAGAAGACTTCTTCCGGAACTTAATGTCTTGTCAGATAAGAGTATATGAGAATATACAGAAAAATGACAATAATAATGGCATATGAAGTGATTATACTCTATCATCTTCATATGCCATGGTATTTGGGGGGAACATTTACTGAATATTCCCAACTAACGGACTACCCAATATACATTCCCGATAATCCCTGAGGGAACCAGAGTATCTTCAGGAATGGCAATCGCAGGATAAGCATAGGTAAACCGCTCATTTTGGGGTAATGATGCATCACCAATCATTCTGTTCATCAATGAATTTACCACATGTATCTCTAAAGAATTCTCTCCTTCAACTGCCCAACGGGTCAAATCCGCTTCCCAAGGTGAACACCACAAAGTTGAAACTTCATGTCCATTCAGATAAATCCTTGCCAGCGAACCTAGCCGCTCAAAACGCAATAAGATCTGTTTATCCTTTTCTTTTTTCTCTATATGGATGTTCTTTTTATAAACAGCCTTCCCCGAATAATAAACAACGCCGGGATCTTTTTCCTTACTCCAATCTGTCAATTGTGTAAAAACCACTTCGCCCGGTCCACCCCATCTCGGGTCAAAGTAAACTTTCCAATCTCCATTAACAATATGCTTCTTTGCTTTATCTGTTGTAAACCCTCTCACAGGCAAAGAGTCATTCTTTCTATCCAAAACTATAATAAACCCGGACTCTCGAGCAGCAAGTGATAATTTTAATGACAAGCTATTTCCCCCAAATGCAACAGGAAGCGAATAACAATCTCCCGAAACCGGATCCCAATATTCTGCATATCTCCTGTCTGTCCGCAAATGAATAGAATCGCTGAACACATTCTCGCTATGATTATTTACAAAATAAATATCAATATCCGGCAAATGACGATGAGTGAAATAGATCCTGTCTTCCGGTTCATTTCCACTTTTTAAAGTAATGTCCGGACGGATTCCTTCCTCCCGTAAAGCCTCTTCCAAAGTCATCCCCCAATACACATGTCCTTTTCCCAAAGAGTGGACTCCACTTTCCTTTTTTCCGGTTCCCCACAAGGCAGTTACTATCTTATCATATTCATTATCATGTATCCGTTCGGCCAAAGATACAGGATATGCAGGACGCTCACCATATAACGCAACTCCCTGTTCCACCAAAGCAGCAATATGCCGGAGAGCAGCCAATGTCATTTTACAATCTTTCTGCAGGACCAACATACGATATTTCATACCATCCGGCAGTATAATATTTCCATTCAAAGTTTTAGTTCTATTAATCAGGGCATCCGTGGTACACACGTCAAAGTTATACCCCTCGGGCATCTCCGGCAAACGATAAGATAGTAATTTCACAGGCGGATTATCACCCAGATAAACACATAAGTCGACAACGGGAATCCCCTTTCGTAGAAGTCCCGCACATCTCGCCAGATAATCCCAAAACGGGCGACTATAATTCCAGTAAGTGTTATTTCTATTCAGACAATAGTGCCTGCCTCCCCCTGTATTGCCTGGAATTGTATCAGTCCAGGGCTGATAAGCAGATGCACAGACAACAAATTCATTACTTCCGAAAGCTAATGCATAATCAGCCAAATTCTTTAAATCAGCTAACGAATGAGAAAATTTAGCGTCCGTAAACGCCTCGGCAGAAGCCACTCTTTTACCGTAAAGATGGGCAGCGGAAGAGGCCTCTTTTATATCATAACTTCCTTCGGTCTGATAAGCCCAAAACTCTCCCTGTGGTTTCTGTACCCGACCTTTCGCCTGAATATTATCGCCTACAATATTCAAAGCATTCCCTATAGCCTGTGCTGTAAAATCAAGACCGGCATCAAGACACAGGCTATCTAACGTACCATAATAACGATCAGATATCAGATCGGCAATAGTACGTCGCATATCATATAGAAAACGGTCTGAAACTTCAGCAGAACCGACAACATATCCCATTAGAACAGGAAGATAAGGATGGATATCATACCCCTTGCGTTTCATAAATTCCAGCTCGAATCCCGGAGTCCAGTTCTGCGCCCCCGCTTCATGACTATCCATTATCATTCCGGATGGCGGACAACCTCTGACCGACAATGAATCGTAGATGACTTTAAAATAATTTTCCCACTGAACGATTGCCGCTTCCGCAGACATCTTATCACATTCCAAACCTTTTAGCCCAGTACGCCCATGCTTGATATATCCTCCCTGTGATTCATGGGCAAACCTCATTATCATCCATTTCCCTTCGGGAACATTCCAGTTCAAAACTCCATTTCCATCGACCAGTTCTGTCAAATCAATCACATCGGCTGGATTTATCGCATCTGTTGAAGGCAAAGATGGTCTTTCTTCAGTTTCTATAAAATCCGAATTAAAACCGGCTTTATCTTCCCAGTTATTCACTTTTTCCTGTGAAGAGAGCAATAATCCTCCAATCAATAATTTTGAATATCGGTTCTTACTATCTGCCCAATCATGCAGACGAATCCTGAAGAAGCGGCTTTTGACCTCCGGAAATGTTACCGTATGTTGCTTGCACTTTGTCGAAACCCCTTGGTAAACAGGTTTTAAATTACACACTTTCTTATACTGCAAACCGTCATCCGAAGCCTCCAATTCCCCAATATCGGGCAACGCTTCATACATAGCTCCATAAAACTGACTGGATGAATGACCGGGAATATTCATGGCACATGTACGCGCTTTTCCTCTGGGATTAGCACTATAAGTGAAACTCCGGGCTGAAAAAGGACTCCCAAAATCCATTTTTATATAAACAGATTCTCCCGGAAGTAGTTTAGGCATCTCAACAAATTTCCCATTCTCAACAAATAGAGATTCAAGGGATAATCCTTCAATATTAGAAGACAATTCCGGTCTCCTGTTGATACTCGTTTCCACAGTTCCGGTAACAGGGAAAGCGATAACTGCAAAATCCCAAAATTCAGATTGTGAGGTAGGTAAAGGAAGATGACCGGAAAACCTGCAGTTTCCACTGACAACCGTATCGCTGGCAACTACCTTTTGCATACTAAGTTTCTTCGTTATCCAAGGACCTCCGGCTACATAACCGTTAGAAACGTTCGCCTCAAATGTCAATCCCAACCTTCGGGCCTCTGATGCCGAGAAAATCAGTTTCTCCCACCAGTCGTCCGAAAAAACGGGGGAAGCATCAGTTCCTTTCCCATGCACCTGATCATAATACACCACTCCTCCTATTCCAACCTGCTTAAATGCTTCCAAATCAGCCGTTATTCCTTCCTTTGTGGTCTCCGTTTCACCATGAAACCACCATAATTTAGTGCGGGCTGAATCATTTGGGTATTTAAATTCCTGCCGTAGCAAATCTATATTGTCCTTCTCTTGTTTAATTGAAGAATACCCGCACAAAACTAAAAGCCCCCCTACCAACAGGGTCCTGTAGAACATCTTCATATGGTATAATAAGTTACTTTTTAGAATCGTTTCTCTCTCCTCTCTGATAAGCAGAAGGAGATACTCCAAACTGCGCCTTAAAACATTTGCTGAAATAAAGGGGATCGCTAATACCCACCTTATAAGAGACTTCGGCAACTGTCAGATTCCTTTCAGTCAAAAACAGCTCGGCAGCCTTCTTCATCCGTACGACACGCAAATATTCATTCGGTGAGTATCCGGTCACTCCCCGTAGTTTCTTATAAAACACCGTTCGTCCCATACCCATCATTTGTGCAAATTCATCAATGGAAATATTAGATTGAGAATAAATCTTCTCCACCACAGCCACCAACTGGTCTGCAAACTCCTTATCCCGGTCTGTGTTACATAAAGCCGGACGTACTACTCCCGGTTCACTGGAAAACTTCTTCCGCAACTTCTCGTATTGCTCTATCAACCGGAACACTTGCGCAAGCAAAAGCTTAAAACTAAATGGCTTCGCAATATAAATATCCGCCCCCGCCTCAAGACCTTCCAGATGTTTATCCGGCGAGTTCAATGCAGTCAGCAGAATAATGGGAATGTGGCTTGTTGCAAAGTCAGTTTTCAATTTCTTGGTCACTTCAAAACCTGTCATTCCGGGCATCAACACATCACAGATAATCAGATCCGCATCATAGTTGCATGCCTTTTCAAATCCGGATACTCCATCTGCTACCACTTCTACTTCAAAATAGGCACTTAGTTCCTCCTGTAAGAATCCACGAATATCATTATCGTCCTCAATTACCAGTATTTTACGTTTTCTCGATGAAATAACAGCCTTCTCATGTACCTGATATTCTTCTTCTGAAAGTTCCTGAAAATGGTGAGCTTGCGTATTTGCTTCTTCCAACAGAACATTGCTGGGCACCAGAAAATCTTTTTCCGAATAAACTGTTCTATCGGTTGGAATACATACGATAAATACAGAACCTCCTCCTTCATTCTCTTTATATTCAATGGTTCCTTTATGCACCTGCACCAATTCATGACTCAAGTGTAGCCCTACTCCAATGCTATCTCCGGAAAAACTGCTTTGCATAAAGCGCTTAAACAGTTCACTCTGTTTCTCTTTAGGAATACCTACTCCCGTATCGGCTACCTGAATCTGCAAATACTTCTTTGCCTCATCCACATTTACAGAGAACAAAATGGTTCCACCCGAAGGAGTGTATTTGAAAGCATTTGAGAGCAGGTTATAAACCACTTTATCCAATTTTCCTTTATCAATAAACATTTTGTATGATGGCACTGACGACACAAAACGGAAATCCATATTTTTCTGTTCTGCCACGTCACTGAAACTTAGATATATTTCATACAGGAAAGTAATTACATCTGTTTCCTGCAGAGAAAGAGCCAATTTGTTATTCTGCATCTTCCTGAATTCCAGCAACTGATTAATCAGCCTCAACATGCGCTGGGTACTTTTGTCCATCACTTTCAAAGGATGTAATAATGCCTGAGGAATATCATCTATCTGGTACATTTTCTCCAACGCTCCCTGAATCAACGTTAGCGGAGTTCGGAATTCATGAGAGATATTGGTAAAAAACACCAATTTATATTCCGTCAATTGCTTTTCAACATTGATACGGTTGCGTAATCTATTAAAATTAATGATGATACGATATGTGAAATACAAGACTATCAATATCAGAATGAGATATCCGAGCATAGCCCAACTTGTTTTCCAAAAAGGTGGTACGATGACAATCTTCAAAGTTGTTTCGGTATCATTCCAGATACCGGCACCATCGCAGTACTTCACATGGAATACATATGTGCCCGGCTCAAGATATTTATAAGAAGCAAAGCTCAAAGAAGATGGAACATTCCATCCTTTATCATAGTTCTCCAGCCAGTACATATACTTGATTTGTCCATTATCCGAATAATCGAGAGTAGAAAAATCAAGCATGAAAGAATTTTGGAAATATTTCAATGTGATTTTATCCGAATAAGCCAAAGATTCCTGCAAAGGAGAACCCGGCATATTAGGCTTCACCTGAATACCATTGACAGACAGTCCGGTAATAACAATCGGAGAAAACAGTCTCTCTGTTGAAATCTTTTTCGGGTCAATAATGGTCAATCCATAGTTTGTTCCAAAAATAAGTTTCCCGTCTGCCCCCATACATGCACTGTTTTCGCTATACACATTTCCCAATGTATAGGAGGAGAAGAAGTAGTTTTCAAAAGAATGACTGTTCGGGTTGAATCTTGAAATTCCATATTCCGTGGCAATCCATAATTGTCCCGAATAATCTTCCTGAACAGCCTGAACCATGTTATTGACCAATCCTTCCGATATTCCATAATGCGTATATTTCAAAGATTGGCAATCATCTGTCAGTTCACATAGATTCAAACCGGCACCCGAGGTTCCCACCCACATACGCCCTTTACTGTCACGAAACAAGCAACGAATCTCATTGCTACAAAAGTTACCATCCGTATAGCTAAACAAATGATAGTTGTCTTCATCAGCTATCAATGAATCCGGGTGAAAAATACAAATTCCTTCACTTGTGCCCATCCATATCATTCCTTTATCATCTTCTGCCATCACCCGGACTATCCGAAAACCATATTTTTTTCGTAGGAAGAAACATCGGAACTTATATTGTCCACCCTCAGTTTGTTCGGCCAGATTCAATCCGCCTCCAAATGTTCCTACCCACATGCGGTTCTTTTTATCACGAAGAATGGAATAAATATTAGAATGAGACAAAGCAAAAGGATCAGACGGGTCCGGCTTATACCAAGTATCTCCTATTTTTAATCCGTCACCCCGAGTTCCTATCCATATATTCTCCTGACTATCTTCTGAAATCGCATAAATATTATAGGGCAAATAATGATTATCTATTTTAGTCTTCAAATGAGAATCATAATTATACAATCCACCTCTTCGCGTTCCTACCCATATATCTCCATTCGACATTTTAGTCAGTAACCGGATTGTATTCGAACGGTCAAAAACATCCGGTGATGCCGGATAAACATGCGTAATGCCTTTATTTGAAATGGAAATATGAGACAAACCGGAATATTCGGAACTTACCCATATTCCTCCCGTCCTGTCCTTCATCAAACATAACAAGAAATCTAAGCCTATAGGTCCTGCATTCTTCCCTCCGGAGACAAAGTGTTCCAAACGATCTTCCTGAATATCATAAGTAAAAAGTCCGTTCCCATAAGTCGAGATCCACACAATTCCCCGGTCATCACGAACCACATGATAGCGTTCATAATCGATATATTTCATTTTCTCTTCCGGGATTAACCGGAAGTCCTTTATTGCTCCGCTCTTCACGTTTATATAATAAATTCGTCCGGTGTTATTATAAGCCCAACAATCTCCGTAATTGTCATGAATCACTTTCCCATTATTTATTTTCAGATTCCGATAAGGAGTTATTTGAAAACTCTGAAAGTCGAATTCATATACTCCTTTACTGGAGGTAAATATAACCCATTTATCTTTTATCAATGAATGTGTACTGACAGATGTATTACCGGCAATAGCAGACAAAGACGCTAAACAGTCTATTTTATTCGATCCGTTTACGCAACGATACACATCTCCGCTCTTTGTCAGAAAATACATATCTTCTCCATGAGGGAAAGAAGAAGAAAAATTCAATTTCCTATCGATAAATTCAACTTTCCCCTTATAAACAGACGCAAGTCCCTGCATGGTACCAATCCAGATCCTGCCACTGGAATCTTCATTAATAAATTTAATCCGGTCATCGGGTAGGTTTTTCAATTTTGCGCTAAACTTCACAGAAGTCATAGTCCGGTCGTCCTTACATACAATTTGACGCACACCGTTCCTTCTATGCCAAAGCCACACATCTCCATTAGAAGACATAAATATTCCTGAATAGTTCTCTCCATCATTTCCGGTACCGGTAAAATCTACAAAACAAGCTTTTTGCAAGTCATAACAGCTGAATAATTCCGGCACAGTCTTTATCCATAGGAAGCCATTCTTATCCTCTACCACCTGTTTTATCCTGTTATCTGCTAAAGAAATCCGGTCATGCTTTCCTGTTTCCAACTGATAGGTAAGAAAAGAATTGCCATCATAACGAGTCAACCCGTCTAAGGTGCCCAACCACAAGAAGCCCTTACTGTCCTGAAACATACATCGTACAGAATTACTAGGTAGCCCGTCACTGGTTCTCATTTGTTTGGAACTAAGTTCAATATTAGCCCACAGCTCCGATAGAGAAAAATTAAACAAAACGAAGAGACATAATAATTTATATTTCATACAGTGCTTTGAGTTATTTTTGATTGCTGGTTACAAAGATATATCTTTTCATAGTTTTTTTTAGATTTATACAGCAAAACTAACCAAAAGGAATAACGAATACAAAAAACACAGCAAACTATTTCGGAATGAGGATTATTATCCATATATATGTCATTTTTTCCATATACTAACCAATGATTGACATGAACCTATAATGATAGTGCATCAAAACGGTGTGGAAATAAACTAATTTGATGACAAAGGATGGCATTTATAAATTAAAGTGCAGATTTCAACCCTATATAAATACATATACACATATAATTTGGTTTGAGTCTACTTTTGGTAAGGTAGTAAAAACTTAAATCCTCTTCCTCTCAGCATGACCTCCGATTCACGAACTTCTTCTACATAAAGTCGGTGTATTCCGGCTTTTATTTCCGGATTACTTTTAGGAGTGGAATAACGAAGAATATTCAAATCAATGGAGTCGCCTTGCACGGGATTTATAATGGGAGCAATCTTCATGTGGGAACCATCGTAGGTAGTGATTTTTCCACCATAAGGTCGGGCGCTATCTATAATCCATGTAGCCCCGCCTTTACGTTTAACAATCATTTTATTGTTCATCTTCACATAATACCGCGTCTCACATGTGGTGTACCAGCCGGGGATAGTCAGCTCACCATCGGGCTTGATACAAATGCGAATAGTCTTGCTTTCCTTACCGTCCTCGGAAACAGCGGTAACCTCCGCCTCTCCCTCGTACTTGGGTACGATCTCGAGCATGCCCGTAGAGCCATCCCATTTGATGTCCATTACATCCGCCGGGTCATTCTCTTCAAGCGTAGTGCGTTCCCCGCCACCGGAGATGCTCACAAAACGACTGATGAGCTTCGGACGTAGCTGTACGGTGGTGTGACTCACGCCCAACTCAGGGAAGGTGACGTGGATACGCAGTCGCACACGGCGGTCGTGCGAGATAACCGTGGCAAAAGTCTCACCCTCGAGCAGCCCCCTGACCTTGAGCGTATCCAGACTGATGTGTGCAGTGGCAATCTGCGAATTTTCAATGTTGACCAAAAACTTACCGTTACCGCCCGAGAGCAGCAAACACTTCTCGGTAAGTTTGTTCAGCGTCAGCTCGTCGACGCCATTCCCTTTCCCGATGCGAATCTCTGGATATTCCTCCGTGTGCTCCTCACAGGCGAAGAAACAAATAAAAAGACAGACCATACATATGCCCAAGCCCAAGGGGCTGAAAAAGTTTCTTATCATCATATTGCTACGTGTTTAATGGTTATCGATGTTGCGAACATTCAGTTCGTTGTACAATATCTCCCACTCGCGACCGCCACCTTCATCGATGCAAATCTCCAGCTGGAAGTTTTTGTTGAACTCCGTAAAGGCTGGAAACTCTAATCGGTTGTTCACCGGCACGACAGGGCGTCCATCGATACGGTAAGTAATTGCGGCCTCAGGGTTGGCCAGCTCGTTGTAGTAGAGGTCGAGAAAGCGGCCGGGTGAGGTGCCGTCGGGTAGCAGCGTGCGCAAATAAGGGATGCGGTCTTCCGAATGTTCGGGTCGCTCCATTCGCTTCGTGCTTACCCGCTGTTCCGTGTAGGGGCTCTGCTCTGAGCCGCGCAGGGCACGCACTTGGATGCGATACACGGTGCCGGGGCGCAGCTTCGTGCAAATGTACGAAGGGGTGGATACAGACACGCCCGGACCATCATTGAGAACAACTTCCCACGTCACCCCCTCAACGTTCTGCGGTTTGGCCCACGAAATTTCCAACTCGCCCTGATGGGCCGTCACCCTCAAATCGCGCGGTGCCTCCTGTGCAGCGGCAGGCAGCGATGCCGCCACGTGTACCGTGACGACCAATAGTAATTGATATATCATCTTCTTTTTCATCTTACTAATGCATTTCTTCTTTGTTAACATGTATTATTTCTCGATTTCCTTAAGCGATATGCCGAACTTCGCGCCAAACCGAGCCGCCAGCTGTCGTAGCGAACCCTCGTCTTGCTCACTGCCCATGAGACGCTGCCGATCCCACAACCCGCCATCACGCTCAAGCACGTGGAGCAACTGTCGTGTCTCATCGTACGTCAGGAACGGATCGCCCTGGGCATTGCGTGCAAACTGCGATGCATAGATGAGCCCATAGGCCTGGGACAACAGACGGAAAGCATACTTGGGATTCTCTCTCAAGTTGGAAAACGTGTTGGCACCCGTCAGCAAGTGCATAGCCCGCACTGCCACCACACGGCTCAACTCGTGACGGATGGTATCCACCCGCAGCCCGATATCCTCGTAGCACGATGTCTCCATATATGTACGCCCCCAGACAAACGAGTGGAAGATACGGAGATGTGAATCGCGCAACGCCGGTAATCCATCCGACTGGGCCAGCGACTTCCAAAAGCCGTAGTAACCATACGCCAAATCCCAGTGGTGCTCCAGCTCCGTGTAGTTATGACCGGGCAACAGGTGCGTCAACTCATGCTCCTCACGCACTCCGGTCTCGAAAAGCACCTCCTTGTTCAGATGCACGTTCAAAATTTTGTCCAGGTAGAGAGCACCCATTGCGGCAAATCGATAGACTTCCGCCACGGCGATGCCGCGCTCATCGATGAAAAAGATGTCCTTATCACCGTAATTATTGCCCACATAACCTATCCGTCCCTTCGCGGCCTCGTTGCGCCTGTTTTGAGAGATACGCTTCGAACCCTCGAACCAATCGGTAAAGTCCTGTAACACTTGTGACCGACTGCCCGAATGGGTCGTCGAATTTGCGATTTCCTCCATCGGCTTCAGCCCGAACTCGCCCTTCTCGTAGAACTCCAGCATCTCGCTGTACTCCTCCGGCGTACCCACCCGCGCATGGTTCAGATAACGCGAAAAAATGATGTCGACGGGCGACTTCAGGAACTCGCATTCCATCAGATTGACACTGCTTTCACCGTTACGTGCAAATTTATACGCCGGTTCCTGCAACATCGGCAGCTGATAGGCACTCTCTATTGTTTCATTCGTCCCCTCAATACAGCCTGTCAGCACCGCAAACAGACACAAAGGAAATATCATTTGTTTTCGTAAATAGTTCTTCATCGGTTCTTGCAGTTTTAAGGTAAGATGATGTATTCGCAATACGGATGTTTCAACATGTTGGGCCCCTCTTCGTTCTGATACTGCTCGCTTTTCAGTTCGGGAATCTCAATCAACCCGTCGGCCGACATGGCTTTGATGCTTGCTTTCACGTTCGAGTCGCGAGGTCCCACACCCGTCACGCAGAGATACATAGGGAAACCGGAATGAACTTTGAAGGTAATCTCCAGCCACTCGCCATTCTGCATCATAGGAGCAGTGCTACCGTTGGAAGAGACATTACCAGAACCAGAAGAATCGTCTGCGTATTCGGCTTCCTCGCTATCCCCCTCATCACTCTCGTCCCTATTTTTCGCACATCGAACAGTTACCAATTCCTTTTTCTCATTGATGTACCTCACCTCGTACTGCGCTGTAACATCCGACACAAAATAACCAGATCGATCTATCTCTGCAAATGAGCAACTCAACGTGACGGTATACTCCTCCGCATCATCCGGTGTTTCCGTGCCCGGATATTTGTAACTCTTTAACGCCAGATCGGGGTCACACAACTCCACGGGCAACTCTCCGCGCTTGTTCTCCGGTTTTTCTATTTCTTTCGGCGGAAACAACTTTTCATACTCTTCATTTATTACGGCGTCCTCTTTTATCGTATTACAACCGCATACCAGTAATAAACACATGATCCATATATATTTCATATCGCTTTTTGTTTTTTAATTATTAGATTCATCCCAGATTTCAGCTATAACCCCGGTTAGTTCTCCATTGGGGGCAAGATGCTTGCTTACCCAACGTTCGGTCTTACTATAGGGATCGAACACCTTCACGAGTTCACAAACAAACCGGTTTCCTTCCCTGCGGAAATCGTAAAATGTGTAGTTTTTGTTGTATCGTATGCCGGGTCTGAACGTCAATCCGTCTATTGTCCCTACATATCCGGATCCCAGCCCAACCACCTCTTTGGGCCATCCGTTCGGTGCATAAGGGACCTTGGCAAAAAGGAACAGCTGATAACGTTGATATTCCTCCTGCTTTTTTCTTTTTGGGGAGTCTGCATTCCTATTGTCAATGACTCTCGTTTGCATATTACTGCGGAAATATATCCGGTCTGCTTTCCTGATTACCAACTGCGGATTCTTCATCTCTTGAAAAAACCGATTATTGTCATAAGCTTTATGCATATCTTCCGTCCAACTGTTTTCGCCTTTCAATTTTGTAAAGACGATATACTCACGGGCCGGTTCTATGTATGAAGCTGTTCGAAAAACAAGGTTGCCATCTACATCTTTGCCTGTATAAAGAAAATCGGAAGAGGCGGTGAATTGGTTATTTACCAGACTATGCAGATAATTGTAAGTGGTGAAGCTCAGTTGAGTGAATGTATTCTGACTTATTTCAAATTCACTGAACCGGCTGTTTACCCGACTCTGTTCGTCATAGTCGGCTATCGTTTCCACCGTTCCGTTGTCGGCGAACTTCATGAAGAAACAGTGTCCGCCATAGCCATATTTGTCCCGATATTCGAACTGAGCAATCTGTTCGTTCACGTTTGTAAACAGTAGCGAGTCTGTCCGGGGGAAGTAAGTGACACACCACCCATGGGGAGCATCTATAAGCTCCTTCCTCAGTTCGCTGATATGTTTTGCGCTCCGCTCGGAAGGAGATAAATCGAAGATATTCTCCTCCTTGCAAGAGAAGCAAACCGTTATCAAAATAAGTAATTGGAATCCTATCTTCATACTTTTTATTTTTGTTTCGTATATGCTTTTAATTGTTTTATACTTATCCTTTGGAGATAATTGAGTGAGATTTTGATTTCTTTGATAAAGTAATCTTCTACAAACGCCTCTTTCTCCGTCAGCTCTTTGTATGCTTGGCGTGCCTCTTCATCATAAATTTTCTGAACCTCCGGATCAGAGTCATAGTCAGGCGTTTTCGCTTCTTCCAATGCTTTAAGTACCTCTTTAGGGGTATGCGTAAGCTTGGCGCTGATGATCTCGGCAAAGTCGTCTTCTACAGAGAGGAACGAGTGGTAGGTAAAAAAACCTCTTTTATGGGCATAACCGGAAAGTTCGAACAGTTCGCGTCCTTGCGGCTTTATCTTCGAGATAAACCGTGTGGATCCGGTATATTTGGCACAACTGACAGCCAGGAACTTATTCCTGGCGTAAGGGAACAACTCCATCAGCCGTTTGGCGAATTGGTGATGTACGCTTCGCATCAGCACAAACACCTTGTTCTCATCTTTCGGATCGAAGCCGTTGACGTTGTACAGAAACATCTCGTTGGTCGTTGCTTCCTTATTTCCTAAAAGCCCTACCCCGTTTTCGTCTATATTCTCTCCTCCATACATGTAAATCTTAACGGGGCTCTTGCCCAAAAAGAATTTTTCTCCTCCCAACTCGGGAGTCGTATAGAGGTCTATCCACAGCGCTTTGATCGTTTCGAGCACACTTTTTACATTAGCGGCTTCTGGCGGATAGGCATAACTTCCGTTCTGCGCCATGTTTTTATCCCAACGGTATTCGATTTCGATGCCGTAAGGACATGTAAATGTATTTAATATCCACTCATCGAGTTCTGTTTTATTGCGTCGTACTGCTCCTAAATCCACTACGCTTTGATCGGATAAGGCGGCTTCCTGTTCACAGCCCGCCAACAGCAAGCATGTGGCAAACAGATACAGGCTCTGTCCGATAAAGTATCTGAATCTCATTTTTTTGCTTCTTGTTTTCATTTTTTAAAATTCTCTGTCCATTATATTTTTCAATAGATTAACGGGGGTTAGGTTCTAATCCCCGGTTGATGGCTTCGGCCGGTATTTGCAGAAGTTTTCTCGGGTCTTCTTTCTCCAGTTGCTTATAAAACTTATATTTCGATACACGTTTCACCGGTATATAAAAACGGCGGATATCAAACCATCTCAACCCTTCGTGAATAAACTCCTGCCGCCTGAATCCCAAAATAGTTTTTACCATCGCCAATTGCTTGATACTCATTCCGTAGAACGGCGTGTAAGTCTGGTAATTGTCACTGCTTGTTTGCGTGTAGTCCTGTCGGTTACATGTGAGAGTTATTCCGAATTTGGTAGAAAGATAGACAATCAGGTCGTTTATGGACTTGTCATATTCTCCCATCATGGCGTATGCCTCCATCCGGTTGAGCATTACCTCATCGGTGGAGAATAAAACATTGGTGACATACAGTCCTCTCGGTCTTATACCCGTATAGCCCGATAACGAAAGCTCGTCGAATTTGCCAATGTATTGTCCGTCGCCTATGCGTCCGTCGTTATAGTTGAAAAGGAATACCGGCTCCATGTTTATTTTCCGGAAATTGTCACATCCGTCTACCCCATGCCGGTTGTATACTCTGTCTGCACTTTTGTTGGTCACTCCGTACTTTTCCGTGGCAATGTTGCGGGCCACTCTCGATTCTGTTGTGGAAAGCAACAGGTTGGCGGGCTCTTCAGCACTTGTGTAGCGAGTATAAAGATGCTTGCGGTTGAAGTAAAACTCTTTACCGTACTTCTCCCAGTTCCGAAGAACAGGTTTAGGGTCTACCCCCAACACATAATCCGAGTAGGCGATAACGGGCTCCCACTCCCCTTTCATCAGGTAAAAGCGAGATGCGAAAGCATACGCGGCTTTTTTATTGAAGTGGAACTTCGGTTTGCTATAATAACTGTCGTCTACCAGTGAAATACCGAGTTTCAGGTCTTTCTCAATCTTCTCGTATACCTCCTTTACAGTTCCGCGCTTGTAGTCCACCAGCGCATTCTTTTCAGGCTTTGTCAGGTAAGGTATGCCGGGTGCAGTCTCCGACTTGGCTGTACCGTACGGCTCCGCCCAAATGTTGACCAGCATAAAGTGCAGATAAGCGCGCAATAGAAACGCTTCGCCATACAAAGCTTTCACGCGGTCGTTTTTAGGATATTTACTCAGAAGCTCCAACGCTTGGTTGGCTTGTGCGATGCCTGCATAACATGCGTTCCAATAGTTCAGCGGAGTGTCCAGATCCTCCTGATCGTAGTCTTCCCAATAATACATAGCTTCGTTCAGCCGTGAATGTATGCCGTTTACCCGCTCGCCTACGTTGTCGGTACGTGTTTCCAAAAAGGCGAAGTAACTGGCTTCCGGATAAGCTCCGGTGAGCAATTCGGCTATTTTCTCTTCACTGTCCACCTTCACATCGAGCGTGGAGTCGGGGGTTGTTTCCAAATAGCCTTGGCATGCCGTGAGCAGCGTGAGTATGATACTTAAGTAAATGGTTCTTTTCATTTCAATGCGATTAAAATTCAACATGCAACGTCATCGTATATTGTTTCGGAGTAGGCAATGAAACTCCTCCCGATTTGTAGAACTCCGGGTCCTGCCCCTTCAACTTCTTGTCCGCATAAATCAGGAACGGATTGGTTATGTTCACCTTCACACTCATCTGTCTGATTTTGAGCGATGAAAGAAGCTTTTGAGACAAGCGATACCCCAACGAGATATTTTTCATGCGCACGAAACTTCCGTCTGCCACCCTGTTCTGAGAGTAATTATACGTGTTGTAAGCCTTTTCGATGTTCTCCTTGCCGATGTTACGAATCAAATCTTGCGAAGGAATGACGGGGATGTTCGTTCTCCGCTCATCACCCGGATGAAGCCATCGATCGTAGTACTCTTTGGAGAAAACGTTCAGATCGGCAAACGATGGGTCGAATGTCGGGTTGAGGCGTATCTTGTTGCCCGCCTGCATGGTGACAAAGCACGAAAACTCCCAATTCTTGTATTTAAACGTGTTCGAAACCCCACCGATATAAGTAGGTTCGATAGGTCCGTGGTAGATAAGATATGACTTCGAATACTGAGCATCGAGAAAATCCGCTCCTGAAATTTCGCTGTTCACCCCTTGGTTGGAAGGGTAAAGTCCGAAGTCGAAGGTAGGCAGACCATTGTTGTCGAGCCCCTGAAAGTTGAAAGAGAACAGAGAACCCCGTGGGAAACCGAGAATATTCCCCCGTCCGGTTCCCGCTACCATATCAAACGTATTCGGCATATTAAGCAGGCGGGTGATCTTTTGTTTCATGCCGCTGATGGTAAAAGCAGTAGTCCAACTGAAGTTGCCAGTCACGACGTTTTGAGTTTGCAGCGCCACTTCCACCCCTCGTGTACGCATGTCTCCGAAGTTTGCATACTTGTAATATTGTCCGCCCACACCGGAGGTACGGATGAGGTCTATCAGGTCGAATGAGTTACGCTGGTAGACGTCGAACGTTGCGCTGATACGGTTGTCGAACAACCCGAGTTCCCAACCGAGATTCAACTCATACATTTTCTCCCATGTCAGGTCTCGGTTCTCAAGATGTAGGATACGCAACGCATTCTCACGGTCCTCCAGCAATGTGCGGTTGATGATGAGATGCTTGAACACCGCCGTAGAGTTTATTGCCTGTTCGTTCATTTTGGCTGTCAGTCCGTAACTGGCACGCAGGGCGAGTTTAGAGACGGCAGGATACTTTTTCATGAACTTCTCTTGATCCATGTTCCACTTTGCTCCGATATTCCATGTAGGCAACCAGCGGGAGCGGCTGTATTTGCCTGCCGTATTCGATCCTTCATAGTTGAATACGCTGTTGAATATGTATTTGCCCCTATATCCGTAAGTAGCGCTGGCAGAGAGAGTCACTCCTCTTTCGTAGCGTTCGGTAAGCGAGAAGTAAGTGCCTCCTTCGTTAGTGAGCTTATCGAAAATCAAAGGATTGGTGAACACCTGATTCCCTCTGTCGTATTGTATCCCGTACCCTTGGAAAGGGTTGATGCTGCGGTCGGCATATCGTATCTCGGTAAAACCGAAAGCGCGTATGTCATGCTCGCCCATCTGCTTGTTGTAGTCCAGCGCAAAGCGTCCCAGATAACTGCGCAGAGAAGTCTCGGTCTTATTGAACATGCCGCCGTGAGTCAGTGCTACTTGCGGCAGTTGCATGGGGTTGTCTTTATCCTTCAACAAATAGATATTCTCTTGCGCCACGTAGGGAGTTTCGTTGGCGCGGAAAGCCTGTATCACGTTCGATTGCTCAGTAATGAAATGCAAACTTTTGGTAACCGCATGACGTACGGACATCAATCCTTTCGCTTCGATATTCTCATTGAGCCTGTATGAAAGTTCGCCTTGCAGTTTGAAGTCGATCACCTCGGTTTTCAGGTAATTATTATCAAACTCGTTCAGGATATTAAACGGTGCCCAGTTGTTGCGGTAGTATTCCCGTTCCCCGTTGGCATTTCGGGGGCGTAAGGTACGACTTGTACCCAAAGCATAAGCAAAAGGGTTGATGTCGAAGTCGCGTTCGAACGTTCCGACTACCGTATTCTTTCGTTGGGGAATCGTACCCGGAGAGTGTTGGTTGCGTAAGTTGCCTTGTGCGAAGATGGTAGCCTTGATTTTGTCTTCCTTCCAATAAAAGGAGTTCTTGATATTGGCGGTAATGCGTTTCACATGATCGGCAAGCGTCCATCCTCTGTCATCGTAGAAACCGATGGAGGCATACATGGTAGAATGCTCTCCTCCTCCGGAGAACGTTACGGTGTGCGTATGAACGGGGTTGTGCGTAAACAACTCCTTAAACCAGTCGGTATTGGCATATTCCCGTTCGCGCATGAACGCACGTTTCGCTTCGTCCGTGTTCTCCAGATAATATCGTCCGGTAGACGGATCGACAGTACCGAGCGCCTTATACATCTGATAGTAAACACCGCTGCGGCGCCCATATAATGTGTTTTGCACAGAGAAGTATCCCTTTCTGTTCATCTCTTGATAGATGGACATGCTCTCTTGCGAATTGAGCAGGTCAAAGCCCGTATACGAAGGGATGGCACGCATACTCAATTCGTATGAATAAGAAAAACTGTTCGGCGTATTTCTTTTGCCCGCGCGGGTTGTGATTACGATTACTCCGTTCAGGGCTCTGGCCCCGTAGATAGATGTGGCGGAAGCATCTTTCAATACTTGGATATCTTCGATATCCGAAGCGTTCAGTCCGGCAACAGCGGAACTGATGAGCGTTACGGCATCGCCCGAAGCCAATTGGTCGAGCGTGAGAGAAACAAGGTCCTCGTACACCGCCCCGTCGATAACCCACAAAGGTTGAACGTTTCCCATGATGGAAGCGCCGCCGCGGATATTGATGCGGGGAGCCGATCCGAAGCTGCCGGTGACATTTTGTATCGAGAGACCCGCCACACGCCCTTCGAGCATGCGCGACACGTCCGCCACACCGCCCAGTTTGATGTCGTCCAGCTTCACCGAAGAGGCGGCTCCCGTAAATACCCGGTTCTTAATGTTCTGATAGCCGGTGACTACCACTCCTTCTATCTCCTGCACATTGTCCTGAAGCGTTATGTCCATCCTGTCGGACGATATTCTCATTCTCCGGGTTTTCATTCCCACGAAGCTTACCTCCAACATTTGTCCTTTGCGGGCTTCGAGTGTGAACCGTCCGTCGCTGTCTGCGATGGCTCCCTTCCCCGTATCCACCACGATAGCAGTGGCACCCGGCAGAGGCTCTCCGGAAGCAGAGCGCACTGTGCCTTTTATTTCCATTAATTCCTGTGCCGGACAAACCTGAGAGAAGATTGCCGCAAACAGGATGCTGATTACTAACTTTATAACCGATGATCCATTCATTACCTTATCTTGTTACATTTCTTCTTATATTCTATATTATATATATTCGTTCAAAACCGAATGTTGGCTCCTGCGTAGATACCGAAAGGATGTCCGGCCCTCAATCCTGCCGGATGACGGGAGGTGAGATAGACCTTGTTGGTCAGGTTCACTGCGTTTACTTTTACTGTCAGGTATTTGTTTACATATACATTGGCAGATGCGTCCAGTACGAGGTGTGCAGGCACTTTCTCTCTTTCAGCGATTCTCCCCTGTCCGGGAGATGTGCGCATATCACCGTTGTAGCGTGCTCCTATGTTCGCGTTGAACCATTTGTGCTCTATCCCCACCAGCATGTTCAGCGCATGTTTGAAGATGTATGGAATTTCGTCTCCTTTCACCACATTGCCCCATGAATGGCTTGAGAACGAGTTTCTCATCTCCGTATCGGTATAAGTATAGGACATTTGCAGGGGCAGGCGCACTTTCCATGCTTCGGGCAAGGGTTGGTATTGCATAAGGAACTCCACGCCTTTTACGCGGGCTTCGCCTACATTAAACTGTTCGAGTGTTCCCAATCCGCCTGCAGCAGCGAGGTCGCTTCCGAGCATATTGCTGTAATTGTTGTAGAAACCGATTAACTCTGTTTGGAAATTACCGACGACAACGCGTGTTCCCAATTCCATATTCACACTGCTTTCAGGCTTTTGATACAACTCCGCGCTCGGTGGTGCAAATCCTTTGTGAACCCCGAAGAATACCGATGCTTCGGGAACAATCTGATAATTTACTCCCACCCCGGGAATCCAGACACGCGCATGGTTGGACGTTTCGATGCGTACTTTGCCCGTACGCTCCAAATCTGCTTTCGTATAATCCTTTTTCAGCAGATCGATATCCTCATAGCGCAATCCGGCAGTGACAGTCCATGAGTTATATCTCACCTTGGCGAGCAGGTAGCTTGCCAGTGCATCCGCCGACGTGATGCGGTTGGCATTCGTCCCGTGAATACCTTCCATGAACAACACCATCCTTTTGTTCTTCATGGAATAAGCGTCGTCCCATTGGAAGCGGTCTTCCTCATCGTGATGATAACGTAGTCCGAACTCCACATCGAAAAAGAACTCATTCAGGTTGAACCGATATTCCGCTTTGGTTTGTATGCCTCTGGCACGATACGTCCTGTTGTTGGCCCTTACCAGCAGCGCTTCGCCTTCCCGGTCGACTTTCCCCGTCAGGATATCGAAGTAGCGGATATTCGTTTCCGGGTCGATAAGCACATCGGCAATAGACCTCTTCTCTTTAGAAGTGATACCCGCCCGTACGTCATTCAGTTTGTACCAGTTGCGGTGAAAGCGGTTGTAGTATGCGTTGGTAGTTACTTTCAGCTTGTTGGAGAAGTTGAGCAGGTAAGTAGCTACCCACTGCTGATGATTGGTCTTCATCTCGTCCATTTGCGAACCAGCATAACGGAGGAAAGGACTTTTCTTGAAGTCACCTTCGGAGAGTCCTACATACGTTTCGTCCGAGTGTTCGTCCGCATATCCGAACTTCAGTTCCAGTGCGTGGTTTACTCCTGTACCTTTATCGGTCTTTACCATTACTTTGGCGATGAGGTCGTTTCTGGTAAATCCTTTGACAGGATGATCTTCGTATTTCTTAAAGCCGTCCGACTGATAACGCAGATATTCCACCAGAAACCCGAAGTGCTTCCACATATTCCCGATGTGTGTATGCGATTTAAACGTATTCTTGCTTCCGTAAGAGAAAGTTGCCCTACCGGAGAAAGTGCTCGGTATGGGAGTCGACACCAGATTGATGGCTCCTCCCGTGGTGAACGGACCATACTGTACCTGACTGCTTCCTTTCAGCACTTCCACGGCTTCCATGCGGGCGACATTCGGGAAATAATAGGCTGCCGGAGCGGAATAAGGCGCGGGGGCAGCCAATATCCCATCCTCCATGATGGAAATACGTTCGCTCCGTTCAGCTTTTGTTCCGCGCAAACTGATGTTTGGGCGCAATCCAAAACCATCTTCCTCATACATGTTTACCCCCGGAACAGCTTTCAACATGCGGTTGATATCTGTATATCCCAATTTGCGTATTTCTTCGGACGAGATATAATATGCCGATCCCGTGCGGTTTCTTGCCTTGAATTTGCTTCCGAGTATTTGTCGGGATGATACCACCACCTCTTGGAGCCGGTAAACAGAGTCGTTCTTTATTTCCGGCTCTTGTGAATAAGCATGTGTATACCCTAAAATACAAAGAATAATGAATGTAAATTTTCTGCTTGCTATCATATTATCATATATAAAATCGAAAGGCTATAATCTTTTCTCTGTTTATTATAAAATAAAAACTGATTGATGGTTATGTTTTATTTGTCTAATTGCCGAGATAGGCGTAATCCCCCAATTCGGGTGCAAAGTTATAGACAGAAGAATTGTACCACAATCGCTATATACAGGTATTGGGGAATGGCGATGGAGAGTAAAATACCTTTTTAGAGGTATTTGAATATTTCTACTTAAAAATATTGAATAGTTCTATTACCGAGTTCGTATAGACTAAAAACGCGCGACAAGAAGTATGGGTGACTGGAAAATCCATAGGAAGTATGATTCTTTCTCTCCTTACTGATTTCGTCAATTCCTCTTTCAACCTATCACCGCCTTCCTGAAACTCTTTATTCATCGTATTTACAGAGCGGTGATAGGTCACCCCTAACCTATCACCCGTATCTGTCACCTATCACCTGAGCGAAGAGTGTATATTTATACTCTTTTCGAATACTTATCATCCACAACATTTCCCGTAACTGTCTTATACGGATTTAGGTTGACACCTTTTTAGAGACATAAAAAAAGAAAAATTATGTCTAAATTATCTCGTAAGATTTATTCTGAGACTTTCAAATTGGAAGTTCTCCGTGATTACTTCAGTAGCGGTTTGTCAATGTTTGCTACTGCCAAGAAATGGGGTTTACCCAACCATACTTATATTCTGCGTTGGCAAAAGTGTTATGCAATTGATTCGGATTCCTTATCTTTGTCCCCCGAACTTCTGTCAGATCTTCAAATGAAAAAGAATCCAAAATCAAAATCTAAAGAAGAACTTCTTGAAGCGGAAAATTTGCGTCTGAGAAAGGCTTTGGAACTTGAAAAACTTCGTTCCCATGCCTTTGAAAGACTGATTGAACTCACAGAAAGAGAAGAAGGGATTTCCATCTTAAAAAAAGATGGTGCCAAATAGTCACCGGCCTTCGTGAAGAGTTTCCTCACATCAGTGTGAAAACCCTTTGCGGACTGTTTGGCATGTCTTCCCAGGCCTATTACAAAAAGAAAAAAAATCTTTTGTCGCGTCATCAGATCAGAACAGCCATCTTGGATGCCGTCTTCTTCTACCGCTCAAAGGCTCCGGGCATCGGTGGTTTGAAATTATACCATGAGCTCCGCTCCCTTTATGGAAGCGAGATAACCGGAGGGCGGGATGCCTTCCTTCATCTGCTGCGTTCGGAACGCCTTATGCTGCCCCCGAAGAAACCCAGGCATACGACGGACTCCCACCATCTTTACAAGAAGTATCCGAATCTGATCAAGGGGGTAACGGCACAATACCCGAACCATATCTGGGTATGTGACATCACTTACATCTGGATTGAAGGTGGCGTATGCTACCTCCATCTTGTAACGGACATGTACTCACATGCCGTTTTAGGATGGGTGCTCTCTCCCAGTTTGCATGCCGAATATACGCTACAGGCACTGGAACAGGCCATCAATGAGGCTGGAGGTGGCAATCTTTGCGGCACAATCCACCATTCCGACCGGGGGGTACAGTATGCCTGCGATGCCTATATCGACACACTGGTCACTCATCATATACGTGTGAGCATGACTGAAGATTACAACCCGACGGACAATGCGGTAGCAGAAAGGATGAATGGCATCCTGAAAACGGAATGGATATACGGCATGTCGCTGTTCAGGGATAAAGAGATGGCACGGGAGCAGATTACGCGAATGATTGACTTCTATAATAATGGACGACCGCATATGAGCATAGGTATGAAAAAACCCATGGACGTATATCATGGAGAGGTGCCGGGAAAATCATTGTGGAAAAAATAAGGTTCCATATGATAAATAAATACTATATTTGCGATACCGAGAACCCGGGACATGACGGTTTAAGCCATTGTCTCACAAAAGCCAATAGGGTGTCGAACCCTATTGACTTTTACCGAGAGCCCGAGCACACTCAGATTTGTCCATTGTTTTTACGTATGACAACTATCTTAGGAGCAAAGGGAAGAAACTAACAACTGTTTTAGTTATGAATAACAGAATGTGACAACTTATTTAGTAACTAGCCTCTAAAAGTGACAACCATTTCTAGTATAAGTCAAACACTTGGTCTATGCGGCTTGGAAACAAAGTGTTACACCGTATTGAAACAAAGTGTTCACCGTGTTGAAACAAAGTGTTCAGCGCTTTGGAACAAAGTGTTCAGCGCCTTGAAACAAAGTGTTCAGCGCCTTGAAACAAAGTGTTTCAAGCAATTGAAACATCTTGAAACAAATCGGGCTGTCAAAAAACAGGCGGTGATAGGTGATAGATGAGGTGATAGGTTAATAACAACCTATCACCGCTCTGTATATACGATAAATAGGGAGTTTCAGGGAGACGGTGATAGGATGAAAGAGGATTTTCATTTTTTTGTATGAGAGAGCTTTTCAAAAAACTCATTCTATTTACTGCCAAAGCCACTTAGAGTGGAACAAACCAATGCGTATACATATATAATTTTGTCCCGAAAAGCAATATGAATAATTTCACTACTCCATACGAACACAGATCCTTTACCTGATATTCGGAGCATTCATGGAAAGAAACGAAACTTTTCATAATCTATTAATACCATATTTGTTTGGCATCACGATAGAGGAAAATTCGTTCATCTTTTCCTCTACTTCGATTCTTTAATAACAACAAAGCATTTTGCGGGACATGGTGAAAGGTCAGTTCAAAATCATCCGCTATTTGTTTCTCTATTGAATGCCAACCATCTATATCCCAATAAAACAACTCGTATGTATCACCAACACATATATTATTACCGTCATTTCGAATCATATAGCCGATTTTTTCTACTTGTTTAGGTTCGCCCAAATCCAATCCTACCCAACCATTCCTTACCGTTTCAGACGCAAAATAGGATAATGGATTCAAATCGAAAGCAGCCTTCCGAAGATAATTCGGATTACTGCTCCGTTCTTCAGAACCAATTATTTTACCTGTCAGTTTTTTGTTTCCTACGGTATAAAATATAAGTTCAGCTATGTTACAGCGAAAAGGTTGGGGACTAAAATAACGCCAATATCGGTACCGGGTAGTATCAGAAATAAGTATATTTCCAGAAACACTATATTCGTCAAACGTATACAATGTTTTCGCATCACTGAAATCTTCTTTGTTAGCCGCCTGAAACACACCTCCTTTTAAACGCTGTGCCGCAATAAAAGCTTTGCGAATTAAAGGATATTTTCTTTTAACGAGGATACTTTGTGTACTTTCTTTATCTGGTATAAGAAACTCTAATCTCCCTCTTTCATTTAACAATGCCGGATAATTGAAGGGCTTAATTTTACCATCTATATAGTATGCCGGCATATATACCGCTCCTTTTTCAACCTTTTCAAAAGTCACTTTTTCCCGATTACTTATCCGGCTAAAGCCGATAGGTGTCCAATCTACGCCATTAAAAACAGTCAGATAGGCGTATTTTTCCTTTAACTCCTTTTTCTCTGATAAAACGGGAAATACAGGAGACTCTGTCGCCGCATATTCATCAGTTACATCTTTCATAAACAAGTTTTGAAATACCGGTGGAATATCCGAAGAATATTGGTTCATTAAAATTAAATCAGGATTGGCGGAGTAAGTTCTTCTGTATACTTTTCCCTTACATTCTCCAGGGCGTACACTTGCCAAGAAAGGCTCATGTCCTCCTTCACATGGAATTCTTCGATTATGATCTATCAGCACACTTAACCATGAATGAGCATTGTTATTTGTCGCCCATTGTATAATAAAATCATAGGAGACAGGGAAACCTTTACTTCTTAAAATAGCCAACGCAGTTGTAGTCCTTGTCTCGCATGAATTAGAAGGTATATTACACCAAAATGGCACTTTGTATAAATAATGTCCGTTCATATTTTTTCTCACATGTATAATTACCGTATCATGCAATTTCATATTAATGGCTTCGGCAGCCCAATAAGAGGTTTTGTTCCAAAGATCGTTGTACTCGAAGTCTTGCAATGTATCATTGGCTATGGGACGCAAGACGGTTCGCCAATTATCAAACGCTTGCGTCTCCGTACATTTATAAGGTAATAGATACTCACAAAACTCATTAAAAGTAATTCCTTTAGCCCAGTTTCCTCGTTGCCAATCTTCAAATGCCCTGTTTATGTTCTGTATCAGATAATCTGCCGTAATAATGGAACAATCCTCTACCCTTTCAAAACATTCTGCCGGATATTGGCGTATCAGTTTGTTTAGCCCGTCAACCTTCTTATTCGTTGAGATTTTGGAAAAAATATTTTTCTCTGATGCTTTACAATAATTTTCATAGTTTCTGCCAATAAAAGAATAATGTCCGGGCATATTCATAATCAAGAATCGAGCAGCTTTTAATTTCAAACTGTCAGCCTCATTCCGACTGTAATATCGGAGTACATTTTCCAGTTCCCCACGATTAGATTGCGCCAAATCAAGAGTTTTTTCCAATTTTCTATTATCCGCACTCTGACAAGACAATAATACTCCCAATACTAAAAATAAAATTAATTTCTTCATTACTTTGTTACCATGTTTTTAATAAAAAAATCTCTAAGTACTTTTCTTACTTCAGTTTTGATCTTTATGGATATTGTGCTTTCCTGTTTGACTGGCTGATGTAGTATTTGTTCTCCAATAGCGACCATTTGATTCATATTTTTTTCCTCCTTATATATTAGAAACAGTTCATATCTGGGAACAATTAACGAAGGGTTAATATGGTATGCGAAAATAAAACACTCCTTGGCTCGACTAAAAAGTTTCCGACCTTTATACCTCCTTCCCAGCTCACACAACCCGTAAGATGAAGGATATAATTCGACATATTCTTTTAATAAATAAAATTCTTCGTAAGCAGATAATTTACTCGCTATGGAATTATAATAATGATTCAATAAAGTAAGATCATATTTTATATCATTATATAGTTCCTGTGAAATACGTTCATGTTTATTATAGGCTTTTTCAAGTTTGGAATAAGTAAGCATTCCACTTATTCCTACATATATTCCTGATATGATTACTCCTAAAATAATAATTTTTGCCCACATTCCCAGGTGGCTTCTCAATGTCCTACTCTTTATCGGAAGTAGCGCTATTAGAAAGGGTAGCAGAATCATTAAACGATAGTGCGCCATAGGATATGAAAAAAAGGCAAAAATTCCCCAAGTTAGAAGAAAAGCCCTTTGTCGTCGGACATCTTTGGAAGAGGAATGAAAGAACAAAAGAATTACAATCAAAATTAGAAAAGCGACTCCTATTAGTCCTTGTGTGACAAGTACCGACAAATATTCGTTGAAAGGATATAATGGATTGCCAGCATAGTCTATATTGTCAGAGTCCGGATTTTGCGTAAAAAAAGCAGCCTGATAGTTGGGGAATTTCTCCCTGAACATTCCTGTTCCATGTCCGGTTATTAGTTTATCTTTACTCATATCCAAACAGATCCCCCAGATGAACAAACGTCCATCTGCCGATGCTTTCTTATATTGATAAACAGATATTGCTGCGATTATGGCAATACCTGTTATTATACATTGGGCCATAAGACTCTTTTTAAGGAATGCTTTACTTCGTTGAATGACAATGCCCTCCGTATGCCATAAAAGATAGCATATTCCTATAACGGCAGCTATCCATCCGGCTCGTGAATGAGTCAGTACAAGAGCGTTTATCTGTAAAACAGCACTTATGAATAAGTATATTTTTTTGAAACAAATGCGTGTTGTTATAAGAAGATAAACGGAAATGCAGAGTGAACAAGCAAGAAATCCTCCGGCAAGACCGGGATTGAAAAAAGAACCGGTACAATTAAACAACAGATGCTCGCTTTCCACCAACCCGTAATTTTGCAAAATTACCAATACGGCTTCCAACGTTCCAATGATTGCGATGGATATACTTCCCTTTCTCTGCTGTTTATCCGTCATCATTCGGATTGATATATAAATGAGGCAGACAGATAGAAACTTAAGTAGAAAAAGATCGGTAACAGGTAATGGACGTATGAAGAAGCTGTTGAAAAGTATATATCCGGCATAACAAGTAATGATGATGTCCACCATTGAGATTTCGGGAAACCTTTTGTTTCTTATGGCTAATCCAAATGAGACAATTGCCAAACAAGCGGATACAACAGTTTCTATGGAGATTAGTATATAGTCTGACAAAATTGTTTTATATATAAAACTGATAGGTAATAACAGTATCCCCCATAAGCATATCTGCAAAGAATAAAGCATGAAATTCATTCTTGTAGCAAGCATTTTAAAGTTCATATCTTTTCACTGACATATAAGGAGATTTATGTAAGTAACCAAAATGTAAATTTAAACACGAACGATATAGGAAGGAGGACAATATATAATTCCACTTCAAATACTTGTGTACCTCCTCCCCCTATTCATCCATTTACTTATTATTTTTATTTCAATTCTCTTATTTGAAATCCATCCCTATTACTCACATTTATTTAACCTTGATAAAGTCCAAACGAGCAGGAAAGGCTGATTTTCCTCCCAAAACTGAACTATAAGAATGAGCCCACTTAGCTACCTTCGGGTCCACGACTCGATCAATAGTAAACGTGCCATCACCATAACATTTTCTCTCTTTATCGATATATAATACACTACCTAAACATAAGGGGTCAGTATCACCGATAAATCCTTTCAAAATAGACTCTGGAGTATTTGACTTCACTTCACGAATTAAAGTTCCATTTTTATACCATCTCACTAATGTTGCAAAAACTATTTCTGATTCATAATTTGTATCTTCAAAATCTAAATAGTTTTTTAGTATTCCCTTCTTAAAAGTGATTTCATATTTCATACTATCCTTCATTGCAACCCATGTACCAGTAAAAGGTGTTAAATCGTAAGCAGCTTTCTGATAAACAGTTTTTTGTGCTATAGCACAGAATGAAAATAAAAAACTAAATAATAGAATAAATAAACTTGTTTTCATAAGACTAATTTTTAATATGGGTTATATATCTTGATTGTACCATTTTCTGTATAATACAAGGTGCTATCACCATGTAACCTATACACTAAAGTTAATCCAGATTTGGTTGTATTCAACAATCTTGTCAGGGAATCAATTGCTTTCGAAGTGTCTGCATTACTTACAATTCCATGTAATTTATAAGTAGTGATCAATGCTCCTCTTCCTTGTTCATCCGAGTACTTTTTATAAAATTCTTTATATAACTGTTCATTTGTTACTTCTAAAAAAATGTACCAGCACTAGTATACAATCCTGATGAAAATTTACCAACGCTACTTATCGCTGAATTTTCATATAGAAATCCTGTAAACAATAAATCATCAGGAGAAAAAATAGCTAATGTAGAGTTACTTATATCATAATGGGAATGTATATACCCATCCGTTAATTCTAACGTATTAGGATCGACCCCTAAATTTGCTTCTCCTTCACGACCTACATATATTTTCGTTGCAATATACTCACCGGAGTATTGTCATATCTATAAAACACAGCACACTCTCGATTTGGAGAATCCTTCAAAAGATTCTGTAATACTTGCTGAAATTGACTAAACGTTTGAGAAAGCAACTTATTATACACCTTTATGCAAAATTTGGGTCTTGAAGAAGAGCTTCCTCCTGATGATCCACCACCAGGCGAACCGCCACCTCCTCCCCAGCCACCAGGGGAATAATCATCTCCGACCTCTTCCTCCTCTTCTTCTTCATCTTCTGGACAAATATGGTCATAAGGAACATCTAGACCACAAAAGCCACAATAATAAGTCTCATCATCGTCATCTCCACCGTCCCCTGTAACTTCTACTTCTTCAAGCATTCCTCCATCTATTGTGTTCCTTGTGAGACTCGTTCCTATATTATGAATATCTTGAAAGATTTCTTTTTTGATTTTCAGGGACAATGCTTTATCTTTGAATGTAGCGGGTGAATATGACCATAAACACTTTCCAGACTTCACTCTGTCAGCCACTATCATTTTACTGCTCACTATGTTGTTGTACACTACATACCCTGACAAATTGCCATATAGACTTTTATCATGGATAACCTTTTCAGAGAAAGTACTTTTGTTAGCACGATAATAATTCAGGGAAGGCATTATCGTCACATAAGCTGCATCATAATTACCCGTCTTATCTCTACGTACGCACAGTGTTTGCGAAATCGGAATTCTGTAGATCTTCTTCTCTCCCTGTTTGCCTATTTTAACTCGGCGTACGTAGTTGTTACCGGCAATTATCGGTACATATACATACTCATAACGTGCATCCTGCTTAATGTGCGCTTTATGCCAGCAAGGAGTAACTTCCCCGGGTGACATATTTTTGTTTTGCACTATTTTACTTTTTTCAGCAGCTTCAGAGATAGTTTGCTCATAATAATTACACGCCTCTGATACGAATAATTGAGCTTCACTGTCAGATAAGATATCTGGTGAGTCATCCGCTTGACAAGAAACCAAAAGAACAGTAAGCCCCAGCAAGCTTCGAATTAGTGTTGAATGTCTCATAAGAAAATAGTTATAAGTTAATAATAAAAATTACTTGTCCAGCTGCTAATAACAAAAAGCATATAAGCAAAAAATCATACACAATGATGATTTGTACAAAGGACGACATTTATAAATTAAGATACAAATTTCGACCGTATACAAATGCGTATACATATATAGTAACGCAAATCACCAGAATAACAATAAGACCAAGGATTTTACTCATTTTTTATAGTTGATGATGAACTACTCGTCGGAATAGTCTCGATAAAACGAGGGGCATTGTTACGTATACTGTCCAACAAAGGTTTGGTCTTTTCTCTATATTCGTCCCTTTTAATAGTATAGTCTCGCCAAGCCAAAAGAATATCCCGATCCGCTTTGGGCATTCGGTCGAGAATCTGTAGATACTTGGGGAGATCAGGATCCTTTGACGCTCTTCGTCCGTTCAACAAAAAAGATAAGTGGAATCGTACGACATCCGGGTATTGGGCATATTTTTCTAAGAAGAGCAATTGATTTTCCATATAAATCCAATATTGTCCTAAATAAATTGGGAGAACAAATAAAAAGGAAGTAGAACTAAGGTAAAATGACTACCTTAGTAGCGAGCCACCAACTCATCTACTTCCTATGGCAAATATAACACTTTTCGCACAGGTAATATCACATCTCCCGAAAGAAAATATCAGGAAAATCATAAAATCTTCGGGGTCAGACAAGCATTGTAAGGGCTACAATACATGGAGTCAGTTTGTTAGCATGATTTTCAGCCAATTCTCAGGATGTGATTCAGTCAGAGATATCTCAAACGGGCTGAAATCAGCCACCGGCAACCTCAATCATTTGGGAATCAACCGTGCACCATCCAAGTCAACGGTAGCATATCAGAACGCCAACCGAGACAGTTCGGTTTTTCGCGGCATATTCTACTCGTTGTTTCAGTATTTCGGACAGCAAGCCCTATGGCAACGAAGAAAGTTCCGTTTCAAGATGCCGATAAAACTGCTCGACTCCACATTGGTGTCATTGACTCTGTCAATATATGACTGGGCACATTACACTACCACCAAGGGGGCGGTCAAGATGCACACGCTATTGGACTATGACAGTCTTTTGCCGGAGTTCGTGAATATCACCGATGGCAAAACCACCGACAACAAAGCTGCTTTTGATATTGAGTTACATCCGTATAGTATTGTAGTAGCCGACCGAGGCTACTGTGACTACTCATTGCTGAATAATTGGGACAGCAGCAACGTGTTCTTTGTAGTGCGTCATAAAGACAATATCCGGTACAAAGCCATAGAGGAGTTGCCTTTGCCTGAAAAACACGCTCAGAATGTACTTATTGACGAAATAATCGAGTTCGAACTCTCGGCGGCCAAATCCAAATATCCCAAACGTTTACGTCGCATCGCAGTATGGAACGATGAACACGGTTTTGAAATTGAGTTACTCACAAACAACTTCACATTGGCAGCATCAAGCATAGCGGCTCTGTACAAGGCTCGGTGGAACATAGAAATCTTCTTTCGCAACCTCAAGCAACTGCTACGCATCAAGAGCTTTATCGGCACATCCCGCAATGCCGTAGAGACCCAAATATGGACTGCTATGACTACAATGCTGATTCTGACATGGCTAAAGCACATCGCAAGATACAAATGGGCATTGGCTAACCTTGTGGTCACCCTCCGGCTGAACACATTTACCAAAATCGACCTCCAAAAATGGCTTGATCAACCATTTACACCACCTCCCGAAACCATCGAAAACGATTAGGGGGGATTGATTTTGAACTCTCGAGGCTATACTTAACAGTATAGTCAGTTAGCTCATGCTCAAAATTTATTTAGGACAATATTGATTCAAAGCTGATAAAAGCCAAGCGGAAGGAGCTCGACAACCTGATGAGACGCAGGATGCCGGTCACCGCCGGACGCATGGCGAAAGACCACTTCCAGGACAACTTCCGAAAGGAAGGTTTCGTAAACGGAGGGCTACACCCGTGGCCGAAAGCGAAAAGGCTGTCCTCGGGGCGGACCGATGCGGCCGGGCAGTACGGGACATTACTCTCAGGAAGAAACCACCTCTTCAGCTCCGTCAAGTATGTGCCGGCGGACTACAGGGTGAGAGTGGCCAACGACCTCATATACGCGCCCGTCCAGAACTGGGGAGGAGAAGTGAACCCGACCGTCACGCCCCAAATGCGGCGCTTTGCATGGGCGAAGTATTACCAGGCTTCAGGCAAGGCTAAAAAAGCCGCCACGGGCAAAAGAAAGGGCAGAAAAGGGGGTTCCGCCGCAAGCAATAAACCGCAGGAGAATCCGGAGGCGCTGCGATGGAAAAGGCTGGCACTGACCAAAAAGAAAAAGCTCCGCATACGCATACCCCAGCGACAGTTCCTCGGGGAAAGCCGGGAGCTGTCCGAAAAGATAGACCAGAAAATGGAGAACGAAATCAGAAACATTTTAAATTTATAACAACATGGAAGAGATATTCATCGCAATCATGGAACGCATCGCCGAAAAGATGCCGGAGCTGTCATACATTGACGAAGATTACGGACAGCTCGAAGCGGGGGCCGAAGAGGACCACTACCCGGTAACCTTCCCTTGCGTACTGATCGGAAACACTGAATCCGACTGGAACGACATCGGGTACGGGGTACAGAAAAGCGAGTCGTTCATCACCACACGCCTGGCCATTGACTGTTACGACGACACGCACTACACTTCAGGCACCTACGATAAAGTAAAGGAACGCCAGCAGAAGGCGAAGAAACTGTATAGGATACTCCAGGGATTCCTGTGCTCGGAAGAGGCCAGCCCGCTGGTCAGAGCGAAGAGCCGGGACTATTCCCTCCCCGGAAACATCAAGGTGTATGAAACCGTGTATTCCTTCACGCTGCACGACGAATCCGCCATGCAGGAAGGGGCGGCAAGGTTCATTCGCCCGTGAAAAGCGAGAGCTGGACGGCTGTCAGACGGGGCTTTTTCACTTTCGGGACAGGTTTTACCTCCAGCTCCTTCAGTTCCCGGCATTTGCGCCGGATAATGGACATGATACGCTCCTCGGAAATGAAAAACTCCTGCCGGGACAACACTTTCAAAGCGTCATCAAAGCGCAGGCGCTGCACCTCCGTCCAGTAATAGTAACGGCGGCACAGGGCTTCATCACGGAGTTCTATAAGCGTCTTGTCTCGTCCTTTGGCCATAAAGTAAAGTTAAGTATATGCTGCAAAATTAGCCATTTAACCGGGGATGTTGATAAAAAAACGCCGCATCGTGCATGGATGCGGCGTTTTTCCGTTTAGAGTGTGAACAAAATCACATGGTCATCAGTTCGGTGTCATCCTCACCCGGAACAAAAGGCTCGATACGGGTGATAACCTTGCTCTGCACCTTCACACGTCCGCTGCCCTTGCAGACAGGACAACGGGAGGAGGAAGGGGCACCGCCCTGGTCCGTGTAGAAAACACGGCCCTTGCCCTCACAGTTCTTGCAGGCCATCACATGAGGCGCGATATTCTTCGTCTTTTCCATACTACAAACGGCAGAATGAAGGCTCGATACGGTGCCAGACACCGTTCTCGTCACGTTTATGGAAATAATAATTCACCGCGGTCTTGTACACCACGTTGCTCTCACGGAAAAGATCCATGATTTCAGTGTACTCGCTGTCGAAACGATCCTCCAGCTCGTACAGCTTGCTCACCGACTTGTAGTCCAGGTCGCCCTGGCGGTTACGCTCGATCATCGTCATGCCGAGCTGGTACATCGGATCATCGGTACCCAACTCGCGCCCCATGGCGTAACGCTTCAGGTAGTCCACCAGGCGCTCGGCGGCAAGATCGGCACGCTCGTCGAAACTCTTCACCTTGTTGCTTCTCACCTCCAGCTTCATGTCACCGTCCACGATGGTGAAACTCGCCTGCTCGTCCTTGCGCAGCTGGCCGTATTCACGCATCACCGCACGGAAGGCGGCGGCTTCTTTCTCCACCCAGTCGCGGAACGCTTTCACATCATCCACGACCGGGAGCAGCTTGTTCTTCACTTCAAGCATGAACTGCGCACGAAGGCCCTCATAGGCGTCGCGCCGGTTACGCTTGTTTTCCTTCTCTTCCTGCTGGAGCTGTTTCAAAAGCTCCTTCCTGTCCTGGGCGGACAGGCTTTTTAATTGTTCTTTCAGGTCCATAACTAAAAATTAAATGGTTGTTATTGTTGTTTATTCTCACGTTTACGGCGGATGGCACGCAGCTTCACCTGCAATGTGTCCAGCGCCTCACAGTCAAGTTCACGGAACTCCTTGCCGGCGATACGGCTGTCCAGGCAGAAAGTATTCACCTTGTCCCAGTCTGCCGTATCAATGCCCAACAACTACATCTGGTGCAATACCGCGGAGCGCTTCTGGCGGAGGATCTTCCGGAGCTGTTCCTGGTAAGTGGGCGGTACCAGCTTCTGCATGGCGGCCACGGCGGCACTGTATTCCTTCAGCGTCATGTCACGCAGGCTCGTGGTACGTCCCTCCGTATACTGGGAAACGATGCTTTCCTTCAGTGTGTCACGATCCGATGTCGGAAGGCGGTTCAAAAGGCTGTAAAACGCCGAGTAATTCTCGGGCTTGTTTAACCGTTTACGGGTGTTGATGTCTATCTGCATGGTGATATCGTTCTTTATATTTTTTGTTACGAATTAGTATAAACACCTTCCTCGCAATTCTCAATACGCGATTGGCATTCACTTATTACCTCTTTTAAAATATGCGAACACTCCTCATTTGAATTGTCTTGCAGCAATTCATCAATATACTGCATAATAATATTTGTTTCCATTATTGATCTAATTATACGTTAATTAATACATATCCTAATGAAGCTATCATAGATATTATTACTATCAAAAGAATGCCTCTCAAATATTTCTGAATACTTGTACGTCCTACCGTCATCATGCCTAAAAAACAGACAATCATTCCGGCAACAAGGTGTAAAAGAGTTATTTTAATTACTATTGCTTCACTCATAATTATGTTGTACTACATGTCATTCAACTCTCATCCTTCCGGTGTACTGGTTTCCCCTAAACTTCATCCCTTTGGTGAAGCCGCCCGGATATCCCAGTTCCTTGCTTCTTGCGTTTGCCAACAACAGATGTTCCCGGCTAAGGGAGGCTACAAAACCTTTGTCCTTTTTCAGTCCCATCTCCCGGGCCTTCCGGGTGACGCTGCGTTCGGAAACGCCGAGCATTTCAGCCAGTTCCCGGTTGAGGGTATTGTGATAGTGGCGACGCATAATGGAAAGCATATTGCCGTTCCAGAAGATACGCGTCGAGTAGCCGTTATGCTCCACGATTCGCCCCTGGGTTCGGTGCATGAAAGTACCATCGGGAACCTTCCGGGTCTTACGGTACCGCTCCCGTTTGTATTCCAGCACACATTCATGACACCAGGAATTTCGGCCCCCGTTCTTCAGCGGATAAAATTCACGCATCCACAACTTGCGGCCGCAATGCGGACAGACGCGTTTACGTTTCTGTTTGTTGTTATTCTCACTCATGGCTATTTATGCTACATTCATTAGTTCATATTCAAATCCCCCAAGACGGGATAACATTGATATCCGCCTTTTTCACCTGGGCCTGCATCAGCGCCATGGACAGCAACATGCAGACACGTTTGTCAGCCTTGACGGTTCCAGATATGGAACCCATAACATGGTCACCCTTGCCGGTTACGATTGAACCCGCAACCTGCTCAAGCCCGTCCGGATGCTCCTCACTGGCCGCAACACTCATAAAAGCGCTAAGGCCGTTCTCCTTACAAAAGTTCTCCACATACCGGCAGAGTTCCATTACTGCCTCTTTCTGTTTTTCTGTAATCATTTTAGTAAAATTTTAATGGTTGATAACTGTATGTTGAAATCACGAAATCCCTTTTCGAGCACTCCTCGAACATCGTATCCTCCCAGTCCGACTCTTCCTCCTGCACAAGGTCATCCTCACCGGGCTCCACCTCTCCACGGTAGATCAGGTACCGCGCCTCCAGAAAGAAGAGGACCACGCGGCGCAGGAACTCACGGGCGGAGGTGATGCCGTGCCGCTCCATGAACGAGGAGATGCGATCCGGGCCGATGGTGTTCGTGCGGATGCTCACCAGGCGCTGCCGGCGGAAATCCTTCAGCGTGCTGCCCCTGACCCCGAGCACGCTTTCAGCGATGCGCCCGAGGCTCTCCGGGATATGGTACTCACCATCGTCCGTACCCACCAGAAGCTCGGCGGCGGCCGTCAGCATCCCCTCCACACTCATGCGCTGCGACAAGGCCGTTTCCTTCAAGAACACGTACTGGTAGTTGCTCACGTAGGTGTGTATGAGGTAGCCTTCCGGACGGCGGAACACCTCGCCAGCGGCGAGCTCCATCGAGAGGTTATCAAGCGTCACGGCGGCGCTGGAACAGAACGCGCACACCAGGCAGACGGCAAGACGCTGGCGGTTGCCCTAGCCGCCAGAGACGATGGCACGCTGCAGGCTGCCGGTAACGGCAGAATCCATCTCGAAGAACAGCACCGCCTTCTCCTGGCGGCGGAAAAAGAATCCCATGTCCGGGATGCGCTCCATGTTGGAAAGGATCCTGCGGGTCGCCGGAGAGACCTTCCGGCCCTCCGCCACCAGGATGTAGGACTTCACCAGGTGGTTCATCACCACCGTCAGGTCCGTGAAATGGTGGTCGGCGACTTTCTCCCGGAACAGCTCGTGAAGCAGCACGGGCAGCTTCACAACGTAGTTGTAATACTCCTTTCTCATGGCTCACTTGCTTGTAGGTTTCCAGTCCACCGTTATTATAGCGTCCAGCTCGCCGCTGCCCTGGCATACCGGGCAGGGAACATGCACGTCCTCGCGGCTGCCCTCCTCCGTTCCCCAGAACCAGCCGTTGCCCTGGCAGTAACCGCACTTGTGACCGGTACTGACGAAGTTCTCACGGTTAGGTCCCTTGCACATATAGACGGGAGGGCAGATTTCAAGTTGTTTCTCGATCTTGCTCATAATCACATTGATTTACAAATGAAATTCATTACTTTTGCACTGACCGTTACCGGTCGCTTAAAACTACGTTTCGTCCCCGCCGGTCTGTGAAGGTCGGCTGGGGATTCTTATTTACTGCCATTTTCCAAAGCCCCCAGTTCCCAAATCACATATTTGCTGGTGGAACCACGGTACCGCCCTTTGCTGTACGCCACATAACCCTCCACCCATATCTTCAGATCGGCATCGTACATCACGCTCGTGGCAGCGTCACCTTTAGGATTCTTGCCGCGCGCATGGCTGATGATGATGAACAGTTTGTCAGGAAACTCTTCTTTTAGCTGGATATAGTCACCGTAGGTCATCCGCGTGTACTGGAAACTGTCAATCACGACGATGTTGTAACTCTTATGACGGCGCAGGCGTTCCTTCAGCGCCGGGATGTCTTCCTTGATGAAGGCCAGATGGCGGCTCACACCAGCCATGCCGAAGCGTTTCAGGTTGTTCTGGACCGTCAGACGCGTACCCTCTTCCAAAGAATCGATCGCGATACGATCATACTTGCACAGTTCCTTGCACAACTGCATCACAAAAGAAGTCTTCCCGTTACCGCTGTTACCCCAGATAAACCATACACCCGTACGTTCCGGGGTGTCGAAGGCCTCCTTCCACTTTCCTTCGAAGGGAAATACCTCATACTTCTTGCTGAGGATATCCTTTACACTCAATGCACGCTTCATGGTCAGAAAAGTTTAAGTTGCCGGATATCGTCAATCTTGTCAAGAACGGCCTGCCGTGCGGCGCCCTGTAGTTTCTTATGGCAGAGCATCCAGCAGAGCGCCCACAGAAGGGCGTTCTCACGGGTGGCGAACTGTCCCCATTTGCGCCCCGGGCCGAAACCGGCACCGGAACTGTTCACCTGCATGTGGACGCCGGCAGTCCACCAGCCGTCCTGCCGCCCTACAAGGACGTCCAGATAGTCGCGTCCGTTCCGGTAAATGGCCACAGTCTCGTATTCCGTCAGGACGGGATAGCTGAACCAGGGAGAGGGAAGCCGGTCGCGGCCATCGATTCTCAAGTATTCAAATTTGTTTTCCATATCCTTAAAATTGCGTTTGAACGGTATTTGAACGGGTTACAAATCACTCATGCGTTTTACCTTGTGGATGGAATCCTTCACGCGGCGAAGGTCATAATCGCAGGTGGCAGCCTCCTTCATCACGACATCGATATCCTGCCGGGAAGTCAGCCCGTTCGCCGTGCAGATAATATAGACATCATTCTGGTCAGTCGGCTCCAACGTGAAGAACTTACGTCCGATACGGCTGAAAAATTCCTTATAACCGGGCTTCTGGTACTTCAGCCCGTTACTGATACGCTTGACGATATAGTCGGTACTCAGGAAAACGACACCGCATTTCTCCTCCAGCTTGTTGTACAGGCTGATGAAGTAGTGGAACACCGGCTCTGTCAGCTTGTCGGCTTCGTCAAACACCAGCAGGGGCGCGTCCATCTGGATGATGTCGTCAAGGATAAGCCCCCACACCTCGCGGATATTGCAGCCTTCGGTACGGATTCCTACCGTGCGGGCAATCTCGCGGACAAAATCGCCCTTCTTCATGTCTTCGGAGCAAAGGATGTAAAAAACCTCCTTGTGGTCCTGAAGGTACACCCGGGCGGTGGTGCTCTTGCCGCAGCCGGCCTCGCCGGTCACCCAGCGGACGCTACGCCAGCGCTGCGCGTCGGAAAGCACTTCGGTAATCTCCTGGTACGCGCCCGTCTCAACGATCTGCCAGCCGGGTGTGCCCATACCTCCCACCTGGGAGGCCACGTTGCGGAACATCTCATCGCTGATGTTCTCGAAACGGCCGTTCAGGATATTGCTCACGGTACCCACGCTGACACCTTTCAGGCTGCCCGCGGCCTTCGTCTGGCTCGGGTATTTGGCCACGTAAGCGCGAAGGCGCTCACTGATGGCGTTTTTCTCTTTCATTGTAATTTCCATAACCAATCGTATTTTTATAATCAATTTTCTTTAAAATTTTCCGACTATTTTCCGTTTGTCCACTTCACGACGACCGAGCTGGTCCCAGCTTATATTGCTGATTACTTTGGTGGAACGCCCCAGGGCAATCTCTTCCGGAGGCTGGCCGTACTTCTTTGTACGACGGTCTATCTGACGTTGCACCTCGGCCGTAATACCTTTCAGTTTCGGAGTGTTCAGACCGTGCTGTTCGGGAGCCACCCCGTGCTCGTACTCTATTTCCTTGGCAACCACCTGACGTTCCACGCGGTCCTGCACGTTGTCCTCCTGTTCCCAGCGGATGAAGGCGGCCTCGCCTTCTCCCTGGTCCTGGATGGCACGGTGGATAACCATGTAGGGCTCGGCGACACGCTCGAAACGGAACTCCCCGCCCTTGTCCTTCCAGTACAGCCGGACCTGCCGAAATCATACGGGTCATACTTGACATAGAACTGCTTGTAGGTATTCCGGCGGCGCCATTCATGATCCGGAACGCCCGGGGAGGAATAAACCTCATAGGTGCGGGACTTACCGCCGATCGTGACCTCGATACCGGAAGAAGTGAACGTGCTCGGGCGGGAGGTCATCACCCAGAAAATATCCACCATGTCACGTGCCGTCACCGTTTCCGTCTCCTCGTTCACACTGGTGTTGTACATCCCGATCCGGGAAATACCGGTGGCCGGATGCTTCATCTCGTTCCATTCCCGGCGTGCCTCGACATATTTCGCCTTCAGCTCGGCAAGGGTGTAAAGTTTGTCCTTATTGGCCTCGATGAACTCAAGGTTCGGGCGGCTGGATGCTTTCTTGGTGGTGATGTTCTGACCGGTAAACCGCCAGTCCTTATGCAGGACCTGGCTCTGGAAACGGCCGAAAGCCGATTCGATAGTTTTCGACTGGCCGCTGTAGGGAGCGGTCGGGCGGTGGATATGGCTGATCTTTGCCAGCAGACCATCCGAGACACGTTCCAGTTTCTTGTGACCGCCCTGGTTGTCATGGACCAGCTCGTAAGGCTTGTGCCCGCTTGTCTGGAGAGCCATGCGGTAGGCGTGATATTGCGCCTCGTAATTCTCGTTCTCGCTGATATGGAAGCCCAGCAGTACCTCGCTGTAGGCATCCATGACCTCGTACACACCGATGGTGCGGACATTACCATGCTCGTCCTTGTAGTAGAGGTTCAATTTCGTACCGTCACCGTACCACAGGCTGTCACGGCGGCTGGGAAGTTCGGTCTTGTGCTTGCGGCCGTAACGCTGGTGCGCCTTCATCTCTCCGTGGACCGCATCATACCATAAAGGCTCGATACGGGGGCTGTTAAGCCATTCGCGAAGGCTGCGGGGACTCTTCAGGGGCTTCCAGCCACGTTCCGGGGCGACACGGTTGTACTCCTCGAATATCTGCATGTCGGTATAGACAGGGACGCGGCTCCGTTTCAGCGCGACAAGGTAACGCCCGGCTTCCTCCTCGATCTTCAGCGTGTTGCTGTTGCCATACTTGCCGCTGACCAGTACCGCGTAGTTCTGCGGCCTGTACTGGTTCACAAGGCTCTTCAGGCGGCCCTCGCTGCCCGGAAGGGTATGCGCATACTCCTCGCGCCATTCCTCAACCCTGGCAAGCAACGTTTCCCATACATTACGGCTACCCCCCAGCATGTTACGTTTCGGACGAAGCGTGTCCAGCTCGCTGATCAGTGCGTTAAGCACCGAGGCGTTCCATACATACTCGGCCTGGATACGCTCGGGAAGGAGAACCTGCTCACCGTTCTTGTCGTAGCGGTACTCCTCAAAGAAAAGCTCCGCGTTCTCGTCTTTCTTCACTTTGCTCATAATCATTTCTCGTATCAGTTTCTGTTCAGGATCGCCGTATTTGGCAACAAAACGTTTCTGGTATTTATCGGGAAGGGAGGAATAGATGTATAGCGCGTATCCACCTTCGCCACCACCACGATGGGCACTTTGGATATTACCACGGTGTACATTCTGGCGTAAAGTATCGGATCGTATGACAGGATCATCACCAGAAGTCAGCTCCTCATGGGTTACACACAATGTTTTCTTATAGTATTCCATCTCCCAGTCCGATTATCACTCCTCCAAATCATTCAAAGGGACATGCCTCTTCATCAGCCTCGCTGAAGCCCCGAAGTTCAGCACGACGGCAAGCTCCAGCAGCGGGTGGTCAAAGACCACGGAAAGCAGGATCCCGAAACTCAGACAGAAATAAAGCACACAAAGGCGCTGTTTCCGGTTCAGACGGGTGAACCAGCGCAGCTGGTCACCGAACAATGTCATCAGGTCACTTTTCATCACCGTCCTTTTTTTGAGGGTTACCACCTACCTTGGTACCACCGCGCTCGATAGCGAGCTTGCGGATGGAACGGGCCAACTTGCTGTTCTTGCGGAATGCAAGGGAGTGGGAGACCATTTCCCGGGAACAACCCAGCAAACCGGCTATCTTACCCACTTCGCTGTATTCTACAACTATTCGTTCTTTCATAATTCGCTGATATGTTAAATTATTGTAGAGAGCGGTCGCGAACTCGAACCGCGGACCATGGCCTCTCCCTTACGGGAGTCTGGCGTGTTCTACCAACTGAACTAACCGCCCGGAAAATCTATCGAAGCTCCTCTATTGTCGGGGTTACCCGGTAGTCAAAACAGGAACGGCAATAAGCCAAGCCGCACTCGTTCTCGCAGACCACGATACCGGTCAACGCGTCAATCTGATAGGCGAAAATATTTTCTTCATCATTCAACTCTTTAAGGGTGGCAGCAAACAGGTCCATTTCTGCCCAATCAACGGTTACTTTCAATGCTTTCATTTTCTTCTTTTTATATTTCTCATTGTCACCTCAAGCCTTTTTTGTAGCTTTGAGGCGGCGTTCACACTTTGAACACGCTGCAAATATAGTATGAGATTTTCATACTACAAAATAAAATTGCGTAATTTTTCATACTTTATCAAGATTATGGATGAGAATTTCAGATTTATACAAGTTCTTGACGAATTAAAAGAGAAGGGCATAATAACAGATTATGTTCAGGCTGCGAATGATTTAGGAACAAATAAAGCAGGTATCAGTGATATAAAAAGCGGAAGAAAGAAATTATCAATAGAACTTCTTCGGCGTCTGAAATTATCATACCCAACGACTAATATAGAATGGATTATAATGGGAGAGGGGGATGCATTTGTCGCCTCTAAAACTAATAACTCCAGTAATCCAAGTTCTGAAACTTCATTTTTTATAGAGAAAATAGCCCAACAAGCAGAGGAAATAGGAATACTTAAACAAACAATCGTGCAACTCAAACAGGAAAGTGCGGGGCGTGTTTCAGGTGCGGAGAGTTCAACACTTGCAGGTGTCGGATAAAACGAGTTTTATGGGGCAAAGGGGGGTAAAAAGTAGTAAAACACTGATTCTTAAAACTATAATATAAAATATAGGGGAGTAAATAATTATTTATGAAATATTATTTACCCCCTGCAATAGTTTATAAACGAAAGAAAACAAGGTACGAAAAAGGAGTATTCATATAAAAAAGCCTTCAAAAAGACTGTTTTTTTGTCACTCCAAATGTCACCCCAAACAAAACGTTTCGTTTTTGTATATTGTTTTTTGTCACCCCAAATGTCACTCCAAATGTCACCCCTTTCCTTTTTTCCGACCATTCAAACCGTTCAAATAAGTAGTAGCTTCTTTCAGATGTACTATTTGAGAAGGTTACCACCCAAAGGACATAAAAAAAGCCGCAAAAAGCGGCTTTATAGACGTTCTAAGGCCGTTTTAGCCCTTTCTGGTAGTCTTTATCAAGTGCGACTGGATAATCATCGCACGTTTCGTGTATTTCACGGATCCATCGGTCAAACCAGCATGTAACAGACTGCTCTTGGTGATACCGACTTCACTCTCCGTCAAAGTATCAAATATGGCGGAAATGCTACCGAAATAGAGGTTCTTTTTCTCATAAATCAGGTGTACATGGATAACTTTAGTCATAGTATATTGCATTTATTTTGCTGCAAATATACCAAATATCATCTATATGGAATAATTTTAATGAAAGAAATAGGAGAGAGTAGTACGTACTCCCCTACTCCACTTGCATAAACCGATCTTCTTGCCTACCTTTGTATATGAGAGCTGATCAGAAACAGATCACAGGAGTAAACCGACAGTGCGATGGCCTATTTCTCCCCTACCCTACGTTCAATGTAAAGCATTTCATTTGAACGGCGTTCAAACAGAGCTCAAATGTAAGCCCAATGTAAAGCGATGTAAACGCTTCGTTTTTGTAGGCCACTCTCCCCTACTCCACCATAACGCTTTGAAAACCAAAGCAATCACCCATTTTTAGGCCGACCACATATTGACACGCTTCGTTTTTCCCCCTTACATACTTCTTTTTGTACCAACCATATAGGTATTATAATCTTCATTAATAGGAGTACCTGATACAACGCCCTCATCTGCCCAATCAGTAATACGGATATGGATATTACCAGGCTCCACTATAAAATACATGCCGAAATCCAACATATTTCTTCCTGTCCTTGCACTAAAAAGATACGCTAAGAATGGCTTTTGTAAAAGTACACCTTCATAATGGAATTTCCCGTCAACCACCAATATACTATCAATAAATAAATGTTTAATTCGTTCTTTTTCTTGACTAAGAGCTGAACTATTAATCAAACGCAAATAACTATTATCTAATGAATGGTCGGGTAATTCACCCCGAATGGTATATTTCTCCTGTCCGTAAAATAGCTGAGCTATAGATACGAAAATAAAAATGAATAGATATTTTCTCATAATAATAAATTAAGTGTTACAAAGACTCCGTTTCTTCTCCTCGCATATTCAATTTTCCTAAGAAATTAGCACTCTTCCCCTGCTGTAAGGTGATATAAATGCTCGCACTTCCATTAGGATATACCTTAATATAAAAGTTGCAATTACCTATTGTTGTATTTGCTAAAAATTTGATGTGAACATTTTTCTTTTTATCTATATCCATAGTATATTTTTTCAAAGGAGCTTGAAAGAAAAGCTCAGCTCCTCTCCTACCGTATGGTATATCAGCTTGTTCAAGATAAAGAAGATTAGAAAAGATTGAATCATTTCTAATTTCTATCGAATTATCAAACTCATCCAATAATATGGGATCTCTACGCGGATGTATATAAGTATCCACACTAATCCTATAGTCTCTTGATATAATGATCTTTTTGACAACTTCCGCCTTTTGTTCTTTTTTGTTTTGGGCAGAAAGAATAGGAATTCCTACCAGCATTGTCAAAAATAGAACAAATATTTGTTTTTTTACTTTCATATCAAATTATAGCTTAAACATGAATATATCACAATTAAAAACTTAATGAAATACTGTAATAGGACACCTACCATTACTACTCTCGCAATTGTTTATTCCAATTTGCAAATAATCATCAACCATCTGGATACATTCTTCAAGTTCCCTTCTATACTGTTCTTCTAATATTGCAACTTGAGTCCAAGATAAAAAAGGTATATTCGCTACTTTTATATCATATTCATTAAGACAATCCTCTGTTCTCCACGTAGCAATTTCAGAAAAAGCTTCAATACAATTCTGAATCGCCTCCTCATCTTTTTCAGTACGAGTGATAACAACTTGATGCATTTTACGCTTTTGTCTAGCTCTCATTAGCTCCAATCTGGTGAAATCCGTCCCTTCGTAAACTTCCCTAACCAAATTGGAAATCCAATCCAAGCTGGTATAATAATCGTATCCTAGCAATTTATTCCATTGAATCTTCGCTTCAGCACGAGTTTCCATATTAAGCAAATCTTTTCTAAGTTGCTGATACTGCACCATTTCTTCTTTTGAAAATTTAGATACGGCATTTTGCTTTCTTCGCAAAATCTTTCTGATTTCTTTTTCTAAATTCTGATGTGCTTCCGAAGTAATAAAAAGATCAGCAGCAGTCACATTTTCTGCCTGTTGAGAGTAATCGTCAGCATCATTTGTCTGACAACTAAGCACAGAAATACTGATTAGTAAGACTAATCCAACCATAATCGACCAGAAATTCCATTTTTTCATAAGAACTACTTTTAGAGATTAATAATATTAAATATCTTTTTCAAGGTGATACCATAATATTAGCACAAATAAAAGTTTACCACTCCTGTAGCAACAAAGGACGGCATTTATAAATTAAGATACAAATTTCGACCGTATACAAATGCGTATACAATGGTCGTGTATACGCATTTGTATACGGTATTTGCAAAAAAAATCATTCCAAACGCAACGATTTGATAAAATCGGTGATATCGGTCTTTTAACAACTTTATCGTAAATGCACTTTCTGCTATCGCGGTGTATTGCTTCTTCGAGAAGAAGCCAGCCATTGACATTGAGTCCATCGAGGACAGGCGACTTAATTTACTTTGAGTCATTTCGAATTCACGTTATTTAAAAATTTTCTAAGGCAAAACAAGGCTACTTTATCATTTTTAAAAAGCTGCGGGCGTTTTGCAGACGTGCAAAATCGTTTTTAATGCGAATTCGACATATTGAATAAATATATCCCTGAATTAAAGAACTGTTTTAGTTAAAAAAGAGAAACAGGACCGCATGTTTCGAAAAATAGACTATCTTTGTTCCAATCGGATACACATTGTCTCGGATAAACTAAAAAAAACAGAATGGGAAACTTTATCAATCCGTTTACGGATGTAGGATTTAAAAAGATATTCGGGCAGGAGATTACGAAAGACTTGTTGATCGATTTCTTAAACGGATTGCTTGTGAACGAGAAGTGTATCACCGACATAACCTTTCTGGACAAGGAATTACTTCCGGAATACATGGGAGACAGAGGGGTTATCTATGACATTTATTGTACGACGGAAAACGGTGAACAACTGGTTGTCGAGATGCAGAACAAGCAGCAGACGAACTTCAAGGAGCGTGCCCTTTTTTACCTGTCCCACACCATTGCCCGTCAGGGAGAGCGGGGGATTTTCTGGAAGTTTGACTTGAAAGCGGTGTACGGCGTGTTTTTCTTGAACTTCAGTCTGCCAAACGGTTCCCACAAACTGCGTACGGATGTGGTATTGACCGACCGGGACACGCATGAGACATTCTCAGACAAGTTGCGCTTTATCTTTATCGAACTCCCGTCTTTCAACAAGGAGGAGTCGGAATGTGATACGGATTTTGAACGTTGGATTTATGTATTGAAGAACATGGAAACATTGAAAAGAATGCCTTTCAAGGCACGGAAATCAGTCTTCGAGAAGTTGGAAAAGATTGTCGATATCGCTTCCCTGAGTAAAGAAGAACGCATGAAATACGATGAGAGCATCAAAGTGTTTCGTGACCAACTGGTTACGATTTCATTTGCGGAAGAGGAAGGCATAAAGAAAGGCATAGAGATAGGCATAAAGAAAGGTCGGAAAGAAGGTAAGAAAGAAGGCATGAAGGAAAAGAGTCTGGAAATAGCTCGTAATTTTAAGGAATTGGGGGTCCCCATTACTATCATCTCGCAGGCTTCCGGACTTTCCATAGAAGAGATTGAAAGAATCTGATAGCATTCGATTACCTTCACCTTCCAAACAGATTCATCCCCTATGCTCATCCTAGGAATCGAGACGATTGGATATTACTATTGTTGTCATAAAGAGGAATATTCAGTAAATGTTCCCCCCAAATACCATGGCATATGAAGATGATAGAGTATAATCACTTCATATGCCATTATTATTGTCATTTTTCTGTATATTCTCATATACTCTTATCTGACAATACATGAAGTTCCGGAAGAAGTCTTCTGACCTCTTCTGATTCTTTCAGTAAACTCATATCATGCAGCTTTCCCCGTTCTGTTCCTGATCTTGTCAATCATCAGTATGGCATTTGCTGTATGTATTCCGAAGAAAATCCACAGGATTTCCGTCTTCTTGTTCCTTGCCTTTATCCTTGCGAGCGAGTAATGTTGCTTTTGAGTGCCGAAGCTTCCTTCAAGCCGTGTGGCCCTTTCTTTTGAGAGTTCGCTTCTAAGCACCTTCCTCAAAGGCTCATCTTTGCCCGCCCTTCCCTTGCGCACAAAGGATGTGGATATCCCATATTTAGTACAGAACTTTCTGTTGGCATTATTGGCATATATGGAATCGGCAGCCACACATCTTACCCTTACATTCATCAGCTTCTGCTGCATACGGATACAGTCCTTCAAGCGTATCCCCTCATTGAAAGCCTTGAACGAGAGGTGTTCGATGAACGATATGCCGTCTATCTGTATATTATTGACCTTTGCACCGAACTCGACGGACTTGGTTTCCTTGCCTCTGACGATGGGACGTACATAATGACGGTCGATGCTGATGATGCGGTCACTGACTTTTCGCCCTTCAAACATTTCCTTTTCCTGTACAAGCACCTTTCTGATGATGGAAAGACGCTTATGGTAATCCTGCGTATATCGGAGTAAAGCACCGTACTCGCTATGGAGCCCATCCCTTTGACTGAGGAGCTTTTCAAGAAGCTTGATCATACGGCGCTTAAGCATTCTTGTCCTTGAAGCTCTCCTCTTTCTTTTCTTGCAGTAGGACAGATAGGATTCCGCCACATTCCTGTATTTGTTGCGCGGACGCCTTATGCCCAGATCCCTGCAATGCCGGCATATATGACTGTAGAGCCATTCGATGCTTTCCCAAAGGAGTTTCATGTCCGTAGGAAAACGCATGTGGCTCTCATAGCATGTGGCATCGGTCATGCAGACGTGAAGGTTATCAAGATAAGGTTTCCAGTGTGAAGCCAGGATCTCCTGGAAGGAATCAATGTCAAGGCGGGATGCTATCTCATTACGGATGGCACTGACTATCTTGAAGTTGGTTATGGGAAGGGACGGGGGGATCATGATGCCACAGAACATCTGGTAGTGTATGTTCCCGTTCAGATGTTCCACCAGTTTCCTGTCGGAGAATCCGGTGTATGCCTTCAGGACCATAAGGGCGATCTTTGCGGAAGGACTGAATATGTTCCTGCGGCCCAAACGTTGTTCAGACAGGCCTGCGGCTTTTGCCATACGATCAAATGGAAAGACCGAATGAAGCCTGCCAAGCTCACTCTCATGAAAACTCTTGCGGCATTTTTCCAGAATATCAAATTCTGTAAAGCCCAAAGTTGGGTGGATTTCTGAAATTTTTTGTATCTTAGCCATATCTTAGTTGGGGAATTTCCCCCGTTTGGGCCGTCAAACCTTGTTTTCGGGGGAATACCTAAAGATACTAAAAAGCCAACTAATTCGCAATAATTTGTGTATGAATTAGTTGGCTCATTTTATAATATTTAATGAATGTCCCTAATTAGGTATCATAGAATCAATTCTTATTATTACTCAGGAATATTCAGTAAATGTCCCTAGTTGCCTTACATTTTCTTATAAATCCTACTTCAGCCAACTCGCCAACGCGTGCTCCGTCATCTCCCACAACTGCTCTTTCTGCACATGATTCATGTATTTATCAGACAAGTTTTTCCGGTGGTTATTGACATACAGTTGTCCCGTAACGCCTGCCTCCTTTTCATCCAATAGCAAACCAACTGCTGTAGAAGCACCCTTCTCAGGCTTACGGATAAAAGGACGGAAAAAAATATCCGTCAACGGATCGAACCACTTATGCATCGTAATCATATTAGTAGAAACAATTCCCGGATCGGCAGCATTGACGGTGATTCCTTTCTCACGAAGTTGCTCAGAGAGTTCAAAAGTAAATAGTAACAAAGCCAGTTTAGTATTACTGTAAACGGGAATTCTCCAAAAACTCCCCATTCTCCCCTTGTGAAAGAAATCTGGGAAATCGAGCTTACCGATCGCGTATGTACAGGAAACCATGTTTACGATACGCGCCCCACGCACCATCAGCGGAACTAATTTTCGGGTAAGCAGATAAGGTCCCATATAGTTCACACTTACCGTTCGTTCAAATCCATCAGAAGTAGTATGAAATCCTGTTTCCAGCGTTCCGGCATTATTCATCAACAAAGCAATTGGAAGATTCCTTTCTAAGATCTGATTAGCAAAAGAAACGACAGATTGCATGGAAGATAAATCAATAGCCATTACTTCCAAATCCGTATTTCCAGTTTCTCTACCTAGACGTTCGCGGACAAATTCCGCTTTTTGCGGGTTATAACATGCCATTATGATTCGATAACCGGCTTTGGCTACGGCACGTGTTATTTCTGTTCCCATTCCTCCGTCCGCACCAGTGATAATCGCCCATTTCATTTCACTCATTTTTTCTCCAATTTATCAATTTCCTTTTGTAAAGACAAAGGTAATTGTTCTTTCAAATGTTGATGACAAGCCATTTCTATCGTATACATACGCCCTATACAATAATTACTGTGTCCACAGTTGCAGTGCGCCTGTTCTTCCTTTTTCATCCGATTCACAAACCCCGGTTCGTTGAGTAAAGCTCTCGCCATCTGTACGGCATCAAAGCCGGAATTGAGCACTTCGTCTATTTTCTGCCGAGAAACAAGACCACCGACATAAATCAGCGGTGCATCCGGAAGAGCCGCCCGGAATTTCAGCGCATCTTCCAAGAAATACGCTTCTTTGAAAGGCACGGAAGGTATCATCCATTTACCAAACATACGGACTCCATATTTCAGCCACCAACAATTCATATAGTAAGACATCGAACGGATCGGCATAGCACCCCGCATCACATACATCGGTGCCCGACTCACAAAACCTCCACTCAATACCAATCCATGAACTCCATGTTCCATCAGCCGTTTAGCCACTTGTATAGATTCGTCTATCTCCATTCCTCCCTTAAAACCGTCACGCATATTCATTTTCACAAAAACGGCCATATCATTGCCCGCCTCTTTCATCACTTCTTCCATCACTAAGTCCATAAAACGCATCCGGTTTTCAAGCGAACCACCATATTCATCTTTCCGGTGATTGGTATAGGGAGACAAGAATTGACTAATCAAATACCCGTGTCCTGCATGTACTTCAACGGCATCAAATCCAGCTTTTCTTGCCAAATTAACAGCATTTCCATATGCTTGTGCCATTTCCGGAAGCTCCTTTCTTTTCATTCCACGCACAAACGTAGGAGAATAAAGATTAAAACCCGAAGATGCGGATATAGGAGTAACACCACAAATATTTTTATGGGACATATTTCCACAATGTCCGATTTGTATTCCCACTGCCGCCCCTTCATTATGTACAGCTTCTGTCAATTCATGTAAACGGGGAATAATAGACGGACGCAACCACAACTGACGATCGAAAGAAAGACCGCTTTGCGTCACGGCGGCATAAGCCACTGTTGTCATACCCACTCCTCCCGCAGCCACCGACCGATGGTAATCCAATAACATCTGTGTAGGAGTATTCCCCGGGCACATACTCTCAAAAGCTGCCGAACGAATTGTCCGATTCCGCAATGTCAGAGGACCGAAGGTTACCGGACTAAAAAGTTTAGATTCCATAGTAATTATATTAATTAAGTCGTATTCAAGTCATGATAAAAAGTGTTCTTAATAAAGAAAAGGAAACACTCGTTTCCGCTCGCCCACCGCATCTCCGAATTCTTCACGATAACGACACCAGATCGCGTTAGCACGAGGAACAAGATTAGCAATTGTCCACCAAAAGAAAACAAGTCCGGAAAGCGAGCAAGTGAGTATCGCCCAACCTGCCCATTCTACTATCTCCCCGAAATAGTTGGCAGAAGTGACATAACGGTACATTCCTTTTTGAGGCAGATAATGCCTGGTATCTCCCGGTTTGCGCAAGTGCCGGATAATATGATCCGAATGCCAGTTCACCAGCATACCTGTGAAAAAAAGCAGCGTGCCTATAATAAACCACGGCGAAGTGAACCAATCGGATTGATACATCGTTTCGGGAGCAAGATAAAAAATCCACTCACCTTGCATATAGCCATTGAGCAGATTAAAAAGAATACCCATTGACATGATTGCCAGCGGCATCTTACTTTTTCCTTTCAATAACAGAGGGAAGATGAAAGAACGCTGGAAATAATGAATCTGAAAAAATAGGAAGAAAGTGAAGACCACCGGCGCAAACCGACGCTCGGAATATATCCACATTACGCACATTACCATAAAAACCGGAGCTTCCATCAATATCCAAGCTAGTTTATTGGAGATAGCTACACCCCACGATTCGGTACGGAAAATGCCGTAGCCGGCTTTCACAAAGTAAAGGGCGATAAAAACCAATAAAGCAATCAGGCTCATCGCGCTCAAAAACAGATTAAAAGAAGTGGTAGTCATACAGATATTCTTTTGCAATGTGCAAAAGTAACAAAAATGAGGAAATCTGCAGCACAAAACCAATATTGTCCTAAATAAATTGGGGGAACAAATAAAAAGGAAGTAGAACTAAGGTAAAATGACTACCTTAGTAGCGAGCCACCAACTCATCTACTTCCTATGGCAAATATAACACTTTTCGCACAGGTAATATCACATCTCCCGAAAGAAAATATCAGGAAAATCATAAAATCTTCGGGGTCAGACAAGCATTGTAAGGGCTACAATACATGGAGTCAGTTTGTTAGCATGATTTTCAGCCAATTCTCAGGATGTGATTCAGTCAGAGATATCTCAAACGGGCTGAAATCAGCCACCGGCAACCTCAATCATTTGGGAATCAACCGTGCACCATCCAAGTCAACGGTAGCATATCAGAACGCCAACCGAGACAGTTCGGTTTTTCGCGGCATATTCTACTCGTTGTTTCAGTATTTCGGACAGCAAGCCCTATGGCAACGAAGAAAGTTCCGTTTCAAGATGCCGATAAAACTGCTCGACTCCACATTGGTGTCATTGACTCTGTCAATATATGACTGGGCACATTACACTACCACCAAGGGGGCGGTCAAGATGCACACGCTATTGGACTATGACAGTCTTTTGCCGGAGTTCGTGAATATCACCGATGGCAAAACCACCGACAACAAAGCTGCTTTTGATATTGAGTTACATCCGTATAGTATTGTAGTAGCCGACCGAGGCTACTGTGACTACTCATTGCTGAATAATTGGGACAGCAGCAACGTGTTCTTTGTAGTGCGTCATAAAGACAATATCCGGTACAAAGCCATAGAGGAGTTGCCTTTGCCTGAAAAACACGCTCAGAATGTACTTATTGACGAAATAATCGAGTTCGAACTCTCGGCGGCCAAATCCAAATATCCCAAACGTTTACGTCGCATCGCAGTATGGAACGATGAACACGGTTTTGAAATTGAGTTACTCACAAACAACTTCACATTGGCAGCATCAAGCATAGCGGCTCTGTACAAGGCTCGGTGGAACATAGAAATCTTCTTTCGCAACCTCAAGCAACTGCTACGCATCAAGAGCTTTATCGGCACATCCCGCAATGCCGTAGAGACCCAAATATGGACTGCTATGACTACAATGCTGATTCTGACATGGCTAAAGCACATCGCAAGATACAAATGGGCATTGGCTAACCTTGTGGTCACGCTCCGGCTGAACACATTTACCAAAATCGACCTCCAAAAATGGCTTGATCAACCATTTACACCACCTCCCGAAACCATCGAAAACGATTAGGGGGGATTGATTTTGAACTCTCGAGGCTATACTTAACAGTATAGTCAGTTAGCTCATGCTCAAAATTTATTTAGGACAATATTGGCACAAAACTTCTTAAATAAAACTCGATGGTGTGTAGAAAGTTTTTAATTTCAATGGTATGGAGAAACACTCTTTTGCACCATATAAAAAATATCCCCCAAATTACATTCAGAAACTATCGGAATGAATAGGGGGATAAAAAGTATATAGGAATTTTATTATTCGTCTTTGTGATAAACACATAAGTCGGACACTGTAAACAGTCAATTTAAAAAATTTTGTGCCTTGAAACAAAGTGTTTTTGTGCCTTGGAACAAAGTGTTCAACGCTTTGAAACAAAGTGTTCAGCGCCTTGAAACAAAGTGTTCAGCGCTTTGAAACAAAGTGTTTCAAGCAATTGAAACTTCTTGAAACAAAAAGGGCTTTCAAAAAATAGGCGGTGATAGGTGACAGATGCGGTGATAGGTTAACAACAACCTATCACCGCTCTGTAAATACGATGAATAAAGAGTTTCAGGACGATGGTGATAGGTTGAAAGAGGAATTGACGAAATCGATAGGGAGAGGATCGGTAATAATACTCGTTGGTACATCAAACTTTCGGAATGAATGTATCTCTGATTAACTCTCTAAAGCATAGCTTTAGGGAATGAAAAGCATCGCTTTAGACCGGCTAAAGCGATGCTTTAATCAGGTAAAAACAAGGGTATCGGAGAAGATCCGTTTGAATACGATGAGGACACCCTGAACTTTTATAACAGCAGGGCTTCAAACGCCATGACTGAATCGTCCAACGCCCGGAGTAAACTTTTCCGATCCAACCTAAGGGACGTAATCGACAAGAATTTCTTCATTTGCTGCATTGCCAGACTTTATGGGTATCCCCACTAAATCTCTATTGCCCCCCTAATTGCACCTATCAGCGTGCCGACTGTCTTTTCCAATAAATATTTTCCATAAGTTGTATGTACTAATATGATTTTCAGTTACTTCAATAGTGATATTCAGCATTTACATCCTCGTCCTCCCAAGGAAGAGAGTAAATGGAATGATCATCCCCCGCAGTGAAAAAGCTTTGGTATTTGTCATTATGAGTTGTAAGTCTAATAATACCAACATTGTTATCACCAGAATAAGTGCATTTGGTACGAAGATAGGGGATATATTTCTCTTGGCTATCAATAGGAATACTCAAAATATTCTTGATATATCCATTAGTCACATTTCTTTCTCCAGCAGCGTTAGGAGAATAGGTATTCAGACGATATGTATTGTCAAATACGCCAACGCACAGATACCGCCGACGTCCCCAGCCATCATAAATTTGCCACTTGCCATCCCTTTGAGCAACAAAATGATGGGCACCATCACCTGAAATCAATCGGATTTTATCAAACACCGCAGGAAGTATTTCTATATAGCGTAATGCTGGTGATTGAAAAACACTTATTCCACTTTTGACAAGGACTTGATATACTCCCCATTTGTTGCCAAGTCGATAGATAAAAGTATCTTTCCGAGTTCCAGTGCGGTAATATTGGTCTACTTTGGATGGTAATCCCTGAACATTTGCCATAAAATAAAGTCCTGCCGAAGTTACGAAATAGAGTCCACCGGCATTATCTTTTTCATAACGAAGGAAAGGGTTACCTTCGAGCATAAGAGTACCGGAAAAACCATCCATAAGGTATTTCTTACCCGAAGCGGGAAGTATAAACATCATATCGCTGTTTTTCACTTCCTGTATATTAAGAGGCTCGAAGGTGCCGTCAAAGATAGCTTCGCTTCGGACTTCAGGCTCCGCTATCTCTTTTCCGTCTTGTTTAAAGGACATATAGATAGCAAAATATTCGTCGCCAGGCTTTTTACGCAATTGATAATTATTAACAACTTCAACAATTTCGTCTTTTGGCATGCAACTGGTGAAACCACCCACAACAAGTACCAGCAGAAAGACATTTACCATGAAAAATATTTTTAAATTTATATTATTCATAATAGCAAGTATTTAATTAGTGAGTTTCGTTTACTCTATTTGTTTTTGAAGGAATCACAACTATACCGGTGGCATCTCCATTAACGCCTTCCAAACCAATGAACTTTCCGTTTTTCCAATAACCCGCACTATTGGCATAATGTCCGGACATATAGACATCTTTGCCAACAACGGCTATGGAATGAATTGCCGAAGGAACTGCAGATTCAAATTCATAAAGCTCGACAGGCTGACCGTTTTTGTAGTAGTATGCGTGAGGGACATCATTGTAACCATTATCGTACCCGCACATATACCACTCGGAACCATTTGTCCAACCATCTTCAATGGTGACTTCAAAAGCATCTGGAAGAATTTTCTCCCAACCATCTTTCTTATAAAGTGCTTCAAATCCACCGGTACTCTGTAGGTCTTTGTCCACCCACCCACCAATAAAAATGTCAGTTCCTGAGCCAAATACTGTTGTTGCCTGACTGCAATATCGGAATGGGTGTTCTACGCTGACAAGCGCTCCGTCCTTCCACTGCCAATACCGCGATTCATAATTCCAACCTAATGTTCCAATCACCCGTCCGTTCACACCTTCGTCATATCCTGCCAGATGGAGCACACCTTCGGGATCCATGTAAACACTTTCCACCGAACCATGTCTCTCACCGGGAGTTAAAGTTAGTTCATCAAAAGGAGTTTTCTCTCCGTCTCGAATACGCCAAAGTTTAGCACGGCTATAACGCACAACATCATAATCTATGCTGTACTTAAAACGAGGAACTTTCTTTTTGGGACCGTCGTATTCATTACCAACGCAGTAAATAATCCCGCCTTTCACACAAAAATCATGAACATAAGCAGTACAGGAGCCATCGGTAAGGAGAATGATTTTACCATTTTTCCAGCATGCAGCAGTAGCGTTACCGCCGTTTTGTTCACGGATGTAACCGCCACAATAAATATCATTGTCCACTACTTGAATGCATGACACTTGAACCACAGGATATTCCGGACTCAACGGTGTCTGCGCGCCATTTACCCAGTAAAAGGCAGTAGTATTAGAAGAATTTCCACATACATAAATATCATTTGGATCTTCCGGATCGCTACAGGAAGCAAGTATTATGATAGCAATACTTACAAAATATCTATATTTTATTTTCATGATTAGGTGTTTCATCCATTATATTTCAATTAATACCCCCGCGTAACCAATTCTGTATCTACGTAAGGAGCTCCGCAACCTACGCCTTTACGGTCACCTCCCAAATCCCTTATATCAATACGCAAGGAAACGACATCGTTCAATAGTTCTCCATCTTTGCTGAATAAACCGTTTTTTTCATTTTTCTCATCATCGAGGAATTTGGCAAACAAAACTTTACCTCCAATTAATGGAGAAACAGCTTTCTTAAAAGGCATTTCTGTAACATTCCCTTTACGATCTATGCGGAAGTTTCCCCAATAAGCATACTCGCTTCCATAGAATCCCTGAAAGATCCCTCCTACGTAAGCGGCTTCTTTGGCTACTCTTCCCAAGTCGGCAAGCTCTCCCACTTCTTTACCATTTTTGTCACGCCAACTGTGGTAGAACGTACAAGGATAATAATCTACCTGTCCACTACCCACATACACATACAGGTCCCCATCACAGTGCCCATGGAATCTTCCTAATTGAGAAATACCGAACTCTTCATCCGCAAGTTTCTTTCCGTCCTTGTCTACCCATATAGATTCCCCATCCACTGACACTAATGCACAACCGTTGATATCATAAGGGGAAATATTAGTATAAACGCCAAAATCCACAATTACATTTCCTCTAAGGTCAATTATCCCCTCTTTGCCGTGTTTATTCCTAACCACCAAGCGATTGGCATAAATAATAGGAAAACTTGTAACTACAGTAAGCGTATCCGCCAGAAGACTGACCGCACCGCTCTTATCTACAATGCCGTAGTTTCCGTCTTTAGTCTTAACCATCGCTTTCCCATCCGCATTAAACATGGTCTTCGGAGTTCCGTCGAGCACGAAAACCTCTTCACCTTTGGTATTCAATGCTACGACAGAGTCTTCTTTTTTTGCCCAGGCCCGTCCATTCCAAAAACCGGTAACGTTCTTATAAGGAGCATCAAATACGGTTTCTCCCTTGGTATTAATGAAACTGGTCTGCAAATATTGTTCATCAACCAGTGTTGTAACCTTAGCCAATCCGTCCGAAAAAAAGTCTGCATCAAAGAATCGCTTATCAAATGCTTGCTTGCCATCCAAGGTCACATAAGTTGTTCTTAAATCACCTTTCACCTCACTCATACGTACCGGAATGAGTTCTATATCTTCCAGTAATTTAGTGTTTTCACTACTATTTCTGCATCCTGCCGCCAACAAAAGAACAGCGAAGGACGCAATCATTTTTGTAATCTTACTTTTCATACCTTTCTTTTATTTGTATAGAAACTACATACTACGGAAACTGTTTACTAAAGTCGCGCAACCTATTTCCCGAAGTCACGCGACTTGTTTATCAGAGTTGAGCAACTCCATTCGGAAAGTCGCGCAACCCTATCCGACTAGTTGCGCAACCTTTGGAAGCAAGTTACGCAACTATCATACATCGGGTTGCACAACTTCACCATACCGGGTTGCGCGGCTTCTCAATTAAGTTACCGGATCAGGAGCTTCACCTCCACCGTCGCCGCCGCCATCCGGTTCCTCCGGTTCACTACCGGTGTTACCTCCGTCTGAACTATCCTGACCTTTCATGATTTTATCCAACCAGACAAAATCCGCCTTTTGCAAGTCTGCATGAAGATCTGCACTCGGTTGGAAATTGGTGTTAATGGACTTAATGTTCCGTACAGTCAAAGCGTCTTTCGTGTCACTCCCTTCGCTGGAAAGCGTCACGGAAAGGGTCGCCCAGTTTCCCAAGCGCACGCTTTTGCTGTCGAGCAAAAGGCGGCGGATGATTTTACCCAATTGACGAATGGCCATCGCCGCTTCCATCGGATTCAATGTTGTTTCATCGGACAATAGTTCCGCTACTTCGTTTTCGTCCACCAATTTTACGGTGGACTGTACCGGATACCACTTCGGAGCTTCGTCCTGCTTCTGTGGATTCTTCCGCTGGACAGGTTTAATCAAGATACTCATGATTTTTCTGTTTTAATGATTAATATTTGAGATAATATATAAACATGAGTAGCCACCGCAGATCTTAAAAGATTCGTGGTAACATGACTGACGTTTCGTAAATATGTTGAGATTATAGAACTAGTAAAGAATGTGTGTGTGTGTGTGTGTGTGTGTGTGTGTGTGTGTGTGTGTGTGTTATACAAACATTCCACATATGCAAGTATTTAACATTGTTTTCATATTTATGTGTATTCATAGTAGCTTATTCTTTTACATGTCAGCAAAGATAAAATATCTTTTTATGAAACGCAATAATTAAGAATAGAAATAAATCAAATAATTAAAGATTTATCTCTAATCAAGAATAAATAGTTTTATATTTCCTCGAATTTCACCATATCTCACCCCGAGATTGAATAAGCAATCGGTGAAGAGTGGTGCCGTTTACTAATTGGCAGGCTATTTTATCTTCACTATATTGAAGAAGTTGGTGACGTCTTTCTTCGGGCTTGCGCACTAAGTTCGGCATCGGTAGCTGTGCGGGCTGCATATTTCAGTCCGATGATATAGATATGTTTTATGTCGGGATAACGCTGTTTGTCGGGCAGAAGAAAGAAATCACAAAAACCATAGTTCATCTCCAGCTCTGGTTCCACCAAGTAGTAGGAAGCAAGCACAAGATAGGCTTTAAGAAGCCCTTGTAGGTTTCTTTCTCCTTCCATACCATCGCGTACAGATAAATTTTCGCGATAAGTATGGGCAACAGACTCGAAGAACGCCCATCAAAAGCGAGGTCTGCCAACATAACGGTTAGATAGCAATAAAAAGATTGATTCTTATCAACGTTTCTTGATTGGAATATAAGCCAACTTATCAAGTACATTCTTATAAGCCGGGCGGATAATTCGCTTACCTTCGAAGGTCAATTCTTCATTACGGTGAGCACACCAACCTACAATACGTGCCATAGCAAACAGAGGAGTGAAAATCTCCTGCGGCAAACCGATCATTTCATACACGAAGCCCGAATAAAAGTCGATATTGCTGGATACTGTTTTCCCGTTGTTTTTAACACGCCTGAAAGTTTCGATAGCACGCTCTTCCAACAGTTCGAGAAAAGCAAATTCGCTCTCTCTTCCTTTTTCATAGGCCAAATCACGAGCCAATTCTTTCAACAGAAGAGCACGAGGGTCGGAAATCGTATAAACGGCATGTCCGATGCCATAGATCAATCCGGTCTTATTATACACTTCTTTATTCAACATTCGGGTGAAGTAAGTGTCTATCTCATCCACACTTGTCCAGTCTTTGATATTTTCTTTCAAATGATGAAACATATCAGCAACCTGAATATTTGCACCTCCGTGAAGCGGTCCTTTCAACGAACCGATACCTGCGGCAATAGCCGAATAAGTATCCGTTCCAGTAGAAGAGGTAACTCGAACAGTGAAAGTGGAATTATTACCACCACCATGCTCTGCCTGGAGAATCAGTAACAAATCAAGGGTGCGTGCATCCAATTCGGTATAGTCTCTTTTCAGCATGTACAGGAAGTTCTCGGCAATAGAAAGTTTCTCCTGAGGATGACGGATATGCAAGGAACGCCCGAAAGTTGCATGACGCAACATATTGTAAGCATAAGCAATGATGGTGGGGAATTTCGAAATCAGTTCAATACTCTGACGCATCAGATTATCGCGGGAAGTATCATCCGCATTCACATCAAAGCGATACATTTCGAGTACGCTGCGCGAAAGGATATTCATAATGTTGTTTCCTTCCAATTCGATAATATTCATTTTCGTTTTCTGTTCCAACGGCATGTTGTCGTTAATCAGTTCACGGAAAGAGAGCAGTTCTTCCTTATCCGGCAGACGGCCGGAGAGCAACAGATAAGCTACTTCTTCGAAGCCGAAGCGTTTCTCCTTGATGATGGCGTGTGAAATATCTTCCACGTCATAACCACGGTAAAATAATTTTCCAGGTATGGGCTTTAATCCACCACCCGAAATACGTTCATAACCTACTACATTACCAATTCTAGTCAAGCCAACCAACACTCCTGTGCCGTCTTCATTACGCAATCCGCGCTTCACATCAAACTTCGGGAACAACTCATTATCAATCCGGGTAGCTTCCTTCATATACTCGGAAAGCTTGTAAATCAAGTATTCTTTTTTCATCATTCTTCGTTTTTTATTCGTAGCTTTTATTTTTCTATTCTTTCCACAATCTCACGAGTGAAAGCGGAAGTTGAGAGAGAGGTTCCATTCGGCATAAAACGAGCTAAATCCTGTGTGGCACGAGCATCGAGGAAACTTTGTTCCAAAGCAGTTTCTATCAGAACAGCCGCTTCTTTCCAATCAATATATTCGAGCATCATTACTGCCGAAAGTATAATAGAACAAGGATTCACCACATCTTTTCCTGCAATGTTGGGAGCTGTTCCGTGAGTCGCTTCAAAAATAGCATATCCTGTCCGATAGTTAATGTTTGCTCCCGGAGCGATGCCGATACCGCCTACCATGGCTGCCAGTTGGTCGGAAACATAGTCTCCATTCAGGTTTAAGGTAGCTATCACTGAATACTCTTCGGGAATCAGGAGTGTATTTTGTAAGAAAGCATCGGCAATGCAATCTTTTATCACCAGTCTGCCATCTGCCAAAGCATTGCCAAATTCACGCTGTACCAGCTCATACCCCCATTTTTTAAAACCACCTTCAGTGAACTTCATGATATTTCCTTTATGTACCAATGTTACGGAAGGCAAATGATGGTCAAGCGCATATTGGCAGGCAGCACGCACAAGACGCTCCGTGCCTTCACGTGATACGGGTTTCACACCAAACGAAGAGGTTTCCGGAAAACGGACTTTTGTTACCCCCATTTCGTCTTTCAGAAATTTATAGAACTTCTCAGCTTCCAGTGTACCGGCTTCCCACTCTATTCCCGCATAAATATCTTCCGTATTTTCACGGAATACGCACATATTCACCTTTTCAGGTGATTTGACAGGCGACTGCACTCCCTGATACCAACGAACCGGACGAAGACAAACATATAAATCAAGTGTCTGACGCAGCGCTACATTCAACGACCGGATTCCACCTCCGACAGGAGTTGTCAACGGACCTTTAATACCTATCAGGTATTCCTGAAAGGTTTCCATTGTTTCATCCGGCAACCAGGAACCAGTCTTATGAAAGGCACGCTCTCCTGCCAGCACTTCTTTCCATTCAATACGACGCTTGCCGGCATAAGCTTTCCGGATAGCTGCGTCCACTACAGCTTGCATGGCTGGAGTCACTTCCGCTCCTACTCCATCACCGGTAATATAAGGTACGGTAGGCACATTGGGTACCAGTAGCGTACCATCTACTTGCATAGTTATCTTACTCATTTTTATCTTGTATTTAAAGCAGAACCGGCACGGAACCAAGCTATCTGCAGTTCGTTATATGTATGTTGTACTTCAAAACTTTCTTCCGTTCCGTCTTCATGATGAAGAACAATCGTCAACTTGCGACCTGGTGCGAAATGGACCAAACCCAATACCGACAAAAGATCGTGTTCCTGAATCTTATCATAGTCTGCCTTGTCTACAAAAGTAAGAGCAAGCATTCCCTGTTTTTTCAGATTCGTTTCATGGATACGGGCAAAACTCTTAGCCAAAATGACACGTACATTGAGAAAGCGCGGCTCCATAGCTGCATGTTCACGGCTGGAACCTTCCCCATAATTCTCTTCGGCAACAACAATAGACGGAATACCTTCGGACTTATACATCTTAGCCGTACCGGAAACTGTCTCGTAAGCATTTGTTAAACGATTCCAAACGTTGTTCGTTTCACCATTAAAAGCATTGACAGCCCCCATCAGCATATTGTCAGAGATATTCTCCAAGTGTCCGCGGAAACGAAGCCACGGACCTGCCATAGAAATATGGTCGGTAGTACATTTTCCTTGTGCCTTAATCAGCAAAGGCATATTCAGTAAATCCAATCCGTCCCATGCCGTGAAAGGCTTCAGGAGCTGGAGACGTTGAGAATCGGCCTTCACCTTGATTTCCGTTTTTGCTCCGTGTGGGGCAATATATCCCTCGTTTCCGGATGTAAATCCTTTTAAAGGAAGTTCATCCCCTACAGGTTCAGAAAGTTTCACCTTTTCTCCATCATGGTTCACCAACCTGTCTTTCAATGGATTGAAACAGAGGTCACCGGCAATCGTTAATGCCATCGTCAGTTCCGGAGAAGCTACAAACGCATAAGTATTCGGATTACCGTCAGCACGTTTTGCAAAGTTACGATTAAAAGAGGTGACAATTGAGTTTTTCCGTGTCGGATCGTCCGTCTGACGTTTCCACTGCCCGATACAAGGTCCACAGGCATTTGCCATCATCGTAGCCCCCAATCGTTCAAAGGCTTCAATCATACCGTCTCTTTCGGCAGTAGCACGGATTTGCTCCGAACCCGGATTGATAATCAGCGGAGCAGCGACACTCAAATTCTTTTCTGTGACCTGTTTTGCCAAAGAAGCTGCACGACTCAAATCCTGATACGAAGAATTGGTACATGAACCGATCAAGCCCACCTCCATTTTACGGGGGTAGCCGTTCAATAAGACTTTTTCTGCAAATTCAGAAATAGGAGTAGCAGCATCCGGTGTAAACGGTCCGTTTATATAAGGTTCGAGTTCTGACAAATCTATTTCAATCACACGATCGTAATATTTGGACGGTTCATCAGTCACTACATCATCCGCACGAAGATCGGCATCGACAGCTTCAGCCCAATCAACCACACAATCTCTTCCTGTAGCTCTCAAATAGGTAGCCATACGCCTGTCAAACGGAAACAAAGAGGTAGTAGCTCCGACTTCGGCACCCATATTGCAAATGGTAGCTTTCCCGGTAGCAGAAAGAGATTCGGTTCCGGGACCAAAATATTCGATAATAGCATTCGTTCCCCCTTTTACGGTAAGGATGCCAGCCAGCTTCAAGATCACATCTTTCGGAGAGGTCCATCCACTTAGTTTTCCGGTCAGACGAACACCAATAATCTTCGGCATTTTCAGTTCCCACTCCATTCCTGTCATTACATCCACTGCATCCGCACCACCGACGCCAATGGCCACCATACCCAGTCCACCTGCATTAGGAGTATGAGAATCTGTTCCCACTATCATACCACCTGGGAAAGCATAGTTTTCAAGTACTACCTGATGGATAATACCCGCTCCCGGTTTCCAAAAACCAATGCCGTAACGGGAAGACACATCGCGAAGGAAACCATATACTTCTTCATTGGTCAATCTTGCCGTAGCAATATCTTCCTTTGCACCTTTGTACGCCTGTATCAAGTGATCGCAATGTACTGTTGAGGGCACAGCCACCTGATCCTTACCTGCATTCATAAATTGGAGCAATGCCATCTGTGCAGTCGCATCCTGCATAGCTACACGGTTGGGACGAAAATTCACATAATCCACCCCCCTTTTGTAATCTTTCAAATCGGCTACATCATACAGATGAGCATACAAGATTTTCTCGGCCAACGTCAAGGGGCGTTTCAATATAGCCCGTACGTGTTCTACTTTTCCTTTGTAAGCAGTGTAGAAAGCTTCTAACATAGTCACATCATATACCATATTGCTTTATCTTTTATGAGTCTATCTATAACAATAACGAACGGCGTTCAAGTAATGTTTAAGAAAATGAAATGTTTTTTCTACACAGAACGAAGATTTTGGAGGTGAAAGCTTCGGACACATCAACAAGTAAGGAACTAATCTATTACTGCTGGAGTAAGAAGCATATATCGAATGGAGCGACAAAGAACGGATACTGGATGAAAGAATTGATTTCGATCTGATTCCACCGGAACAAGAGTGGGACGTTATTTTCATCAGTCTCGTACGTGCAACGAGAACGGACAGATAGAATTCCTGAATGATTTACGAAGAATGAGTGGCTACATCTAATGCCGCAAAGCATAAACATAAACCTGCATTTGTTTGTCCATATAATCCATGTTTTTTGAAAAGAGATATTTAGAAATCCTCATTTGTTCATTTTTTAAGAAGGTGTGTCAAAATGCGCACCTTCTTTTTTTGCCCAAAGCCCCGACTTTCACAAGCAGGGGCTTTGTTATTACCTAAAGATTTTGTATCTTTAAGCATAAAATTTACACTATGACAAAGATACATTTTCGTCCTTACATTCCCAACCAAACAGTGCTTTTTCCTGGGAGAATCGATGAGGATATTGCAGAAAACGATCCGGTTCGCATGGTTGACGTTCTGGTTGAAAGCCTGAATCTTGAAGGTTTCAGAAAGTTATACAAGGAATGCGGCCGTAGTGCTTACCATCCCCGAATGATGCTCAAGGTTATTCTGTATGCCTACATGAACAACATCTACTCCTGCCGGAAAATAGAAAAGCTACTCCATCGTGATATCCATTATATATGGCTGGCCGGATACGAGAAACCGGATTTCATTACCATCAACCGATTCCGCAACCGGGTGAAGAAGGAAATCAACGAGGTGTTTACCCAAACCGTACTTCTGCTTTCTTCCAAAGGTTTCATCAGCCTGAATGTGGAATACATTGACGGTACAAAAATCGAATCCAAGGCAAACAAGTACACTTTCGTCTGGAGAAAAACGGTCGAACGGAACCGTGAACGCCTGATGAAGAAAATACATGTACTATTAGGTCAGATAGACGAGTTCATCGCTCAGGAGAAATCATCAGAGACCAATGAGGGGATAGAGTTTACTCCGACTATGCTGACCGAAATGGCGGGAGAATTACGTAATGCACTTGCACAGGCTCCCGATCCTTGCACGAAAGAGGAAAAGACTGCACTGAAAAAGAAACGCAAACAGCTCAAGGAGCTGGAAGAACACAGAGATAAACTGCAGGAATACGACGGTCATCTGGAAAATCTGCAAGCTCGCAACTCCTATTCCAAGACAGACAAGGATGCCACTTTTATGAGGATGAAGGAGGACGCCATGCGTAACGGGCAGACAAAACCCGGCTACAACCTTCAGATCGGTACCGAGAACCAATTCATTACCGACTTCGCTCTTTTCTCCAATCCTACGGATACACTGACCATGATACCTTTCCTGCAATCCTTTTCAGGCAGATACGACAGATTGGCCCATATGGTGGTTGCCGACTCCGGATATGGTTCTGAGGAAAATTACCGTTTCATGTCTGAAAACGATATGGAAGCCTACGTCAAATACAACTACTTCCACATGGAACAGCGACCCGGATTCAAACCGAATCCGTTCAAGGCCGAAAACTTCTATTACAATGAAGAACATGACTATTGCATCTGCCCCATGGGACAAAAGATGCGGAGGACAGGAACCGGGCATGTGAAAACTGCATCCGGATATGTAAGCGAAAATGCCAGGTACAGAGCCGTCAGATGTGAAGGGTGTCCGTTGAGATGTCTATGTTTTAAGGCAAAGGGAAACAGGACAATAGAACTGAATCACAGACTCAGGAAATACAGGCAGAAAGCCAAAGAATTACTATGTTCCGAAGAAGGACTGAAACACAGAGGGCAAAGATGTATAGAACCGGAAGCTGTGTTCGGGCAAATAAAATATAATATGAACTACAAACGTTTCCGCCATTTTGGAAAGGAGAAGGTCTTTATGGACTTCGCATTCTTGGCCATTGCCTTCAATATAAAAAAGATGTGTGCAAAAATGAGAAAAGAAGGTATAGACTGGATGATTAAACTGTTTTATAAACTTGTACCCGCTCTTTTCAGATGGGGGGAACACATTTATCAAACAAATCTTCAAAAGAGCGCAGCTTGAAGAAGGTTTACTGATTCTTTATAGGTGATGAAAAAAAGAAGGCGTATCGTTCATTACGACACACCTTCGAGAACTGTTTGCTCTCCCCCTTTTCCAAACTTGTATAATTTATCCTACTTAATTAGGGACATTCATTAAATATTATAAAATGAGCCAACTAATTCATACACAAATTATTGCGAATTAGTTGGCTTTTTAGTATCTTTAGGTATTCCCCCGAAAACAAGGTTTGACGGCCCAAACGGGGGAAATTCCCCAACTAAGATATGGCTAAGATACAAAAAATTTCAGAAATCCACCCAACTTTGGGCTTTACAGAATTTGATATTCTGGAAAAATGCCGCAAGAGTTTTCATGAGAGTGAGCTTGGCAGGCTTCATTCGGTCTTTCCATTTGATCGTATGGCAAAAGCCGCAGGCCTGTCTGAACAACGTTTGGGCCGCAGGAACATATTCAGTCCTTCCGCAAAGATCGCCCTTATGGTCCTGAAGGCATACACCGGATTCTCCGACAGGAAACTGGTGGAACATCTGAACGGGAACATACACTACCAGATGTTCTGTGGAATCATGATCCCCCCGTCCCTTCCCATAACCAACTTCAAGATAGTCAGTGCCATCCGTAATGAGATAGCATCCCGCCTTGACATTGATTCCTTCCAGGAGATCCTGGCTTCACACTGGAAACCTTATCTTGATAACCTTCACGTCTGCATGACCGATGCCACATGCTATGAGAGCCACATGCGTTTTCCTACGGACATGAAACTCCTTTGGGAAAGCATCGAATGGCTCTACAGGCATATATGCCGGCATTGCAGGGATCTGGGCATAAGGCGTCCGCGCAACAAATACAGGAATGTGGCGGAATCCTATCTGTCCTACTGCAAGAAAAGAAAGAGGAGAGCTTCAAGGACAAGAATGCTTAAGCGCCGTATGATCAAGCTTCTTGAAAAGCTCCTCAGTCAAAGGGATGGGCTCCATAGCGAGTACGGTGCTTTACTCCGATATACGCAGGATTACCATAAGCGTCTTTCCATCATCAGAAAGGTGCTTGTACAGGAAAAGGAAATGTTTGAAGGGCGAAAAGTCAGTGACCGCATCATCAGCATCGACCGTCATTATGTACGTCCCATCGTCAGAGGCAAGGAAACCAAGTCCGTCGAGTTCGGTGCAAAGGTCAATAATATACAGATAGACGGCATATCGTTCATCGAACACCTCTCGTTCAAGGCTTTCAATGAGGGGATACGCTTGAAGGACTGTATCCGTATGCAGCAGAAGCTGATGAATGTAAGGGTAAGATGTGTGGCTGCCGATTCCATATATGCCAATAATGCCAACAGAAAGTTCTGTACTAAATATGGGATATCCACATCCTTTGTGCGCAAGGGAAGGGAGGGCAAAGATGAGCCTTTGAGGAAGGTGCTTAGAAGCGAACTCTCAAAAGAAAGGGCCACACGGCTTGAAGGAAGCTTCGGCACTCAAAAGCAACATTACTCGCTCGCAAGGATAAAGGCAAGGAACAAAAAGACGGAAATCCTGTGGATTTTCTTCGGAATACATACAGCAAATGCCATACTGATGATTGACAAGATCTGGAACAGAACGGGGAAAGCTGCATGATATGAGTTTACTGAAAGAATCAGAAGAGGTCAGAAGACTTCTTCCGGAACTTCATGTATTGTCAGATAAGAGTATATGAGAATATACAGAAAAATGACAATAATAATGGCATATGAAGTGATTATACTCTATCATCTTCATATGCCATGGTATTTGGGGGGAACATTTACTGAATATTCCTTGAATAATGGGTCAACAAAGACACAAGAGTAATCCGGTGACGGGTTACTCTTGCGTTTTTGTTGATAGTATTTATAGATGTGGAATTAATCCAATACGATAGGTTTGTATTTCGGAACTAGTGCTTTCATGATGAACCAACCCAACAAATAAGCTACTGCACACACGCAGAAAATGATGAAATATCCGGCAGGTTTACCTTCAAAGCCCATGAATGTCATGGCAGGGTGTACGAATTGCGCTCCCTGTTCCAGCAACTCTTTCGTCATTTCCACCTCTTTGCCGTCAACCATCGTTGTTCCGGAAGCATATACGAATAAGTTTCCTGCCACTTTCTGAAGAATCATGGAGCCGAAGCCGCCTGCCATGCCACCGATACCGGTGATACTTGCGATGGCTGTTCTGGGGAACATATCACCTACGGTAGAGAAGATGTTGGCCGACCAAGACTGGTGAGCAGCGCCACCGATACCGATCAGAATAACCGGGAACCATGGAGAAATCGTACCTAACGGCTGTGCCAACAATACAACCAATGGGAAGAAGGCGAAGATTAACATCGCTTTCATACGGGCTGCATACGGATTCATACCAGTTCTGTTGATAAAGATAGTAGGCAGTTTACCGCCGTAGATAGACAGCATGGTCACCGCATAAAGCGTAAAGATCAATGCCATACCCAGCGGATCGGAGGTCTTGATACCGAATTGAGTATTCAGATAAGACGGAGTCCAAAAAAGGAAGAACCACCATACACCATCAGTAGTGAATTTACCAAAGATGAAAGCCCATGTTTGCTTGTAACTAAAACATTGCCAGAACTTCATTCTTTTTTCATCCTTTTCCTCTATTATCGGTGCACTACCTGCTTCATGCCGGTCTTGCTCGATATAGTCAAGTTCTGCCTGATTGACATGTTTGCTTTTTGACGGGGCATCGTACATGAATACCCAGAATCCCATCCAGATGAAACCGAGTCCACCGATAACGATAAACGCCATTTCCCAACCGAACATCTTCGCTAAGATAGGGATGGTAAGAGGGGCGATCAATGCACCGATGGAAGCACCGGCATTAAAGATAGATGTGGCGTAAGCACGGTCTTTTTTAGGGAAATATTCAGCAGTTACTTTGATTGCAGCAGGGAAGTTGCCGGCTTCTCCTAAAGCGAGGATACAGCGGGCGGCGAGGAAGCAATACATACTGACTGTAGCGATGATCACCACCACATCTCCTGTGGCACCTGCCAATTCTGCTGCGCTATGAAGGCCTACCTGTGCTTCTGTGATAATACCGCAAACAGCATGGAGACAAGCACCTGCCGACCACACACCGATAGACCAGAGATATCCTTTTTTAGTTCCCATCCAATCGACAAAACGACCGGCAAATAGCATACATATAGCGTATACTATGGAGAAAACAGAAGTAATGGTACCGTAGTGAGATTCGTTCCAGTGGAATTCCGGTTTGATAAATTCATCCCAGGTTAATGAAAGCACCTGGCGGTCGAGATAATTAACTGTAGTAGCAAAAAATAGCATGGCACAGATGGTCCACCTGTAGTTTGTCATCTTTTTGCTTGTTTTTTGAAATGCATTCATGATAGTGGATTTAAATAGATTTTGTTTCGCTGACAAAGGTCGGCATTTCGACTGAATTTTATTTGTAAAAATTGGTCAAAATCATGTATTATTCGTTGCATTATATGTAGGTTTTGTTACATTTTATATAATTAGGTAACGAGGTGTTTGTTCTTAGGGGAATAATATCTAAAATCCGGAAAACTTCATCCCTTTCTCTTCCGAGAGAAAAGAATGAAGTTTTTCGGATTATTATATATGGGACAGGAATGCGTGATGTTTAGCGCATTTCTGTATATTTGATCTTGTCCATGTCTCCATAGTCGAGGTTTTCACCGGCCATACCCCAAATAAACATATAGTTACTTGTTCCGGCAGCAGCATGGATAGACCATTCCGGTGACATGATAGCCTGCTCGTTCTGCATCCATACGATACGTTCTTCTGTAGGTTCGCCCATGAAGTGGCAGATAGCATTGTCTTGCGGTACATTGAAATAGAAGTATGCTTCCACACGACGGGAGTGAGTATGTGCCGGCATCGTGTTCCATACGCTACCCGGTTTCAATTCCGTCAATCCCATCTGCAATTGGCAAGGACCTTCTTCAAGTACATTGTTGACAATCAGCTGGTTGATAACGCGGTCATTACTTTCTTCCATCTTTCCGGCAGCGAATGAATTAGCTTTCAGGGAGCCTTTGCGTCCGTCAATAGTGATCAATTGAGTTTTGTACTCTTTATGAGCAGTTGCCGAGTTGATGTAGAACTTGGCAGGATTGCCGGAATCTTTGCTCTTGAAAGTCACTTTCTGCTTGCCTCTTCCTACATATAAGGCTTCTTTGAATTTCAGCGTGTATTCTTTACCGTCTACCGTTACAATACCTTCGCCACCAATGTTGATAACACCCAGTTCGCGGCGTTCGAGGAAAAACTTAGCTTTCAGCGGATCGATTGTTTCGAGAACCAGTTCTTTGGTTGCAGGCACTGCACCGCCAAAGATCAGACGGTCGTACATCGAATAAGTAAGGTTGATTTCATTCGGAACCATTACTTTCTCCATCAGGAAGCTACTACGCAAGCGGTTTGTATCATACGTTTTCACGTCTTGCGGACTGCAAGCCACTTGCATCTTGTAATTCACCTGGGCAGAAGCAGACATCGCTGCGATACCCAACATCATTGCAATTGCTAATTTTTTCATCATCTTTTTTTTATTAGGATTTATATTATTCTTTATGGGTTGATGCATTTTTGGCGTCATTCCGGGTCATGCGGATACGGTTGTAAACAGCCATGCCGAGTGCCAACACGACAAGGAGGACCGGACCGATAATCTTCAGACTGTAAGTCAGGTGGAAGATACTCCAGCAGAAGAGGCTGGAAGCGAAATCGAGTGCTCCGCCTTCGAAACCGGCGGGAATATTCACTGTCTGGTCACCCGTTGCAGCAAATACATCTTTGGCAGCCAGTGTGAAGAAGTCTGCCAGTCCTGTGACGAAATACAGTCCGACTGTCAAAGCCACCAGACCGATAATGAATGATTTCACCACATTACCTTTTGTAATAGGCAGAATCATCGGGAACAAGTAGAACATACCTGCCAGAGAGGCCAGCGGTAAGAAGCGGTTGCCCGGAAGGATCACTGCCAAAAAGATGGTGACAGGAATTAAAAGGAGAGATACTACCAGCGTAGTCGGGTGTCCGATTACCAGTGCGGGACTCATACCGATACTCAGACCGGTGCTGTTTTTATATTTTTTAGCGATCAGCTCGCGGGTAGCGTCAGAGATCGGTTTCAAACCTTCGATGAAGAGACCGGTGATACGCGGAATCAATTCCATGACCGCACCCATCTTGATGCCCAGTCCTAAAATGCCCGGAATACCATCCACCACTTCTTGCCAGCCGGCACATCCCAATACTCCGATACCGCAACCGATGACGATACCCAGAAACAACGGTTCGCCCATCAATCCGAATTTCTTTTTCATACCTTCGGAGTCGATATTCAGTTTGTCGAATCCGGGAATCATATCAAGTAGCTTATTGATGACAACAGCAAACGGCACGAAGCTCTGGCAGAAAGGTTGCGGGATAGAGATACCATCCATTTTATCATAGAACTTCTGGAAAGCGGGAGCAGTCATATCCGCCATGACCAGTGTAATGATGTAGCAGATGATTGCGGCAAAGAATCCCCAGAAAATATTGTCGGAAGCAAAATAAACAATCGCTCCGATAAAGGCGAAATGCCAGTAGTTCCAAAGGTCGATGTTGACAGTGCGGGTTGTTTTGGTAAGTAACATCAGTAAGTTGACACCTAAACAAACCGGGATAATAAAAGCACCGACAGAGGTATTGTAGGCTACTGCTGCTGCAGAAGGCCATCCCATGTCGAAAATACCCAGTTCCAATCCGTAGATTTCTACCATTTTACTTAGTGCAGGACCCAGGCTGCTGGTAAGCAACGCTGTGACAACCGATAAACCGACGAAACCGACTCCTACCAATAAGCCGCTTTTCAGTGCTTTAGAGAATTTAATACCAATACATACTCCTAAGATTGTGAAAATGACCGGCATCATTACTGCCGCTCCAAGACCGATAATGTACTTGAATACTTCTTCCATTCTGTTCTATTTTTTCTCTGTTTTAATGATAAATTACCTGTGTTTCCCCCAGAGGGTATTAGTTATAAACCGTGCCAAAAATACGACCTTTTCCGCTTTCTTCCAAAACGAAACTCTTATTTTATCAGATATTGCATAAAAAATGGACGTTTTTGACGTTTGCGTGCACAAAAATAGTCGTTTCCGTGCACGAAAAACAAAAAATGCACCTACTTGATTAAAAAATCCTATCGGGTTTGGAGGAAAAACACTACTTTCGTAGCGTGAAAAACTTGTATGTTTAATCCTTAAAATAACAAACCATGAGACGAACTCTTTTTTCTAATTTTTTTATATGGGCTCTGCTGGTTGCAATGACCGTTCCGGTATCGGCGCAACAGGTAGACGATAAGCTTCCTTGGTCTGTGCGGATGACCGAGTCGGAGATGATCCGTTGCCCGGAATCCTGGCAACTCGATTTTCAACCGAAATTGAAGTGGGATTATTGTCACGGACTTGAATTGGGAGCCATGCTTGATGTGTATGATGCTTATGGTGACAAGAAAATTCGTGATTATGCCATTGCGTATGCAGATACAATGGTGCATGAGGACGGCAGCATTACCGCTTATAAATTGACTGATTATAGTCTTGACCGTATTAACTCCGGAAAAATCCTTTTCCGTATTTATGAGCAGACCAAGGATTCTAAATATAAGAAAGCGCTCGATTTGCTTTATAGCCAGTTTGAAGGACAGCCGCGCAATGAGGACGGCGGTTTCTGGCATAAAAAGATTTATCCTCATCAGATGTGGCTGGACGGAATTTACATGGGAGCTCCTTTTTATGCGGAATATGCATTCCGTCATAATCTTCCTCAAGACTATGCGGATGTAATCAATCAGTTCGTTACTTGTGCCCGTCATACATACGATTCAAAGAACGGTCTTTATCGTCATGCGTGTGATGTAAGTCGGACCGAACGGTGGGCAGATCCGGTGACCGGACAGTCGAAACATACTTGGGGACGTGCAATGGGATGGTATGCGATGGCGTTGGTGGATGCGCTCGAATTTATTCCGCTGCATGAAGCCGGAAGAGATTCTTTGCTGGATATCTTGAATAATGTAGCTGTACAGGTGGAGAAACTTCAAGACCCGAAAACCGGCGGATGGTATCAGGTGATGGATAGGAGTGGTGATAAAGGAAACTATGTGGAGTCTTCCTGTTCCGCCATGTTTATTTATGCGCTCTTTAAAGCGGTCCGTCTGGGATATATTGATAAGTCTTATCTGGATGTGGCTCTGAAAGGCTATCAAGGATTCCTCGATCATTTTATCGAAGTGGACAAAAACGGATTGGTTACCATTACCAAGGCTTGCGCAGTAGCAGGATTGGGAGGAAAGGTGTACCGTTCCGGTGATTACGACTATTATATTAATGAAACTATCCGAAATAACGATCCTAAAGCTGTAGGACCTTTTATTAAGGCTAGCTTGGAATACGAACGTTTACAAAAGTAATTTCCGGTGATGAAAAGAAGTGTTTTTAAAGGAATGATGTGTTGGCTTCTGCTCGGCGTGGGAGCAACATCTGTTTATGCACAACAACAGCAACGCAAAGATACATTGGTGGTGGCACGTGACGGGACGGGAGACTACCGCCATATTCAGGAAGCCGTGGAAGCTGTCCGCGCTTTTATGGATTATACGGTGACAATTTATATCAAGAATGGCCTATACAAAGAAAAACTGGTCATTCCTTCTTGGGTAAAGAATGTACGGCTGGTGGGCGAAAGTGCAGAGAAAACGATTGTCACATACGATGATCATGCCAATATCAATAAGATGGGAACGTTCCGCACCTATACGGTAAAGGTGGAAGGTAACGATATTACTTTCAAAGACCTGACGATTGAGAATAATGCGGCTCTTCTGGGGCAGGCAGTGGCACTTCATACCGAAGGAGACAGGCTGATGTTTGTCAACTGTCGTTTCTTGGGGAATCAGGATACGGTTTATACAGGCTCTGAAGGAGCACGGCTCTTATTCACGAATTGCTATATCGAGGGGACTACCGATTTTATTTTCGGTCCCTCTACCGCTCTGTTTGAATACTGTGAACTTCATAGTAAGCGTAATTCGTATATCACTGCCGCTTCCACTCCTCAGAGTGAAGAATTTGGTTATGTTTTCAAAAACTGTAAGTTGACAGCCGCTCCGGGAGTGAACAAAGTATATTTGGGGCGTCCGTGGCGTCCTTATGCGGCAACGGTCTTTATTAATTGTGAGTTTGGCAGTCATATCCGTCCCGAAGGATGGCATAACTGGAGGAATCCGGAGAACGAGAAAACGGCTCGTTATGCCGAATTTGGAAATACCGGTGCCGGAGCTGATACGGCAGGACGTGTAACGTGGACCAAACAGCTGACAAAGAAGGAAGTAGCGAAGTATACTCCGGAAAATATCTTTAAGGAAAGTAGCAATTGGTATCCTTGTCAATGAAACCGGTAAGGCGAATGATTGTCCCTCCGGCTTGTGATTATTGTTTCAAGCCTTGGAACTACAGTTTCTCCAAATTGAAACTATAGTTTCTACAGCTTGGAACTACAGTTCCACTGCCTTGAAACTACAGTTCCTCCACCTTGAAACTGTTTGTTTCAACCTCATGTATCACAAGAACTTGAAGGTGATAGGTGACAGATCGGGTGATAGGTTGAAAAACAACCTATCACCTCTTCAAATACCGATGAATAAAACGTTTGATGGATGCCGGTGATAGGTGATAGAGGAAATTGATTTTTTATATAGGGAGTAGTATTATAATTATAGATAAATATGAAGACACAAAGACATAGAATGTGCTGGCTGCTGGCAGCTGTTTTCATTCTTTTTTCTGCATTTCGTGCAGACAAACCGGTTATCACTATCTTCATGATAGGCGATTCGACCATGGCTAACAAGAAAATAGACGGTGGGAATCCCGAACGTGGTTGGGGAATGGTGCTTCCCGGATTCTTCTCTGAAGATATACGGATAGACAATCATGCCGTCAACGGTCGCAGTTCCAAGAGCTTTATCAGTGAAGGGCGCTGGGAAAAGGTCATTTCTAAAGTGAAAAAAGGGGATTACGTTTTTATCCAGTTCGGTCATAACGACGAGAAAGCAGACTCTGCCCGTCACACCGATCCGGGAAGTACTTTCGATGAGATTCTTCGCCGGTATGTGAATGAAACCCGTGCCAAAGGTGGAATACCGGTGTTGTTTAATTCGATTGTCCGTCGGAACTTTGTGCAACCGAAGGATGATGCCATCGCAAAAGATATTCGTCACACTCCGGGGGAAAGGGAACAACCGAAGGAGGGAACCGTTTTATTCGATACTCATGGAGCCTATCTGGATGCTCCCCGCAATGTGGCAAAAGAATTGGGAGTGACCTTCATAGACATGAATAAGCTCACCCATGACCTGGTGCAAGGGCTCGGGCCTGTAGAATCAAAGAAGCTGTTCATGTTTGTCGAGCCCAATCAAGTGCCGGCTTTCCCGAAAGGTCGGGAAGATAATACTCACTTAAACGTATACGGAGCACGAACCATTGCCGGGTTGGCAGTAGATGCCATCGGCAAGGAGATTCCGGAACTGGCGAAATATATTCGTCATTATGATTATGTAGTGGCTCAAGACGGTAGCGGTGATTTCTTTACCGTGCAGGAAGCAATCGATGCCGTCCCTGACTTTCGTAAGCATATCCGTACCAGGATTCTGGTTCGTAAAGGCACTTACAAGGAAAAGATTGTCATCCCTGAAAGTAAGATTAACATCTCTTTGATTGGAGAAGAAGGGACGATATTGACGTATGACGATTTCGCCAATAAGAAAAATGTATTCGGTGAGAACATGGGAACCTCCGGTTCATCCGGCTGTTACATCTATGCTCCGGATTTTTATGCCGAGAATATCACATTCGAGAATTCGTCCGGTCCCGTAGGACAAGCTGTTGCCTGTTTTGTCTCTGCCGACCGTGCATTTTTCAAGAATTGCCGCTTCCTGGGTTTTCAGGATACCCTTTACACTTATGGCAAACAGAGCCGCCAATATTACGAAGACTGCTACATTGAAGGCACTGTCGATTTTATTTTCGGTTGGTCTACGGCTGTCTTCAACCGTTGCCACATTCATAGCAAGCGTGACGGCTACGTGACTGCTCCCTCTACCGATAAAGGAACTCCCTATGGTTATGTGTTCTATGACTGCCGACTGACTGCGGAACCGGAGGCAACGAGAGTATATCTGTCCCGTCCCTGGCGTCCGTATGCACAAGCTGTATTTATCCGCTGCGAAATGGGAAAGCACATTCTTCCCGAAGGGTGGAACAACTGGGGGAAGAAGGAAAACGAGAAAACGGCCTTTTATGCCGAATATGAAAGTCGGGGTGAAGGAGCCAATCCGAAGGCGCGCGCCGCTTTCTCCCGCCAGTTGAAGAACTTGAAAGGATATGAGATAGAGACTGTTCTGGCTGGGGATGATGGGTGGAATCCTTCGGAAGATGGGAATAAGTTGCTGGATGTGAAACGTTGATTAATTGATTCATCTTGTTAAATAGCTGATAAAGATTACGCTAAAATGCTGTTATTTTCTTATATTTGTTCTTCCGTTATAAGTAACATTTATTAAGGAAATAATGATGATGAAGAGAATCTTATATCTGGCTATTTCGTGTTTACTTGTCTGGACAGCGGTACAGGCTCAGACAAACAGTTTTTTTACCCATTACTCCACCGAGGACGGACTGTCGCAGAATACGGTGATGAATATTCTTCAGGATCATAAAGACAACCTTTGGTTTGCCACCTGGGATGGAATCAATCGTTTCAACGGATATGCGTTCAAGACGTATAAGGCACGTCAGGGAAATTACATCAGTCTGACCAATAACCGTGTAGACCGTATGTACGAAGACTGTTACGGCTTTCTCTGGCTGTTGACTTATGATAACCGTGTCCATCGTTTCGACCCGAAAACGGAAACTTTCGAACAGGTACCGGCTACCGGAGAGGAGGGGAGTGCCTTTAACATACATACCATTGAAGTAATGCCGAATGGAACCGTTTGGCTGCTGACTGAAAACGATGGAGCCATCCGTATCCTGACCCATCCGGAGGAGAATAATCGCTTGACATGGGATATTTATTCCGCTAAAACGGAATTGGTACCTTCCTTCCATGTTTTCAAAGTTCATCAGGATAAAGCCGGTAATGAATGGTTGCTGACAGATAACGGACTTGGCATGATTCGTCCCGGAGAAAAAGTGCCTGTTTCTTATTTTACGGAAACAAAAGGAAAGTTCGGGGGAATGAACCAGTCTTTCTATGCGGTGCAGGAACGGGATAAGGATATTTGTTTCGCCTCTGATCATGGACGCATCTGGTCTTATCGGAAAGAGAGCGGGGAATTTACCTTGATTGAGCTTCCCACGAAAGGACGAATCACCTCTATTCATCCCGTTGCACGGGACGTTTCTGTGATTACGACTGATTCGGACGGCTTCTTTACTTATAACCTGCGGACTCAAACAAACGTACATTATTCATTCGTGACTTGTAAGGAGTTGCCTGCAAAGCCTATTCTGTCAGCCTACATAGACTGTTCCTCAGAAGTGTGGTTCGAACAGGAAGAACCGGGTGTGGTGGCCCATTTTAATCCATCGACCGGAGTGGTGACCCGCGAACAGATGCTTATTGAATACAGTAATCCTGAGCGTTCCCGTCCGGCTTTTCATATTCATGAGGATGTGAATGGCTATCTTTGGGTACATCCTTACGGAGGAGGTTTCTCTTATTTTGATCCTCAAAAAAAGAGATTGGTTCCTTTCTATAACGAACTGGGTAGCCGCGACTGGCGTTTTTCCAATAAGATTCATTCTGCTTTTTCCGACAAACAGGGTAATCTATGGCTTTGTACCCACTCTAAAGGATTGGAGAAGGTGACTTATCGAAATGTTCCTTTTGCGATGATGACTCCTATACCGCATGAGCATGAATCGTTGCATAATGAGGTGCGTGCCCTGTGTGAAGACAAATGGGGGCATTTGTGGGTCGGCTTGAAAGATGGTATGCTTCGTCTGTATGATGCTGATAAAACCTACAAAGGATATCTGACCGAAAGCGGCACTATTTCTACCACTGGCACTCCCATGGCGGGAACTGCTTATTTTGTGATTCAGGATTCGAAAGGTATTATCTGGATTGCTACTAAAGGAGATGGACTGGTTCGTGCCGATCCGATTTCTTCCAACGGAATGTCCTATAAGCTGACTCGTTATCTTCATCGCGAAGAGGATATGTATAGTTTGAGCGATAATAATGTCTATTGTGTCTATGAAGATCATCATGGCCGTATCTGGCTGGCTACTTTTGCCGGAGGTATCAATTATATCATGGAGAATGAGGCGGGGAAGACATTATTTATCAATCACCGGAACAATTTGAAGGGGTATCCTATTGATCCTTGTTATAAAGCGCGTTTCATTACTTCTGATAATAACGGACACTTGTGGGTAGGGACAACTACGGGTGCCGTTGCTTTTGATGAGAACTTTAAGAAACCGGAGGATGTACAGTTCTATCATTTCTCCCGTATGCCGAATGATATGCAAAGTTTGAGTAATAATGATGTGCATTGGATTATCTCCACGAAGAAAGGGGAGCTTTACCTGGCTACCTTCGGGGGCGGACTCAACAAGTTGTTATCTATCAGTAAGGATGGGCACGGAACGTTTCAATCATATTCCGTATTGGATGGACTTCCTTCCGATGTATTGCTTTCCATCCGCGAGGACAGTAAGCAGAATTTGTGGATTAGCACGGAGAATGGAATTTGTAAGTTTATCCCTTCTGAAGAACGTTTTGAGAGTTATGACGAACGTAGTATTACGTTCCCGGTACGTTTTAGTGAAGCGGCTTCGGCATTGACAGCTGAGGGAAGTATGCTTTTCGGTGCCAGTGGCGGAGTCTTTCTGTTTAATCCCGACTCTATTCGTAAGAGTAGTTATATCCCACCTATTGTATTCTCCAAACTGATGGTGGCTAATGAGGATGTTACACCTGGAAATAGCTCTTTGTTGAAAGTGGATATTGATGATACGGATAAATTGGTGCTTTCACACAAAGAGAATATTTTCTCCATCCATTTTGCTGCGCTCGATTATACCAATCCCCAGAATATACAGTATGCTTATATTCTCGACGGGTTTGAGAAACAGTGGACTTTTTCCGACAAACAACGTAGCGTGACTTATACGAATCTTCCGAAAGGGGAGTATGTGCTCCGTGTCCGTTCTACAAATAGCGACGGTGTGTGGGTGGATAATGAACGTATACTGAATATTGTTATTCTGCCTTCTTTCTGGGAGACACCGTTGGCTTACGTACTTTATGTACTTTTCATTCTGATTGTTATTTTCGTAGCCGTTTATATCCTGTTTACCATTTACCGGTTGAAGCATGAGGTTTCGGTCGAACAGCAGATATCGGATATAAAGTTGCGTTTCTTTACGAATATATCGCATGAGTTGCGTACTCCGCTTACGTTGATAGCCGGTCCGGTAGAACAGATCTTGAAGAACGATAGATTGCCGGCTGATGCTCGAGAACAGTTGGTGGTGGTGGAACGGAACACGAATCGTATGCTTCGTCTTGTCAATCAGATATTGGACTTCCGTAAGATTCAGAATAAGAAGATGAAGATGCAGGTGCAACGGGTGGATATTGTACTTTTCGTTCGTAAGGTGATGGATAATTTTGAAGCTGTGGCCGAAGAACATCGGATTGATTTCCTGTTCCAGACTGAAAAGGAACATCTTTATCTTTGGGTGGATGCCGATAAGCTGGAAAAGATTGTATTCAATTTGCTTTCCAATGCATTTAAGTATACGCCGAATGGCAAGATGATTACAGTGTTTATCCGTGAAGATGAAAGTACGGTTTCTATCGGTGTGCAAGATCAGGGTATCGGTATTGCGGAAAACAAAAAGAAGTCACTGTTTGTCCGTTTTGAGAATCTGGTGGATAAGAATCTTTTCAATCAGGCTAGCACGGGTATCGGACTTTCATTGGTGAAAGAGTTGGTAGAGATGCATAAAGCGACTATTTCCGTGGATAGCCATTTGGGAGAAGGGAGTTGCTTCAAAGTCGATTTCCTAAAGGGGAAAGAACATTACGATAAGGAGGTCGAGTTTATTCTGGAAGATGCGGATGCTCCGGCAAGAATGGGAGAAGTAGTGGATAGAGCCAATTCTTCCGTTCAGCCTGAAATGCCGGTAAGCGATGATTCGGAGAGGACTGAAGATGGGTATAGGGAAGAATGTGCGAAAGATGAAAACTCCAAAGAATTGATGTTGTTAGTCGAAGATAATCAGGAATTACGTGAATTCTTGCGAAGTATATTTTCTCCGATGTACCGTGTGGTGGAAGCTGCTGACGGTAAGGAGGGGGCAAGCAAAGCTTTGAAGTATCTGCCGGATGTTATCATCAGTGATGTAATGATGCCTGAGAAAGACGGTATCGAAATGACGCGCGAACTGCGTGCGGATATGACGACCAGCCATATACCTCTTATCTTGCTTACCGCCAAAACTACGATTGAAAGCAAACTGGAGGGACTGGAGTATGGTGCGGATGATTATATAACGAAGCCTTTCAGTGCAACTTATCTGCAAGCTCGTGTGGAAAATCTGTTGATGCAGCGTAAGAAACTGCAAAGTTTCTACCGGGATAGTCTGATGCACATTCATATTTCTGCCGGTCAGGAGGAAGCGCATATAGCTACGGAGCTGCCTTCTGCTGAAGAAGTTACGTCCGAAACTGCACCTGCAACTCTCGAAATGTCTCCTAACGACCGTAAGTTTATGGATAAATTGGTCGAATTGATGGAGCAGAACATGGATAATGGAGAACTGGTGGTGGATGATCTGGTTCGTGAACTGGCTGTCAGCCGTTCTGTCTTCTTCAAGAAATTGAAAACGCTTACCGGATTGGCACCTATCGAATTTATCAAAGAAATGCGTATCAAGCGGGCTACATAATTAATAGAAACCGGAGAGTTTAATATGACGCAGATTTCATATATGGTCGGCATTAACGATCCGCGCTATTTCAGTAAATGCTTCAAGGCACAAGTGGGAATGACACCAACGGAGTATAGGGATAGAGTGGGGAGATCATAAGAAGAGGCTGTCTAACAAGTCCTATTTTAACGATTTCGAGGGTGTGTCATAATGCCTAGATATAAAGATTTACCCCTGCTACAGATAGCTATAGCAGGGGTAATCTCCTCAAAAGGGAATTTTGACACACCCTCGATTTCTAATTAGGAATATTCAGTAAATGTTCCCCCCAAATACCATGGCATATGAAGATGATAGAGTATAATCACTTCATATGCCATTATTATTGTCATTTTTCTGTATATTCTCGGTTCACCGGTAAAATCATGTGGTCTTCTTCTCTCCAATTCTTATCTTTGCCTTCAAAAAACTCTTATGACTAGTTACGATACTCTTTTAGTTCTTGCTCGCTTCATACTCCCAGCTGACCTGTTGGAGTGTTTTGATATTGTTAAAATAGAGAACACCGCTGAAATGTTAACCATTCATTTAGATGAGCAAAATCTTCCTCCCTTGTCCTCTAGGGTTCACTCTTTAGAGTCCAAAGGTTTTCTTCCTCCGGTTTATATTCGTGATTTTCCTATCCGTGACCGTAAGGTAAGCTTATGTGTACGGCGTCGTAAATGGCTCGACAAGGAAACCGGTTCTATCATCTGTAACACTTTTGAGCTTACCGCTCAGGGAACGCGACATTCAAAAGAATTCGCGTCTTTTTTAAAAGGATTGCTTGGAGAAATACCCGATTACGGCCCGCTCTCTTGAACGTTATTATCATATTGACGGTGATCAGTTTGAGCGGCAATATAAAGAGTATCTAAGTGACTACCGCATGTGGGATCAACTGTCCCATGCCGCAAACTGGCTGCTGTTTTCCGAGAACCTGGGACCGTACTTGAGTATTGATGAAACTTCCCTTTCTAATGGTGAGTTATATACTATAATCATCAACAGAGAGGCACACGGTGGTAAAGGTGCTATCGTGGCTATTGTCAAGGGTACCAAGGCTGACGATGTCATAGCTGTGCTAGAACAAATCCCTGAAGAAGCACTTCGGATGGTGCGGGAGGTCACTCTTGATTTGTCAGAAAGTATGCGCAAGATCGTTCGCAGATGTTTCACCTCGGCTATCCGTGTGATAGATCGCTTCCATATTCAAAAGCTGGCGTGTGATGCTGTACAGGAAATTAGAATCGGACACCGTTGGGAAGCTATACAAGAAGAGACTGATGTCAGGCAGGAAGCTAAAGGTCTGAAAAAGAAATATACCCCTTTTACCTTTGAGAATGGTGATACACGCAAGGAATTATTGGCAAGGAGCCGGTATCTGCTTTTCAAATCTGCTGAAAAATAGACTGAAGCACAGAAGCTCAGAGCTACAGTCTTATTCAGAGAATATCCGGATATTAAACGGGCATATTCACTTAGTCATTCTTTAAGAATGATTTTTAATAAACGATCGATAAAGGCAGGAGCAAGAACCAATTTAGCGAAGTGGTATCAAGAAGTAGAGCAATCTGGATTTGACTCGTTTAACACAATAGCTGCTACATTATATGACAGAAGTGAGCAGATACTAAACTTCTATATTAATAGGGCATCAAATGCTGCAGCAGAATCATTTAATGCGAAAGTTAAACTGTTCAGAGAACAACTTAGAGGGGTTATAGACATACCCTTTTTCTTGTATAGACTAACTAAAATTTATGCATAAAACCACAGGATTTTATCGATGACCCCACAAGACTTTACCGGTGACCCATATTCTCATATACTCTTATCTGACAAGACATGAAGTTCCGGAAGAAGTCTTCTGACCTCTTCTGATTCTTTCAGTAAACTCATATCATGCAGCTTTCCCCGTTCTGTTCCTGATCTTGTCAATCATCAGTATGGCATTTGCTGTATGTATTCCGAAGAAAATCCACAGGATTTCCGTCTTCTTGTTCCTTGCCTTTATCCTTGCGAGCGAGTAATGTTGCTTTTGAGTGCCGAAGCTTCCTTCAAGCCGTGTGGCCCTTTCTTTTGAGAGTTCGCTTCTAAGCACCTTCCTCAAAGGCTCATCTTTGCCCGCCCTTCCCTTGCGCACAAAGGATGTGGATATCCCATATTTAGTACAGAACTTTCTGTTGGCATTATTGGCATATATGGAATCGGCAGCCACACATCTTACCCTTACATTCATCAGCTTCTGCTGCATACGGATACAGTCCTTCAAGCGTATCCCCTCATTGAAAGCCTTGAACGAGAGGTGTTCGATGAACGATATGCCGTCTATCTGTATATTATTGACCTTTGCACCGAACTCGACGGACTTGGTTTCCTTGCCTCTGACGATGGGACGTACATAATGACGGTCGATGCTGATGATGCGGTCACTGACTTTTCGCCCTTCAAACATTTCCTTTTCCTGTACAAGCACCTTTCTGATGATGGAAAGACGCTTATGGTAATCCTGCGTATATCGGAGTAAAGCACCGTACTCGCTATGGAGCCCATCCCTTTGACTGAGGAGCTTTTCAAGAAGCTTGATCATACGGCGCTTAAGCATTCTTGTCCTTGAAGCTCTCCTCTTTCTTTTCTTGCAGTAGGACAGATAGGATTCCGCCACATTCCTGTATTTGTTGCGCGGACGCCTTATGCCCAGATCCCTGCAATGCCGGCATATATGACTGTAGAGCCATTCGATGCTTTCCCAAAGGAGTTTCATGTCCGTAGGAAAACGCATGTGGCTCTCATAGCATGTGGCATCGGTCATGCAGACGTGAAGGTTATCAAGATAAGGTTTCCAGTGTGAAGCCAGGATCTCCTGGAAGGAATCAATGTCAAGGCGGGATGCTATCTCATTACGGATGGCACTGACTATCTTGAAGTTGGTTATGGGAAGGGACGGGGGGATCATGATGCCACAGAACATCTGGTAGTGTATGTTCCCGTTCAGATGTTCCACCAGTTTCCTGTCGGAGAATCCGGTGTATGCCTTCAGGACCATAAGGGCGATCTTTGCGGAAGGACTGAATATGTTCCTGCGGCCCAAACGTTGTTCAGACAGGCCTGCGGCTTTTGCCATACGATCAAATGGAAAGACCGAATGAAGCCTGCCAAGCTCACTCTCATGAAAACTCTTGCGGCATTTTTCCAGAATATCAAATTCTGTAAAGCCCAAAGTTGGGTGGATTTCTGAAATTTTTTGTATCTTAGCCATATCTTAGTTGGGGAATTTCCCCCGTTTGGGCCGTCAAACCTTGTTTTCGGGGGAATACCTAAAGATACTAAAAAGCCAACTAATTCGCAATAATTTGTGTATGAATTAGTTGGCTCATTTTATAATATTTAATGAATGTCCCTAATGAGTGTCTTCTACGGATTGCGCGTATATCGGAATAGATAATAAGCAGCATAAAATGAATAAAATGTTTTTCTTCAATGTAGTAACTTAACATATTATATCACTATCAAATAAAAATCCCTTTCCATAATAGGTTCTTTCTTTTTCTATTGATTGGCCTTCAAATTCACCATTAATAATACATTCTACGAAACTTTTATTCTTAGATATTACATCATGAACATCTTTTTCACATTTACAAAATGCAGTAATTAAAATAGCTTCTTCCTTACTCATATTAAGGACATACACAGAATCGCGAAATACAATCTGATCTATCAGCATATTTTCAAGATTTGATTGTGCTTCGTGAAGTACTTTATCAAGAGAACAAAAGTAAGAGAACTATCCGTAAAATGAAATATTTATCACATTTTTCTCATTATTAATTCATGGTTCTTTCATTTAAAACTGTTTTGTTCTCTCAAAAAGAGTCTTATTTTAGGTCTGTTAGGAAAAAACAATGAAATAAAGGCTGTCCCCCTGCTAATTGACAAAATCGACATTTCCGGCAAGACAGTCACAGCCGACGCCATGTCAATGCAGAAAGACATCATACCGGGAGTTCCTCTCTATGTTTGTAAAGCACAAAACATCTGCCATCTGCAACAAAATCATGCTAAATCGATGAATACAAACAACTTATACTGTTGCAGATACCTGTTGCAGATGGTTGCAGATAAAGTTATCTGCAACATATCATTCAAATACCGGATTAGTACAGTTTACTACTCACTACGTACTATGTGTTCATGTTCAGCGCAACCAAGTTCAATTACTTGAAACACTTTGTTTCAAGGCGCAAAACACTTTGTTTCAAGGCGCAAAACACTTTGTTTCAAGGCGCGAAACACTTTGTTCTGACTTATACTAGAAATGGTTGTCACTTTTAGAGGCTAGTTACTAAATAAGTTGTCACATTCTGTTATTCATAACTAAAACAGTTGTTAGTTTCTTCCCTTTGCTCCTAAGATAGTTGTCATACGTAAAAACAATGGACAAATCTGAGTGTGCTCGGGCTCTCGGTAAAAGTCAATAGGGTTCGACACCCTATTGGCTTTTGTGAGACAATGGCTTAAACCGTCATGTCCCGGGTTCTCGGTATCGCAAATATAGTATTTATTTATCATATGGAACCTTATTTTTTCCACAATGATTTTCCCGGCACCTCTCCATGATATACGTCCATGGGTTTTTTCATACCTATGCTCATATGCGGTCGTCCATTATTATAGAAGTCAATCATTCGCGTAATCTGCTCCCGTGCCATCTCTTTATCCCTGAACAGCGACATGCCGTATATCCATTCCGTTTTCAGGATGCCATTCATCCTTTCTGCTACCGCATTGTCCGTCGGGTTGTAATCTTCAGTCATGCTCACACGTATATGATGAGTGACCAGTGTGTCGATATAGGCATCGCAGGCATACTGTACCCCCCGGTCGGAATGGTGGATTGTGCCGCAAAGATTGCCACCTCCAGCCTCATTGATGGCCTGTTCCAGTGCCTGTAGCGTATATTCGGCATGCAAACTGGGAGAGAGCACCCATCCTAAAACGGCATGTGAGTACATGTCCGTTACAAGATGGAGGTAGCATACGCCACCTTCAATCCAGATGTAAGTGATGTCACATACCCAGATATGGTTCGGGTATTGTGCCGTTACCCCCTTGATCAGATTCGGATACTTCTTGTAAAGATGGTGGGAGTCCGTCGTATGCCTGGGTTTCTTCGGGGGCAGCATAAGGCGTTCCGAACGCAGCAGATGAAGGAAGGCATCCCGCCCTCCGGTTATCTCGCTTCCATAAAGGGAGCGGAGCTCATGGTATAATTTCAAACCACCGATGCCCGGAGCCTTTGAGCGGTAGAAGAAGACGGCATCCAAGATGGCTGTTCTGATCTGATGACGCGACAAAAGATTTTTTTTCTTTTTGTAATAGGCCTGGGAAGACATGCCAAACAGTCCGCAAAGGGTTTTCACACTGATGTGAGGAAACTCTTCACGAAGGCCGGTGACTATTTGGCACCATCTTTTTTTAAGATGGAAATCCCTTCTTCTCTTTCTGTGAGTTCAATCAGTCTTTCAAAGGCATGGGAACGAAGTTTTTCAAGTTCCAAAGCCTTTCTCAGACGCAAATTTTCCGCTTCAAGAAGTTCTTCTTTAGATTTTGATTTTGGATTCTTTTTCATTTGAAGATCTGACAGAAGTTCGGGGGACAAAGATAAGGAATCCGAATCAATTGCATAACACTTTTGCCAACGCAGAATATAAGTATGGTTGGGTAAACCCCATTTCTTGGCAGTAGCAAACATTGACAAACCGCTACTGAAGTAATCACGGAGAACTTCCAATTTGAAAGTCTCAGAATAAATCTTACGAGATAATTTAGACATAATTTTTCTTTTTTTATGTCTCTAAAAAGGTGTCAACCTAAATCCGTATAAGACATTCCAAGGCATGAAAACACTTTGTTCCAAAGCGCGAAACACTTTGTTCCAAGACACGAAAACACTTTGTTCCAAGGCGCGAAAATACTTTGTTCCAAGGCATGAAAACACTTTGTTCCAAGGCATGAAAACACTTTGTTGTCAGACTCTCATAAGCTAAAACAGACGTGTTGCAGATACTTGACCTGCAACATATCTGCAACAGGTATCTGCAACGACATAGACCATTGTATTTCAGCCGAATACAACAGAATTGTTGCAGATGGCAGATAATTACCATAAATATATTCTTTTGTATAGGAATCGAATATAGGTTCCTCCGTTATTCATTTCTGAAGGAAAATTCTTGGTTCCACCAAAACGAATTTCGATAGAAAGATAATTGACTGACAGACAAACATCAACCCCTTACCCGGTTCGCATTGGACCGGGTAAGGGGCAGTATGGCTATATTTTTATCTTAAATGAAAGAGTCGTGTTATTATTTTCTTACTACCAACCGTTGGCGGAATTAAATTAAAAAATCATGTTTAGAAAGTTACACATATAGTTGATTTTTTTGTAATTTAGTAGTGTTAAACAGGAAGAATTTGACATCGGAATGAATCAAACCCAAAATCAGATACCTCCATATACCCTCTTGCCAGATTCATTCTTGCTCCTGCTTTTATTGAACGTTTGTTGAATATCATTCTTAAAGAATGACTTAATCCGTATGCTCGTTTAATATCCGGATATTCCCTTTCCCGGGCATCAGTATCTGCTTAGATAGCCTCCCAACGATACCCAACACGTATTCCTTGTACCGCATCACACGCTAACTTCTGAACATGAAAACGGTCTGAAAGTATTTTTCAAGAGAGCGTCCCGTAATCGGGTATTTCTCCTAGCAATCCTTAAAAAACGCAAACTCGGGTAAGTGTCGGATACCTTCTGCTACTAATTTCCAATCTTTAGAAACGCTTTTGCCATCTGCACTTTTCCAACGCTGCCAACGAACATGAAGTGTCACTTTATAATTGCGGATAGGAAAAACACGGAATTTTACAGGTGGACCCATATCATTGGGGGCATCTCCAAATTTTCAGGTCAAAGCAAGCTAACTTATAACACGGTTTAATAAAAAGCAGAGATTCGTCAACGCTTAACGCAGATCACATCATACATTTGTTCGGAATCATATATTTCGCTATCTTCGCGCCTTCAATTTAAAAGAATAGTATGATTTCTGTTGACGGACTGGCCGTAGAGTTTGGCGGCACTACTTTATTTTCTGATATTTCTTTCGTGATTAATGAAAAAGACCGCATCGCCCTGATGGGTAAAAACGGGGCGGGAAAAAGTACGCTACTGAAAATCCTGGCAGGTGTGCGGCAACCGACACGTGGAAAAGTGTCCACACCCAAAGATTGTGTAGTCGCCTATCTGCCTCAACATCTGATGACAGAAGACGGAAGAACGGTGTTTGAAGAAACGGCGCAAGCTTTTTCACATCTCCATGAGATGGAAGCGCAGATCGAAAAGCTGAACAAGGAGCTTGAAACACGGACGGATTACGAGAGCGACAGTTACATGGCGCTGATTGAGGAAGTGTCCGGCTTGAGCGAGAAGTTTTATTCCATCGACGCGACAAATTATGAAGAGGAGGTGGAAAAGGCATTGCTCGGATTAGGATTCACCCGGGTGGATTTCCAACGCCAGACGAGCGACTTCAGCGGCGGATGGCGAATGCGCATCGAACTTGCCAAATTGCTGTTGCAGAAACCGGACGTGCTCTTGCTCGATGAGCCGACGAATCACCTGGATATCGAATCCATCCAATGGCTGGAAGAGTTCCTTATCAATAACGGAAAAGCGGTCGTCGTCATCAGTCACGACCGCAAATTCGTGGATAATATCACCACACGCACCATCGAAGTGACGATGGGACGCATCTATGATTACAAGGTGAATTACTCGCAATATCTGCAACTGCGTAAGGAGCGTCGCGAACAGCAACAGAAAGCGTATGACGATCAGCAGAAATTGATTGCTGAAACGAAAGAGTTTATCGAACGGTTCAAAGGGACTTATTCAAAGACGTTGCAGGTGCAGAGCCGCGTCAAAATGCTGGAGAAGCTGGAATTGCTGGAAGTGGATGAAGAGGATACTTCTGCATTGCGACTGAAATTCCCTCCATCCCCCCGCTCGGGCAGTTATCCGGTCATCATGGAGGGAGTGGGCAAGACATACGGAAACAAAGTGGTGTTCCGCAATGCCAACCTGACGATTGAGCGTGGTGACAAGGTGGCTTTTGTCGGTAAAAACGGCGAAGGTAAATCTACGCTTGTGAAGTGTATCATGAAAGAGATTGAACATGACGGTACATTAACTCTCGGACATAATGTGCAAATCGGATATTTCGCTCAAAATCAGGCTTCACTGATGGATGAGAACCTAACGGTTTTCCAAACGATTGACGATGTAGCCAAAGGGGATATCCGGAACAAGATTCGTGATTTGCTGGGAGCGTTTATGTTTGGAAGTCCTGAGGAATCGATGAAAAAGGTCAAAGTGCTTTCGGGTGGAGAGCGTACCCGTCTGGCCATGATCAAATTGTTGCTGGAACCTGTCAACCTCCTGATTTTAGATGAACCGACAAATCATCTGGACATGAAGACGAAAGATATTCTGAAACAGGCATTGCAGGATTTTGATGGTACACTGATCGTCGTTTCACACGACCGTGACTTCCTTGACGGGCTGGTTAGCAAGGTGTATGAGTTCGGTAATCAAAAGGTTACGGAACATCTCTGCGGTATCTATGAGTTCCTCGAAAAGAAGAAAATGGATTCGCTACAAGAACTGGAAAAGAAATAATAAATAATAAAAAGAGGGTATCGGCTACAGATGAAATAAAAGTATTTGTATATTTGCAACATCATTTAAAGCTGATCTTTAGAAAAAATGGATGGGACAAGGCAGTTGTACATTATAAGTGGATGTAACGGAGCCGGTAAAACGACGGCTTCCTATACTGTACTGCCTGAAATTTTATTATGCAAAGAGTTTGTCAATGCGGATGAAATAGCCAAAGGTTTATCACCTTTTAATCCAGAAAGTATGGCTATAGAAGCCGGTCGTCTGATGTTGAAACGCATGGATGAACTATTAGCCTCTAAAGTAAGTTTCTCTGTCGAGACAACATTAGCAACCCGTTCATATACCCGGCTCATTCAAAGAGCTCAAAATGCCGGATATAAGATCAGCCTGATTTATTTTTGGCTGAATTCTCCTGAACTTGCCGTCAACCGCGTATTACAACGGGTCAATGAAGGAGGACATCATGTACCGATGGACGTCATCTACCGCCGTTATCAGGCAGGCATTAATAATCTGTTTCAGATATATATGCCACGTGTAGACTACTGGCTGTTAGCGGATAACAGTGTTTCTCCTCGAGTGATTGTAGCCGAAGGTTACCAAAACGGCGAGAACCGGATATATGAACTTGAACTGTTTAAATGCATCAAGAATTATGTCAAATAATGAAATACAAGAACTGAGCGATAAATTACGGCGCGGCCTTCAATTAGCAGAAAAGCGGTTGCTGGAGAAAAATGCTCGTAATGGTACACTCCTTAGTCAGGGGACACCGGATGGAAAAGTTATTTATGTATCAGCAACCGAATTGCTGGAACGCTTACTGAAAAAAGAAAAAGAATCAGTAAAAAAATAAATTCTCTAAAGAAAGGATGAAAGGGAAGAAACGAATAATAGTAATTTTGTTGTTATTTATCAACATTATTATGTTGATAGCAGCGGTTATTCCCCATCATCATCACTCCGACGGAACGATTTGCATGAAGCAGAACTTGCCTGTAGAACAGCAATGTCCCACGCATCATCACCCGGGAAACGATTCATGTTGCAGCAGCAAATGCTTGACTCGTTTTTTACTCCCCCACTCCATCCATTTGGATGGCAGACCGGATTACGTATTCATAGCTACCTTATTCACGGATGTAATCATCGAACATCTATTACGACCGCAAGAGAAACAGGTCAAGAATTATTATGCCTACCAAGACTCTCTGCATGGTACGGACACCCATTGTACCACTTCTCTTCGTTCCCCTCCCTACTCTGTTTTTGCGTAAAAGCGTAAATGCAAATCAGTTGCATCTGCGCGACTTTATCTTTGTAGCGTAAAAAGAAAACAGAAAAATTCAGTAGGAAAAAATTAATATGAAAAAAATTATTTTCGTTGGGATTCTAGGCCTATTCGTGCTGGGATCCTGTAACAACAGTACCATTACACACGATGAACACAGCCATGAGGCAATTGATGAACACGATCATGAGACAACAGATGAACACCATCATGAGACAACAGATGAACACGATCATGCTGCCGAAGCTCACAGTGATGAAATCATTCTTCCGAAAGCGAAAGCTGAAGCATCCGGTGTAAAAGTGAGCGTCATCGAACCTGCACCTTTCCAACAAGTGATTAAAACCAGCGGACAGGTGCTGGCTGCTCAAGGGGATGAATCGGTTGCCGTAGCTACAGTATCCGGTGTGGTATCTTTCCGTAGAAAAATAACGGAAGGAATGAGCGTTGGGAACGGTACTCCTCTAGTCACCATTTCTTCAAAAAACATCGCTGATGGTGATCCGGTGCAACGTGCCCGCATTGCCTACGAAGTATCCAAGAAGGAATACGAACGTATGAAGGAACTTGTTAAAACCCAAATCGTATCCGACAAAGATTTTGCACAAGCAGAGCAAAGTTACGAAAACGCCCGTCTTAGTTACGAAGCTCTTTCTAAAAATCATTCGGATATCGGGCAAAGCATTACGGCTCCTATTGCCGGATATGTGAAAAGTATTCTCGTGAAAGAAGGGGACTATGTGACAATCGGACAACCGCTGGTAAGCGTAACACAGAACCGCCGTCTTTTCCTCCGCGCCGAAGTGTCGGAAAAGTACTACCCGTATCTCCGCACCATCAGTTCCGCCAATTTCCAGACTCCTTATAATAACCGGATGTACGAGTTGAAAGCATTAAATGGCAAACTCCTCTCTTTCGGAAAAGCTGCCGGAGACAATTCCTTTTATGTGCCTGTCACTTTTGAATTCGACAACAAAGGGGAAGTGATTCCCGGCTCATTTGTGGAGGTATTCCTGCTTTCTTCAACGATGGAAAATGTGATTTCTCTTCCGCGCACTGCACTGACAGAGGAACAAGGCATCTTCTTCATCTATCTGCAACTGGACGAAGAGGGTTATAAAAAACAAGAAGTAACGATAGGAGCCGACAACGGCAAAAGTGTTCAAATCCTGACTGGTGTGAAGGCTGGCGACCGTGTAGTGACCGAGGGTGCCTATCAGGTTCGACTGGCAAGCGCAAGCAATGCAATCCCGGCACACAGCCACGAACACTAAAGAGATTAGGCGTTGCAACCGGATCTCCATGCGGCACATTTATCAAGTTATTTAGAACTCTCAATGAATGAAACATCATGCTTAATAAAATTATATATTACTCCCTGCACAACCGATTGGTTGTCGTTTGTGCGGCCATCCTCCTGCTTATTGCGGGAACGTATACCGCCATGCACACGGAAGTAGACGTATTCCCAGACCTAAATGCACCAACAGTAGTCATCATGACCGAAGCGAACGGTATGGCTGCGGAAGAAGTCGAACAGCTCGTCACCTTTCCTGTTGAAACTGCTGTAAACGGAGCCACGGGGGTGCGTCGTGTCCGCTCTTCTTCTACCAACGGATTTTCCGTTGTCTGGGTAGAATTTGATTGGGGAACGGATATTTATCTCGCTCGCCAGATTGTTAGTGAGAAATTAGCGGTGGTCAGCGAATCACTGCCGGTCAATGTCGGCAAACCGACTCTAGGCCCGCAATCTTCTATCTTGGGCGAAATGCTCATCGTTGGTTTGACTGCCGACTCCACTTCTATGCTCGATCTTCGCACGATTGCGGACTGGACCATTCGTCCACGCCTGTTGTCTACCGGAGGAGTGGCACAAGTAGCCGTGCTCGGAGGAGATATCAAAGAATATCAGATACAGCTAGATCCCGAACGGATGCGTCATTACGGCATCTCGATGGAAGAAGTGATGGCGGTGACACAGGATATGAACCTGAACGCAAACGGAGGCGTACTCTATGAATTTGGAAATGAATACATTGTACGCGGTGTACTTTCCACTTCGAAAACAGAGCAACTTGGCAAAGCGGTAGTGAAAATGGTGAACAACTTCCCTGTTACACTGGAAGATATTGCAGACGTGACCATCGGACCGAAAGCTCCCAAGCTGGGAACCGCTTCAGAACGTGGCAAATCTGCCGTCCTGATGACTATTACCAAGCAACCGGCTACCAGTACACTGGAGCTGACGGACAAACTGGAAGCATCTCTGAAAGATCTCCAAAAAAATCTACCACCGGACGTAAAGGTTTCAACGGACATATTCCGTCAAAGCCGCTTTATCGAAAGTTCCATCGGTAATGTAAAGAAATCACTCTTTGAAGGAGGTATTTTCGTTGTCATCGTGCTTTTCCTGTTCCTGGTAAATGTGCGTACTACACTGATTTCATTAGTGACACTACCTATTTCCCTGCTCGTTTCGATCCTGACCTTACACTACATGGGGCTGACTATCAATACCATGAGCCTCGGAGGTATGGCGATAGCTATCGGTTCATTAGTAGACGATGCCATCGTTGATGTGGAAAATGTATATAAACGACTGCGGGAGAATCGCTTGAAAGCGGAAGCAGAAAGACTAAGTACGCTCGAAGTGGTATTCAATGCGTCAAAAGAAGTGCGCATGCCTATCCTTAATTCAACATTGATTATCGTGGTCAGCTTTGTTCCGTTATTTTTCTTAAGCGGCATGGAAGGCAGAATGATGGTTCCGCTAGGTGTTGCTTTTATCGTGGCATTGTTTGCGTCTACCATAGTTGCCCTGACACTGACTCCGGTACTCTGCTCTTATCTATTAGGAAGCAACAAGACGAACAAGAAACTGAAAGAAGCTCCCGTTGCCCGCTGGGTGAAAGGGATTTATGAAAAAGCATTGACATGGGTACTGGCACATAAACGTGTGACTCTCGGAAGTACAATCGGACTTTTTGTAGTTGCGCTCGGAGTGTTTTTCACACTCGGACGTAGTTTTCTCCCTTCGTTCAATGAAGGATCGTTCACGATCAATATCAGTTCTCTACCGGGAATTTCGCTGGAAGAAAGCAATAAAATGGGACAGCGTGCCGAAGAATTATTGATGACGATTCCCGAAATACAAACGGTAGCCCGGAAAACGGGACGCGCCGAATTGGATGAACATGCACTGGGAATCAATGTTTCTGAAATAGAGGCTCCGTTCGAATTGAAAGACCGATCGCGCAGTGAACTGGTAGCTGATGTACGTGAAAAATTAGGCACGATCACCGGAGCAAACATAGAAATCGGACAACCGATCAGCCACCGTATCGACGCAATGCTATCGGGAACGAAAGCGAATATCGCTATCAAGTTATTCGGAAATGACCTGAATAAGATGTTTTCACTCGGTAATCAAATCAAAGGAGCTATCAGTGATATTCCCGGTGTTGCCGACCTGAACGTGGAACAACAGATTGAACGTCCACAGCTGAAAATACAGCCTAAACGGGAAATGCTGGCTAAGTTCGGTATTACCCTGCCGGAATTTTCGGAATTTGTGAATGTGGCTTTGGCCGGGAAGGTGGTCTCACAGGTGTATGAACAGGGTAAAAATTTTGACCTGATCGTAAAAGTGAAGGATGATACCCGAGATGAAACAGAAAAAATCCGTAACCTGATGGTAGATACGAACGATGGCCGCAAAGTTCCATTGAACTATGTGGCGGAAGTAGTATCGGCCATGGGTCCGAATACGATCAATCGCGAAAATGTAAAACGTAAAATTGTCATTTCCGCCAATGTGGCCGACCGTGATTTGCGCAGTGTCGTAAATGATATTCAGGAACGTATCGACACATCGGTTCAATTGCCCGAAGGTTATCACATCGAGTATGGTGGACAGTTTGAAAGTGAGCAGGCTGCCAGCCGGACGTTGGCACTGACTTCGTTTATCAGTATTGTAGTCATTTTCCTGTTGCTGTATAATGAGTTCCGCAGCGTGAAAGAATCCGGTGTTATCTTGCTGAATCTTCCGCTGGCACTAATCGGTGGTGTCTTTGCCTTGGTGATTACAACAGGAGAAATCAGCATTCCGGCTATCATTGGTTTCATCTCTTTATTCGGTATTGCGACCCGTAACGGTATGCTGTTAATCAGTCATTACAACCATTTGCAACAGGTAGAGGGTTTGAACGTGTACGACAGTGTGATTCAGGGCTCCCTTGACCGTCTGAATCCGATTCTAATGACGGCATTGTCTTCTGCACTGGCACTGATTCCATTAGCAATTGCCGGTGATTTGCCCGGCAACGAAATCCAGAGTCCGATGGCTAAAGTAATTTTAGGAGGATTATTAACGTCTACTTTTTTGAACGGTTTCATAATCCCGATCGTTTATCTGATGATGCACCGGAAAAAAATCAAAAAAGTTTGTAACAAATAAAGGAAAAAGAATGAAACAAATCATGATCATAAGCACTGCACTTCTGTTCTTAACCTTAAGCGGGGTGCAAGCCCAAAACGGAATTGACCGGGTATTGAAAAATATCGAAATAAACAATAGGGAGCTACAGGCAAACCAGCAACTGATTACTTCGCAGAAGCTGGAAACCCAGACGGATAATAACTTGCCTGATCCTACTCTTTCTTACGCGCATCTATGGGGAGCGAAAGATAAAAACGAAACAATCGGTGAACTGGTTGTTTCACAAAGCTTCGATTTCCCCAGTTTATACGCTACACGTAACAAGTTGAACCGTCTGAAAGCAGGAGCTTTTGACAGTCAGGCGGATGTTTTTCGTCAGGAGAAACTGTTACAGGCAAAAGAACTCTGTCTGGATATTATTATGCTCCGTCAACAAAAGCATATTTTGGAAGAACGTCTCCGGAATGCGGAAGAGCTGGCTAAAATGTATGCCAAGCGTCTCCAAACTGGAGATGCAAATATCCTCGAAACCAATAAAATCAATTTGGAACTGCTGAATATTAAAACAGAAGCATCTCTGAACGAAACAGCGCTCCGCAATAAACAGCAAGAATTGAATACGCTGAATGGTAATATTCCGGTGGTTTTCGAGGAGGACCAATACCCAACAGTGCCTTTTCCAAGCGATTATCAAATGTTGAAATCGGAAGTCATGGCAACAGACCGCACTCTAATGGCACTTGGTAACGAGAGTCTCGTTGCCCGCAAACAAATTGCTGTCAATAAATCCCAGTGGCTGCCGAAACTGGAACTCGGCTACCGTCGGAATACGGAAACGGGTGTGCCTTTCAACGGTGTAGTGGTCGGCTTCTCCTTCCCGCTTTTCGAAAATCGGAATAAGGTGAAAATCGCTAAAGCGCAGGCACTCAACATCGACTTGCAAAAGGATAATGCTACCCTGCAGGTGGAATCTGAATTGGCACAACTTTACCGGGAAGCTAAAGCATTACAAACTTCGATGGAAGAATACAACAAGACTTTCCAATCACAACAAGACTTGGCATTGCTGAAACAGGCTCTGACGGGCGGACAAATCAGCATGATTGAGTATTTTGTCGAAGTATCCGTGATTTATCAAAGCCACCAGAATTATCTGCAACTGGAAAATCAGTACCAAAAGGCGATGGCACGGATTTACAAAAACAGGCTATAAATAGTATATAAAAACCTTTAGGCATGGGTTATGCTGAACATACTATTTTTTTTTAGTGATATAAGCATGTTTATATAATAAATCAGGCACGGATTTCACGGTCTTTAGTGTTGTCATTATTATAAAGCAACAGTGTTAATCCGTGTAATCCGTGCCTAAATATACCTCCTCTCTTTTTCTTCAAATTCCTACCGGATATTTCAAAACAATACGTTATATTTGTAACGAATATAAAATCTGAATTATGAGATCTAAACATTTCTATTTATTCATGTTATGCTGCATCTTTACGCTACTAAGTGGCTGTAAAGATGATGACGACAATCCACTACGTTTTTACAACAGTGAATACGAAGTGCCTATGGGTGGCAGACGTTACCTCGGATTGGAAAGCGGAAATGGTGACTACTCACTTGTAGTGAAAGACACCCGCATCGCAAGTGCCGGAACCGAAACTGGCTGGAGCGGAGTACCTGCCGGACGTATGATTTATGTAACCGGTATCCTCACCGGAACGACTTATCTGACAGTAACGGACAACGCCACACAAGAGAGTTGCACTTTACCAATCAAGGTGGTCGATAATTACGAGAATATAAAGTTGCTCCGCAGCTACTTGTCCAACTTACCCAACGGAGACGCGAATCTTCTATCCGGCATTTCCGACATTTTTCTGATTAACAACCACGCACGTGATGCTTATTTTTTCAAACAGGGAGAACAGACCGCCTTTTCATCCGGACTTGAATTAATAACCCAAGGAAGTTACAAACTGGAAAAAGAAGAAGGAGACGATGAAAAAATGACACTAACCCTCACTTTTTCGGAAGATATGGCAACACCTGTTTCCGATCGTAAATTCATTATATGGGGAAATTCGTACTTATTTCACCGGTTAGACAAAAGCCTAAATCTGAACTGGAACACTCCACCCATTGGAGAAACACGGACCTCACCTGCACCTCCTCCTTCCTACACGCTGGAAGAATTTACGGGAGGCGAAGCAGGCACAGGCAGACAACTCGCTTTTACCCTTTCCCAACAGGAAATACCTGCGGGAATACTGCCTTAATCAGTAACGTCTTCTGATAAGATGCGTATATTTTCCGGCAAGTATCCACTACGGATGCGCCATTCTTGCGGATAAAGATTATTGGCACGATTACCGATATTCTTCACAAATCCGAGAGGAATATGCCGATAAGTAAGCAAAACATACCCACGAGGGGCTGTTGCCGATAAGGCAATGGCCTCTTTCCGTAAATAAGTGATAGCCTGTTCATAATTTATTTCTTCCGTGACAAATGCTTCCCGACACAAAAGCGAGGTACACATCGCCAACGCATGACCAGGGATCAAATCCTTTCCTTTCACTTCGCCTATCTCAATCCCTGCCGACACGATTTTCAGGCTTTGTTTCATCATCGTCAACTCACTAATATAGTACTGTGAAAAAGCCCGGATATTTGTTCCTTCCGCCAATAAAATATACTTGTCCAAATTTTCATCATTCAACCAGCTTTTGGCCATATTCAGATGTTCTTTCGATACAGGAGAAGATGTTGCTGCCCCTTTCTTATCTTTCTTCTTGAAAGCTTTCTCTTTCGCGGAAGAGGATCCCGGGATCTCTTCTTCTGTCTTTGGCTTACGAAAAGCCACCAGAAAAAAACCTTCACCTTTCGTCTTATGAGGGAAAAAATGATAGACGGGAATAGAAGACTTGGAATGATCCCTTTTATCCGACAAAAGATTTCCTGTTATATTCCAGTCCTCCTGCACCTGGACAGTTAACGGTTCGCCCCCATACTCTTGTTGAATCCAACGTGCATTCTCCTCATCCTCTTTCGTATTAAATGTACACGTACTATATATAAGAATGCCTTCTGGCTTCAGCGTATCCCAAATATTCGCAATAATCCGCCGCTGACGCTGCCAACAGATTTCCACATTCTCGGGACTCCACTCTTCCACAGCTACCGGATCTTTACGGAACATACCTTCACCGGAGCAGGGAACATCTGCAAGAACCACATCAAAGAAAGAGGGTAAAGCCGAAAAGTCTGCCGGATCATTATTGGTCACTACCACATCCGGATGTCCCCACTTCGTCAGATTTTCAGCAAGGATCTGCGAACGATTCCGAATTACCTCATTGGCTACCAATAGGCTCCCTTCGGGAAGTACACTACGGGCATGAGTCGATTTTCCACCGGGAGCCGCACAAAGATCCAACATCTTCACCGGTCCGGTGACATATTGCCGGAGTACCTGCTCCACAAACATGGAAGAAGCTTCCTGAACATAATAGCAGCCTGCATGAAATAAAGGATCGAACGTAAAAGTGAGACGCTCCTCCAAATAGAATCCTTCAGAAGACCAAGGGACCTTATCCGATAACGAATGATTGATTTTCAATTGATTCAACCGGATGCTAACCGGTGGTTCCTGCTGGAGGGCAACGGCCAGTTTGTCGTATTCTTCATCGCCCAATAGAGCGCAGGTGTAGTCTATAAAAGAAGCAGGTAATTCCATTTTTCGTTTATTAATTTCCGCAAATATCAAAAATATTTCGTCTCTTTGCAACTTTCTATGATATTAACTACGTCTAACTGGCAAAGAAATAAATAAATTAAAAGGCTATTGATATGAAGAATTTTCTATTAGCATTGATGGTTGTACTGACCACTTGCACACTAGCAGTCGCCCAAACTACCATTGTCAGGGATTCTGTCGGGAAAGTAAAAGTTACTGTGACCAAGGACAATAAAGCAGATACGAACCATACTGCTGTCACAGTGATTGGTGTAGATACAGCAGATACTGATTCTGCAGAGATAGATGCAAACTCAAGTAATGTAAGCAACACTCATGGTAAAGCCAGCTTCACATTCGAATCGGACGACAGTGATTTCCCATTCAATAATGTCGGCGCTGGTAGCATTCTGGTAGTAATCATAGCAATCGTTGCCGTATTCGGATTTCCGGTATTCATTCTATTTGTAATCTTCTTCTTCCGTTATAAAAACCGAAAAGCACGTTATCGCCTTGCCGAACAGGCACTTGCTGCCGGCCAACCGCTTCCGGCAGAGTTTATCCGCGAAACCAAAACGGTCGATTCGTGTTCGCAAGGCATCAAGAACACCTTTACAGGTATCGGTCTTTTCATCTTCCTTTGGGCAATCACCGGCGCATTCGGAATTGGGGCTGTCGGTTTACTCGTTACATTCATGGGTATCGGACAATGGATTATCGGTAGTAAACAACAGGCTCAAGATACAAATGCTACCCGGATGTATACGGACAATAAGGATGAAAAAAAGAACCCGAATAACGTTGGAAACGATAGTTTCGCAATCATTCCTTCCGAATCTGAAGAGAAGGCCAAAGAAGTAAACGAAGAAAAGAACGACGAGAATAAATGAGCCAACTCAATGATATATCGTTAGTCGCACAAGTCGTGGTATTCAAGAACACCAGAGCCTTCGACCTGTTGGTGAAGGAGTACCAATCGCCCATCCGGCGATTCTTCCTGAACCTGACTTGCGGCGACAGCGAATTGAGTGACGACCTTGCACAAGATACATTTATAAAAGCATATATGAACATTGCCTCTTTCCGGAACTTGTCAAGTTTCTCTACGTGGCTGTATCGTATTGCCTATAATGTTTTTTATGATTATATTCGCAGTCGAAAAGAGACAGCCGACTTGGATACAAGAGAAATAGACGCTATCAACAGCACCGAACAGGAGAACATCGGACAAAAAATGGATGTCTACCAATCACTCAAAATGCTTAAAGATGTGGAAAGAACCTGCATCACATTGTTCTATATAGAGGATATTAGTATCGACAAAATTGCAGGGATTGTAGGAGTACCGTCTGGAACAGTGAAAAGCCACCTGTCACGCGGGAAAGAAAAATTAGCAGCGTATTTAAAACAAAACGGTTATGACAGAAATAGACAATGATAAGCTCTTACACGATTTCTTCGCAGAAAACAAGCAGGAAATAGCAGATAACGGATTCAGTCGTCGTGTCATGCACGGCTTACCCGGTCGTAGCAATCATCCGGCTCGTATTTGGAGCGCTTTCATAATGACTGTAACGGCCGCACTCTTTATATGGTTAGGCGGCTTGGAAGCAGCTTGGGAAACCATAAGGGAAGTTCTTATCGGTATGATTAACCATGACATTGCTAACCTTGATCCGAAATCAGTTATGATTGCAGCCGTTGTACTATTATTCATGGTCACACGCAAGATTGCTTCAATGGCATAATTAACTCCTGAAAAAGGAATTGTTTCGTTAAAGAATGATAAATATCCCCTGACTGGCAAAGAAGCTCAAACTTAGATATCGTATCTTTGTTCCTCTGTAAACTAAAGGAGTGAAAAGAGTTTTGAAACTACGTATATTTATTTTATTATTGTTCCTGCCTATATTGAATGTTCAGGCAGATATCATCGATAGTCTGATAATACATTCCAGAGACTCAATCGGATTAACCAGCGATTCCCTTGTGCTACGTTATTTACAAAAATCAGGAATTCCCATATCTGATAATAATAAGGTAAAACTGCTAAAAAGCGGACGGGAGAAATTTATCGATTTGTTCGAAGCTATCCGGGAAGCTAAACACCACATCCATCTGGAATATTTCAACTTCCGAAATGACTCCATCGCCAATGCTTTATTTGACCTGTTGGCCGAAAAAGTGAAGGAAGGGGTTGAAGTACGGGCCATGTTCGATGCATTCGGAAACTGGTCGAACAGCAAACCGCTCAAAAAGAAACATCTCAAAAAAATACGTGAACAAGGAATCGAGATTGTCAAGTTCGATCCGTTCACATTCCCTTATATCAATCATGCCGCCCACCGCGACCACCGGAAAATAGTTGTCATCGATGGAAAAGTGGCCTATACCGGTGGAATGAACATCGCTGACTACTACATTAACGGACTACCTAAAATCGGAACCTGGCGTGATATGCACATGCGCATCGAAGGAGATGCAGTCAATGCTCTGCAAGAGATATTTCTAACGATCTGGAACAAGGAAACCAAACAAAATATAGGTGGAGAAGCTTATTTTCCCCCATGCGAAGCACAAACGGACAGCGCGGATATGATGGTAGCAATCGTAGACCGTACCCCGAAAAAGAATAGTCGCATGTTGAGTCATACTTATGCCATGAGCATTTATTCGGCACAAAAAAACGTTCATATCGTCAATCCTTATTTTGTACCGACTTCTTCAATCAAAAAGGCGTTAAACCGAACAATCGACCGAGGTGTAGATGTCACAATCATGGTTTCTTCCGCCTCCGATATCCCGTTTACTCCGGATGCCGCACTCTATAAATTACACAAGCTGATGAAAAGAGGGGCTACCGTCTACATGTACAACGGCGGATTTCATCACTCTAAAATAATGATGGTGGATGATTTGTTCTGTACTGTCGGCACTGCCAACCTGAACAGCCGCAGCCTGCGGTATGACTATGAGACAAATGCTTTTATCTTTGATACAAAAATAACGGATGAATTAAATACCATGTTCCGAAACGATATCGAGCATTGCACTCAACTGACACCTGAATTCTGGAAAAAGCGTTCTCCGTGGAAGAAGTTCATCGGCTGGTTTGCTAATTTATTCACTCCATTTTTGTAATTTTGTGCGAAGATTTTTTCACCACAACTCATTATTCATTATGAAACAATATCTGGATTTACTCAATCGTGTACTCACCGAAGGTACAGAAAAAAGTGACCGTACCGGTACCGGCACTATCAGCATTTTCGGCCATCAAATGCGTTTTAATCTGGATGACGGCTTCCCATGCCTGACAACCAAGAAACTACATCTGAAATCCATCATATACGAATTGCTCTGGTTTCTACAGGGAGATACTAATGTGAAATATCTTCAGGAACATGGAGTGCGTATCTGGAACGAATGGGCGGATGAAAACGGTGACTTAGGACATATTTATGGCTATCAATGGCGTTCATGGCCTGACTATAACGGTGGATTTATCGACCAGATCAGTGAAGTGGTAGAAACAATCAAACATCATCCAGATTCACGCCGTATCATTGTAAGCGCTTGGAACGTAGCAGACCTGAATCAGATGAATTTGCCCCCCTGCCACGCCTTCTTTCAGTTTTATGTAGCAAACGGACGGTTAAGCCTGCAACTATATCAACGCAGCGCTGATATTTTCCTCGGTGTTCCTTTCAATATTGCTTCATACGCATTATTGCTGCAAATGATGGCACAAGTGACGGGATTGAAAGCCGGAGATTTCGTCCATACTCTCGGTGATGCACATATCTACCTGAACCATCTGGAACAAGTGCAACTCCAATTATCACGAGAACCTCGTCCATTGCCACAAATGAAGATCAATCCGGATGTAAAAAACATCTTCGACTTCAAATTTGAGGACTTTGAATTAGTGAACTATAACCCGCATCCGCATATTGCCGGAACAGTAGCCGTGTAACTTCATGAGTAAAATATCTATCATTGCTGCCGTAGACCGCCGTATGGCTATAGGCTTCGAGAACAAACTTCTTTTCTGGCTACCTAATGATTTGAAACGTTTCAAAGCGCTAACTACCGGAAACACCATATTGATGGGACGCAAAACTTTCGAATCATTACCCAAAGGCGCATTACCCAATCGCAGAAACATCGTTTTATCTTCCAGCCCGGCTACAGAATGTCCCGGTGCTGAAGTTTTCCCTTCACTCGAAGCAGCTTTGCAAAGTTGCAAAGAGGAGGAACATATTTATATCATAGGAGGAGCAAGTATTTATCAACAGGCCCTTTCCTTCGCGGACGAACTTTGCCTGACAGAGATAGACAGCATAGCCCCCGAAGCCGACGCTTATTTTCCTGAAGTATCATCGGAGGTGTGGCAAGAAAAAAGCAGAGAAGCTCATCCTGCGGATGAGAAACATCTCTACTCCTATGCTTTTGTTGATTATGTAAGAAAATAACGATTAATCTTCATCTTCTATGTCGACTATGATCGGCATCTGCCGCTTAATGGCTTCATGGAAGGAGATTAATGTTTCGGTACGTGCCAACCCCAATGGTTGCAGCTTATCGTGGATAATACTCAATAAATGATGATTATTCTTTGCGTAAATTTTGATAAACATATCGTATTTTCCGGTAGTAAAATGACATTCCACCACTTCGGGGATAGCTTCTAAAGCTCTTGTTACCGAATCAAAGGATTCGGGATCTTTCAGATATATACCAATATAAGCGCAAGTCTCGTATCCGATTTTCTCGGAGTCGATGACATACTCCGAACCTTTTAATATACCCAAATTAGTAAGCTTCTGAATACGCTGATGGATCGCAGCACCAGAAACATTACATGCTCTTGCTACTTCCAAAAAAGGAATACGCGCATTCCCTGCAATCAGTTTCAGAATTTGCTCATCTAAAGCATCTAATTGATGATGTCCCATTTTTGAATCAAATTGTTTTTATCAATGAATCTTCTATGCAAAGTTAGCGATTTTTCAATAACAAATACTATAATCTATCACTTTTATTTGCAGAAAGCGGATAAGTCTGCAATAGTTTGTACCTTTGCAAGAAAACATAAATATACCGTTTATATGAAACATATTTGCTGTATCATTCTGTGTTTCTGCACTTCTATAGGAAGTTATGCACAGAATTTTGCTGATTATTTTCAGGACAAAACATTGCGAGTGGATTATATCTTTACCGGGAATGCTGCACAACAGGCTATTTATCTGGATGAGCTGTCACAGCTTCCTACCTGGGCAGGACGTCGCCATCATCTTTCGGAACTTCCTCTGGAAGGCAACGGACAAATTATAGTGAAAGACCTTGCCAACAAACAGTGCATCTACAAAACATCATTCTCTTCTTTGTTTCAAGAATGGCTATCTACAGACGAAGCCAAAGAAACGGCCAAAGGATTTGAGAACACGTTCCTTCTTCCTTATCCTAAACAGCCCGTGGAGATAGAAGTCACTTTATATTCTCCGCGAAAAAAAAGAATAGCTGCCTACAAGCATATCGTGAGTCCGGATGATATATTGATTCATAAACGGGGAGTATCACATGTCACTCCACATCGATACATGCATCGAAGTGGTAATGAAACAGACTGCATAGACGTTGCCATCCTTGCAGAAGGATACACGGAGAAAGAGATGGATATTTTCTATCAGGATGCACAACGCACCTGTGAAAGCTTATTTTCGTATGAACCGTTTCATTCCATGAAGGGTAAATTTAATATTGTTGCCGTAGCAAGCCCTTCTACGGACAGCGGTGTCAGTGTTCCCCGTGAAAACCAGTGGAAACAAACGGCAGTCAGTTCGCATTTCGATACCTTTTATTCGGACCGCTATCTGACTACCAGTCGGATCAAATCTGTCCACAATGCATTGGCAGGCATCCCTTACGAACATATCATTATCCTGGCTAACACAGATGTATATGGTGGAGGAGGGATATACAATTCATATACGCTGACCACAACGCATCACCCGATGTTCAAACCGGTGGTAGTGCACGAATTCGGACATAGTTTCGGTGGATTGGCCGATGAATATTTCTATGAAGATGATGTGATGACAGATACTTATCCGCTGGATGTCGAACCGTGGGAACAGAATATTTCAACACGGGTAAACTTCGCTTCCAAATGGGAAGATATGCTTCCGTCGGGAACTCCGGTCCCTACCCCTGTTGCCGAAAAAAAGAAATATCCGGTAGGAGTATATGAAGGAGGCGGATACTCTGCCAAAGGTATGTATCGTCCGGCTTACGACTGCCGCATGAAAACAAACCAATATCCGGAATTTTGTCCGGTCTGTCAACGTGCCATCCGTCGAATGATTGAATTTTACATTCCTTAATGGAATACAATGATAGGATTGTCAAACTTAAAACCCAAACCTCATGATCAGACTTCATCCAATCAGTACTTCGGATCAGCAAGCATACCGATTCATGGAAGAGCTTCTAATTGATTCATTTCCACCGGAAGAGTACCGCCAGTTGGAACAACTGCGCAAATACACAGATCGTACGGGCAACTTCTATAATAACATCATCTTGGATGATGACCTGCCGGTCGGCTTCATTACCTATTGGGATTTTGACAGTTTCTGCTATGTAGAACACTTTGCAACCAATCCTGTCCTGCGAAATAGAGGATATGGAAAACGTACGCTGGAATACTTGTGCAGTTATTTAAAACGCCCGATTGTATTGGAAGTGGAACGCCCGGTAGAGGAGATGGCCAAACGACGTATCAGCTTTTATCAACGCCAAGGCTTTACGCTGTGGGAAAAAGAGTATTGCCAACCCCCTTACAAGCCCGAAGACGATTTCCTGCCCATGTATTTAATGGTACAAGGGGAATTGGATTGTGAAAAGGATTTTGAAGCAATCAAAAATAAGATTCATACGGAAGTATACGGAATAAAAATGTAAGCATCGGTTCGAAAATCATCCATACGGTAGGCCCGGTATGGCATAGTGGCAGAAGAAACAACGGAATATGGGAAGAAACAGCCGTGATAGGGACAAGAAACACGGTCTTCGGCTTCCCTCCGACTTGCGGCAACCCATTGTTGCCTGTTTATTGCCACATTCATCGTTGGAAATAACAAGAAACGTTGTCTTTTCCATCAAACAAATCGAAAAGTAGCAATCATCGGCAAACAATGGGTCCAATCACTTCCGGAATACGTTAGATACGCCGTTTTTAGCTCCTTTTCGTTTGAAGACACGCTAAAGAAAGCGTTTCCTGCTTCTCCCAAACCTGCGGCAATGCCTTGTTGTCCGTTTACAGTTGCTTTTTTCGGACGGATACATAAAAAGAAAGGGTATCCAAACTGATTGGACACCCTTTCTTTTTATATATCAAATTAACTAATTACTTTTTTTCACCACGTTTAGTAGATGAATAGTTAATCTTCAAAGCATAAGATTTTCTAAGAGCATTTTTTACATCAGTAACAATACCCATCTTTGTCTTTTGATCTACTTTCAGAGACACAGTCATTTTAGCTGCATCACCTTCATTCATACTTGCACGTTCCTGAAAAATAAAGTCTTGTACTTCACTAACTTCAGCATAGCTGTCATTCAGCTGAATACGACTTTCAGTACCCATTTTCGCGCGATATTCCTGTGTAGGTTCTCCTATATAGATGAATGTTACCAGCGATTTCTTCTCCAGTTTTTCGAGTTCAGTACCTTGCGGAAGTGTAAACTGCACCTTTAATGTTACCTCACGCATTGTTGTTACAATCATAAAGAAGAACAACAAGGTAAAGATAAGGTCAGGCAACGAAGAAGTATTCAATGCCGGCATTTCACGTTTACCAGTTTTATTAAATTTTCCCATTACTTACTTCTTTTTTTCTCCGTATTTTTTAGGTTCTGCCTCAGAGATTCGTTGCGGATAAACTTCACGAACAGCTTTCTGCTGTGCATCATTCAGTTCTGCATAAGCAACCCCAAACTTTTCTTGAGCCAGTTCATCTCTCAATTCATTGTATGCAGCAACCAATTCATTCTGCACACTTATATATGCCTGATAAGAAGATCCACGGTCATTCTGCAAAGAAATTACATGCTTGTCATTAGCCAGAACAGTACCAAAGAATTCGACATTTTTTTGTGTCTTTTCCGGCATATTCTCAGCATTATTGACATTAGCAATAAAGTCTTTGGCTTTCTGCCTCAACTGATCAACACCGATATAATCATTTCCGCACATCAAAGCATCATCCTTATTCAAATAAACCTGCAAGATGTTACGCTCTTTAATTTTATCGGTATTCTCATTCTGCTCATCTTCGGGAGGTGGAGGCAAAAGTCTTGCCAAACCACGATCCGTATCCATTGATGTCGTAATCAAGAAGAAGATCAGCAACAAGAAAGCGATGTCTGCCGTAGAACTTGAATTAATATCAGGAACTTTTCTTTTTCCTTTTGCCATTTTAATAACTTATTTAATCGAGTATCCTCAATTGATTACGATAATTTTTTCTTTATACCACTACCAATGATTGCAACAACTGTCACAAACAACAATATGTAAATAGAATAAAGGAACATATCTGTCAGTTTCAGCCAGAAAGGAACATTGTCCGTACCACTATAGCCAGGAATCTGCAACGGTGTACTATCACCCATTGCCCAAGCTACAATAAGAACAACAACTAAAAGAACCAAACCAAGTAAAGATTTGATAGCGTTTGCCGGGTTATCCTTCAAAGCTGCCCCAAATTGAAGTACAGCACCAATGAGAGTGGCTGCAATGGCTAAGCCAAACAAAACGTACATCAAATAGAGTAAGGCGTCTGTTTGAGCCGGTTGCCACATTTCGGGATCTACTCCCGGAACCAAGGCATCGCCCGTGGCATTTCCTCCTAAGAAGAACAAGCCAATAACGATCAGAATAATAGCAAACATCGCATACAATGCGTAATACGATATTCTATATGTTAACTTACTCATTTCTGATTATTTTTTATATTTCAAATTATATTTGATTACCATGTCAAGCAAAGAGATAGAAGAATCTTCCATTTCACTTGTAAGAGCCTCAATTTTAGAAAGTACATAGTTGTAGAATACTTGAAGAATCAAGGCAACGATCAAACCGAAGATAGTTGTAATCAAGGCAACTTTCATACCACCTGCAACAACCGTCGGAGAGATATCACCTACCTGTTGGATCTTATCAAATGCCTGCACCATACCGATTACAGTACCCAAGAATCCGAGTGACGGAGCCATTGCGATAAACAGTGTGATCCAAGAACATCCTTTTTCAAGGTAACCTGCCTGTACACCACCGTAAGATACAACTGACTTCTCAACTACATCAATACCCTGATCAATTCTCATCAGACCTTGATAATAGATGGAAGCAACCGGGCCTCTGGTGTTACGAGCGATGTCTTTAGCGGCTTCAACATCACCTTTTTCCAAAGCAGCCTCGATAGATGCCATGAATTTCTTTGTGTTGATTTCAGCCAAGCTCAAATAAATGATACGTTCGATGCAGAAAGCCAAACCGATCACCAAAGCGATAGCTACCAAACTCATGAAAGATGCAGTACCTTCGATGAATTTAACTTTGAGTTCCTTGTGAATACCACCTTCTTCTGCGGCAGGAGCAGCAGGAGCAGTAGTAGCTTCAGCGGCAGGAGCAGCTTGTTGTTCAGTTTGTTCTGCTGCAGGAGCATCTTGAGCCTGAGCAAATTGAATTGAGCCAAAAGTGAAGACCCCAATCACAGCAACAATTGCAAATAACTTTTTCATTGTGTGTCTAATTTTTAAGATTAATTAATTGATTATTATTGTATTTACTTCTCATTTCTCTTTTCTATTTGCGGAGAGACGGGGATTCGAACCCCGGATACACTTTTGGCGTATACACGCTTTCCAGGCGTGCCTCTTCAACCACTCGAGCACCTCTCCCTACAAGTTTTAGGCGTTTTCAGCTACAAATGTATTCTTTTTTTTCTTTTCTTGAAGCATTCTCCCTCTTTTATCTTGAATAAACACTGCAAATTAATATAATTTAAAACCTTTCGAACCTTATTTGCGGATTCCAAACACTTTTAGCGCATTTGCAGATGTGACCTGCGCCACATACTCCGGATCCATCTGATAAATGTCAGCCACCTTTATGAGTACGTCTCTCACATTGGCACTCTCATTTCTCTTTCCCCGATTTGGCACGGGAGCCAGATAAGGGGAATCCGTTTCAAGCACGATGCGCTCCAAAGGAACACTCGTCAACGTCTCCGGTAAAGTCGACTTCTTAAAAGTAACCACTCCATTGATACCTAATACAAATCCTTCGAACTCCAATAGTTTCGCCGCTTCTTCCGATGTCCCGGTAAAACTATGGAAAATGCCGGCTAACGACGTTTTTTTATAGGGTTCCATTACCTTATATATATATTCAAACGCTTCTCTTGAATGTACGACAATGGGAAGATCATATTCCAGTGCCCACTCTATTTGCTTTTCAAAAACCAATAATTGCTCTTTCAGAAAAGTTTTATCCCAATAAAGATCAAGACCGATTTCTCCAATAGCCACAAATTCTTGGGAAGTTGACAAGTATTTGTCGACAATCGCCAATTCTTGTTCATACGATTCATTGACAGAAGTCGGGTGCAGCCCAATCATCGGATAGCAAAATCCGGGATAATCCTTACAAACCGCCAACATAGCGTCCAGGGTCGTACTGTCTATATTGGGCATAAAAATATGGGAAACTCCTGCTTCCCGCGCACGCTCCATCACCTGCGGCAGGTCTTCGGTAAATTCTTCACTAAAAAGATGAGAATGAGTATCTATCAACATGATATTTCTTTTTCTTCTTTTATTTTCTCGCTGGAACGATAATAATATATTAGTCCGTAGTCTCGACATTTTTCTAATCGGATATCATTAGGAGTAACATCCTGATATTTAGCTTCGACTTGGTTCCAGATATCCAAAATCAGTTCATCAGCACGGTCACGCATGGAAGCCAATTCATCAAGACTGCGATTAGTTAATGCCTGATAATTCTTCTGCCGTTCATAGCTGTCCAGAAAGATATCATAATACACTTTTACGCGTGCAATGGTCGGATTATAAATAGGTATGCCACCTTGAGTAGTCCTTAGCTGCTCGCCTTCGATTATTTTCTTCCCCCACTCAACCAATGAGGATTCACTCACCAGGTCCGGTACGGTATTTGAAACAGGCAAGCCATATAATTGTTTGTGTTCCACTTTGATTTCATCACGAAGCACTGCTAAATTGAATACCTGAATAAAATGAGAGATATACAACCGGGCAGTTTTCACATTCATCTGATGTCTATGGCTGGCACGTGACTGATTATCGTAGCACTGTGTATAATAAATTTGCGCCGCCTCGAACCGGTGCAAGAAGTTACGTGCTTCAAATAATGTTTTCAACGTAATAGCCAAGTCACGCACATTATACATCTCTCCCTTTTCGACAGCCGCTTTCAGTGCCCGAACTCTTGCTTGATCTGTATTTGGTAATCGTCTATAAGGCATGTCTCCGATACATAACTACATTTCACGATACATTAACAACTTCACCAGATTCTTCAACTCTCTTTTTCTGTCTTCTGCAACAGCTACCGCTGCCAGGCTCTCCATAGCGAGCGTATAATATTCACGCATTTTGCTTTCACAGATGTTGCGGATGTTCAACTGATTATAGATTTCAGTCACCGCCTCAATTTTTTCAGAAGGCTGAAAAGCTTCTGCACCCAACCAACAATTCAATGCTGTATGCTGCTTTTCATCCGCACGATCCAGTGCTTTGATAAGCATATATGTCTTTTTATTGCAGAGGATATCTCCCCCTATTTTCTTACCGAACACTTTCGGATCACCGTATACGTCTAACAAATCATCCTGCAACTGAAATGCGACTCCGATATGCATTCCAAAATTATAAAGATTCTCTGCATCTTCAGCAGTCGCTCCTGCTAAAATTGCACCGATTTTAAGACTGGCAGCAAGCAACACTGCTGTTTTCAAACGAATCATTTCAATGTATTCGTCTTCTGTAACATCACAGCGAGATTCAAATTCCATATCCAGTTGCTGTCCTTCACAGATCTCAAGTGCAGTCAAACTGAATAAATCCATCACTTCTTTCAGATGTTCCTGCGGACATCCCATCATATAACGAAATGCCAGAATCAACATAGCATCTCCCGAGAGTACGGCTGTATTATCGTTCCAAACTTTGTGCACAGTAGGCTTTCCTCTGCGTACATCCGAACGATCCATCAAATCATCATGCAACAAGGTGTGATTGTGATAAACTTCGATTGCTGTGGCAGGATCATATATAGACGCAATATCCTCCCTATACAAGTTATATCCCATCAACATCAATACAGGGCGTATCCGCTTCCCACCCAGAGAAAGAATATATTCAACCGGTTCATAAAGTCCTTTCGGTGACCGGGTGAACAGGATTTCGGAGATATGGTTATTTATCTTATCGAGTAATTGAGAAGCTGTAAACATGATAAATAAAAAATGAATGAATAAAAAGAGGCTGCCGAAAGCAGCCTCCCCATTTATAGTATTACAAATTACTGCAATCTGAACATCACAGGAACCGTAAATTTAACACGTACCGGTTTTCCGCGCTGCATGCCAGGCTTCCACTTTGGCATGGTATTAATTACACGGAGGGCTTCCTTATCCAAATATGGATCAACGCTACGTACAACCTTCGCATCTACAATACTACCGTCTTTGTTAACAACGAACTGTACGATAACACGTCCTTGAGTCCCGTTTTCCTGTGCGATAGTCGGATATTTAATATTTTTTGCCAGATACTGCATCAAAGCGGCTTGTCCACCCGGGAAATCCGGCATATTTTCTACAACCTCGAAAATTGTCTGTTCTTCCGGTTCTTCTTCAACAACCTGTACAGGCACGTACTTAACCTCTACTGGAGCTTGATTATCTTCATTAATAATAGTTGTTGCTTCTTCGATTTCAGCCTTATCATCCACAATCTCCAGTAGCTCTGCTACCTTTGGAGCCTCAGGTGGTGGTGGTGTTGCCTGTTCCGGGGTTTCAGTAATAGGAATGATTTCCTCTTCAAACACAACATCAGCTACGACCTGGCTTGTATCTATTTTCACGTCACGCTGGGTCCATTCGAACGCCACGAACATGAAAGCTAGAACTACCACGTAACCAACGAGCAGCCATGTAGACTTCTTGCCTTCCAAGTCTGCTTTAGGTGATTTTTTAACTTCCATAAATTTATTAATATAATGATTAAATAAAAAAGTGTCTTCGTATGTCTTCGGGCAAATATAGTACATTTTCATAGATTCAGTTCCCTCTTTATCTCTTTTTATCCGGCTTTTTAACTTTTTTAATTCTTTTGTAGTTGTCTTGCCCCTTTTAACTGCAAACCTATGGTTGATTTTCAAAATTAGCGTATCTTTGGCGAACAAATCAGATGAACTGAATATGAAAAAGATTACAATTGCAATCGATGGTTTTTCCTCTTGTGGAAAAAGTACAATGGCCAAAGATCTTGCTCGCGAAGTGGGTTACATTTACATTGACAGCGGAGCCATGTATCGTGCGGTCACCTTATATAGTATAGAAAACGGGATTTTCAACGGAGAGATGATTGATGCGGAGAAACTAAAAAAAGAAATCAAGAATATTCGTATCTCTTTCCGACTGAGCAAGGACACCGGACGTCCTGAGACCTATCTAAACGGGGTGAATGTGGAGAATAAAATCCGTTCAATGGAGGTTTCTTCCAAAGTAAGTCCTATCAGTACGCTTGACTTCGTACGTGAAGAAATGGTAGCGCAGCAACAGGCTATGGGAAAAGAAAAGGGAATTGTGATGGATGGTCGAGATATCGGGACCACCGTTTTCCCGGATGCGGAATTGAAAATATTTGTAACCGCCACTCCGGAAATCCGTGCTCAACGCCGTTATGACGAGCTGAAAGCAAAAGGACAGGAAGTCAGTTTCTGCGAAATTTTAGAAAACGTAAAACAACGGGATTATATCGACCAAAACCGGGAAGTAAGTCCGCTGCGCAAAGCTGAAGATGCTCTACTCTTGGACAATACCGACTTATCAATTGAAGAGCAAAAGAAATGGCTTTTCGAGCAATTTAATAAGGTAAGTAAATAGTTTGTTTTATGATTAAGGTAGAGATAGACGAAGGTTCCGGCTTCTGCTTCGGTGTAGTGACAGCCATTCATAAGGCAGAAGAAGAGTTGGCAAAAGGTGAAACACTCTATTGCCTCGGAGACATCGTGCACAATAGCCGGGAAGTGGACAGGCTGAAAACGATGGGGTTAATCACAATCAACCGAGAAGAATTCAAGCAACTGAAGGATGCTAAAGTGTTGCTCCGAGCGCATGGAGAGCCACCGGAAACTTATATGATTGCCCGTGAAAATAATATAGAGATCATCGACGCGACCTGTCCGGTTGTATTACGTTTACAGAAACGTATCAAACAAAGCTATCTGGCAGACAGTGACGAAAAAAAACAAATTGTCATCTACGGAAAGAGCGGTCATGCTGAAGTGCTGGGACTGGTGGGACAGACAGACGGAAAAGCAATTGTGATCGAAAAGGCAGAAGAAGCCAAAAAACTGGATTTAAACAAAAGTATCCGCCTTTTCTCACAAACCACCAAGTCATTGGATGAGTTTCAGGAAATCGTAGCATACTTCAAACAACATATTTCACCGAAGGCAACTTTCGAATATTATGATACTATTTGCCGCCAGGTTGCCAACCGAATGCCTAAGCTCCGGGAATTTGCGGCTACACACGATCTGATTTTCTTTGTCAGCGGTAAAAAGAGTTCGAACGGAAAGATGTTGTTTGAAGAATGTCTGAAGGTGAACGCTAATTCACATTTGATAGATAACGAGAAAGAAATCGATCCTTCTCTTCTTCAAAACGTAAAATCGATTGGTATATGTGGAGCGACTTCTACTCCGAAATGGTTAATGGAGAAGATTTACAATCACATCCGGACGCTTATTAAAGAATAATAGCTTTATTCATAAAAGAATAATAGCAAAGCAACATAAGAAAAAACGGCAAAGTAACACGAATGAATAAAAAGAAAGGAAGAAGAGGTTATTTGAACATTTTTAATGTTTTCTTCATACGAAAAAAAACTTCCTAACCACTGCTTTCAACTTTTTATTGTACATTTGCCGCGTCAAACTAATTAATGAGAGATTGTTATATGGGAACAGTTAAGTGTATCGGAATTTTGACCTCCGGAGGTGATGCTCCGGGAATGAACGCAGCTATACGTGCAGTGACACGTGCAGCTATCTACAATGGATTGCAAGTCAAAGGTATATACAGAGGCTATAAAGGTCTGGTTACAGGTGAAATCAAAGAATTCAAGAGTCAGAATGTGAGTAATATCATCCAGTTGGGTGGTACCATCTTAAAAACAGCCCGCTGTAAAGAATTCACGACTCCCGAAGGTCGTCAAATCGCTTATGACAACATGAAAAAAGAAGGTATTGATGCCTTGGTTATCATCGGCGGAGACGGCTCACTAACAGGTGCACGCATCTTTGCGCAGGAATTTGATGTTCCATGTATCGGACTGCCGGGAACCATCGACAACGACCTTTATGGTACAGATACAACCATCGGATATGATACTGCATTAAATACCATATTGGATGCCGTAGACAAGATTCGTGACACAGCCACTTCGCACGAACGCTTGTTCTTTGTTGAAGTTATGGGACGCGATGCTGGTTTTCTCGCACTGAACGGAGCCATCGCTTCGGGAGCGGAAGCAGCCATTATTCCGGAGTTCAGTACGGAAGTCGATCAATTGGAAGAGTTTATTAAAAACGGATTCCGTAAATCCAAAAACAGTAGTATTGTATTGGTAGCCGAAAGCGAACTGACAGGAGGAGCTATGCATTATGCCGAGCGTGTAAAAAACGAATATCCGCAGTATGATGTGCGTGTGACAATTTTAGGTCACCTACAACGTGGTGGTAGCCCCACTGCCCACGACCGTATCCTAGCAAGCCGCCTCGGCGCTGCTGCTATCGATGCTATTATGGAAGACCAACGTAACGTTATGATTGGAATTGAACACGATGAAATCGTTTACGTACCGTTCAGTAAGGCAATTAAGAATGACAAACCGATCAAAAAAGATCTTGTCAATGTATTGAAAGAACTTTCAATTTAATTTATTAGGGATATTCAGTAAATTTGAAGGTGTGTCAAAATGCGCACCTTCTTTTTTTGCCCAAAGCCCCGACTTTCACAAGCAGGGGCTTTGTTATTACCTAAAGATTTTGTATCTTTAAGCATAAAATTTACACTATGACAAAGATACATTTTCGTCCTTACATTCCCAACCAAACAGTGCTTTTTCCTGGGAGAATCGATGAGGATATTGCAGAAAACGATCCGGTTCGCATGGTTGACGTTCTGGTTGAAAGCCTGAATCTTGAAGGTTTCAGAAAGTTATACAAGGAATGCGGCCGTAGTGCTTACCATCCCCGAATGATGCTCAAGGTTATTCTGTATGCCTACATGAACAACATCTACTCCTGCCGGAAAATAGAAAAGCTACTCCATCGTGATATCCATTATATATGGCTGGCCGGATACGAGAAACCGGATTTCATTACCATCAACCGATTCCGCAACCGGGTGAAGAAGGAAATCAACGAGGTGTTTACCCAAACCGTACTTCTGCTTTCTTCCAAAGGTTTCATCAGCCTGAATGTGGAATACATTGACGGTACAAAAATCGAATCCAAGGCAAACAAGTACACTTTCGTCTGGAGAAAAACGGTCGAACGGAACCGTGAACGCCTGATGAAGAAAATACATGTACTATTAGGTCAGATAGACGAGTTCATCGCTCAGGAGAAATCATCAGAGACCAATGAGGGGATAGAGTTTACTCCGACTATGCTGACCGAAATGGCGGGAGAATTACGTAATGCACTTGCACAGGCTCCCGATCCTTGCACGAAAGAGGAAAAGACTGCACTGAAAAAGAAACGCAAACAGCTCAAGGAGCTGGAAGAACACAGAGATAAACTGCAGGAATACGACGGTCATCTGGAAAATCTGCAAGCTCGCAACTCCTATTCCAAGACAGACAAGGATGCCACTTTTATGAGGATGAAGGAGGACGCCATGCGTAACGGGCAGACAAAACCCGGCTACAACCTTCAGATCGGTACCGAGAACCAATTCATTACCGACTTCGCTCTTTTCTCCAATCCTACGGATACACTGACCATGATACCTTTCCTGCAATCCTTTTCAGGCAGATACGACAGATTGGCCCATATGGTGGTTGCCGACTCCGGATATGGTTCTGAGGAAAATTACCGTTTCATGTCTGAAAACGATATGGAAGCCTACGTCAAATACAACTACTTCCACATGGAACAGCGACCCGGATTCAAACCGAATCCGTTCAAGGCCGAAAACTTCTATTACAATGAAGAACATGACTATTGCATCTGCCCCATGGGACAAAAGATGCGGAGGACAGGAACCGGGCATGTGAAAACTGCATCCGGATATGTAAGCGAAAATGCCAGCTACAGAGCCGTCAGATGTGAAGGGTGTCCGTTGAGATGTCTATGTTTTAAGGCAAAGGGAAACAGGACAATAGAACTGAATCACAGACTCAGGAAATACAGGCAGAAAGCCAAAGAATTACTATGTTCCGAAGAAGGACTGAAACACAGAGGGCAAAGATGTATAGAACCGGAAGCTGTGTTCGGGCAAATAAAATATAATATGAACTACAAACGCTTCCGCCATTTTGGAAAGGAGAAGGTCTTTATGGACTTCGCATTCTTGGCCATTGCCTTCAATATAAAAAAGATGTGTGCAAAAATGAGAAAAGAAGGTATAGACTGGATGATTAAACTGTTTTATAAACTTGTACCCGCTCTTTTCAGATGGGGGGAGCACATTTATCAAACAAATCTTCAAAAGAGCGCAGCTTGAAGAAGGTTTACTGATTCTTTATAGGTGATGAAAAAAAGAAGACGTATCGTTCATTACGACACACCTTCTGTATCAAAATTCCCTTTTTGAAGAAATTACCCCTGCTATCGCTATCTGTGGCAGGGGTAAATCTTTATATTCAGGCATTATGACGGAATATTCAGTAAATGTTCCCCCCAAATACCATGGCATATGAAGATGATAGAGTATAATCACTTCATATGCCATTATTATTGTCATTTTTCTGTATATTCTCATATACTCTTATCTGACAATACATGAAGTTCCGGAAGAAGTCTTCTGACCTCTTCTGATTCTTTCAGTAAACTCATATCATGCAGCTTTCCCCGTTCTGTTCCTGATCTTGTCAATCATCAGTATGGCATTTGCTGTATGTATTCCGAAGAAAATCCACAGGATTTCCGTCTTCTTGTTCCTTGCCTTTATCCTTGCGAGCGAGTAATGTTGCTTTTGAGTGCCGAAGCTTCCTTCAAGCCGTGTGGCCCTTTCTTTTGAGAGTTCGCTTCTAAGCACCTTCCTCAAAGGCTCATCTTTGCCCGCCCTTCCCTTGCGCACAAAGGATGTGGATATCCCATATTTAGTACAGAACTTTCTGTTGGCATTATTGGCATATATGGAATCGGCAGCCACACATCTTACCCTTACATTCATCAGCTTCTGCTGCATACGGATACAGTCCTTCAAGCGTATCCCCTCATTGAAAGCCTTGAACGAGAGGTGTTCGATGAACGATATGCCGTCTATCTGTATATTATTGACCTTTGCACCGAACTCGACGGACTTGGTTTCCTTGCCTCTGACGATGGGACGTACATAATGACGGTCGATGCTGATGATGCGGTCACTGACTTTTCGCCCTTCAAACATTTCCTTTTCCTGTACAAGCACCTTTCTGATGATGGAAAGACGCTTATGGTAATCCTGCGTATATCGGAGTAAAGCACCGTACTCGCTATGGAGCCCATCCCTTTGACTGAGGAGCTTTTCAAGAAGCTTGATCATACGGCGCTTAAGCATTCTTGCCCTTGAAGCTCTCCTCTTTCTTTTCTTGCAGTAGGACAGATAGGATTCCGCCACATTCCTGTATTTGTTGCGCGGACGCCTTATGCCCAGATCCCTGCAATGCCGGCATATATGACTGTAGAGCCATTCGATGCTTTCCCAAAGGAGTTTCATGTCCGTAGGAAAACGCATGTGGCTCTCATAGCATGTGGCATCGGTCATGCAGACGTGAAGGTTATCAAGATAAGGTTTCCAGTGTGAAGCCAGGATCTCCTGGAAGGAATCAATGTCAAGGCGGGATGCTATCTCATTACGGATGGCACTGACTATCTTGAAGTTGGTTATGGGAAGGGACGGGGGGATCATGATGCCACAGAACATCTGGTAGTGTATGTTCCCGTTCAGATGTTCCACCAGTTTCCTGTCGGAGAATCCGGTGTATGCCTTCAGGACCATAAGGGCGATCTTTGCGGAAGGACTGAATATGTTCCTGCGGCCCAAACGTTGTTCAGACAGGCCTGCGGCTTTTGCCATACGATCAAATGGAAAGACCGAATGAAGCCTGCCAAGCTCACTCTCATGAAAACTCTTGCGGCATTTTTCCAGAATATCAAATTCTGTAAAGCCCAAAGTTGGGTGGATTTCTGAAATTTTTTGTATCTTAGCCATATCTTAGTTGGGGAATTTCCCCCGTTTGGGCCGTCAAACCTTGTTTTCGGGGGAATACCTAAAGATACTAAAAAGCCAACTAATTCGCAATAATTTGTGTATGAATTAGTTGGCTCATTTTATAATATTTAATGAATGTCCCTAATTACTGAGATCAGTTAGACAGCCTCTTCATTTTTAGCATGTCTTTTCAAACATTCCATTATCTCCTTATTCCGTCCAGCGAGGATCACCAATGCCGCTTGGGAATAGAGCATCTATGATTTTGAAGTTTCCTTCTTCCGGATTTTCGAATACTTCCGCAGATGATTTGTCATATTTGGTTACGTCACTAAGAGTACTATGGAATGTCATGTCATTGGTGCCGTAAACTTTTTCAATAGTCAGACTAAGATTAGCAGCTGCATTTGCATTGTGAGCTTTTCTATTGCTTCCACCATCGGCCAGAATTGTATTTTTGATGGCTAAAGACATTCCTTGAGCGTTTTTGTCTCCTAATTCTAACATTGCCTTTGAGCCACCCCAACCATACATCGTACAACGATCAATAGAGAAAGAAGCTGCATTACTTCCTGCGTAGAAGATACGTCCTTGTGGTTTAATCAAAGTACTGTTAGTTATTTCAGTGACAGGAATTTGGGCAACTGTTGATTCTTTATAAGCAAACATATCTCCTTTACAACCGTTGATAATAGAGTTACTTACACTGACTTTATTAATTTTGATACTAATGCCTTCTTTGGCTCTTACTACTGATTTAGAGTCGTTTATTGTACAATTTTCTATTAATAAAGTGTTGATGCTGGTTGCTATATCCTCTGTCATTTCTACACTTTTCTGAAGATTAAAGAAATATTCCCCTTGTGCATTTACATTTAAATTATAGAAACGCACCACATCTTTATTGCCTAAAGTTAAAATAGGCTTAGTTGTCATTGTAGCTTGTTCTGCTCCTCCACTTGCTCCCCAGAATACTATTGATGTAATAGCTTCAGGAACAATGATAGTTTTACTGAATGTGATTGCTGTGGAATGCGGTACAACTAGAACAACATTTCCGCTTTGTGTTGCAAGTAACTCATTGGGATCATCAGTAGCTGTAAGATATACAGGTGTGTAGCCTTCTGGGAAATTTTCTGTAGTTTGGAATGATTTCTCACCTCTCAATATCTCCTCACCGTTAACAGTATTGTATATACCGATAGTGTATGCAGTAGAAGCTATCAGATCTGTAAGTTGATAACTGCCTTTTGTGTTCATTTCCGAAGTAATTGGAATGTTTGTTACTGCTGAAGTCTCTGTGTTCGTCAGTAAGAAGTGAGTTACGCTTTGATTCTTTTTCCATGTGATAATGGCAGTCGAACCGGTGATGGTAGAGATGTCCTCAATTAACTGTTCTGTTTTGGTCTTAAAACTCAATATTGTCCTAAATAAATTTTGAGCATGAGCTAACTGACTATACTGTTAAGTATAGCCTCGAGAGTTCAAAATCAATCCCCCCTAATCGTTTTCGATGGTTTCGGGAGGTGGTGTAAATGGTTGATCAAGCCATTTTTGGAGGTCGATTTTGGTAAATGTGTTCAGCCGGAGCGTGACCACAAGGTTAGCCAATGCCCATTTGTATCTTGCGATGTGCTTTAGCCATGTCAGAATCAGCATTGTAGTCATAGCAGTCCATATTTGGGTCTCTACGGCATTGCGGGATGTGCCGATAAAGCTCTTGATGCGTAGCAGTTGCTTGAGGTTGCGAAAGAAGATTTCTATGTTCCACCGAGCCTTGTACAGAGCCGCTATGCTTGATGCTGCCAATGTGAAGTTGTTTGTGAGTAACTCAATTTCAAAACCGTGTTCATCGTTCCATACTGCGATGCGACGTAAACGTTTGGGATATTTGGATTTGGCCGCCGAGAGTTCGAACTCGATTATTTCGTCAATAAGTACATTCTGAGCGTGTTTTTCAGGCAAAGGCAACTCCTCTATGGCTTTGTACCGGATATTGTCTTTATGACGCACTACAAAGAACACGTTGCTGCTGTCCCAATTATTCAGCAATGAGTAGTCACAGTAGCCTCGGTCGGCTACTACAATACTATACGGATGTAACTCAATATCAAAAGCAGCTTTGTTGTCGGTGGTTTTGCCATCGGTGATATTCACGAACTCCGGCAAAAGACTGTCATAGTCCAATAGCGTGTGCATCTTGACCGCCCCCTTGGTGGTAGTGTAATGTGCCCAGTCATATATTGACAGAGTCAATGACACCAATGTGGAGTCGAGCAGTTTTATCGGCATCTTGAAACGGAACTTTCTTCGTTGCCATAGGGCTTGCTGTCCGAAATACTGAAACAACGAGTAGAATATGCCGCGAAAAACCGAACTGTCTCGGTTGGCGTTCTGATATGCTACCGTTGACTTGGATGGTGCACGGTTGATTCCCAAATGATTGAGGTTGCCGGTGGCTGATTTCAGCCCGTTTGAGATATCTCTGACTGAATCACATCCTGAGAATTGGCTGAAAATCATGCTAACAAACTGACTCCATGTATTGTAGCCCTTACAATGCTTGTCTGACCCCGAAGATTTTATGATTTTCCTGATATTTTCTTTCGGGAGATGTGATATTACCTGTGCGAAAAGTGTTATATTTGCCATAGGAAGTAGATGAGTTGGTGGCTCGCTACTAAGGTAGTCATTTTACCTTAGTTCTACTTCCTTTTTATTTGTTCTCCCAATTTATTTAGGACAATATTGCTTAAAACTTGTATTTTCCGGATATACCCATTTGGAAGGTGATGCTATTTCAGAGCACGAACGAATGCGAATATAGTAACTGGTATTTGCATCCAGTCCTTCAATGGTGTATGGAGAACTTTTTATACTTTTATCCTCTCCGAAAATAACAGACCCTTCCTGATAATCTTCAGACGTAAGTTCAGAAGTATTCACTTCAATGATATAATAATCTGTATTGATTGTATTATTCCAAATAACTTCAGCATCGTTGATACTGGGGCTGACTGCCAGTTTTGTGCTACGGAACAGACGATTATACGCGCTATCTGTTTCCCAATCATTTGCTTTCTCACACGATGAAAGCAGTACGGTCAGGACTATAAAAAGTCCTGATGAAACCGTATATCTTGTTGATTTAATAAAATTCATGTTCATGAGATCAATATTGAATGATGTTCATAATGATTAAAAATTATAGGAGTTATCTATGTATCCGTTAGCATCTGAAATTGTTTTGGATCCTATCGGTAATAGATGTCTATTTTTGATTGTAGCATTTAAACCGCTGCTAATATCATCTACATACTCAAGATTTAAATCATTGGTTGTTTTACTAGTATCTGGTACTCCTTTTTCCCATTCGTAGTTGGTTCCCCAACCGATAACATATTCATAACCTGCAGCCTTTGCAGCTTCCTTCACTTTATCAGGATCTTCAAGGTTTCTAAGTTCGTTGGGAATTTGTTCGGTACGCCAAGTGATGCTATTCATATCAATTGAATACGGATCATCTGCCTTCATTTTGTAGAAGATAAATTTAGGAGCAGTCTCAATCATCGCTTTATAGTCTGTTCTGAATTGAGCCAGCTTTTCAGAAAGTGTTCCCCAACGTATCAGGTCATATTTACGAACACATTCACCTGCAAACTCCCATGCACGCTCTTGATCAAGTGTTTCCATAAAATTATTTCGGGCAGATGCTTCAATTGCTGTTTTAGCTGCGTTCTGGGAAGCAGTGTCAAAGGCACGAATATGTACTTCTGTCAAAGCTTCAAGTGCAGTTTTGGTAGTGGTACCATTGGGGTTGCTACTTTCTAACCCATACAAGTTATACATAATTTCAGCATACATCAATAAAATATCAGAATAACGCATGACTACCCAGTTAATGCCTGGAGCCCATTTCTGGTCTGTATTTTGTGCCAAAGAGATGATTGCATCGTCCATTTTACGAATATCCCATTTGGCTACGTAAGCACTGAAAGGAGCATTGGAAAGCAATGTCTCTTTTATAACAGCTTTATTATCTATCGTTGTTTGTTTTAATTCATAGTAAGCACATGTAATATCTCTACGGCTGTCGTTATCATCAAAAGATAAAATATAAGAAGCTGTAAGTCTGATATTACCACTGCTATTACCTTTTGCTCCATATTTGTTGCTGGCACCATTAATACGAACTCCGGTACTATAGCCCATTTCACCGGATCTCCCTAATCCGTGAGCTACCTCATATAGATTTTCGTAATATTTAGTATCCAGTGTTCGCTTGTTGATCAAATCCCATTGGTTCTCAAAAGATGGGTTTAATTTATGAACCTGTTTGCTAACTACAATATCCAAATGTGCTAATGCGCGTTCGTGTAATTTTTGAACTTCTGTTTCCGATGGACGTTGAGTAGGGAATTGTTCGTCACTGCAAGTCGGATGATTTCTATAACCTGTTTTTGCTTGTTCGCGGATGCTATATCCGGCGCGTGATAAAGCAATACGTGCAAATAACCCATGTGCAAAACCTGCAGTGGCATGCTCTGTTGTGTATCCGTCTTCACCAGCCCAAGGAAGGTAATTGGCTGCTTCATCCAAATCATCTAACAGACGATCTAAAATAATATCACGGTCTGTTTTTGCTGCATACGTGTTAGAACCATCAGGTTGGGTCGGCTCAAAACGCATCGGAACATCTCCGTAATTTTTAACTATATCATAATATACCATTGCACGCATCGTTAATGCTTCTCCTAAATAACGGAGCATTGGTTTACGGGTGGTAGTTCCTTCTGCCAACAAGTCACTATTACGAATACCGTCAATAACGATATTGGCATTTTCAATAATAGCAAAACATCTTTCCCAGTTTGTATCCAGTTTATTCCATCCTTTGCTTAGATAGTAATTTCCTAATCCTCTTTCTGAATTTTGATGAACCTCAGACTGCTTGGTTGCATTTGCCAGTTCAATATCCGTATTATTACCGAAATTGATAGGAATACGAGAACCATAAGTGTGGTCGTATGTCAAATCGGCATATATTTTGTTTAACGCCTGTTCTGTATATACGACAGAGTTAAAAACATTTTCTCCTTTCAACTCTGAAGGGGAAGATTGGTCGAGAAAGTCACTGCATGAAAGCAAGCTCAACAATCCGGTTCCTAATAACATTGATTTTATATAAGTTTTCATATATGTATTTCCTTTCTATTTATGGGTTAGAATGTAACATTGATCCCCCCTACAAATGAGCGGCTTTTGGGATATGCAGAATAATCTACGCCCGGAGTCATTGGAGTACTGCGACGTGTATCTACTTCCGGATCTGCTCCTGAGTATTTTGTGAAACAATACAAGTTGTAACCGGTTACGTAGATACGTATGTTTTGCATAAATATTTTGTTCACAAAAGCTTTTGGTAGTGTATATCCGATTGAAATGTTGTTGACACGGAGGAAAGAACCATCTTCTACTGCCCAGTCAAGCAATGGCATTTCTGTAATTGAGCCCGGGTTGTATATGGAAGCTCCAGCGTTTACTTCATTTAAGCGGTTAATAGTATAATCAAGTCCATTGTTCTTGATATATGAGCTTCTTAGCATATTTTCTCCTGTTGAAGGGTCAATCCAAGAATAACGTTTAGCCAACGTAAAGTTATCATTTAAGTTCCATCCTTTTTTAGTATCATTATAGTAACTTGAACCTAACTTGGTTGCATTAACAATCTTGTTACCAAGAGAGTAATTGAAGAAGGCTGATAAATCAAAGTTCTTGTAACGCATGTTTATACCGAAACCACCAGTAACAGTTGGAACTGTATTTCCTAAGCGTTTCTTCGTAAATTTGCCATCTTCATCAGCTTTCAGCTTTAGTGCACCCGGACCAAAATTGTTATATTTAATCAATTCTGTTGGATCAGGGAGGTTTTCGTTAAGTACCCACTTGCTGCCGTTCCATGAAAAATCGTCAGTAGTATAGAAGCCGTCCAATTCATATCCGTATACTTCTCCCAGACGTCCTCCTTCTTCAATGAAGAAGTCGTTTTGTCCGGCAGGTTTGCCTCCCCAGTTACTACTTTGCCAGGTTTGTCCTCCGGCTAACTTATCAATTTTGGCTCTATTATAAGAAATATTGAAGTTGGCATTTAAGCCAAAGTCTTTAGTGTCTACTATGACTGCGTCTAATGCTAATTCTATACCTTTATTCGATGTCTGTCCAAAATTCTTATATTGAGTGGAAAAACCAGTGCTTGAAGGTATTGTTGCATTCATCAACAAGTCTTTAGTTGTGTTCCAGTATGCATCAATGCTACCGGATAAACGGTTATTCCAGAATCCGAAGTCAATACCAAAGTTACGGGTAAGTGTTGTTTCCCATTTTAGGTCAGGATTAGAAAGATTGGAAGCATGTTGTAAAACAACAGCACTTGTTTCATTGAAATAAATGTTTTTATCACTTGTTTCTGCTAATGAGAAAGTTGAATTGATGGCACCTGATTTAATACGGTTATTACCAGCTGTACCTACACTTAAACGAAGTTTCAGGTTTGATAGCCATTCTTTGCTTCTTTCCATCCATGCTTCGTCAGATATTCTCCATGCTAAAGCTAATGATGGGAAATACCCCCATTGGTTTCCTTTCGAGAATTTGCTGGAACCATCAGCACGCATTGTGAAAGTCATTAGATACTTGTCTTGTATCGTATAATTAACACGTCCGAAGAACGATAATAGATTATCTTTAAAACCTATATAAGTAGAGGTAGGCAATGCCGTTCCGTTACTCATACCGGAAAGAACGTCATTAATAGTCATATATTTGGAGAAGGCAACGGAGGTGTTGATAGTCTCATGGTCGTAACCGCTTGAAACCTCATGTCCTAGCATAACATTTAATTTGTGGGTGTTATTCAAGAACTTAGTATTATATGTTACTGTGTTAGCATTACGCCAGTTTTTATGAACGATCTTATTTAGCAGAGCCTGTGGTTGTCCGTAATAACCGTATTTTGAATTACTGGTAGCTTCCACTCCCCATACTTGGTCAGTATGGTTATATCTCCATCCATAACCAAACTCACTTCTGAATGTTAATCCTTTGATTGGTTTCCAGTTAAGTCCTACGTTATAGTTTTGTTGCAATCGAGTTTGTTTTTTGTAAGTTGCATTCAAACGTTCCAATGGATTATATTGCGCATTATTCACATTCTCATCATCATCGCTATCTGAACTTGTTGTATTGATTTCCTCTACCGGTTTGTAGATGACGGAACGTGATATCAGTGAATTAGCTGCACTCGATTCGTTTGCATCTGCTCCACCGCTGATACCATCAATTGTTTGGTAACTAAAACGGGCATTAAAGTCCATTGTTAACCATTTGTTGATATTGGTATTAAGTTTGGCATTAATATTTTCTTTTGAGAACCCCGAACCAAGCATGATGCTTTTTTCTTCGTTATGAGCATAACTAACACTGAATTTAGTGTCTTTATTACCTCCACTCACACTCACATTGTATTGCTGTTGATTTCCTGTACGACCAAAGATTTCATCTTGATAGTCGATCCCTTTCGTGGATTTGTAAATGTCCAGATCATCGAAGATACCATATTTCATACCTTCCTGATCTAATTCTTGTTGCCACATTACGAACTCGTACGGATTGAGCACATCTACCATTTTGGTCACTTTACGAACACCGAATGAAGCCCCCAAGTTTACCTGAATTTTACCTTCCTGCCCGGATTTAGTAGTAATGATGATGACACCATTTGCACCGCGGGCACCATAAATCGCTGTAGAAGAAGCGTCTTTCAATACATCCACTGATTGAATATCCGTTGGGGCAATATCTGAGATACTTGATACGGGAAATCCGTCTACAATATAAAGCGGTGAATTGTCTTGGGATAGAGAGCCGCCACCACGTACGCGGATTTTAATGTCAGCATCAGGAGAACCTTCTGTCGTTGTGATAGATACACCGGCCATTTTCCCTTGTAAGGCTTCTGATGCAGAAGATACCGGAATGGCGGCAATCTGTTTGGCACTAACGGAAGACACTGAGCCTGTCAAGTCCTTTTTAGCAACGGTACCATAACCAATTACTACTACCTCATCCAGTGCTTGTGTGTCATCGGAGAGGGTGACATTAATTTGAGTTTGTCCTTTTATAGCAATGTCCTGCGTCTTCATTCCAATATAAGAAATCGTAAGGGTTGCTTTGGAAGGAACTTTAATAGAATAGTTACCCTCTAAATCGGTAATTGTACCATTGGTGGTATTGCCTTTTTCAACAATAGAAGCTCCGATGATCGGTTCCCCTGTTGTGTCTTTCACATTACCTTTGACGGTAATTGTTTGCGCTGATACGCCAAGCGATATCGCTGCAAATAGCATTAGCAGCCAGTTGCGCATGTTTTTCACTTTGTTAGACATTCTTTGCATGTTTATTAATTAATGGTTATTGATTTCGAACTCACATTTAGAGTTGATTTCTCGGTACAAAAGTAGATAAATGTGAATATAGCCATGTGCAATATTTGTTTTTCACTTAGTATTTTTTGTTTTTTGCTTGCAGGTAAATGTTTTAGTAGGATGGTTTTGAAACAAAAAATCCACATGTTAGCTTGAAATGCCTTGTTGGGTTGATTTCAATGGCTTAGAAAAACAAAATTTGAACATGATTATTCTTTTTCCTACCTATTTTTGCTCCCATTAATCTAATAATGTATGAAAATGGATATAATTTTAAGTAGATGGTGTTTAGCCATTTTGTTCGTTTGGGGAGGTATGGCATGTTCTGACAGTGTTGATGCTAATGAGACTTCTAAACAGCCTGACAAGGTTGAAGAAACTCCGGATGAGAAGATACCTGCTTTTCCGGGGGCGGAAGGACATGGACGCTACACGACCGGAGGACGTGGTGGTGAGGTGTATATGGTTACTTCATTGGAAGACAAGTTGCAAAACGGAACGTTACGTTATGGCATTGAGAAATTAAGCGGAAAGCGTACGATTGTTTTCCAAGTATCAGGAACTATTCACTTAAATAGTGATTTAAAAATTAAAAATGGAGATTTAACCATTGCAGGTCAGACAGCTCCGGGGGATGGCATTTGCTTAGCCGGTTATCCGGTCTTTCTGGAGGCAGATAATGTAATTGTCCGTTTTCTGCGTTTCCGAATGGGAAATAAAAAAGAGGTAAGTGCAGATGGAGCAGATGCTTTGGGTGGCCGGTATCATAAAAATATAATAATTGATCATTGTTCCATGAGTTGGTGTACCGATGAATGTGTTTCTTTCTATCAAAATGAAAACTTTACATTGCAGTGGTGTCTCATTTCTGAAAGTCTACGTTTAGGTGGTCATACGAAAGGGCCTCATGGCTATGGCGGCATTTGGGGAGGAATGAAAGCTTCTTTTCATCATAATCTATTGGCGCATCATGATAGCCGTAATCCTCGTTTAGGTCCTGGAGTCAATTCGACAAAGGAGAATGAAATTGTAGATATGTGCAATAACGTTATTTATAACTGGTGTGGGAACTCTTGCTATGGGGGAGAAGCCATGCATGTAAATATTGTAAATAATTTCTATAAACCCGGTCCTGCTACTCCTACCGGTACTTCAAAGCGTGGACGTATTATAGCTATTGATAAAAAAGTGAGTGACTCGGATAAGAAATCATATCCGGCTATTTTTGATACTTGGGGAGATTTCTTTATTCAGGGAAATGTGGTGGATGATGGACGAATCAACGGTGAAGCTGATTATGACCGTTGTATGAAGGCAACGGAGGATAATTGGAAGTATGGGGTTTATAATCAGTTTGATAAAAAGTATGGAACGTTGGATGAAGATACAAAGAAAGCTCTTAAACGGGCTGTTCCTGTAGAAACAGGTATTGTAACAACTCATGATGCTCGCACGGCTTTTGAACGTGTAATGGATTATGTGGGTTGTTCATTGAACAGAGACAAAGTGGATGAACGTATTGTTCAGGAGACTCGTACCGGGACTGCGAACTATCAGGGCAAGAACGAGCATAATGGTCAGGGAACTGTTGGCGGAATTGATTGGAAAAGTGTGGGGTATCCAAAGAAAGGTATCATTGATAGTCAGGATGATGTGATTTCTGTTGGAGAATCTTCAGCATGGCCTGAACTGGAACAAGGCATTGTTCTGAAGGATTCTGATAATGATGGCATGCCTGACGAATGGGAAAGAAAGTATGGCTTGAATCCGAATGATGCTTCTGACCGAAATGGTATAACGATAGATGAAGAAGGGAAATATACGAATTTGGAAATGTATATGAATAGTTTGGTTCAGAAGATTGTTGAAGGACAGAATAAAGGAGGGGTACAATAGATGAATCTACTATGTTTGGACATTATTTTGATAAATAAAAAGAATATGAATTTAATCTGTCGTTGTTTGATTGTGTTTTTAATGATAGTGGGGAGCGAAGTTGTTTTTGCTTCCTCAGGTATTGGAAATACGCTTGATTTTGGAGAATTGGCCGCTTTTCCTGGTGCAGAGGGATATGGGAGCATGACTACGGGCGGACGTGGTGGTGAGGTATATAGGGTTACTTCATTGGCTGATGATGGATTACCGGGTACTTTACGATATGGCATAGAAAAATTGAATGGTCCCCGTACTATCATTTTTGAAGTATCCGGTACGATCTTTCTACTTAAAGACTTGAAAATACGGAAAGGGGATTTGACCATTGCAGGGCAAACTGCTCCAGGAGGAGGAATTTGTATAGCGGGTTATCCGGTAACAAATTATGCAAGTAACGTGATTCTTCGTTTTCTCCGTTTCCGTATGGGGAATAAAGAGTGCATACATCCTGACGGTGCGGATACTTTAGGAGGAAAAGGAGCAAAGAATGTGATTATAGATCATTGTTCTATAAGTTGGTGTACTGATGAATGTGCTTCGTTTTATGAGAATGATCATTTTACTATGCAATGGTGTATTATTTCAGAGAGCCTTAGATTGGGAGGACATACCAAAGGACCTCACGGCTATGGAGGAATCTGGGGAGGTGAACACTCTTCATTTCATCATAATCTGCTTGCCCATCATGATAGTCGTAATCCTCGTTTTGGTATAGGAGCCAAGGCACGTAAGCATGGAGAATGTGATGGTGATTATGTCGATTTTCGTAATAATGTTATTTATAATTGGGGAATGAATAGCTCGTATGGCGGGGAAAGGATGAATATTAATCTGGTGAACAATTATTATAAACCGGGTCCTGCTACAGTGACGGGATCTAAGCGTGGGCGGATTTTTGCAATAGATGCAACAGAAGATGGGAATGGAGGTTATTTGTGGGGAAAGTATTATATTGATGGTAATGTGGTAGATGGAGGGGCAGATGATAAAAACTGCCGGAAGGCTACTGCTGATAATTGGGTATATGGAGTTTACAATCAATTCTTGAGTAAATATAAAAAAGTAATTACAGAAAAGACTAAAGACTCAATTCGCCTGAATAAACCTCACGAGTTTGCATCGGTTACGACACATACGGCTCTCAATGCTTATAAACGAGTATTGGATTATGCGGGATGTTCATTGCATCGAGATGATGTGGATAAGCGTATTATAGAGGAAACACGTACCAGAACTGCTGGCTATAAAGGTTTGAATGCTCATAACGGAGAAGGAGGTATTTGGGAAAGTGAGGGATATCCGAAGCCGGGATTGATAGATAGTCAGGATGATTTGTCAGCGTCAAATGCTTCGAGAGGTGTTTCTCCATGGCCTGTTCTTTTACATGGAAGTGCCTTGGCCGATTCTGACCGTGATGGTATGCCTGATATGTGGGAGAGAAAATTCGGGTTAAATCCGAACGATGCTTCTGATGGTAATGGGAAAACGATAGATAAATATGGTCAGTATACGAATCTGGAGATGTATATGAATAGTTTGGTGCATGATATAGTCGATGCACAGAATAAATAGGTAATAAGCCATATTGTTTCTTCAACGATATAAAGGTGCGAACTTTTCTTGAAGATTTTCCAATTCTCGATAGGTACGGAAGCACTCATCGTAAGAGAAAAAAGGTACGGAAATAGTAAAACAGAAAATCGCTTTCAGCTTTCAGCTTTTCAGGAAAGTCCCTTCCCATCGGGGTTTTAGCCTGAAAGCGTACCTGAAAGCAAAGGTGTATGGTTTCAGCCTCTTGTTAATACGGTGTCTTGTCATAAAGGCTCTGTTTTAGCGAAATGGAGCCTCTGTTTCATTAAGATAGAGGCTCTGTTTCAACAAAATAGCGCCTCTATTTCACTAAGATAGAGGCGCTGTTCTGTTCGGTTTACGTGCTGATGAATTTCAATCAGATGGTGAGTATATATGCTTACCACGCTACATATACAGGTTTACCGGCAAGCCTGAAAGCGCTGAAAGCACTACCCCTTGCTTACAGCATATTCCTGCAGGGGGGACATTTTCTGCTTTCAGCCGCTATCTCCTTCTATCAAGGCGTTTGCAGATAAACCTGAAACGACTGAAACCGGATAACAGACATTTCATGGGAGAGCTCCAATGGGAGGGATTGCATATCAGTTTCCGGTGCTGTTCGGTCAATTTCTTCCGTTTCCGGCCGATCCCCCCAGAAACAGTTGTTTGTATCTCTGTTATCGAGAATGTTCACAGCAACGCCTTGTCTTTATGTTTTCAGACTACTAAACAAGCAAGAGAGGTGTGTCGTAATGCCTTTTTTGAGGAAATTACCCCTGCTATAGCTATCTGTGGCAGAGGCAAATCTTTATATTTAGGCATTATGACACAGCCTCAATTATTGACAAGAGTTGCATGGGGTATGGTGAGATGAACTCATAATTGGGGAATAATTTGCACAATACTTTCACAAGTACCCTCCTGTCAATGCCTAAAATCATAGCAAAGCTAATTAAATAGTTTTTTCGTATGGCAATATTTATTAATTTATCTTATGGTATTTATGAATTTTTTAATATATTGAAGATATTTTGTGCCACCTTTCCGTAACTCGTTGATTTTGCTTATGTTTGTAGGTAAAATTAAGAATAAAGTAAATGAATATGTCTACACAGCTATTATATAATGATTTTCCTACTTTTTTACGGAAATATTTTCCTTACAAGGTGCAAAAGATTTCATTGAACGCAGGTTTTACTTGCCCCAATCGTGATGGTACAAAAGGATGGGGGGGATGTACCTATTGCAATAATCAGACTTTTAATCCGGATTATTGCCGGACAGAGAAATCTATTGCTAATCAATTAAAAGAAGGCAAATGCTTTTTTGCCCATAAATATCCGGAAATGAAATATCTGGCCTACTTCCAGGCTTATACCAATACGTATGCGGAGTTGGAAGGATTGAAGCGTAAGTATGAGGAAGCATTGGCGGTGGATGGGGTAGTCGGGCTGGTGATTGGTACTCGTCCTGATTGTATGCCGGAAAACTTGTTGCGTTATCTGGAAGAATTGAACAAACATACGTTTCTCATGGTAGAATATGGAATCGAAAGCACTTGTGATGAAACCTTAAAGCGTATTAATAGGGGGCATACTTATGCAGATACGGTGGAAGCTGTCTGTCAGACAGCGGCCTGCGGCATTTTGACGGGTGGACATATCATCCTCGGGCTTCCGGGAGAAACGCATGATGCAATGGTTGCGCAAGCGGAAATTCTTTCCGATTTGCCTTTAGCTACGCTCAAAATCCATCAGTTGCAATTGATTCGTGGTACGCGAATGGCGCATGAGTATGAAATAGCGCCTGCCGGCTTTCACTTGTTTAATGAGGTTGAGGAATACATCGATCTGGTGATTGATTATGTAGAGCATCTTCGTCCCGATATAGTTGTGGAACGCTTTGTTTCCCAATCCCCTAAAGAATTATTAATAGTTCCAGACTGGGGATTGAAAAATTATGAATTTGTAGCTCGTTTACAAAAAAGAATGAAAGAAAGAGGTGCTTATCAAGGTAAGAAGTATGGGGATTAAGAAAAAAAGGATTATTTTTGCAGATTATAAATTTACCACTTACTAAATAGCTGTTTTGCGGAGTATAGAATAGTGGAAGAAATATTTAATGGATTTGAATTGAAAGATGGAAAGTAAAACAAGAATTAAAGGAAATGTCCACTATGTGGGAGTAAATGATCGTAACAAGCACAGATTTGAAGCGATGTGGCCGTTGCCCTATGGAGTTTCATATAACTCTTATCTGATTGATGATGAAATGGTGGCATTGGTGGATACGGTAGATATCTGTTATTTTGAAGTCTACTTGCGTAAAATCAAGCAAGTGATTGGAGAACGTCCCATTAATTATTTGATTATAAATCACATGGAACCGGATCATTCGGGGTCTATCCGATTGATTAAACAACATTATCCGGAAATTATTATTGTGGGTAATAAGCAAACATTCGGTATGATTGAAGGCTTTTATGGGGTAACCGGTGAACAATATCTGGTAAAGGACGGTGATTTCCTTGCTTTGGGACATCACAAACTACGTTTTTATATGACTCCGATGGTGCATTGGCCGGAAACGATGATGACTTTTGATGAAACGGATGGAGTTCTTTTCTCTGGCGATGGATTCGGATGTTTTGGTACGGTAGATGGTGGATTCTTGGATACGCGGATCAATGTAGATAAGTACTGGGGAGAAATGGTCCGTTACTACTCTAACATCGTTGGTAAATACGGAAGCCCCGTGCAAAAGGCTTTGCAGAAATTGGGCGGACTTCCCATATCTGCTATTTGTTCTACTCACGGACCGGTATGGACGGAGAATATTGCAAAGGTGATGGGTATATATGATCGTTTGAGTCGTTATGATGCCGATGAGGGTGTTGTTATTGCCTACGGAAGCATGTATGGAAATACGGAGCAGATGGCGGAAGCTATTGCTGAAGAACTTTCTGCACAGGGGGTTAAGAATATCGTTATGCATAACGTGGCAAAGAGTCATCCTTCTTATATTATAGCGGATATTTTCCGTTATAAGGGATTGATTATCGGTGCTCCTACGTATAGCAATCAGATATTCCCGGAGGTGGAAGCGTTGCTTTCAAAGATTCTGCTGCGTGAGGTAAAGGGACGCTATTTGGGTTACTTCGGTTCTTTTACGTGGGCCGGTGCTGCGGTGAAGCGTCTGGCGGAGTTTGCCGAAAAGAGTAAATTCGAATTGGTCGGTGATCCGGTGGAGATGAAGCAGGCGATGAAAGAACTGACTTATGCCCAGTGCGAAAATTTGGCACGTGCCATGGCGGACCGTTTGAAGAAAGATCGTTAAAACAGTGAATGAGATAATTTATTAACTAACCAATAAAACAATCGACTTATGAGACTTATTATTCAGCCGGACTATCAGTCTGTATCTCTGTGGGCTGCACATTATGTTGCTGCTAAAATAAAAGCTGCCAATCCAACCCCTGAAAAACCATTTGTGTTGGGCTGTCCTACCGGATCATCTCCTCTGGGCATGTATAAAGCTTTGATTGACCTGAATAAGAAAGGAATCGTTTCCTTCCGGAATGTGGTAACATTCAACATGGATGAATATGTCGGATTACCGAAAGAGCATCCGGAAAGCTATTATTCTTTCATGTGGAATAACTTTTTCGGTCATATCGATATCAAACCGGAGAATACGAATATTCTGAATGGTAATGCTCCTGATTTGGATGCAGAATGTGCTCGTTACGAAGAAAAGATCAAGTCATACGGTGGTATTGACCTGTTTATGGGCGGTATTGGTCCTGACGGACATATTGCGTTCAACGAACCGGGATCTTCATTGGCTTCACGCACTCGTCAGAAAACGTTAACAATGGATACCATCATTGCTAACTCTCGTTTCTTTGATAATGACATCAATAAAGTTCCTAAGACTTCTTTGACGGTGGGAGTGGGAACTGTGCTTTCTGCAAAGGAAGTGATGATTATTGTAAATGGACATAACAAGGCTCGCGCTTTGTATCACGCCGTAGAAGGTGCTGTCACACAGATGTGGACAATCAGTGCATTACAAATGCATGAAAAAGGTATTATTGTTTGTGATGATGCTGCTACTGTAGAATTGAGAGTCGGTACTTATCGTTACTTCAAAGATATCGAATCTACTCATTTGGATCCGGAATCATTGATTAAGTAACTCAAGTTTCGCAAGTAATTATATTCTTCCGCATAGCTTCCCCTCCTTCGGGAGGGAGGAGAGCTATGCAGGATACTTGTAAAGAGGGTGTGTCATAGGGACATTCATTAAATATTATAAAATGAGCCAACTAATTCATACACAAATTATTGCGAATTAGTTGGCTCATTTTATAATATTTAATGAATGTCCCTATGAGAATATACAGAAAAATGACAATAATAATGGCATATGAAGTGATTATACTCTATCATCTTCATATGCCATGGTATTTGGGGGGAACATTTACTGAATATTCCTAATTATTTTCCGGACGAAGTTTACGCACAGTAACAGCTGTCTGCCACATTTCACTTTCACGTAGTTGACGGAGCTCTTCATTCAATTTTTCACGATAATCAGGTTGTGAATTACTGTCGATAGAAATCTGTGCTTCGTTACCTGTCTTCACGCTATCATACAACTTTTCAACTACCGGCTTGATAGCATCGTGGAATGGTCCCATCCAATCAAGAGCACCACGTTGAGCAGTAGTAGAGCAGTTAGCATACATCCAATCCATACCGTTCTTTGCAAACAACGGCATCAACGACTGCGTCAGTTCTTCTACTGTTTCATTAAATGCTTCTGAAGGAGTATGACCGTTTTCACGCAATACTTCGTACTGGGCCAGCAACAAACCTTGAATAGCTCCCATCAATGATCCACGTTCACCTGTCAAATCAGAGATTGCTTCACGTTGGAAAGTTGTTTCAAACAAATATCCGGAACCAATACCGATACCCAACGCGATGGTTCTATCCATTGCTTTACCTGTAGCATCCTGATAGATGGCATAAGAAGAGTTCAAGCCACGTCCTTCAAGGAACATTGTACGCAAAGAGGTGCCCGAACCTTTAGGAGCAACCATGATAACATCGATATCAGTAGGAGGAACTACACCTGTACGGTCGTTCCAAGTGATAGCAAAACCATGTGAGAAATAAAGAGCTTTCCCGGCAGTCAAGCAAGGTTTGATAGTAGGCCATACAGACATTACTGCTGCGTCAGACAACAGGCACATTACAATAGTACCTTTCTCGCAAGCTTCTTCAATGCCGAACAAAGTTTCACCCGGAACCCATCCGTCTGCCACTGCTTTATCGTATGTTTTTCCCTGACGTTGACCAACGATTACATTGAAACCGTTATCACGCAAATTCAGCGCTTGGCCAGGTCCTTGTACACCATACCCAATTACAGCAATTGTTTCATTTTTCAATACTTCACGAGCTTTTTCCAAAGGAAATTCGTCACGGATCACTACATTTTCAATAGTTCCGCCAAAATTCAACTGTGCCATTTTCTTTTTGTTTTTAGTTTTGATGGCTTACACCATCTGTTATTAATTGATTTTATATCCTATTTATTCAAATACTATTTTCGAGCGGCAAACGACTTCGCTGCCATTTTTCTTTACTTCTACGTGAAACTCGTTTGCATTTACTTCATCACAGAAGAAAGAGAGCTCATCGCCAAAGTAACTTTCGGCCACGTACGCCATCTCAAAACGGCGAATACGTTTAGTTTTGTGCAACTCTATCGGGAACAGATCGAGGATATGCTCGATGTAACGGATACTGTTCACATGACCATTAATATCAATATCACTATATTTTGCCGCCAGGGTAGCCATCGGTTGATCGCTTGTCACTTTGATACGTGAAGGTTTTTCAATAGGACAAGGTTCGTCACAGATATAATCTACGATACTGCCTCTATGCAGGGTCAGCAAATCGGCTGGCTTGCGGGTATTGAGATTAATCATCGCCCATACCGAACGCGCATAACCAATTTTCTTCCCATCCTTATCGACAATGGCAAAGTTACGGTCAGTAAACAAGCGGTAGACATTTTCCACCCATGTCCGAACTGAAAAATTTTCATACTGATAAGGCATTTCATCCAACTCAATAGCCAGACGTGAAAGTACCCATGTATAATTATCCTCATTCAGTGTTGCAATGCCGAAGCCACGGTCACTTGCGTGAAAACCAGCACAATTCAGTAAATGATTTCCCAATACACCCATAGTAAGACGTCCGTTAAAGTCAACATGGAACGGCTCTACTACAAACTGATAAGTCCCTATTTTATTTTCTTCACTCATTATTCTTGCTGTTTTTTACTTTGGTTATACTTGGATTCCCGTCCATCAAGAAACTCATTCACCCGTTCAAAACAACTGGTAGTAATCGCTACGCGTCCCGACCGGACAAACTGCAACACACAATTCAAAGCCTTCAGCTCACCATAAAGCGATGTTATATCTTCGCTCATACCATTTTTCTCAACAATAGAAAATACCGGATTGACTTCCACCACACGGGCATTGTATCTACGGATTAACTTGGATGCTTCCGGAGTTTCCTGAAAAGCAGGAGTAGATACCTTATATAATGCAATCTCATGGAAGTATATTTCATCCTCGGTGAAATAATGTGCCTGAATCACATCGATTTTCTTTTCGATCTGTTTCACGACCTTCTCAATAGTGTCCTTATCCGTCCAGGCTGTAATCGTATATTTGTGTACACCTTTAATAGAAGAAGCAGATACATTCAGACTCTCGATGTTAATTTGCCGACGAGTAAATACAGCAGTTACCTGATTCAGCAATCCGGCTATATTTTCGGAATGAACTATTATCGTATAGAGTGTCTTATCATTCATAATCCTAAATTTTAATTGTGAACTTTCAATCTTCCATTCTCAATATTCAACTTCTCCTAGCATTCCAACAGCATCTGATTGACTGAACCACCCGGAGGAGTCATCGGCAAAACATTGCCTTCTTCCACTACGCACGCTTCGAGCAGGAACGGACCATCCGTTGCCAGCATTTCTGTAATGGCTTCTTTCAGTTCTTCACGGGTGAAAGCCCGTTTGGAAGGAATATCATAAGCCGAAGCAACCTTCATGTAATCCGGATTCAACATCGGAGTAAACGAATAGCGGCGATTGAAGAACATAGCTTGCCACTGGCGTACATTCCCGAGGAAATTATTATTCAGGCAGATAATTTTCACCGGAGCTTTCTGCTCCATAATTGTACCCAGTTCCTGAATATTCATTTGCAGCCCGCCATCTCCCATAAATACGCATACGGTACGTTCAGGTGCTCCGAAAGTTGCCCCGATGGCTGCGGGAAGACCGAAGCCCATTGTTCCGAGTCCTCCGGAAGTGATGATACTGCGTTCTTTCGTATATTTGAAGTAACGTGCAGACATCATCTGATTTTGACCTACATCCGTTACCAACACTGCTTCGTGATGAGTAGCATTGCTTACCGCACGCACCACTTCTCCCATACTCAAAGAGTTTGTTGCAGGGTGAAGTTCAGGGCGGATTACTTTTTCTTCCTCTATCTTCTCATATTCTTTGAAACTATCAATCCATTCGGTATGAGTTTTCTTTTTCAGGAGTTTAGTCACAGAGGGCAATGTCTCCTTGCAATCTCCCCAAACAGCTACATCTACCTTTACATTCTTATTCACTTCCGCAGGATCGATATCAAAATGAATTACTTTCGCTTGTTTGGCGTAAGTAGCCAGATTGCCAGTCACACGATCGTCAAAGCGCATACCGACAGCAATCAGCACATCGCATTTATTGGTATTGATATTCGGTCCCAAATTACCGTGCATACCCAACATACCTTTATTCAACGGATGTTCTGTCGGCAAAGCCGAAAGTCCGAGCAGTGTACAACCTGCAGGCATATCCGCCTTTTCAATAAATTCACGCAATTCGTTCTGTGCATTTCCCAATTCAACACCCTGTCCAACCAATACAAGCGGACGTTCAGCGTTATTAATCAGTTCGGCAGCTGCCCGTACAGACTCCTCGTCCGTATCGGGAACAGGAACATAACTGCGGATAAAATCGACTTTCGTCGGTTCATATTTTGTTTTTTCTACTTGCGCATTCTTGGCAAAGTCCAATACCACCGGACCGGGACGCCCACTACGGGCAATATAAAACGCACGTGCTACCGCCCAAGCTACATCTTCCGCACGACGGATCTGATAGCTCCATTTAGCGATCGGTTGCGTAATACCTACCAAGTCAACTTCCTGAAAAGCATCCGTTCCGAGAAACCCTGTTCCTACCTGTCCGGCAATCACTACGATAGGTGTACTATCAATCATCGCATCTGCAATACCTGTTACCGTATTGGTTGCTCCGGGACCACTCGTCACCAGGCAAACGCCTACTTTTCCTGATACGCGGGCATAACCTTGTGCTGCATGGGCAGCTCCCTGCTCGTGACGAACCAAAATATGGTTCAATATATTTTGATGATCGTACAAGGCATCGAACACCGGCATTATGGAACCACCGGGGTAACCAAAAATGGTAGTCACTCCCTGATGTTCCAAGGAGCGCATCATAGCCTCTGCACCTGTTATTAAATCCTTCATATTAGTTGATAGTTGATAAATGAATATATCATATTAATCTCACAGCTCCCTTATCGGCAGAGCTTACCATGCTGGCATAGGCTTTCAGACTCTTCGGTACATAACGGTCACGAGTGACAGGAGTCATCGGACGGGCTGCCAGTTCTTCATCCGTTAGTCGCACGTTAATCTTCCGGGCCGGAATATCGATTTCTATGATGTCTCCGTCTACAATTTTTCCGATGTTACCTCCAGCTGCCGCTTCAGGAGAAATATGTCCGATACTCAATCCGGAAGTTCCGCCACTGAAACGTCCGTCGGTAATCAAAGCACATTCTTTTCCGAGATGACGAGATTTAATATAAGAGGTAGGATAAAGCATTTCCTGCATACCAGGACCACCCTTCGGACCTTCGTGCGTAATGACGACAACATCGCCACTGACGACTCGTCCCCCAAGGATGCCTTCACAGGCGGCTTCCTGCGAATCAAAAACTTTGGCCGGTCCGGTAAACTTCCAGATACTTTCGTCTACACCTGCTGTTTTTACTACACAACCATCTTGAGCAATGTTACCTTTCAATACGGCCAGTCCACCGTCTTTGCTATAAGCATGCTCCAAATCGCGGATACATCCGGTTGCACGGTCTTTATCCAGATCCTTATAGTACATACCCTGTGAACCAAGTACGAGATTGAATCTATTTCCGGCTGCGCTCGAATATTTCTTGATTGCTTTTTCACTTACATTCGGGCTGGTGATTGAATATTCATTAATAGCTTCCGCTAATGACATTCCGTCTACCCGTCGGACGAATGTATCTATCAGACCTCCTTTTGCCAGTTCATCCATGATAGCAACGATACCACCGGCACGGTTTACATCCTGAATATGATATTTCTGTGTATTAGGAGCCACCTTACAGAGACAAGGTGTCTTGCGGGAAAGCATGTCAATGTCGTCCATCTTAAAATCTACCTCAGCTTCATGAGCAATAGCCAACAGGTGAAGTACCGTATTGGTCGATCCTCCCATCGCTATATCCAGCGTCATAGCATTCAAGAAAGCCTGGCGGGTAGCAATACTACGGGGAAGTACGCTTTCGTCTCCTTCTTCATAATATAACTTTGCATTTTTCACGATCAGTTCAGCTGCATCTTTGAAAAGCTGCGTACGGTTTTCATGTGTAGCCACGATGGTTCCGTTTCCAGGAAGAGCCAGTCCGATTGCTTCATTCAGGCAGTTCATCGAGTTGGCAGTAAACATCCCAGAACAACATCCACAGGTAGGACAAGCATTTTGCTCGATATTCTCAACTTCCTGATCGCTAATACTTTTATCAGCCGATTTAATCATCGCATCAATCAAATCCAAATGCTGACCACCCCACTCTCCGGCTTCCATCGGACCACCCGATACAAATACGGTAGGAATATTCAGACGCATAGCCACCATCAACATTCCAGGAGTGATCTTATCGCAATTGCTGATACATACCATTGCATCTGCCTTGTGCGCATTGACCATATACTCCACACTGTCTGCAATAATATCACGTGAAGGAAGCGAATAAAGCATACCGTCATGTCCCATCGCTATACCATCATCAATAGCTATAGTATTAAATTCCGCAGCGAAGCATCCCAGCTTCTCAATCTCTGTCTTCACCAGTTGACCGATTTCATGCAAATGCACATGTCCCGGAACAAACTGTGTGAACGAATTGACGATAGCGATAATGGGTTTACCCATCTGACTCTTCTTCATGCCGTTAGCTGCCCACAATGCACGGGCTCCAGCCATCCGACGACCTTGTGTACTAAAAGAACTGCGTAATAGCTTTTTCATTTCAATCTGTCTTTTAATTAAAGAGCCTTCCTCACACAAGTGAGAAAGGCTCTAAATTCTATCTTTATGGTACAAACACATACAACACAAAAACCTTTCTCACACTCTCGATGGGACCACCACGATGCAAATAATATGCAAGACTGCCAGGTTAATAGATGTATGTAACATATTCATATATTCTTTTCTTGATTTTTCGTGCTGCAAAGGTAAGGGCTTTTTTATTATATCCAAACAAATCGAAGAAAAAAATCAATTTAAAGTTTACAACTGTAAGAAAACAGAGTCATTATTTCTCTATTTTATCACTTAAAAGTTCAATTTACAACTATTATATAAGTCTATACTTGCCCTCCTTTTCTGACAAAAGCATTTAATAATCTGAAATTTACCCTCCCTATACAGGAGTCAAACAAATAATTCGTATCTTTGTAGACCCGGGGTTCGGGAATTATTAATCAGAAACAAAAAATATCAGATGGAAACAGTAGAAAACAAGTACATTACCGTTGCATACAAACTATATACAATGGAAGATGGCGAAAAAGAGTTGTTCGAAGAAGCAAAAGCAGAACATCCCTTTCAATTCATTTCAGGATTAGGAACAACACTCGAAGATTTCGAAAATCAAATAACTGCTCTTTCTAAAGGTGACAAATTTGACTTTACCATTCCGGCAGATAAGGCTTACGGACAATATGACGAGCAACACGTTATTGACCTCCCCAAAAATATCTTTGAGATAGATGGAAAATTCGATAGCGAACGCATTAAAGAAGGCAACATTGTACCTTTGATGACAAGTGACGGTCAACGCGTAAATGCCAGTGTAGTAGAAATCAAACCGGATATTGTAGTAGTCGACCTTAACCACCCGTTGGCTGGTGCTGACCTTATCTTTGAAGGCGAAGTGATCGAAAGCCGTCCTGCTACTAACGAAGAAATTCAAGAATTAGTAAAAATGATGAGTGGCGAAGGTGGCTGCAGTTGCGGATGTGAGAGCTGCAGTGATGGCTGTGGAGACAACTGCGGTTGTGAAGGTGGACATTGTCACTAATTGAAGTATAAAGTATTAAGTATTAATTTCGTGCAGATATAGCCGCAAATTTAATACTTAATACTTTTTTATGCCGTTATTCCGGCTAATACTTAATACCTGATACTTAAAATCAGCACCCTTTGTGTGTCATAATGTCAAGTACCATTTTATCCGTTTCGTTCATGGCTTGCGAACCGATTCTCGTCAAGTTACGGATACTTTGATCTACATCTTCATCGATAATTCCCTCTACAGAAGTCACGCAACGGTTTTCTATTGCCATCATAGCCGATAATACAGCAGTCGAAACTCCGGTAGTTACTTTCAAAGCACAACTCGGTTTTGCACCGTCACAAATCATTCCTGCCAGATTAGCAATCATGTTTTGAACTGCGGAGGCAACTTGATTATAGTTTCCTCCCATCAACCAAGTGATTCCACAACTGGATCCGGTGGCAGCTACCACACAGCCACACAAGGCAGACAGACGTCCTAAACTCTGTTTGATGTATATAACAGTAAGATGGCTTAGTATTAAAGCACGAATAAGTTCCTCTTCGTTTTTTCCGTTTTCTTCAGCAAAGACTACGACAGGGAGTGTGGCGGATATCCCCTGATTACCGCTTCCCGAATTACTCATGACAGGAATCATTACACCTGCCATCCGGGCATCACAAGCAGCCGATGTATAAGAGAGAATATGAGAAAATACGCTGTCACCCATCACTTTATGTTCGTAATTTCCCCGAAGCATTTTACCTAAAGAATGTCCATAGTTACCTTTAAAAGATTGTTCGGCAGCAGCTTTATTCAAACGGGCTGTATCAAGGATAAAACGGATTTCATCCAGCGGAGCTGTCAATGCAAAGTCATAGACTTTACGCAAGTTTAATTCGAGTGAGGCATCTTCCTCTTCCTCGCTGACCGTATGTTGCTTATCGAGCAACGTCTGTGCCCCCTTGGCTATATATATAAAGGTAGTGTGTCCACCGGCAATGATGGCTGTAGCTGTATTATCTCCAGCTTTACAGTTCACCTCGATATAAAGTTTTTCCGTAATATCTTCTTTCAGAGAGATAGAAATTCGTTTTTCTGCAATGAACAGTTTCCCCTGTTCTACAGCTTCCGGCGTACAGTCTCTCAACACCTCCAACTGATAATCTGATTTGCCAATTAACGCACCTAAAGCAACGGCTATGGGAAGCCCTACCATACCTGTTCCAGGAATTCCCACTCCCATGGCATTCTTTAGTATATTAGCACTCAACAAAATGTCAATCTTTTCCGGTTTCACTCCCAGTGTTTCAACGGCTTTAGCTACACAAAGTGCTACTGCGATAGGTTCCGTACATCCAATAGCTGGAATGACTTCTTTCTTAATCAATCCTATAATTTGCTTTCTTTCTGATTCAGTCATAGTTTTATAAATTTTAGTTCCACAAAAATAGGAAATTCTTTCTTATCCAACGTTCTATAATGGACAAATTAAATCTCATATTGTTATAAAAATCCTCCTATACCTAACTTTTACAGAAAGAATTGATAGAAATATGAAAGCAAAACACATGATTCTTCAAAACTTAGTCTTGAATTTACATTGACTCCAAGAGCAACAATTAGTCTACAGCGGTACGGAATACAAACTATTATTTCGAAGATATTTTGAGTTCACAACTTTCTTATCGAAAACTTTGTTATATTTGCATATAGTAAATTTTAAAGCCACAACTATGTTTAATTCATTTGGCAATATCTTTCGACTCACAAGCTTCGGTGAGTCCCATGGAAAAGGAGTTGGAGGAGTGATTGACGGATTTCCGGCAGGAATTATCATCGACGAAGAATTTATACAACAAGAACTGAATCGCCGCCGCCCGGGACAATCGATCCTCACTACCCCACGTAAAGAAGCTGATAAAGTGGAGTTTCTTTCAGGCATCTTTGAGGGGAAATCAACCGGGTGTCCTATCGGTTTTATCGTTTGGAATGAAAACCAGCATTCCAATGACTACAACAATCTGAAAAATGTATATCGTCCTTCACACGCTGATTACACATACACAGTGAAATATGGAATCCGTGACCATCGCGGTGGCGGACGTTCTTCTGCACGCGAAACAATTTCGCGCGTTGTAGCCGGTGCACTGGCCAAGTTAGCACTTCGCCAACTGGGAGTCAGCATCACTGCCTATACCTCTCAGGTGGGTCCTATCAAGCTCGAGGGTACTTACTCAGACTACAACTTCGACCTGATAGAAACCAACGATGTACGTTGCCCAGACCCTGAAAAAGCAAAAGAAATGGCAGACCTTATATATAAGGTAAAGGGCGAGGGAGACACCATCGGAGGTACACTAACCTGCGTCATTAAAGGGTGTCCCATCGGATTGGGCCAACCTGTTTTCGGTAAACTCCACGCTGCCTTGGGAAATGCAATGTTAAGCATCAACGCAGCTAAAGCATTCGAATACGGTGTAGGATTCAAGGGATTGAAAATGAAAGGTTCCGAACAGAATGATGTTTTCTATAATAACAACGGACGGATTGAGACACGTACCAATCACTCCGGAGGTATCCAGGGAGGATTGAGTAATGGTCAGGATATCTATTTCCGTGTAGTATTCAAACCGATTGCAACGTTGCTGATGGAACAGGAAACTGTCAACATTGACGGCATCGACACCACTCTGAAAGCACGCGGACGCCACGACGCTTGTGTCCTTCCCCGTGCTGTACCTATCGTAGAAGCAATGGCTGCCATGACCATACTCGATTATTACTTACTGGATAAAACAACACAACTGTAATGAACAAAATTCAAAAATACATAGCAGCGCACGAACCGGAAATGATAAATGACTTGTTCAGCCTCATCCGCATCCCCAGCATCAGTGCTCTGCCGGAACATCACGATGATATGCTGGCCTGTGCGGAACGTTGGACACAGTTGCTACTTGAAGCCGGAACAGATGAAGCATTGGTTATGCCCTCAAAAGGCAATCCGATTGTTTTTGCTCAAAAGATCGTCGATCCGGCTGCAAAGACCGTATTGGTGTATGCTCATTATGACGTGATGCCAGCCGAACCGCTAGAACTTTGGAAGAACCAACCGTTTGAACCAGAAATACGGGACGGGCATATTTGGGCACGTGGAGCAGATGATGACAAAGGACAATCATTCATTCAGGTGAAAGCTTTCGAATATCTCGTCAAGAACGGTTTGCTGAAAAATAATGTGAAATTCATTTTCGAAGGTGAAGAAGAAATTGGTTCTCCCAGCCTGGAGGCTTTCTGCGAAGAACATAAAGAGTTGCTGAAAGCTGATGTCATCCTTGTATCGGATACCAGTATGCTGGGAGCCGAACTGCCGTCCTTAACCACCGGCCTGCGTGGACTGGCTTATTGGGAAATCGAAGTAACAGGACCGAACCGTGACCTGCATTCCGGGCACTTCGGTGGTGCGGTAGCCAATCCTATCAATGTGCTTTGCCTGATAATCAACAAGGTGACGGACGCAGACGGACGAATCACCGTCCCCGGATTTTACGACGATGTGGAAGAAGTGCCGCAAGCCGAGCGTGAAATGATTGCTCATATCCCTTTCGATGAAAAGAAGTATAAGGAGGCAATCGGCGTAAAAGAACTTTTCGGAGAGAAAGGATACAGTACACTGGAACGCAATAGTTGTCGTCCGTCTTTTGATGTATGCGGCATTTGGGGCGGGTATATGGGAGAAGGATCGAAGACCGTGCTCCCTTCAAAGGCTTATGCCAAAGTATCCTGCAGACTAGTTCCGCATCAGGATCATCATAAGATTTCGCAGATGTTCGCTGATTATATTCTCAGTATTGCTCCGGAAACGGTTCAAGTGAAAGTAACGCCGATGCACGGTGGACAGGGCTATGTCTGCCCGATTTCACTTGCAGCCTATCAGGCTGCCGAAAAAGGTTTTGAAGTAGCTTTCGGGAAAAAGCCGTTGGCTGTACGCCGTGGCGGCAGCATTCCTATCATTTCTACTTTTGAACAGGTTTTAGGAGTTAAAACTGTACTCATGGGATTCGGTCTGGAATCGGACGCGATCCATTCGCCAAACGAAAACTTCTCACTGGATATTTTCAGGAAAGGTATTGAAGCTGTGATCAAATTTCATCAGGAATATGCCGGATGATAAAGCAGACAGACAACATACACATAAAAAAATCCCGTATACGTTATTCTGAATACTATAACTATCACGTATACGGGATTCAAAAGAATAAGCCTTTACCTTGTTTAAACCAATCGTTCATTACAAACGAACTTAGTCGTCAGTAGGAACTTTCATGTTCTCATAAACTTCGATCCATGAGTTCCATTCGGCAGGTGCGTCGCCGATTGCAGCAGTTTTCAGTGTACGGTATTTATAAGAAAGATAAAAACGGGTAACTCCGTCTACGGTGATGTATCTGTTTGCTTGCTGGACAGACAATGCTTCATCATCATCAGTCGTACCGGGTAATTGTACGACCTCTATCAATTCAGATTTATAAGGTTTTAGCATAAGAGTATTATACTTGGTTCCATCGATATAAGTCAGTTCCTCCTCACCAATTTCCATGATAAGGCTCGACTTGTTTATCAACTCCTCTTCTGCTTTATTGGCACTGTTTTCAATGCCTGCATTCAATCTCACACCTCGTTTCGACAAGGGATATAGAATCTTATTCGCCGATATCTGTGTAGGCTTTGTATCATCTTCCCGCAACTGAGTGCCCCTCATAAATAATGTCAAAGGACTTTTCTGGCTGGTAAAATCATTTTCAATATACACCCTGTACAACACCCGCGACTTATCCTTATTCACTTCATAAGGAGTGCAACTGGCAATCCGTAAAGGAATCAGATAAGTGGAATCGGGAGACAATCCCTCGGTCCTGACCTCAATAGGCAACTTTACATAAGGGTCCTGATCGCCAACTTTCATCACCGCAGTATAACTTTTAACTGTATATCTGGAAGGATCCAGTTCTTTGGCGTACTTATCCTCGTCCAAGTCAAAGTTATCATGATTATACTTATCAATCAAGTCAGGATCTTCTTCCAACGTTACGGTCACGTCCTGATCAATAGCCCGCGTACCACCTGCGTAAATGGTTATATACCCAACGGAGACCGGAGTATTCAGCGAATGAGTGGCCGGAAACGTCAAGTCCGTTTCACTTAACACATACACCACCTTCTTGTATAGCTCACCTTCAAATATTGAATTTTCATTGCACGCTGTCAATCCCATTAACACGGCACCATACATCATATATTTTGTTATTGATTTCATTCTCATATCAAATTTTAATTTATAGTTCCCGTTAATTATCCCAACCCGGATTCTGGTCCATTAATGGCACTTTCCGCAATTCAGAACGGGGAATAGGCAGAAAGACCATTTTCTTATCGGCCACTCTGGTACGTGCAAAAAGATGATTGACCGTTGTCCTTTGGAAAAATTCATCTTCAAACCCGTCCGTATTCATACCTACAATCGGTTCTTTTTCCGTATCCAAGTAAATACCCCAGCGACGGACATCATAAAAACGTCTGTTCTCGTGAAGGAACTCAATCATGCGTTCTCTCACAATGATGTCGAACATTTTATCGGCAGAACTTAACTCATCGGTAGTCAAGCCCGGCAAACCCGCTCGGTAGCGAACCATATTAAAGTATTTCGCCATTTCATTCATATCGCGAGTATAAATGCCCGTGCTTTCATCGCTGAAAGTCACCGTATGGGACCCAGTCAGATTATTCAATGCTTCTACATACGAAAGTAATATTTCCGCATAGCGGATAATGGGGAATGATTTAGGTAATACCGTTGCATCGGTGCCACTCCATGCATCATCATTATGGACATATTTCTTCATCACATACCCTGTCACCGGATAATTGTTGGCGTCACCGGAACCTATCGCTTTATCCTTTCCGGAAGCTCCATAACCACTGGCACCTTTCCAATAATAGACATAGACATTTTTCTTCACAGCTTCACTCGTAGAGGCACAAGGCCAGAAACAACCGCTAAAACCTATCGATGCATAGAAGCGCGGTTCGCGGTTTATATACATATTATAAACACCGCTCTTTAACTGGTATCCAGAGAAAGACTTCACTTCAGAAGTGAATCCGTCTTCCTGATATGGATATTCGTCACTCGAATTGGTACGATCTCTACCATCAACCATATAGTAAGCATCAATAAACTTCTGAGGAACAGCCATTCCATTATATCCTCTCATTACCCCCACCGGAAAAGCGTGCCGGGTATAATTAAGAAGACTGGTGGATGTTCTTCCCCATATATATTCCGGATTCTTGGTAGCGGTCGATTCACCCGTAAACATATCGCTGTAAGACTTATAAGGATCAATCCCTAAAGCCCCTTTTGGGAAATTCTTTGTGTAATAGTTTACGTCTGATACATTGGTCGGCAATTCCGGTGTGTACTTGTCATCTTTTACGGTATGCAACTCGTACATATCCATATCAATTACCCGTTTAGCAGCATGCGCAGCTACCGCCCAACGTTGTTCGTCATAAGTTTGGCTGACATAAGGAACATTATCCGATTTACGCATCCAACCTCCGAAAGTCGTTTTCGCCGCACTTCCTCCATTAAACAAGGGGCTTGCCTGTTGCAACCGTAAGCGAGCAATCAGCGCATACGCAGCTCCGCGTGTAGGACGCCCGAATTGAGATACCGTCACCCGCAAAGGAATATAATTTGCAGCAATTTCCAGTTCGTTACAGATATAATCTACCGATTCATCATACGTTGCTCTTTCCCTATTATAGTATGCAGGAGATTCATTGGTATTCATCGGCTCATCTCCAACAAGAATGACAGGACCAAAGTTTTGAAGCAAATTATAATAAGCATATCCTCTCATAAAATGTGCATAGCCTAGAATCTCGCGTTGTTCTATATTTGTAAGGTCTTTACATTCATTGATTCTGCTGAAAATAATATTAACCTTACGAATGATTTTATACATCTGTGCCCAGTTGTTCATCGTTCCCAAGTTGTCGGGAGTCGTGTGTCCCAAAACAAATGTTACTCCGGGAAATTCACCCGTGTTCCATTGCACAAAGGCTTCATCCGAACCGGTAACACCCGGTGTATAAGCACCGCCCCAGATAGCGCCCTCGTCAGGGAAGAAAGCAGCCGTAGCCCATAAATATTTCTGAAGATTCATTTTATTCTGGAAAATAGAATCGTATCCCAATGTATCAGCAAAGTACTCATCCACATTCAAATAATTGCAGGAGGACAAGCAAAAATAGAACGCTGTACATAGCGTTATCATTAATCTTTTAAAATATTTCATATCATGCATTGTTTAGAAATGGATATAGGTTTGAAATGCGTAGCGGGCAGGAATAGGATATACACGCCCCATTTTCTGTGCTTGTTCCGGATCCACTGTTTTCACACCGCTCCAGACTGCCAGATTATATCCCACCAATTGAAAATCGAATGACTGTATCCCCAGTCTTTTTACAAATCCTCTGGTCTTCAGATTATAAGTCAAGCTAATTTCCTGTAGACGCAAATAGCGTGCATTGTCTTTCCAGAAAGTAGACAGCTTGGTATTATTTTCGTTCTTGCCATAGGACAATCGAGGGAATGCTGCATTAGGATTCTCGGTAGAAGGATCTCCCGAGTACCAGGCGGGTGTCCAGCGATTCGCTTGAATAGCCGCTTCCACAGGCACATTACCAGTCTTTTCACCGTGGAAAGGTATATATCCCATTTCATAGCCATTACCGACTTTAAAATAGGTTGTATTTCCCGTTCCTTTGAACAGACAAGCCAGCGTAAATGACTTGTAACGGAATTCCCCACCAAATCCATACATCAATAACGGATAGTTAGAGTATGCCAACGGCACCCGGTCATCTTCCGTTATACGTCCATCACTATTCACATCTTTATATTTAATATCACCCGGACGGACAGTCCCAAACTGCGACGGACTACTTTCCACATCCTGTTCGTCTCTGAATAATCCCAATGCTATATAACCACGTTGCACGCCATACGGCATACCGCTTATCTGCTGATAGGGATATTTAGGATCAGCCTGTTCCCAGTTCTGCACATCGTTCTTCGAATAAGTAAAGTTTCCTCTGATCGTAAATGAGAAGTCTTTGTCTATATCCTGTGAATAAGAAATGTTTCCGTCAGCTCCGTAGCTGCGCATCTTACCCACATTACCATAAGGCATGGTGATGATACCTGCAAAATCGGGTACCTGAGTTCTCTGCTGGAAAATACCATTTCTCTGGTCATTAAAATAATCGATCACTAAAGAGAGTTTTTCTTTGAAGAATTTCGCTTCAATACCTACGTCTGCCTTGGTGGATTTCTCCCAAGCTAGATTGTCTGCACCTACGATAGACTCGTTTACGCCATTGGAATCGCTTCCCCAGCCCGTAGGTGCATTAGAATTAATAATAGTCAGATAAGGGAAACGTTTATTAGAAATACGATCGTTACCTACTTGCCCATACGAGAAACGGATTTTAAGGAAATCCAGCCAGGGCATCGCTTTCCGCATGAAATCATAGTTTGTCGGCACCCAACCGATAGCTCCCGAAGGAAAGAAGCCGAATTGCTTACCTGGCTCGAAGTTTTCGGAACCTGTATAACCGAAGTTTGCATCAATGAAATAGGTATCTTTAAAACTATAAGTGATTCTTCCGGATACTCCCTGGTAGCGTTTGGGAATGGCACTCATACTGTTTGTGATGTCTTTAGTCGCTTTCTCATCACTCATATAGTAGTAAAGCAATGCTGTTGTCCTGTGTTTGTCGTTGAACAACCTTTCATAATTGGCGGTAAATTCAAAATGATATTTACGCCAATGATTCAATTTCTTAGTAAATGTAGCAGCTTGAGCATCAACTTTCTTTGCCAGTTGAAGTTCTCCAGAAGTCGTTCTCCCGATAGCAGAATACATCTCCGGCATTACAAAACGAGTCTCATCATAATACACGTTGCTATTCAACGCACCCTGTACTTTTACTTTCAATCCTTTCAAAAGAAATGATAAATCCTGATTCAAAGCGAGAGTCGCCATATTTTTGTAAGTCTCGCGGGTAGCCATTCCCGTATGATTAAGCATAACATAAGGTGAATAAGCATCGTTGACACCATAAGCCGGAAGTTGCCCTGTTAAAAACCTAGTAGGAATAGTCAACGGAGTCAACATTGACTGAGCATTCCAAAGTAAATCTGTGTTAGCCATTCCCGGCTCTTTTTTATTGGATATAAATCCGTCCAAACCCAAATAGAGGATGGTTGACTTAGTGACATTGATATCCAAATTGGTTCGATAATTATATGTGTTGTATCCTGTGTCTGCCTTGTAACGGCTGTCAGGGTCTTGAATATATGCTGCCGATTCTTTCGACATACCCATACTCACAAAATAACGGGCAATACTGCCACCTCCCTGTGCACTGACATAATAAGTCTGCTGGAAAGAAGTCTTATGCAGAATTTCGTCTTGCCAGTTTACATCCGGATACAAATCCGGGTCCAATTGATATTGGATCAAATCCATTTCCATAGGAGAATAGAGTTCTTTCTCTCCTGAAACGACTCTGGCTTCATTGGCCAGCTTGGCATAATCATAAGCTCTCAAATATTTAGGTAACCGCTTCAACTGTGAAATAGTAAAATTGGCACGGGCTGTAATTTTGAGTTTCTCTACTGTACCCCGCTTGGTCGTTACAAGAATTACTCCGTTAGCACCACGAACACCGTAAACCGCCGTTGCAGAAGCATCTTTTAAAACAGAAAAACTCTCTACATCAGCAGGATCGACCTGACTCAGATTACCTTCCAAACCATCAATCAACACCAAAGCCGAACTGTTAGCACCAAATGTTCCTATACCGCGCACCCAAAATTCCGAGATATTTTTCCCCGGCTCACCGCTCGACTGGATAGATATAACTCCCGGTACTCTACCTCCCAAAGAGTTATTCAGCGAAGTAGCCGGAACAGCAAGATCCCCAATATCCACACTTGTAATAGCTCCTACTACGCTCACTTTACGTTGGGTTCCCATACCCACCACTACAACTTCGTCCAAAGCAGTAGCAGAAGGAGTCATTTTAAGAATCAAGTTTGTTTGGCTATCTGTAACGAGATATTCTATCTTATCATATCCGATATAATTAACGATCAGCACGTCTCCTTTATGTGCCTGAACTTTAAACCTACCATCCAAATCGGTCGTTGTACCTACGCCCGGACGGTCTTTCAAAAAGATATTAGCACCGATAATCGGTTCCTTAACGGACGACTTATCGACAACTATACCCGAAATAGTCAGCGATTTCTCCGCTTTTTGGGCCATAACGCCCAAACAACATAAAAGTAAAATTTGAATAATATATAATTTTCTCATATTGAATTAGTGATAAACAGATTACTGAATAGCAAGTTTTCTAATACATTTATTCTTGGTATCTGCAATGTAAATTGTACCTTCTTCATCCACAGCTACTCCCCAAGGCTCATTAAATAAAGCGTCATCCGGTGTACCATCTACATAGCCAGCTCTGCCTGGAACACCAATTACAGTACTTACCACCCCTTCCCGATCAATCGAACGGATACAATGATTATTGGAATCTGCAATATACATGATTCCGTCTAAGTCGAAACATATCTGTGAAGGGACATTAAATCGTGCGTTCAAACGTTTTCCATCCTCATAACCCGGATCTTCTCTCGCCCCTGCATACAATTCATAACTTCCGGTAGAAAGTTCATAGCGATAAATACAATGCTTACTCCGATAACAAATATAGAGCACATCCGGATCAAGACTATCAAAACAACAGATAGCATCATAGGTCCAACCCTCATCCAGTCCCGTAGCAACCAGTTCTGCTTCCTTACTCTTGGGGTCCATTTTAGCCAAGCTTCCATTTAATGCCTTTATATACACCAGCTTATCTTCCGGATTGACAGCAGCAGATATGTATTGATCTAATGTTACATTCTGCGGTTTCACCTGTTTTTTAGTCCATTGTGTTTCCGGATCAAATTGTAATAAATTACCTCCTTGTACCCAAAGTGGTAAAAAGACTTTCTGCCCTTCTGTTTCAACCATTGGAATAAATGGAGCTGTAATATTTGTAGCTAATGTAGTTACCATATTTTGTTGCTCATTTATCTGGCGTAAACGGTAGCCAGACCTTTCACAAACAAATATATTTTTCTCACGATCTACGCAAATAAAATGAGTCAATCCGAATTGGGCTGCCGCCAGAGTTCCGTCAACAGCATTTACTTCCGTTCGCGGCGTTCCCGTAATCGTACTTACAGTAACCTGTGTCTTATACAAGAATTGCTGTTCAAAACTGGCTTTATCTTTACCCACTTCTACTGTAATAGTACAATTATCTCCCGGTTGCCGGGGAGTAATGACATAAATTTTAGTTCCTATGGAACGTACCACTGCCGCTTGTTTCTCATTATAGAATACTTTTATCTGAGAAAGATCGGTTCCGAAATTTTCTCCATTAATAATAACTTTCGTTGCCATTCCCCCATTTTCAGGGTAAAAAGAGATTAGTTTAATCGGTTGATTGGGATCATAAGGTTTGCCTGTTGTGCCACCTTCTTCTGAATCATTTTTACATGCTGAAAGAAAGGTTACCAGCATTGCAAATAAAATAGTTACCAAAGATGTTTTTCTCATTACTATTATTTCATTTATTAAATTAATGATCCTATTTTATAGTTTACCAATTTCTTACCCTATACTATGAAAGGGAAGATTATCAAATAAACTTTTAAACTAAGATCAAAGGTTAACAATTAATCGAAATCCATCAGTTTCTTAGACCTGGACGGAATCGATTTTAAAGAATAAGCCTGTTGACACTCCTTTGAAGTATCAACATGTTTGCCTTTGTTTTTGAATTTTCATTTCCAAAATCCATAATTCATAAGGTCAGCGGAGGTTTTCTTTTCATCAGCATTCTTGATTTAGTTAATACAAATTAGTCGAATATCCTTGTTTGTTACTAAGTTTTCTACTTGAAATTAAGTAAAAGGTTATAAAAATAAGCACCTCAAATATTGTTTGAATGTTTAAATGTTCTTTTCTGTATTTATTTTTATATATTCGTTTTGTTTCTTGAAAAATATTCAATATTATCGGATGCAAATATACAATATTTTATTATATAACAATACATAATAAATTATTTTATTATTATTTTTCACGGAACTTTCCATTAAAACAATGATGGATTTTACCAATGTGCTAATTTACAGACTACTCATTTAGACATTGATCAGGCTTCTGTTTTTCAGTCTATACGAATTCGGTATGACAAGAAAAGCAACATTAAAAATCAATTTGTTTGAAAGTCGGTGTTTAGTTGCCACTTTTTTAATGAAAGAAAGCCCTAGCAAAAGATTAATATGCTGAAACATGGAGGAAAACCTCATCTGTCACCGCCTATTTTTTGAAAAATAAAGAGTAATTCTTGTTTTTCAAGGCGTGAAAACCAAGTGTTTCAAGGCGTGAAAACCAAGTGTTTCAAGGCGCGAAACAAAGTGCCTTTTAGTTAAACCTTATATGACTAAAACTAATCAAATGTTTTTCGGTATGTACATCCATTTTTCCATTCCGAACACCCGTAGGCTGTTTTCCCTTTTATGATAATTCCCTTACCACAAACCGGACAGGGCTGTCCGACTAAAGAGTCCGGGATACTACTCGGAGAAAAGACAGGAGTAGCAACAGGAGACGGTGATGCTTCTGTTTTTACCTCTTTCGGTTCTCCTGCCTCGGAATTCTTTTTTTTCTCTTTTGACACGTTCACTTTCCGTTCTCGTTTTTTAGGTTCCTTCTTTGCTTTCTCCCCGGTCTTGACACCTACCGCATCTTGAATAGTGATGCGACGATTAGTATTATCAGCAAGTACACTCATTACAATTTCCGAAACCATTTGTTTCAATTCTTCAAGGAATTGGCGGGCATCGTATGTTTTCTTTTCTATCTCACGCAATTTCTTTTCCCAGATACCTGTCAATTCCGCTGATTTCAAAAGTTCTTCGTGGATTAACTGCACCAATTCTACTCCTGTCGGTGTAGCGATCAGATTCTTTTTTTCCTTGCGGATATAATTTCGTTTGAACAACGTTTCAATTATAGCGGCACGGGTGGAAGGGCGACCGATACCATTCTCTTTCAGTGCATCGCGAAGTTCATCATTATCGACTAGTTTTCCGGCGGTTTCCATAGCCCGGAGCAAGGTCGCTTCCGTAAAAGGTCTTGGTGGCTGCGTCCATTTCTCATTCAAGTCGGGAATGTGAGGACCGCTCTCCCCTTTTATAAAGGCAGGAAGAACATTTTCATCGTCGTCGTCCTTTTCTTCAGCAGTGTCTTTCACATCTTTAGCAAATACCACACGCCAGCCCGGTTCTAAGATTTGCTTACCGGTGACTTTAAATTCGATCTTATCCACCTCACCCATCACGGTAGTAGTAGAAATCTTACAATCTGGATAGAATACTGCTATAAAACGGCGGACTATCAGATCATAAACACGACGTTCCATATCGGTAAGGTTTTGAGCATAAACTCCGGTAGGAATAATGGCATGGTGGTCCGTCACTTTCGAGTTATCAAATACCTTTTTCGATTTAGGCAACGTAGCACCATGCAACGGGGCAGTCAATACTTCGTAATCACGAAGTCCTTTCAAAATACCAGGACATTTCGGATAAATATCATCGCTCAGAAAAGTGGTATCGACACGCGGGTAGGTAGCTACTTTCTTCTCATAAAGAGATTGGATCAGTTTCAGTGTTTCATCGGCAGAATAGGCGAATTTCTTGTTACACTCTACCTGAAGGGAAGTCAAGTCGAACAAACGCGGAGCGTATTCCTTTCCGTCTTTCTTACCAACACTGGTTACAACAAAAGGAAGGTCTTTGATACGTTTTACCAAGGCTTCTCCCTCTTCACGATTGGTGATAGGATCGATACCCGGATTGTCCATTTTCTTTTTTCCACCGTTTTTTTCTTCTTCTGCCGCTATTTCTTCATCACTTTTGCGAATAAGGGCGGAGAAAATAGTATCTCGATAGTTTGTTTTTAGTTCCCAATATTGCTTGGGTTGGAAATTGGCAATTTCCAACTGACGGTTGACAATCAATGCCAAAGTAGGCGTTTGCACACGTCCGATAGAGAGCACCTGTTTATTTTGACCATATTTAATGGTATAAAGACGGGTAGCATTCATTCCCAATAGCCAATCACCCATTGCACGGGAAAGTCCAGCTTCATAAAGTGACTGAAAATCGGCCTGATCTTTCAGTTTCGCAAAACCTTCACGGATGGCTTCTTCCGTCAATGAAGAAATCCACAGACGTTTCACCGGACAGTGCGCACCGGCTTTCTGCATCACCCAACGCTGAATCAATTCTCCTTCCTGCCCGGCATCGCCACAGTTGATGATCTCATCTGCGTTCTGCATCAGTCCCTCAATAATGTGAAACTGTTTTTCATAGGTAGGATTTTCTATCAACTTGATGCCGAAACGTGGAGGAATCATTGGCAGGCTACCTAAATTCCACGATTTCCAATTAGGCGTGTATTCATGTGGCTCCTTCAGGGTACAAAGATGTCCGAATGTCCAGGTCACTTGGTATCCGTTTCCTTCAATATATCCGTCTTTTCTAGTGTGGGCTCCGAGTACTTCGGCTATATCGCGTGCTACAGATGGCTTTTCGGCTATGCAAACTATCATTTTTTCCTTCTTATCTTTACTCTAACAGCTTACAAAGTTACACGATTATTTCTCATTGACCGCATGAAGAGAGAAAAAAGTCCATAAAGTCATAGATCAGAGAAAAGAATGCCCTTGTTTCGAAGTGAAAACAAAAGACCTAGTGGATGGTTTCAACTACTGACACAAAGTCGGCTAATTGACTACTACCATAGCGAAATACTCTTTAAATACCTCCGCAGCCCGTTTAAGTTGTTCAGGGGTATTTTCTTTTACGTCTTTCAGTTTGTATTCCTGTTCCATAGCCTCGTACTTGTGTACGCCTAATGTATGGTAAGGAAGCACTTCCACGCGTTGAATCATTTTATATGTCCCCATGACTTCTCCCAGTTGGCGGATATCCTCTTCAAAATCGCTGTAACCGGGTACCAATACATATCGCAACCAGAAAGATTTTCCATTCTCTTCCAACCATGTTGCCGTGCGGATCGTTTGCTCGTTACTTCTCCCCGTCAATGTCTGATGGCGGACAGGATTGAATTCTTTCACGTCCAGCAATACAAGATCGGTCAGACGGAAAAGCTCTTCCACATCTTCATTCCAGATACCACCGTTGCTGTCTATGCACACATGAATACCTTTCTCTTTCAACTCACGAACCAGTGGAACGAGTGCTTTTGCCTGAAACGTCGGTTCGCCTCCGGAGAAAGTAACTCCCCCTCGCTTTCCGAAGAAAGGGCGCTGATTCATTGCCATGCGAACGATTTCTTCCGGCGGAGTAGGTGTACCGCCTTTGCCGGCTATTGTATCGGGATTGGCGCAATATAGACAACGGAAATTGCAACCTTGAAGAAAAACGACGAGCCGTAAGCCCGGCCCGTCGAATGTTCCCATACTTTCGTATGAATGCACGTTTATCATCATATAGAATAAATAGAATATTACATACGTTCGTGAAAGCTACGGCTGATAACCTCCAATTGATGTTCGCGGCTCAACTTCACGAAGTTTACGGCATAACCAGAAACACGGATGGTAAGTTGCGGATATTTTTCCGGGTGTTCCATAGCATCATACAGCATATCACGGTTCAGAACGTTTACATTCAGGTGGTGAGCACCTTTAGTGAAGTATCCGTCCATCATGGTAACCAGATTCTCGATGCGTCCTTCCGCAGTAGCTCCCAGTGATTTTGGAACAATTGAGAAAGTATTACTGATGCCGTCCTGTGAGTCGCGATAACGTAGCTTCGCTACTGAGCTCAAAGAGGCAATGGCACCGTTCTTATCACGTCCGTGCATCGGGTTAGCTCCCGGAGCAAAAGCAACACCTTTGGCACGTCCGTCGGGAGTAGCACCTGTCTTCTTACCATACATCACGTTGGAAGTGATAGTCAGTAATGAAAGAGTCGGACGGGCATTCTTGTAAACCGGAAGTTTCTTCAATTCTTCGCTGAAGAAATATACTAGATCAACACCCAAATGGTCTACCTTGTCATTGTCATTACCGAAACATGGGAATTCACCTTGAATGTCAAACCCTTCTGTTAGACCGATGTCGTTACGGCGTGCGGTTACTTTGGCATATTTGATAGCTGACAGTGAATCGAGTGCGATGGAAAGTCCGGCTACCCCGTAAGCAAGGTTGATGCGTGGGTTTGTATCTACAAATGCCATTTGGGCTTTCTCGTAATAATACTTATCATGCATATAATGGATGATATTCATCGCTTCGTTGTAAACACGGGCGATTTCCGTCAATACTTTCTTATAGTTGCTCATTACTTCTTCGAAATTGAGAACATCACTGGTCAGTACGGGGATATTTTTCACCATTACCGTACCAGTGTTTTCGCAACGTCCGCCATTGATGGCAAGCAGCAGGGCTTTTGCCAGATTACAGCGTGCACCGAAGAACTGGATTTGTTTTCCAATTTCCTGATAAGATACACAGCAGGCAATTCCGTAGTCGTCCGACTGGCGTACTTCACGCATCAGATCGTCGTTTTCGTATTGGATGGATGAAGTATCGATGGAAACTTTGGCGCAGAATTCTTTGAATCCTTCCGGTAATTCCGGGCTCCACAGTACAGTCAGGTTCGGTTCTGGTGAAGGACCGAGATTGTAGAGTGTTTGCAAAAAGCGGAATGAAGTCTTTGTCACCTTGGTACGTCCGTCGTTGAGGCGTCCGCCTAGGGATTCGGTTACCCATGTCGGGTCACCGGCAAAGATTTCATTGTAAGATTGCATACGCAGATGGCGTACCATACGCAGTTTGATGACAAACTGGTCGATCAGTTCCTGTGCAAAAGATTCTGTGATGGTTCCTTTACTCAATTCATATTCCATATAAATGTCAAGAAACGAAGAGACATTACCCAGTGACATGGCAGCACCATCTTGTTCTTTTACGGCAGCGAGGTAAGCCATGTACACCCATTGTACGGCTTCTTGTGCGGTGTAAGCAGGACGGCTTAAATCGAGTCCGTAGTACTCGCCCATCACCTTCATGTCCTTCAATGCCTTGATTTGCTCTGCCACTTCTTCGCGTAGGCGGATGCGATCTTCGGTCATCGGACCGGTAAGGTTACGTAAATCTTCTTTTTTTGCCTCAATTAATCGGTCGATACCATAGAGAGCCATACGGCGGTAATCACCGATGATACGTCCGCGGGCATAATTGTCAGGAAGTCCGGTGAGGAATCCCAAAGAACGGAACGAGCGGATTTCTTCGGTATATACGTCAAACACTCCGTCGTTGTGCGTCTTGCGGTAGTGAGTGAAGATGTCTTTTACACGGTCGTCTACTTCCATACCGTTTTCGTGGCAAGCTTTGCTCACCACATTGATACCTCCGAAAGGCTTAATGGCGCGTTTCAGAAGTTCGTCTGTCTGCAGGCCGACGATCAGTTCGTTTTCTTTGTCAATGTATCCTGCTTTGTGAGAAGTTATGGTTGAGACGGTGACATTATCTAGTGAGCGTACTCCGTTATTGGCTCTTTCTTCTGCCAATGCTTCGAGGCAGCGGTTCCATACAGCTTTTGTGCGTTCGGTAGGTCCTTCAAGGAAAGAAGCATCTCCATAATACGGAGTGATGTTATGACTTACGAAATCTCTGACATTGATTTCAGTGCTCCAAAGACCATCTTTAAAGATCTTATTTAATTCCATAAATGATAAAATTAGAGGTTGTAGTTATCCTTTTCATTAGAGCGCGCAAAGATACAAGTCTTTTTCACATAATCAGCATAAGCATGCTCTATTTTATGCTTTTCAACATAAAAATACCTAGATATTGCTATTCTTTGGAAATGATATTCGTGATTTTTTTGTGAAAACTCTTGCTAGTTTAAAATATCTTCGTACCTTTGCACCGCTTTTAACAGAAAACACTTTTGATAAAAGAGTTTTGGAGAGGTGGCAGAGTGGTCGATTGCGGCGGTCTTGAAAACCGTTGAAGGTAACACTTCCCGGGGTTCGAATCCCTGTCTCTCCGCAATAAATACTGATAATCAGCGATTTAAGAAACGAACGCCCGTAAAAATGCCCATTTTTGCATTTTGTGGGCGTTTTTAGTTATCTTTCCTCAATCTTTTGAAGCATCGTTTTATATAAATAACGGCACTTGCCGAAATTGCGAAACTTACAAAAATTCCCAAAGCCTAATAAAGCAAACTACATTTCGGTCGTTTCGTTTCTTTGGCTGTTTCTTCCTGCTTTTTGTCGGCTTGAATGTTTGTTTTTATATTTTCGTCAGTTGTTTTGCCGGATTCTTCCGTTGCGGCTGTTTTTAGAAAAACCGCCTTCAGCCTTCAGTTCTTCCAAAAAGCCCCTTTTCATCGGTGTTTTTTCCTGAAAGCACTCCTGAAAGCGAAAGTATATCACTACAATTCCTTTTGCCATATTTACTTCCAACAGAGGCTCCGCGATAAGCAAACGAAGCCTGTATTTCATTGTAACAGAGGCTCTGTTTGATCCAAATATAGGCTCTACTTGAACCGAATACAGGCTCTATTTGATTCAGCCCACATGGCGAATCCATTTATCCGATGTAGTGGACAAAGAGAACCGGCATGGTGAGTATACATACCCGCCACGCTGAATAGATAGCCCTACCGGCAAGTCTGAAAAAGCTGAAGGCGCTGAAAGCACTACCCCTTGCCTACAGTACCTTCCTGCAAGGGTCAATATATTCCGCCTTCAGCCGCTATCTCCTTCCTACAAGGCGTTTGCGGATAAAACTGAAACCGCTGAAAGCGGATTATAGTATGAAAATTCAATAAGAGGGTTTGGACAGGTTTAGACACGGATCACTGGAAATTTAATTCTCTTGCCCGCCTTCATATTCTCCTCTTTTAGACGTTGCTACCAATTGTTTGGCTAAAATACGACATTCCACACGATTAATCTTTCCATTCCCTGTTTGCGGGATATCGTCTGTTGACAATATGTATCTGGGACGATAATAAGGTTCGAATATTTCCTGCAACTTATTTTCGATTTCCTTAGTACCCAGCTGACCTTCCAACAATAGAGTGACAGCCTGCCCTAAGCGCCGGTCCGGAACTGAAGTAATGACAAAGGGTACAGGAATGAACGGGCGGAGTAACCTTTCCATCTCTTCCGCTTGAATCTTAATTCCTCCACTGTTAATCACGTTGTCTTTCCGGCCTAGAATCATAAAACTTCCATCGGGATAGATACGTGCAATATCATTGGTCTGCAATGTTTCGTCACAGACCAAAGGGGCATCGATGACCAATGTATTCTCTGAGGATAAAGACAATTTTACGGAAGAGAATGGATAATAATGCTCCGAAGCCGATACTCCGTTCAGACGACGAAGGGCAATATGCGACAAGGTTTCAGTCATGCCATAAGTGGAGTAAACCACAGTCGGAAGATGTTTCATCTCCGTTTCCAAGGCCTCATCAACGGCTCCACCTCCTATAATCAGAATACCCGTTTGTTTTAATCGCTCTTTTTCTTCGGGAACCTGCAAGGTGTTATAAACTTGCAATGGAACCATTGCCACAAACCTTAAAGGGGCTTTTATACCCGCCAACGGATGACCGGAAGCAGGACGAACAATCAGGTTCAAGCCTGCAACCAATGAACGTACGACCATCATCATTGCACCGATATAACGAAGATTCATACATAATAATGCCGAATCACCTTTTCTCAAATTCAAAAATTCACAAGTCAGACGTGCACTTTGCATCATCTGCTCCTTGCGTACCACCAGTTCTTTAGGGGTACCCGTAGAACCCGATGTATGAACCGTGATGACAGGAGAATCATCAAACCATTTGTTCAGGAAAAGATATAAATCCCAATAAGCAGGAGAATGAGCTTCTGCTCCTCCTGCTATCAATCGACGTATATCTTCAGAAGTGTATTCTTTTCCTTCCAGTAACAGGCTTTGTTGTTGTCGGTTGAATATCATATCATCACCATATCCTTTAACTATTATCCTTTACAAAACCACAAGCAATCTTTTCTTATTTCAAGGGGTACTTCCACATTATCCGTAAAAAGCAATCCTGTCCCCAATCCCTGTGGCAACGGATTATTGAATGTTGCACACCACTGTGCAATAGCGTTCAAGCCAATGTTTGATTCCAAAGCAGAAGTGACCCACCAGCCGATATGCCGCTTTTCAGCTTCGGTAATCCATTCGTCCCCTCCGCACATTCCTCCGTGAAGGGAAGGTTTAATCACAATATATTGCGGACGGATGGTTGAGAGTAGTTCTTTTTTTCTCTCCAGCGTGTTGTACCCTATCAGTTCTTCATCCAAAGCTATCGGCAATGGAGATTCGGAAGTAAGGCGTGCCATTTCCTCCCATTGTCCGGCACGGATCGGCTGTTCGATAGAATGTAGATCCAGTTCGGACAGACGCTTCAGCTTATCCATGACATCAACCGGAGAAAAAGCACCATTTGCATCTACACGCAACTCTATCTCCTTAGAGGAGAAATGTGAACGGATATAACGTAGCAAAGCCAACTCTTTTTCAAAGTCGATAGCACCAATCTTCAGTTTGATACAACGGAATCCGACTTCTATCTTTTTCTCAATTTGGGATAACATACAATCATAATCTCCCATCCAGATAAGGCCGTTGATAGGAATTCCTGTCTCTCCGCGTGAGAAAGCCGTATCACATAAAGCCCAGTTTCCTGCAAAGAAATGCCGGATGGCCGTTTCCAGACCAAATAAAATGGAAGGATAGTCGCACAAACCATCCATATCCAACATTCCTTGTTCTCTCTCCACTTGCCGGCAGGCTTTCATTAATACATCTTCATAATCAGGAAGATCATCACAACTCAAAGCGGGCAAGGGTGCACACTCTCCTATTCCTACTCTACCCGGAAATTCAGGAGAGGTGAAATGAAGATACCAGACTTTACGCGTAGTATATGTTCCCCGGGAAGTTCCCGCGGGTTGCTTGAAATGGAGCAACCGGGGAATGATTTCTATTTTACAGTTCATCGTGTAATCGGTTTAAGGGAACTTTGGATATTGTTTGAAGTTCGGTTTACGCTTCTCCAGAAAGGCATTCTTTCCCTCCTGTGCTTCATCCGTCAGGTAATAGAGTAACGTTGCATCGCCCGCAAGCTCCTGAATACCTGCCTGACCATCCAGTTCGGCATTCAATCCCGCCTTAATCATACGCAAAGCCAACGGACTAAGCAACATCATTTCTTCCGCCCACTGCACATATTCATCTTCCAGCTGCTCCAAAGGCACTACCTTATTCACCAATCCCATGTCCAGTGCTTCCTGCGCATTGTATTTCCGGCAGAGGAACCAGATTTCACGTGCTTTCTTCTGGCCTACTACACGTGCCAAGTAAGATGCACCGAATCCGGCATCAAAGCTACCCACACGAGGACCTGTCTGACCGAAGACGGCATTTTCCGAAGCGATGGACAAATCACATACCACATGAAGCACATGGCCCCCACCAATGGCAAAGCCGTTCACGGCGGCAATCACAGGTTTCGGAATGCTACGAATCTGCTTCTGTACATCCAATACGCTCAAACGAGGCACACCGTCTTTCCCGATATATCCGCCACGTCCTTTCACATGTTGGTCGCCCCCCGAACAGAAAGCCTTATCTCCGGCTCCGGTAATCACAATCACGTCAATATCCGCTTCTTCACGGCAGATACGCAATGCATCACTCATTTCGGCGGTAGTAGTCGGGGTAAATGCATTCCGATAACGTTCACGGTTGATTGTGATACGGGCAATTCCATTATAATAATCAAAAAGAATATCATCGTATTCTCTGATGGTTGTCCACTCTCTTTGTATTGACATAATCTATTTTTGTTTTAATTGATGATAATAATTCTTCAACATACGCGCATCCTTGTTTTTGTTGGTAAACACTTCCAGCAGCACTGGCTGTTCCATAGCTTCCGGTTGGGTGAAAGTTTTCATCACTTCAGCCAGTTCTTCATCATCTTGCGCTTGCAGATAGAGGAAGCCACGTTCCTCCGCCCAGCCTTTGGCCGATGTTTTATGGACTGCTGCAATAAACTTATGTGAGGTGCCCGACATATCCAATCCCGGCAAGGTATGGAAAATCTCTCCTCCTCCGTTATTTAATAAAAGGATACGCAGGTTAGAACGGACGTTGATATTCCACAGCGCATTCATATCATAGAAGAAACTTAAATCTCCGATAGCTATAAAATTCAGTTTATCGGAAGCTGCCGCATAGCCGACTGCCGTAGACAGTGAACCTTCAATACCACTCGTTCCCCGATTGCAACAGACCTCAATCGTGGAAGGAATCGAATATAGTTGTGCATAGCGGACTACCGAACTGTTTGCCAGATGTAACGCACACGACTCCGGCAAGGCTTTCAGCAACGCACCGACAGCCGACATCTCCGAATAAGCAAAATCCGGTTCGGGGATCATCTTGCAATAATTCTCCCATACACGTGGATATTCAGGAGTCCGGTTGTCCAACAGACTGGCTATCTTCTCCAAAAACTCGAACGGATCCATCTCGATCACCGTAGTTAATGAGCCATACAAATCGACCACTTCACCGTCCGGTGATACGTGCCAATGTTCTTTAGGCGGATGCTGGCGAAGGAACTTCTTCAACCGCTTGGAAACCACGTGTCCACCATAAGTAATCAGCAATTCGGGAACCATCTGGTCGATCTTTTCTTCGGGCATGGCATAAAGCGCCGCATCGAAATTCTTTACCGGAATACCGGGAACTGTCTGATTGCCGATATGTTCCGTTAGCCAGGCAAAATGTTTATATAATAACTTGATATATCTTTTCTCAAACAGATAGATAAGATTCATCTGACCGATGATAATCATACGCTTCTGATATTGATTCATCCGGTCGATCAGAGCGTTATAATCACGGTCGTAGACATTCAATCCCTGATAACGGGTAATGACACGTACTGTGGGTAGTGAATCGACCGTAAACTGAAACAGCGGTTCGGAAACAGGTACATTGATATGTACCGGACCTTTCCCATGGTGGGTCATCTCCAACAAAGCTTCATTCACCAGACGATTGCAATACCACTCATCTTCTTCCGTGTGAATCTCCGGAAGGTTCACCGACTTCTTGACCAACGTCCGAAACACGTCTGGTTGCGGAACAGTCTGCCCATCCATCTGTCCGATCCAGGCAGCGGGACGGTCTGCAGAAATGACGACTATAGGAACATTCTGGTAAAATGCTTCCGCCACAGCCGGATGAAGGTTCAATAACGCTGTACCGGAAGTGCAACAGACAGCTGCATGATTACCACCATTCAACGCAAGACCAATCGCAAAATAACCGGCACTCCGTTCATCAGTTACCGGATAACAAGTAAAATTCGGGTGGCTGGATAAAGTATGCACGATGGGCGTGTTACGGCTACCCGGGCACAACACAACTTTAGTAATCCCATGCGCCTCGAGCAGCGCAACCAACTGGAGTATGTTCTTCTTGTCTGTATACATGATGGTTAGTGATTAGTGAATTAATGATTAATGGGTTATAAGCCGTTTGATGGTTTGCAGCTTCTTTTCCGTTTCCAGCCATTCATCATTCAAATCCGAAGAGGCCAATAATCCGCCGCCGGCATAAAGAGTCAGTTGGTCGTCTTCGATATGCATACAGCGCAGATTCACATAGATGTCAGTTCTCCCTTCCGGATCCAGCCATCCGATAAAGCCGGAATAATAGCGACGGTCGTAACCTTCATTCTGCAATATAAATCGATAGGCTTCTTCTTTCGGTAAACCGCATACAGCAGGTGTCGGATGCAATACGTTCAAGAGTTCTCCCAAACTTTTGTTATCTTTCAAAGAAAACCGGAAATCTGTTTTCAGATGTGACAAAGCACCTGCATAAGCCGGATAAGGCCCGTTCTCCGTAGAATGAATACCTAACGAAAGGAGCTGGCGACGAATGTATGAAGCGACATAATCCTGCTCTTTCCGATTCTTTTCATCCCATACTTGGGGCAGTTTGCCATCTTGCAAAGGCTGTGTCCCAGCCAACGCTACCGTATTCCATTCATTTTTTTCACCCGATAGAATGATTTCGGGAGTGCTTCCCAGCCAGATACCGGTCTGTGGAGTGTAGCATAAATATATATAGGAATGAATATAACGCTTACAAGCCGCACGAAAAATGGATGAAGGAGAAAAGTCTGCTACTTTATCAATAGTAAGATGGCGGGAAAGCACTAATTTATCAAAAGTCCTATCGCGTAAAGCGTTGATAAAGGTATGAAAGCACGCTGCATATTCCTCCGTGAAAGAAGTAAGGAATGGTTCTTGTCCTTGCATCCGCAAAGCGATCTTACGGTCTTCTTCCGTATCATCATCAACCGGTAAAGGCTGTCCACACTGATCGGATTGAATCAACACAACCGGACACTTCTCACTCACCTGAAACGGAGCGATGACAAATCCTCTCTGTCCATTCAGTTCTCTCAGAGCATATATCAGACGTATCCCTCCTTTCGCCTGCGTTAACAGACGGGGAACTTTCTCCCCGGGAATACGATAAACAGCAAACGGCTGCTTCCGCTGAATAAATGCATCAATAGTTGTCAAGTTACTTATTTCTTCGTCGGTCATCTCTTTTTCATCACACTGTTGACTACCCGTATGGAAGACACCAGTTTATTGGTTGAAGTAAACACGTCGACATTCCACACATGGGATGAACGCCCCTTATGTACAACTGTCGCTACTGCACGTACAGTATCTCCTTCATGCGCAGAAGATATGTGATTTCCACTGACCTGCATTCCTACTACAATCTCGTCCGGCTGGCAAAGAATCATCGATCCGAGTCCGGCAACAGTTTCTGCCAGCGCAAGAGTAGCTCCACCATGTAAAATGCCAAAAGGCTGGCGGGTACGATGGTCTACCGGCATCGTCGCTTCCACGCGGTCTTCATCGGCATACGTATATTGAATTCCCAAGTTTCCCATTAACGCGTGACGTGCTTGCGCATTCAATTGGTCAAGAGGAACTTCAGCAGCACGCACTTCGGCAAGGATCGCTTTCTCCACTGCAATAGCCACCCCGTCTTCCTCATTCGAAGCTGTCACATAATCGGCACAGGCTTTCACCGAGTCCTGCGAATGTCCCATAGCTACACCCAATCCAGCCAATTGAATCATGGTCACATCACACACACCGTCGCCAATAGCAATCACTTCCTCACGCTTCACATCCAATACTTCCAACAAAGCCCCCAAAGTATTGGCTTTATCAATGGAGCAGGGAACTACTTCCAGGAAATAAGGTTCCGAACGGAATACATCCAACGCTCCGTTCAGCCTTCTCTTCCAGTGATCTTCCAAACCAATCAGTGCTTCTTCGTCATCGCTGACCAACATACATTTACAAGGAGCAAAATCAACGGCAACAGAAAATTCTTCTTCCTTGATTATTTGCAGGTTATTCAACCTGGCTTCATTTTGAATGTGCACATTTTCAGGAGAATCTGTTATGATCGTATCATCATGATAAGTAAATATGGCAAAACCGTTTTTACGGACTTTCTTTTCCAGATACGGCAACATTTCGGGATTAATCCGGCGCTCAAACAATATTTCACCGTTTTGCGCATTGATAATCTGGCAACCGTTATAGGAAAGAATAAAACCTCCATAATTTCCAAGTTCGAGCATCTTGGCCAGTGGCATCAAGCCATAAGTCGGTCTGCCGGAGGCCAGCACGATACGTACTCCCATCTGCTGAACTTTCAACAAAGCGGTCAATGTACGTTTACTAATTTCTTTCGCATCATTAAGGAGCGTTCCGTCTACGTCAAGAACCAATAATTTATACTTCATGATTACACGATTTTGGTTTAGATGACAAAGGTAGGAAATTGAGTGAACGACAGAAAGCGTAAACAGATAAAAATTACTTTAATTTCACTCTTTCAGATGTATTTCCCAATAAATGCGGAGGATTCGGGCATGATTATACGCCGGTTCTTCATCAGCTTGATCGCATAATTAATACGCTGTTCATTGAAGGATGGCAGTTGTTAAAACACAAAAAAATCGCTAAAAAGGCAAATTTAGCGATTTTTTATCAGTAAAAAGTATGATTTGTTGGGCTACCTGGATTCGAACCAGGAATGACAGGACCAGAATCTGTAGTGTTACCATTACACCATAGCCCAATGTTTTTTTATTTTCGGGTGCAAAGATACGAATAATTTGGGAATTCAAAACAAATCCGGTATTTTTTTTGAAAAAATGTCCAAATAAGCTTTCCAAACAAAAGTATCTCCACTAAAAAACACAAAAATTGAAGGATTACTTTCTTGTATCCAATAAATCAGCGTATATTTGTCAAAAATATCATGTTTATAATCAGAAACAAAGGGTTGCCTTTTTCGTTATAAACAAATAGAGAACATGAATTATTAATCTCAATTACAAGAATGAACGATACTAAAGTATTAATTGAAAAAATAAAAGAAGGAATTCAAGAGAAAAAAGGTAAAAAGATAATCGTTGCCGATTTAACCAGTATAGAAGATGCCATCTGTAAATACTTCGTTATCTGCCAGGGAAATTCCCCCAGTCAAGTGATCGCCATTGTAGATTCAATCAAGGAACTTACACGCAAAGGTGCGAACAGCAAACCTTATGCAATTGACGGACTCCGGAATGCAGAGTGGGTAGCAATGGACTATGCAGACGTACTGGTACACGTTTTTTTACCGGAAGCAAGGGCTTTTTATAATCTTGAACACCTTTGGGCTGATGCCAAACTTACTCAAATCCCCGATCTAGACTAATTAATGATTATGGACAATAATAGCAATAATAAGAATAGCAATAAACCTAACAATAAGGTTAATATGCCTAAGTTCAACCTGAACTGGATGTATATGATTATTGCCCTTATGCTTCTCGGCCTCTGGTGGGGCAGTGATTCAAATGGGGCTGGAAGCAAATCTGTAACTTACAGCGAGTTTCAGGACTACGTGAAAAAGGGTTATATAAGCAAAGTATTGGGTTATGAAGATAAATCCATCGAAGCTTTTCTTAAACCGACTGCTGTAGGAGCCGTTTTTGGAGCAGACTCCAACAAAGTGGGACGTAACCCTATCATTACAAGTAGAGCACCATCTACCGATAAACTGGAAGAGTTTTTGCAGGCAGAAAAGGAAGCAGGTCATTTTGACGGTTCTTCCGACTATCCGCCCAAATCGGATATTTTCCCCGCAATTCTGATTCAGATACTTCCGCTTGTCTTACTTGTAGCGTTATGGCTCTTCTTCATGCGTCGCATGAGTGGAGGTGGCAGTGGTGGCCCCGGTAGTGTATTTAACGTAGGAAAATCAAAAGCACAGCTTTTTGAAAAAGGCGGAGCTATCAAGATTACATTTAAAGATGTGGCAGGCTTGGCGGAAGCTAAACAAGAAGTGGAAGAAATTGTAGAGTTCTTGAAAGAGCCACAGAAATATACGAATTTGGGAGGTAAGATACCCAAGGGCGCCCTATTGGTAGGCCCTCCGGGAACTGGCAAGACCTTGCTCGCCAAGGCTGTAGCGGGCGAAGCGAATGTTCCTTTTTTCTCCCTGGCTGGTTCCGACTTCGTGGAAATGTTTGTGGGTGTAGGTGCATCCCGTGTTCGCGACTTGTTTAAACAGGCTAAAGAGAAAGCTCCTTGTATTGTCTTTATCGATGAGATTGATGCCGTAGGACGCGCTCGTGGCAAAAATCCAGCAATGGGAGGAAATGACGAACGCGAAAACACCTTGAACCAGTTGCTGACAGAAATGGACGGTTTCGGTTCCAATAGCGGTGTAATTATCCTTGCTGCCACTAACCGTGTAGACGTACTTGACAAGGCACTGCTCCGTGCAGGACGTTTTGACCGTCAGATACACGTGGACCTGCCCGACCTGAATGAACGTAAAGAAGTATTTGGCGTGCACTTGCGCCCGATCAAAATAGATGCCAGTGTTGATGTAGACTTGCTGGCACGCCAGACTCCGGGATTCTCGGGTGCGGATATTGCCAATGTCTGCAATGAAGCAGCACTGATCGCTGCCCGCCACGGAAAGAAGTTCGTTGGCAAGCAAGATTTTTTGGATGCAGTAGACCGCATCATCGGTGGTCTGGAAAAGAAAACCAAGATTACTACAGAAGCAGAAAGACGTTCCATCGCTTTGCATGAAGCAGGACACGCCTCTATCTCTTGGTTATTGGAATATGCCAATCCGTTAATTAAGGTAACTATCGTTCCTCGCGGACGTGCATTAGGAGCTGCTTGGTATCTGCCGGAAGAGCGCCAGATCACTACAAAGGAGCAGATGTTGGATGAAATGTGCGCCACTTTAGGAGGACGCGCAGCTGAAGATTTATTCCTCGGGCGCATTTCAACTGGTGCCATGAATGATTTGGAAAGAGTGACCAAACAGGCATACGGCATGATTGCCTACTTAGGAATGAGTGACAAACTGCCGAATTTATGCTATTACAACAATGATGAATATTCTTTCAACCGTCCATACAGCGAAAAGACAGCCGAATTAATTGACGAAGAAGTCAAGAGAATGGTGAACGAGCAATATGAACGAGCCAAAAAAATTCTGTCAGAGCATAAAGAAGGACATAACGAATTGGCACAATTACTGATTGACAAGGAGGTAATTTTTGCAGAAGACGTTGAACGTATTTTCGGCAAACGTCCTTGGGCTTCCCGTTCGGAAGAAATCATGGCCGCTAAAGAGAGTCAGGATGCCGCAAAAGCCGAAAGGGAACTTGCCCAAAAGCTGAAAGAAAAAGAAATGAATGAAAAAGAAGCTGAAAATACTGCAGAGGAGCAAGCCTCCATAGGAACCCAAGTTACCGTGGAAGGCAAAGATATCGTTGAGGATAAATCTAATGCAGAAGAAAAAGCTAACAAGTCCAACTAATTAAAACGAATAGATTTTGATTAACAATCTCATAAAACGAGCTATTACGGGGGTACTCTTCGTTGCCATCATGGTAGGATGCATCCTTTATGGTGCATTCAGCTTTGGTATTCTCCTCACTGCTATCAGTGCACTAACTATCTATGAATTTGCACAGCTGGTAAATATGCGTGCAGAAGGAGTTAAGATAAACAAGGCCATTAATATGCTCGGTGGAGCTTATTTATTCCTCGCAATCATGGGATTCTGCATTGATGCAGCCGATTCGAAAATATTCATTCCATATCTGCTTTTGTTGCTTTACATGATGATTAGCGAGTTGTATCTGAAAAAGGAGAATCCGGTACTTAACTGGGCTTATTCTATGCTTAGCCAACTATATATCGGTCTGCCTTTTGCTCTGCTGAATGTACTGGCTTTTCATAACGATCCCGCATCGGAATATAGCAGTATAAGTTATAATCCGATTCTACCGTTATCCATCTTTATTTTCCTTTGGCTGAATGACACGGGGGCTTATTGTATCGGCTCACTGATAGGCAAACACCGGCTCTTTGAACGCATTTCTCCCAAGAAATCATGGGAAGGCTCCATCGGTGGCGGGGTTGTAGCAATCGGAGTATCTTTTATACTTGCTCACTACTTCCCATTTATGTCAATGGTTGAATGGGCAGGACTGGCATTGATGACGGTCATATTCGGTACATGGGGTGACTTGACAGAGTCATTGCTAAAACGCCAATTGCACGTAAAGGATTCAGGAAATATTCTTCCGGGACATGGAGGGATGCTCGACCGGTTTGACAGTTCTTTAATGGCCATACCGGCAGCAGTCATTTATCTATATGCATTAACATGGTTCTAACAGGAGTTTTTCTCCTCGATTAGAATTAGGAATATTCAGTAAATGTTCCCCCCAAATACCATGGCATATGAAGATGATAGAGTATAATCACTTCATATGCCATTATTATTGTCATTTTTCTGTATATTCTCATATACTCTTATCTGACAAGACATGAAGTTCCGGAAGAAGTCTTCTGACCTCTTCTGATTCTTTCAGTAAACTCATATCATGCAGCTTTCCCCGTTCTGTTCCTGATCTTGTCAATCATCAGTATGGCATTTGCTGTATGTATTCCGAAGAAAATCCACAGGATTTCCGTCTTCTTGTTCCTTGCCTTTATCCTTGCGAGCGAGTAATGTTGCTTTTGAGTGCCGAAGCTTCCTTCAAGCCGTGTGGCCCTTTCTTTTGAGAGTTCGCTTCTAAGCACCTTCCTCAAAGGCTCATCTTTGCCCGCCCTTCCCTTGCGCACAAAGGATGTGGATATCCCATATTTAGTACAGAACTTTCTGTTGGCATTATTGGCATATATGGAATCGGCAGCCACACATCTTACCCTTACATTCATCAGCTTCTGCTGCATACGGATACAGTCCTTCAAGCGTATCCCCTCATTGAAAGCCTTGAACGAGAGGTGTTCGATGAACGATATGCCGTCTATCTGTATATTATTGACCTTTGCACCGAACTCGACGGACTTGGTTTCCTTGCCTCTGACGATGGGACGTACATAATGACGGTCGATGCTGATGATGCGGTCACTGACTTTTCGCCCTTCAAACATTTCCTTTTCCTGTACAAGCACCTTTCTGATGATGGAAAGACGCTTATGGTAATCCTGTGTATATCGGAGTAAAGCACCGTACTCGCTATGGAGCCCATCCCTTTGACTGAGGAGCTTTTCAAGAAGCTTGATCATACGGCGCTTAAGCATTCTTGTCCTTGAAGCTCTCCTCTTTCTTTTCTTGCAGTAGGACAGATAGGATTCCGCCACATTCCTGTATTTGTTGCGCGGACGCCTTATGCCCAGATCCCTGCAATGCCGGCATATATGACTGTAGAGCCATTCGATGCTTTCCCAAAGGAGTTTCATGTCCGTAGGAAAACGCATGTGGCTCTCATAGCATGTGGCATCGGTCATGCAGACGTGAAGGTTATCAAGATAAGGTTTCCAGTGTGAAGCCAGGAGCTCCTGGAAGGAATCAATGTCAAGGCGGGATGCTATCTCATTACGGATGGCACTGACTATCTTGAAGTTGGTTATGGGAAGGGACGGGGGGATCATGATGCCACAGAACATCTGGTAGTGTATGTTCCCGTTCAGATGTTCCACCAGTTTCCTGTCGGAGAATCCGGTGTATGCCTTCAGGACCATAAGGGCGATCTTTGCGGAAGGACTGAATATGTTCCTGCGGCCCAAACGTTGTTCAGACAGGCCTGCGGCTTTTGCCATACGATCAAATGGAAAGACCGAATGAAGCCTGCCAAGCTCACTCTCATGAAAACTCTTGCGGTATTTTTCCAGAATATCAAATTCTGTAAAGCCCAAAGTTGGGTGGATTTCTGAAATTTTTTGTATCTTAGCCATATCTTAGTTGGGGAATTTCCCCCGTTTGGGCCGTCAAACCTTGTTTTCGGGGGAATACCTAAAGATACTAAAAAACCAACTAATTCGCAATAATTTGTGTATGAATTAGTTGGCTCATTTTATAATATTTAATGAATGTCCCGAATTATACACAATAAAAAGGTCGAGAATTTCGTTAGAAGTATCCCGACCTTTTTTCACACAATAAATCATAGTTAGGTTATCGGATCGAAGAAGTGGAGTGTACATCCTTTGCTGTTTCCGGCACACCTACCGGACGATTCAGTTCAAGAACAATCACTCTTCCTTCTCCATGTTCTCTTGAATTTATAGTCACTTTAAAACCTTTCATTGTCGATTCGGCATCTTTCTCCGTCGGGAAGAACTTTTCCAAATTATAAGAGACTCGTCCCCATCCCCAATAGCCGGTCACGTCCCCATATGTATTATAATGCAGTTCTAAATGTACATAGCCATCTTCCGCTACATTCGACGTACCCGGTTCTGACGATTCCCCCACTCCTATCTTATTTTGCACAAGGCTGATACGATGTTTCTCCGAACGAGGCAGCTCCTGACGGAAAATTACATTCAGAAACTTTCCTCCCAACCACATATCACCCTGATAAATCAGAATAGGATCATTACCGAATTCTTTCGCTTCTTCCACTGTAGACATGTCCTCCACTTCCTTTGTTAACAATTCCTGTATACCTTCCATCTTCACTTGAACTCCTTTTCCCCCTTCCATATCATGCAAAGGGTTGAAAAAAGCCACCACACGTTCACCGTCCACCGGTTTAAACCAAGGTATGGAAGTAGTAACCGGATCAATCACTCCCCAACGATCACCCTCCAAATAATAATCTCCTCCACCGGTTGCACGAACAGTCGCCCAGTCCCAGCTGAAATCTCCGATAGAATACCCGTCATCATCACATGATTGCAACATCGGCACTAATGCCAATACCAACAGACCTAAAAGCCACTTAAATTTTTTCATATCTTTTTCCTTTCTTTTTTTTAGTCTTCTGCTTATTAAATAAAAAAGCCGTGCATTTACTGCATCGGCTTTACGTTTATTCAGAAAAAGAAAGTTATTTTTTCAACAGGTGTAACATTTCACGAGCTGCATGACGGGGAGCACCGACAGGTCCCAACCGTTCGGCTACATACTCATAACCCGAAAGCATCTCATTCCTATAGACTTCATTTTCAATAATATTCCTCAATTCGCTTTGCATATTCTTGACAGTCATCGTATCTGCAACAAGTTCCTTTACCACCTCACGGTCGGCAATCAAATTAACCAACGAAATAAATTTCACAGTTAAGACATGACGCCTCAAGAAGGAAATCACCTTCCCTATCGGAGTGTGATAACAAACAACTTGAGGAATACGAAACAACGCCGTCTCAAGAGTAGCCGTACCCGAAGTCACCAAAGCAACATCTGCGTGTTGCAACAAGCGATAGGTCTGATCAAAAATGATTTTCACTTTCGATTCTCCTATATATTGTTTATAATATTCAGGAGCAATGGCAGGCGCACCCGCCAGAACAAGCTGATAATCAGGAAAAGCAAAAGCAGCCTTCAGCATATCCGGCAGATTATCCTTAATTTCCTGTTTTCGGCTACCCGCAAGAAGAGCTATTATCGGTTTATCTTCCAACTGATTCTCCGCAATAAACTGATCCTTATTTTTCGGATGAGCTTCCTGATAGGCCGCCACCTCATCCACGGTAGGATTCCCAACATAGTGAATGGGATATTGATGTTTTCCTTCAAAAAACTCCACTTCAAAAGGAAGAATGGAGAAAAGCTCGTCTACATCTCGTTTTATATTCTTAATGCGATACTCTTTCCACGCCCATATCTTAGGAGAAATATAATAATAAACCGGAATCTGTGTCTTTGCATGGACAAACTTGGCAATATCAAGATTGAATCCTGGATAATCTACCAGAATAACAACGTCCGGTTCCCAGGAAACAATATCTTCTTTACAACGCTTCATATTGGCAAAGATAGTGCGTAGATGGAGCAACACAGGAATAAACCCCATGTATGCCAGTTCTTTATAATGTTTCACCATCGTTCCTCCGACGGCAGCCATCAAATCCCCTCCGAAAAACCGGAAATCAGCCTGTGGATCCTCAGCCTTTAAGGCAGCCATCAGACGAGAAGCGTGCAAGTCACCGGAAGCTTCGCCGACAATCAGATAATACTTCATAGTAGTGAATGGTTAACTAAACCATTTATTAAGTTCATCCATAAAGTAATAAGCTGTCACATCAACCGTAGTCGGAGTAATAGCGACATAACCATTTGCCAAAGCCCAATGATCGTTCTTCTCATTTTCAAGTTCGTGATCGATAAATTCACCGGTCAACCAGAAATAATTCGGATCATTCGGACGGGGGCAGACGGCCCATTCGTTCGTCCAACGGCCTTTTGCCTGTTCACAGATTTTGATACCTTTGATATCAGCTGTATCCGGAAAGTTTACGTTCAGACAGGTCAAAGGAGGAAGTCCTTTATCCAGTATCATGGAGGCAATACTACGAATATAAGGCCCGGCAGCTTCAAAATCAGCATCGGGTTCATGATTGCACAAAGAGAAGCCTATGGAAGGGATTCCATTCAAACAACCTTCGAACACCACTCCCATTGTGCCGGAATAATGCACGTTAGTAGCGGAATTATCTCCATGGTTGATACCACCGACAACTAAATCCGGTATCCGGTCGAGCACAATATTCCGTGCCAATTTGATGCAATCGGTAGGCGTTCCCGAACATTTATAAACAGTCAAACCCACTTCTTTCTTTACCAACCGGTAATGAACAGGTTGCGTCACCGTCAGTGCACAACCACTGCCCGAACGCGGAGCATCAGGTGCCATTACTACAATATCTCCCAAGGGACGAAGAAACTTCACCAGTTCATTAATCCCTTTAGCCATCACACCATCATCGTTTGAAACAAGTATCAACGGCTTTTCATTTTCCATATATTCAATCCTTTCCTTTTTTATATTCGCACAAAAGTAGCAAAAAGAAGCCGTATCGCCAAACACCTCCCTACATCAGATCGAAAACTCTCTCCTCCCCCACTTCCACCCGTTTACAAATCTTAATCTTCTGCAAGCGAGCAAAAAAAGAAATAGATATCCAATATAAATGTGTATATTTGCAAACTCATTAAAAGAGAAAAATAGATGATGAACCAGTTGAAGTTTTATAACCGTTTCGTCCGACAGTTATTAACAAAACAGGCGACTTATCAACAGAATTTGCAAAGTTTCTCTTTTTTCGTAGGCGCTCTAAGGATTTATCACTTATTTCGCTGCCAATAAATTTAGAGAATATGGGAAAAATTATTGCTTTGGCCAATCAAAAAGGTGGTGTAGGAAAAACAACGACTACGATTAACCTCGCAGCTTCACTTGCTACACTGGAAAAAAAGGTACTCGTGATAGATGCCGACCCGCAAGCTAATGCCTCTTCCGGTCTGGGAGTAGACATCAAGCAGTCGAAATGCACTATCTATGAGTGTATTATTGACAGAGCCAACGTACAGGACGCTATTCTTAACACGGAGATTGATTCTTTGAAAGTGATCTCTTCACACATTAATCTCGTAGGGGCAGAGATTGAAATGCTAAACCTTCCAAACCGAGAAAAGATACTAAAAGAAGTACTCACCCCTCTGAAGAAAGAATATGACTATATCTTGATAGATTGTTCTCCTTCATTAGGACTAATCACGATCAATGCCCTAACGGCGGCAGATTCGGTGATTATCCCTGTCCAAGCCGAATATTTCGCTCTTGAAGGTATCAGCAAATTGTTGAATACCATCAAAATCATCAAATCGAAACTGAATCCGGCTTTAGAGATCGAAGGTTTTCTGCTGACGATGTATGACTCCCGTCTGCGTCAGGCAAATCAGATCTATGATGAAGTGAAACGTCATTTTCAGGAACTGGTGTTCAACACCGTTATTCAACGAAATGTAAAATTGAGCGAGGCTCCCAGCTACGGTGTCCCAACCATCCTTTACGATGCGGAATCTACCGGTGCCAAGAACCACCTGGCTCTTGCTAAAGAGATTATCAACCGAAATAAATAAAAGAAGAAGATATGGCAACACAAAAAAGAAATGCATTAGGACGCGGTCTCGACGCCTTGCTCTCAATGGATGATGTGAAAACCGAAGGGTCTTCTTCCATTAATGAAATAGAGCTGGCAAAGATTACTATCAATCCGAACCAGCCCCGCCGTGAGTTTGACGAAACAGCGTTGCAGGAACTGGCTGATTCCATTGCTGAAATCGGTATCATCCAACCTATTACTCTACGCAAACTCTCAGACGATGAATATCAGATCATCGCGGGAGAACGTCGTTATCGCGCTTCACAAAGAGCAGGCTTGAAAACCATCCCTGCTTATATACGCACCGCCGACGACGAAAACATGATGGAAATGGCGCTGATTGAAAATATCCAGCGCGAAGACCTGAATGCCGTAGAAATCGCACTTGCCTACCAACATCTGCTCGATCAGTATGAACTGACGCAGGAACGTCTTAGCGAACGTATCGGAAAGAAAAGAACGACGATCGCCAACTACCTGCGCTTACTGAAATTGCCGGCTCCAATACAGATGGCCCTGCAAAACAAGCAGCTGGACATGGGACATGCCCGTGCGCTGATTTCATTAGGCGACCCTAAACTACAAGTTAAAATATTCGAAGAAATACAAGAGCACGGATATTCAGTCCGCAAAGTAGAAGAAATTGTTAAATCATTAAGTGAAGGAGAAGCTGTGAAAAGCGGCACCCGGAAAATAACACCCAAACGTGCCAAACTTCCTGAAGAGTTCAACTTATTGAAACAACAACTCTCTGGCTTTTTCAATACCAAGGTACAACTTACCTGCTCTGAAAAGGGAAAAGGAAAGATCAGTATCCCTTTCGGTAACGAGGAGGAATTGGAACGTATCATGGAAATCTTCGATACGCTAAAGAAGTAAATGACAAGAAAAAGTAAGAAATATAAGTTACTGGTCAGCACCCTGCTTCTCTGTTTTTTACAGGTGGCAGGGATTGATGTGTATGCACAGTCCACTGTTACTCCGGTACGGAAAGACACAACAATCATACAACGTGAAGCACCGAAAGCCCGTGCACGAAGGCATCGTGAGGTAGTTACACCGGATTCGACCCAGAAGGATCCTATCCGGATTATACCCTCCAAAGAGCTTCCGGCCATCGATAGTTTATCAGCTGCCAAGATACAAATAGCAGACAGTCTGGATGCAGCCAATAAGAAAGAGCTGAAAAAGATAGAACAGCCGGCATCGATTATTGTAAAGACCGACAGTATACCGCCAACCGCCCAAGATCTGAACAAGAAGATATTTATCCCGAATCCGACCAAAGCCACTTGGCTGGCTGTCGTATTCCCCGGCGGAGGACAGATTTACAATCGTAAATACTGGAAATTACCTATTATATACGGAGGATTTGCCGGTTGTGCTTACGCCTTAAGCTGGAACGGTAAGATGTACAAAGACTATTCACAAGCCTATCTGGACATCATGGACAGCAATCCGAATACGAAAAGCTACGAAGATTTGTTGCCCCCCAACTCCACGTATAATGAGGAACAGCTGAAAAACACACTAAAACGAAGAAAAGATATGTTCCGTCGTTATCGGGACCTTAGTATATTTGCTTTTATCGGAGTTTACCTGATCTCTATTATCGACGCTTATGTAGATGCAGAGTTGTCCAACTTCGATATAACCCCCGACTTGAGTATGAAAGTAGAACCGGCCGTTATCGATAATAACAACCTGTTCCGCTCCAACAGTTTAAAAAGCAAGTCGGTTGGTCTGCAATGCGTATTACGATTTTAAAAACACAATTTAGATTGATCTTATTATTGAAGCATGAAAAAATTAGTTAGCTATTGTTGGATTATTTTTCTTTTACTGGCGATAACCTCCCAGGTAAAAGCGCAAAGTGTAGATGTGGTGATTCGTGAAAATGGAACTGAACGCAAAGAAAGCATCGACTTACCTAAAAGTATGACATATCCACTTGACAGTCTGTTGAATGACTGGAAAGCCAAAAATTATGTTGATTTAGGCAAAGATTGCAGTACGGCCGAAATCAATCCGTTATTCAGTGACTCTGTCTATATAGACCGCTTGTCACGTATCCCGGCTGTCATGGAAATGCCTTATAATGATATTATCCGCAAATTCATCGACATGTATGCAGGACGCTTGCGCAATCAGGTTTCTTTTATGCTAAGTGCCTGCAACTTCTATATGCCGATCTTTGAAGAAGCATTGGATGCATACGGACTTCCATTGGAGCTAAAATATCTGCCGATTATCGAATCCGCATTGAACCCATCAGCCGTATCACGTGCAGGTGCTTCCGGTCTGTGGCAATTTATGATTGGCACGGGTAAGATCTATGGTTTAGAGTCAAACAGCCTGGTAGACGAACGTCGTGACCCGATTAAAGCAACTTGGGCTGCCGCACGCTATCTCAAAGAAATGTATGATATCTATGGAGACTGGAATCTGGTGATTGCTGCTTATAACTGCGGTCCCGGTACGATCAATAAGGCAATCCGTCGCGCCAATGGCGAAACAGACTACTGGAAAATCTACAATTACCTGCCTAAAGAAACGCGTGGCTACGTACCAGCCTTTATTGCTGCCAACTACGTGATGACTTATTACTGCGATCACAATATCTGCCCGATGGAAACCAATATTCCGGCAAGTACCGACACAGTGCAAGTAAACAAGAACCTGCACTTTGAACAAATCGCCGACCTTTGTAGTGTACCTTTAGATCAAATCAAGAGTTTGAATCCTCAATATAAGAAGCAAATCATTCCGGGTGACAGCAAGCCTTATACTTTAAGACTTCCCATCGATGCGATCAGCATCTTTATCGATAAGCAAGATACGATCTATGCACATCGTGCCGATGAGTTGTTCCGTAATCGGAAAACGATTGCAGTAAAAGATATTACACCAGCAACCCGCAGAACAACAGCAGTTGCCGGTAAAGGGAAATTGACCTATTATACAATAAAAAGTGGAGACACTTTATCCACTATCGCCAGAAGATATGGTGTCAGAATTAAGGATATACAAAGGTGGAATGGGATGTCCGGCACTAAAATTTCAGCAGGAAAACGATTGAAAATATACAAATAAACAGCTTCCTACTTGCATCGTTCGGAAATTTGCTTATTTTTGCAGAGTCAAGCAAGTGAAAGGATAACAATTATGGATAATCTGCCCCCCAAAGAAATAGCTGATGAAGAGATGATCAATCAGGCGTTCCACAAGCTACTGAATGATTATCTCAATACTAAGCATCGCAAGAAAGTTGAAATCATAACGAAGGCTTTCAACTTCGCCAACCAGGCGCATAAAGGTATCAAACGCCGTTCGGGCGAACCTTACATTATGCACCCGATTGCCGTTGCAAGTATTGTATGTAATGAAATCGGTCTTGGCTCCACCTCTATTTGTGCAGCCCTGCTACACGATGTAGTAGAGGACACTGATTACACAGTAGAAGACATAGAAAACATCTTTGGCCCGAAGATTGCCCAGATTGTGGACGGACTAACCAAGATATCCGGCGGAATCTTCGGTGACCGGGCTTCAGCACAAGCAGAAAACTTCAAGAAGTTACTGCTTACCATGTCGAACGACATCCGAGTCATCCTTATCAAAATAGCTGACCGCCTGCACAATATGCGCACCCTTGGCTCCATGTTGCCCAACAAACAATATAAGATTGCAGGAGAGACCCTTTATATCTATGCACCGTTAGCCAACCGCCTCGGACTCTACAAAATAAAAACAGAGCTTGAGAATTTAAGCTTTAAATACGAGCATCCCGAAGAATATGCGGAAATAGAAAAGAAGCTGAATGCCACAGCCGCCGAACGCGACAAAGTTTTCAACGATTTCACAGCTCCTATCCGCACACAGCTTGATAAGATGGAACTGAAATACCGGATACTTGCCCGTGTAAAATCAATCTATTCCATCTGGAACAAGATGCAGACCAAGCATGTTCCTTTCGAAGAAATATATGATTTACTAGCCGTTCGGATCATTTTCGAGCCACGCAACGTAGAAGAAGAGCTCAACAACTGTTTCGATATTTATGTTTCCATTTCCAAAATATACAAGCCTCATCCCGACCGTCTGCGCGACTGGGTCAGCCATCCCAAGGCAAACGGTTATCAAGCATTGCACGTCACTCTAATGGGCAACAACGGACAATGGATCGAAGTCCAGATACGCAGCGAACGGATGAATGATGTTGCCGAACAAGGCTTCGCCGCCCACTGGAAATATAAAGAAGGAGGAGGCAGCGAGGACGAAGGAGAATTGGAAAAATGGTTGAAAACCATCAAGGAGATCCTAGATGATCCGCAACCGGATGCCATCGATTTCCTGGATACGATCAAGCTCAATTTATTTGCTTCTGAAATATTCGTGTTCACTCCTAAAGGCGAACTGAAGACCATGCCGCAGAACTCCACGGCTCTCGACTTCGCTTTTTCCCTGCATACGGATATCGGCAGCCATTGCATCGGCGCCCAAGTCAACCATAAATTAGTACCATTGAGCCATAAACTGCAAAGTGGCGACCAGGTTGAAATCCTGACTTCCAAATCACAACGCGTACAACCGCAATGGGAAGCTTTTGCAACCACTGCCCGTGCCCGCGCCAAGATAGCATCCATTCTCCGCAAAGAGCGTAAAGTAAATCAGAAGAGAGGGGAAGAAATCCTCAGTGAGTTTCTGAAAAAGGAGGAAATCCGTCCGGAAGAAGCCGTTATTGAAAAGCTACGTAAACTGCATAATGCCAAGAATGCAGAGGAACTGTTGGCTGCCATCGGTAGTAAAGCCATCATTCTGGGAGAAGCGGAAAAGAATGAACTGAAAGAAAAGCAAAGCAGTAACTGGAAGAAATATCTGACTTTCTCTTTCGGCAATAGCAAAGAGAAGCAGGAAGAGAAAGAACAGCAGGAAAAAGAAAAAATCAACCCCAAAGAGGTGCTCAAACTGACGGAAGAAAGTTTGCAGAAGAAATATATCATGGCCGAATGTTGCCATCCTATTCCCGGTGATGATGTATTGGGATATGTGGATGAAAATGACCGGATTATTATTCACAAGCGTCAATGCCCTGTTGCAGCCAAATTGAAGAGCAGTTATGGCAACCGTATATTAGCGACCGAATGGGATACACACAAAGAACTTTCTTTCCTGGTATATATATATATAAAAGGTATAGACAGTATGGGACTTTTGAATGAAGTCACCCAGGTTATCTCCAGACAGCTCAACGTAAATATCCGTAAGCTGACCATCGAAACCGAAGATGGCATCTTTGAAGGGAAAATTCAGTTGTGGGTACACGATGTGGATGATGTGAAAACCATCTGCAATAATCTGAAGAAAATACAGAATATCAAACAGGTGAGCCGTGTAGAAGAATAACATTTATTCTCTTCCATCCAGTTCGCGTTTGATGGCCAAAAGCTCTTCTTTTATCGCTTTCAGCTTATGAACGATTTCATAATTATGAACCGTAGCCTCTTTATGATCCTTCAAACGCTGCCGGGCACCGGTAAGTGTCATGCCTTTCTCTTTGACCAGATGATAGATAAGCCCGATCGTTTCTACATCCTCCTTACGATACTGGCGTATTCCTCTCCCTGCCGTTTTAGGCGAGATTTGCGGGAATTCCTTTTCCCAAAAACGGAGCAATGAAGGATTAACTCCGAACATATCGGCCACCTCTCCTATTGAATAATATAGCTTTAATTCCTTATCCGTATTCAACATAACACTCCAGTCTTAAAATTTCAATCGAATACTTTACCATGATTAGCTGCCAGCTGAATCATCCTCTCGTAATCTTCGGCACTCAAATCCATGAAATAATAATTGACCGGATTCACGACCTTCCCCTTTACATGCACCTCATAATGCAAATGCGGACCGGTACTCTTTCCTGTACTGCCTACCTTTCCGATAATCTCACCACGTACCACTTTCTTTCCGACTTTCGTATTAAATCCCTGCAAGTGAGCATACCGGGTGAGATACCCGAAGCCATGATCGATTTCGATGGTATTCCCATATCCGGTTTCCCATCCCACTTTCACCACTGTCCCATTTCCGGTAGCATAGACATCTGTTCCCGGATGAGCGGAGAAGTCCATACCGGCATGAAACTTTGCCGTACCGTAGATTGGATCAATACGTGTGCCATAGCCGGATGCCGTCTGCCGAAGATCTTTATTTGAGATGGGCTGAATGGCCGGAATACATTTCAACATCTCATCATGGTTCTTGCACATATCAATCACATCGTCAAAAGATTTCGACTGAATATATAGCCTCTTGGAGAGTACGTCCAGTTTTTGAGTCGTATTAACTACCAGTTTTGCATTCGCCAAATCCATCAGTTCTTCATAACGGTTCGTTCCTCCGTAACCGGCCTGGCGGATAGCCGGAGAGACAGGATCAGCCTGCAAAATCACCCGGTATAAATTATCGTCACGCTGCTGGATATCCTGAAGTACCCCCATCGCATCGTCCAAACGGCGGGAAAGCACATTATACTGAGCCAAAAGACGACTATTCTCAATCCTTAACTCTTTCTCCGACGGAGAGCCAAAAATCAATAACAACACAATAAAGCACCCTGCTCCCAACCCCATTCCATAGAAAAGCCGGCGCAGAATACTAAGCGCACGCTGCCGTACAGTCGGATAAATTCGGTCATAAGTCTGGGTCTGTGGATTATAGATGTAGTATACTTTGCGCATCTTTTTGGAAATATTTCGCTTGTTAATACGGCAAAAGTAATAAAAACAAGTTATCTTTGCACAGTTTTTACGAATTTATGAGCTGTAATTTATGATTTATTGGAGATTCCTCCTCTCTCATATCCCACAACCCATAATTCATCATTCATAATTCATAATTCTTCATTATATGTTGACTGCAAAAGAAATCAGAGATTCATTCAAGAATTTCTTTGAGTCGAAAGGACACCGCATCGTTCCCTCGGCTCCGATGGTGATAAAAGATGACCCTACCTTGATGTTTACAAATGCGGGGATGAACCAGTTTAAAGATATTATTTTGGGCAACCACCCGGCAAAATACCAAAGAGTCGCGGACTCTCAGAAATGTTTGCGCGTCAGCGGAAAGCACAATGACCTGGAAGAAGTGGGACACGATACGTACCACCACACCATGTTCGAGATGCTCGGCAACTGGTCGTTTGGCGATTACTTCAAGAAAGAAGCGATCAACTGGGCGTGGGAATATCTGGTAGATGTTTTGAAACTGAATCCGGAACATCTTTACGCAACCGTATTTGAAGGAAGCCCTGAAGAAGGATTGAGCCGCGATGACGAAGCCGCTTCCTACTGGGAACAGTTATTGCCGAAAGACCACATCATCAACGGTAACAAACACGATAACTTCTGGGAAATGGGTGATACGGGACCTTGCGGACCTTGTTCCGAAATCCATATCGACCTCCGTCCTGCCGAAGAACGTGCCAAGATCTCCGGTCGCGACCTCGTGAACCACGATCATCCACAGGTGATTGAAATCTGGAATCTCGTGTTCATGCAATACAACCGCAAGGCTGATGGTAGTCTTGAGCCGCTTCCTGCCAAAGTGATTGATACCGGCATGGGATTCGAGCGTCTCTGTATGGCTTTGCAAGGAAAAACATCCAACTATGATACGGACGTATTCCAGCCTATACTGAAAGCTATTGCGGCTATGTCGGGTGCAACATACGGAAAAGACAAGCAGCAGGATATCGCTATGCGTGTAATTGCCGACCACATCCGTACCATTGCGTTCTCTATCACAGACGGCCAGTTGCCTTCCAACGCCAAGGCAGGTTATGTGATCCGCCGTATCCTCCGCCGCGCTGTCCGTTACGGATATACTTTCCTCGGGCAGAAACAGGCATTTATGTACAAGTTGCTTCCGGTATTGATTGATAACATGGGAGAAGCTTATCCCGAACTGGTTGCACAAAAGACACTGATTGAAAAAGTCATCAAGGAGGAAGAAGAATCATTCCTCCGCACACTGGAAACAGGTATCCGCTTACTGGACAAGACCATAGAAGATGCCAAAGCCAGCGGAACAACCGAAATCAGCGGTAAGGACGCCTTTACCTTATATGATACATTCGGTTTCCCACTCGACTTGACAGAACTGATTCTCCGTGAAAACGGAATGACTGTCAACATTGAGGAGTTCAATGAAGAGATGCAACAGCAGAAGCAACGCGCTCGTAACGCTGCCGCCATCGAAACCGGCGACTGGATTGTATTGAAAGAAGGAACGACCGAATTCGTGGGTTACGATTATACGGAATACGAGGCCTCCATCCTCCGCTATCGTCAGATCAAACAAAAGAACCAGACACTGTACCAGATTGTACTCGACTACACTCCGTTCTATGCGGAAAGTGGCGGTCAGATAGGCGATACCGGCGTATTGGTAAGCGAATTCGAAACGATTGAAGTGAGCGATACCAAGAAAGAAAACAACCTACCGATACATATTACCAAGAAGTTGCCCGAACATCCGGAAGCTCCTATGATGGCCTGTGTAGACACCGACAAGCGCGCTGCCTGCGCAGCCAATCACTCGGCAACCCACTTGCTGGATGCTGCCTTGCGCGAAGTTCTGGGTGAACATGTCGAACAAAAAGGTTCACTGGTTACACCGGATTCTTTGCGTTTCGACTTCTCTCACTTCCAGAAAGTGACCGATGAAGAGATTCGGAAAGTAGAGCACATTGTCAATGCCAAGATCCGTGCCAATATTCCTTTGAAAGAATACCGCAATATACCCATCGAAGAAGCAAAAGAGCTGGGAGCCATCGCCCTCTTTGGTGAGAAATATGGCGACAAGGTACGTGTCATCCAGTTCGGTTCTTCCATCGAGTTCTGCGGCGGTACGCACGTAGCCGCAACCGGAAATATCGGTATGGTGAGAATCGCCTCCGAAAGCTCTGTTGCCGCCGGTGTCCGCCGTATCGAGGCTTACACCGGAGCACGAGTAGAAGAAATGCTGGACACTATTCAAGACACGTTCAACGATTTGAAAGCTCTTTTCAACAATGCTCCCGACCTGGGTATCGCCATCCGCAAGTATATCGATGAAAATGCAGGTTTGAAGAAACAGGTGGAAGACTTCATGAAAGAGAAAGAAGCTGTCTTAAAAGAAAAACTGTTGAAGAATATACAGGAAGTAAACGGAGTCAAGGTTATTAAGGTTTGCGCTCCACTGCCTGCAGAAGTGGTGAAGAACATTGCCTTTCAACTTCGTGGTGAAATTACGGAAAACTTGTTCTTCGTAGCCGGAAGCACGGACAACGGTAAACCGATGCTGACAGTCATGTTGAGCGATAACCTCGTAGCAACCGGTCTGAAAGCCGGCAACTTGGTGAAAGAGGCTGCCAAGCTGATTCAAGGTGGTGGCGGTGGCCAGCCGCACTTCGCTACCGCAGGAGGTAGGAATGCCGACGGATTACAGGCAGCCATTGAAAAAGTGATAGAGCTGGCAGGAATCTAACAGCAATCAGATAAAAGGATGAGGCTGTCTGACAGGTCTCAGGAAATAGAAATCGAAGGTGTATCCAAATTCCCTTTTTGAGGAGATTACCCCTGCTATAGTTATCTGTGGCAGGGGTAAATCTTTATATTTAGGCATTATGACACAACCCTCGAAATCGTTAAAATAGGACTTGTTAGACAGCCTCTTTTTGATATATAAATTCAAGCGGCTCGTTCCAAATCCATCCAACGAATTGTCGCCATCGTCACCGTTTCCACTGCCGCCGGTAGAGTCACCATCATTCTCACTATCCGCCGAGGTTGAAGCCGAGACCGAGCCTCCCATCACGCCGCCCAGTTCCTTCAGCACGGCATACGCAGCAGCACGGCATACACATCAGTACGGTTCACGGTGGAGAGTTGAGCCAATCGGTCAGCCACTTCATCCGTTGTCACGGACTTGCCCCCGTTCACAGCTTGCGGATACCACAGCGCGTTCATCCTTTTCTTCGTTTTCTTGTAAAATGCCATAGTTGTAATGGATGTAAAAGGTTTATAATGATGTGCGTTTCCTCATTTTGTCCATTGTTCGAAGGGGATTCTCATGCTTCCTTGGAAGAATCTTTTCTTGCCAGGATGTCGCCCACGTAGAGGAAATGTGCGCCGTTGTTCATGTGCTCCAGACTGACGGTTGAGATTTTTTTCATGTTTCTCCTCGTTTTTAAGGGTTGATACGGGTGGAAACAGGTTTCGAGGCATTGCCCAGCGGGGCGGAGCGACAAGATACAGCGTTTTCACATTGTTTTCTCGGTGAAACAAGTTAGAGACGCTGTTTTTAGCATATTTCCGTTCGGAAAGAAACAGGTAACAAGGTATCCGGCGTATTTCATGGGCGAATGTAACAATCATCGGCTGATTACCGCTTCTTTTGGAACGAATTCGCACAAGATACCGCGTTTTTTCTTTGCCGGAGAAGCGGATGTTGCTGGGAACAGTGTTTCTTGTTTGTGTAAGTGTTGGTTGGGGCTGGGAACCGCGTTTCTTGTTTGCGTGAGTGTTGGGCGGGGCTGGGAACCGCGTTTCTTGTTTGCGTAAGTGTTGGTTAGGGCTGGGAACAGTGCTTCTTGTTTGCGTGAGTATTGGTTGGGGCTGGGAACCGCGTTTCTTGAATGGCTGATTGTCGGTTGGGACTTGTGAAGGGCGATTTCGGTTTGTTTTATGATCGGTTGGTGTCGGGAACGGTGTTTCTCGCATGGTTTGCCTCGGGTTGAAGGGCGCGACGGGCGTTTCTTGCGTCTCGGGCGGTTCATCAGGGAGTGGGGACGATGTTTTCCGGCAACTATTTTTCTGCGGGCATGTTCTGCAACCAATCTTTTCAAATAATCGGTCTTGAAATATATGCCGATTGACTGTTTTTGCTATATTTGCACTTGATTTTCGAGTATTAACCTTTTAAAACGAATGCCTATGAATTAAAAACAGACAGGAAACAGACGCTTTGGGATGCGGGCAGCCTTCGGGCATTGCCGCATTTTAGATTGAATTACATTATTAACCCATACGGAAAGCGTTCCTGTTCGTACTTGAACATATTGAATTGAGCTTTTAGCTATTGTTCTCCTTACTTAGAATACCGCCAATATATTCAACTCGTGAGAACAAGTAGACTGGAGGTTCACGCTCATAAGGCGTGGACCATTCTGCGCTTGTTACGAGTAAGGTCACTTGGCGGTAACCATAAGTAAGGCAAGTTGCGGATGGTTGCACGCCTTTCTTTTATTTAGAAACAAGAAAATGAAAAAAATCATTCTATTATTGACCTTTATGTGTGCGGCTGTTATGCTGCCTGCACAAGAAAACATTGAACACCTCACTTTCAAAGGAATTCCCATTGATGGAACCCTAAAAGAGTTTACAGCCAAACTGAAACAAAAGGGATTTACCTACATCAGCTCCGAAGAGGGGGCCGCCATGTTCAGCGGTGACTTTGCCGGATATAAAAATTGTACGGCAGTAGCTGTCTCCTCGAAAGAAAGAGATTTGGTTTGCAAAGTGGGTGTCGTTTTTCCGTCCTGTGACAAATGGTCGGAGCTTGAATCCAATTACATGTCTTTAAAACAAATGCTAACCAAGAAATACGGAGAGCCATCCGAATGTGTAGAAGAGTTTCAATCCCTCTTTTCCCCTCAAGATGATAACCAAAAGATACATGAATTGAGACTTGACAGGTGCAAATACTATTCAGAGTTTGAGACCGAACGGGGAAGCATCGAATTGCAACTTTCGCATCAAAGCGTCATGGAATGCTTTGTCATCCTCTCGTATTACGATGGCATCAATCAAAAAGCGATATTGTCCGACGCGATGGATGATTTGTAATTATAATCGTATATTGTGAAAACCATGAAAAAGATAGGAATATTCATTGCCGGTGTAATCTGTGGAGTTGCATTGGCCTTTTTAATAGGAATAATCGCATCGGGAATTTCCGATAATCGAGGAATAACATCTTTTGAAGAAGCAGGAGAATACGTCAGTGAAAATTCATTTGAAGTTTTCCAAGTATTAGACTCCGGTGACGCTTTGGCTTATGAGTATGATGGGACATTTGATCTACCGACAGGTATAATTGTCTTGTTCGTAGCGAAAAAAGGAAAATCATATTATGACAATCAAAGAATCGAGATACCATCGGGAAAATGCGCGAAACAGATAGGAATATATAAGTATACTACAAATTCCGGATCTGAAAAGACGGTTCCGGTGGTCGATATATGTAATAAATGACACTCTAAAAAGCCATGCTCCCCGTTTCGTTTCTCATCTTGGCAATCTGCATTTTAGTACTGACAGTCGGTTTGCATTATCGGACGGTACGCAAAAGCCGTGCGTTAGTGCAAACCGTAACGGATTTGCATCGTGGCACCCGAGGGGGAAAGGCATTGGTATGACTGCTTCTAAAGCATGGGATATCACCGCAAATCATATTTCACGATTTGTATGTGAGCCAAGTAACACAACAAGAAAAAGAAATAAGATATGGAAAAGATGAAACTATATACGCACGAAGAAATGCTCGACCGTGTGGTCGGCGAGAAAGGCACACCACGCCGTGACGTCATGGAAGCAGAATTGCAGTCTTATCTTATTGGCGAGGCAATCAAACAAGCGAGAAAGGAAAAGAATCTGACGCAGGAGCAACTTGGCAAACTGATGGGTGTCCGGAGAGCGCAGGTCTCGAGGATGGAGAAATTTTCATAGAAACATAACCGACTGATATACTAAAATAAAGAACGTGAGGCTGTCTAACAAGTCCTATTTTAACGATTTCACCCCTGCCAGAATATGCTTTGGCAGGGGTGACTTGTAATTACTGATACCTGTTAGACAGTTTCAAGGGTATGATGACCCTATTTTTAAGTGAAATGAAAGTGAAATGAAAGTGAAACGGAAAGAGCCGTGTGTTCTTTCACCGTTTTTCTCCTATTCCCGATTTTTTTTTTTGTCGTATCTTTCCTCTAAAGAAAAAACAGATTCTTTATCTTGCCGGTGTAAAGTCTCGCGGTTTTTATCTACATTTGCATGAGATTAGTTCTTTCTCTTATCCTTCAAAGAAATAAAATAAATAATCATTAATACCTAAAGAGCAATGAAAGCACCTATTTATCTATGCTTGCTGTTAACCTGCATACTCATTTCTTGTAACCCTGCACAAGAGAAGCACGAAACAGATTACACATTGTACGTAAATCCATTTATCGGAACCGACTTCACCGGAAACACATACCCCGGTGCACAAGCTCCTTTCGGAATGGTGCAACTTAGCCCGGACAACGGACTACCGGGATGGGACCGTATCTCCGGCTATTTCTATCCGGACAGCACGATTGCCGGATTCAGCCATACCCACCTCTCCGGCACCGGAGCAGGAGATTTGTACGACATTTCTTTTATGCCTGTCACCCTCCCTTACAAGGAAGCGGAAGCTCCGCTTGGCATCCACTCCAGGTTCTCCCATAAAGACGAAAGTGCCCGTGCCGGTTATTATCAGGTACGCCTGACGGATTATAACATCAACGTCGAACTGACTGCCACCGAACGTTGCGGCATTCAGCGTTACACATTCCCCCAAGCACAATCGGCCATCTTCCTAAACCTGAAGAAGGCTATGAACTGGGATTTCACCGTCGATTCCCATATCGAAGTCGTAGACTCCGTCACGATTCAAGGCTATCGTTTCTCCGACGGTTGGGCACGCGACCAACAGGTCTATTTCCGTACCCGCTTCTCCAAACCTTTTGAGAAAATAGAGCTGGACACTACCGCTATCATCAAAGACAACAAACGCATCGGTACAGCCGTCATCGCCCGCTTCGACTTCAACACTCAAAAGGATGAACAGATATTGGTAAGTACCGCTATTTCCGGTGTCAGCATGGAAGGTGCAGCCAAAAACCTGCAAACGGAAGTCCCCGAAAACGACTTCGATAAATACCTGGCTGAAACAAAGGCAAACTGGAACCGCCAGCTCGGAAAGATTGAAATAAAAGGGGATAACGAAAATGATAAGGTGAATTTCTACACAGCTCTCTACCATTCGATGATGGCTCCCACGATTTACTGTGATGTAGACGGAGCTTACTACGGTCCCGATAAGAAAGTGCACCGGACCGACGGTTGGCTAAATTACAGTACTTTCTCCCTTTGGGACACCTATCGTGCCGCCCATCCCCTCTTTACCTACACCGATCCGGAACGTGTGAACGACATGGTGAAATCTCTCATCGCTTTTTACGAACAGAACGGACGTCTGCCGGTATGGAACTTCTATGGAAGTGAAACAGACATGATGATCGGCTATCACGCTGTCCCTGTCATTGTAGATGCTTATCTGAAAGGAATGGGTGACTTTGATGCCGAGAAAGCCCTCGATGCCTGTGTAGCAACAGCCAATCTGGAGCATTACCGTGGAATCGGGCTCTACAAGCAATTAGGATATATCCCTTACAATGTAACAGATCGCTACAATGCTGAAAACTGGTCATTATCCAAAACATTGGAATATGCTTTCGATGATTACTGCATTGCCGAAATGGCTAAAAAGATGGGCAAACAAGATATTGCGGACGTATTCTACAAACGTTCTCAAAACTATAAGAATCTTTATAACCCGGAAACCTCTTTCATGCAGCCACGTGACGACAAAGGTGGCTTTATCAACGATTTCAAAGCCGATGACTATACCCCGCACATCTGCGAAAGCAACGGATGGCAATATTTCTGGTCTGTACAGCATGATATTGACGGACTGATCGACCTTGTAGGAGGTGAAAACCGTTTTGCCGAGAAACTGGACAGTATGTTTACCTATCATCCGGCAGCAGATGATGAACTGCCGATCTTCAGCACAGGCATGATAGGACAATATGCGCATGGCAATGAACCGAGCCATCACGTTATTTACCTGTTCAATGCCATAGGACAGGAAAACCGCACGCAAGAATATGTGGCCAAAGTGATGAACGAACTTTATAAGAACGAACCGGCCGGTCTTTGTGGCAACGAAGATTGCGGACAGATGTCGGCATGGTATGTATTCAGCGCTATGGGATTCTATCCGGTGAATCCGGTCAGCGGCAAGTACGAAATAGGTACTCCCCTCTTCCCCCAAATGCAGCTACACCTTGCCAATGGGAAAACCTTTACCGTACTCGCTCCCGAAGTCAATAAAGAAAATATCTATATCCAATCTATCAAGGTTAACGGACAGCCGTATGAGAAAACGTATATCACCCATGAGCAAATAATGAGTGGAGCGACTGTAGAATTCGAGATGGGCAGCACTCCCCCAGCAAACAGAGTCACATTTGAGGAAGAACGACCTTAAGTATATCCGAACTAATATCGATTGAGAGAATGAATGAGAACTTCGATGTAACTTACAAAGCATTATTCCACAAGTACTACCCCAGCCTCATCTTCTATGCTACCCGACTGATAGGCGAAGAAGAGGCGGAAGACGTGGTACAGGATGTCTTTGTGGAACTATGGAGACGGAAAAACTACATTGAGATAGGCGACCAGATACACGCCTATCTCTATCGAGCTATCTACACCCGTGCCCTCAACGTTTTGAAACATCGTAATGTAGAAGACGGCTACTGTGCCGCTATGGAAGAAATCAACCAAAGACGTGCAGAGTTTTATCAGCCGGACCACAATGAAGTAATCCGGAGGATTGAAGACAAGGAACTCCGCAAAGAAATCCACGATGCGATTAATGAACTTCCGGACAAATGCAAAGAAGTTTTCAAGCTAAGCTACCTGCACGATATGAAAAACAAAGAGATAGCCGATGCTCTCGGTATTTCCCTCCGCACCGTGGAGGCCCATATCTATAAGGCTTTGAAATACTTACGAAACCGTCTCAATCCTTTTTGGACGATTCTTTTCTTATTTTTATGGAGATAATGATAAGTGTTTTTGTATTCTGAATTGTATTATTAATATGAAGGAAAAGAAAAAGAATAATCTGAGTGAAGAAATAATAAACAGATATCTGGCAGATCAATGTTCTGAAGAAGAGCTCATCGAGGTGAATGCCTGGATGAAGGAATCGGAAGAAAATGCCCGCCAGCTCTTTCGCATGGAAGAAATTTATCATCTCGGTAAATTCGACCAGTATGCTAACGAGCAGCGAATACTTCGTGCGGAAAGAAGGCTTTATAAAAAGTTGGACGAGGAAAAAAGAAAACGGAGAAAAACAGTACTAAATATACAGCGTTGGATGAAATACGCTGCAATGATTGGTATTATATGTGTAATTGGAGGCAGGATCGGATATTGGCTTTATCAAAATGGAAACGACCCACAAATGCTAGTATCAGTTGCCAATGAAGGCATCGTGAAAGAGATCATCTTACCGGATAGCACCAAAGTCTGGCTGAATCATTCGGCAACTTTAAAGTATCCCCGCGAATTTTCCGAGAAAGAGCGTAACGTTTATTTGGACGGAGAGGCTTACTTCGAGGTGACCCCCAACCTACATAGGCCATTCATCGTACAAAGTGATGCGATGCGGGTACGTGTACTGGGAACGACATTCAACTTCAAATGTGATAGGAATTGCCGAATAGCAGAAGCAACATTGATTGAAGGTGAAATTGAAGTAAAAGGCAACAGAGAAGAAGGACAAATTATTCTCTCGCCCGGTCAACGCGCCGAATTAAACAAGAACAACGGCCGACTGACAGTCAAGCAAGTAGACGCCAAGTTGGATGCAGTATGGCACAACAACCTGATTCCATTCCAAAAAGCGAATATATTCACAATAACCAAAACATTGGAACGTTTCTATGACGTCAAGATTATCTTGTCCCCGGACATGAAAGCAGACAAAACCTATTCCGGTGTAGTGAAAAGGAAATCAACCATCGAATCGGTGTTGAAATCATTGCAAAACTCCATACCTATCGATTATAAAATCGTAGGAAACAACATCTTTATCTCTCCTAAATAGAGAGATAAAGAACAAAGATGATAAAATTAAAAACGATTAATACCATGAAATTAAAAACATTCCTACTAATAGGATGTTTAGGAGGTTTATTCACACATAGCTCCTGCACAGCCCCCACGAATGTAAAAGACTATAGTGTTTATGTCAACCCTTTTATCGGTACCGGTGGACACGGTCATACGTTCCCCGGAGCGGTAGTTCCCCACGGCATGATTCAGCCCAGCCCGGACACTCGGATGGACGGTTGGGATGCCTGCTCCGGTTATTATTACGCAGACTCCACCATCAATGGTTTCTCACATACACACGTCAGCGGCACAGGTTGCTGCGACTACGGGGATGTGTTGTTGATGCCTACCGTTGGAAAGCAGCGATATCTAACTACCGATCCCCAAAGCCAGACACTGGTCTATGCTTCTTCTTTCTCTCACGAGAATGAGGTGGAAGAGCCCGGATATTATTCCGTCTTTCTGGATACTTATCAGGTAAAAGCTGAAATATCGGCAACTGAACGTGGTGCCATTCACCGTTATACTTTCCCCGAAAATATGGAATCCGGTTTTATCATCGATTTGGATTATAGCCTGCAACGACAGACTAACTCGGAAATGGAAATCGAGGTAATCAATGACACAGAAATCTGCGGACATAAGAAAACGACTTATTGGGCTTTCGACCAATATATTAATTTCTATGCCAAATTCTCTAAACCGTTCTCTTATACATTGATTACGGATTCTATTACCATGGACAACGGCAAACGACTTCCCGTCTGCAAAGCTCTGTTACATTTCAATACGAAGAAGAACGAACAAGTGCTTGTGAAAGTAGGCGTCTCCGCTGTCGATATAGCAGGTGCACGCAAGAATGTCGAATCAGAAATTCCCGGATGGGATTTCGATAAAGTACGCAAGGATGCACGCCAGGCATGGAATCAATACCTGTCGAAAATTGATATTACCACTTCCGACAAGGAAGATAAGACCATCTTCTACTCCGCTCTTTATCATACGGGAATCAGTCCGAATCTATTTAGTGATGCCGACGGACGTTATTTGGGAATGGATCTTAAAGTGCGTCAGGGAGATACGGCTCATCCGGTGTATACCGTATTCTCACTGTGGGACACTTTCCGTGCACTGCACCCGTTAATGACAATTATCGACCCCGATTTGAATAATCAATTCATCCATTCACTGATAAAGAAGCAACAGGAAGGCGGAATATACCCGATGTGGGATTTGGCCTCCAACTATACCGGTACCATGATCGGCTATCATGCGGTCCCCGTTATAGTGGATGCTTACATGAAAGGATACCGTGACTTCGATGCCAAAGAAGCCTATAAAGCCTGTCTGCGTGCAGCCGAATATGATACCACCGGCATCAAATGCCCGTATTTGGTACTGTCTCATCTGATGCCGAAAGCGAAATATTATAAGAATGCCATTGGTTATATTCCTTGCGACCGTGAAAATGAATCCGTAGCAAAAGCTTTGGAGTATGCGTATGACGACTGGTGTATTTCTATTTTCGCAGAGGCAATGAACGATTTTGACTCCAAAGCCAAGTACGAGCGTTTTGCCAAAGCATACGAATTCTATTTCGACAAATCAACTCGCTTCATGCGCGGACTCGACTCTCAAGGCGAATGGCGCACACCGTTCAATCCACGTGCATCCGTTCATCGCAATGATGATTATTGTGAAGGAACGGCATGGCAATGGACCTGGTTTGTGCCTCACGATGTAGAAGGATTGGTCAATCTGATGGGAGGCGAAGATGCATTTGCTCAAAAACTGGATTCGCTGTTTACAGCTGATTCATCACTCGAAGGTGAAACGACATCATCAGATATCAGTGGACTTATCGGCCAATACGCACACGGCAACGAGCCCAGTCACCATGTGACCCATCTGTACAATTACGTAAATCGTCCGTGGAGAACCCAAGAATTGGTAGACAGCGTTTACCGAAGCCAATATGCCAACAGCGTAGATGGTCTGTCGGGCAACGAAGACTGCGGTCAGATGTCTGCATGGTATGTCCTCAACTCGATGGGATTCTATCAGGTATGTCCGGGAAAACCGGTGTATTCCATCGGTCGCCCCGCTTTCGATAAAGCAGTAATCAACCTGCCTGATGGAAAGAAGTTTAGTATTGTAGTAAAAAACAACACGAAAAAGAATAAATACATTGACAAGGTAATGCTGAATAACAAACCGCTGGATACTCCGTTCTTCAATCATCAGGATATCGTGAACGGTGGAACGATCGAAATCCAGATGAGTGATCAACCTACCCGATGGGGAGTCAAATAAGACCTATTTATGCTGATAAAACAGCCTGAAAAACAAGAAGATATTTTTCAGACTGTTTTTATCTCCTATTGATTACTTTTTCACTATCTTTACTCCCAAACAATAACTCATGAGCATGAAAGAAAAATTTGACTTCTCAGAAGTCCCCTATCAGTACTCGATGTGCCTTAACCGACAATGTCCGAAAAGCCGACACATGCCTTAGACAACTCGCCGAACAACATGTGCCGGAAGAAGTCGAACACTGGACCATTATTAGTCCCAAGTGTTTAGCTACCGTAAAAGGTGACTACCCTTATTATCGTTCCAATATCAAAGCCTACTATGCAAAAGGATTCATTGGCATCTTAGAGAACCTGCCCCATAAACAAATGGAGAATGTAGTCGCACACCTCATGAGCCTTTTCAACCGCAGAACCTATTACCGTGCCCGTAAAGGTGAACGTTTACTCTCTCCTGCCGAACAACAACAAGTCCTGAATATCCTGAAGCATTGCGGTGTTGTACAATTCCCTAAGTTCGATGAGTATATCGAAACTTATGATTGGTAATAAGCTTTAAATGCCATGATGGCGACATAGTATTGTCACAACTGTGCCATTGCGATGGCACGACTGTGACAATACTATGGCACAACTGTGCCACCGCAGTGGCACAAATTATTAGGAATATTCAGTAAATGTTCCCCCCAAATACCATGGCATATGAAGATGATAGAGTATAATCACTTCATATGCCATTATTATTGTCATTTTTCTGTATATTCTCATATACTCTTATCTGACAAGACATGAAGTTCCGGAAGAAGTCTTCTGACCTCTTCTGATTCTTTCAGTAAACTCATATCATGCAGCTTTCCCCGTTCTGTTCCTGATCTTGTCAATCATCAGTATGGCATTTGCTGTATGTATTCCGAAGAAAATCCACAGGATTTCCGTCTTCTTGTTCCTTGCCTTTATCCTTGCGAGCGAGTAATGTTGCTTTTGAGTGCCGAAGCTTCCTTCAAGCCGTGTGGCCCTTTCTTTTGAGAGTTCGCTTCTAAGCACCTTCCTCAAAGGCTCATCTTTGCCCGCCCTTCCCTTGCGCACAAAGGATGTGGATATCCCATATTTAGTACAGAACTTTCTGTTGGCATTATTGGCATATATGGAATCGGCAGCCACACATCTTACCCTTACATTCATCAGCTTCTGCTGCATACGGATACAGTCCTTCAAGCGTATCCCCTCATTGAAAGCCTTGAACGAGAGGTGTTCGATGAACGATATGCCGTCTATCTGTATATTATTGACCTTTGCACCGAACTCGACGGACTTGGTTTCCTTGCCTCTGACGATGGGACGTACATAATGACGGTCGATGCTGATGATGCGGTCACTGACTTTTCGCCCTTCAAACATTTCCTTTTCCTGTACAAGCACCTTTCTGATGATGGAAAGACGCTTATGGTAATCCTGCGTATATCGGAGTAAAGCACCGTACTCGCTATGGAGCCCATCCCTTTGACTGAGGAGCTTTTCAAGAAGCTTGATCATACGGCGCTTAAGCATTCTTGTCCTTGAAGCTCTCCTCTTTCTTTTCTTGCAGTAGGACAGATAGGATTCCGCCACATTCCTGTATTTGTTGCGCGGACGCCTTATGCCCAGATCCCTGCAATGCCGGCATATATGACTGTAGAGCCATTCGATGCTTTCCCAAAGGAGTTTCATGTCCGTAGGAAAACGCATGTGGCTCTCATAGCATGTGGCATCGGTCATGCAGACGTGAAGGTTATCAAGATAAGGTTTCCAGTGTGAAGCCAGGATCTCCTGGAAGGAATCAATGTCAAGGCGGGATGCTATCTCATTACGGATGGCACTGACTATCTTGAAGTTGGTTATGGGAAGGGACGGGGGGATCATGATGCCACAGAACATCTGGTAGTGTATGTTCCCGTTCAGATGTTCCACCAGTTTCCTGTCGGAGAATCCGGTGTATGCCTTCAGGACCATAAGGGCGATCTTTGCGGAAGGACTGAATATGTTCCTGCGGCCCAAACGTTGTTCAGACAGGCCTGCGGCTTTTGCCATACGATCAAATGGAAAGACCGAATGAAGCCTGCCAAGCTCACTCTCATGAAAACTCTTGCGGCATTTTTCCAGAATATCAAATTCTGTAAAGCCCAAAGTTGGGTGGATTTCTGAAATTTTTTGTATCTTAGCCATATCTTAGTTGGGGAATTTCCCCCGTTTGGGCCGTCAAACCTTGTTTTCGGGGGAATACCTAAAGATACTAAAAAGCCAACTAATTCGCAATAATTTGTGTATGAATTAGTTGGCTCATTTTATAATATTTAATGAATGTCCCGATTCAAAAAAATAAAAAGCCTCTTCTCACGAAGAAGGCTTTTTAGGTTTACTTATCCTACATCATCCTCCTGCAAAATAATCCATCGTAACACTAAAAACTGTGTTTTTGCATTCCTATAATGAAGTATAGTAAACGTTAAGATGAAAAAAGGGGAAGTCTCACGACTTCCACAATTCTTCTAACCTTAAATCTAAATCTCTATGAAAAAAACGTGTTGCAAATATAGGCGTTTATTCAATATCGAGGTGTTAATGAATCGCATAAAGAGAGAATAAAAACTAACGTCTACAAAAATGATACAATTTTTCAGGAGACTTCCATTAATTTTAATAAACTTTTGTAAAGAGGATTAAGCTTCAGGAGTTCGGGAACTCCTGTAATAAACATCTGTATCCTTGCACGAGTCAAGGCAACATTCAGTTTCCGGTCAATCCAAACACCCTCTTCTTCCGTCAGGTTGGATAGAAATTTCAATTGATAAGGGTAGTTGACACAGAAGGAGTAGATTATTACATCACGCTCGCTTCCCTGGAACCGCTCCACGGTGTCGACCAGAATGCGATTCAGAGCCGGAATACCTACTGATTCTAATTCTTTTTTTATCAATGCTATCTGACTCCGATAAGGGGTAATGATTCCTAAAGTACGGGATTCGTCAAAATCCGACCGATGGTGTTCATAAATGCGAACGGCCAAATCTGCAACGATACGTGCTTCCGAATGGTTGATTTTGGCAGATGCTCCCGCTTTCTCCGGCACAGAAGGATAAAAGGCCAAACGGCAGATCGTGTCCGAGTCCTCCATTTGATGAGGTAACCCGACAGGAATCAGACGCCCTCCGTAAAAAGCACGATTGGCAAATAAAGCAACTTCCGGATGCATACGCCCCTGACGACAAAGCATATCATAGGAACGCTGAATGGCGGATGATGAACATACTACCGTACAGTTTCGGTAAAGACGTTCGAACAAAGAATCTTTCAAATTACTCAACCCGATAGACAGTAATGATTCATCATAGATTGCCGACTGTTCAGTGTTTTGCAGTACAACGGCAGGTAGTTGCTTATGATCTCCAATCAACACAAACTTATCAATTGCATTTTTCCCGTCTTCTCCGCGGAGGCAGAGAAGACCCAGCAACTGCGGTTCCAATATTTGAGTAGCCTCATCAATGATAGCCACATCAAAATGTTTCAAATAAAACAGTTCCGGTTTACCGGAAATAGCCGCTACGGTTCCCACCATAATCCGGCAATTCCGAATACGCTCGTAAACCTCTGAACGGCGGTTGCATGAAGATAACTTATTTTCAATCAGATGCTCACGATAGGCTTCATCACAGGATAATTCACTTCCCACCCGAATAAAATCAACTGCCGGGACAATGGAAGCCAACGACTTACATATCTCGTCAACAGCCCGATTGGTATAGGAAAGCAAAAGAATCTGCGCGTGCTCGTCCGCATGAAAGGTTTCTACCATTTTCTTCAAGGCACACGAAGTCTTGCCCGTTCCCGGAGGCCCGATAAGAAGGAAATAATCCTGTGCGGCTTTGGCTTTCAGGGCGACTCGTGTAAAATCATCCTCCGAACAGGCAATAAGAGAATCCAATGATTCATCAAATCTCGGAGGGCGTTGTGATAACAACAAGTCCCGGCGTTCCTGTGTAGCAGAAAGATAAGCATACAAGCCGTGGTACATGGAGCGGAATGTCGTATCCATGATATCATGTTCTATCGCATAGAGGCTTTCGGCAGGAAGTACGGATGGATTCTGCTGGGTAGCACGCAGACGAATACCAATTTCGTTTTCCGTCAGATACTCAATATTACCTTTGAAAACCATTTTATTGGTAACATTATCTGTGTCGCAATTCCGTTCATAAAGGATAATAGCATCTCCTTGACGGAAATTAGGAAGGGAAGCTTGAAAGAAAGAAAAAGTAAGTCCGGCTTTATGTTCATCAGCAGCATGATTCTCCTTTATTTTCAAATTATAAATGATTTCTCCGGCCTCACACTTCTCTGTCAATGTAGAGAGCCATAAAGAAGCTGCCCCTGTACGTCCTTCATAATCCACGTCACCGGATTTTGAGGTATAAAGTTCCTTGGTAATGAAGTTATACACTGCATAGAAATAATTCTTTTCCAATGTGGAAAGAGCTTTCAGCTTCGATTGAAAATTATCAATAGAAGGCCGCAGGTATTTCTCCCAAAAACGTCCTTTCAATCCTCGTTCATTCAAAGTGGAAGCATTGATTTCTTCCAGTTTTTGTGATGTATATTCCAGGCTGTTCCGTAATTGGATGCCATATTCATCGGCTACAATTCGATTACGCAGATCAATCACCCGACGCACCATTGCCCACGAAGGACGGGAAGGATAAAGAAGCGGATAGCGGGTATAAAACAAATAGGCTTTCACTTTCCGGTGATCCATTCCCATCGAATATTGCAAAACAGCTTGATAAAGCAACATCTGTACCTTATTATTCTCTTTCGGCTCTATCTTTCCCCGGATAGCATATTCATCAGCTTTACCGGATTTCATTTCGATGAAAGAAGACATATCTCGCTGCATATAGTCAAGACGCCCCTGAAGTCCAAGTGCCTCACAAATATAAGACGGTTCGAGCACGGCATCTGTTTTGTCAAGTTCATAGCCGGCTGCATGAAAGGTGTCATTTACTGTTTCACGGATATGATCGAAATGTAACTTGCAGTCTTCAAAGAATTGGCGTTCTTTCTCTTTATCTCGTAAATCAGAACAGGCGGCCAGTTCAATAGGATAACGCCGGAAGGCTTTCTGCATACAGGTACGATAGTCTATCTCTTCCCCTTTTGCATGAATGCATTCGTCCAGAAAAAGATTGGCAATATTTCCCAATAACAAAGGACGGGCATTTTCAATTGGCTGAAGACGGGAAAGAAAATAGTTGCCCGGATGGTGTCCGTAGTCGCGGAAACACTCGGCAAGGGAACTGATATCAAGCAAGTAATCCGGTTCGAGTACGATGAAAGAAGGAGTCAGGATCCCTGCTTCATCGATGGCTACATCTAATAAATTGACTTGCGCATGACGCCATAGCAACTTACACGTCTCTGCAAACTCTTCGTTGATTTGGGGAACATGATAACGGACAAGGTACGGTTGATCCGAAACTTCATCCAAAGGAGTCACATACAGATATTGTTCGTCGGCATACTGGAAACAGACACGCATCCGCTGTACCCGTTCGCGGGCGGGAGGCGCAAGCAAATAGGTGGCATCCGCACGAGGAAGCAACCGATATAGTTCGAAGGGAATATCTTCTTCCGAAAGTTTGCGGATAAAGAAAGCCAGGGTTTTCGCATCCCGCAAAAGTTGTTCCCGGTTAGGCTCTTGTTGACGGTTCAGGATAGCATTTGAAGTTAACCGGAAGGTATGCAGCCGGTTCTGCTCTGCAACAGAAAGCCCCACCTTAGCCGACACGAAACTAATTCGTGCAGAAAGATCGGTCATCTGTAAACTTTCGTTTTGCAGCTGCGCGCGACAAATACGTTCCAGCAAGTCGCGCATTTGTTTATATCCTATGGCAAGACAGGCATCTTCTGCCCGGCAAACAGCTAAAAGAATTTCATAAGATTCTATCGCTTCACTCTTCGGATAGGGCAACTTCATCTCCTGATTCATCTTCTGTTTTCTTCTTGTCCTTTATCATTAAAATACTCATCTCGTACAACAGATAGAGCGGAATAGCGACAACACTCAATGTGAAGGGATCGCCAGTCGGAGTTATAATAGCAGCTGCTATCACGATAACAACCATCGCATGACGCCGGTATTTCCGCAGGAAAGACTTGTTCACCACTCCCAGCAAAGAAAGCAACCATGTAACCAATGGGAGTTCGAAAGCCAATCCCATGCAGAGAATCAACATCATAAAATTATCGATATAGGAATTGAGCGACAGGATATTCTCCACTTCCGAGCTCAACTGATAAGTAGACAGAAAACGGAGCGTCAATGGATATACCATAAAATAACCCAACAGGACGCCAAGGAAGAACATTACTGTTCCGATAGTCAACGCTTTACGTATTCCTTTTTTCTCATTCGGATAAAGAGCAGGATTGATAAAACGCCATATTTCAAAAAAAAGATAAGGCATAGCTGTCACCACCGACATCCAAAAAGCTGTCGACATGTGAATAAAAAATGGAGCAGCCAAGTTGATATTGACTAACTTCACATAAAATTGTTGTGTAAAAAAATCATCGGTTAAATCAAATGTCTTTCCGATATACCGTAATAAATCGTAGAATATGAAATCATTGTGGCAAGGTGCCAATATCACATGATCGAAAAGATAGGGCATAGCAATGAAGTAGCCTACCGCTAATACAAACCAAATTCCGATCACCCGAAAAAGTACCTTACGCAGTTCATCCAAATGATCCCAAAAGGTCATTTCTGCCATCCGTACTTGCTTTACTTACCTGTATCTGCAGGTTTATCCAGATCCTCTTTTGCCTTGTTTATTTCATCTTTTGCTTCATTCACACCGTCTTTGAAGCTCTTCACGCCTTTGCCTAATCCGCGCATCAGTTCAGGTATTTTCTTTCCACCAAAAAGAAGAAGGATAACCAATGCAATAATAATCCATTCGGAACCACTAGGCAAAAAGCCTAACAATAATAAGTTTGCCATAAGTTTATTTGATATAAGAGGTTTTTAATAGTTGGTGCAAATATAACAATTTTCGCCACAGATTACACGGATTCACACAGATTTTTATTCACCATAGAGGACACGGAGGAGACAGCGTCTCTTTTCATGATACGTTGTCAGTGTCTGCTTTGTATCTTTGAAAGAATTTCCGTATTCTCAGTCTCCTCCGTGTCCTCTGTGGCAAACTAATCCTGATAATATACCCGTTTCACTCGTGTCGATACACTTGTCAACACTTCGTAAGGAATCGTATCCAGTGTATCGGACAAAACCGTAATTGGAAGCTCATCACCGAAGATGATAGCCTGATCGCCTTCCCGACAATCAATATCCGTCACATCAATCATGCAAACGTCCATACAGATATTCCCCACATAAGGAGCTTTCTTTCCGTTCACCAAGCAATAAGCGTTGCCTCGTCCCAAATGGCGGTTTAATCCATCCGCATAGCCAATAGGAATAGCCGCAATGCGTGAAGGACGTACCAAATGCCCCATCCGGCTATACCCCACTGTATCTTCCTGAGGAACATTCCGTATCTGAAGAATGGTAGTTTTAAGCGTACTCACATTATGTATAATCGAATTGTCTATCGGGTTAACTCCATAAAGTCCGATTCCCAAACGTACCATATCAAACTGTGCATCGGGGAAACGTTCAATTCCTGCCGTATTACAGATGTGACGGAGAATCTTATGAGAGAAAGCGGCCTGCAATTCCTGCGAACCTTTCTCGAACAATTCAATCTGTTCACGAGTGAAAGTGTCGAACTGCGGCGAATCACTTCCTACAAAATGAGAGAATACCGAACGGGGGATCACCGCACTCTGATTCTTCAGACGACGAATGAGCAATGGGATATCTTCTACCGCAAAGCCCAGACGGTGCATACCTGTATCCAGTTTCACATGAATCGGGAAGTTGGTAATTCCTTCTTTTTCTGCCGCTTTGATGAGCGCATCGAGCAGATGGAAATTATAGACTTCCGGTTCCAACTTATAATCGAACATGGTTTTAAAAGCCGTAAGCTCCGGATCCATGATTATAATAGAGGCAGTAATACCTGCTTTGCGAAGTTCGGAACCTTCGTCAGCCACGGCCACCGCCAGATAGTCGACATGGTGTTCCTGCAAACTCTTGGCTATTTCGTACGAACCGGCTCCATAAGCAGATGCTTTCACCATGCAGATCACCTTTGTTTCCGGATCGTGAAGCATGGAACGGTAATGGTTCAGATTAGCGACCATTGCTCCAAGGTTTACTTCAAGGATCGTTTCGTGTACCTTCAATTCAAGTTCTTCGGACACCAAATCAAAGTTGAACACGCGCGAACCTTTTACAAGGATTACTTCCGAATGAAGCGATTTGAGTATGCTGGATGTAAGAAGGGCCTCTGTGTTGGGAAAGAAGTAGCGTTCGAGATCGTCATCAAAACGAGCGGAGCAAGAGGATATTTCCTGCCCTACACCAATCAGTTTATTTATTCCTTTACTCTGTACCAACTGCGCTACACGCCGGTAGAGTGTAGCGGTACTTTGTCCGGTTTCCAGTATATCCGACAGGATCAGTGTCCGTTTCAAGCCTTTCTTCTCCGAACGGCGTACCAGGAAGTCGAGTGCAATATCCAACGATGCCAGATCTGAATTATAACTATCATTAATCAACACACAGTTGTTCTTTCCTTCTTTTACCTCCAAGCGCATGGCAATCGGTTCGAGACGAGTCATCCGTTCGGTAATCTGTTCAGCAGATGTCATCAGGTAAAGACAAGCAGCCAAGCAGTTCAATGCATTTTCAATGGAAGCATCATCGATGAAAGGAATACAGAATGTATTATCCATATCCAGATAACGATAGGATATAACGGTATGATCTTCTTTCTTGATTACACGGCTGATGTACAACGGACGTTCGATATCCTTACAACTCCAGGCAATCTCACGTGCGGTCAGCATTGATTTTGCGACACAATTGCTAATTAATTCATTATCGCCATTGTAAATTACGACATCACAATCTTTGAAAAGCGTCAACTTCTCCATGCACTTCTCTTGCAATGAGAAGAAGTTTTCCTGATGGGCACCACCGATATTGGTCAAAATACCGATGGTGGGCTTAATCATTCGTTTCAAGGATCCCATCTCTCCCATTTCGGAAATGCCGGCTTCGAAGATGCCCAGTTCTGCTTCTTCTGAAAGCTGCCATACAGAGAGGGGAACTCCGATCTGCGAATTATAGCTACGTGGAGAACGGACGATACAACGGTCCGGACTAAGTAACTGGTGTAACCACTCTTTCACAATGGTTTTTCCATTGCTGCCGGTGATACCAATCACAGGGATTTTAAATTTATCACGATGTGCCTCGGCAAGCTTCTGCAAAGCTTTCAAAGGATTGGGAACGATAAGGAAATTAAGGGTGGAGAGTAGAGAGTTAAGAGTGGACTGCGCATCATCATACTGACCAGACTTTTCCATTTTCAACTCTCCATTCTCAATTTGTTTAAAGTCTTCTTCCGTAATTACAAAATTGCGTACGCCCCGGTCGTACAAATCGGGGATATAACGGACTCCACTATTTCGTTTGGTAGTTAAAGCAAAAAAGAGAGTTTCTTCCGGGAAACTCAAAGAGCGGCTGTCTGTCAACAGCCAATCAATAGTCGCTTTATGTTTGCCCACACGGCGGGCACCAATACTTTCTGCTATGGATTCAATCGCATATGACATAGTTCTGTTTCTTTTTGAAAATCTAAGTACGGGTATTTTCCGATAAGTCGTTCTATTTTTAACACTATTTGTCCTAAAAAGCGTTGATACGCCTCTGACTCGGGGTGAAAAGGTTTATGTGCCAAGTCCCGGCGAATGTCTTGCACAGCCATGACAACCTGCTTTGTTTCAGCAGAAAAGAAGGTTTTGGAGAAGCGTTCCCACAGGTAACGAATCGCCAAAGGGGACGGATGCAGCATATCATCAGCATAGAAGCGATAATCACGCAATTCGTCTAATATGATTTCATAGGAGGGGAAGTAAAACACTTGTTCCGGAAACTGTTGTTGCAACCGGTCGATGGCCAGTAACAACGTAGATTTACTTAATTGATTGGCATGCATTCCGTCACGTATATGACGGATTGGGCTGACTGTAAACAGCCATTTCAATCCCGGATTACAGGCTGTCATTCCAGTGATGAGTGCTGTATAATCTTCTACAATCTCTTCAATAGTAAGTCTGTAACGTAAGAAATGGTTTTCCGGCAGTTGATGGCAATTGGCTACCACTTGCCCACTCTCTTTTTGTTTATAAACATAGGCGGTACCCAGGGTTATCATCAGCCAGTTCAATTCCGGAAATCTTTGATGGGCGTGATGAAGACGGGTATTTATTGTATGCAATGTTTCTTCGGGTGTGAAAGCTGAAAAAGAGCCGTGATGCATCGGACTATGCCATAACTCTTTGTAGGCAAACAAATCGTGGCTGGTATATTCTTTATTTCTTATAATCTCTCTCAAGGCGGATGAGACGGACAAAGGATTATAAAGGATGCCAAAAGGATTCAGATCCAACTGAAACCCGGCGTCCATCAATTGTCTCCCGATATTTTCTGCAAAACAGGAGCCCATTAGAAGAATACGATCTGCATGACTGACAGGCGGCATCCCGGCAGGTAATTCTATAGATGTTTGAAAGTTCATACAATTTTCCATCATTTCATTACATTTCATGTGCAAAAGTAATCAAAATAAGATTTTATAAAAAAAGGAAGGGAATATACTTTCTTTTCGTATTTTTGCACTAAATTTCCTCGAATCATGAAGAATGAACCGATATATAACTTGCTAAACACTATCAATGATCCTGAAGACCTACGAAAACTAGACGTAGAGCAACTGCCGGAGGTGTGTAACGAACTAAGGCAAGACATTATTAAAGAACTTTGCTGTAACCCGGGACATTTTGGTGCCAGTCTGGGAACAGTGGAACTGACTGTAGCTTTACACTACGTCTACAATACACCTTATGACCGTATTGTATGGGACGTGGGACATCAGGCATACGGCCACAAAATACTAACAGGACGCCGTGAAGCTTTTTCTACGAACAGGAAACTCGGAGGAATCCGTCCTTTCCCGTCTCCGGAAGAAAGCGAATATGATACTTTCACGTGCGGGCATGCTTCCAATTCTATTTCTGCAGCTCTCGGTATGGCCGTCGCAGCCGCCAGAAAAGGAGATGTCAATCGCCATGTAATAGCCATCATCGGTGATGGTTCCATGAGTGGCGGACTGGCTTTCGAAGGGCTGAACAATGCATCTTCCACATCGAACAACCTACTCATTATCCTGAATGACAACGACATGGCTATTGACCGTAGTGTAGGAGGCATGAAGCAGTATCTTTTTAACCTGACAACTTCCAACCGTTATAATCAGCTACGTTTCAAGCTCTCGCGCATGCTGTTTAAACTCGGCATCCTAAACGAAGAACGCCGTAAAGCCCTCATACGTTTTGGGAACAGTCTCAAATCAATGGCTGCACAGCAGCAGAATATTTTCGAAGGGATGAATATCCGTTACTTCGGCCCGATAGACGGACACGACGTAAAAAACCTTGCAAGAATATTGCGTGATATCAAAGATATGCGAGGACCTAAAATCCTGCATCTGCATACTATCAAAGGAAAAGGATTCGGACCGGCAGAGAAGCACGCAACCGAATGGCATGCTCCCGGTAAATTCGATCCCGTCACCGGCGAACGCTTCATTGCTAACACAGAAGGAATGCCTCCGCTTTTCCAAAATGTATTCGGGAATACATTGGTAGAACTTGCCGAAGCCAATCCGAGGATTGTCGGTGTTACTCCCGCCATGCCTAGTGGCTGTTCGATGAACATACTGATGGAGAAAATGCCCGAACGTGCGTTTGATGTAGGCATTGCCGAAGGACATGCGGTTACTTTCTCCGGTGGGATGGCAAAAGACGGACTGCAACCCTTCTGCAATATCTATTCCTCTTTTATGCAACGCGCGTATGATAATATCATTCATGACGTAGCCATTCAGCAGCTCCCTGTTGTTTTGTGCCTCGACCGCGCCGGACTGGTTGGCGAAGACGGTCCCACTCATCACGGAGCTTTTGATATGGCATATTTGCGTCCGATCCCCAATCTGACCATCAGCTCGCCTATGGACGAACACGAGTTACGTCGCCTGATGTATACGGCACAATTACCGGACAAAGGACCGTTTGTAATCCGTTACCCTCGCGGACGCGGTGTACTGGTGGAGTGGAAATGTCCGCTGGAAGAGATTCCGGTAGGAAAAGGACGTAAACTGAAAGAGGGCGACGACCTTGCGGTCATCACTATCGGACCGATAGGAAACATGGCCGCCCGTGCCATCAGCCGAGCGGAAGCCGATTCCGGTCTGTCTATCGCCCATTACGATTTACGTTTCCTGAAGCCGCTGGACAAAGAGCTGTTACATGAGGTGGGAAGAAAATTCCAACGTATCCTGACTGTTGAAGACGGGATTATCAAAGGCGGTATGGGAAGTGCCGTACTTGAATTTATGGCAGATAACGAATATAAACCAACCGTGAAGCGTATCGGCATCCCCGACCTGTTTGTAGAGCATGGATCAGTTGCCGAACTGTACCGACTGTGCGGTATGGACGAAGAAGGGATTCTGGCTAAAATCAAAGAATTTATCAATTGACATGAAGATTATTATTGCCGGTGCCGGCAACGTAGGCACCCATTTGGCCAAACTGCTATCGCGTGAGAAGCAAGATATCATCTTGATGGATGATGATGAAGAGAAATTAAGTGCTCTCAGTGCCAATTTTGACTTGCTGACTGTTGCCGCTTCTCCTTCTTCCATCTCCGGATTGAAAGAGGTGAACGTCAAAGAAGCCGACCTGTTTATTGCAGTCACGCCGGACGAAAGCCGCAACATGACTGCCTGTATGCTGGCTACTAACCTGGGAGCCAAAAAGACAGTGGCACGTATCGACAATTACGAATATCTTCTACCCAAAAACAAAGAGTTTTTCCAGAAGCTGGGAGTAGATTCACTGATTTACCCGGAAATGCTGGCTGCGAAAGAAATCGTATCTTCCATGCGTATGAGCTGGGTACGCCAATGGTGGGAATTTTGCGGAGGTTCTTTGGTTCTGATCGGTACGAAGATGCGCGAAAAAGCCGAAATCCTGAATATACCGTTGCATCAGCTTGGTGCCCCTAACATTCCTTACCATGTAGTGGCAATCAAACGCGGCACAGAAACGATTATCCCCCGCGGAGACGATGTCATTAAATTGCATGACATCGTTTATTTCACTACCACCCGCAAGTATATTCCTTATATACGTAAGATAGCCGGTAAGGAGGATTATGCCGATGTACGTAATGTGATGATTATGGGAGGAAGCCGTATCGCGGTCCGTACCGCACAATATGTACCGGATTATATGCAGGTGAAAATAGTGGATAATGATTTGGGACGTTGCAACCGCCTGACAGAGTTACTGGACGATAAGACAATGATTATCAACGGAGATGGCCGCGACATGGATTTACTCATCGAGGAGGGATTAAAGAATACCGAAGCATTTGTTGCTCTGACCGGTAACTCGGAAACAAATATCCTTGCCTGTCTCGCTGCTAAACGGATGGGCGTGGAAAAGACGGTGGCAGAAGTGGAAAATATCGACTATATCGGTATGGCAGAAAGCCTTGACATCGGCACTGTTATCAATAAAAAAATGATTGCCGCCAGCCACATCTACCAAATGATGTTGGACGCCGATGTATCTAATGTGAAATGTCTTACTTTTGCCAATGCGGACGTTGCAGAATTCACTGTACCGGAAGGTGCTAAAATCACCAAACACCTGATTAAAGACTTGGGACTCCCCAAGGGAACTACCATCGGAGGAATGATCCGCAACGGAGAAGGTATTTTGGTGACAGGCGATACGCAAATCCGACCCGGCGACCATGTAGTCGTATTCTGCCTAAGCATGATGATTAAAAAGATTGAGAAATTCTTTCACTAAGCAGTAAACAGTATATGATTAACTCAAAGATGGTATTCCGGATTCTGGGGTTTCTGCTTCTGATAGAAACAGCGATGCTGTTGTGTTGTGGAGCGGTCTCTCTTTTTTATAAAGAGAATGACTTGCAGAGTTTCCTGATTTCATCTGCTGTCACAGCCTGTATCAGCGTTCTGCTACTTGCCATCGGGAAAAATGCGGTGAAATCCTTGAACCGCCGCGATGGATACGTCATCGTCAGCGCAGCATGGGTTACCTTCTCCCTTTTCGGGATGCTACCTTATTATATAGGAGGATATATTCCCCATGTTACGGATGCGTTTTTTGAAACAATGTCCGGCTTCAGCAGTACCGGTGCCACAATTTTGAATAATATAGAATCGATGCCTCACGGAATTCTTTTCTGGCGGGCCATGACGCAATGGATAGGCGGCTTGGGTATTGTATTCTTCACCATCGCTGTCCTGCCGATTTTTGGTGTAAGCGGGATTCAGGTGTTCGCGGCAGAAGCCAGCGGACCTACCCACGACAAAGTGCATCCCCGTATCGGCATCACCGCTAAATGGATTTGGGGGATTTATGCCGGAATGACGGGAGCATTAATTGTACTACTGCTATTCGGAGGAATGAGCGTATTCGACAGCGTATGCCACGCTTTCACCACTACCAGCACAGGCGGATTTTCTACCAAACAAACAAGTATTGAATATTATCACTCACCTTACATAGAGTATGTAATCTCTATTTTCATGTTCCTTTCGGGGATCAACTTCACGCTATTACTGTTGATGTTTAATGGAAAAATAAAGAAGTTCATTCATGATACAGAACTGAAATTCTATTTTGGGTGTGTTTCTTTCTTTACTATATTTATTGCCATCTGGCTTTATCAGACTTCTTCTATGGAGGTAGAAGAAGCGTTCCGTAAATCACTTTTCCAAGTGATTTCCATACAAACTTCTACGGGATTCGCTACAGCCGATTATATGCTCTGGCCTTCTATCCTTTGGGGATGTCTTGTAATAGTGATGATAATCGGAGCCTGTGCCGGCAGTACGACAGGAGGAATAAAATGTATTCGTACGATTATCCTGTTTCAGGTCGTAAAAAACGAATTCAAGCACATTCTTCACCCTAATGCCGTGCTCCCGGTACGGGTCAATAAGCAGGTAATTTCTCCTTCTATCCAGTCCACAGTATTGGCTTTTACTTTCTTATATGCAGTTATCACCATTATCTGCATACTTGTCATGATGGGCTTAGGAGTAGGTTTTCTGGAATCAGTCGGAACTGTAATCTCAAGTATAGGCAATATGGGACCGGGACTCGGCACATGCGGCCCGGCCTTTTCATGGAGCGAACTGCCGGATGCTGCCAAATGGCTGCTCTCTTTTTTAATGCTTTTGGGACGTTTAGAACTGTTTACAGTATTACTGCTTTTTACTTCCGATTTTTGGAAAAAGAATTAAAACTCTATTCTCAACGACACCCACCGTTATCACATCATATCTTTCTAAGTAAAATCTTTCTTACAACAGGCTTATTTATTTCATAAATCTTATTGATAAGAACATCCATTTCCTGTTGCCGAGCATCACGGACAGCTTCAAACATCATCTTTGAATACATATCACGACGTCCCTTCAACCAAACGTTTTTATCCAAGTTTTCATCCATCACCTCAATCGCTTTTCTATCATCGGCATATAACAATCCCTTTTGCTGGAAAAAGCCGAATTCACACCACGCATATTCTCTGAATGTTCTTTCAATTTCCCAACGATATTCATTCAGGTGCATCACCGTCAATGCCTGTTGGTATTGGGGAGTTTTGGATTCAGCAGCAAGATTAATGCCCTTTGCCAATTCATCTCCACTCCAGGTTCCAATTTCTTCATCATCTATCCACAACTTATAATTGCCTTTCAGTCCTGTTACTTTCAACGTTTCACGGTTCATTTCTTCCATAAAAGGAACAACCTTCACCACTTCTGCCTGACTTTTTTTCTGTCCCCACCCACGGGCAATAGTATCCAAAGGATAAGGAAGAGCATCTGCAAGGTAGTCAAAACTCAAGTCTTTTCCGTTCTTCTTTATATTGGAAACAGTGCAGTTTTCCGACTTTACGGCCTGTTTCTTATTAGCATTAATCTCCACATCCGCTACCTCTTTTCCTGCAAATCCCTGGGCTTTCAGGAAAAGATAGGCCATCACCATGTGTCCGTCATTGTCGGGATGGATACGGTCACTTCCACAAAGAGTAAATGCAGGATCTTTCTGCTGGTATTGTTGATTCAGAGCAACCATAGGAGCATTTAAATCGATAAATTCCCAATTATTCTTAGCTGCCGATTCTTTCTGATATTCAACGAGCCGTTTGATGGTTTCATTCTTTGTCTTGAGCGGTGTATTCTCTTTCAGTTGTACGGTTTCATCGTATGGAGAGGTTCCAACCATCACGATACGGGTATCAGGAAGCTCCTGAAAACGTTTCTCCATCTGCTGGTAATTCTTTATGCTCTCCTGATATTTCTGCTCCCCGAATTCTTTAGGTTTATCACCGTTGTACTCAAAATATCCGGAATCATTCATACCAAAGGTAACCATCAACACGGAAGGTTTCATCGCAAAGATATCACCATCCAGGCGCTTGTTCATATCATACGCCGTATCTCCACCAATGCCACCGTTGAACACACGGATAGGCATATCCGGGAAACGAGTCATATAATACAACCAGATGTATGAATGGTAATGACCGCCATCCGTGATACTGTTTCCTAAAAATACGGCTCTTTCACCCTCTTTAAAAGGTTTCACAGTTTGAGCAAAGGCAGTAGTATATGTCATACAAACTGCTGCAATCAATACAAAAAACTTTTTCATGTCTTAATCTATATTTTACAAATTGTTATCTTTTTCATGAACGTTCCCCTTATTTCCTGAGAGGGTCATATACGGCAACTGCCACGCGTGAATCGGCACAACCATAATATAAGAACCATTTCTGATTGTGAAATACAAGTCCTTCTATAAATACGGTTCCGGCTGGATACTGTCCGCTCTTTTCGAAGTCCGATTCGGGAATATAGAAAGGTTTATCCAAGCGATCGATTAGTTTAGTAGGATCTTTGGCATCAAATAAGGCTTGTCCTGCGCAATAAGAGTTGGCAGTATACTGTATATCTCCTTCTGCGCCCGACTTATTCTTGCCGTTATAAAGTAGCAGGATTCCTTTCTGTGTAAGGATGGCAGGAGGGCCACATTCGGTCAGGTCACTATCGAACTTACCTGCGCGAGGAGTCATCACTTTCAGAAATTCTCCATGTTCATCCAACATCGGTTTCCAGTGGATCAGGTCTGTGGAAGTGGCTACATTCACAAACTTTTCTCCCCAGTACATCCAGTATTTACCGTCAATCTTAGCAATCACCTGTTTGCCGTCAATTAATTGGGTTACGATAGAGGCAGATTTGGAAAACTCATCTATGAATCTTCCGTTGTATGCTTTTGCAAAAGCCGGTCCATGTTTTTCCCATGTTTGAAGATCGCGCGAAGTGGCCACTGCCAAACGCGCCTGTTTGCGGTTCCATTGTGTATAATGCATTACGTAAAGTCCGTCTTCTGTTACGGCAACACGTGGGTCCTCGCAACCACCGGGATTTTCCAATTCTTTCTGACTGTCATCTGCCGGATAAAATACGGGTACGGACATTCGTTTGAAATGTAATCCGTCATCAGAAGAGGCATATCCCAAACGGGAGGTACGTGATCCGATACCGGTTGCCGAGTTGTCTTCAGCCCGGTAGAGGAGTATCACTTTTCCATCATAAACAGTAGCACCCGGATTAAACGTATCACTCGCTTCCCATGCTATTGAGTCCTCTCGCATCGGACAAAAGAAAAGAGTCGTAGTGTCAGGAGAGATAATCGGATTAATACCTTCCGGACGCTGGAAATCTGCCCATGCCCAATCCGGAAATTCAGATGTTTGCTTCTTCTCTCCACATGAGGTGATTAATACGGCAACCATCAGTAGATAAGCCAAGTTTGGTAGTTTTCTTCTCATACTTACATTTGATATGATAAATAAATACTCTTACAAAATAATCTTATATCACAAATTTATATACCTCATTAAATTGCTTTAAGGGAAAGAGGGAGGTGTCACTTTTGTTCCCCACTTCACATCAGGCTTAGCCGAGGTAGTATATTCTATCGTAGCCCCATTATTCAGTTGGTCCCAATCGATCCATGTACTGTCATACGGTTTACCGTTTAGCTTCATGGACTTGATATAAATATTCTTTTCCGAACCGCCTTTTATCACTATCTCCCCTTTCTTTAAATGCACTTTCACGGATGAGAATATCGGAGTATTCACCGTAAAACCTCCCACTCCCGGTATTTCGGGATAAAGTCCGATACAAGCGAACACATACCAGGCACCCATCGTTCCTAAATCATCATTGCCCGGCAAACCATCAATTTTACTTGAATACTGTTCATTCAATACACGGTTAATAATCTCCTGTGCTTTATAGGGAGTTCCTACCCAATTGTATATCCAAGGAATGTGAAAGCTCGGTTCATTGCCGGAAGCGAACCAGGCGTCATTGTAACCGGCATCCAGGCGGGTAAAGAATTCATCCAGACGTTTTTGGGCAACGACTTTGCCTCCGATGATTTCTATCAGACCGGCAATATCGTATGGCACCATCCAGAAATAATTCTTATAGGTCGATTCCCGAAAATCTTCAGTCAGTGGTTTCCATGAACCATCCGGATTACGTGATTGCAACCATCCGGTTCCCGGGTTATACAGATTCTTCCATGAACGTGCGAAATGGAAATAACGCCAACTCGCAAACTCATCTCCTACAGCATGCAACGCAAATTGTGCGATTGCAAAATCAGCAGAAGTATATTCCAATTGTATAGAAGCGTTATAATATCCTTTATCCAAATACTGTTTCAGCCCCGGACGAGCCTCAACCCCCTGTGACATTGCTCTGGGTTCTTCCGCTCCTTTTCTCATGATTTTGAAAATAGGTTTCGGATCATAATTGCGGGCACCAAAAGCATAAGCATTGGATATCAGGATAGGAGTTGGATCTCCCTGCATTACTCCGGTTTCTATATTAGCCATCACCCAACGCGGAAAAGCGCCACCAGCTTCTTCGGCAAACAATTGGTGAGAAATTACAATATCAGAGGCTACTTCAGGATCTAGGATTGACAATAGCTGAATCTGCGTACGATAGGTATCCCAATTACTAAAAGAAGTATAGTGTTTGGAACGGGATTTATGCACTTTGAAATCAGCCCCCATATATTCTCCATTCACATCACTACATACGTTCGGGTGAATGAACGAACGATATAGATGGGTATAAAATTGAGTGGTACGATCCGGATTGGTTCCTTCTACTTCGATCTTACCCAAATAATGATTCCATTTGGATTCTGCCTGATTCTGAATCTGCAGGAAATCCCATCCGGTATTCTCCGCTTTCAGATTCTCACGTGCATTCTCTACCGAAACATAAGAAACTCCAATCTTATATTGGATATTTTTCTTCTTATTCACATCAAAAGTAAAATAGACTCCGGAACATTCTCCTTCGGCAAAAGTCGTGTTCGGTTTCAGTTCATCCCTTTTCCATGTTCCCGATTCCAATGCATCCGTATCAAACTCTGCTACAAAATAGACTTTATACGGTGTACGAAGGCCACAGAAATTGCCTCCTTCTGCATATCCTTCACACTTATTCGGTGCAGTAATCACAATGGCGGCCTGATCTATCGGAGTTGCGGAAATACCTCCACCGATAATTACCGTACCATATTGCTGATCGGCCGGATATTCATAACACGCCATACCGGTCCTTTCAGTTACTGTCAGTTTTGCATGGATATCTTCCTGCACCTTTGCTTCATAATAACCGGCATGTCCTTTTTCTTCAGAAATATGGATGCGGTAGTTAAGAATATTGTCCGGAGACATCTTGAGTTTACCTTTTACCGGGAAAGTGGGGAAGTTACCCATGTGCTCACAACCGCCACCACTCAACTGGTTGATAACAAACCCGGAACGTTTGGAAAAATAAGAGGGGGTGAACTGTACCATTCCATAAGGATAGGTAGCTCCGGGATAAAGATATCCTGAAGTCAACCCCACACCCTTCGTTCCTATCAGGGTATTTACCTGACGAGCGTAATTACTCCCAGTGCTCTGCGCCGAGAGACTCCCCCACCCTCCAATCAAAACCAATAACAAACTTGTTAAAACTTTATTTTTCATACAATATTCTCGTTACACTTTTTAGTATCTTATTCTTTTGACAAAGAGAAAGGAGCAGCATACTTCGACGTACACCGTTCCTTATTCGGCTGATTTCCCATTTCAAAACGGAGTGTACCACCGTCTGCTATATCACCATATTTAATGAAATTCTTATCCAATATACGTCCATTCAAAGTAGCAGACTGGATATAGAGATTCTCTTTACTGTTGTTGTTCGCTTCAATCACAAATTTGTTGCCGTTTTCCATCGTTATGGTAGCTTTCTTAAACAACGGACTACCAATTACATACTCATCCGTACCCGGACAAACAGCATAAATGCCTAATGAACTTAAGATATACCAGGATGACATACCACCTTGGTCTTCGTCACCCGGATATCCTCTTTCTGTGGAATTATACAATCTTTCAACGATCTGACGCACCCAATACTGGGTTTTCCACGGTTGACCGGCATAGCTATACAGATAAGGCATGTGCTGAATCGGCTGATTGCCGTGTGCATATTGTCCCATACCTGCCAGTTCCATTTCTTTCATTTCATGAATTACTCCCCCGTAAGTTCCCGGTTTAATAGTACCGGGAAGAGCAAATACCGAATCCATCTTGGAGGTAAACCTCTGATCGCTTCCGAACAAGCCTATTAATCCTTCTACATCATGAAATACGGACCAGGTATAATGCCATGCGTTACCTTCGCAGAAAGGTCCGCCCCACTCCAGAGGATCAAACGGTTCCTGCCATTTACCATCGATACCTTTTCCACGCATAAAACCGATAGACGGATCAAATACATTTTTATAATTATACATCTGACGGACAAAGACTTCCTGATAATGTTTGTTTCCGGTCATTTTGGCCAGTTGGTAGCCACAAAAATCATCGTATGCATATTCCATTGTCTGCGCACTCGATCCCATTGATTCCGGATAAGGGACATATCCCAATTCAAAATATTCTTTCCAGAAACCACGTCCGTTAGCACCTCCCCAAGGACCTTTATTCATGGATTCGTGTGCATAAGCTGCCAAGGCTTTCTCCGGATCAAACGTCCGAATACCTTTTGCCCACGCATCCGCCAGCAATGAAATAGAATGATTACCTAACATTCCTCCCGTTTCTCCGGGAGCTGACCAGGAAGGCAACCATCCGCATTGTTCTTGTGCGGCAAGCAAGGCATTCATGTAACGCCCCTGCATGGTAGGATGAAGAATGTTGGTCAGCGGAAATTGAGAACGGAATGTATCCCAGAAACCATTATCCGTATACATATATCCGTCATATACCTTACCGTCATAAGGACTATAATAATAAGGTTCTCCGTTTGCTTTACGTTCATAGAATTTACGTGAGAATAGATTGGCACGGAACAGGCAAGAGTAGAAAGTTTTCATTTGTTCGTCCGTTCCGCCTTCTACCTGAATTCGGTTCAATAACTCATTCCATGTTTTATGTCCGCGTGCTTTGGTAGCTTCCAAATTCTTATCTTTACCCAGTTCGTCATTTAGTGTAATCACAGCTTGCTCTGCGCTGATGTAAGAAGAGGCAGCCTTTGCCTGTACCTTCGATCCTTTTTTAAATTTGATATAAGCGCCATAGCCCTTACCTTCTCCCTCCAACTTCTTAGGAAAAATCTCATCTTTCTGATTTTCCCACATACCGTAATTTTCAAATGCTTTATCAAACTGCACCACAAAGTAACTACGGAATGTCTTTGAGTTGTTTACAAAACGTTGGTTATTCACCCAACCGGAAATTTGTCTCTTTACCGGATCAATCTTGATTTCACTCATATCCGTATATCCGTCAATCACCAGATAGGCGTCCTCGGTGGAGGGATAGGAAAAACGCAAATGTACACCACGGGTAGTTGGAGCCATCTCGATAATAATACCATTGTCCAGCATCACTTTATAATAATGCGGCTTGGCTATTTCATTGTCATGGCTGAACTTTGTGGCCCGCATCTCCTGATTAACGACTAATTCTCCCACCATCGGCATAAAAGAATACACTGCATAGTCACTCATCCACGGACTGCATTGGTGAGACTGGCAGAATCCTCTGATATTATCTACCGCATATTGATATTTCCAACCTTCTCCATTTTTCCCCGTTTGGGCAGACCACGTATGCATGGCATAAGGCATACCTGTGGTAGGATATGTATTTCCATAACTTAATCCGAAATGAGAGTCGGTACCTTGCAGTGTATTGACATATTGCACAAGGTCTTTCATTTGGGCATATATACCTGTGGAAAAAAAAGAAATAATTACTAAATAAATAAGTCTGTTCATGATTATTATTTAATGTGTTATATCTATTTTAGTTGGAAAATCGAAAGCTTATTATCATTTCAGTCTACATTTTACTCAAGTGGAGCATCGTTATCGTACAATGATTCCCAATTAAATACACGGTAGAAATAAGGACGATAGAAATCGGCACTACCCGGTGCATTGAAGTTATCCCAAAAGTTGGAACAGTCTGTATTGGTAGAGATCACCAATTCACCAGTACGTGATAAAGCCGGATGAATATTTACCATATAAACATGTTGATAACGTTGTTCGCCAATCTTATCAAGAAATTCGGGTAATGTAAAGAGAGTCTTTTGGTCAACAAATGGTCCATAAGGATGCTTACTACGAAACATCAACACTTCTCGCCCGAACCAAATAGACTGTCCGATCATGTAGTAAGTATCACCTTTTTTGAATACCCAAGGCATGGAACATCCACTTTCTAAAGGAATAATCGTTGAATATTCTGCATCTTGAGTTGAAGGGTACTGAGTTGTCCACGAGAAATTTCCTCGTGGATCAGCTACATAATATTCCCACTGGCTACTAAGATCACGTGTAGTGGTGCGTGCCACGGCCACTTTATAGTTAGAAGTCGTGTAGAGATAAATATGCCCGTCTTCATCTTCCCACATGGTATCACCATAGCCCAGTGTATGGTCATTAAAATTATCATTGCGGCTTATGAGTTTCATATAAGTATCATCCCCAGGTTTCCCTTCCAAACTGTAAGTAGCCAAACAAGTGCCGAAGCGGCGCATCAGATTGTTCGGATCAGTATTGTCAACGGCTCCCCACAACATTTGCATCTGATTATTATATATTGTTGCATCTCCTGCCCAATAAAGATAATCTTGATCGATTTCTCCAGCTTGTATTTTCTCTTCTGAAAGTGTAGCTTTCGGATGACGAATATGAGTACGTACCTGATAGTACCTATCAGCATTAGGATCATTGGTTTGTACATAATCTGCTAACCAAACTAAATTTTCATCTTTCTCACCAGGTGTTTGTATCATAATACTATTACGTGGAAAACTACAATTACCGCGCGAACGATTTTCATTGATTACACCATAGAAACTATCATTAAACGACCAAAATATATTTCCATCAGGTAACCCCGTAGTAAACACACCATCACCTCCGTTCCATCCCAAAGATCTGGTGAACAGAGCATTATATTTCAAATCTTTATATACGAACACTTTCCAATATTGTCCTGATCGATTGGGCATTAGTTCAAGATTCCATTCAGAATCAATTTGAGGCATCTTCACGTCTGAACTGCCGTAATAAGGTTCTTGCTGTTCGCCACACGCTCCAGTAAGTAGTGTAACAATGAAACTTAAAATAAGATGAATTGATTTCATATTAATATGATATTTAAAATCACTATTTATTTGTTTTAATTTATTTTTCCCACACATACAATTCTAAATGCAAAGCATAAAGGCTGATAAAAAGATACGTTTCATTATATTCTGCTTTCAACGTTTATAGGATAAAGACGATCTATAAATCAAAAACCACTAATTCAGGAATATCTTTTCTTGGATTACATTCCAACAATGATATGAATAGTTCTATGAACTGACTGGATAATCATATAAGTGTAAGACGAAAAACGTTTTTTAACTTCATATTGGATTCAGTATCCTAAATACAAAAAAGTTGCAAGTGAGTGAAATTTATCATTCGACATGCAACTCTTTCTGTTTATTTCAAAAGAGAGAATCAAACTACGAAAAAAGAAACTTTTTTAATCTTTTCTCATTATGACCTCTCTCTTTCATCGATATTGCCCAAAATATCTGTTTGCTAGAATGTTAATTGTACACCAAAATTAAATACACGTTGATTCATATACGCATCACCGGCCGAATTGGTACTGATCTCCGGATCTTGCTGATATTTATCGTAACTTGTAAATGTAAACATGTTATATGCATTCATATAAACGCGTAAGTTAGTTAACCATGAGGGAAGTACCTTCACTGGTACTTGATAGGATAGATCGATTGTCTTCAGACGAATATACCAAGCATCGATAAGCCAAAAGTCTGACATGTACGATTGTGCACTATTCACTGTAGAGGGATTGCTCGTCAATCGGGGAAATTCAATAGCTTCTCCATTCAAATAACGTTCTAACGTCCAACGTTTCTGATGCAAAGGTTGAAATTGACTTTTGAAAGGCTCGATACCTGTACCAACCACTGAAAAACTATAGTTAAAAGAACCCTGGAAAAGTAGACTCAACGAAAGCCCCTTCCATGATCCCCCAATTGTCCATCCCAATGTAGTGTTAGGAAGATTAGGTTTACCAATAGCCCCTTTATCAAAATCATTAATAACACCATCTCCATTCAAGTCCTTATATTTTAAGTCACCAGCTTGTATTGGTACATCAGTATTCGGTATAGCTGGCGCATTAGCTGCACCGGCATGAATTAGATCCACGTCTTCCGGAGTATAATATCCAATCCAAGTATATCCGAAAGGCTGTCCAATAGGACGTCCTGTTGCCGAAAGCCATTCATAACGCTGCTGAGCTTCTGCATTATATTCTATCTTATTTTTGGCATAGGAGAACACAAAGTTGGTATTGAAGTTGAAATCTCCAAAATGATCCTGATATCCTATTTGCCCGTCGAATCCTTTATTGCTGGTTCGTGCTACATTGATAGGCGAAGTTCCAATTCCTAAGATTTGAGGAATGTCATTGCGTCTAACAAGCTGGTCGTATCTTTTATCATAAAAGAAGTCAATGGTAAATGACAATCTGTCAAATGCATTGAAGTCAATACCTATATCGAATTTCTTAGCTTTTTCCCATGTCACGTTATCATTCCCCAAATCACCCTCTATAATAGAATTAGACTGTACATCAGTCTGACCGAAATTATAAGCTTTCTCTTTCTCTATATATTCCTGATTATAAAGATACCGATTTCCCATCGCCACATTTGAACCTACAATACCGTAAGACGCTCTGATTTTTAGCAACTGGATAAAAGATATATTATCCTTAAAGAAAGATTCTTCAGAAATACTCCATCCCACCCCGATAGCGGGAAATACCCCATAGCGATGTCCCTCTGCAAAACGATCGGTACCGTTATATGCAGCATTGAAATCTATCAAATATTTGTTTTTGTACTTGTAGCTAAATGTCGCGGTCAAGCCTTGAAAATTCTCAGGGATCTTCTCTCCTTCATCCTCTACCGTACGACTTTGACGACTATAAAGTAACATAGCACTAACATCATGTGCTTCATTAAATACACGTGCATAATTTAATGACGCTTGAATATCCAAGTTCTTCACCGCTTGATGCGTTCCTGCTGTTAACGAATAATTAGTGTAAGCATATTGGCGGTTCGGATTAATAGTATACTGTCCCGTTGTAGCATCATAATGATAAGTAGGATAACCATCCTTGCCGCGATTTACTTTCCGAAAATTTTCATCAATAGTAGAATACGCCATACGTGCATTGGCCGACAAACCTTTAGTTAGCCAATCCATTTTCCAATTCACACCGTATAAAATATTATTATCATTACGACGTGTGCGTGTATAACCCTCATTAGCCAAGCGGGCATTCAGCGTAGGTCCATATCCATCCACATCACTAAGGTAGGCATACGACCCATCGGGATTGAGAACCGGTGCCGAATAAGGGTGCATAGCTGTGAAATTATAAATCTCACCTGTAGCATTTAAACTACTTGGTTCATTGATATTCATGAATCGAGAACTAAAATCCAAACGCATGGTCAGATTATTCGTTACAGTGAAATCCAAATTGGTACGATAGTCAAAACGGCGATAAAAATAGCCGGTATTCACATCATCTCCCGATTTATCAAAGTTACGGACCAAACCTCCTTGTGAAAAATAGCCACCAGATACAAAGTATTTCAAACGTTTTGTACCACCTGAAACGTCAACATTGATATTCGACTGCATAGCCGATTTCTTAAATACTTCGTCATACCAATTTACATTGGGATGTCCATAAGGATCAGAACCGTCTTGAAACAATTCTAAGTCCCGTTGTGTAAATGTTTTCGTCAAACCATCGTTAGAACGTGCTTCATTAACCAAAAGGGCAGTATTATACGAATCTAAGAAGTTGGGAGTACGGACCGGGATCTGTCCACCAGCCTCAGCACGCACATGTATTACGGGTTTCCCTTCTTCACCACGACGGGTTTTCACAACCAATACCCCGTTAGCACCTTTAATACCATAGATAGCAGTGGTCGAAGCATCCTTTAAAATAGAAATGCTTTCAATCTCGTTAATATTGATTTGCGAAAGTTGTTCGTAAGAATATTCAACATCATCCACCATAATAAGAGGCTTGTTCCCATCTGAATTGAGCGAGCTGACACCGCGAATGAAGAAATCAGAAGCATCTTTACCAGGCTGTCCGGAACGCTGCTGACTAAAAAATCCAGGTAATTTACCCGCTAATGTATTCTGCAAATTACTTGTTGGCACTCTTCGCAGTTCGCTGGCTTGAATACCACTCACAGCACCGGTCAACGTAATACGTTTAGCACTACCATGTCCAACCACAAGCACCTCATTCAAATTATTAGCTTCAGAAACGGTCAGACTGACATTGAGTGTATGCTGGTCGCCCACTGTTATCTCTGTACTTTGATAACCTACATACGAAAACACCAATATTTCTCCACGCTTGACTTCCAATGAATATTTTCCATCCATATCAGTGATAGTACCTCTTCCGGCTCCTTTCACCAAAATTCCCGCACCGATAAGCAGCTCGTTAGATTCCCTGTCGGTGATGGTACCGCTTATCGTAAACGATTGAGAGTATGCCTGTATAATGCAGAGTAGGCATAAGAATGTTATAATTACTCTTTTCATAGTATTACCAATTAGGGTTTTGAACCATATTTTTATTTTTTATCACTTCCGAATAAGGAATCGGATAGAGATAACGTTTATTATCCCACGCCACCGTCAGTACATTTTGTCGATTATAAGAAGTTTCGGTCAGAGAAGTCGCAATAAACATTCCCTCAATAGGTTGTGCATATATCTCCTCTGCAAGTCGCCAACGACGGATATCCCAATAACGATGTTCCTCAAACGCCAATTCAATACGACGTTCGTTTTGGATCACTCTACGCATTTTAGCTTGAGTCATATCCTCCCGCTTCGGAAGTCCATACAAATCATATTTACCCGCTTCGATACCGGCACGTTTACGTAATGCAATAATAGCATCATATACATCCTGCGAAGGAGAAGGTAAATATTCATTTTCGGCTTCAGCAAAATTGAGAAGTATTTCAGCATAGCGGAACATTACCCAATTGTGCAAGGTAGCTTGGTATTCATTACCCGACTCAAAATTACCCATAAACTTACGCATATAATAACTAGTAAGCGAATACGATGATCCTAAAGGATTATTAGCACCTCCTTGCCAAGTTTGCATCGTATTGTTGAGCCAATTGGTTCCGTTATATATAATAGTATATTCCAAACGTGGGTCCCGATTGTCATACGGATGCTGAGGATCATATTTATAAACAGCATCTTCATCTTCTTCTCCGATGAAGTATCCATCTTTCATCAAAAAAGCATCAACCAAGTTCTGCGTGGGATTTGTCCTGCCATTTCCTTGCTTCGATCCACTAAGTCCCAACGGCCCATTAGCATTTTCTATTGACGTATTACTTTCATTTTCACGGAAGAATATCATTTCTTTATGAGTGGTATTATCGTACCAAGTAGTAAACACATCTTTAAAGTTTGGGTCAAGTCCGAGAGGTCCTCCTTCCTTTCCATAAGCATTTATGAATGAACGAGCTGCGTCGGCAGCTGTTTTCCAACGTTCTCGATCGTAAGTAGTATATCCCACCAGCTCATTTCCAGATTCAACAGGCTTCCCATTAAATAGCGGACTAGCTGCATAAAGCAACACGCGAATCTTAAGAGCTTGTGCCGCCTGTGTTGTAACCACATGAGCATTAGCTGCAGCATCAGGCAGTGGTAGTGAACGAAGGTCGTCTTTAATGGCATCCAGTTCACTTACAATATATTTCACAGTCTGTTCAAAAGTGCTACGCGGCAATTCAATGTTTTCATTCAACTCATACACTTTATCGCCAATTATGGGGATCCCTCCATATCGCTTCATGAGTTCGAAATAGAAGTATGCACGCAGAAAGCGAGCCTCAGCTTTCATTGAAACATTAAGCGGACGTGTATTCCCAAGAGCGTCCATATAAGTAGTATTGAAAGGCACCACGTCAATGCCATTTAACAAAATATTTATTCGGCGAATTACTTGGTAAGGTTCTGTCCAAATCATGTCCGAAGGTATAGTAGAAGATGCACTATAGCGACCTACAGCCAATTTATAAACATCCGGATCTCCAGAATTAATCGAAAGCGCATCATCAGAAGCCGCATCTAAATAATCCCCGCCAACACCATTGTGTCCGTTACGCATATGCCAATAGATGCGATTGAGAAACTTACGGACAACAACACCGTTCGAATCAGTTCTCGAAAAAAGATAGTCTTCCGTAAACATGTTCACCGGTGTACTTTCATAACTATCTGTACATGATACAGCTGTCAGAAGCAGCATCCATGCCCCAATAGCCCATGCACCATATCTATTTTGCTTCATATTTATAGTTTTTTTAGAAATTAAGATTGATTCCGGTTGTGATGGTACGTTGCAATGGATAACTAGTGAAGGTCACTTCAGGATCCTGCAACTTTGTGCCGGCCCATGTAAGTAGGTTTTGTCCTTCTACAAATATCTTCACACGAAGTCCACCCAAACAATTACGACAAAATTTCTCTGGTAGCTTATACGAAACTACAGCATTTTTAAGTCGGATATAATTTCCATTCTGAATGAAAAGCGACGAATTCCAGTTGTTTCCATAGTTATACAAATTTCCTCCAGCTGTCAGTCGCGGATATGTAGCAGTTTCAGCTGTTTCAGGTGTCCAACGACCCAATAAATTCGTATAGGCTTGTCCAAAGCTTTGTCCGCGTACCTGAAATCCTTCAAGTAAAGTTCGATCACTATTGTAGAGATCGAGGTTGTAAGCTCCTTGTATAAAAGCCGACACTTCCAAGCCTTTCCATTCCACCCCCAAATTAACCCCAAAGTAACATGCAGGTTTATCACCGCCAATCACTGTACGGTCGAATTCATTAATTTCTCCATCATGATTCATATCGATATATTTCACGTCACCTGCTTGGATATTATCAAATCCATTCATCACAGGATAACCATTGGCTATGTCTTCAGCACTTAGGAATCCATCAGCGACCAATCCATAAATAGTACCAATAGGTTGACCAGTCATTCGCATATAATCATAAGGTACATATTGCTCATCCATGAAGATTCGTTTAGTTTGTTCCACACTCCAGTTAGCAGATGCGTAATAATTAACCTTACCAATATGATGTCTCCAACTTAAGTCTAACTCTAATCCTGAATAGCGTGCCTTACCAATATTCTCCGATGGATATGTACTACCTATCAGTGCAATACTCTTTCCACGTGATTGAAGCATATCATAATAATTGTCGTTGTAATAATCAGCTGAGAATGTCAAACGATTCCTCAACAAAGCTACATCGACTCCAACATTAAATTTTTTCCCTTTCTCCCATGTAAGCAGAGAGTTCGCTAAAGGCATTACTTCTGAAACCGAACCTCCATTGGATCCGGAAGTACCATTAAAATACCAAAAGCCGCCATCTTCAACGTATAGTTTCATGTAACCATAGTAACCGGCATTATCAATACCATTTCCTGTATGACCGTATGTAGCACGAAGCTTGAGTTGATCAATCCATTCAGCTTGTTCCATAAATTTTTCTTTACTGATGTCCCAACCAAGACCAATTGCCCAAAACGTTCCCCAACGCTTTCCTTCAGCATATCGATTATAATAACTTTCGGTTATAGCTGCTTGAGCAAAATACTTATTGCCCCAATTGTATTCAATCTTTTGACCTATATTTGATGGTATCATCGGCAAATCAAAGTTATTCAGTATAGAACGTGTATCCCCAAAGAGTGAAGCCTTCACACCGTGCTTACCAAACTTACGTACCCAATCTATATACAATTTTCCATACATATATTGATAGGTTGAAACCGAACGATATTTGTTACTTTGCGGTTCAACAGTTCCATACATTGAATAGACTTCACTACCACTCTCCGATATGTCGTATTGAAATACCTGTGCTTGTTTGGTACGTTCAATAGCATTACGTACTTGAGCGGAAATATTCCCAATTGCTCCTACAGAGAGTCCTTTTACCAACTTATTGAAATCATAGTTCAAATGAATCGTTCCCACTACGTCACGGGTATTACTTGAAATATAACCGGAACCGACAGTTTGAGCATATAGATTTTGCGTATATGATGCATTACCACCATAACTGCCGTCAGGATTAAAAATAGGATAGGCATTATTAGGCGTCTGCCATATATTATTTAAAAGATCACTATAGCCTGTGCCGGAAATTCCTCCGGGCTGCGTTCCTTCCTCCACACGCCCCAACAGACTCATATTTACCTTAAATTCATCGGTTACATTAATGTTCACTTTCGAAGAAATCAGGTAACGATTATATTTGAAATTGGTGTTATAACTATTCTCATCACTCGTCTTAAATAATCCATTCTCGGTATAATATCCTAAACTTACAAAATATTGAGCGACTCGTCCACCTCCCATTACATTCAAATTATAGGCTTGCGAAGTAGTGGAATTTTTCATGATTGCATCTTTCCAGTTTACATCAGGGTGTAAGAACGGAGATGTTCCATCGCGATAGGACTTGAAGTCCTCATAGTTATACAGGACATTCTTTCCATCATTAAGCAAAGCCTCATTCAGCAAGTAAGCGTATTGATAAGACGAAAGAGGATCCGGTCCCGATTTCAATGCACTGGATATACCAAACTTACCGGTAAGGGACAAATGGAAGCCACCTTGCGGATCTGGATTCTTAGTAGTAATGATTAATGTACCACGAGAACTGCGCATTCCCAAAAACATGTTTGAAAGTGCGTCTTTCTGTATAGTAACTGACTCTATGGCTTCGGGATCTAAAGAATAAATATCACGTTCTACACCGTCCACGATAGCCACCGGTGATTGTCCACGCGCAGAAATCAAAAACTCCGAATTATCTCCGTAAATACCTCCACCTACGTTAGGAATAGCGCCTACTATATCATCTGAAGTATTGACATCGGTGCGTAACAACATCATACCACGAAAGGGTGACACATTAAGTCCCTTTAAACGACCTTGTAATCCGGTAAGGATAGTGGCCGACTGATACTTTGTCAGATCATTGGTATAAACAGTGGAAGTTGAGCCCAAATTAAAACTTTTTGCACTAACACTATCTACCAGCGTATCTTGAGCCTTTAGCACGACGGTAGCCATACATAGCAAGCTCGTCGTTATCATTTTATACATATTCTGTTTCATTATCTAGTAGAATATAAGGTTATCACTCGCAATAGAACGTATACGTAAACGGTACTTTCTGTGCCGGAAGAGGAGTACCTAACATCACAAAGTCATCGTCGGACTGTGTTATAGAGATAGATCCATCAGCATTAGTAAAAGCATATTCAATAGCAGTTATTTCTGTCCCCTCCGGAATATTAAAGAAACCCTCCGGCCATAACGTAATGTTGTAGGTTTCAATATATTGATTTTCGGGTTTCATCAACGTCTTATCACTTTTCTCATTCACGGTATAGCGATGTCCGTTACTACCTATCGCAGTCGCTTCAAAATAGATGCCACCAGCGACATCTTTGAGTGTATTATCGCCCATACCTCCAACAAAACTAAAGGTGATAAAATCGTTTTGTAATGCTGTCAAAGGAGTTGTTTTATTGAAATGCTCGCTACAGAAGTCGGTCACAAGTCCTTCGCCTTCTAACACTTCAAAACATCCACCTTCTTGGTATTTCTTTGCGTCACTACTACTGCTGAAATTATCATCAGTACTGTTAATAAAGAATCCCGGTTTGAAACGTAGATTTTTTGTCCCTACCGGCACACGGATATAGATTGTAAATTCAATATGCCCCGCAATGCCATTATATGGCTTTGTCCAATAGGCAGCCCATTCCATATCTTCAAGAATATTCGTCCCATTACCATACTCTTGCATGAGAGCAGCCGACCACGATTGTCCGGGCTTATTGGACGGTTGTTCGGTTAAGGGGATAAATGTCATTTCTTGCTCACCGGCATTTGGCTCAAAAGTGTCTTCTATATAGGTAACTTTGGCATTTTGTGCCAAGTTCCAACTCTTGGGGGCACAAAATCCGACAACAAATCTTTTATCATTACGAGGATCCCCCGCTACATCAATATGTCCATTAATTTTAAAAGTCGCTACAGTACCTGCTTTGGCATAGTCTACTAATTGTCCATCCACTTCTTGAGTGATATCAACAGAGTCTATAAAAAGACACCCTGTTACAATAAAGGCCACTAACAGAGTAGATAATGCTACGATATGTCGTTTACGTCGAAGTAAACCGGTTATTTTCTTTTTCATAAAACGTTCTGCATTTTTTAATTTTCGGATATTTTTTTGAATACATACGTGTAACTATTCATTACACAACCCGGACTATGAGTAATGATAATATTACGTTCGCCATTAGTGATAGGGAACAGTATCTCTGTACTAGCCTGATCTGTAGATCCTTCCTCTGTAAAGTAGATACGGAATGGGAAATAAACATCGTCTACTTTCCACTTTCCGTCATGGCGTACCACAAACGGTAAATAATTCTCAATGGTATAATTACCGTCTTTTTTCAGATGAAGTTTGAATTGACTGAAGTCCATGGCATCAGTTATATCATTTCCATTACGGCTCACAGTAATAAGTTGCCACGTGCCTGATACATCTTTTTCTTGTTCCATATTCTTATCCGGATCTGAAGATGCAGAGAACGTATCACACGAAACCATCCATAACATGGTTAATAAGACCACTGCAGTTAAGTATATTCGTTGTTTCATATCTTTAGTCTTTTATTCACGAGGTATTAATTATAATAAGGATTTTGTATCAGCCCTTCAGACTTCACTATCTCATTATAGGGAATAGGGAAGAAATACATAGCCGGACGCCATACATGAGTACGAACATCAAACTCTCTCCAAGTTTTTGTTCCATCGGCAGCCCGTGAAATTTCGATACCGTGCATGGTTTTGCTTTCTGTTGTCGGAGCAATCATCCAGCGACGTACATCGAAGAAACGTTGTCCCTCGAAAGCAAATTCAATACGACGTTCTTTCTGAATAGCTTCACGCATTTTCTTCTGGTCCATGTTACGTTCAAGTCCGTACCATCCATCGCCAGGCTCAATACCTGCCCGTTTCCGAATCAATTTTAATATAGGATAGCAACCAAGTTGTTGTCCGCCTATAGTTTCCTCATAATCGGGACCGTAATATTCGTTAGCAGCTTCGGCATACATTAGCAAAATATCAGCGTAACGTATCAATGGATCGTTATGGCGACTGGGGTTCCACGTATTGCCTTTACACAAACGGTCGCATCCTTTACGTACATAGAAACCAGTAGCAGTGCCTTGATATACAGCATCACTTGTTTGTCCTACGCCAATCCATGTATTAACCGTATTGGTTGCACCATAGTAATCATCTGCAGGAACCAACGCACCATCATAAATTACAGTATTCTTAAAGCGTGGATCACGATTGTCTGCCGGATGTAACGGATCGAATGTATAGTTACTTTCATTAATAGGTCTGCCATCAATCATCGGAAAGGCATCAGCCAGATCTTTATAGATATACCCCCCATGACGTGTGCCTGAATAACTACCACTGGGTGGATAATAAGCAGCTTCATGTCCGCTTTCACGAGGATATTTCCGATCAAGAATATTGCCTGCAAAAGCACCGTCATGCTGTTGACCGTCATCATCAACCAACTGCGCATTTTTGGTATCACCAGCTTGGAACAAAACATAAAACCCGAAACCGGGTTCACTGGCTCCATTTAAGTCTGTACTTCGAATAAAGAGTTTATATGCCCCTAAATTAATAACCGCACGCGCTGCTTCCATTGCCGTTTTCCAACGTTCTTTATCATAAGAAGGATAACTGACCAATTCTTTAGTTTCAGCCGGCGCAAAGTCACTACCATTAAATAACGGACTGGCCGCATAAAGACAAACACGTGCTTTAAGCCCCAATGCAGCAGCTGACGTAGCACGACCATTCTCATTACCAGTCCGCCGAACAGGAAGTACATTCAACGAAACAATAGAATCACACTGATGAGTAACATATTCCACACATTCGGCCCACGTATTACGAGTGGTTTTCATCTCTGAAGTAGCGTCGTATACATTGTCGCCTATAATAGGTACACCACCATAATGTTTCATCAAAATAAAGTAGTACCACGCACGGAGAAAAAGTGCTTCAGCTTTGTATTGAGCTTTCCTGCTAGCTATCATAGGAGATCGATCGGCATTGGCAAGAAACACATTGCAACGACGAATGTTTGTGTAGCATTTCTCCCATGCATCACCACTGACTGTTACAGGATTTACCGTACCAGTGGCAAACATCATATTTGTCCAAATAGTAGACGAAGGATAAAATTCAGCTTCATCGCAAGCACTTTGCAGACCACCGCCATTAGCCAACAAGTACGACCAACGGTTGAAGTTAATATCGAACCCAATGTCAACATAAATCCCGGTCAGGAAATTAGCAGTATACGTGCTATCTGCAAAAACTGTCTCACGATTCAAGTTCGAGATCTGGGTCTGATCAAGGAAACTGTCGTTACAAGATACAGCGGTTCCTAGAAGAAGGAGCAGCAACAGTGATTTTACATACAACTTCATAGTAAAACATATAAATTTAAATTAAACAAATCAAACAAACAGAAACTAAACGAATTAAAGCTAATAAACTGAGACCAATTCGTGACTTAAGTTTACAATGAGACGATTGATAAGATACACACCACTAAAAAAACACAATACTTTTTTACCTATTATCATTTATAAGTAGCGAAAATGACATCCTTTCATAGGTTTATTGTAATGCCTTTAGCTATATCAACAGATGATTTATAAACGCGACCTTTATGCAATACTTCTATTTTTATCATCCCAAAAGCTATTTGTCCTTTCCCAAAGCTATCGAATAGATACGGAACAACTAAAAATCAAATGCTTGGCTATTTCGAACGCGGGATGTATTACCGCTTTTACCGTAAAGAGAAATATTTGTCTTCTGGACAACAGGAATATATTCGTAGAATTTTCCGTCAGAACGGAATAACGGAAGAACATGCATTCGATTCCTATACAGAAGAATATAAATGATAATTATCTGCCATCTGCAACAATCTCGTTGTATCCAGCTGAAATATAATGGCTTATAGTGTTGCAGATACCTGTTGCAGATATGTTGCAGGTCAGGTATCTGCAACACATTTGTTTTAGCTTATGAGAGTCAAAACAAAGTGTTTTCGTGCCTTGAAACAAAGTGTTCAGCGCATTGAAACAAAGTGTTTTCGTGCCTTGGAACAAAGTGTTCAGCGCCTTGGAACAAAGTGTTTCAAGCTATTGAAACATCTTGAAACATGAACACATAGTACGTAGTGAGTAGTAAACTGTACTAATCCGGTATTTGAATGGTATGTTGCAGATAACTTTATCTGCAACCATCTGCAACAGGTATCTGCAACAGTATAAGTTGTTTGTATTCATCGATTTAGAATGATTTTGTTGCAGATGGCAGATGTTTTGTGCTTTTCAAACTTTATTGTGAGGCTATCTTCCTGATAGCAATAGTTCGTTAAATATTCAATTAACATTTATGCGGCAATAGCTGCCAATTTAATTCCCTCTTCCCATAGTCTTCGATTTATTTCAGTGTTAGGCTTAATCCCTAACACTGAAATAAATCGTTGCATTAGAAAAAACTGTGGCACAGCAACTTTACGAATACATCACTAAACAATATTCGGGGATAATTAATAAGGGTATTAAACAAATGCCGAGTCAATGTATTTTTATCTAAAGATTGATAGACGAAATAATGGAGAGGTGAAAATTATCACAGGGTCAAGACGATGTAGTAAGTCTTGGCTTTTATCAAGACTATACAACCAATCAACAAACCTAACCCATATCTATTCCAAATGAAATAGAAAATCATAATGCCCTGCTTCTACATCGACAGTCCGCTTTTTAATATTCACTTTCTTCCCATTCATCCCGCACGAAACAGCAGCATCGGGTATGCAAATAGTGGCAGCAGTTCCGGAAGGGACTGAAACTTGAAGATTCAGTTGACTATTTTTCAATTCCCAATTGACGATAATAGTACCATAAGGTGACTCTTTCGTGGTTTTAGCCCAGGTGACCCCGTTTGGAATTTGAGGATCAACATAGAAGTGACGATATCCAGGTTTAGCCTCATCAAGGCGTATTCCTCCTACAGCCTGATAAAACCAAGTACCAATTCCATTGTAACAATTGTGCACACGACTTCGTTCTCCGCTCCAATATTCCCAAGTCGCTGTCGCACCATGATCGATCATATACAGATATCCGGGATAATCACGTTTCTTCATCATTTGATAGAAGAAATCCACTTGCTTATTCCGAACAGCCCATTCTGTCAAAATAGGTACTCCAACCAGACCAACAGCAATATGTCCTTTATGCTTTTCTTCGGTCATCGTAACGACATTCTCTTTCACTTTATTGTACAAAGAATCGGGAACAACACCTACCAACATAGGATAGCACATATCCAGTTGCGAACCGGTAGAATAGATTCCTTCATCCGCACGATAAAATGTCTGATGAATCAACTTGTTGAGTTTTTCTCTACGGACGGCAAACTCTTCCGCCTCTTCTTTTTTCCCTAATGTTAAGGCTGTCTTATACATAGTACCCAAGCATTCGCTGATAAAACAGTTACTTACCAAATCCACAGAAGCCTGATTGCCAGCATCTACCCCCATAGGTGCCAGCCAGTCACCCAAATACCAGTCACGATATTTAGTATCGGGCCAACGTTTCAGCAAACCATCTACCGTATACTTATCAACATACTTAAACCACTCTTTCATTTGAGAATAATATTTCTCAATCAGTCGCGGATCATTGTAGTTGACATACGTTCTCCACGGAGCCTGTACAAAGAATCCGCACCAATACGGACCGCCGCCACCGGCACCCGGATTAGGACCAACATGCGGCAAACTTCCTCCTTCACGCATAGAGTCTCCCCATGTTTGTACCCAGTTGGCAAAAGTTGGAGATACATCGTACATCGTTTGCAAAGACATCGTTGAGGAGTTTCCGTCACCACCATATCCGGCACGTTCCAAGTGCGGACAGTCTACCATATATCCACAAAAAGTCAGACATTTCATCGTGTACTGAATCATTTGGTGAATCGCATTCAAATCGGCATCCGAACATTCAAAAGTAGCACTCTGTTTGTAATCTCCATAAATTTGCAGAGACTTCATTCCTTCTGCTGCCGGCTTTTGCGGAAGATTAGAGATGCGCACATACCGGAAGGCGTGATGATTGAATTTATTTCTGAAGTATTCTCCTTGTTTACCACCAGATATATAAATATCACTTTCACCTTGCTTGTCAAATTCACCGTCTTTCGTCAGATTATCACTATATTCCATGATAACTTCATGACCTGCCGGCAATATCGGCATTTGCATCTCAAACCATCCGGTCTGAACCTTTCCCATATCTACCAGCCATGTACCTTCACCTAGCTTCTTTACAGAAACAGCCTGCAAGATCTGATGTATCTTGTTTACCTCACACATTTGAGGGGAAGCGATATGATCGGGAACACTCACTGTCACAACAGGAGTCCATTTCATTTTATCTAAAGCCTGTGTTGAAAGATCTCGCGGAAGAATCCTTCCATCCACCCTCTCGCCGCCAAACTGCAAAGCACGCCAAGTACCTGTATCCGAATAGCCACTTTCACGTCCGTTCCATGAACCGTCTGTCTTCGTCACCACTTCCCATTTACCGTTTCTCAACACATCCAGTTCTGCCTTTACCAACGGACCTTCATAAGCTGCTCCGAAAGTAGTCGTTTTATACCAACCTTGCCCCAGCCAGATAAGCAAATCATTTTCTCCTTCTCTCAAATAAGGAGTAATATCATAAGTAACAATCAGTGAACGTTTAGATAAATGTGATACGGCAGGAGTAAGAACATCTTCCCCTACTTTTTTCCCATTGACATAAATTTCGTGATACCCCAACGTATTTACATGCAGGAAAGAAGTCTCCCCTTGAGTCAATTTTACTTTTTTGCGAAGAATAGGAGCACAAATCTTGCCCCCTTCAACAGAAGCCCCTATATATTCTCCCTGCATCTGTGACTGATCCAAGATGCCAACTCCCAAACGGGCAACAGGACTCCATGATGAGACTTGTTTTTTAGCATCCCAGACACGTACCCGCCAATAACACAAAGAACGGGAAGTTAAAGCCTTCCCCTGATAAGGTACCATCACAGAAGCATCGGATTTAATTTTTCCGGTGTTCCACAAATCTGCCTTATCCTGTATCAACAGAATACTGTCCGAAGCGACCTGTATTTCATAATAAGTTTGCCCGCCTTTCCAGTCGTCTCCCTTCAATTTCCAACTAAAGTGAGGAGTCACATTATCAATTCCCAAAGGATCAATCAGATTTTCACATTTCAACTCTGACAAATAAAAGGATGATGTTTTCTTACTTCCATACGCTATCACAGACAGCCAACAGAAACAACAAACCCAACATAGTAACCGTTTCATACTATTCATTTTTCTATTATTACTCCACTCTTGTCAGCCTCACTTTATGAGTGACAGCTTTATTGATTTTGCTCAAACCATAAAGATAACCGTATAACAATCAGTCTGCTATATCCAGCTTATTCTTCTCTGCTTTCCCATACTGTTTTATCAATACACTTACGCCTCCTTTCAACAGTTCGGGAGTCGCTTCCATAGTGATAATCTTTTCTTCACCCGGCATCAACGTCACATAATTGTCGGACATGATAATTGGAAGTATTCTTTTTTGCGTAACCTTATTAACAAGCCTCACCCGATTAGCAAAAGCCACAGTCCCGGAATTGTTCTTTACAGCTATCGTCATCGTTCCGCCAGACATCGATTTATCGACCAATCGACAAGACAAAACAGCTTCCGGAAGTGTATTCAGCAATGTATAGTCAAGCTCTCTCACACCATTCCGCCAATAAAAGTTTTCTGAGATTAGACTACCTTTGGCATCTGTCAGTTCGAGTTTGATAAAATGAAGCGGAGTCAGTTCTTCTATCTCTTTTGATTTCTCCCCAGCAATTTCGAGGGGGTGAAAGTTCAAGGAAAATGCTTCTGCAATGTTGCTGGCTGCCACATTGACCCGTTTTGTCTGTCCATATACCGATACTTCTTTTCCATTCAGATCGTAAATGGTAGCTTTAGCTATTGCACCCTTCAAGTCCTTTGCAGTAGTATTTATTACTTTTATGCTGTTATTGGACGCATTCCATTGAATATGTAAAGGTTCGCAAGCCTTTTTTGCTCCCCAATAAGCACCTGTAGGATCGTAATAATAGTCATAAGTCTGCCATACAAACGAGGGATAAGCCGGATGACTCATCCAGATCAAAAGTCCGGCAGCATCATTCCACATCTTATCGTTCCAAGCCTCATACATACCTTTCATCACTTCGATATTCAGCATTTGTGCCTTCTCGCAGAATTCCTCCAGCCCGGATGATTCCCCATACTGTGCGTTCACTGAATGCTTGTAATGAACCGGATTGGCATTAGATGCTTCCTTACCGAAGAAATGTCTATTCCATACATTATCATCATCATTCTTCAACTGCTCATCAGTAGGCAGAGGCCACCAGTCTTTTTGCGGGATAAACTCTTTGATACTTTCAAATGTCGGGAAAGTGGCAGTTCCTATTTCTGTACGCATACCGTAACCGTGATCAATGCCATAAGGATAAGCCGGTGTATTAAATGCCAGATTACTACCTGAAGTTTCAAAATGATGTCTTGGTGGCTGATTTCCCCACCAACCACTTCCGGACAACCCGTCCTGATTGGAGCAAGACTTATACATACGGTCATTATTGTCCTCTTTCGCAATCATTTCACGCAGGTAATTATCCAAGTCAGGTGCCGGATGCGTTTCATTAGCTCCACACCAGATAGCAATGGAAGGATGGTTTCTGAGACGTCTGACTTTATCAAGGGCATTCGCCTTAAATGCTTCCGGTTGAGCTACGTCATTGTATGCTACGTATAACCAGAAATCATTCCATACCATTATTCCATATTTATCACAATAATCATAAAACTCATCATCAGTAACACAGCCGGTCCATAGACGGATCATATTGTAATTCATCTCTTTATGAAGTCTGATTTTCGTTTCATACTCTCTGCCCTGGCAACGAAGCAAATATTCGCTCATTCCCCAGTTTCCCCCTTTCAGATAAATTTTCTGTCCGTTGATAAAGAATGTCAAGACAGGATATCCCACTACATTATCAATCATTTTATACTCATACTTCTTGATACCGAAGGTCATTTCTTTTACATCCGATACTTTTCCATCTACAGAACAAGTCAGCTTACAAGTATAAAGATTGGGATCACCATATCCGTTCGGCCACCAAAGTTTCGGCTTTTCAAGAACCAGTTGAGCCATGTCATCTTTGTTTATAGATAGTCGGGTAGTTGTTCCCCCTTCCACCCGAATGTTTTTAGAGAAAGATATATTTCCCGGCTGAATCACTCCGGACACAACGACTTCTTTAGAGGAAGAAGAAGCATTTCTAATATCTGTCGAAACAGAAAGCTCCGCTTTCTGCAAGGTCGGCAACTCTGAACGTACCCAAGGATCTTCCATTACTACATCTCCTGTTATCACAAGATAAGCATTCCCGGTGATACCCGCCAAACGGCCCGGCACGTATGGCATCCAGTCCCATCCCGCACCAGCCAGATAACTGGGACTACACGCAACTCCATACGGGTCTTTAGCCTTACGCGTCTTTTTCTGGTCGGGATCGGTAATTAAAACGGCAATCACATTCTTACCTGACTTCTTTATCAGATTGGTCACATCAAACTTCGAGCGTAACATGTGACCACTCACATCCTTAGTAGATGTTTTTGTTCCTGATATCTTCTCACCATTAAAATAGAAATCGGCAAAGCGGTTCGTATTATCGAAATGAAGCCATACACGCTTCCCCTCCGAATAAGAAGACGGGAGTTCGAATTCCGTACGATACCAGAAAGGACGGTTATAAAACGTTTCGTCTACTTTATAAATATTATCGGCATAATTGGGATCAGGAACAATTCCTGCCTCAACGTAAGCAGTAAAAACAGTTCCGGGTACAACCCCTTTTACATAACCGGACATTTCAAATTCCGGAGTAGATATCTGCTCTCCGGTTATATTCTCCAAATCTGCTTGAGGTTTCACTTCCCAGATAACCTGAGGATTAGAGCTATTTAAAGACATTCTACTACTCTGCCCGGCGCAGCCTGTCTGAATAAGAATAAATATGACCAATACAATGAAAAGTCCAAGTCTATTTATCATATTATCAATATTTTAAAGTAACAATTAGTTTACAAGTCTGTTATTAATCAGATCCCCCACTCAACATTCGGTTGATCGCCCATAAACAGTTCTAATGTACCTCCGGCTGCAATGTCCGCAAAATCAAGGTAACATTTATTGTATTCCCGACCATTCAACAAGGCCTTTTGTATATAGACGTTATTTATACTGTTATTATGAGCTATCACCGTGAATTTCTTTCCGGTATAATAATGAGGATCAAGACTGAACTCTACTTTATCAAAGACCGGACTTGTAATCTCCATACGTGTATTCCCCGGACAGGAAGGATGAATACCGGAAGCAGCCAACACGTACCATGCCGACATCTGGCCTACGTCTTCGTTGCCAACAATCCCCTCTACTTTATTTGCATAAGCCTTTTCACATATATAACGTGTCCATTTTTGAGTATACCAGGGAACTGCAAGGTGATTGAACAAAAAAGGAACGAAGTGCACAGGTTCATTCGCATGGTTATAATATTCATTCCACAGCATATTAGAAGGAGTTTTACTAAAGAAGTCTGCTAAATCTGCAATCACTTTCTCCCTGCCACCCATCAAGTTCACTATTCCCGGCACATCGTGAGGTACAAACCAACCTTGCTGATAAGAATTTGCTTCGATACAACCATACCATTCTTTAAGACGCGCATTTTCCGGCCACTCCACCCAGGTACCATCTGCCTTACGAGGACGGAACCACCCCTTTTCTTTATCAAAAATGGCATGATATGCTTGTCCCTTTTCATAAAAACATTTGGCATCATCTTCTTTTCCCATAGCCTTCGCTAATTGAGATATACACCAATCAGTATAAGCATATTCCAAAGTGGTTGAAATACTCAATGGCTCCGGAGAATACCCCAATGAATCATTACCCAAACGATGGGATGTGTTAACGGCATAACGATACGCTTTCTCTGCATCATACGTACGAATCCCCTTGATATAAGCATCTGCCAAAACGGACAAAGCGGGATTTCCTAACATACAGCCGGAATAAGAATTTAAGAATTCCCAACGTTCATAGTATTCGCGTCCACTCTGATCTGCCATAGTAATCAATGAGTTCAGCTCATCACTCACTAAACGCGGATTAATAATTGTCTGCAAAGGAAATTGACTGCGGAATACATCCCATCCGCTGAATATCGTACGTTTTGTAAAGGTGCTGTCAGCCGTATGGATTTTATAATCGCCACCGATATAACGTCCGTCTACATCTGTATAGATACGAGGATCAATCATCGTATGATACATAGCAGTATAGAATATCGTTTTTTCATCATCCGTACCACCGGATATCCGAACACGATTAAGTTCTCGATTCCATAATTCGGTAGCTTCCTGCTTTACTTGTTCAAAGTTTTTAGAGGCTATCTCTTGTTTAAAATTATTTGCAGCACCCTCCATATCAACAAAAGAGATACCAACTTTCATCTCTACACTCTCTCCCTTCTTCGTTGGGAATTCAGTAAAAAAGCCCAAATGTTTACCCGTCAGTTCTTTCTGGTCTTTTATAACCGGAGCTTGTGATACACGAGTCAAATAAGGAATACTCACTACTTCATCACGTTTCCGAACCCAATGTTCTGGAATATCCGCACTCCAAAAGCCATAATTTGTCAAAGGTTTGCTAAATTGGGCATAATAATAAACGGTATAATCGGCTCTACCTTCACCATTCCCCCATCCACCACCGTCAGGCGTACACTTCATCCATCCTTGAATGGTGTAATCATCTACAATTTTAATATACTGGGAAGTAGATGTTCCCCCTACTCTACGGGCTAAATCAATCTGAATACGCGATTGATCACTAGAAGGATAAGTGAAATGTAAAACTCCACAATGTGGTGTCGCGCTACTTTCTACTTTGATTTGATAATCAGTCAGTTCTACCGAATAATATCCTGCCTTAGCCGTTTCAGTGGCTTTGTTATAAGCCGAACGATATCCTTTTATACTATCATTATTCTCTTTACCTGCCACTTTATATAATTCACCAGTTGTAGGCATCACAAGAAAATTACCCAAATCACCAAACCAACCCACACCGCTCATCTGAGTAAAGGCAAATCCTTCAATGGTCTTATGTTCATCACTGTATCCGGAACCATTATCACCTCCCGTTATTGTATTAGGACTGACCTGTACCATACCATAAGGAGTTGTGGCTCCGGGAAAAGTTTTACCTAATCCATGGTAAACACCGGCAGCCCCTACACTGGTACTGGCACCAATAAACGGATTTACATAATCAGTCGGAACCCATTCTTCCGATACGGTATCGGTTGATGAACAACCTGTCATCCAACCCCAAAAGCAAACAATTAAAAGATTAGCAGTCGCTTTATACATAACAATATTATAATATTTTTTAAGTCAAACTAAGCAAGAAAGTCTTTATACCAAACCGAGGCATTGAAATCATCATTTCCGATTTTCCTGCATGTGTTTTTATCTTCTTTCTTTCAATATGTAGTCCATTCAGGTCAACTTCCTCCACACCTGATAATGGCATATCAATCATAACCTTTTGTAATCTTTCGTCCCCTTCGGAATTGAACAGGCGCAATAGTATCTTTCCATCTTTCATTTGAAGAGCACTCACTTGATAACCGGTATTCTGCAAATCAATAAATGATTTCGATTCCGGTTTTGCCGCAGAATAGCAAGCATGCAGCAATGGTTCATTCCAACAATCGCTATCAGCCGCAATGGACGCTTTGTCCCATTTGCCACGATGAGGTATAATTGCATACTTCATTCTCAAAGGATGTGTTATTTTATAATCAGGTCCCCAAAGTCCCCCACCCGAATATTGAGCAGTCAGTCCCAGCGGATAGTCCTCTCCATAAGAATAAGAAGTAGTATGGTCTGATAATAAAGCCAGAGCATAGTCACCTTCCTGTTCAGCCAAGTCGACCCAATGAAGTATGATATTATGTTTGATTTGATCCCAAGTACCAAAGAAAGTATCGGTCAGTTTGCTTTCGCATACATCAAACGGTGCATTTTTATAAATGCGGGGAGCATGTAAATCAGTCGGGAATAATACACTTAGTTTAAATCGATCGTCACAATAGGCCCGACGATTATCGCGCCAACGTTCCTCTTTATATTCACCAATACCTACATTATGTTTCCAATCAACTGTCAAATCAAAATCGATTCGTCTCGTTCCTTTGTCAAGAGTGATTATCTGTGTAAACGGATGGGAAGCAATCTTGCCCTCTATCTTTACTTTTTGCTCATATACATTATTCCTTACTACTGTCAACTTGGCCGGAGTCTCTATAGAAGAACGAAATTTACCTTCTTCATAAAAAAAGCCTCGTAACTCCCCCAAAGCATATTTCTCCATCTTACCTGCAAATTCCTTATTCCCCTCTTTTTTAGCTATCAGACTTTTTATGGTTCCTCCCTTCGATAAGTCAAAAGCAATTTTATACATGTCATTTTCAAGCACGTATTCCTGTTTACTTACCTTATTACCTTCCGAAACGAATCTTCTACCTTCTGAAGCCTCTTTCTTAACAGCCCCCTTCTTTTTTATACAATACGTGGAATAACCAAAGGGAGGAACCTCTGCCTCAAAAAATAATCTTATCCCTTTACCTTCGTTTTCTACAAAACAATCTATATTTTTACCTTTCCAATCATAAATACTTAAATCCGATCTTTCGGATTCCATAGGCAGAAGAACACTTACAATTTCCTTTCTTCCTACTCCTAATGTATTAAAAACACGTATATATTGTTGCGAAGCCTTATTTTGCCGAATAGACTTTTTATGAAAGCTTTGCATAGACGCCTCTATAATTCCATCTGCAATATGATTGGTACTATCCGTCCATCGCTTAATTTGATCAGCCCATGTTCCTTTTCTATTCAGTCTATTATAAGGCACAATCCACGAATCATGATGTTGTGCCAGCATCAGCGTACGCCAAGCCTCATCCACGTCCGCCTGTCGGCAAATATACTGATTCTCCAGATAAGCCATAACAGACATCTTCTCCGCCATGAGGATTCTATTTTCTGAAGTACGTACCTCTTGCGCAATTTTTTGTAAGACCTGGCTTCCCCACATTAGATTCACATGTATATCTTCCTGTGAAAAGTACCAGTTATCATCCGTTTTTCCGATGGAGATATTTTCAATATAATCTCTCCATCTCATATATATCGAGTTATTTTGGGTGTCCCTTCCACTTCCCAGCCATGGACCGTTTTTCCATCCCGCATCCTGAAAACACATACCAACGGGATGCTTGATACCTGCGTTACGGCAATCTTTTAAATAAGCATCCGAATTTCTCCAAGCAGTTGTCTGCCAGGTCGATCCCGGCTCTAGTTTTTCACAAGCATACCTGGGAACAGTCAATATTGAAGTCCCGTCCGGTCCTATCCAATTAACCAATTCTCCGCCATGCGCAGCTGTATACCCTCCCCAACAGGTATTGGGACATTTTAATATCGCATATTTAAAGCCGAACTGTTTAAGGATTTGTGGCAAGCAGCTTGTGAAACAAGGTTCTTCCACTGAATAGGTTACAAAATCCACCCCCGGAAAATGTTTGTTTATTTTAGCAATACCATATTGAAACTGTCTTATGATGCTCTCTCCCGAGATATTATAGCAATAAGGCTGTGCATAGGTAGGATTCGTAAACTCGACCTGGTCACTGGTAGCCATCTCTTTAAAACGTACATAAGCCTCCGGAGTCTGCACTCTGACCGTATCCCATGTTTCGGGCTCTATCTCCATACAAATCCGCCAGTCCGGGTGCATAACCAGCTTATCCACAATAAATTGAGTTTTCCACTTTACCGGATAATGTCCATATATCCCACCATGATACCCGTCAACGAAATAAGCTTGTTGAGAATAAACATTTGCATAATAGAAAACAATCAGTAATATGATATAAAATTTATTCATGGTATCCTAAACCTATTTATCTTTATGTTGATCCATTCTACGCATAAAGTCATATCATTTATGTTTGGACAACTTCTTTATTATTTTCATATTCCGGAGATATCCGATCAACGGGTATCAGTACATTCTTTTTTTTCATCGGGAGTAAATTCATCTGCAAAATATTTACTCAAACAATTTTCCATATACACAGTTCTTTTTATCAAAGAACGATTATCTAAATAAATACCCTTAAAAGAACATCTATAAATTAATTAAAAAGTTATGCAGCCAACGTTACACTCAGTTTTGCTCTCAACTTTTTGAGTGCTATTCCCATCTGGCATTCCACTGTATTTACCGAAATGCCCAAACGCTCGGATATTTCCCTATACTTCAATCCTTCCATGCGGCTTAACAAAAATATGTCGCGGCATCTTTTAGGCAAACCATTGATAGCATCCTGTATCAGTTTCTCCATCTGAACTCTTTCTGATATATCATATATATCAAAACGATCCAAAGATTGTAAATTCAGATTCAACTCAATCTCAGAAGAAGCCTTCACATTCTCGACATACTTTTGCTCAAACACTTTATGCTTTAAATAATCCAAACATTTGTTTCTTACAAGCCTGAAAAGATAAGCATTCATATTCTCAATATGCTTCATTGATTCTCTCTTTTCCCATAAGTCTGTAAACACATCTTGTGTTATGTTCTCCGCATCCTCTTCCGACATCACAAATTCTTTTGCAAACCGAACTAGCTTGGGATAATAAATAAGATACAATTCTGAAAAACTCATAGTTGTGTATTTCTTTAGATTAGTATTCAGTTATCAAAAATCTTGTGATGCAAATATAGAAATGAAAAAAGCCTACTTCTTAGTGGAAGTAGGCGGGGAAGTAAACGTTTTAGAGACTACTATTTACGTATATATATAATAATCAACGTCTTAAACAAATATCATTTTTTAGTTTTGGTAAACCGGATAGAATCATTTTTGAGACAAAGAACCAAGTTTTTTTACCTCTTCTTCAAAGATATTGCTATCAAAAGTGGACATTCTCTTCACTTTACTCTTATAATTATAAATGGTCTGCACAGAATAATGTAAAAATACAGCGATCTGTCCAACATCGGTAATTCCTAGTCGAATCAATGCAAATATGCGTAATTCTGTATTCAGTTGGTCTTTTTCCAATTTATAGCGTTCCTCCGGTTTCAACAAAGAATTGAACTCTTCCACAAAGTTAGGATACAATTTGAGAAACGCTTTATCAAAGTTCTGATAAAGCCCTTCAAGTTCCTTTTCAAAAGGACGAGAAGATGATTTATACAGTTCATCAATCTGTCCGGTCTTGATTTTCCTGTTCACATTCTTCCTGTACTCATCGAGTTTATTAATATAAACAGCACACTGATTCATAAAATACCCCACATACTTTTCTTTAATCAGATTAGCTTCGTCGAGATTCTTATTCAGCTCGACCAGTTCCTCATTCATTGCTTTCAGATGCCGCTTAGTCCGGGATACAATCTTTGTTTGTTTATATGTAAAATACAGAGTAATAGCAAGAGCTACCACAAACAAGCTAGTCAGAAAGATATAGAAACGAAGGTTCTGCTTTTGTTTTTCCAACCGGATCAAGTACGTATTTTCAATAATCGGGTGGATACGGGCAATTACCGTATTCTTAAAACGGGAATTATAGAAGATGGCATCATCCAACGCAACTTTTATATAATTATAAGCCCTGTCTATATCTCCCTTATGATACAAATTAACGGCCAATGTCAATAATGCTTCATTCTCTTTGACAGCCAGTTTTGTATTTGTCATAGCAGCCAGCATTAAAAACCTTTCTTCCAATACATAATTTCCGATCAACCGATAAGCCCTGGCAAGCCCCATAGCCATCATAGCATATCCATGAGAGGACGGCTCCTCTTTATGATATATCTCTGTCAAAATCAGAAGAGCTTCTTTTGTACTCCCTTTATCTTGAAGCTTCACCGCTTTTTCTTTTCTATATTCATCCGACTGGTCAAATAAGATGCTCATCACCGTATCCCGATAAGCTTCTTTTTCTGATATATATTCGTTTGAAAATCGTACATCATCCGTATATTTAATAAGATTTTCATAATAACGTATACGATTCCAGCAATACAAAGCTTTTAAATAATCGGGTAAATCCGGACATTTTATCGACTTAAAAATATCATTAGCTTGAATAAACAAACCGGATAAGGAATAGACAAAAGCCAACCGGAGTTGATCTTCCAAAAGATATTCTTTATTACCGAGTGCTTTTGCTATATCGATATTCTCACGAATATATTGTTCTGCCGAATCACAGATAAAGGTCTCATACTGGTGGATAATTTCTTTATTTAAATGATATACATCCTCCAACGAATGAAGACCGGCCTTCTTTTTCTTTAATTCTTTTATATCCGCTTCTTTTTTCTGAGTATATACCAAACGTTCAGAAATCACTTTGTCCAACACCTTCAACAAAGAATCATTCTCGTTATCCGCATAAAGACAAAACAAGGAATTCAGAAGGAAAAATATAAACCAAAGTGTGCGTTTCATGATAATGTGTTCTTTCTTACTCTGCAAAAAAATGTATTTTCTTTGTGTAATTCGCAAAAAAGAGCATAAATCATTCTTTTTATTGCATCTTTTAACAAATGAAGTAGAAAGACTACCAGATAGCAAAATTGTATTTGTGAAAACATATCGACTAAAAACGAATCTAAAAGAAAGCGAGTTAAAAAAGCTTTTTTGCCATACGGACTTTGCAAAAAGTATAAATATTAGTTCTATATTTGCAGCCTTTAAAAGAGAAAGATGAAACAAAGCTTAAAATTCGGACTACTTTTAGTACTGACTTTGCTCATCCATTATGGAACGAACAGGACAATGGAAAATAGATGCAAAGTTTCCTACCCGACTTACCGGCAAGAAAAGTGTTATGTATCACAGGACCATCCCTTTCAGAATACTTTGGAACATCTTTATAGTCTTTATATGACTCAATCCTGTGACATGAGTCATACAGATGTCGCACATGTTCCAACAGATAAAAGCATGTTTTCGTTAATCGCTTATTTCTGTGACCATTACAAGCACCCCAATCCACCTCATCCTATTTCAACCCATTCGCCTACATATTATTGCGATCCTATCTCCTATTATATATATGGGTTGAGAAAGATTGTCATTTAGTCTACAGTAGACTTTTTACCGGCCATTTATTACAGTTGGTTTTATTCTCCATAGGACGAACAAACTAATTGTTTATTTCTATATAATATTCAATCTAAACAGCTATTGAATTATGAATTTTACATTTTTAGTTGTTGTTTTACTGACAGCACTTGCTTTTGTCGGTGTAGTAATAGCCCTTTCGCGTGCTATCTCTCCCCGTTCATACAACCTGCAAAAGTTTGAGGCTTATGAATGTGGTATACCGACACGTGGTAAATCATGGATGCAGTTCCGTGTAGGATACTATCTGTTTGCCATTCTATTTTTGATGTTCGATGTTGAAACAGCTTTTCTGTTTCCGTGGGCGGTAGTTATGCATGACATGGGACCACAGGGACTTATGAGTGTTCTCTTTTTCTTTATCATTTTAGTTCTGGGTCTTGCTTATGCCTGGAGGAAAGGAGCTTTGGAATGGAAATAACCAAAAAGCCAAAAATAAAATCTATTCCGTATGAGGAGTTTATCGACAATGAATCATTGGAAAAGTTGGTCAAGGAACTTAATGCAGGAGGAGCAAATGTTGCTCTCGGAGTACTTGACGACTTTATCAACTGGGGACGCAGCAATTCACTGTGGCCGCTTACATTCGCAACCAGTTGCTGTGGTATCGAATTTATGGCACTGGGTGCCGCGCGTTACGACATGGCCCGCTTTGGGTTTGAAGTAGCACGTGCCAGCCCGCGTCAGGCCGATATGATCATGGTATGCGGAACAATAACCAATAAAATGGCTCCGGTACTGAAACGACTTTATGACCAGATGCCCGATCCGAAGTATGTGATTGCCGTAGGCGGATGCGCCGTCAGCGGAGGTCCTTTCAAGAAGTCCTACCATGTGGTGAACGGAGTGGACAAGATACTTCCGGTAGATGTATATATTCCCGGATGCCCGCCACGTCCCGAAGCATTCTACTATGGCATGATGCAGTTGCAACGCAAAGTGAAAATAGAAAAGTTTTTTGGTGGAGTAAACAGAAAAGAGAAGAAACCGGATTATGTAAAAGATGAAGAATGATTCCACATTCTTAATTTAATTTGATTTATGCAAGAAATACAATTTATAGCTCCTGCAGCGTTACACGATGAGATGCTGCGCTTGCGAAATGAAAAGCAGATGGACTTTCTTGAAAGTCTCACCGGTATGGACTGGGGAGTGCCCGATGAGAAAGATGCTCCGGAAAAACTCCGTGGTTTAGGCGTAGTCTACCATCTGGAATCGACCATTACGGGCGAACGGATAGCACTGAAAACTGCAACAACGAACCGTGGGCTGCCGGAAATTCCATCTGTCAGTGACATTTGGAAAATTGCCGATTTCTACGAACGTGAAGTGTTTGATTTTTATGGTATCACTTTCATCGGTCACCCTGATATGCGTCGTCTTTATCTGCGTAATGATTGGGTCGGTTATCCGATGCGCAAAGATAATGACCCTGAAAAAGATAACCCGTTGCGCATGACTAATGAAGAGACATTTGATACGACTCAAGAAATAGAGCTGAACCCGGACGGAAGCATCAAAAACAAAGAGATGAAGTTATTCGGTGAAGAAGAATATATAGTCAATATCGGCCCGCAACACCCTGCTACTCATGGTGTAATGCGCTTCCGTGTTTCTTTGGAAGGTGAAATTATTCGTAAGATTGATGCAAATTGCGGTTATATACACCGGGGAATCGAAAAGATGAATGAAAGTCTTACTTATCCCCAAACATTGGCTTTAACCGACCGTTTGGATTATCTGGGCGCACACCAAAACCGTCATGCATTGTGTATGTGTATTGAAAAGGCCATGGGCATTGAGGTCAGCGAACGTGTACAATACATCCGTACCATCATGGATGAATTACAACGTATCGACTCCCACTTGCTATTCTACTCTTGCCTTGCTATGGACCTGGGAGCATTGACGGCATTTTTCTACGGATTCCGTGACCGTGAGAAGATTCTCGATATTTTTGAAGAGACTTGTGGTGGACGTCTGATTATGAACTACAATACGATTGGCGGTGTACAGGCAGACCTTCATCCTAATTTCGTCAAACGGGTGAAGGAGTTCATTCCTTATATGAGAGGAATCATCCACGAATATCATGACATATTCACGGGCAATATCATCGCACAGAGCCGTATGAAAGGCGTCGGTGTATTAAGCCGTGAGGATGCCATCTCTTTCGGTTGCACCGGAGGTACGGGCCGTGCTTCAGGATGGGCGTGTGACGTACGTAAACGAATGCCCTACGGTGTGTATGACAAAGTTGATTTCAAAGAAATTGTTTATACGGAAGGTGACTGCTTTGCCCGTTACCTGGTGCGTATGGATGAGATTATGGAAAGTCTGAACATCATCGAGCAATTAATAGACAATATTCCCGAAGGGCCTCATCAAGAAAAGATGAAACCTATCATCCGTGTTCCCGAAGGTAGTTACTATGCTGCCGTAGAAGGGAGCCGTGGTGAATTTGGAGTCTTCCTTGAAAGCCAGGGTGACAAAATGCCTTATCGCCTGCACTACCGTGCCACAGGATTGCCGCTTGTTGCCGCAATAGACACCATCTGCCGGGGAGCAAAGATTGCAGACTTAATTGCCATTGGCGGAACAATCGATTATGTCGTTCCGGATATTGATAGATAAAAAACAAGTATTCAAGTAAATACTTCATACTTAAAACCTAATCATAAAAAATATATGTTCGACTTTAGTATAGTAACAAACTGGATACATGAGCTACTGCTCTCCATTATGCCGGAGGGATTAGCGATCTTTATAGAATGTGTAGCTGTCGGTGTGTGCCTCGTAGCACTGTATGCCATTCTGGCTATCATATTGATCTACATGGAGCGTAAGGTCTGCGGCTTTTTCCAGTGTCGCCTTGGTCCGAACCGCGTTGGTAAATGGGGTTCTATCCAAGTGGTCTGCGACGTGCTCAAAATGATGACCAAGGAAATTTTCATGCCGAAGGGGGCGGACCATTTCCTCTACAATCTGGCTCCGTTCATGGTGATTATCGCTTCATTCCTGACCTTCGCTTGTATTCCTTTTAATAAAGGTGCAGCGATTCTGAACTTTAATGTGGGCGTTTTTTTCCTGTTGGCAGCTTCCAGCATTGGAGTTGTCGGCATCTTGCTGGCCGGTTGGGGTAGTAACAACAAATTCTCTTTGATCGGTGCCATGCGAAGTGGTGCACAGATCATCAGTTATGAACTTTCTGCTGGCATGAGTATCATGACAATGGTCGTGTTGATGGGAACCATGCAGTTTTCTGAAATCGTGGAAGGACAAGCCAACGGCTGGTTCATCTTCAAGGGACATATCCCTGCGATAATTGCTTTCATCACCTATCTGATTGCCGGAAATGCAGAATGTAACCGTGGTCCGTTCGACCTTCCAGAAGCGGAGAGCGAGCTGACAGCCGGGTATCATACAGAATATTCCGGTATGGGATTCGGTTTCTTCTATCTAGCAGAATACTTGAATCTGTTTATCGTAGCTAGTGTTGCCGCCACTATCTTTCTAGGAGGATGGATGCCGCTACATATCGTTGGGCTGGATGGTTTCAACGCTATAATGGATTATATTCCGGGCTTCATCTGGTTCTTCGCTAAAGCATTTTTCGTGGTATTCCTTCTGATGTGGATTAAATGGACCTTCCCGCGTTTGCGTATCGACCAGATTCTGAATCTGGAATGGAAGTATCTGGTCCCAATTTCTATGATAAACCTATTATTAATGGCATGCTGTGTAGCTTTCGGCTTCCACTTTTGATAAATGAAAATTATGGAATATAAAGATAGAAAATATACGTACTTAGGTAGTCTGGTGCATGGCATCAGTACACTGACAACGGGTATGAAAACCAGCATCAAGGTATACTTCCGTAAGAAAGTGACCGAACAATATCCCGAAAACCGGAAAGAGCTGAAAATGTTCGACCGTTTCCGTGGTACGCTGAGTATGCCCCACAATGAGAATAATGAACATCACTGCGTAGCCTGCGGACTGTGTCAAATGGCTTGTCCGAATGACACAATCAAAGTGACAAGCAAAACCGTTGAAACAGAAGATGGAAAGAAAAAGAAAATTCTGGCATCCTATGAATATGACTTGGGTGCCTGTATGTTCTGCCAGCTTTGCGTCAATGCTTGCCCGCACGATGCCATCACGTTCGACCAAAACTTTGAGCATGCAGTTTTCGACCGGACGAAACTTGTCCTGAAATTGAATCACGATGGTAGTAAAGTTATAGAAAAGAAAAAAGAAGTTTAAATATGGGATCAACACTTGAAACAGTAATATTCTACTTTTTGGCAGCATTTATTATTGCGATGTCCATCATGACGGTGACTACCCAACGCATCGTACGCTCGGCCACCTACCTGCTCTTCGTGCTCTTCGGCACGGCCGGCATCTATTTTTTGCTGGGTTACACCTTTCTGGGTTCCGTTCAGATAATGGTTTACGCCGGTGGTATCGTCGTTCTTTATGTATTCTCCATCCTGTTGACCAGTGGAGAAGGCGACCGGGCGGAGAAATTGAAACGAAGTAAAGCTTTTGCCGGCCTATTTACAATGGTGACCGGCTTAGCAATTATCCTGTTTATCACGTTGAAGCATAATTTCATGCAGACAGCCAATCTGGCTCCGCAAGAAATTAATATCCATGCTATCGGGAGCGCCTTGTTAAGTAGTGACAAATACGGTTATGTATTGCCTTTCGAAGCAGTCAGTATCCTGTTACTGGCTTGTATCATCGGTGGTATTATGATTGCACGTAAGAGATAAATAAGTATTAACTATCAAAATTAAATTCGAATATGATACACATGGAATATTATCTGGTAGTCTCTACCATCATGATGTTTGCAGGAATCTATGGATTTTTTACCCGCCGCAACACACTGGCTATCCTGATTTCTGTAGAGTTAATGCTGAATGCCACGGACATCAACTTCGCCGTATTCAACCGTTTCCTCTTTCCGGAAGGAATGGAAGGCTATTTCTTTGCACTCTTTTCCATTGCCATCTCGGCTGCGGAAACTGCAGTAGCCATTGCCATCATGATTAACATTTATCGTAATCTCCGAAGCATCCAGGTGCGCAACTTGAACGAGCTGAAGTGGTGATATCTTTATACCAAGAAACAAAACGAAAGGTCCGGGTATAGTGATTATAAGCTATGAGACCAAGAATTAATAAAAATAACTCAAGTAATTAAATAAAACTGTATGGAACTAACAATTCTAATACTCCTTCTTCCTTTCTTCTCCTTCCTCATATTGGGAATCGGAGGTAAATGGATGTCCCACCGGACAGCGGGTACAATCGGTACGCTGATACTGGGAGCCGTAGCAGTACTATCCTACGTTACAGCTTTCCAATATTTCTCCGCTCCGCGACTGGAAGACGGAACGTTCGACACACGGATACCTTACAACTTCACGTGGCTTCCTTTCACAGAGACCTTACACTTCGATTTGGGTATCCTGCTCGATCCTATATCAGTAATGATGTTGATCGTCATCTCTACAGTGTCACTGATGGTACATATCTACTCTTTCGGTTACATGAAGGGTGAAGTCGGTTTTCAACGTTATTACGCTTTCTTGTCCCTGTTTACCATGTCTATGCTGGGATTGGTCGTTGCGACCAACATCTTCCAGATGTACCTTTTCTGGGAACTGGTGGGTGTAAGTTCTTATCTGTTAATCGGTTTCTACTATACAAAACCGGCTGCCATCGCCGCTTCCAAGAAAGCGTTTATTGTGACTCGCTTTGCCGACTTAGGCTTCTTGATAGGTATTCTGATTTATGGATATTATGGCGGTACATTCGGATTCACACCGGATACGGTATCCCTGATAAGCGGTGGAGCTTCCATGCTTCCGCTGGCTCTCGGACTGATGTTTGTCGGTGGCGCCGGTAAAAGTGCCATGTTCCCGTTGCATATCTGGTTGCCGGATGCAATGGAAGGCCCTACTCCAGTCAGCGCATTGATTCATGCGGCTACCATGGTCGTTGCCGGTGTATATTTGGTGGCACGTATGTTCCCTCTGTTCATTACTTATGCACCGAATACGCTGCACATGGTTGCCTGGGTAGGCGCATTTACAGCCTTCTATGCTGCCAGTGTGGCTTGCGTACAATCAGATATTAAACGCGTTCTGGCGTTCTCCACCATTTCACAGATTGGTTTCATGATGGTAGCTTTGGGGGTCTGTACTTCCATGGATCCGCACGAAGGAGGTTTGGGATACGTGGCTTCCATGTTCCATCTTTTCACACATGCGATGTTTAAGGCATTGCTCTTCCTCGGTGCAGGTAGCATTATTCATGCTGTACATTCTAATGAAATGTCCTCGATGGGAGGTTTACGCAAATACATGCCAATCACTCACTGGACATTCCTGATTGCCTGTCTCGCTATTGCCGGTATTCCTCCATTCTCGGGTTTCTTCTCGAAAGATGAGATTCTGGCAGCCTGCTTCCAATACAGTCCTGCAATGGGTTGGGTGATGACAGTAATTGCCGCGATGACTGCTTTCTATATGTTCCGTTTATACTATGGTATCTTTTGGGGCAAGGAAAACAAAGAATTGCACGCTCACCACACGCCTCATGAAAGTCCGTTAGCTATGACATTCCCTTTGATGTTCTTGGCAGTAGTAACCTGTGGGGCCGGCTTTATTCCTTTCGGACATTTCATCAGTTCGAACGGAGAGTCTTACTCCATTCATCTCGATCTGTCGGTAGCTGTCACAAGTGTGGTTATCGCCATTATTTCTATTGCCATCGCGACCTGGATGTACAAAAATGCCAAACAGCCTGTTGCCGATTCATTGGGAAAACAGTTCAAGGGATTGCACAAGGCTGCTTACAACCGTTTCTATATTGATGACATATACCAGTTCATTACGCATAAGATTATCTTCCGCTGCATCTCTACTCCTATCGCATGGTTCGACCGTCATGTAGTGGATGGATTCTTTGATTTCCTGGCATGGGCTACCAATACCACAAGCGATGAGATCCGTGGTTTGCAAAGCGGTCAGGTACAGCAATATGCGTATGTATTCCTTTGCGGTGCGCTGGCACTTATCCTACTATTAATCTTATAAAGCACAGAACGATATGAATTTCTTATCAATATTCGTACTCATCCCCTTATTGATGCTGGCCGGACTCTGGGCAGCACGAGGAATCAAAGCCATCCGAGGGGTTATGGTTACTGGCGCATCGGCACTTCTGATTGCCTCCGTCGTACTTACATTCCTGTATTTGGGAGAGCGTAGTGCCGGAAACACGGCAGAAATGCTTTTCCGTGCAGACATGCTTTGGTATGCTCCTCTTCACATATCCTATTCAGTAGGTGTTGACGGTATTTCGGTAGCCATGTTGTTATTGTCCGCCGTCATTGTATTCACCGGTACATTCGCTTCGTGGCGTCTGCAACCGCTGACGAAAGAATATTTCCTCTGGTTCACCCTATTGTCTATGGGAGTATTCGGATTCTTTATATCCGTCGATTTATTCACCATGTTCATGTTCTACGAAATCGCACTGATACCGATGTATCTGTTGATTGGTGTATGGGGATCGGGACGTAAAGAATATGCAGCCATGAAGCTGACCCTTATGCTAATGGGCGGTTCTGCTTTCCTACTGACCGGTATTCTCGGAATCTATTTCGGTTCGGGAGCAACGACCATGAACCTTCTCGAAATCGCACAGTTGCACAACATACCTTTTGCACAGCAATGCATTTGGTTCCCGCTGACTTTCCTCGGTTTCGGTGTATTGGGCGCACTTTTCCCGTTCCACACATGGAGTCCTGACGGTCACGCATCCGCCCCGACTGCTGTATCTATGCTCCATGCCGGAGTATTGATGAAACTGGGAGGTTACGGATGTTTCCGTATCGCCATGTATCTGATGCCGGAAGCAGCCAACGAACTTTCATGGATATTCCTGATACTGACAGGTATCTCGGTCGTTTACGGAGCATTCTCCGCTTGTGTACAGACCGACCTGAAATATATCAATGCCTATTCTTCCGTATCCCACTGCGGACTGGTTCTTTTCGCCATTCTGATGATGAATCAGACTGCAGCCACAGGAGCTATCCTTCAGATGCTTTCACACGGATTGATGACAGCCTTATTCTTTGCCCTGATCGGTATGATTTACGGACGTACACACACACGTGACGTTCGCGAACTTGCCGGCTTAATGAAAGTCATGCCGTTCCTTAGTGTATGTTATGTAATTGCCGGTCTTGCCAATCTCGGTCTGCCGGGATTAAGTGGTTTTATTGCTGAAATGACAATTTTCGTCGGCTCTTTCCAGAACAATGACCAATTTCACCGTGTACTGACTATCATCGCTTGTTCTTCGATTGTGATTACCGCAGTCTACATCCTGCGCCTGGTAGGTAAGATTCTATACGGAACCTGTACCAACAAACATCATCTCGAACTGACTGATGCGACTTGGGACGAACGTGTAGCCGTTATCTGCCTCATCGTTTGTGTAGCCGGACTAGGTATGGCTCCTTTTTGGGTCAGCCACATGATCGGTGAAAGTGTACTGCCGGTTGTCTCACAATTAATCCCATAGTCCTTTAATTTTTTGATCTTTAATTTTTAATTGATAAAGATGGATTATTCACAATTTCTATATATGCGAGAAGAGCTGTCGCTCATAGCTGTCCTACTGCTGCTATTCCTAGCTGACCTCTTCATGAGTCCGGATGCACACAAGAATAGCGGGAAAGCACGCCTGAACACAATGCTGCCTGTTATTCTGATGGCTATCCATACAGCAATCAATTTAATTCCGGGGACTGCTGCCGATGCATTCGGTGGGATGTATCATTATGTACCAATGCACACAGTGATAAAATCAATCCTGCACATCGGTACGCTGATTGTTTTCCTGATGGCACACGAATGGATGAAAAGAGAAGATACTTCGTTCAAGCAAGGAGAATTCTATGTACTGACCCTCTCTACCTTGTTTGGTATGTACCTCATGATTTCTGCCGGACACTTCCTGATGTTCTTCATCGGGCTGGAAACAGCTTCTATCCCGATGGCAGCACTGATCGCCTTTGATAAATACCGTCATAACTCTGCCGAGGCAGGAGCCAAATACATTCTGACAGCTCTTTTCTCCAGTGCATTACTGTTGTTCGGTCTGTCAATGTTCTACGGTTCCGCTGGTACTCTTTATTTCGATGACCTTCCTGCCCATATCAACGGAAACCCTTTGCAAATCATGGCATTTGTATTCTTCTTTGCAGGAATGGCATTCAAATTATCATTGGTTCCGTTTCACTTATGGACAGCAGACGTTTACGAAGGTGCTCCGAGTACAGTTACCGCTTATTTGAGCGTTATATCAAAAGGATCGGCTGCATTTGTACTATTGGCTATCCTAGTCAAAGTATTCGTTCCAATGATTAGTGACTGGCAAGAAATACTTTATTGGGTAACCATCGCTTCCATCACTATTGCCAATATATTTGCTGTCCGTCAGCAGAACCTGAAGCGTTTGATGGCGTTCTCCAGTATTTCACAAGCGGGATACATTATGTTGGGCGTTATAGGAGGCACAGCACAGGGCATGACAGCTTTGGTATATTACGTATTGGTGTATGCAACTGCCAACCTCGGAGTATTTGCAGTCATTACTATCGTAGCATTACGCAGCCAAAAATTTACACTCGAAGATTACGCCGGACTTTATAAGACGAATCCTAAAATTGCTCTCCTGATGACCCTGTCTCTGTTCTCATTGGCAGGTATTCCCCCGTTTGCCGGATTCTTCTCCAAGTTCTTTATCTTCATGGCTGCTTTCGATGCAGGTTTTCACTTGCTGGTATTCATCGCATTGGTAAATACTGTGATTTCATTGTACTACTATCTGTTGATTGTAAAAGCAATGTATATCACTCCTTCCGACAACCCGATTCCTACTTTCCGCAGCGACCGTTGCACGAAATGGGGACTGGCACTCTGCACATTGGGTATTATCGGTCTTGGCATTGTAAGTATCGTATATCAATCTATTGATAAATTGTCGTTCGGTATATAGACGGACGACTTTATATAAAAGAAACGATCTTGGTTTTAATGTCCATTGATACTGACATGAAACCAAGACCGTTTCTTTTATATAAGAAGCTCTTCTCCTGAGAAAACCAATTATAATGCCAAAGCAACGGAACTATTGATGGAGCTTTACCACTATCCTCATCACTCAGAGTACAAGTTGTCACCGCGCTTCCCCGATCTCCTTCCTCTGCAGATACCTGTTTTTCCCATCAGACGGTCAAACTTGGAACAATGCACCGCTCAAAATCCGCAAAGTCATTCACACGACGGACCAATACACCGTTCCTGCCCAACCTTCAGCAGGAGTATGCAGCTGGCTATTCATGAAGAGACTACTCCAACAAGGCATCCAAGAACTCCATAGTGGCAGGGTCAGAAGGTCGGGACAGTTTCACATCTACAATTTTGCCCTCAGGATTAATCAGCATAAAGCGTGGAATGAAAGAGATTTGATAATCGTCACGAAACGTAGACTCCCTGTCTACATGCAACTGAAGTCCCTTCAGATTATCAGCCTTGACCTTTCTTCGCCAAGCAGCCTCATCATTGTCGATAGAGATACCTATAAACTGAATTGGCTTCCCCTTGTACCTTTCTTCCATTTGCTGCATAAAAGGGAGCTCTTTGCAACAAGGCATACACCATGTAGCCCATAAATCTATAAATACATATTTACCCAACAAACTCGATAGAGAAACCCAGTTACCGTTAATATCGGAGAGCCTAAAGTTCGGTGCTTTACGACCTTTTGCCAAACGACAATGTTTTTGATACAACTTATCAAAATCTGCCTTTCGTACAGAATCCCGAACCTTTTCCTCGTAGACAGGCAGAAATTTGTCAACGCCCTCCGCACCATAGTTCCTTACATGTTGATACATAACAGCATGAACCAAATATTCGGTAAGCCTAGGGTCGCTCACCGACTGGTTTATGTGCATCAATGCCTCACGTAGTTGTTCCAGAGGTTGGTTTCCAGCTATTTTCTTGGCAAAAGACCATATATAATTCTCGAAAGCCTTTCTATATTCCCATAACTCATAGGCATCCATATCCTCCTTCATAGCCCTCTCCATCCGCCGATAATAATCGTCTTTAGGAGCATACCACTTAGTATTGAGTCTTCTTGCACGATAAAGCGGATAGGCTTGAAGCATATTACATGCCCAATAATGCAGCCGCTTATGTTCCACGAACTTAAATGTTTTGGGCAACGAAAGCGAGTCGAGATGATCCTGAAGCCTTACAAGCATCTGCTCCCACTGTTTAAGAAATTCGTCTTCGGGCTGGTCGTAGCTTAGTCCCGGATTGTTTATGCTTTTTCCATTTAAGTACTCATTAATTTCTTTCCCTGCTCCATTGAAATCGAGGTGTCCGTTGGAATGTATTTTCATACTTTGCCGTGTACCCGGCATAAGATAAAAATTATATATCTTACGAGGCCCATACAACACCGCATACCCTGACGGCAACGAATCCGGAACTTCAATCACCCCTTTTCCACACTCATCGAGTATCGTTTTGTAGGACGAGTCCCGAAAGGCCACCCATATATCTTCCTTATTAAACGCTTCGAAGCAGATAATGACCTGAGCAGATACCTGCCTCATACATAGAACGAACAGAAAAAGGAGACCCAACTTCGAAGCAAACAAACTTTTCATCGGTACATATATTTAAGAGCCATACTTCGCGAAATTGTATTCCATATCCAAAATCTCACCAAATCCGCCAATAACCTTTTCCGAGGAGACGTCAATCGCCCCATTGCTTACATTGATATAGTACATGTAAAGCTTTCCTTCTTTGGAAAAACCGTTATAGGTAGATATCATAAGCACCTTGTTATTGTAAGGGTGCGAACGAATGAAACGATCAACGCAAGGCTTGAATATTTTCATGCCAGTGATTCTTTCCTCATTGTTGGCCAAGGAATAAACCTTTTTCCCTGTATTGGTTCCCATATAATCATACTGATAGATATCCCTGTCGGTAGCATAATAAAATACCGGTCCTAAATCGCCTAATGCAAAATAATCGGCCTTCTGAATATCGGGACAGTTCGCCGCGCTATACATAGCTTTGTCCACATTGACACTGGCATCGAAGTTAAATGCATATAAAGCATTGGCATGGGTATCCCAATCCTCAAACAATCCATATTCGTAATTATTAAATCCAGTATCCATATACCGCAGCTTGGCATGCATGTTCTTAATGTTGCATACAGTACCGGAGGCATTGTCAGGCATTTCCTGAAGTATCCATGTAGAACTACCATTGTTGTGCTTTGGGAAACATAAGAACCGCCCGCCTAATTCATCGTAGATAATGGCAAGATAGTAATCGAAGTAGCGGGGAGCATAGGCAGCCGACCTGTACGTCATTTCGTCTTTCAGGATAGGCTCAATGTAAGTAGTGAACCCCATTGCCCCCATAGCACTATACTCATAAAAATGCCCATTAGAGATAATGGCATCGTATCCAAACCGGGCAGGACTCCAATAATAATGATAAAAAAGATAGTTCTCCGGCTTCCAATTGCTCATATCGGGCATCAAAGTAGAAATGTCGAATATTTTCTGCATAGTGATGGCATCTAAACGAGCGCCACCCTTATCGGTGAGAATCGTTACGTTTTGATAACGTCCTATACAGAAGAAACTACCAATCTTAACGCCTCTTCCCTCTAATTGTTCTCCGTTGACAGACTGATAAACGTTATGCAGTATCAGGTCCTTATCGACCCGGTTGGAGAAGTAGGGACTCATCACCAAATCGAAATCGGTCTTTCCGTCTTTCTCATGTAACACCATCCAGCCTTCGGTAATAACTCCCTGAACAACCAAAAGAATCTGTTTATAGGTATTTACTCCGGACTGTTTGTTGTGGCAAGTAAGTACTAACGAGTAGGAACCCGGAATCTCGGTCACTGCATAAGAAAGGTCTTTAGTATTTGCAATAGTTTTCTGTTTCCATACTCCTCCTATATCATTCGGCCAAAGACGCCAGCTAAACTCGTAGTCCTTGCTGTCGTAGTCGTCCAGATTCATTTCTACAGGTAGTTCCAATGTTGTAAACTGCGTGGCATGCACAGTATCTTTTGCTTGTATAGTAATATGAGGCAACTCTGAATAATCATAATTCCCCCGATCCTCATAGCAAGCAGACAGGTTCATTGTCAGCCCAATAAAGCATAAGTATAAAATTAAAATATTTCTCATCACTACGTATATCTTTATCATTAATAATCAGAAAGTTATTATCAGCCCATTTTCATCTATCAAAGGTTTTCCCGGATGCGCCTTATTATATTCGTACAACGCTTTGATTAATATACCTTTCCAATAAATCTGTTCCGAAGTACTCCATTTGTTATAATTTGTGGCAACGCCTGTATGCAGAATCACGAACTCGTGCTTGATACGGCTGTATTCATTGAAAATCCATCCTACGGGTTCTGTCAGCTCATTGGTTATTATGATACGAAACATGGACCTGTCGACTGGTGCTTCTTCAAAATAGTCATTGGCCCGTAAGCGCAATGCAACGACCTTACCGTTTCCATCCAGATTGTCACTTCTACGCACTTTTATTCTTATACTGCCAGTAACGGCATCTGCGGGAAGCATGCATGGCTCAATCACAAATTCACTATTCTCTATCGCTGTTGTTTTCTCTTTAACAACCTCCACTGCAACTTTTCTGGGCTCAGAGGAACTCAAACCTATCAAGCCGAACGGTACTTCCACAACATCTTCCTGCATGCCCGGATGCAAACCGAAGGAATAGACCGTACTGTCCTTCACTCCCGAAGAGTAAACAAATCGCAAAGAAGCTACCTTAGTATCATACTGCAAATAATTATCTTTAGTACAACCAATTAAAAGTAGCAACAAGCTTATAGCATAACCTAATCGTTTCATATATTATCTCCTTTCCTACTTTAGTTTCTATTACCGTATTCCTTTTCTTGATCGGGCATCGGGAGTACATAAAAAGCTTTACTGAAAGGCACTGTTACATCGGGAATTTCCGGGAGGTCTAAGCGCTTACAGTACAAAAACCATTGCCCCTCACCGATAAACTCTTTTCGATATTCTTTCCCTATAATGGATTGTAGCATCACATCTGTTACAACGTCTTCTGTCAGCATACTCCCCTCATCGAACCCCCTATGCCTACGCAGTGTGTTAATATAGTTCACAGCCTCTTTCTTAGAGGTAGCGCATTCAGCAGCAATCAACCACATTTCACTTACTCTAAGTAATGGCTGCCGGTTATTATAATTGGCAGAAACTTGCCACAACTTAGTACTACCGACATAGTAGTTCAACAATGTTTCAAAATAGTAGTTATATCGCCAATCAAACCCATATAGGTTCGTTTCGAAGATCTCCGCACATACTTCCGGAGACATAATGAGCAAGTTCCCCATAGTGTAGCTCTCACCGTCTTTCAGAAAACTTTCTGTCAACGATTTCAGCCTTGTATTATTTAGCATGAAGATACACTCCGGTTCAAATATTCCATCGCGAGTCTGGCGCATGTTGGTAGTTACATTGCTACTTGCCACCCAAGGATAATGATTCGATTCTATCACTTCGCGGGCACACCGCAATGCATTCTCCTTATCGCCTTTATAAAGATAGGCTCGAGCCATTAAGGCACAAACAGCATAATAATTAAAATGGAATTTGCGGGTACCTATAAAGTCGGTAGAAGAGTACCCAGCTTTCACTGGATCGACCTCCAATAGATTCATGGCATGCTTTAAGTCTTCAATCACTAATTCAATAACCTCGGCAACCGTAGATAGTGGGGTAACCTCATTCGACACTCCCTTAACATACGGGATAGCTTTTTCATTGCCCCCACTTGCATAGCTCATGCTGAACAACCTGAGCAAATCGAAATGCAGAAAGGCACGCAAAGCACATGCTTCGCCCTCATAAACCTTTTCTTCGGTTTCCGACAGAACACCTCGATGTTCATTGATCCCTTTCAATAAAATATTGATATTGGCTATCGTATTATACATACTGCTCCACACATTGTTTATGACTCTCTGGCTGTTGCTGTTTTCGTATTCAAACCGATGCAAATGATAATAAATGCCGGCCTCTTGTTTCCATATATATTGTTGACCTAGTGCATCTACCATACCAAAAGTGAGGTTTGCTCCATACAAGTTTTCACTACAAAGTGCAGTATAAATGCCTGTTAATTGGTCTTTGAATCCGTTCTTATAGCTGAACAAATCATCATATTTCACCTCAGACTTTGGACTAACATCCAACCAGTCATGGCACGACACACTTAACAAAAATAAGATAAGTATGCCAAGTATATTCTTTACTTTCTGTATCTTTTTCATCATATCTTACATATTAGAAGGTTGCTTGCAAAGAGAACGAATAAGTACGAGCAAACGGATAATCCAACCCCCTTTCTACCCGTACGGTAGATGCGCGGAAAATATCATTCATATAGAAGCTTGCTTTCAGCTGTGCAAGTTTCAGCTTACGTAGCAAAGTAGAATAACGGAAATCGTACCCAATATTCAATGCAGAGAAACGAAGTTCATTTAAGTTCTGAATAAAGCGTGAGCTCGGTTTAGTTGTCTTATAAGGGCTATAAGAGAAATCAACAATATCGCCCGGTTTCTTCCATACCGCATTGTATATACGCTTATCTACATTCAGCCCGACATACGCATTCTCTACACGGTTCACCAATGTGTGATTATACATCTGTCCACCCAGCTGATAATAAAAAGACATATTCATGAATATGAGGGTGTGTCATAATGCCTGAATATAAAGATTTACCCCTGCCACAGATAGCTATAGCAGAGGTCATTTCTTCAAAAAGGGAATTTTGACACACCCTCATATTCATGAATATTCCCTTATAATCTAAGTTCAGTCCAAAAGTGCCCGTGCATTTCGGCATTGCATCTCCACATACCACTTGGTCCTCTGTCCTCCACTCCGTTGTACTCTTCCCATCTTTAGTGAGATATAATTCATCGCCTGTAGCGGGATCTATACCCAATGAACGTACGGCCCATATAGCGTTCATTGACTCTCCTTCGATAAAATGGAGTTGAGGCTTGTTTGTCTTTCCTGCTACTATTTTATCATCTACTTCATCATTATAATTCTTCAAGGCATTTGATATTTTTTTGAGTTTATTCGAGTTCTTGGCGATAGAGAAGAATACGCTCAAGTATTGTTTCCTTGCCGGATTGTACAGAAGATGTGCATTCAGTTTCAACTCCATTCCCCTATTCTCTGTACTTCCCAAGTTCTCCATATAACTAAGAAAACCCATTGAAGGCGGAATTGTAAGTGCTAAAAGCTGGTCTTCTGTTTTCTGCACATAATAATCATAGCGGATTATCATCCGATTAAGTAGGTTTATATCGACTCCTATGTTATAATCCTGCGTCTTCTGCCATTTTAATTTATCATTGGGTAAAGCCATAAGGTAGGAGCCTATCCAATTATCATAGGCCTGCGTCTGATAATAGCCAAATGTGGCTAATGCCTGATAGGAGCTGAAGTTCTGTGCTCCGGTATAACCGGTAGAGGCCCTGACCTTAAACTGTTTCAGCCAAGTGGCTTCTTCCATAAAGTGTTCCTTATGTAAGTTCCATCCGGCTCCTATTGCCCAAAACTGTCCCCAACGGTTATCCTTTCCGAAAAGAGAAGAAGCACTAGTGCGATAAGAAAGGTCAGCCAAGTAACGGTCATCATACGAATAATTCAAAGCCGACAATAGGCTAATTGACCTGCTGATACCCTCACCTCCTGAAAAAGGCTGGCTTGAATCAGGCTTTAGACCGGAGGCTATAAAGTTGATGCGGTCGTTAGGGAATCCTATCACCTTAAAGTTAGTAGATTCCGACTGATTCTGTTGAATGTTCCACCCTGCATTAAAGAACAGCTGATTCTTATTAAGGAACAAAGAATAGTTTGCCGTAACATCGGCCGATACAAAAGTATTCTCTCCATCCGACTTGCTATAACTTCCCTTCTCGAATGCACGTTCTTCCGAATACCCCCAAAAAGATGTATGCGAGGCCGGATAAAAATCTTCTCGCCTATTGAGTGTTTTCGACAAGCCCACACGCCCCATCAATTTCAACGACTCGGCCAACTGCCACTCAACATAAAAGTTGTTAGTCAGGTTTGTGTATTTCCCGAAGTTCCTTGTCCCAATAGCAGCATTCCACAACGGATTCCCTTTAGTTACGCCCACCAAGCCACCGCCACCTGTAGAGCCAACTATTTGTTTCAGATTGCCATTATTATCGTATGGCGTCCAGTACGGATTCAACTCTGCATACTCTGAGAAAGAGCCATAAGGAGAGTCATCGGCATGATTTAAAGTGGCACTGAATTGATTGCGGAATAATAAATTCTTATATCGGTAAGAAAGGACGAAGCTTCCGGTAAACGTTTTTCGTTCTGATCCTTTCATTATACCCTTAATATTATTGTACAGCAAATCTACACCGTAGCGAGTACGTTCATCGCCTCCTTCCAGATACACAGAGTGCCTGTGCCCGATGCCCATACGTAAGGGATATGCCAGCCAATCGGTATCCACGCCACGTGCTATTTCCGTTTGAATGTTGTTTAGATATTGCTCCCAAAACCAAGGATCCGAATACAAGCCGTACATTTTATCTACCTCAAACTTCTCGTAAGCATTGCAAAGGTTGTACCCTGTCAAGTCGGGGATTGTCAAGTTTAAGTCTCCTTTATACGTTACCCTTAGTTTGCCCGCTTCGGGTTTACGGGTTTCTATCACTACTACCCCATTTGCTGCTTTAGATCCATAAATAGCCTTTGCTGCTGCATCTTTCAGCAGAACAATTGTTTCTACACGATTCATATCCAAGTCGTAAACAGCTGTCACATCCACCTCAAACCCATCTAATATGAACAAGGGCTGATTAGGATTTCCGTTATATGTCCCCTTCAAATCGGGCATTGACTGCTGTCCGCGCATTTGTACTTCGGGCATGGCATTCGGATTGGAACCTAAGTCCATATTTTCTACAATCTTGAAGGCCGGATCAATGTTTTTCAGGTTTTGCAATAAGTTTTGGCTACCGCTCCGCATCAGTTCCTCTTTTCTCACAACAGTAGTAGCTCCAGTAAAGCTCTCTTTTTTACGTTCAAATATACCATTAACAACCACCTCATCTACAAGTTGTGTATCATCTTTCATGGAAATAAACAACTGCTTCCCAGTGAAAGGTACCGACATGTTCTTCATCCCTATATAAGAAAACCTTACTTCTGTTATTTCCTTATCATTAGGTATTAATATATCGAAGTTGCCATTGGCATCGCTAACCCCTGCCACAGCGGGGTCATTGGTCAGAATGTTCACACCGGGCAAAGCCTCTCCAGAAACATCCGACACATGCCCTTTGATGTGCTTCTGTTCGACTTTCGATACGGTCGATACTGTGATATATCTTCCGTTTATCTTATAAGTAAGAGGATAAGATCCTAAAATGGCATTCATCACCTCATCTATTGTTTTCGATTTAATATCAACCGTTACCTTGTAGTTCTGAATATAATTATAAGTAAACAAGAATTTGAATTCCGTTTCTTGTTCCAACCTTTTCAGCACAGACGGCATAAGCTCATCATGGCATACCAAATCAATTTTATGGGAAGCACTTTGTGCCAGCACACTTTCTCCCGCAATACTCCCACAAAAAAAGAAAAGCAGGAAAAACAGGAATCTCCTATGGAGCGCCCTCAAGAAACAATAACTTTTCATAAATATAACTTTAAATTAAAAATATCCTTTACTTATATACGAAAAAAGAGAGCATTTAGTCCCACCAAATGCTCTCTTTTTTGCTCTTATTCTCTGAATGTTCTATCTTCCTTATCTCTATACTGTTGTAAAGCAATTTACCTTATTCATATTCAAAGATATTAAACGCCGTTTCGGGTCTCCCCCATAATACATCTTCTACTCCTTATCTGTTTCTTTGTTCTTTCTCTTCACTACCAACCGGTTCCCTTTTTTTGTGACAGAGAGGTACTCGTATGCATTCAGGTTCTCAATCACCTTATCGATACTATCGCTCCGCTCTGCTACGAAATGCAGTCGCAGGCTCATAAGCGCAGGTTCTTGTTCAATCTCTACCGAGAGATTATACCAACGCCCTAAGTCACGCAATATGTCAACAAGAGACACATCATCATAATAGAAGACCCCCTCCATCCATTGGCTGTAATAGCTTGTATCTACCTTTTTAATCTGAAAGCTATCGTCTGCACAAACCATGTCATCACCGGGCGATAAGAGCACTCCCTCTGCTTTATGCGGCAGCCGTACGCACACTGCACCGCGTACCAATGTGACGTGTGCCTCAGAATCTTTATACGCTTTCACATTCAGTTCTGTGCCCAATACCTGCGTTGTTATTTTATCGGTGACAATAATAAAAGGTCTGTTTTCCTCATGCATTACCTTAAAATAGGCTTCTCCTTCGAGTGTTACCTCCCGCTTATCACCGGAGAACCAGGTGGGGAACGAAAAACGGCTATGTGCATTAAGCCACACCTCTGTACCATCGTTCAGTACTATTTTATACACCTTACCACGAGGTATGGAAACGACGTTACGACGGACTCTCTTAGCATTTACGTGGGTATAATCCGCACCTTTTGCTGACAGCACCGCACCTTGCCGTTCTACAGTCGGAACAGCATTAACGGCTATCGTTGTACGTTCCTTGGGCATGCCATCGCCCGATTCTTCTATAACCACTTGCTGCTCTTTGCTTATGGAAGTTATCAATACCTCCATTGCTTCTTTCGATCGCCCCCTTTGCGCTTTATTGTCGTGCAAAACGAAGAAGATTACCCCAGATATTATTGCAGCAGCGGAAAGTCCGCTCAATATATAATAGGTAATACGTTTTTTACGTTGCACATTCCGCGACAGGGAGCATTGAAACCTTTCCCACTCTTCATTTACAGAAGGCTCTGTAAAGTGACGACGTAAGAATGCCTGCTCGCATTCGTAACGTAAACGTTCATCCGGTACTTGGTGCTCATCCATACCTAATTTATTTCCTTTGTCATTTGAGTCACTCATAAAGTTCTTTCCTTATAATATAAACATTTATAACATCGTTTGCTATAAGTCATACAACTGTCTTATCATCGATCAATAGGGCAGCAGCCCTATTAGTACCGCTTTTTGTATTTCACAGAGAAGTATTCTCTTATTATATTCAGCCCCTTCATCACATGCTTACGCACGCCACTTTCGGATAGCCCTGTTATTCCGGCTACTTCTATGTACTTCTTTTTATGTATATAACATTGCTCCATCACTGTTCTCGTTAACGGGGGCATGTCATTTATCAAACACATAATCTTCTGAATACGTGCCTCGCTTTCCCGCCAATCGTTACCGTTCCACTCTTTAAGCATGGCAAGGTAGGAGTCTGTTTTAGCAACCATCATACCCGAATGCCGAAGATAATCGAGGCAAAGGCGTTGCAGATGGGTAAATATATAAACCTTAGCCGTCTCCATACGTAAGGAGTCAATGTTTTCCCATATAAAATGGAAAGTGTCGCTTACTAAATCCTTACAGACCTCACTATCTTGAATAAAATGGAGAGCATAATAATAAAGGCGGGAATAATTATCTTTGAAGAGTTCTTCAAACTTACTCTTCAAAGCATCCGACCGATTGTTCTCTTTATCTTCCTTCATACCGACTTTAAAACAACTGAATAAGCAAACCGCCCGCAATTTAGCAACACAACAGACCACATTCTTACAAATCACTGAACAACAATAATAGCACAGCATTTTATCGCATAAAGAAAATCGCTTAAAATAATGTTGCAGAGAGACAAGCATTCCTTTTACAGACATGACAAAAGTACAAATTAACTTTAAAACATTAATGACGCCCACCAAAATATTTTTGGTCTATAACACGGCTCTTTCCATTTAAACCTGTTTTGTTCTCTCAAAAATAGTCTTATTCTATAGACCACAGCCGACACCATGTCGATGCAGAAAGACATCATACCGGGAGTTCTTCTCTATGTTTGAAAGACACAAAACATCTGCCATCTGCAACAAAATCATGCTAAATCGATGAAAACAAGAGACTTATGCTGTTGCAGATACCTGTTGCAGATAGTTGCAGATAAAGTTATCTGCAACATACTATTCAAATACCGGATTAGTACAGTTTGCCTGCACACCGCACAATGTTTATGTAGTGCAAACAAGTATTCAAACCGATAAAACAAAGTGTTCCACCGTATTGAAACAAAGTGTTCAACCATATTGGAACAAAGTGTTCAGCGTGTTGAAACAAAGTGTTCAGCGTGTTGAAACAAAGTGTTCACCGCCTTGAAACAAAGTGTTCACCGCCTTGAAACAAAGTGTTCAGCGCCTTGAAACAAAGTGTTTTGCTGAAGTAACAATAAAAAGAATGACTTATACTAGAAATGGTTGTCACTTTTAGAGGCTAGTTACTAAATAAGTTGTCACATTCTGTTATTCATAACTAAAACAGTTGTTAGTTTCTTCCCTTTGCTCCTAAGATAGTTGTCATACGTAAAAACAATGGACAAATCTGAGTGTGCTCGGGCTCTCGGTAAAAGTCAATAGGGTTCGACACCCTATTGGCTTTTGTGAGACAATGGCTTAAACCGTCATGTCCCGGGTTCTCGGTATCGCAAATATAGTATTTATTTATCATATGGAACCTTATTTTTTCCACAATGATTTTCCCGGCACCTCTCCATGATATACGTCCATGGGTTTTTTCATACCTATGCTCATATGTGGTCGTCCATTATTATAGAAGTCAATCATTCGCGTAATCTGCTCCCGTGCCATCTCTTTATCCCTGAACAGCGACATGCCGTATATCCATTCCGTTTTCAGGATGCCATTCATCCTTTCTGCTACCGCATTGTCCGTCGGGTTGTAATCTTCAGTCATGCTCACACGTATATGATGAGTGACCAGTGTGTCGATATAGGCATCGCAGGCATACTGTACCCCCCGGTCGGAATGGTGGATTGTGCCGCAAAGATTGCCACCTCCAGCCTCATTGATGGCCTGTTCCAGTGCCTGTAGCGTATATTCGGCATGCAAACTGGGAGAGAGCACCCATCCTAAAACGGCATGTGAGTACATGTCCGTTACAAGATGGAGGTAGCATACGCCACCTTCAATCCAGATGTAAGTGATGTCACATACCCAGATATGGTTCGGGTATTGTGCCGTTACCCCCTTGATCAGATTCGGATACTTCTTGTAAAGATGGTGGGAGTCCGTCGTATGCCTGGGTTTCTTCGGGGGCAGCATAAGGCGTTCCGAACGCAGCAGATGAAGGAAGGCATCCCGCCCTCCGGTTATCTCGCTTCCATAAAGGGAGCGGAGCTCATGGTATAATTTCAAACCACCGATGCCCGGAGCCTTTGAGCGGTAGAAGAAGACGGCATCCAAGATGGCTGTTCTGATCTGATGACGCGACAAAAGATTTTTTTTAAATCTGGAAGAATCTTATAACCTCCTTAATCATAGGAGGTTTGGAAGAATGGCAGAAATTTGGGTAACGAATTGGCAACCGTGCCTATTTCTGCGCTTTGCTGTGAGTTGCTTTCAAGTCACTCGTTTCGAGTACAAAGATAATAGAATAATCCAATACCACAAAGTTTTTTACAACAAAAATCCCATCGTGAAATTTATTCGAATATGTCATATGAAGAATGGGCAAAAATTCGTACCTTTGCCAAATAATGTCAAGACAAAAATGAGTAATATGCTGTTTACGGAGAAAATAAAAGAGTTGCGCATTCAGAATCAAATGCCTCAAAGGCAGATTGCCGCTGCTCTTGATATAGACACAGCAACATATTGTAAGATTGAAAAAGGCGAGCGCAAAGCCAAGAAAGAGCAGGTGGCTATATTGTCGGAGATGTTTCATGTAGAACTGACAGATCTCCTTACTTTATGGCTCGCAGATAAAGTCACAGATATTGTATCTGATGAACACAAGGTTGCTTCAAAAGCTCTTTCCATGGTTGCGGAAAATTTAAGAAGAATAGGTTGATATGGCAAAAGTGAAATTATACCCAAAGTTAGAAATTCCTGAAATGCTATTGGCGGATCGGCGTTCTGTGTATGGGCTGAGGACCTATGTCAGCCTATTCAGTAGTGCTGGCGTTGGATGCTACGGCTTTAAGGAAGAGGGATTCTATTGTGTGGCTACTGTTGAGTTGTTAGAGCGCAGAATGAAAATTCAGAAATTCAATCAGAAATGTGCTTATGACAGCGGATATATTTGTGGAGACATGACTACGCAAGAAACAAAGGATAAGGTTTTTGCGGAGTTAGATATGTGGAAAAGAGGATTTAATCTAACTGATTTAGATGTGTTGATTGCGACACCTCCCTGTCAAGGTATGTCTGTTGCCAACCACAAGAAGAAAGACGAGTTGAAACGTAACTCCTTGGTCGTTGAGTCTATAAAAATGACTCAACAGATTAAACCTAAGTTTTTTATATTTGAGAATGTTAGGGCTTTCCTTACTTCTGTATGTACTGATGTGGATGGTAAAGATAAGTCTATTAAAGACACAATAGAAACTAACTTGTCAGGAGTATATAATATCTTATATCAAGTGGTAAACTTTAAGGATTATGGCAATCCCTCAAGTAGAACAAGAACATTGGTGATTGGTGTCCGTAAAGACTTGAAAGAGATAACACCATACGATATTTTCCCTGATAAGCAACCCGAAAGAACACTAAGGCAAGTGATTGGTCATTTGCCATCCTTGAAAACGATGGGAGAGATTTCTGGAAATGATATATATCATAATTTTAGAAAGTACTCGCCCCAGATGGAATCTTGGATTGCAGACATTAAAGAGGGGCAATCTGCATTTGACAATACAGACATAACAAAGATTCCCCATAGTATTAAGGACGGCGTTATTGTATATAACGCACGCAAAAATGGAGATAAATACACTCGTCAGTATTGGGATAAAGTCGCTCCCTGTATTCATACCCGTAATGATATTATGGCAAGCCAAAATACTGTTCACCCTGTTGATAATAGAGTGTTTAGTATTAGAGAAGTTATGTTAATGATGTCTGTCCCCTCTTCTTTCAAATGGAGTGATATTCCATTCGAAGATCTGAACAATATGTCATTGAGAGAGAAAGAGGCTTTCTTGAAGAAAGAGGAAATGAATATTCGCCAAAATTTGGGGGAGGCAGTTCCGACAATTATATTTAAGCAAATAGCATCAAAGATTCGCAAGATATTATGTAAGCCAACTTTGTCAGAACAAGATATTAAGGCTTTGATAGATAAGAAAAAGTTAACAGTACCTACCTGTTTAGTTGATTATATTAGAAGTAATAATCATTATGGCTTTGCGGAGTTGTCTAAAATAGCAGAATTGGCAAATGCCCAAAGGGAAAATAATGCGGCTTATTATACAAGACAGGATATTTGCTATACAATAGTTAAGAGCCTTCCTGATGCAAAAAACTATACAGAACTAAACATTTTGGAGCCATCAATAGGTGTGGGGAATTTCTTGCCTACTCTTATATTAAAGTATGCTAATGTACAATCTGTTAATATTGATGTTGTCGATATAGATGCAAATAGCATTGAGATTGTAAGGGAGTTAGTGGCAAAAATAGATGTGCCCAATAACATCCACATCAATTATATCAATGCAGATTTCTTGCTATATGACTTTGATAAGATGTATGACATTGTAGTTGGAAACCCTCCATACAAAAAGCTGATCAAGGAGAAGAAGTTATTAGCAAAATACAAGGCTAATGCATTTAACAAAGACACTAACAACATATTCTCATTCTTTATTGAAAAAGCGATGAGAATAGGGACTGTTGTTTCGCTGATAGTTCCCAAAAGTTTAATAAACGCTCCTGAATTTAATGCGACACGTATTTTGATGAAAAAGAAAAATATTTCTCGCATAATTGATTTTGGAGAAAAAGGATTCAAAGGAGTAAAGATAGAAACCATTTGTTTTATCCTTGACACTCAAAAGAAACCACAAAATACAATTGTGGAATCTTATATTACTGATGCAGTAAAGTGTCATCTGCAAGCATACATAACAGATGAAAGATTCCCATATTGGATAATTTATCGTAATGAGGCTTTTGATGAAGTGGCAAATAAAATGAAATTTAATGTATTCAAGGCATATAGAGATAGGGTTATAACTAAGTCTATTACAAAGGATAACGGTAAAATCAGAGTACTTAAATCTCGAAATATTGGCAACAATGAAATTGTCAATATTCCCAATTATGATTGTTACATTGATAATATAGAGGGATTGGATGTCGCAAAATATCTAAATCAAACAAATTGCGTTTTGCTCCCCAACTTAACATACAGCCCTCGTGCCTGCTTTTTACCCAAAGGGTGTATTGCAGATGGGTCTGTTGCAATCCTCACATTGGCAAATGATGATGACATTGTAACAAATGAGGATTTAGCGTTCTATGCTACTGATAGCTTTACAAAATTTTATGCGATTGCCCGTAATTTGGGGACACGCTCACTTAACATAGATAATAACTCTGTTTTCTTTTTTGGAAAACTCAAGCAGCAAAGTATATGAGAACTGTAATCAACGAATATCTTAACCAATTTGATCTGGATATACGCAAATCACACGATGCAAGATTTGTGGATCAAAAGTGTACTCCCGACATTGTATGCTTTATGGCAGATTGTGTTATGAATTTGATAGCAACTAAGCCCGTTTTTGTAATAAACGATGTATGGGATACTCAATATTTTATTCAGAATACACGAGTTGTCTTTAACAAGCCGTGGGCGAATGATAAGAAAGCATACAACGAATACAACAAGGTGTTATCTCAACCGTTGAAACTTTTGGCATATGCTCATATCCTCAATGTTGAAATGGTTGATGGTGCATTGACATTTTCTGTTGCTAATGAGGACTTGTTGGATTATATCTCACGCAAAGATAGAAATGCATACAATTTCTTGTACTGTTACTTTATGAAAGTTATGTCGGACAGTGGCTTTATGAAGTATTTTGAAGAATATGCTAAGGATAGTGCTGAACATCCCGTTGCAGCACGGGATGAAATATACGACAGGTATTACCGCTTAATCAACGGCAATACTCCATCGCATTCACGATTGGATATTAGGCGTATGTTCCACAAGGTATTCAATGTCTATGCGGCTGAACATCATTTGCACGGCAGCAATGGTAAGATTACCTATTATTCCGATTTGATGTACAATAAGAAGAATTGGCGAGATATGGATAAGGATAAGACCATAACTCGTCAAGAGGCGATGACTCCTGAGAAGATAGAGAAACAAGAGGCTATCAACACCTACTATGTTCAGAAAGCTATTGCATTGATAAGAAAGATTCATACAGTAAGTGAGGTAAATGATAGTTGGAGCAATGGTGAGGCAACACAAGTACATCACATATTCCCAAAATCACAGTTCCCACAGATTGCACACTATGTTGAGAATTTGATTTTGCTTACTGCAACACAACATAATACAAAGGCTCATCCAAACAATAAAACTCAGCAGGTTAATAAGGATTATCAGTTGGTTTGCCTTTTAGCTAAAGCTGATACCATAGAGAACTCCTTATTGCGGTTCGGGGATAAGTATTACAGAAAGGAGTCGTTTGTATATGTAATTAACACAGGGTTGACAGCGGATTTTAGCACAGGACTGTCATTCAACGATATAAAGACAAAATTGGTTCAAATTTATAACGCAGCATAAAATGGCTAAATATCCTAAAGGTTCAGAATGGCGTATATGGGATTTGCATATCCATACACCTGGAACGGCAAAAAACGACCAATACGGCAATGATGAAGCCGCGTGGAATGCATTTATCAATAAAATAGAAGCAAATACTAATGTTGCCGTTTTAGGAGTAACCGATTATTTTTCAATAGAGAACTATTTGTATCTCAAGCAAAAGCAAGCGGAAGGTCGTTTGAACGGAAAGACCTTATTGGCAAATGTCGAGTTGAGGATAACCCCTGTGACTCAACAAGAAACACCTATAAATATTCATGTTATTTTTAACCCTGAATTGTCAACAGATGTGATTGAACGAGAATTCTTCCGTTGTCTAAAGTTTAGATATAAAGGGTATGATTATTCTTGTGTAAAGAATGATTTGATTGAGCTGGGAAAAGCATTTAAAAATGACAATTCTATTGATAATGAATATGCAAGAAAAGAGGGTATAAGGCAATTTAATATTAGCTTTCAAGAATTACAGCAAATTTTACAGAAGCAAAGCTTGAAACCCCATATTGTTGTTGCTGTGTCTAATAGTAATAAAGATGGCAATAGTGGAATTCAACACTCTTCAATGCAAGCCACAAGGATAGAAATTTATCGCATGTCGGATATTATATTTTCTGGCAATCCCAATGATGTAAATTTCTTCTTAGGACGGGGCAAGTTAGATGTGATGTCAGTAATTGATACTTATGGAAGTGTCAAGCCATGTATTACCGGTAGCGATGCTCACTCTCTCAGTAATGTCAATATATTTCCTAATGAAAGAATTACATGGATTAAAGCTGATCCAACATTTGAGGGTTTGAAACAGATTATATATGAACCAGAAGGTCGCGTTTGTATTCAAAAAGAAAACCCTGCCTTTAATATAGAAAAATGCCCTTTTACAAGAATATACATACCTACAAGTACAAAGGTGTTTGTAAATGAAGAAGATATTTCTTTTGCGCCTCAAGAACTTCCGTTAAATAGCAATTTGGTTTCTATTATTGGTGGTAGAGGAACAGGTAAAAGTGTTTTAATAAACTATATTGCAGCAGCCTTTCATAAGCAAACGCAATCGGACAACTTTAACCTTAATTCAGATATTGTCATTAGTCGCCAAGCATCAATATCTGAAAAAGCAAAAGATTTTAAGGTCGCAGATAATCCCAATGTTCCATTTATGTATATTGCTCAAAGTCAAATAAAGGATTTGGTGCAAAATAAAGATAGATTTTCAAGAAATATACGAGAAACCATAGGAGTTACAGATGAATATAGTATCTCTCCAGAATTTCTGTCCAGAGTTGAAACTTCTATAAATGAATACTTTAGGATTATTAAGATAATCAATGCGAATAACACTACTCCACAAGAAAAGCGGGAGATTATTGGTAACGAAATCAAAAAATATAGTGATTTCATTACTAATATAACTTCTGAACAAAATAAGAAGAAATTAGAAAGCTATAAAAATAGAGTTGGTAAATTTTCTCAATTTAACTCTTGGATAGATTCACTTCAACAACTTGTAGCAAACATAGATAGATTTACAATCGAAACAAATGAAAATATATCTACTTGGAATGAATTGTTTAAATCTCAAAAAGTAGATATTCCACCAATCGATACATCTAACACTAAAGGATATATCAGAGAGAGTCTTATTCCTCTTCTCGTAGCTGCACGACAAAGAATTCAAAAAGAAATTGCTGATACTAAAGACGAGTTTAAAGATTATAAGGGCGATTTAGCTACATTGTTGTCAAATGTTTCAGTATATCAAAACAAAGTTTCAGAACTGTCTAAACAAATAGAAACTATAGGCATAGAAGAAGCAAAATATCAAGCTATTACAAGTGATGTGTTTAGAAATTTAGGAGTTGAAATAAAGAATAATATAGAATCCTATGCTAAACTAATTGAACAGAAGTGGAATGAATTCAAAGGGAACGATGTCTCTATCGACCCAAAGAAGAAACAGCTGTTGGATTTGATTCTACAAGAAAATTTAAATGTGTCAGTTGATATACATTTTGATTCTTGCAAGATGTATAATCTTTTGTTAGAAAAACTTGACGGAAGAAGTTATAATGATGAAAAAATCAGAAGAATTCTTAATATCGAAACATTAGATAACTTTTATGATTTTATATCACAAACCACCGACCATAACATTTTTAGTCGTGATATTAAAGATGATTTGAGAGGAAGATTATTGGAACTCTTTTTTAAGAGATATACACAATTCATATCGCACGATGTAAATGTTACTCTTGCAGGTAAATCTATAACCAAACTTTCATTTGGACAACAAGGTACCATATACTTAAGATTACAGATTGCGGCTAATATGTTTAGTGAAACTATTATATATGATCAGCCAGAGGATGACTTAGATAATAGTTTTATTACGAGTGAACTTATATCTATTTTCAAAACTATAAAACAATATAGGCAGATTATTATTGTTTCTCACAATGCGAACTTAGTTGTAAATTCAGATTCAGAGCAGGTAATCATTGCACAAAATGAAGATGGGCAACTGAAATATATGTCAGGTTCTTTGGAGGATCCTGATATAAACAATGAAGTTTGTCAAATATTGGAGGGTGGTAGATTTGCCTTTGAGAAAAGAGAACGCAAATATAGAATAAACTAAATTGCATATTAACAATGGCGGTCATTTTGAAAGTGGTCGCCATTGTTAATTTATAGTTTTATTCCTCTATCCAGTCTTGGCTTCGGTATTCCGATGGCTTCCCTAAACTCGTTCATTTTCTTTCGGAACCAGCTTACGTGTGATACCCCGTCAATTTTGAAATCGAATCTACCGTTTTCATCATCCTTGATGGCACAGACGGAATGTCGTGTTTCAAAACTTCGGCTGAACTCCGAAGAATAGAGTTTGCCTTTTATGCTGACTTCTTTGAATGTGCATAGTCTTCTTATGATACCGTCATCGAAACCTAACCGCTCTCGCAGGAAGTTTATCATCGGCATCAGCTTCTCCACATACGGGAAGTAGCGTTTGACAAAATCCACGAACTCGGACAGCTTGCGGTTTTGTTGCTCGTAAGCATTTTTAATCTCCTGTATTTGTTTGGTTTGTTGCTGTTCCCTTTGTCGGACTTCTTCTTCAAGTTCAGATACACGCTCATGCAGATTCCTGTTCTCCCTCTCCAACGCCCTGACCTTGTTGCTGCCGAAAAGAGAACCGACACTCTCGGCGATGTTGACGGCAGCGGTTGTTGCCGCACCTTTCAGCTTCTCGGTCTGTACCTCCCTTTTCGCACGTCTGAGTTCCTCCAACGCTGTTTCTCTGCGGTCTTGAAGTTGCCCTATATCTGTTTGTAACTGTTCTGTCTGCTGTACTAAATCACGATAATATTGCCGTGTGGAGATATGTTTCGCCTCCGAACCGTCTATGCCACGTTGCAATCCGTATCTTTCCATAGCTTGGGCATAGCTGTCCTGATAGGCTTTGAGCTTCTGACGGGTCATGATGTCATCGGCACAAAGTCTTGCTCCATCGGTAGGCTTCTTGCGGTAGCGTTTCTTCGTCTGTTCCTCCCGTTTCCTGCGTTTGCGTTCTCCCCTGACAATGGGGACAAGCGTGGCGTGTATGTGCGGTGTCTGCTCGTCCATGTGCAGGACTGCTGACACGATATTCTCCTTGCCGAACGTGTCGGCGAGGTATCTCAGATTGTCGCCGCACCATTCATCAAGTCTTCCATCGTTGGTGATACGTTCCATATCCTCGTGTGTTCCCGTAAGCAGGATACGGATTGCCCTCACTTGGTTGTTGCCGATTTTGCGTGTCAGCCCAGCGGTGTCCAACCTGTGTTGTATGGCTTGTGTCCTGTTTGCAATGCCATCGGGAAACTTAATCAATTCCCGATTGAGATGCGTCCTGCCCGCATCGGCATTTTTCGGTCGGATGGTGCGCTCTATGTGCGCGGACATGGCGGCATCCGTTCCGCTTGTTTTCTCCATATGTAATACTGCGTAGCCCATAATAATCCTTTCTTTTTAGTTTGTGAAACAATGGTTGATGATTACTTTTGCACGGTTCTTGCCGTTGACATGGGAGAGTCCAGAGAGGTACAACCTCTTTGGCTTATTGGGGAATTTTCAGCGTTGCTTGCAATGCGGCTCGGAAAATTCCCTAATAAGCCTACGGTATTTTCCGTTGGCAAATATCCGTGCGGCTGCAAGTGTTCATCCTCCCTACATCTTCAGCCCTCGTTTCTTCGGTGGCTGCATCATCCGCTTTGCGGATTGGACTTGCCGCTCCTGCTTCATCGGCTCTGCCGATTGGGACAAGGGTTTGCCGCACAGGTAATCGTTCAGGTCTTTATATCCGTGATAGTTGTGGGAGAAGTCCCGGATGCGTCCGGCAAACTCTTTCCTCAGTTCCTGATATGCCCTTGTCCCTGCCTCGTCATTGTCGAGCAGGCAGTGGATGCGTTCATATCCGTGCAACACGTCAATGGCTTTGGAAATATTGGCTACCGAATTGAGGATGACGTAATCCTGCCTGTCAAGGTTGGGCATGGTCGGGCAGTTCCTCATCCTCAACGTGAGGAAAGAAAGATAGTCCGTCATGCCCTCGAATACCAGACATTTTTCCCTCGGTTCTCCCTGCTGCCGGATATGGCTGATGTCTTTCGGTGCGATGCAGCCCTTGAAAAACTCGTTGCGCACCTCGTAGCCTCCTGCCACATTCGGGAAGCCGATGGCGAAATAGGGTTTGCCGTTGTTGTTGAAATGCAGCTCCTTGCACTCCGACTTTGCCAATGCGGTATCTATTCCACGCTCCTGCAAGTAACGCAGCAATGCCGGATGCGTGAGTTCCCGTACCTCCAACTGTTGGAAACATGGCTCGGATGGTTGTTGGCGAAAAGAGAAAGACACGGGGCGGACGTGTGGAGCCTGTTCCACTATCTTACGGAGCAGATAGGGCAAATGGTTGGAGGAATAAAGTTCCTGTGCCAGTGCGATGATGCTACCGCCCTTGCCCAGTCCGTAGTCGAACCACAAGTTGCGGTTGATGTTCACCTTGAATGACGCTTCCGTCTCCTGACGGAACGGTGACTTGTACCACAGGCTACCGCCTTGTTGTTTCACGGGCGAATAGCCCAGACTTTGCAGATAGTCTGCAATCCTGATTTGTTTTGCTTCTTGGATGTTCATGATGTGATGTTTCTATGGATTTGATGATGAATGAAAAAACGATGATTTGATGAATAGATAGCATAACACATTGATTTGCAATTATGTGCCATCTCATCAATTATTCATCAGACTACTCACGAAAAGAGAAATTCATCATTTGCGGTGTCGGGCAGAGGCTGTCCGCCTTGTTTTCTCTTTTCATCAGTGAGATACTTCTGATGAATGTTTGATGAGAAGGTAAACTTCTATATTTCAGTATATTTATATACTTATTCATCATTTCATCAAAATAATCAGAGTGTTTCCAAAAATCCCCTTGTCATGGTATAGAACCGTCCTGTTTTCCGTATGGGCGAATAGTGGCATTCCCGTGTGAAGTCCACCTGATAGGTGGTGTAGGTAAGCGTATTGGGTGCAGGTGCAAGTTTCCAGCACTCCTGCAATACCTTTCTCACTTGGTGCTTTTCCGCTTTGACCTGCGTGTTTACCAACAGCACAAGAATGTCATTCGGGCAGAACGAAAAAGTGTCCGTGCCTACACTCTCCATGATGTCAAGGATTAGCTCGTGCATCTCTATCTCCAATCGGTTACGGTTGCTGCGGATTATCTTCCGCAAGGCTTCGGTATGCAGCAGCGAGGAGGCAAACCACATCCGGCTCTCCTTTTCGGTGGAGAGGCTTCTATGCTGCAAATGATGGAGAAAGGCGGGTATCTCCGCTTTCAGCTTTTGCAGGAAGTCGGTATCATCGGATTGCAGGCGGTCTATACTGCGCACCCAATAGCGTGTTTCCCCTGCGTCGATGATGACGGGCAGATACTCGTTGTTGGAGCACAGCACGAATTTGGCGAAGAAAGCTATCTCGTCACGGTCCTTGCCTTTGGCTTCTACTTTATAGGAGAGTGTGGTGCTCAGGTTCTTCAACCTCTCGCTGTCCTCCCTGCGGTTGAGCAGTACCTCGTCCACAAGGATAAGCAGCTTGCCTGCCCAGTCTGAATTGAACTGGCTGCGGAAATCCTCGTTGGTGTTGAATGTCACATTATTCTGAAATAGGGCTTTCAGGAAGTTGAGGAACGTGCTTTTGCCCGTGTTGCGCTCCTCTGACACCAGCAGGAGGATGGGCAGCTTCTGTACGGGTTGCAGGTAGAGCAGTTGAAGATAGTCCATCCCCAACTCATATTGCTCCCCGAAGATGTGCCGCACCAGAGATTGGATGTGTGGAAAATCACCCTTCTTGGGTCGGTGGTCTATCGGCTCGTAGAGGTTCAGGAACTTTCCGATTACAGGCTGATAGCTGACGTGTTCTGGTACGGTACAGAAGCCGTCATACTTGGGAACGCTGCCGATGTAGTCCTTGCCATAGTCTTGGCGCAGGGTCTCGTTGTTCCATGCGATGCGCTTCTTCACATAGCCTCCGTTCAGGCGGGGCTGGTTCACTAACTTGTAGAGGGTCGTACCCACCCGGATAAACTCATCTCTTGCCATGCCGCCATCTGATGGCGGTCGGTGGCTGTCTTTTGATTCTTTGGCTGTCATTTCATTCGATTTTAGTTTGATTAAATGTCAGCCACAAAAGTATAATCATTTATCGGATAGGTTGATACGCAAACCGCAGCAGAATGGGGAATAAAATGCTTTGGAACAAAAAATTCAATGCTTCGGGTCGTACAAAACGGATGTGGAAACAAAAACAAGCCCGAAGAAGCACCTCTCTAATGGCTGTTTCTTCGGGGGTTTTAGTATTCATCTGCATAAATGACGATGCACTCATGCGATTATCCGTATAAATACATTGTTAGCAAAGGGAATACGCATAGGTTTCATTACTTCATGTCGTCACATTGGGATATTTCATGCCTGATACTTAGTACTTTTCATGTTGTTTATACCCAGCGAAAAGAAGATACTTGTTTTCTCTTTTCGCAAGTACCGTCTTTCAAGGATGGCATTGCGCACCTGCTCCGCTCCGAATGTGTTGATACGGAAAGCAAGTGCCGCTATCATCGGGAAGCCGAACACATCAGCATAATATCCGTTCTCCAACCGCACATATTTATGTACTTCGTATTCTTTCAGGACACCGCTTTTATACACGGCTCTTACTGCGGCACGGAGTGTCGGGGCGATTACCCCGAACAGCTCTATAAGTTCCGGTTCACTCATCCAAATGTCGGAGACAATCTCCGGCATAGTGATATTGCCGGATTCACCCATTGCAAGGATATCTCTTTTCATACTCATGCCATTGTTATACCGTTAAACGCCTTGCTCAGTCTGTTCCCGAACATCGTCAGGTCGTTGTCGAGCTTCTGCGTGGTAATCTTCGCATAGATTTGAGTCGTGACAATGTTAGTGTGCCCTAAAATCCTGCTCACACTTTCGATTGGCATACCCTTACATAAAGCCAGCGTTGCGAATCCATGTCTTGCGCAATGAAAGCTGATGTCCTTGTTGATTCCGCACTCTTTTATCATCTTTTTCAACGGTTTACAGATAGACCAGTAGTTCAAGCCGGGAAATACGAGGTTGCCTTTCTGCATCGGTCGGTAGCGTTCGATTATCTGCAACGGGATATCCAGCAGTTTTACCTGAAACGGCACTTTCGTCTTGTGGCGTTTTGACAATATCCATTTCTCGCCGTTCACCTCGACGATATTGTCATTCGTCAGCTCCTGCACGTCCACGAACGACAATGCCGTGAAACTGGCAAAGATGAATATATCTCGGATATATGCGAGTTTGCTGTCCTCGAACTCATGTGTCATCAACACTTTCAGTTCATCTTCTGTCAGGAACTCACGTTCCTTCACATTCGGGCTGATGTGGAACTGCGCAAACGGATTCCTCGGTATCAGCCCATTGAAGTGGGCACGCATCACCACGCCTTTGAGCCACATACACTTTTCCCATATTGTCCCATTGTGCAACCCGGCTTCCGTTGAAAGGTATGCGGCGAACTCCTTGATGAAGTCGGGGGTAAGTTCCAGCATCGACATATCGTTCCGCTTGTAAAACGATTTGATAAATGCCGCCACATAGTTCCTTGCCACCACACGGGAACGGTAGGTTGCCATCACACGGTCTTTCCCTACACGTTTTTTGAACACCTCGTTTTCTTTGTCAAAAGCCTTGAGCAAAGTCTCGTACTCCATGCCGATACCTTGATAGGCATTGCGCACCATTTCCGCCGTAACGAATGCCTCACGGTCGGAAATGCGCTGGTAGTGCTTGATGATTTGCGCCTTGATGTTGTCAAGCGCGAGGTTGATGTCCCGTGCCTCGCGGCTCTTCCCTTTCGCCTTGTTGCCCTTCACGTCCCAAAGCGTGTTGGGAATGCTCTGTTTGCAACTGAACTGCGCCACAGTCCCGTTGATTGTAACCCGTCCCATGATGGGGACAATACCGTTTTTCTCCTTGCTGCCGTTCACATAGAACAGCACTTTGAATGTGCTTCTTGCCATACTCGTTTTTTTGATTGCAAAGTTAAATATCAACGAGTTAGACCATGTAAGCCAACCGAAGCCACAAGCTGCCAGTTTCGGTGCCATGTGTTAAAAATCACTTTCCGGCGGGTAACGATTTGAAAACCGTTCTACTTCATAATTCCGCTTTCCTTTGCGTTACCCGGTTTTTGCCGCTGTCACCGTCTGGCTTCGCAAATGCCTTTCCACTAAGCCATTCAGTGCCATTTCTCCCATTTTATTCGGTTATTCCAGAGATTTTTCGTCTTTTTGTAATAGGCCTGGGAAGACATGCCAAACAGTCCGCAAAGGGTTTTCACACTGATGTGAGGAAACTCTTCACGAAGGCCGGTGACTATTTGGCACCATCTTTTTTTAAGATGGAAATCCCTTCTTCTCTTTCTGTGAGTTCAATCAGTCTTTCAAAGGCATGGGAACGAAGTTTTTCAAGTTCCAAAGCCTTTCTCAGACGCAAATTTTCCGCTTCAAGAAGTTCTTCTTTAGATTTTGATTTTGGATTCTTTTTCATTTGAAGATCTGACAGAAGTTCGGGGGACAAAGATAAGGAATCCGAATCAATTGCATAACACTTTTGCCAACGCAGAATATAAGTATGGTTGGGTAAACCCCATTTCTTGGCAGTAGCAAACATTGACAAACCGCTACTGAAGTAATCACGGAGAACTTCCAATTTGAAAGTCTCAGAATAAATCTTACGAGATAATTTAGACATAATTTTTCTTTTTTTATGTCTCTAAAAAGGTGTCAACCTAAATCCGTATAAGACAGAATGACGAAGAAATAGACAAAGCATACGAATTTAATTGTGAGATTGAAAGAGTATGGCTATCTTAGGTGTTGCAGATACTTGACCTGCAACACATCTGCAACAGGTATCTGCAACACTATAACCCCTTATATCACAATTAGATACAACGAAATTGTTGCAGATGGCAGATAATTACCATAAATATATTCTTTTGTGTAGGAATCGGATGTAGGTTCCTCCGCTATTCCTTTCTGACGAAAAATCCTACGAATATATTCCTGTTGTTCAAGCGACAAATATCTCTCTTTACGGTAAAAGCGATAATACGTCCCGCGTCCGATAAAGATAATTGACTGACAGACAAAGATCAACCAATTACCCGGCTCGCATTGGACCAAATAAGGGGCAGTATGGCTATATTTTTATCTTAAATAGAAAGATGGGTCTATAACGAATCGTGTGGATAATCCAGCTTAAGCCCTCCAGTCACAAAGTTGATCATATACTTAAAAGTTTTCTGTATTTACAAATCCCCTTGCTCTCTTTTTTGCAAGTTGTATTTGCGAGTTAAGTCCTTCGAGTACCATGTTGTTGACATCCCTCATTACAAAGAAGTTCTTGATACCGTATATGTGTGACCAGATCATTGCCACAAAGGATACGGAGAACGCTCGCGTAAAGGTAACAAAGATGCTCGAAGAAGTTCTTTATCTTCATGGCTGCTTTCGATGCAGGTTTTCACTTGTTGATATTCATCGCATTGGTAAATACTGTGACATCATTGCACGACAATATGTCGACAAATAGAGACAAAAGGTAATCACTCATACTATAAACTAAATAAAAAAGCAAGAAGTCGCTTACACCAAGAAACAAACAGGATATGGAAGAATCTGTTTGTTACAAATTCTCCCATACCTCCCATAAAAAACTACTCTTTAATAGGATGAGGAGAAGCCATATCCGGTCCAAGTAAATAAGGATACATCCGCACCTGTGTTAGTGGTCGATTCTGTAAATGTATTCAATGTACCGTTCAGTTTAGTTTTAAAATTCAAGGTATTAGTGATACTAATGCTGGAAGCTGCATTACCTGCACCTTTACTGTCATTCACATCAACCAGATCAATTGTACCGCCGGTCCCTTTCACAAGAGCATTTGTAATGGTAGCTTTCGCACCGCGACGAATCTTGATCACATCCTGCATACGGTCTACGTTGTCCGTTATATTTGCTGCGTTATTTACGATAGTCATATTCTCAACCTTAAAATCAGACTGACGTAAATGATCCGGATAGAGTCCATCCAAATTACCGTCTGCTTCAATGCCGCGTGGGTCTGCTTCTGTACTGGTATAACCACTTTCCCAAACGCCATAACAATTTTTCAACGTACCGGAATATCCTTGAGTGAAATCGAACATATCATCATCGGGGTTCACAGCTAGCAGGTTGGTCACATTCACCGTACCGCCAAAGAATTCGATAGCATCATCCGCACTCTCTGGAATATAGATATTCTCAATCTTGGTACCGTTTCCAACCCCATTCAGTGTCAATCCGTTATGCTCGATGTCAGCCGTGGAACGGGCACCGGCATAGCAGATCTGCACATAGGTCAACGAACCGGAATTATCATTATCTACACTCCCACCATATTTATAATTATTGTCTATTTCGGTCAACCCCAGATCTTTTTTATCCGCACTCGACCCGGAGATCGGAGCTTTACCGTTAATAATGATACCTCCCCAATGTCCTGACGAAGGAGTAGTGGAATTGGCTGTAAACACGATTGGCTTGGCAGCTGTACCATCAGCGTAAAGTTTGCCTCCCTGGGCCACCAGAAGATAATTGCTGAAACCTTCGTTGGCTTTAATGATAGTCCCGGCAGGGATATTCAGACGACCGCCATCTGCGATAACCACCGTTCCGTTCAGGATATATTCTTTGGCTTCCAGAGTCTGTTCGCCGGTCAATGTTCCAAACAAGACATTATCACCTACAACGATAGAACTACCTGTTCCGCCGTTGCTTCCACCCTCTCCGTTACCATCACCGTCTCCGTCACTATCACTGCTACATGCAGTCAATGTAAATACTGTTGCCATAATGGCAAATGTCATAAAATTCACAAACAACCTTTTCATTTTGCTTTCATTATTAGTTAATATTTTTATTTCATTACCCGGTTTAGAATGTACACGACACTCCCAGGCTTATATTTATTCCTTTTTTATAATCATTCAGTATTACTTTCTCCCCGTTCTCGTTCGCTTTACGGCTTAACATATAAGAAGGGTTCAGCAAGTTACAAGCTTTCAGATTGAATGAAAGATATTTGTTCAGTCTGGTCTGGGATACAAAATCCAATGTCAGGATCCCCTGTTCTATCATGTCTTGATAACCCTGCGTACCAATGGTATATATCTTATCACTCACATAGTTTAGTACCAGTGTATTAACAAAACGGCACTCGCCTCTTGTAAAGTTATGAGAGAGATCGAAGTTGACAATCCACGGTGCAGCTCCTTCCAGTTGCGAACCGATAGTAACCGTTGCCAAAGGCATTTTTGCGTTTGTATAAATATAAGAGCCGTTCAATCCCAAAGAAAGTTTATTCATTCCGTTCGCAACATTACTCACCGGACTGACAAACAGATTTTTACGTATCTCCACTTCCACTCCGGCTACGGTTGCTTTATCTGCTATATTCTCATAAGAAAGATAACCTCCGGCACTTGCCACTTCTATACGGGATATCGGATGATCGATCTGTTTATAGAAAGCAGTGAAAGAAATCAATTCAGTCGGAGTAGGATTAAAGTCCCATTTCAAATCAAGGTTATAATTATCTGAAGGTTTCAGATTGGGGTTTCCCTGGCTGTTGAAATTCACACCGACATACCGGTAAGGAGATATTTCCTTGGCCTGTGGAAGCGTATACGTCTTACTGGCACCCAAGCGGAGCGAGTTTTTCCCATTCAATTGGTATTTGAGATTCAAGCTGGGCAAGAAATAATCTTTTTGAATGATATTATTTCCTTTAGAACCTCCACGATTCACATTGTAATCCACTTCAATATCAACCTTGTCATATTTCAGTCCTAAATTCACAATCCAGCGGGAAGTAAACTGCCAGGTAGCTTCGGCATAAGCGGAATGGATATTCTTTTTTACGGTATACTCATCAATGTTCTTTTGTATCTTGAACCAGTCGGAAGCAAAGTTTTCCTGATTATAATAATCATCAAGAGAGAAATCATCCCAAGAAGGGATGGCAGAAACGTGTCCTACGGTCAGATTATACTCCGTAGCTGTGAAATTATCGTCAACGAACCGACCTGTATATCCCAAACAGACATTCGAAATTTCTTCTATATTATCTTTCAGATGATAAACCAAGCCTGCTTTTACATTCAAGTCGTTTTCATCTAAAGTTGAGAAGTAGCGCTGTTGCGAGTTCCCTCTTAGCAACGTATAGCCATCTTCCGCTTTAGTCAGGTTATTGATACGGCGGTCCGGCTCATAACCTTTCACGATATTGTAGGAAGCACCAGCATCGAGACTTAATGATCTGGTCAATCCCCAGTTAGTCATCAACTGATTAACGATCAGCATATTGTCATTTGTTTGTTGGCGACGGGTGAATCCGAGGTTTCCATGGTCGTCACTAAAGGTCGAGTTCTTTCCTTTGTAATCGCCTACCGACTGGTTATTGGCATGAATCATCATCAAATTATAGCTGATGTGATGGCGGTTCTGCATATCAAAATCTACATTGGCAAGTGCCAGCTGACTGATATTCTCCGCATACTTCTTGCCATTCATATCTTTATAGACCGTACCGCTGGTAGTCGTATTACGCATAATTTCATCCGTATACTGATAGTCCGCCGTATATCCGGCAGTCAGGAAGAAAGAAAGCGGATTTTTTTCTTTCCCGACATAAAATCTTTTCCCCCCGGAAAGACTGTAACTCCGGTTGACTTGTAGATGTCGGGCGGAAGGGTCCAACTTGTTTTTGAAGCCCCATGAGTTCTCATCGACAGGTTCGGTGCGATTGGCAAAACCCATGAAGTTCACTCCATCCTGTTTTAGAAAATCAGCCGCTACAGTCTGTGTATTCAAACCACCGGAAATGCCAAATCCGAAGTTACTGCTACCAATTAGCTCTTTAGACACGATATCAATAGTTGCCCCTCCGACATCACTGCTACCTCCTGCATGGAATGCTTTATTTACACCTACAGACTGAATGAGGTCCGTACCGAAGAAATCAAGAGAGATATTCTTATATTCCGGATCTTCGGAAGGAAGAGCAAATCCATTAAAAGTAGTTGCATTGTACCGGTCTCCCAATCCACGGACAAAGACATTCTTCACTCCGTCTTGTTTAGACACTCCGGCAACTTTCGTCACAGCACCTTCTGCGTCCGAAACGCCCTTGCGGGAAAGTTCCCTGACACCGACAGATTGAACGGCAATCACTGCTTTTTGCTGTTCGAGTAACAGCATATTCTCATTTTCCCGGTTCTTCTTAGCTACAACCACCACATCGGAAAGTTCCTGTGTATCAGTTTCCAGTTCCAGATTCAAGATCACCAGCTTTCCATTCTCCACATGCACTTTATGACGCACTTCTGTTTTGTAACCTACATATTTAATCTCAACATCATACATACCTTCCAGAACCTCCACGCTGCTCAACTCGAAACTACCATCCATATCGGTCACTGCTCCGGCTTGAGTGCCAAGCAAACGTACCGTAGCCCCTATCAAAGGTTCCTTGGATAGTTTGTCTTTCACAACTCCTTTAATCTTGATGTTGGCAGCCCATACAGGAAGTACACACAACAGGCAAAAAAAGACCGCCACTGAAAATCGGATAAGAAACAATTTTTTCATCTAACTTTGCTCTATGTTTTAATTACACCGGCAAAGATAGAAGGTAGGTATTACAACCATAAAACGAAAAAAATACAATCTATTAAAAGAGTAATTACAAAATGATAACAAGATATCACCAACCGATTATCAATCTCTATTGTTTGATTAATTTTCTATCTTGACCCCTATCCGACGGAGGTCTGTTCCCGACGGATTCTGGAAGACGCGCAAATCGAATTCGGGAATAATAGCAAGCACATGATCGAAAACATCTGCCTGTATACCTTCATAAGCAACCCACACTTTATTGGCAGAAAAGAAATAAAGTTCCAACGGAATACCGGTTTCAGTAGGTTGGAGTTGGCGTACCATGCAGGTCATTTCCTGATTAACAGTGGGCAGACTCTTCAGATAATTGGTCAGGTAGGCCCGAAAAACTCCCAAGTTCGTTTGCCGGCGTCCATTCACTAATACAGAGTTGTCGATATGATGCTCTTTATTATATTCTTCCACGCCCTTTTCCGTTTCATCCACATAGTCTTTCAGTAGTTGTATCTTCCGGTACTTTTCCAACATCTCCGGCGTGCAGAAGCGTACACTGGTCATATCTATGTTGATGGAACGTTTCACACGGCGCCCACCGGATTCTTGCATACCCTGCCAGTTCTGAAAAGAATCACTAATCAACAGGTAAGGAGGAATGGTAGTGATTGTATTGTCGAAGTTACGCACTTTCACGGTGTTCAATGTTACTTCTATCACTGTACCGTCCGCACCATATTTCGGCATCGTGATCCAGTCGCCCACCTTTAACATATTATTAGCAGAAAGCTGGATGCCGGAGACAAATCCCATGATACTGTCTTTAAAAACCAACATCAGAACTGCGGCTGAAGCTCCCAATCCAGTCAACAACACCACAGGACTTTGCTTTATCAGAATACTGATAATAATGATAGCTCCAATAAAGAAGAGAATAACCTGTGCTGTCTGCAAAAGTCCCTTCAAAGGTTTGTCCTTATATTGCTCGCGCGCACTATATACCAGATAAACAGCCGTAAATAAAGCACTGAAGAAACGAAGAAAAACTGCAAGAATGTAAATCATGCAAAGTCGGCGAAGAAAATCGAGCAAAGCAGAATCCGCGTGCTCCGGAAATGCAATAGGAATAGCTATATAAATCAATATCGGCGCCACCATCCTGCTAAGGTTTGCCATCACTTTATCATTGAATACAATGTCATCCCAAGTGGCTTTCGTCTGTTTCACCAATTTAGCTACGGTACGCAGAATGATCTTGCGGCAAATCAAATTCGCCAGTAAAGCAACTCCAATAATAAGCAATAAGAGGATAAAGTTATCAATCTTATCCGCCCAAACTTCATTCACCCCTATTGAAAGCAGCGCATGGTTCACCCCCTTCATCACTGCATAACCAGCCTCTTCCGGTTGTCCATTTCCCAATGCCACACTCACAGTATCAACAACTTCCGTTACTTCTTTCATAAGCAATCGTCTCTCTTTTTTTAGTTTTTCTTTTATTTATGATTTCTGTTTCCCTCCCTCTTTGTTTTTCCCTTCTTCCAAATATTCACTAAGATCCTGGCGCAGCCAGTCGTAATGGAAGAGTCTTTTATAGGCTACGTTTTTCTTGAGCATGATCTCCACATTCACCTGGCTATTCTGATAACAGGTCAGTTCGTTTCTGAACTGTTCATTGTGTTCGGCCAGCCGCTTGATCTCCTGTTCCCGTTCGCGGCGAAGCACGGTACAGACAGGAATCAGAAGTTTCATTACCACATTATCCATCACATGATGTCCCTGCATATACAAGTAGGTGTTTTCCGGTACCAACCCCAGCTCTTTAAATTCAGCTCGCAACTCGTTCACCCGAATAATACTATGGGGAAATTTCCTTGTCAATTCGCCAAGCTTCTGATTAACCCGTTGTTGAAGCGATTCCAAGCTCTTCTCCGGATGCCGGATATTAATCTCTCGCAAAGAAGTATAGGCATGGAAATCGTACATCGGAAAAGTATAAGTATCCCGCTGGCGATAAAACCATACGTTCCAAAGGAAAAGCGGATATACGATTTCGGAATACTTCTTCAGGTAAGAGTTGAAATCAAAAATGGGGCGGTCATTCAATGTAGCCTGCACACATACTTCATGAAGACTTTCAGCAAAACAATGATAATTTTCAATGGCATAGGTGTAAGTCTGAAAAATATACCTATTCCGGTTGATCTTACGGGAGGTATTGGTGGTCCCCTGTAACAGGAAATCATAATCACTGTCAACGCAGGCTATCAAACTTCTCCCCAGTTCGGCTGTATTCAGCGTGTTCATAAGCACCATCTTTTTTCCTTTTGCCAGAGAAGTAGTCGAAGGAAGCATCACCTGGAAATAGTGTTCGTCATCTTCAAACTCTTCAAGCAATGTGCGCCAGAAAGCAATGTCGTCATAGCTTTCTACATAAGCGATGATACGTCGGCGTGCTCTCTTCGAATAAAGCTTATGGGCAGCATTGAAATAGGAAGAAGTCAGATTATCTCGTAGTGAAGTTGCCATTTGTACTATTACAGATTACGAATTACAGATTACTGTTGGAGGAATCCTTGTCAATCTTATGCCCTACGTTGGTGGATATATCAGTAACTTCCGTCACAGCATCCAGCCAGCCTTCCATAATGACAGCAGGAGAATGGGTTGTCAGGATTATCTGCACATTCGGATTCAGTTCACGTATCATGGCAATCAATTTTTGCTGCCATTCTATGTGAAGGGAAGCTTCCGGCTCGTCCATAAACAATACGCAATGGCTATTGTCCTGCACGAGTACAGTCAGCAGGATAACCAACATTTGCTTTTCACCGGACGACAGTTTATAAGGGAATAACAGTTCGCCATCCTGATAAAAAGCGATATCGTTCCGCTTCCGATCTATCTTTTTGCGTGTATAGCTGAACAGTTCGTCAATCATATCCTGAAAACGACGTTTGGCTACGGACAATGTGGCTGCTTTGCGACGCTCTTCTTCATCAGAGCTGGAAAGCACCTCGATCATCTTATTGCCAACATTGACCTGATAATCAAGATAACGGCGTTGCAACAGATAAAGTTGCCAGTCCAGTTCGGATTTTACATTTTTGTCCGCCATGCGGGCAGTGAAGTCCCCCATAATCAAAGGCCGGTCATAACTCCGGATTACATCATAAGGGATATAAGTTGCCCGGGGATTGTCAAAGAAGAGGCGCACGCCATTCTTTTCGTCGCTTTTCATTTCACCGGAGAGCTCTTCGAGGTATCCTACCGAACGGTTCAGAATGGTAGTCTTACCCACTCCGTTGATACCGGAGAGAATGTTCACATCGGGGCGTAAATCCCATCCTATATTAAAGCGTTCCCATAGTCCGTGTATTTCGATACGACGGATATAATTGGCTGATTGTTCCATATTATTCAAATTTAATCAAGGCAAATATAAACAAATCATACGATAAACGACTACCTTTGCAACCATTTTCTTATTCGACTGTTATTCTTAATAAGAAATAGATCAATTAATATCAACATGAACAAAAGTACAAATCTGCATGGTCATCTGTTTGCACTTATGGCAAACATCATGTGGGGATTGATGGCTCCCATTGGTAAATCAGCTCTTCAGGAGTTTTCCGCCATTTCTGTCACCACATTCCGCATGGTGGGAGCTGCTGCAGCTTTCTGGTTACTTTCTATATTCTGCAAGCAGGAACATGTGAATCATCATGATATGCTGAAAATCTTCTTTGCTTCACTGTTTGCATTGGTATTCAATCAGGGAGTATTTATCTTCGGGCTTTCCATGACTTCTCCCATTGATGCCTCTATCGTGACTACCACGCTACCGATTGTAACCATGGTGGTAGCAGCCATCTATCTGAAAGAACCCATTACCAATAAGAAAGTAATGGGAATCTTTATAGGTGCTATGGGAGCACTCATTCTCATTGTAAGCAGCCAGACAGGAAGCAATGGGAACAGAAGCCTGATTGGCGACTTGCTTTGTCTCGTTGCACAAATCAGTTTCTCCATTTACCTGACTGTATTCAAGGGATTGTCCCAACGATATTCAGCAGTAACGATTAATAAATGGATGTTCATTTATGCTTCGATGTGCTATATTCCGTTCTCCTATTATGATATTTCTACGATTCAATGGACTTCTGTTTCCACAATTGCTATCATACAGGTATTGTATGTTGTATTAGGAGGTAGTTTCCTCGCATATCTGTGTATCATGACCGCACAGAAACTGCTCCGTCCTACAGTAGTCAGCATGTACAACTATATGCAGCCGATCGTGGCTACAACTGCAGCAATCGCTATGGGTGTGGGAAGTTTTGGCTGGAAAAAAGGAATTGCTATTGCACTCGTATTCTTGGGAGTATATATTGTTACTCAAAGTAAATCGAGAGCTGATCTTGAAAAAGCAGAAAAACTTCATGCATAGCAGAAAATATTGCGAAAAAACATCATTACTTACACAACTTAAAGTCTTTACTCATTTAAAGTCTCATTTCAAATCTTCAAAATAAGTATCGAGCAAGCTTTTTGCAGCTGTAAATGAAGTCAGATTGCCTTTCAATACCTGCTGTTCTTTTTCCAACAACATCGCTTCAATTTTCGGATTATGATAGAAGCTGTCACGAAGCTTCTCATTGATGCTTTCATACATCCAATATTTACTTTGTTCGTTACGGTGATATTCAAAATAGCCATTTTCTTTGACAAAGTCAATATATTCATAAATCATATCCCATACTTCTTTGACACCCAGATTATAAAAGCCGGAATAAGTCAGCACTTTGGGAATCCACCCCGATTCCGGTGTAGGAAATAGATGCAATGCATTACGAAATTGAGTGGCAGCCAACTTGGCACGTTCCAGATTATCTCCATCCGCCTTATTGATAACAATGCCATCCGCCATCTCCATAATACCCCGCTTAATGCCTTGCAGTTCATCTCCTGTACCGGACAACTGAATCAACAGGAAAAAATCAACCATTGAGTGAACAGCCGTTTCACTCTGCCCCACTCCTACTGTCTCCACAAAAATCTTATCGAATCCGGCAGCTTCACAAAGAATAATCGTCTCACGTGTTTTACGTGCCACTCCCCCTAATGAACCAGCCGAAGGACTAGGACGGATAAACGAGTTTGGATGCACAGAAAGCTGCTCCATACGGGTTTTATCTCCCAAGATACTGCCTTTACTACGCTCACTACTAGGGTCAATAGCCAATACCGCCAACTTCCCTCCTTTTTTGAGCACGTGCAGACCGAATACATCTATCGACGTACTCTTTCCCGCACCGGGGACACCACTGATACCGATCCGAATCGAATTGCCGGAAAATGGCAAACACTTCTCGATAACTTCCTGCGAAACAGCCTGATGTTCGGGCTTTACGCTTTCAACCAATGTCACAGCCTGACTCAATATAGTGACATCTCCCTTTACGATACCTTCTACAAACTCTGCTACCGAAAGTTGACGTTTCTTAGGCTTCCGTTTCAAATAAGGATTCACAGATGAGGGTTGCTCAATGCCTTTATTGACAACGAGTCCCTTATATTCTTCACTATTTTCTGGGTGTTCCATAATAATAGGATTTAGCGTTTAATATTAATTTCGACTTTTGGACGTAACGGATCATTCGTGATCATCAAGATACGTAAATGATGTTTCTTGTTGCCTACGTCACGCTTACGAATGGTAACCTTGAGCTTCGTCATTCCATCCGGAGGAAGTACGGTCTTTTTCAGGCTCACTCCTACTGATGAATTGAATACCTGCAACTTACTGATAATTAACGGAGTTTTTCCCGCATTGGCAATCAAGATATTATAGCTTGCCTTACTCTTTTTTATCAATGGCACGCTGAGATCTATATCCGTTTCTGAAATGCGTATAGCAGGAGCATTCAGAGAATCTTTCTCCGTCATGCGTGAGAAATCGGGAAGCAGAATGGCCGAAACCGGAATTTCATTATCTTCACTCACCTTATCACCCGAGAAACGGGAAAGGTAAACAGATGTCTGTGTCAATCCGTAGTCTTTTAGCTGGCTTGCATCCAAAGTCAATTTAACAGTTCCTTTTTTGCCTTTCAACAAAACTTTAGGTTCCGCTTCCATTTTCAGATAAGGAGGCAGATGCATCAATACCGGTTCGTAGGGACGATCGGAAAGATTGGCAATGCTGAATGTCAGTGAAGGTTGCTGTCCATGATAGACATCGGGAAAAGCGAATTCATCGCGATCTAAACGGATATTCCCTATTGTATAAGGAAGTATCTTTGTATAATCTTTTATTTCCCGCACCACTTCACCGGTAAATTTCAGATAAACCAGACTCGGGTTGGCATTGCTATATATACCTACCGACTTTTCAAAATGACCTAACGCCTTTGCATCAAAAACAGCCTTTACTATTCCTTTTCCTCCGGGAACAATCGGTTCTTTTGTCCAGTCGGCCACGGCACAGGCACAAGAGGTAGTGACATTGGTCAGCACCAACGGTTGATTTCCCGTATTAGTGATGGTATATTCCACAGTCACCGGACGTTTCCACTCAATTTGTCCGAAGTTATGCATCTCTTTATTGGAAGAGATACGGGGTTGGGCAACGGCTGCCAAAACGACAGTAAACAAGGATAATATAAATAGCGAAGTACGTTTCATGCGATATTATTTAATTGGGTGCACAAATGTAGTTGTTTTAGATGAGTTTTTCATCACAGATTACACAGATTAACACAGATTGACAAGACACGTGAGCCCCATGCCTGAATATCAAATGTCTTGCGTTATTCTTTAATGCCAACCCTCATCGAGGCAGAATGTGAAGCATATTCCGGTGCGTATGCATATTGCATAGTTGCCAGACCTGTTTCATAAGTTCCTGCACGACTGACACGGTAACTATATTCCAATACATATACTCCTTTTCCTAAATGATCGAAGAAGAAATTGGTTGACGCATCTTTGATATCTACATAATAGCCTAGTCCGTTGTTCCAACGATAACCGGAAATGGTGCCGATCGGTTCGAAGCAAGCCCCCCGCTGATCTTTCAACTGTACAAAGTCCATCGGACGGTCTACACGGATACTCAAACGGGCAACCACTTTATCACCTACCTGGAGAACCGTCTTCGCTGTTACAGGCTGTAATTGAGGAGCGTTATTTACCATACGTTCCACATATAACTGTTTCTCTACATTTAACTCACCACCCTGCTGTTTCACATCACTGATGGGGGATTCAAATTCTGCATACACAGCTCCCCAGGCGATACCCGGATTTCTCTTTTCCACTTCAATCTTACGGGCATCCACCACATTCTTCTGTGTGAAAGAACGTTTGATATATCCCAATCCGGGAACAGTCGTTTTACTCGGAGCAACCGTTTCCAGTACTTCATTAGCAATTACAATCCGTACATCTCCCTGATGGTCCAGCAAGTTGACACCTTTCATCAGCAACGCAAATACCGCGTCGGCAGTAGCTACCGGAGAGTTCCATTGCTGTGTTTGCTTTTGCTTCAACAGCCAAAGTTTCATTTCTTCCATCGTATCGTTGTTACCCCCTACCTGTTCCAACGCTTCCATTACATCAACATGAGCCTGCATCTGCATTCCGCCCCATGCATACGGATTCTCGTTGAAAGCAAAGAACATTCCCTGTTCATCTGTCTTGGTCAGGAACTCTTTCAAAGATGAAACAAATTCCTGTGCCTCTTTCTTGCGTCCGGCTTTATCAAGTACAATAGCGGCAATCGCTTTCGTATCCATCGAAGGAGAAGTAAGCAGTTCTCCTACCTTAGAAAGATAATAGGTATAAGCAGCTTTATTGGTCGCAGGCACTTGCTCTCCCGAAATAGCGATGAGATACAAATATTGCAGAATACTACCCGAAACACCGGTAAACTTCACTCCTTCTTTCTGTGCTTTCAAGATTTCCTTATATTCGTCTAAAGCTGATTGATGAAGGTAAGTGAAAGCATTCTGTTGCAAAGAGAGAGCCGCTCCGCTCAATCTCTCACCTGTCAACATAGTCAGGCGGGCATTCAAACCGGCGATATAAGTTGTAACAGATCGGTTGCCGGTCATCCCTTTATACCATGACCATGCACCGTTTGAGTTCTGCAACTCCTGCAACCGGGTCAAAGCCGCGATATTATTGCTACGGATATTGTTCAAGTCAAACAAAGTGGCGATACGTTCTTTCTGTTGTTCTTCCGTCTGTGCTTCGAACACCCAAGGGGATTCGGCCAGAATGATGTTCTTCACTTCCTGATTCTTTTGCAGGTTACTCAAGAAGGTTTCCTTCGTACCTCCCTGCATTTTCCAACTTTCAAACACCGCCTTGATCTTCGGCTGACTGTTCATAATGAACGAAGCCAAGGTATTTGCATAATATGCCGTAGCCCAGGAGATCGCATTATTGCTTGTAGGAAGACTCAAAGAAGGCAATGCCTGAATAGCATACCAGGCCGGATTTCCTGTAAACTCAACAGTCAGTTTACGGTCGGTTACCGTTTTACTTTGTTGGTTGAACAGACGATCGAGTGAGAAAGTACGGGTTTCTTCTCCACGTACAGGCATGGGTAGTGTCTCTACCAGATGTTCCTTATTGCTAAGAACCGGAAGCAACTGTTGTTCTCCATCACTGAAAGTACCACTGTCAGCGATCATCCGGCATCCCAATATTTCGTATTTATCACTGACGGTAAACTGGAAGTTCACGCCCATCGTCTTTCCGGCAGCAAGGCTGAATTTCTGTTTTTGTGTGCTGATCACTTTCTCCGTCATCGGGTCAAAAAGAACCAGACTTACCGTTCCGGTTTGCAACTTACCGGTCATATTAGAAATAGAAGCTGCAAGAGAAGTCTTATCCCCCACACGTACAAAGCGGGGAAGATTAGGAGTCAGCATAAATTCCTTGCTCGTGGTGGCTTCACCGTCCAATGTTCCCATCAGCATCTCTTTCGTATGAGAATATCCACGGAAGTTCCAACGCGTCAGACTTTCGGGCATCGTGAAAGAGAATGAAATTTCTCCTTGTTCATTGGTGCGAAGTTGAGGATAGAAGAAAGCTGTTTCTGCAAGATTCGTACGCAGGTCGGCAGGAGCTTCGGGGAGCATTTCGTCATCAGAAACCTCATCCGCATTTTCTTCCATGGATACCTGTTCCGATTGGAATTCAACATCAGTCATGGCATCAGTAGCCATAGCAGATTTCATCATCGGCGCATTACTTCTTGAAGTCGCAACGTCCAATACCGAAACACTGCCTGTCAGCATCGTCTTTCTGGCCGATCCATATCCTCTCACCATTACTCCGGCCAAATTTCCTTCTAAAGCAATTCCGATACCATACCCCGGCTGCATCACAAAACGATCATACGCCAATCCCGGCACTTTGAGACTCTTTGTATTCCACCAGTAATTAAATGAATTATTTCCTGAATATCCGCTCATCCAATTAGAATATGGAACAATCCGGTTATAGAAGATTTGGAAATTCTGTTGACGGTTCCATATCTTATCCAGTGAAGCATCATACATCGTTGCCAGCATCTCTGCATTAGCGGCTCGTCCTTGTGGCGTTTTAATTGTCAGTTTCCATTCTTCCTTTTGTCCCGGACGTAATTTATCACGAAACACTTCCCACTTCATAGTCAACGTCTTTGCAGGAATTCGTTTGGTCAGCCGGACATGTTCTTGATAAACCTGTCCATCTCTTACCATACAGAAATTTACAAATACACCGTCACCATAACTCTCCTGATATGGATATTCGAAGCGAACAATCGTATCAGACAAGTTCAATGTCTTACTTTCCAACAATTTATCACCGGAAAATACATTCATCATCACATAAGCATCTTTCTTCGACGTACCAAAGCAGAACACAGCCGGATGAGTCGCATCAAATTCCACATTTTCTCCATAGAACCATACCATTGTTTCTACAGGCGGACGTTTATCCTCGACAGAGAAAAGAATCGTATGGATGTCGGCAGTTACTTCCTTACCCTGATTGTCTTTCACTGATGCTTTCAGTACATAAGGTCCCGACGGAAGATTCTTCCAGTCGAGCGTCATATTTTTATTAGAAGTAAAGGTTCCCGTTATAATAGCTTTCTCTTCTGTCTGTTTAAAATCCTTATCTTTGGCAGGATACAGGTAATAATCCCCCTTCACCTCCACAGGCTGTCCATTCAGATTCTGCACGTTAAACATTGTTTCGAACTGTTGATCCCTACAAGTCTTATCTTGCAATTCCACCTGCAAAACCAACGAACGGTTTCCAGCTGAAATCACATCCGTAGAAGACTGCGTTTCACCCGACACATTGGTAACAGTAGCTTCAATGGAATAGCGATAATATACTTTATCATCATTCTTATAAGAATCACTTTCCTGCAAGCGAACCGGTATCGTAAATTCTCCATTCTCATTGGCCGTCACTTCACCGGAAGCAATCTGCACAGATTCCGCAAACCGCCAAAGGCTGTATGCAGAACGCTTTACCGTATATCTCACCGGAAGGTCTTGAAGCAATACGCCATTGTAAGATTGCACCTTACCCTTCACTTGTATCTCATCACCAAGTTGGTAACTTCCCTGTTGCTTTTCAAAAGTGATGTCAAACGTCGGACGTTTATAATCTTCCACACGGATACTTGTACGGTCTCTTCCTGCCTTCAACGAGAACATTCCGTTCAGGCAAGCCGAAGGCAACACGAAATCAGTGGCAAACGAACCGAACTCATTGGTACGTACCGACTTCCGCCCTACTTCCTGATTGTTCGCATCCCATAAAGTCACCGTATATTCCTTGTTCGGGAGCACATTCGCCGTATCTGATTGTTGAGAATAGGCAATTCCCTTCACATACACCGTCTGTCCGGGACGATACAAAGAACGGTCAGTCAATAAAGTCATATTCTCCGCCACCTTGTCTTCGTCACCGTAATATCCGTAACTCCCTGCATAAATGCCTTGTTTCGGCATTGCTGTATCCGTGCCCTTGTAAGCTTTCAGATAGCGGTATTCAGATTTCCAGGGAAACACCACCTTGCCATCTTTGTCCGTTGTAAACTCCTGCAATACTTTTTCATCGTTACTATACATCGCAACTTTCGCATTCGAAATAGGATGTCCCGTCTGTCCGTCCAGCGCCACCACTTGATATTGTTTTTCCGGCAGACGACAAGTCAACACCTTGAAACGTGTTACATCAAACTTACTTTCACTGTCTCTCTTCGCACGAATATCCGGTATGATACGCATTACGTAAGCTCCAAGTTCGGGAGCTTTGAATGTAAACACCGTGTCCCGTGTCCGGTAATCTTCCGGGCGAATTACCGAGTAATGTTGTTCCTTTATCAGTTTCTTCGCCTGATAAATCCGGACGGTGAAGCCATCCAGATTCTTATGCGAGGCTCTTAGTTCTATCTCTTCATTCGGGAAAGCCTGATCTGCTGCAGTTACATTCAAATAAGGAGCCAATATCTCTTCCCGAAGATTTTTCAAAGCATTGATTCTGTCATATCCGGGATAAAGACGAATCGCTTCATCGCAAAGCTGCAATGCACTAATCTGCTGTTGCTTTTCAATAGCATAACGTGCTTGCACCAAGTACACTTCAGCACATATCGGATTCGAAGCATATTTACTTTTCAATGTATTCAAAGTTTTCAGATAAGTGTCATCCGTCAATACCGAAGACTCTCCCTTTACTTGAAGAGGGCGAATATACCGTTCCGCTCCCTGTTGCCATTCCAAATAGTTAAGTGCGGTCAATACATAGCCCTCTTTCAATTCGGTTGTTTTATAAGCAGAAAGCATATTTTCATAAATAGCCATTATATCCTGCTGTACCGGATCTACGGCGTTCGTTTCAGCATATCTGCCCAGTCTTTCCACTTGCGACAGAGCGTTAATACTACGGGAAGCTAATAAATGATAGAGATCATGGTGATAATATTCACTCGTTTTCCCCAGTTCTACGAAAGGGATATAGTCGCGTGAAGAAGTTTTGAGCAGCAATACAGAGTCAGTCAAGGCTTCTTTTACATTTGTCCGCACTTTCTCTACAAACATATTGGCAGTCCACTCACGTATATCTGCAGAAGGAGTTTGACCTACAATCTCTGTCCGTTGGCGAAGTTGCCATTGGTTGTCAGCTGCATAATTTGCATAAATTCCAGCTATCAGAGAATGCAAAATAGCACGGTCCATTGGTTGGTCGGATTGTTTCACCCACTGTTCCAGTCCCTTCAGACCAGCATAAAAACTATCAGGATTTAATATTTCCCGATACTTCATCCGCCACGTATATGCTTTGAACATCTGCGGAGAGTTTTTCTCTTTTTCCCCTTTCTGATAAATCTCATCAGTCAGTTTGATCACTGTCTTTGGCAAGCTTTTTTTCTCCGCTTGCTCCACTTCTTTCCATAATTTGTCGAACGTTTGTGCCTGTACTGTCGGAATCACTCCCAATCCTAATAGCACTATTATACAAATCTGCTTTACTTTCATAATCTTTCTAGTTTAAGTTCGCTATACGTCTCACTCTATAAAAGACAAAGTAAAGAAATAAAGTTTAAAGATTTGTTCTTTTTAGCTTAAAAAAAGCTTTATCAAGCTATCGGTTCTGTACTGTGTCCAACATTGGCTTATTAGCAAATTCGCTCTGTCTTTTTTATATAGAAAAAGTGGGGATATCGTCTTTAATAACGTATCCCCACTCCAAATCCAGTTAATGTACTTGTTATCATTTCTCAATTCTGTACCCCCATGAAAGCATTTCATTACGACCTACTTCACTAAGGATTTTCCTAATTAAAGAACTCATTTTCTTTGCCATAATCTCTAAATCTTTAAATTACTAATTCCTGAAAACTAAAAATAAAACTTACTTGTTTGGTTTAATATTAATTGTAGAATATCCCCAAACATGTACATCGGCTTCACCGATCTTTCTAAACAATCTTTTTAAACTTTTCATTTTGTTATCCTCTTAATTACATGTTATACAACACAAAAATACAGCCTTTGTTTATTCATCGCATCTAAAAAAGAGAGAATATTATGTTTTATAGCATATTTATTGATTTGCATCAATTAATTTATTTGTTATAACGCAAAATCGGCACAGATGCTATCATAAATATGACAAAAAGGCACAGACGGAATGTCATCTGTGCCTTCACTATAGTTACCTATATATAATAGGAGAAATTTATATAAAGAGAAATACGTTATTTCATTGGAGTTTGCTCCAAAGTTGCCACCAAGAAGTCATAGAACTTCTGTACAGTAGGAATCAATGCTCTTTCGTCCGGTGAATGCGGTGAGCGCAAAGTCGGACCAAAAGAAATCATATCCAATCCCGGAATAATAGCACCAATGATACCACATTCCAAACCTGCATGAATCACTTTCACCGCAGGTTCTGCACCAAACTGTTGCTTATAGGATGCCTTCATCGCGTGCAGAATCGGAGAATTAACATCAGGTTGCCAGCCGGAATACCCCCCTGTCATCTCGACTTTCATACCTGCCATAGAGAAGCAAGACTCCAAGCTAGTAGTCAGATACTCCTTCATGCTATTGCTCGAACTGCGAGCCAGAATCTTAATGGACGCCTTTCCTTCACCAATCGTGATAATAGCAAGGTTGGAAGAAGTCTCTACCGTATCCGGAACTGTAGGAATCATACGTGTCACACCGTTTTGACAAGCAAAGATTGCATCAATCAGATTGTCCTGAATTTCTTCGGGAACTTCACCCGCAGGAAGTTCCACACGCTCAGCTGTGAAACTGATCGGAGTTTCAATAGCCGAATATTCTTCATTAAACAAGTCTTCGCAATATTTCACCAAGCCCAGCACTTCTTCTTCATTTTCAGCCGGAATGGTAATAACCGCATGTGCCTCACGTGGGATAGCATTACGCATATTACCACCTTCCCAGCTAGCCAAACGAGCTTCATAACTGGCAACCGCTTCACGAACAAAACGAACCAACAACTTATTGGCATTGGCACGCCCTTCATTGATTTCCAATCCCGAATGTCCGCCACGCAATCCTTTCAAGGTTACTTTCACTGCAATATCTCCTTCCTCCGGAGCTACTTCCTTATATTCCAGAGTAGCAGTTACGTCCATACCTCCGGCACAACCAATATACAATTCACCCTCATCTTCAGAATCCAGATTCAACAGGATTTCTCCGTTCAGGGTACCCGGCTTCAAACCAAATGCACCATACATACCGGTTTCTTCATCTTTAGTAATCAGAGCTTCCAAAGGACCGTGTTTCAGATCTTTTGCTTCCAACACTGCCATAATAGCAGCTACTCCCAGTCCGTTATCCGCACCCAAAGTAGTACCTTTCGCTTTTACCCAGTCACCGTCTATATAAGTTTCAATCGGATCTTTCTCAAAATCGTGTACTGTATCATTGTTCTTCTGCGGAACCATATCCATGTGCGCCTGAAGAATTACACCTTTCCGGTTTTCCATCCCCGGAGTTGCCGGTTTACGAATAATTACATTACCCGCTTCGTCTACAAAAGACTCCAGTCCCAAGCCTTTTCCGAAACCTAGAAGAAATTCTGTTATTTTCTCCATATGTCCCGATGGACGAGGAATCTGTGTCAACGAATAAAAATGCTTCCACACATTCTGTGGAGCCAAAGAAAGAATAGTATTCATAATAAATATTTTAAAACGATTTTACATCTACTAATTAAACAGTGCCAAGTTATGGAAAAGTTTTCAGATAGCAAAGCACGTCAGCAAAAACATTTAAAAATACGCATTCTTAGCTAGATTTTCAACCCAGATGTCTACTGGCAAACGGTAGAGCAGCCAAACCATAGATGCCTAACAAAATAACCAGAAAGGTTTGGATTCCATGCACAATCAAGGCAAATATTCCGGCATCCGTCACACTTATCCCATAAAGCATCATCATAGAAATGATGGCAAAATGCCATGGTCCCGCCCCGTTAGGAGTAGGCACAATCACCGCAAACGTACCGCCCACAAACATAACCAAAGCAGCAAGAATACCCAAATGTACCGTAAAAGCAAAGCAATAGAACGTGAAATAGAAGTGAAGGAAATAACACGTCCAGATAGCCAATGTATAAAAAATAAAGAGAGGAATGTTACGCACTCCTTTTAAAGACATAATCCCCTCCCATATATTAAGCACAAAGCCTTTCACCCGCTCATAAAAGAACAGCGTTTTTCTTAAATAATAAAGAAGTGTCACCACACCTATCAAACAGAACAGGACGATATAGAACCATACAGAAGTCAGGAGATGGACAAGGGAAGGTATTTTTGTTCCGGTCTGCTGAAGAAAAGTGACGAATATCGGTAATTGAAGTAATACAGTAATGCCAGTGATGAGAAAAATAGTCAATGTATCGACCAACCGCTCCGTAACAACTGTTCCCAACGACTTGGCAAACGAGACGTTATCATATTTTGCCAATACCCCGCAACGGCTCACCTCCCCGATCCGGGGAACCACCAGACTGGCAGCATAAGAAATGAAGATAGCATTCACGCAATCGCTCTTTTTCGGGTAAGCATCCAACGGTTCCAGCGTCTGTCTCCACCTCCATCCACGAAAGACTTGTGCAAATACCCCGAACAATAATGAGAAGAGCATCCACCACCAATTTGTACCATGTAACAACACATCGCCCGCTTTTGCAAAATCAAAGTCGCGATACACCCAAAATAAAATAAAGCCGCCTAAAACAACCGGTAATATCAGTTTCAGCGTCTTTTTTAATAGTTTCTTCATCCTTAATTCTTCATTAGCTTCGCTGACACATTATTTATTTTTTAATAAATAGTGGTACGTTCTTCATTTAAAAGAATTACCTTTGTCAGCTGCAAAAGTAATTATTTAGCTGGTAAATGAAATTAGTAAAGCCTAAAAAGTTTCTCGGGCAGCACTTTCTAAAAGATCTGAAAGTTGCGCAAGATATTGCCGATACCGTCGACACGTTTCCCGAACTGCCTATTCTGGAGGTGGGACCGGGCATGGGAGTATTGACCCAATTTCTGGTAAAAAAAGATCGGTTGGTAAAAGTCGTAGAAGTTGACTATGAGTCGGTTGCCTATCTTCGCGAAGCTTATCCGTCGTTGGAGGACCACATCATTGAAGATGACTTTCTGAAGATGAAACTTCATCGGCTGTTCGACGGCAAGCCTTTTGTACTAACCGGTAATTACCCATACAACATCTCCAGCCAAATCTTTTTCAAGATGCTGGACAACAAAGATATCATTCCTTGTTGCACAGGGATGATTCAAAAAGAGGTAGCCGAACGCATTGCAGCCGGACCGGGCAGTAAAACTTACGGTATCCTTAGCGTATTGATACAGGCATGGTATAAAGTAGAATACCTATTCACAGTGAGTGAGCACGTGTTCAACCCACCTCCCAAAGTGAAAAGCGCTGTTATCCGCATGACGCGCAACGAGACCAAAGAGTTGGGATGTGACGAAAAACTATTCAAACAAGTCGTAAAAACAACTTTCAACCAACGACGCAAAACATTACGCAACTCTATCAAACCAATTTTAGGCAAAGATTGTCCACTCATGGAGGATATATTATTTAATAAACGCCCGGAGCAACTATCGGTAGTAGAATTTATCGATTTGACCAACAAAGTGGAAGAAGCATTAAAAACTGCAGGAAACAACCAACAACCGACCGACGGGCAGCAATGGACAGAAAACTAAATTTTGTAATTCGTAATTTGTAATTGACAACAATGAACGAGGAATACATTGACAACGTTAAACACCTTATTGAGCAAAAAGATGCTGATACGGTAAAAAGCCTTCTCATCGACCTCCATCCGGCCGACATTGCCGAATTGTGCAATGATCTGAATCCGAAAGAGGCCAAGTTCGTCTATCGCCTGCTCGATAACGAAATAGCCGCTGATGTGCTTGTCGAGATGGATGAAGACGCTCGTAAAGAGCTGCTCGAAATGCTTCCTTCGGAGACAATCGCCAAACGCTTTGTTGACTACATGGATACGGATGATGCCGTAGACCTGATGCGTGAGCTCGATGAAGATAAGCAAGAAGAGGTGCTTTCTCACATCGAGGACATCGAACAGGCAGGTGATATTGTCGACTTGCTGAAATACGACGAAAATACTGCCGGTGGTTTGATGGGTACGGAAATGGTGCTCGTCAACGAGAACTGGAGTATGCCAGAATGCCTGAAAGAAATGCGCCAACAGGCAGAAGAGCTGGACGAAATTTATTATGTATATGTCATCGATGACGACGAACGTCTACGAGGTATCTTCCCGCTCAAAAAGATGATTACTTCTCCTTCTGTATCCAAAGTGAAACACGTGATGCAGAAAGATCCGATTTCCGTGCACGTTGATACCCCTATCGACGAAGTGGTACAGGCGATCGAAAAGTATGACTTGGTAGCCATTCCCGTTGTCGACAGTATCGGCCGGCTTGTGGGACAAATCACCGTTGACGACGTCATGGATGAAGTTCGTGAACAATCAGAACGTGACTATCAGTTGGCATCCGGTCTTTCGCAAGACGTAGAAACAGATGATAATGTATTCAGACAGACCACAGCCCGCCTTCCATGGTTGTTGATCGGCATGATCGGTGGAATCGGCAATTCCATGATATTAGGAAATTTCGATGCCACTTTTGCCGCTCATCCCGAAATGGCACTATACATCCCACTGATCGGTGGTACAGGAGGGAATGTAGGAACGCAATCTTCTGCTATCATCGTACAAGGACTGGCTAACAGTTCGCTGGACGCTAAAAATACATTCAAGCAAATAACCAAGGAAGCTGTAGTAGCTTTAATTAACGCCACTATTATTTCCTTATTAGTATATACCTACAACTTCATCCGGTTCGGAGCAACGGCTACGGTCACCTATTCCGTATCTATCAGTCTGTTTGCCGTGGTCATGTTTGCTTCCATCTTTGGAACACTGGTACCAATGACACTGGAGAAGCTGAAAATTGATCCTGCCATTGCAACAGGACCGTTTATTGCCATAACAAATGACATCATCGGGATGATGTTGTACATGGGAATAACTGTTTTATTGTCATAAAAGCACGATAAATAAAAAAAAATAAGCAAAATAGTATGAAGTAATCGTTTTATTTCATTAATTTGTGACCCAAAACTAATATACAATGATGGACGCTCGAGACACTAATCTGCCCTTGAACCAAGGGGAATTAGAAGAAGAAAAGAAAACAGCCGAGGTTTCTGAAGCTATTACAGAGACTCCGACTGCAGAAGTGACTGCCGAAGTTCAACCTGAAGCAGTTCCTAAACCTGTCACTAAGGAAGAGGTACTAAACCAGCTGAAAGAGCTTGCGCAAGACGCTGAAAATGCGAACAAACAGGAAATAGACAATCTGAAACAATCATTCTACAAGTTACATAATGCCGAATTAGAAACGGCTAAAGTACAGTTTACAGACAACGGTGGAAACCTGGAAGATTTTGTTGCTCAAGAAGACCCGACAGAAGAAGAATTCAAACGCCTGATGGGAGTCATCAAGGAAAAACGCAGTAAGCAGATTGCCGAACTGGAACGCCAGAAGGAAGAAAACCTACAAGTGAAACTTTCTATTATCGAAGAGCTGAAAGAATTGGTAGAATCCGGAGATGATGCCAACAAATCCTATACGGAATTCAAGAAACTACAACAGCAATGGAATGACACCAAATTGGTACCTCAAGGCAAAGTGAATGAGCTTTGGAAAAACTATCAATTATATGTAGAGAAGTTCTACGATTTATTGAAACTGAACAATGAGTTCCGTGAATACGATTTCAAAAAGAATCTGGAAATCAAAACTCACCTCTGCGAAGCTGCCGAAAAGTTGACTGACGAGGAAGATGTTGTCTCCGCTTTCCATCAACTTCAGAAATTACATCAGGAGTTCCGCGATACAGGTCCGGTAGCCAAAGAACTGCGCGACGAAATCTGGAATCGATTCAAAGTTGCTTCTACTGCAGTTAACCGACGCCATCAACAGCACTTCGAAGCATTGAAAGAAGCCGAACAGCACAATTTGGATCAGAAAACCGTAATCTGTGAAATCGTTGAAGCGATTGAGTATGATGAATTGAAAACATTCTCGGCTTGGGAAAATAAGACTCAGGAGGTAATTGCCCTGCAAAATAAATGGAAAACCATCGGTTTTGCACCCCAAAAGATGAATGTGAAGATCTTCGAACGTTTCCGTCGTGCCTGCGATGATTTCTTCAAGAAGAAAGGAGAATTCTTCAAGAGCCTGAAAGAAGGGATGAACGAAAATCTGGAAAAGAAGAAAGCACTCTGCGAAAAAGCAGAAGCTTTAAAAGATAGCACAGACTGGAAAGTGACTGCCGACACACTGACCAAACTTCAAAAGGAGTGGAAGACCATCGGACCGGTAGCCAAGAAACATTCGGATGCCATCTGGAAACGTTTTATCACAGCTTGCGACTACTTCTTTGAACAAAAAAACAAGGCAACTTCTTCACAACGTTCTGTCGAAACAGAAAATCTGGAAAAGAAGAAAGCGTTGATAGAAAAGCTATCCGCAATCGATGAGAACATGGATACTGAAGAAGCAATCAGCTTGGTTCGGGATTTGAAGAAAGAGTGGAATTCCATCGGTCATGTGCCGTTCAAAGAAAAAGATAAGCTATACAAGCAATATCACGGATTAATCGACCAGCTATTCGACCGTTTCAATATCAATGTTTCCAACAAAAAGTTAAGTAACTTCCGTTCGAATATCAGCAACATCCAAGAAGGTGGCACCCAATCTCTATACAGAGAACGTGAGAAACTGGTGCGTACTTATGAGAATATGAAGAATGAACTTCAGACTTATGAGAACAATCTGGGCTTCCTGACCTCTACTTCCAAGAAAGGCAGCAGCCTACTGACCGAGCTGAACCGCAAAGTAGACAAACTGAAAGCAGACTTGGAACTGGTATTGCAAAAAATAAAAGTAATCGACGAATCAATAAAAGCAGAAGAATAATCTCCCGTCTGATTTAAAGAAACATAAGAAACAGGTTTTATGTCCGCTGGAGCCATAAAACCTGTTTGTTTTTCTACCCCACAAAATGACAGTCCATTTAAGATTTATTTCGAAAGCATCAACCTTACGGCTTTTCACACCCAATTCCCATTTCTCCTGACTATACCAATCGAGCCGACCTCACACACAACCTTCCGACTACACATCTCTTGCTATTCTCTATAAAAGATTGTACTTTTGCCATCATTTTATCAATCAACAATTTAAATAAATGATCTTCATACACAATTTATTGCTCACTCTGGGACGTGGAATAGGACAAGTGATGTTTCAGAATAATGCGTTATCCGGATTATTCATGCTAATCGGAATCTTTCTAAACTCATGGCAAATGGGAATACTAGCAGTCTGCGGCACTATAATAAGTACACTGACAGCCTATTTTTCGGGATATAAGCATGATGATATAAAAAATGGATTATACGGATTTAATGGAGCGTTAGTAGGTATAGCAGTTGGCGTATTTCTACCATTATCGATAGGAAGTTTAATCATGTTGATTATCGCTTCGGCCCTTTCCACATGGATTGCCTATTTTTTCAGCCGGCAACGTTTGCTCCCCGGCTTTACCGCTCCTTTCATTCTTGCCGTATGGGGAATGTTGGGAGTTTGCAGCTGGCTTATACCAGATTCACTACTAGTTTCCGATACGGCTATTGATACCATACAGAATATCGATTATTTCCAAGCCTTCTGTTTGGATATAGGGCAAGTCATGTTTCAGGGAAATACAGTTCTCTCCGGATTATTTTTCCTTATAGGTATTTTGATTAATTCTCGAAAGGCAACTCTCTATACCATCTTAGGAGCGCTTCTTCCCATTCCTCTAGCCATTTTACTTGAAGTGGATGCAACAAACTTAAATGCCGGATTAATGGGCTATAATGGTGTATTATGTGCCATCGCTTTAGGAGGGGCGACCTGGAAAAGTGGAGTATGGGCAGGATGCTCTGTCTTACTGTCGACCGTATTACAAATTCTAGGAATGAGTTTGGGTATCCCTACCTTAACCGCTCCCTTTGTTATATCTGTATGGATCATAATAATGATACAAAAAGTAATCAGATTAGCTAGTAAGACAGTTCGTACTAATAAGTCAGACGAACACCGGCTTGTATGTTGAAGTTTAACGGATTCTCCTTACGTATCGTTTGTATATCGGAGCCATCATTGAAATAATAAGCGACACCCGGTTCCACGTAAATACCCAAACGTTTCGTTGCATTGATCTGCATACCTACGCCACCGGATACCGAGAACTGCAAAGGTTTCACTGTTTCTTTTTCAGATCCCAGCTTGCCATAAACACATTTCTCAACCATACCTCCACCGGAGACATAAAGATTGACGAATTTCTTATCCAGGAAACTCCAGTTGGCACGCAGTGGGATACCGATATAATGTAGTTTCTGTTCTATCTGTTGTTCTTCTCCTGCCAGTTTTACATCCGAAAGAAGCAGCGTATAAGTCAGTCCTGTCTCAAGGGAGAATCCTTTAGCTAAACCTTTACGAACAGACAATCCGAAAGAGATAGGCTGATGATGTTTTATATCAACCACCTGTTTTGCCTGACGCAGATAAGGTACTCCATCTTTGAAGACCACCGTTTGGTCATTAGGAATCGTCTCCATCAAACCGTTGGAAACTGAAAGCATACTCAAACGAGACATATAAGCATGAGATCCGGCACCCACTTCTGTCAAAGCACCTCCTGAATTCCCCACTGAGAGTCCCATTGACCATGTCCCTTTTTGCGAAGCTCTTTTTTCTGTCGGAATATGAAGTTTGTCTTTACCGGAAGGACGATGCGGTCTGTTATTCAATCGCTCTGTATCCTGTACCTGCCCCCGGCTGGCGGTTGCAGAATCATTCTCGTTACCGATTCTTGATGGATCTGCACTCGTCGTCTGCTCCGTATGATTCCTGTCGACTTTCGCCAAACGATCTTCACGAGTTATCGGTCGTAAGACAGGTTCCACAACGGTTCCCTGCATATCCGATTGTTGCCCTCCCGGCAATCCATCGGGAGTAGAAGCTAATGCCGGAGTCTGTATATGGCGTATTTCATCCGCAGCGGGTGTCCCTAGAAAATACAGACTTACTGACGAAACGACAGCTAATATCAGAATAGCCGCAACAGCCATCATCCATTTTCGATAAGGATATATTTTCTTCTCCACAGGATACATAAGCTCTTTCTCCAGTTGTTCCCAACCGGAAGCAGGTATCGGCTCGGAATAATCCGCGAGCTTCTCCTTCAACTTATTCATCCACAATCCTTTCTCTTTCATCTCTATCTATCCATTATGCGTTATCCATTCTTTTACTCTTTTTGCTAATACACTCTTCGCACGAAACAGTTGCGAGGCTGAGGATTTTTCATTGATACCTAATACCTGCGCGATTTCTTTATGCGATTTGTCTTCAAATGTATAAAGGTTGAACACTGTACGATAACCGACGGGCAACTCTTCAATAAACTGCATCAACACATCTTGTGGAATCTCTTCTACATCAGAAGCATCCGGCTCTTCATACTCTTCGGGAAACTCTTCAAGAGGTGTCGACTGATTGATTACATCATTTTTCCGAAGATACTGTAAGGCTGTGTTGACCATCACCCTTTCCATCCAGGCTCGCAAGGAGCCTTCTCCTCTCCAGGTGAACTTATCGAACGAATCGAATATCTTTAAAAAACCGTCGTGAAGCAGATCCTGGGCTGTATCCCGGTCGCCGGCATAACGTAGACAGATGCCAAGCATACGCCCTGCATACTGCTCGTACAGTTCCTTGCGGGCCCGGTTATTACCCTGCCTGCATTGTTCCGACAACTCTATTTCTTCCATTCTCTTATACACGTGTTTACCTTAAAAATGCAGCAAAGATAGAAATACTGCATAGAGAGAACAACTCTTTTATTACTTTTGTTTCTTTAACAGATCCGAATGCAATATATTCTATCTCCCTGCATTTTCACTACACAAAGAATAAATTTTAAAAATCTAAAACCGAGTAAGTATATGAAGAAATTTAAATTCATTGCCTTTATCTTTGCTATTACGACTATCGTGCCGATTCTCCAGTCATGCTTGGACGACGATGAAAATCCGTCCGATCTTCTGGTTATCAGCACCATCAATATGCTTAGTCAGGACAGCAAGGAATTTTATTTCACCTTGGATAATGGAAAAAAGATGTACCCCGGCAACTCACAAGGATGGAGCAATGAAAATTGGGTGGAAGGACAACGAGCTTTTGTGATATTTAACGAGCTGGAAGAGCCTGTGAATGGATACGACCTTACTATTCAGGTGAAAGGTATCCATCCAATCTTAACCAAAGAGATCGTCACAATGGGTGAAGATGACAACAACGAAGAGAAAATCGGAGATGATAAAATCAATGCGACTTATATGTGGATCAATAAGAATAATAAATATCTGACGATTGAATTCCAATATTACGGAACATCTAGTAAAGATAAAAAACATTTCCTGAATCTGGTGATTAACGACAAAGGGAAGGCTGCTCCCACTGCTGACGAAGATCAAGACGAGTATATCAATCTGGAGTTCCGACATAACAGTGAAGGAGATTATCCTCAACGTTTAGGCGAAGGATATGTGTCTTTCAAACTGGATAAGATAAAAGAACGGATGGAGGGGAAAAAGGGACTAAGAATCCGTGTCAACACCATCTATGGCGGGCTGAAAACTTATGAAGTAAAATTTCATTAAGCGAATAATCTAATGTGAACATGCGAAACACACTCTTTTTTAATATCATATATTAATTACGCAAAAAGGGCGGTAGTTGTGAAACTGTCGCCCTTTTACTTTTTCTTTTTCTTTTAATTTAGGGACATTCATTAAATATTATAAAATGAGCCAACTAATTCATACACAAATTATTGCGAATTAGTTGGCTTTTTAGTATCTTTAGGTATTCCCCCGAAAACAAGGTTTGACGGCCCAAACGGGGGAAATTCCCCAACTAAGATATGGCTAAGATACAAAAAATTTCAGAAATCCACCCAACTTTGGGCTTTACAGAATTTGATATTCTGGAAAAATGCCGCAAGAGTTTTCATGAGAGTGAGCTTGGCAGGCTTCATTCGGTCTTTCCATTTGATCGTATGGCAAAAGCCGCAGGCCTGTCTGAACAACGTTTGGGCCGCAGGAACATATTCAGTCCTTCCGCAAAGATCGCCCTTATGGTCCTGAAGGCATACACCGGATTCTCCGACAGGAAACTGGTGGAACATCTGAACGGGAACATACACTACCAGATGTTCTGTGGCATCATGATCCCCCCGTCCCTTCCCATAACCAACTTCAAGATAGTCAGTGCCATCCGTAATGAGATAGCATCCCGCCTTGACATTGATTCCTTCCAGGAGATCCTGGCTTCACACTGGAAACCTTATCTTGATAACCTTCACGTCTGCATGACCGATGCCACATGCTATGAGAGCCACATGCGTTTTCCTACGGACATGAAACTCCTTTGGGAAAGCATCGAATGGCTCTACAGTCATATATGCCGGCATTGCAGGGATCTGGGCATAAGGCGTCCGCGCAACAAATACAGGAATGTGGCGGAATCCTATCTGTCCTACTGCAAGAAAAGAAAGAGGAGAGCTTCAAGGACAAGAATGCTTAAGCGCCGTATGATCAAGCTTCTTGAAAAGCTCCTCAGTCAAAGGGATGGGCTCCATAGCGAGTACGGTGCTTTACTCCGATATACGCAGGATTACCATAAGCGTCTTTCCATCATCAGAAAGGTGCTTGTACAGGAAAAGGAAATGTTTGAAGGGCGAAAAGTCAGTGACCGCATCATCAGCATCGACCGTCATTATGTACGTCCCATCGTCAGAGGCAAGGAAACCAAGTCCGTCGAGTTCGGTGCAAAGGTCAATAATATACAGATAGACGGCATATCGTTCATCGAACACCTCTCGTTCAAGGCTTTCAATGAGGGGATACGCTTGAAGGACTGTATCCGTATGCAGCAGAAGCTGATGAATGTAAGGGTAAGATGTGTGGCTGCCGATTCCATATATGCCAATAATGCCAACAGAAAGTTCTGTACTAAATATGGGATATCCACATCCTTTGTGCGCAAGGGAAGGGAGGGCAAAGATGAGCCTTTGAGGAAGGTGCTTAGAAGCGAACTCTCAAAAGAAAGGGCCACACGGCTTGAAGGAAGCTTCGGCACTCAAAAGCAACATTACTCGCTCCCAAGGATAAAGGCAAGGAACAAGAAGACGGAAATCCTGTGGATTTTCTTCGGAATACATACAGCAAATGCCATACTGATGATTGACAAGATCAGGAACAGAACGGGGAAAGCTGCATGATATGAGTTTACTGAAAGAATCAGAAGAGGTCAGAAGACTTCTTCCGGAACTTCATGTATTGTCAGATAAGAGTATATGAGGGCTCACCGGTAAAATCATGTGGTCTTCTTCTCTCCAATTCTTATCTTTGCCTTCAAAAAACTCTTATGACTAGTTACGATACTCTTTTAGTTCTTGCTCGCTTCATACTCCCAGCTGACCTGTTGGAGTGTTTTGATATTGTTAAAATAGAGGACACCGCTGAAATGTTAACCATTCATTTAGATGAGCAAAATCTTCCTCCCTTGTCCCCTAGGGTTCACTCTTTAGAATCCAAAGGTTTTCTACCTTCGGTTTATATTCGTGATTTTCCTATCCGTGACCGTAAGGTAAGCTTATGTGTACGGCGTCGTAAATGGCTCGACAAGGAAACCGGTTCTATCATCTGTAACACTTTTGAGCTTACCGCTCAGGGAACGCGACATTCAAAAGAATTCGCGTCTTTTTTAAAAGGATTGCTTGGAGAAATACCCGATTACGGCCCGCTCTCTTGAACGTTATTATCATATTGACGGTGATCAGTTTGAGCGGCAATATAAAGAGTATCTAAGTGACTACCGCATGTGGGATCAACTGTCCCATGCCGCAAACTGGCTGCTGTTTTCCGAGAACCTGGGACCGTACTTGAGTATTGATGAAACTTCCCTTTCTAATGGTGAGTTATATACTATAATCATCAACAGAGAGGCACACGGTGGTAAAGGTGCTATCGTGGCTATTGTCAGGGGTACCAAGGCTGACGATGTCATAGCTGTGCTAGAACAAATCCCTGAAGAAGCACTTCGGATGGTGCGGGAGGTCACTCTTGATTTGTCAGAAAGTATGTGCAAGATCGTTCGCAGATGTTTCACCTCGGCTATCCGTGTGATAGATCGCTTCCATATTCAAAAGCTGGCGTGTGATGCTGTACAGGAAATTAGAATCGGACACCGTTGGGAAGCTATACAAGAAGAGACTGATGTCAGGCAGGAAGCTAAAGGTCTGAAAAAGAAATATATCCCTTTTACCTTTGAGAATGGTGATACACGCAAGGAATTATTGGCAAGGAGCCGGTATCTGCTTTTCAAATCTGCTGAAAAATGGACTGAAGCACAGAAGCTCAGAGCTACAGTCTTATTCAGAGAATATCCGGATATTAAACGGGCATATTCACTTAGTCATTCTTTAAGAATGATTTTTAATAAACGATCGATAAAGGCAGGAGCAAGAACCAATTTAGCGAAGTGGTATCAAGAAGTAGAGCAATCTGGATTTGACTCGTTTAACACAATAGCTGCTACATTATATGACAGAAGTGAGGAGATACTAAACTTCTATATTAATAGGGCATCAAATGCTGCTGCAGAATCATTTAATGCGAAAGTTAAACTGTTCAGAGCACAACTTAGAGGGGTTATAGACATACCCTTTTTCTTGTATAGACTAACTAAAATTTATGCATAAAACCACAGGACTTTATCGATGCCCCCACAAGACTTTACCGGTGACCCTATATGAGAATATACAGAAAAATGACAATAATAATGGCATATGAAGTGATTATACTCTATCATCTTCATATGCCATGGTATTTGGGGGGAACATTTACTGAATATTCCTAATTTAAACACCACTGAAAATCAGCGAGATATAAATTTTATAGTACAAATTTGAGACACCATAAGCATCCTAAATGTTTTCGCTTTCCTATTTGTTGTTTGCAAAGGTACAAATTTTTCTGCATCTGAGCAAATCCGTATGGTACAAATGTGGAATAATCTCTAAATTTGCTATCCACGGTCAATATCATGGGCGTTTACTTCGGGACTCGAAATCCGCACCTTGAGCCTTGCCGTTAGGAATTCTCTTCGTCACCACTCTGATTGCGTAGGCGTTTCAAGTCAGCTTCAAGACCATCTTTTGATACTAGGGAGTCCTTAGGCAGAACATTGTAGTTCTTTAATATGTTCTCCCTCTTGCCGGTAAACCAGTCACTGAAGTACGTCATCAGGAAGTTCGTAAAATCGTAGTTCTCCTTTTGATTGTAGTTAAGGATGTTGATGGCAAACTGTTTCAGCTCTGCATTGCTCAGTTTCTTGTTGTATGCAATCTTCAAATTCTTATCAGCTGGCACATAACCATGTTCAATAAATGATTTTACAACCATCAATACTTTTTCTACATCTTCTACAGGCGTCTTAGTCAGAGCGAAGAAAAGTGCTGCATACTCCGTTGTCGTTTTGAGGCGATCTTCCTGTTCAAGCCTTTCCGTCTCTTCAAGTTCTTTGTTGATTCGTCCCAGTTTCTCATGAGTTTCAAGGAGAGACTCAACAGAAATTGACCTATTCTTAAGCTCAGACATTTTTTGTTGATACTCAAATTCCACCCTATGTTTTTCCTGAGCCCTCCGCAGGGTTACCTGTTCTTCAACTAGACTAGAAACCACATCAGGCAGACTTTTTCTTAAAGATTCTATGATAGATTCCGCATCAGTTTGTTGAGTTGCAGCAACATCTTTGAGGGTCTTGTCCAGTTCGTTTTGAATGCAACTCTCTTGTTCCTTTATTTGGCTTTGTTGCTTCTCAATAACAGCCTGTAGATGTTTGGTCTTCTTCTCGATTTGTACTTCTATATACAACTTAATGCCAAATAATATTGCTTTGAATGCCGTATAGACTAAAGCAAAAATATAGAAATATGGCAAATAGACATAACATAGTTACAAACCGTGTCAAAACTATCAATGACTCCACCCCAAACTAAGCCGAGAACAATGATAATGATTCCCCAGCCTAAATGCCATATGAAATTGTCAATACAATCTAAGATTTTTATCATATCAACGATTGATTAGTATCTTCGCATACTCAATGTCATTTTGTAGGGCAAAGCAAGTCCCTAATGTCCACATCAAGAATAGCAGCAACCAGACGAAGAGTTTCAAGGTTTGGTTGTACGATATTCGTACACCACTTACTTACCGTGGCAGGGTCTCTACCTACCTTTTCTGCCAACCATTTTGCTGTACGTTTCTGCTCCACCAGCACCACCTTCAGGCGATTGATGTCACCCTTGGGAATGTTACTGGTATTACTCGTATTATCGATATTACCCATATTATTTATATCATCTATTTCTTTGCGTTTCGTGAAAAGTTATAAATAATTTTTGTAATACACAAGAAAATATCTGAATATCTCACATCATGAAAGAACAAACGCAATAGTAAGCATATTAAAAATCAGGTGTTGATTTGTAAGATAGAGTCCTTGAAAAGGGATTTTCTAAAGAGAATTGTGTTATTAGCGTAAATTTTCATCTGAAAATTCTTCTTTATCGCATAATTTTTATAATTTTGCGTTTAAATTAAAACATTTTATCATGGAAGAAATAAAGAAGCTGAACAGAATCAAGGTTGTATTGGCAGAAAAAGATAGAACAGGCAAATGGCTGGCTGGACAAGTCGGCAAAAGCAATTGCACCGTATCGAAATGGTGCAGCAACGTAGCACAACCTGACCTACAGACATTGGACAAGATTGCAGTGGCTTTAGATGTAAATGTAAAAGATCTGCTTAACGACACCGAGAAATAATGACGATAGAAGAAATAACAACTCGCAAAGAAGGACAGACATTTGATTGCAAGAGCATTCAAATTGAGCCCAAAGCATTAGCGATTCCGATTGTGGCAATGGCTAATGCTGATGGAGGTGTGCTTGCTATCGGTGTGTCTGACAAGACGCGGCGAATAGAAGGTGTTGACGGAAATGAGATGCGACTCAACGACCTGCTTCGTGTTCCATACGACTTCTGCAATCCATCCGTAAGGGTCAAGTGTGAGTATGTTCCATGCACTGACTCCGAAGGCAAAGAAAATCGCATTCTTCTCATGTACATTCCTGCCAGTGGTCAACTCCACACCAATCAAGCTGACGAATGCTTCATGCGTGTTGGTGACAAGAGCAAGAAACTCAACTTTGAAGAGCGAATGCAGCTTCTTTACGACAAAGGCGAACGCTATTATGAAGACAAGGATGTCTATGGTGCGAGTATCAATGACGTAGATATGAATCTTGTCAATGACTATATGGATGTCATTGGCTACAACAAATCTGCCATGGAGTATCTTCGTGAGAACAATGATTTCGTTATGGAAGTAGATGGTCTGCAGAAAATCAGTACTGCTTGCATTCTCCTCTTTGGTAAGAATCCACAACGATTCTTTCCACGTGCTCGTACCCGATTCATTCGTTACGAAGGAACAGAAGAGAAGGTCGGTACTGAGATGAACGTCATCAAAGACGCGACTTTCGAGGGAGTCATCCTTCAACAAGTCCGAAGCACCATTGACTATCTTGAAACCCAGGTACGCGAACATTCCTACCTTGGAGAGGACGGACTCTTCCGTACAGATCGTGACTACCCTCAATTTGTCATACAAGAAATGGTGGTCAATAGTGTTTGTCATAGGGCGTACAACATCAAGGGCACCGAGATACAGATAAAGATGTTCGATGACCGCCTTGTCTTTGAAACGCCTGGCGATCTCCCAGGACTTGTACGTCCAGACAACATCCGCCACACCCACTTTTCTCGCAATCCAAAGATTGCCCAATACCTAAAGGCATACAAGTATGTCAAGGAATTCGGCGAAGGCATGGACCGTATCTATCGTGAACTCAATGTCAACCACACTTCCGAACCAAAGGTTCATCTTGATGCCTTCATTCTAAAGATTTCTGTCTATAAGAACACCAGCAAGTTGATAGATAACGTGCCTGAAGTTACAGATAAGATGATAGAAAACAGCGGTAGAATCATAGAAAACGCCAAAGATGCCACAGAAAAGTTGACAGAAAACCGAGAAGGATTGATAGATAAGTTGACAGAAAAGTTTATAGCAAACGGAGATAAGTTGACAGAAAACCGAAAGCGGATGCTTATGCTCATGATGGATAATCCATATGTTTCCAAGGAAGAACTATCTAAAACCATCGGCATCAGTGTCGCTGCAGTAAGTTCAAACATCTCCGTTATGCGAGGCAAATACCTAAACCGAATAGGACCTGACAAAGGTGGCTTCTGGGAGGTGATACTTGAATAATATAAAAGAACGATATGACAAGATAACCATCAATGAATGCTTGATGAACGGCAGCCTTGAAAATAGCAAAATAGGTTGCAGCTGTATTCTGTGAGATGATAGCAGACTTATTTCCTCCACGTGGTGCTGTCAACAGGAAGCACTTGAAACTCTCAAGCATCCGTAGTGTGACCTTGGAAAAAGGATAGAAGTCACCCTCAGCATAGATCTCAAGGAGTTCCTGTACGCGATTCCAGTTGATGACTATACCCTTCGAACCTTTCTTGTGTCGGTTCTCTGCTACCTTTGCAAAGTATTCAATAAAGTTTGCCTTGCCGTTCTCTATCTTCTCGGCTATTGCCTGATCCATCTCAGAGTAGAGTTCTGCATTATCATACTCATGCTGACGAAGATTGCGGACATTATCGGCAAATATGCAAACCTCACGATCTGCCTTTGAACGACATACGATAATGCCATTTTGGTCACGTTGTGGTTTGAAAGACTGTTCGCCACTTGCATTGATACGAGCAGGACGAGTCTTATCCCACATTGGGGTAGTGATAATGCGATTGAGATACTCACACTCTCGCTGTGGCTTCTCCTTACCTGGCTTAAAGACAGGGTAGGCTTCCAAGTAAAGATACCATTCGTCACGTAGTTCGGACTTACGGAGTTTTACAGAAACCTTAGTGTGTAACATTGCTTTCTTCATAGAACATCTGATTTATATAAGTTATCGATTTCCTTTTTGGGTATATAAACGAAGTTTCCGATTTGACGAGATGGAATAGAATACTTGCGTACATGAGCCCATACAGTGGAATCATTGATACGATACTTCTTGCAAACTTCTCCAATAGTATAGCAGTCCTTTGGATCCAGACTATAAAGCTTTGGCATTGGAGTGTATTGCTCCTTACGAATCTTCTTACGTGTTGGAACAAGTGCTTCCAAATCCTTTCGGCAAACTCTGATAAGTCGCTTGCCCAAGTTCACAGAATGAATCTTGCCACTCCTTACCATTCTATAAATGGAATCACGTTCAGCTGCAAATATGGCTACCGCCTCCTTAACAGAGATGTACTCCTGAAATGCAGGAATCTTTGCTGCAAACTTCGCAAGGCGTATCTCGCGTTGTTCTGCATCATGCTTACGTTTGTACGCTACTTTGCTGCACTTGGCAGAGCAGTACTGCGAATCCAGTTTCTTGACGAGAAAGACTGTCCCACAGACCTTACATTTACGTCGAATTTCTAATGAAATACCCAGCATGGTGAATTGATGTTTTTTACGTTTATTTTTTAGTCGCTTTCTATCTACTTTTTTGTCGCGGTACAAATATGGTACAGAATATATCAACGAATCTATAGAAATCGGTAAGAATCAGTAAACCCCTTAAAACGGCAAGGGGGTGTGTCATAATGCCTAGATATAAAAGTTCACCCCTGCCACAGATAGCTATAGCAGGGGTGATTTCCTCAAAAAGGGGATTTTGACACACCCTCTTGGTTTCCGATTGTTATTGTTGGTTATTTTCCCTTAGCGAACTTCTTTATAGTCTGTTTTCTTTCTTCTAAAAAGTTATTTCTTATCTTCCAGATAATTCCAGACTACCGCACTCAACGCAGCTCCTATAAATGGAGCAATGATAAACAGCCATAACTGTGACAATGCTTCTCCTCCTTGGAATAATGCCGGAGCAATACTACGTGCCGGATTTACAGAAGTCCCTGTGATAGGAATACATACGATATGTACCAACACAAGAGTTAAACCGATGGCAAGCCCTGCCAGATTACCAGCTCCTTTCTTCGGATCGGTAGAGCCAAGCACTACCAATACAAATACGAATGTAAATACTGCTTCCGCAACAAATGCCTGCAGCATTTCTCCATCACCAAACCCATTTGAGCCTGTCGCCGTAGGTCCGTCGTGAGCACCGGTAGAAACTAAAGCAAAAAGAATAGCCGAGCCGATAATGGCTCCGATGACCTGGAAAATCATATACAGACCAGCATCTTTTCCATTCATACGACCGGTTAAAAACACTCCTAATGTAATAGCAGGATTAATGTGACATCCTGAAATTCCTCCGATAGCATACGCCATCGCTACTACTGAAAGACCAAATGCTAAAGCTACGCCGACTGTTCCCACACCGGCACCTACCGTACCGGCCACACTACCGGCAAAAACGGCACTTCCGCATCCCATAAGAACGAGCACCATCGTTCCAATCATTTCTGCAATATACTTTTTCATAACTATAAATAATTGGTTAATGCATCAAATATAGAGAATTAGCCCCAAAAAACAAAACCTATCTGCCAAATTATTACTATTTCCGCACAATATTGTCCTAAATAAATTTTGAGCATGAGCTAACTGACTATACTGTTAAGTATAGCCTCGAGAGTTCAAAATCAATCCCCCCTAATCGTTTTCGATGGTTTCGGGAGGTGGTGTAAATGGTTGATCAAGCCATTTTTGGAGGTCGATTTTGGTAAATGTGTTCAGCCGGAGCGTGACCACAAGGTTAGCCAATGCCCATTTGTATCTTGCGATGTGCTTTAGCCATGTCAGAATCAGCATTGTAGTCATAGCAGTCCATATTTGGGTCTCTACGGCATTGCGGGATGTGCCGATAAAGCTCTTGATGCGTAGCAGTTGCTTGAGGTTGCGAAAGAAGATTTCTATGTTCCACCGAGCCTTGTACAGAGCCGCTATGCTTGATGCTGCCAATGTGAAGTTGTTTGTGAGTAACTCAATTTCAAAACCGTGTTCATCGTTCCATACTGCGATGCGACGTAAACGTTTGGGATATTTGGATTTGGCCGCCGAGAGTTCGAACTCGATTATTTCGTCAATAAGTACATTCTGAGCGTGTTTTTCAGGCAAAGGCAACTCCTCTATGGCTTTGTACCGGATATTGTCTTTATGACGCACTACAAAGAACACGTTGCTGCTGTCCCAATTATTCAGCAATGAGTAGTCACAGTAGCCTCGGTCGGCTACTACAATACTATACGGATGTAACTCAATATCAAAAGCAGCTTTGTTGTCGGTGGTTTTGCCATCGGTGATATTCACGAACTCCGGCAAAAGACTGTCATAGTCCAATAGCGTGTGCATCTTGACCGCCCCCTTGGTGGTAGTGTAATGTGCCCAGTCATATATTGACAGAGTCAATGACACCAATGTGGAGTCGAGCAGTTTTATCGGCATCTTGAAACGGAACTTTCTTCGTTGCCATAGGGCTTGCTGTCCGAAATACTGAAACAACGAGTAGAATATGCCGCGAAAAACCGAACTGTCTCGGTTGGCGTTCTGATATGCTACCGTTGACTTGGATGGTGCACGGTTGATTCCCAAATGATTGAGGTTGCCGGTGGCTGATTTCAGCCCGTTTGAGATATCTCTGACTGAATCACATCCTGAGAATTGGCTGAAAATCATGCTAACAAACTGACTCCATGTATTGTAGCCCTTACAATGCTTGTCTGACCCCGAAGATTTTATGATTTTCCTGATATTTTCTTTCGGGAGATGTGATATTACCTGTGCGAAAAGTGTTATATTTGCCATAGGAAGTAGATGAGTTGGTGGCTCGCTACTAAGGTAGTCATTTTACCTTAGTTCTACTTCCTTTTTATTTGTTCTCCCAATTTATTTAGGACAATATTGATTTCCGCAATATTTTTAGAGAAAAGCCAAGCATATATGGGGAAAAAGGACTTTTTAACACCATACTAGCCTTTACTTTATGGGCACATCGTAAAAGCAAGAATTGAGCAATGACTTCACTCCTATAAATTTCTCCGGAATCCTCTCGATCCTATTTATTATAGCAAACATTGTACAGACTGCAAAGTAAGCATTGCTTTGGGAACCGCCGCTTTTATTTCCTCTTTCAGAACACATAGCATGCTGTGACGAATAAAATCCCTATTTGTCGCCAGCACCACCTGCCGCGTCGGTCGGGGAATAGCAAACGGACGTACCAATTGTCTCTGTTCTTCTGTCAATTGAGTCACTGCCAGTTCGGGAATAAAAGTGATTCCTTTTCCACTTTCTACCATTCTCATAAAGGTCTCTATACTTCCCAAACGATAAGCCATCTGACTAACCTTCACCGCTTCCATCTGACAAAAACGGACCAGTTGATCTCGGAAGCAGTGTCCTTCGTCCAAAAGCCAAAGATGTTCACCTGTTATATCGGAAGTGCGGATAACTTCATGCTTGAAAGAGGATTCTTTCCTTGATATATATGCGTAGAATTGCTCATAAAAAAGAGTCTCTTCCGTCAGGAATGTGTCTTCTAACTTACTGGCAATAATCCCTGCGTCCAAATCTCCGACATGCAAAGCCAGCTGAATATCCTGTGTCTTCATTTCCGTGACACGAATATCCAGCTCGGGATATTTTTCCATTAGCTGAGGGAAAAAGCGGGGAAGCAAATAAGGAGCAATAGTTGGCAATACTCCCAAGCGGAATACACCGGATAATGACTGTTTATCTTCACTGATTATTTCTTTCACTTGGGCTGCCTGTACCAGAATCACACGGGCCTGCTTTATCACTTTCTGCCCGATGGCTGTCGGACAAACGGGTTGTACCGTCCTATCGAAAAGTTTTACACCCAATTCATCTTCCAGTTTCTGAATCATTGCACTCAAAGTGGGTTGCGTCACACGACAATGTTCGGCTGCCCGAGCGAAATGCCTGAACTGATCTACAGCCAGTATATATTCCAATTGTTGTATCGTCATCTATCAAATCATATTAAGTTATAGATTTCACCCATGCAAAGATAGAAGTTTTCAGTTCGACAGCAAGCATTTTACGCCTGATCTTTGCAGTGCAGAAAAACAATCCAATATCAATTAGCACCAACGATTCAGAATCACATGGTAAGACCCCGTTGAAGCGGTTCTATAGAAGATGATTCCAGCATGCATTTCTAATTGGGACAATTGCCAGCCAGGATGCTGTCCGTTAGGCTATTTTATTTCGTATAACTATAGTGTACTTTGCGTATGACTATAGTTATACGCAAGGGAGACTATAGTTATGCGCAAGGGAAACTATAGTCAAACGAAGTCGGAATAGGCAAAGCGATGAATTCGATTAGGCAATCAAAGGAAACCGGATTGGACAAATCCGGAGAACTGATTTGCTTATATGGATGTAGTAATGTGTGAAGCAAACCGCCGTTGATCTGAATTTCATTACAAAATAAACTGCAACTTGTATAAAAAGGAATCCTATTCAACTAAAAATGAGCCATTTAATCTAATATCATCTGAAGAACTACCAATCATTACCTGAAAAGTTCCTGACTCAACAGTTCGTTCCATCCCTTGATTGATAAAAATATCGGCTGAACAACTGACGCATATTCATCTCTTATATAAAGTTGTACCACTTCCTCGCCATCATACTTTCCTGTATTTTTCACATTAAATGAAACTTCCGTAAGAATGAAGATTTACAAGACCGTATCTTTGAGCTTGAAGAAAAAGCCCGACAAAGGGAACTGCAACAAGTCAAACAAATACAGAAGACTAAAAATGCTTATGAGCAACAAAACTGCAAGCTGTCAGAGTTTGTGGATTTTGTCAAACGCTACTTCCCGTATGTGAAGAAGCTGATGCCGATGATAAACTTCCTACGAAAGCAGTTAGGTTTTGATGACGGTATCATAAGAAGACTATGCAAGTTCAAGGATGTCAGCATACAAAGCAAACTCTATTCTTCGGAGTTCAATCGAAGTTTTGAGATACGACATTCCGTCTGTGCCATCAAGGAATATGAAAACGGTAAATTTGATTTCAAAATTGATGGAGTATCACATGTAAGCTGGTTCAGAAAGAAAATGAACGAGTTTAGAGAAACTATCGGAATACTGGCCCCGCAACAAAATAAGAGGTATGAAACTGTAAATCAAAATAAAGTCCGCAATAGTTAAATGACATATCACGGATTTTTCGTACTTTTGCAATCGGATTGAGGCAACTCTATCCAAGACATAAGAAAAAAAGAAGCGTTATGCTTATCTTGTACTTGAAAACGTAGGAAATTTTCAAATAGGATACAAGGATGGCATAGTGGTTCTCACGCTATAGCGTGGACTGCTATTGTTACATCTGTATCCGAGGTTTCCTACGACCTTCAAGTAAGAGTGTGGCATACAGTTCACGCTTTTGCGTAGTATAAACATTTATTATTTAATTATGAGATATGTACTTGTCATAATTTTATCGTACTTTACTTTAATTAGTAAAGCTCAAGATTTTGTAATAAGTGAGAATGACTCAACTATTACTACAGAATATAATGATGGGAAGTTATGGGCATATAGGCATATCAACAACTATATAGTCAGTCTAACTTGCTACGAATCTAAAGATGATTACGGTAAATATTACCAAATACAGATACATATAAATAACTTGAGTTCTCAAAATGTGACATTTGACCCTGATGATGTTAATGCATCACTTATTGATAAAAATGGAGATAGCATATCTCTTCAAGTTTACACAAATGAGGAATTTCAGAAGAAAGTCAAACGAACGCAAAATTGGGCTATGGCGCTATATGGCTTCTCAGCTGGATTAAATGCAGGAAGTGCAGGATACTCCACTTCCTATTCAACAACATATTCTCCTAATGGTTATGCTTACACAACAATGACTACTCATTATAATCCCAATGCGGCGTATCAAGCGAATATCGCAGCTAATGCACAAATTTCCACATTAGGAAAAATGATGGCTGATGAGAGAGCTATTAAAGAACAGGGGTATTTAAAGAAGACAACTATTCACCCCAACGAAGGCATTGTTGGCTATATGAATATAAAAAGAAAGAAAGGCTACAATCTGATTGTTAATATTCCCTTAGACGGCTGTGTATATTCTTTTGAATGGGACATTAATAAGAAGAAATAATAACTATTTATTAAGTTGTATAAATCTTTAAACACAATGAATATGAAAAAGGCTATTTTGTTTCTGGTATCAATGTTTATCGCCATTGTGTCATGTGCCCAAAGTAGTCCGGTTTATAAAATGTATCGGACACAAAATTATCATAATCAACTTCGACTAAACACGATGACAGGAGAGGTGCTGCAAATTCAGGATGATGGTCAATCTTGGACAATTTGTACTGCGAGGGAAGTCTCAGGAGAAAAGGAAGGTAGATTTTGTCTTTATGACACACAAAATATATGGACTTTTATAATGCTTGATACATATACAGGTAAAAATTGGCAAGTTCAATTTAGCGTGAAGGGTGAAGATTATATGTTTGCAGCCCCAATCAACATCTTCTCTCTTGCATACCCCGAAACAACCTCAAATTGGACTAATAGATTTCAAATGTTTAAAACACAAAACATGTGGACTTTCATACTATTAGATTCGTATAATGGACGACTATGGCAAGTTCAATATAGTACACAAGATTTAGATAATCTGATGATTGTACCTATAAACAAATATGAGCTGGTTTCTGATAACGAAAGATGTATATTCTCGATTCAGCCATTAACAAGTATGTATCAATACTATCTCATAAATGATAGCACAGGTGATATGTGGAAATTCCAATGGAGTACTAAAGGTGATGATTATCGGTGGATTGAAAAATTTAAATAGTTATCATTCTTTGATATGCAATCGTTATTCATTATAGTAATTTGTATAGCAGTTATTTCTGTTTTCGTAATAACTGCTATACAAATACATCTTAAAGATAAGTCAAAAGAATTAACCAAAAAATTTAATCGCATATCCACTTATAGTGAGAAGCCTTATAGTAAAAAGTCCAGCTATGAGCAGGCACAAGAAAGATTGTCAAAACTCAATAATGCTGTATTTGTTGATATTCCGACTGACCTAAACAATGAATTTCATGGAAAAATAATATCGGCAACGCAAGAAATAGACTTCACCAATCGTTATAAACCATATTTTCAAGAAGCACATTCACTTGCTAAGAAACTTGAAGCCTTTAGTATTACTCCATCTGAAACAATCTCAAAACTAATCCGTGACTTTGGGAATATTAATAATCTTATCAAGCAACATAATGAAACAGTCATAAATAATATACTTGATACACACAAAGAGTTTTTTGACCATTGTCTAAAATATCCATTAGATAAGCAACAAAGGCGTTCCATTGTTTCGGAGGAAGATAATTGCTTGGTGATTAGCAGTGCAGGAAGTGGGAAAACATCATCTATTATTGGCAAGGTTAAATATCTGATAGAGATAAAGGGAATCGATCCTAAAAAGATTCTTCTTATCAGTTATACAAATAAAGCCGCATCTGAGTTGACTGAGAGAATGTCCATTGCAGGATTGAAAGGTTACACCTTTCATAAACTTGCTATTGACTTGATTGGACAAGCGACAGGTGCCAAACCTTCTATTTGCGATAATACCGATGCATTATTCGTAAATATCTATCATGCGTTGTTAGAGGATATTTTGTTTAAAAAGAATGTTGTTGAATATTTCATAGACTATCAATCGCAGGAGGCAGATTGGGAGCAGCGGAAAAATGAAAGAAGAGAACAATTATCTGAACAAAAAAATATACAATTGAAAGCCTTATTTCCCGATATGGACGGGAAAACAATCTATGTAAGAAGTGAACAGGAACAAAAAATCTGTTTTGCATTATCGTCTCTTGGTGTGCGATTCAGATATGAAGAGCCATACGAACATCCGTTAGCAGATGAAATGCACTCACAATATAAACCGGATTTTTCCATCTATTATGAGTATAAAGGAGAATCAAAGCGCATCTATTTGGAACATTTTGGAATTGATGAACATGGACTTGTACCCGTTTGGTTTGCAAAGGATAAAAATATCACATACGAGGAAGCCAATCAAAAATATAACGATGGCATTACGTGGAAAAAGGCTGCTCACGAAAAATTCGGCACTGTATTAATAACAACCTCAAGCGCAGACTTTCACTATTCAGACATAAAGGATAAACTGAAAAACATGTTAATCAAAGCTGGGGTGACGATTCATGAAAAGACAGACGCAGAGCTTTATAATTCGGTTTTACCCAAGGACAGTAAGCAAGAAAAGGCATTTATCAGGCTTGTATCAACTTTTATTACATTAATAAAATCAAGTTGTAAATCTATCGAAGATATATTGCATCAAGCAAACAGAGCTAACGACGAAAGGAGTGTATTCATAATTAAGAATATCTTTTATCCTGTCCATGAACGTTATATTAATGCATTAAGAGAAAATAACCAAATTGACTTTACCGATGTCATCTTACAAGCCACAGAAATTTGCTATTCTTCTCATCCTGTAGAGTATGATTATATAATAGTTGATGAGTTTCAGGACATATCCGTTGATCGTTATAACTTCTTGAAAGCACTGCGAAAGGGAAATCCACCTGCAAAACTTTATTGCGTCGGTGATGATTGGCAGTCGATATATCGCTTTTCAGGAAGTGACATGGCACTGTTTAGTCAATTTCCTGATTATTTCGGTGCTACAGAAATAAACAAGATTGAAACAACTTATCGTTTTGGTGAACCATTAGTCGCCCTATCTTCTCAATTCGTAAAACGCAATAATAGCCAAATCAAGAAAGACATCCATTCTTTCAGTACACAAGCCAAAACTGATTTAGTGTTTCGTGCTTACGAGCGGAAGAACTACTGCGATACAATAGGGCAGATTATCGCCCAAATTCCATTAGACAAATCCATCTTCTTGTTAGGACGATATTCTTTTGATGATTATTATCTTTCGTTTATGTATCAGTCCATAAAACGAGGAAATAAATTCTTCTACATCATTGGTGGTCGTGAAATAGAATTCCTGACAGTACATAAATCAAAAGGCCTTGAAGCTGATTATGTAATTATACTCCAATGCAATAAAGACACATATGGTTTTCCATCACTCGTCAGTGACGACCCGGTACTCAACTATGTCCTTACAAAAAGCGACACATTTCCCTTCGGGGAAGAACGCAGGTTGTTTTATGTGGCAATAACGCGAGCTAAGATAAGGACTATCGTACTATATGACAACCACTTTCCATCGGTATTTGTCAATGAGTTCCTACACCCGGAGCTAATCACAGAAGAAAGCTGCTCTATACATCCTAATGCAAACAAACGATGGACACGAGCTGCCGACCAGTTCCTATTAAGGCTTCACCACGAAGGGAAAAGCATCAAATACATTGCGGCAAAAATGGGACGAAGTCAGACCTCCATTGTTATGCGTTTGGGAAAATTGAATCAAGCATAAAATATGGCTATGTCATTAATGTCAAATAAAATTAAAGAAAGCTTCTTTGAAGGTAAAACACATATAGAAATTGCGAGATAGATGAATCTCAGTGTGAAATCCATCAACCGGTATAAACAAAAGACAATGGAACTTTTACGTAATGAACTAAAAGACTATATGCCGCTATTGCTCTTGTTATTTTTTCGTGTATGATAACAAAGACCAACTCAGACAGGGTTAATAACCTTTCAAGTCAACCCAAAGACTCTTTCCTGTAACCATAATAATCCCTACCTGTATTGAAAGAATAAAAACAAAAAATCCCGTCTTCCAGTCTAGTGGACAGGAAAACGGGAAAAATTATCGTTATCCTACGTTTCTATTTTAAACCAGAGAAATCACAAAAGAGAGGATAGTGCGAAGAGGCTGTCGCGATGTCGGCTCCGGTCAAATATTCCATCACGTCGGCTTGCGTCACAGTAACACCATGTTCCTTCAAAGATACGATAAAGTCCAGACGACGCTGTTTTCCACCGTTTTCAGTCGACTTGTCCGCACTAAGAAGATTCCAATCTTCCTTTACTTTTTTGAAGAAGTCGCTTTCCAAATTGCCCTCATTGAAATAGCCAACCAAGAATGCCGGCTTGTTATAAACGGACAACTTCGTATGCAATGTCTGAAGCGCCTCGATACGTTTAGCCATGTCCGTATCAAAATTCGTACTGGCTACCACAAATTTCTCATATTCCACTACCATGGCTGCACGCATCTCCTTCTTTCCTGCCATTTGATATCTGTCTACACTTACAGGTTCATCTTTGGTCAGTATACCAACCCCGAATTCACCCCCTTTATAATCAATGGCTTTGGCAAAGTAATCATGCATATTCGTTTTCTGTGCCAGTACGTTCAACTGGTCTATACCGCTTGAACGCTCCGTCTCCTTATCCAGTCCCTGCAAGCAGATAATATCGGAATTCATTTTATTAATAACAGTAGCGATGCGGTCATAGTCAATAACTCCGTCCGTTCCGGCACAGTTTTTCGTGAAGTAATTAGCAATGCGCAGATCGCCCGCAGCTTTCGGAAATTCTTCGAGTACCGTCACCTTGCGGAAATCGCAATAAAGAGGATAATGATCGGAAGCCATCGAGACATTGACACCGTCCAAATTATACACGACATTCGATTTTACCACACTCGTTGCAGGACTCTTCAATACCACGACAAAGTCAATGCGTTTAGTCGATTTCCCCGTAGGAAAAGTATTTTCCGTAGAACTGACTACATTCCATTCCTTTTTCAACTCCGTAAAGAATGCCCCGTCCATCAAGTCTTCATTAAAGTCACCTGCCATATACACTACCTTCTTGTATTCTTTGGCAAGCTGTGTCAATAACTTCGCAGACTCAACTCTATTATTCTCTTCCAAAGCCAAGTGTGTGGATATGACTACATAGTTTTCAAATTCGGCTATGGCAGCGGAACGAAGTTCGGCACCGGGAAGCGGGAAAGTCCGCGTACTAATCGGCGTTCCTTTGAACAAAAGGCCATTGCCGTATTCACCTCCTTGGAAAGTGATTGACTTACTAAAATAGTGATTCATACCTGTTTTATCGGCTAAGGTTTTCAACTGGTCGACTTTATTACTACGGGTAGTCATATAATCCACTTCCTGCAGGCAAACAACATCAGGTTCCATTCCGTTGATAACGGCGGCTGTCCTATCATAATTAATCACGCCATCGTTGCCGGCACAATGCTTTATATTAAAGGTCAACACTCTGAGATTTCCCTCTTCTTTCGGGTAAGTATAGGAAACTTCCTGCTTACCGTAAGGTATCATATCATCAAAGTTAGAGTTATCCATGTCATCGGCACAGGACAAATTGGCAAACACGGTTGCCAAAAGACATATATAAGAGATCATATTTTTCATAAGAATTTATATTTCTAAATCTAATCAATTAAAGTTCAATCCGTCATTCCAACCGGGATTCTGTGTTATCACACCATTAGACAAAGTACGTTCGCTGATAGGAACAGGATACAAATAATCTCTGTCTTCATTCCATTTTTTAGTAATGAGATTATGACAAATGATATAACCACTCTCACCGTCCGACAAACGAATCTGCTCACCAATTTCTAAATATAAAGGTACATTCCCGGCAGGTTTTGTTCCTACATAAAAACAGACATCATCCGTACCATCTTTATCCAAATCGTAAATACCGGGACCGGGAACATAGATCCCCAGCAGATCGTTCTCAAATAGCTTGCCTTCTTTCCAGCGCATGATATCGTAATAACGGAAACCCTCCATTGCCAATTCAATAGTTCGTTCACGACGAATTTCAAGAATTACTCCCTGATTGGCTCCTTTCACATTTGGATAACCTGTAGCGGCACTCATCAAATACGGGTCGGGTTTTGAATTTGCCAGTTCCATATCCAAGTTAGGCATTCCTACTCTGTCTCTAAGCAATTTAATGGATTTGTTGATATCGGCTTGCTTTAAAGTACCCAGTTCGGCTTTTGCTTCAGCAAAATTCAAATACACCTCTGCCGTGCGGAACAAGGGAATATCGTTACACGATTTATTATATTCATCGTAGTTAGCCGTCATCGAATATTTTATCAGATGATATCCGGTGATGGCATAAGCCAGGTTCGGGGCTTCTTTCTTTGTACTTCCGATTCTCGTATATCCAGGAGTACGGATGGTTTGTGCCAGTCGCGGGTCTCGGTTTTGACATTCCTGGTCAAATGTCATCGTTTCATAACCGGCTTTATCCGTAAAACGGCTTCCGTCCGCCATCAGATAAGAATTCACAATCTTCTTGTTCATTCCCGGACGTCCCATCGTAGTGGCATTCTCATAATTCTGCACATTATGAAGAATGGAAAGAGAGGCTTCATAGTCGCGACCGAAAATGACTTCATCCGCTTGCAGATTCATGGAAGCAAATAAATCCCTGTAAGGTGTGCTGCCCGATTTATAGAGCGTATATCCGCTTTCGTTCATAAAAGTTTCAGAAGCCGAAACGCAAGCGTTCAGGTATTTCTCATAATCCTCTAATCCGTGGTATTTGCGGAAAGTCCCCTCAAACAGGCAGACACGGGATTTCAGTGCCAAGGCTGTCCACCGGGTCAATATATATGCATTTTTTGTTTTCGGAAGATTGGCAATCGCAAAATCCAGATCTTCCAGCATTTTCTGCATGACAAATTCCCGTGAATCCCGAGCTTTATATAAATCCGGGTCGTCCGAATCAAGTGCTTTGTCATACCAGGGAATGTCACCGTACCTCTTCACTTTCTCAAAGTAGAAATAAGCCCTGAAAAAACGGGCGACACCATCGTAACGGTTACGGGCATTCACATCCGTGCAGTTGTGGGAATACTGCAAATAAAAATTAATATCCCGGAGTGCAGTAAAATTCCAGCCGTTTCCCTCGTCGGGGACGATACGCTGCCCGGACATCTCGAGCATCAAGTCGGACTTGACAATTAAATCGGATGATTCGGAATAGATATCGACAGCAGACGGAATCAGATTATTATAAAACTGGTTCGTAAACAACCGCAACTCATCCTCAGTCTTGAAATATACATCCGGATAGAGACGGTCTTTAGGCGTCTTATCCAACCAATCGTCGCAAGAAACGAAAGATACCGCCAAGGCGAGCAACCAAGATACTATATAAACAGATTTCATAATTCAGAATATTATTTAGTTTAAAAAGTTACGTTCACTCCGAAAGAATAGGTCTTCGACCAAGGATACAGTTTAGCGTTACCATTCGCAGATTTAATGGAGTTCTCCGCCGAAGCTTGTTCCGGATCAATGTAATCGCTCTTTAGAGGAGAAAAAGTAAACAGGTTCTCGCCACTGAAATAGATATGCAAGCGTTCTATCTTTACTTTCTTTGTCCATACGGCGGGAATCGTATAGCCTACTGTTATATTCTTCACCCTGCAATAAGCCAGATTCTGCAAATAACGGTCGTTCACCACTCCCAAGGAACGGTTGTTGCCCAAAGCAAGATAACCTATCGGACGCGGGAAATAAGCATCCGGATTTTCCGGACTCCATACATTACTCAAGAAATCACGGGGAATGAATGAACAATACGGACGTGCATACGGTCCCCAGAAGAATACGGAATTCGTGCCCGGATACCAGTCCTGATGCCCTACTCCCTGAAGATAGATGGAAAAATCGAAGCCGTACCAATCGAAACCACCTTGAATACTATACGTATAGCGCGGCAATGAGTTTCCGATTATTTTCCGGTCACCGGGGTCATCCGCCGTATTCGAACCGGAAGAAATTTTATGGTTACCGTCCAAATCAACGAATTTCATATCACCGGCATGAAGTCCCGGGTTTACCTGTGCCGTGTTGATGACGAAGTTCACAGCCGATTGGTCGACATTATAACTTGCCGCTTCTTCATCTGTTCTAAAAAGTCCATCTACCGCATATCCCCAAATATCACCCAGTTTCTGACCGACATAATAATCAGTCAATATCTTGGACGGATTATCGAATTTTGTTATTTCCGATGTATTGTCTGCCAGACCTACGGACAAGTTATAGCGGAAAGGCTTGTTTGCCAGTTTAAAGGCATCGTTCCAAGTCAGCATCAATTCCCAGCCTTTGGTACGCAGATTAGCTGCATTTTGCTTGGGTTCATTAGCCCCATAAGCACCGGGCAATTTCTTTCCGGAAGTTTGCATTCCTTTGGTATCTCTGATATAGGCATCGGCTGTCAGATTCAAACGGTTATTGAAGAAACCGAGGTCCAGTCCCGCATTCCAAGTGGAGACAGTTTCCCAAGTCAGATCTGCAGAGTTCGGGTCGGAAACACTGGCATAGGAACCTTTCTTCTGATCGCCAAAGATATAATTCATGGTGCCGTTGGTATTAATAGTCTGGATATAATCGTAATATCCAACCTGCTGATTTCCTAACGAACCGTATGACAAACGTAATTTCACATTATCAATATTCTTCTTCAGATTCCTGAAAAACGGCTCTTCACTGATTCTCCATCCTACGGAAGCCGAAGGGAAGAAACCGAAACGGTGTCCGCTCCTGAAACGGGAACTTCCGTCATAGCGCCCGCTCGTCTCGAATAGGTAACGACCTCCCTTATAGGAGTAATTAAGGCGATAAAATGCTCCCAAAAGTGCGTATTCATTCTGTCCGCCGGACATAGTCATCGCGTCCCCTACTGCCAGGTTCAAGTCATTCAGATCATCGGAAAGCAAGCCCTGTCGAGAGACTTTGATATCCTTCAGGCGCTTGGTTTCATAGTTGTAACCTGCCATGATTTTTATCTGATGGTCGGCAATATCCAACATATAATCCCCATAAACATTGAAAGCCTGGTACCAATGATTGGTTTGTGTTTCCTTTAACTGATTCACACCATTTCCGGTAGTCAGATAGGATATCTCACCCGGATATTTGGAATACGGTACATTTACCGTTCTGTTCATTGTCTGATAGTTATAGTGCAGGTAACTGTAATTTGCACGAACGTTCAGGTTCTTCATGACATTGAAACTTGCTTCAAAAGTCGTGGAGAACTCATACCGCTTGTCTTCATTCTTATGTTTTCCATAGGCGAGGATAGCCCCCATACCATCCAAAATAGCAGAATTGCTCAACGAAGTCAGATACACCGCACTGCCATCCGGATTGATGGGTACAAAGCTCGCCAGCGCATGGTTCACCGCAGTATTGAAGTTGTTATTAATACCCGATAATCCCGGATAAGAGTAACTATTATAGTGGTATTTCGTATTATTGCTGATAGTCAGTCGCGGAGTTATTTTAGCTGAGATTTTACTTCTGAAGTTATACACCTTATACTTGTCCGGGTTCTGCCTGAAAATACCTGTCTGGTCAACCGTATTTCCTGACAAGTAATAGTTCAGTTTGTCATTCCCCCCGCTGATACTAATATTATGTTCCCACATCGGTCTGTTTTTACGATAGAGATAATTATACCAATCAAAGTTACCGTAATAGACGTATGTATCTCTTCCGTCACGTTGGTCGGTCACGATCCAAGGACGTTCCGGATTTTCCGTTTCATCATTCCGGCGCAGCCAAAGCTGGCGGTAGTCTTCTTCTGTGTAGTTGGTATATGGCTTTCCATTATAATTGGTATAAAACAAATCATTAATTCCTGCCGAGTAATAGCCTCTGGTTTCAAAATCAGTGGAAGTTGTCTGATTGCTCCATGAATATCTTCCATCATACGATACGGTAGTCTTACGGGCTGAACCTTCTTTGGTGGTCACAAGAATAACGCCATAAGAGGCACGCGCACCGTAAATGGCAGCCGAAGAGGCGTCTTTCAGTACTGAAATGGATGCGATGTCATTCGGGTTTAAGCGGTCGATGTCTCCCTCTATACCGTCAATCAGAACCAGTGGGGACGCATTGCCGCTAATAGAGTTGACACCACGGATATTGATGGTTGCCGAAGCCCCCGGATACCCCGACCCGAAGGTTACATTCATATTAGGTACCGTTCCTTGCAACATCTGCGAGGCTCTCGGCACAGGTCTGTCTTCCATCGTTTTACTGTCTACCACAGCAACGGCTCCCGTCAGGTTAATTTTCTTTTGAGTACCATAGCCTACAACGACCACTTCTTCCAACGTCGCTGTATCTTCACGGAGCATCACTCTCGAAGATTTCTGCAATTCGGAAGCTTTGATTTCCTGTTTCTCAAATCCGATATAAGATACAACAATTACTGCATTGACCGGAACGGACGACAACGCAAATTCACCATCCAAGTTGGTGACTGTCCCCATAGACTGTCCCATCACCTGTACACTGGCACCGATTACCGGGTCACCATTCACATCGACTACTTTCCCCGTAACCCGGTGTAAAGACTGTGACGGGGCGGCAGCGGTATTTCGCACCGTTTTCTTCGTGATGATAATCATCCGATTTTGTAGCTTGTACTCTACATCCTTATCCAAAACAACGGCAAGTACATTGTTAACGGTTGCCCGTTGAAAGGAAGCCGTTATTTTCTTGTTTTCGTTAACCTCGTCCGTTTTATAGATAATGGAGTATTTTGTCTGCCGCTCAACTTCTTTCAATACCGCCTTTAGCGGCTCATTTTTAAAGACCTTCGTAACCGTCTGCGCCCCAAGTGACTGGACGCCCATACATAACAGAATCAGGAGAAACAGCCTAAAAAATGAGTTTCTTCGGTCATTCATAATTTTATCAATTAAGTTGTTACAAATTAAAGTGATTTATATTTAAGGATATATATATATTCGATTGTAGTATTTCTCAAAACTGCTTCTATAAGATAAAACAACTCATCATCCGTCTACCCAACCCCTATAAATACAAAAAAGCAGAAATAATCTGCTTTTTGTATCGACCGGCGCCTATTTTTCAGTCCACCGGAATGTCGGGTAACCGTCCGTTCCTTTTTTCCAAAGATTCGGATTCCAAGCTACGATAATATTTTCCAGTTCTTCCGCTGTTTTTGCAACTCCGTGAAATGTCGTTCCTGTGGCTGACGACTCATCCGATGCTGTAATCGTTTCTTCATTCACTTTGAGTACAATACTTTCGCAGGCGTAGCAATTCTCATAACTGCCTAATGAAGCGGAGACACCAACAATGCGCCCTACAGTAGACAAAGCATCCCCTCCGGTCAAATTACTCCATGCCGCGCTATTCTTAATAGCAACGTCAGCACCTTTGTCGATTTGTCCCAAAATACCGCCTACACCTCCTTTAGTCGCACTGACTTTTCCGTATGCATAGCAATTTTCGATAAATCCGCCAGCGCCTACTTTCCGTCCGACAATACCGCCAGCTTTTCCATTACTTGGAGCCTGATCGCTGACTGTTGCACTTGAATAACAGTTCTTTATATAACTTTCCTGTCCATCATAGCTGTTTGCCAATACCCCGGCTATTCCACCGGCCGCACCTGATCCTGTCACTTCCCCGGTCGTATAACAATTCACAATTCTTCCTGTCTTATTTCCGTTACCTTTATTTTTAAGTCCGAGATAACCGGTGATAATTCCAATGCCTTGGCGAGTAGACGATACAGAAGCGTCAACAAAGCCTACATTACGGCAATCACCACACAATACTCCGAAGAAACTCGGATAATCACCGGCAGAACATTTGAAGTTCTTAATGACATGGTTATCTCCGTCAAAATCTATCTCATAAGGAAAGTCCCCTGAACCATTCAGCGATTGCCAGTTATCAATACCAGCCATATCAATATCGGCACCTAATTGGAAGTACACTTTTATACCCGATTTCAACACACTACGCATATTCCTGATATGCGTAGCATTCATTATCACATAAGGTTTGCTGTCCGTTCCGTCTCCTTTCTCGAACAAACCGCCTGCACCGTCTCCGTCACCATCACTATTTCCGTCATCCGTTTCCGCCTTTTCAAATGGAACACGAGTATAAGAATCTAAAGGATTAGGGTCAGAACACGAGATTGCAACAGATGCCATCATCAACAGCATCCCCAATCTGCCTATTTCAGTAATATTCATACTTGATTTCTTTACAATTAAACATTGAGTTCTTATCTTATATATATATCCTTTTCCTTATATTCGACTTTGATAGGTATGATTTCTTTAAGAGCGTCCATTACATCTACGATTGTCTCTTTATTGCGTAATGAAACACGGAACTTCATGTCACCCAACTTCTCCGACTCCAACTGAATACGCACATCATACCGACGAGCAAGTTTCTTCACCATCTCTCCCAATGTGATGTCATCATATTCGATTCTGTCTTCCGCCCATGCCATCGCCTGCCATGCATTGACTTTCTTTCCCTTCAATTGCCCTGTCTGCAAATCCAAAGAAATGGATTCTCCCGGCGACATCCGTATCTGTTCTTCCTTATAATTCAATTCTACCACTCCTTCTTGCAAGGTAGTTGTTACATAGGAATCATCCGGGTAGGCAGATACATTAAACTTTGTACCTTTCACCACCACATCATATTCCTGTGTCTTTACTATGAATCTCTTCCCATTCTGCCTGGTTACTTCAAAATATCCCTCTCCTTCCAGTTCTACAACCCGGTCGGCAGTATTGAAATGATTCGAATATCTTAGTACGGAACCTGAATTCAGCCATACGACAGTACCATCCGAGAGCTGTACTTTACTCTTATCCCCCAACGGAGCCTCGCATACAAAGAAGGTTTTCGGTGCAAACAGGTAAACAGCCTGCCGGATACCCAGTGTAGTACCGACAATCAACGCTACCACAGCAGCGATACGGGCAATCTTCCATATATTCGGTTTTGGTTTCTTCAATAATGGAACAATGGCTTCCTGCGTGTATATCTTATGCTTCAATGCTTCCCATTCAGCATTGGTCTGCGAATCAGACACCCGGTTGTTCATCCATTCTTTCTCCCACTGACGAAATCTGTCATAGCCGTCTTCCGCCTGTTCGAGACATTCAAACAGGATTCTTTCGTCAGCTCTTGATATACGTCCTTCAAAATACAGAATAGCCAATTCTCGGATATTTTCTTCTTGCTTCATTATATTCACTTTCTATAAGATGTAACAACCCATATTTCATTTACCCAACCCCCAAAACCAAAAAAGCAGAAAAAACTTTCCTGCTTCTTATTCTTCAGATGCTTAAAAAGTGTCTTAATCACTTATGCTCCATCATCAGCCATGCCAATATCACTATATACAGGTCTACCGGATAGTGTTCGCTGAAATGCCGGGAAAAATAGTGCAAAGCTCTTGCAATATGTTTTTCAACCGCTGTAGTGGATATTTGTAGTTTTTCCGCGATTTCCCTGTTCTTCAATCCTCTGAAACGACTTAACAAAAAAATCTCACGCGACCTGTCCGGCAACTGATTAAGCACAAGAGCAATCTGTTCCTGCAATTCATTGTATAATAATTTATGTTCCGCATCCTGCATAAAGTCTGCGTAGTAGAGCCTTTCTTCTCCGTCCAGCTTTTCCAGATACTCCACCCGGTACTTTTCAACAATCGAGCGATGTTTCAAATAATTCAGGCATCCGTTACGGACCATAGAAAAAAGAAGAGAAGTGAGTGAAAGAGCAGATAACATTTCGCGACGTTCCCAAAATCGCAAGAAACACTCCTGAATAATATCGCGAACTGTTTCTTCATCTTCAATAAAACGAATAGCATACCCTCGCAAACGAGGATAATAACTCTTGAACAGAAACTCAAAAGCCGCATTATTGCCTCTTTTCAGTTCCTCCAATAATTGTTTTTCATCCATGAAATCTACCATAGTTTAGAATTTTACATGCAAAGGTATGGCCCAATAGTCAACAAAGTGATGACAATATTATGAATATTTTTTCAATAAATCAAATTTGAAGTACTTTTTATAAAATCCCCTAAAGGAGATATTTTAATAATAAGATACAAAAAAGGGTCAGCAACTGACCCTTTTTTAAATCTCATTTTATGGCTTATGCAACCTGTTGATTGCTTTATTCTTCATCCATAAGAATTTCCAGAATCTGACAAGCAGCTTTCGCTACCGAAGTACCTGGCCCGAAGATAGCAGCTACACCTGCTTTATACAAGAAATCGTAATCTTGTGCAGGAATAACCCCACCGGCAATCACTACAATGTCCTCACGCCCTAGCTTCTTCAGTTCTTCAATAATTTGCGGAACCAATGTCTTATGTCCGGCAGCCAATGAAGAAACACCTACTACATGAACATCGTTTTCAACAGCCTCGCGAGCAGCTTCCGCCGGAGTCTGGAACAACGGTCCCATATCTACATCAAAACCGCAGTCAGCATAACCTGTCGCTACGACTTTAGCACCACGGTCGTGACCGTCCTGTCCCATCTTTGCAATCATAATACGAGGTTGACGTCCCTCTTTCTTTGCGAACTTCTCTGCCAGTTCACAAGCATGTTTGAAGTCACTATCGTTTTTACTTTCTGATGAATACACGCCTGATATCGTTCTAATTATTGCTTTATAACGTCCTACTATCTGTTCGCAAGCAGATGAGATTTCACCCAATGTTGCGCGAACACGAGCTGCTTCCACAGCCAAATCCAACAAGTTACCCTTACCAGTCTTCACACATTCGGTAATTGCTGCCAATGCTTTATCCACTTCTGCCTGATTACGTCCTTCTTTCAGACGTTTCAGGTTTTCAATTTGTTCAAGACGAACAGCCGTATTATCAATTTCAAGAATATCAATCGGAGCTTCTTTATCCAAACGATACTTGTTCACACCGACAATTGTCTGCTGACCACTATCAATACGAGCCTGTGTACGTGCAGCAGCTTCTTCGATACGCATCTTAGGAATACCTGTTTCGATAGCTTTTGCCATACCACCCAGTTTTTCAATTTCCTGAATGTGTTCCCAAGCCTTATGAGCCAGTTCGTTCGTCAGAGATTCCACATAATAAGATCCACCCCATGGGTCAACGTTCTTACAAACATAAGTTTCTTCCTGAATATAAATCTGAGTATTACGGGCAATACGTGCCGAGAAATCTGTCGGAAGAGCGATAGCCTCATCCAATGCATTGGTATGCAAAGACTGAGTATGTCCCAAAGCCGCAGCCATAGCCTCAATACAAGTACGCCCTACGTTATTGAACGGATCCTGTTCTGTCAACGACCAACCGGAAGTCTGTGAGTGAGTACGCAATGCTAGTGATTTTGGGTTTTTCGGATTGAATTGCTTCACAATCTTTGCCCAAAGCATACGTGCAGCACGCATCTTGGCTATTTCCATAAAGTGATTAGTTCCAATCGCCCAAAAGAAAGACAGACGCGGTGCAAATGCATCAATATCAATGCCTGCTGCCGTTCCTGCACGAAGATATTCCAAACCATCGGCCAATGTATAAGCCAACTCGATATCTGCGGTTGCACCTGCTTCCTGCATATGATAACCGGAGATAGAGATAGAGTTAAACTTAGGCATCTTCTGCGAAGTGTATTCAAAAATATCAGAAATAATCTTCATAGAGAATGCAGGCGGATAAATATAAGTATTACGCACCATGAATTCTTTCAGAATATCATTCTGGATAGTACCGGCCATCTCTTCCAGCTTAGCCCCCTGTTCCAAACCGGCATTGATATAGAACGCCATAATCGGAAGTACAGCTCCATTCATTGTCATAGAGACAGACATCTTGCTCAACGGAATACCATCGAACAACACTTTCATATTTTCCAATGAACAGATAGAGACACCCGCTTTACCTACGTCGCCTACTACACGTTCGTGGTCGGGGTCGTATCCACGGTGAGTAGCCAAGTCGAAGGCTACTGACAAACCTTTCTGACCGGAAGCCAAATTACGGCGATAGAATGCATTTGATTCTTCGGCAGTGGAGAATCCGGCATACTGACGGATGGTCCAGGGGCGAAGGGTATACATTACAGAATACGGACCGCGCAAATAAGGAGGGATTCCGGCAGCATAGCCAAGGTGTTCCATTCCTTCAAGGTCCTCTTTTGTATAAACAGGTTTCACTTCAATGTGTTCCGGTGTTTTCCAATCAGCGGAGATACCGTTAGCCTTTTGCCATTCAGCACCATTTGTCGGCTGAAATGCAGCATATATATCGATGTTTTTAAAATCTTTTCTCATCTTACTTCAATAGTTTAGCGTTAAACTCTTTCAAGGTATCCAATACATTGACACGGACATGGATGAAGTTTTCGATACCTGCGGCTTTCAGGTCGTCCATGCAAGCCGGAGCACCGGCAACGATAAACATCGCACGACCATTCAGTGCTTTGAAAGCAGGAATTGCATATTCAGCATATTCATCATCACTGGAACAAATAACAACAATATCAGCTTTCGCTGCCATAGCTGCCTCTACTCCTGCTTCTACAGTTTCAAATCCCAAATTATCGACTACTTCATACCCGGCACAAGCCAGGAAGTTACAAGAATATTGAGCACGTGCCTGACGCATTGCCAGATTACCAATAGTCAACATAAACGCTTTCGGACGTTTACCGGACGCTTCTGTTTCAAGGCGCAACGCTTCAAACTCACTCGCAGCACGATCGAACACTAATGTGGATACATCTTTCTCACAAGTATGAGAGTCACCTCCGCAACAGCAGCACTTACCTTCAACAGGTTGCTTATCACCAGCCTTTTCATTGAAATTCGGGAATTGATTTGTACCCAACAACACTTCACGACGCTGTGCAACTGCCTTGTGGCGAGCTTTGTTGCTTTCATTCACAGCAGCCTGAACAGTTCCTGCTTTCAATGCCGCATAGAAACCACCCACTTCTTCTACAGCCAAGAAGAGTTCCCAAGCCTGTTTTGCAATAGACACAGTCAGATTCTCGATATAATAAGAACCGGCAGCAGGGTCGATGACTTTATCAAAATGAGATTCTTCTTTCAGCAACAGTTGCTGGTTGCGAGCCAAACGTTCTGAGAACTCATCCGGAGTCTCATAAGTCTTATCAAACGGAGTTACCGTCATTGAGTCTACGCCTCCTAATGCAGCACTCATTGCTTCGGTTTGTGTACGAAGCAGATTCACATGTGCATCAAACAAAGTAAGATTGAAAGTAGAGGTTTCGGCATGAACCGCCATTTTTGCTGCGCAACGACATTCCCCGTTAGGACCTTTATTCTCACAATCACGCGTACATTCAGGATTGTAAGAAGCTACAATATTTGCCCAAAGCAAACGCGCCGCACGGAATTTTGCTATTTCAAGGAAGTAATTGGAACTGATACCAAAATTAAATTTGATTTTCTTAGCTACTATAGCAGCAGGAATACCGGCATCAGTCAATTGACTCATATATTCATTTCCCCAAGCCAAAGCATAACCCAGTTCCTGAGAGATATAAGCACCTGCATTATTCAAAGATAAAGCATTTACATTCAACACACGATAGAAAGGAAGCGGCTGAATAGCTTCAATCAAAGATTTGGCCGTTTTCACCATATCACCTTTCTCCTTGCCACGAGTCAGCATTTTATTGAAGAAATCATAATTGATAGACCCTTTCAGCTTCTTCACATCATAATCTTTCTTCTGGAAATAAGCTACCAACAGATTAGCCAACTCAACCACATGTCCCTGACAAGTCGAGAAATTCAGTTCAACACACTCTGCCTGAATATCACTTAGCAGTGTTTCAATATATTCTGCATTGAGTTCTTTTGCTTTCACATGAAAAGAAAGTGAGTCAACACCTTTATTTAAGATATCCAGTGCTTTTGCATTGGCGTCTTTCGGACATTCCACTCTAATTTCCTGGCGAACCAACCACGCATTGTTGTCTTTTCTAGTTCCTCTCAAATAAGGAAACTCCCCAGGAAGCGCATCGGTAGTTTTTAAATCCTCCAGATCTTCCATCCTATAAAAAGGTTTAACTTTAAACCCTTCGTTTGTTTTCCAAACGAGCTTCTTCTCAAAATCCGCACCTTTTAAATCGGCTGTGACCTTCTCCATCCATTGTTCGGTAGAGACAGGAGAAAAGTCTGAGAAGAGTTTTTCTTTTTTGTCTGCCATAGTTTATTTTAAAATTAAAACAAAATTAATATAATCTTTATTTTTATTTATCTATCTCTTTCTAAACATCCGTCGTTCGACTTGCAAATATAACCAATAAGTTAAAAAGAATCTCTTTTTTAGAGAAAATTCGCACAGGGCGTCCCGATTCGTCGAATTCATACAATCTGCATAGAAATTCTTCATTTTTAGTTCTTCATTTATTTGATTTGCTCCGATGTTATGAGTAATTTTGCACCCGTTTTTAGAAAAACATTATAAAAACTGCTATATTATGGATTGGTTACAAAGTTTATTATGGGACCCCAGCTCCGTAGCTCACATCGTGCTCCTCTACGCATTTGTAGTAGCAGCAGGCGTGTATCTCGGCAAGATAAAGATATTCGGAGTATCACTGGGAGTCACTTTTGTTTTGTTTGCCGGCATCCTAATGGGACATTTCGGCTTCACAGCCGATACACACATCCTACATTTCATCCGTGAATTCGGATTGATTTTGTTCGTATTCTGTATCGGACTTCAGGTGGGGCCGTCTTTCTTCTCTTCTTTCAAGAAAGGGGGAATGACCTTGAACCTGTTGGCTGTAGGCATCGTAGTATTGAATATTGCTGTTGCACTAGGGCTTTATTACCTATGGAACGGCCGTGTAGAACTGCCGATGATGGTAGGTATCCTTTACGGAGCTGTAACAAACACTCCGGGACTTGGTGCCGCCAATGAAGCTCTGAACCAGCTAAGCTATAACGGCCCGCAAATAGCACTTGGTTATGCATGTGCATATCCGCTCGGTGTGGTAGGTATTATCGGTTCTATCATTGCCATCCGCTATATCTTTCGTGTCAACATGGCAAAGGAGGAAGAAAGCCTAAAAATTCAAAGTGGAGACGCACACCACAAGCCTCACATGATGAGCCTTGAAGTACGCAATGAATCAATTAGCGGAAAGACTCTGATTGAAATCAAAGAATTTCTAGGACGCCAGTTCGTCTGTTCCCGTATTTGTCACAAAGGTCACGTAAGCATTCCGAATCATGAGACGATCTTCCATGTAGGCGATCAGTTATTCATCGTCTGCTCGGAAGAGGACGCTCCCGCCATCACTGTATTTATAGGAAAAGAGGTGGAACTCGACTGGGAGAAACAAGACCTTCCGATGGTATCCCGCCGCATCTTAGTCACGAAACCGGAAATCAACGGAAAGACTTTGGGCTCGATGCACTTCCGCAGTATGTATGATGTAAATGTGACTCGTGTCAACCGTTCCGGTATGGACCTGTTTGCCGACCCGAATCTAGTTCTTCAAGTGGGTGACCGCGTGATGGTAGTAGGTCAGCAGGATGCGGTAGAGCGTGTTGCAGGCGTACTGGGTAATCAGTTGAAACGTCTGGATACACCGAACATTGTCACCATCTTCGTTGGTATTTTCCTGGGTATCCTTTTGGGCAGCCTTCCTATCGCATTCCCCGGCATGCCGACTCCTTTGAAATTAGGATTGGCCGGTGGCCCGTTGGTAGTAGCTATTCTTATCGGACGCTTCGGTCATAAACTCCACTTGGTGACTTATACTACAATGAGTGCTAACCTGATGCTCCGTGAAATAGGTATCGTACTCTTCCTAGCCAGCGTCGGTATAGATGCCGGAGCCAATTTCGTACAGACGGTGGTCGAAGGTGACGGTCTGTTGTATGTAGGCTGCGGTTTCCTTATTACCGTCATTCCGTTGCTTATCATCGGAACGATCGCAAGGTTGCATTACAAAGTCAACTACTTTACCCTGATGGGATTGATAGCCGGTAGTAACACCGACCCACCCGCACTGGCCTATTCCAATCAAACAACGTCGAGCGATGCTCCTGCAGTAGGATACTCTACCGTTTATCCTTTGTCTATGTTCCTTCGTATTCTGACGGGACAGATGATCTTGCTGACAATGATGTAAATCGAACTTAGCATATATAAACAGTGAAGTTCACCCATTGGCTGAATTTAAATAATTAAAAGATTTATGCATAACTGATATGCAATGTTCATAAAAGAGGGTGTCAAAATCCCCTTTTGAGGAAATCACCCCTGCTATAGCTATCTGTGGCAGGGGTGAATTTTTATATCTAGGCATTATGACACACCCCCTCTTTAGTCAATGAGTACATGACTCTCTCATCATAAAAATGAAATTCCTCTTTCATCCTATCACCGTCTTCCTAAAACTCCTTATTCATGGTAGTTACAGAGCGGTGATAGGTTGTTACTAACCTATCACCTCATCTATCACCTATCACCACCTGTTTTTTGAAAAAGCGCCCGGTAAACAATCGTTTTAATAAGGAATACTTCTTGTTTCCTTACGGTGGAACTAGTGTTTCATTACGGTGGAACTAGTGTTTCATTACGAGAAACTAAGTGTTTCATTACGGGAATCGGTCAAGTGAAATATGCTCTTCATCGTTTTATACTATCAACTTCAGCTTTTTTACCACAAACTCTTCCACAAACCGTACGGTTTCTTCTACCCCTAAAGAGGAGGAATCCACACACAGATGGTAAGTAGCCGCCGCTCCCCAAGTCTTATAGCTATAATAATTATAGTATTCCGAACGTCTCTTATCCGCTTTTTCTATCATCTCTTCCGCAGCCTCTTCATTCACCTGATGAATCCGGCATACCCTTTCAATACGGTCTTCCTTGGAAGCCGAAATAAAAATATTCGCGCAACGGGGATGTTCGCGCAAAATATAATCCGCGCAACGCCCTACAAATACACAGGACTTCTCTGCCGCCAAACGGCGGATGACATCACTCTGCACTTTAAACAAAGCATCATTGCTCAGGCAATTAGTACACGGCATAGCTCCTTCACTGATAAACGGGAAGCGCATACCGAACAATCCGCCAATAATTCCTTGTGAAGCCTTTTCATCTGCTTTCTCAAAGAATTCCTTACACAGACCGCTTTCTTCAGAGGCCAGATTAATCAGTTCTTTATCGTAGAAGTCGATTCCCAAACGAGCAGCCAACTTCTCTCCGATTTCTTTGCCGCCGCTCCCTAATTGTCGACCGATATTAATTACATAATTACCGTTCATAGTACATTTTGTTTTATGGTTTGGTAGCAAACATACAAATTATTTTTAAAAGTTACATCATCAGACGAACGTTATATTAAAAAATAGAATAGCGGGGTCATTATCTTTATCATTCAGAGAAAAGCCCGCAAAATATAAAAAGAGGAAGATGAATCCCCCCAAAGAATATATGCAGAAGAGCACTGACATTTTTCTTTTCCCGCGAGGTTCCTTCTTTCGGTTTTTCACTAAAATCTTTTGAAATAAAGACAAAAACACTATTTTTGCACGCAACTCTCAACTAAATTAATAAAGAAATCAAAACGTTCGGAATATTGGAAAAAGAGACTGAGTTTGAACTTTTTTTTAAGGGGAACTATTCCCGCTTCTATTATTTTGCCTTTCAAATGATAGGTGACAAGGAAGTGTGTCGGGATATTGTAGGCGATGCCTTTGAACAGGCATGGGCATTTTCTCATCAGAAAGAACAGTTCAACCTTACCAGTTATATGTATTCGCTGGTACGCAACAAGTGCGTTGACTATCTCCGCCATGAGATAGCCAAAACCCGATACGCAGATTTCTATATGTACATGTATAACGAAAGCGACGAGGACGACACGTATGAGGAAATGGAACAACAAATCTCGGAAATGTACCGCATGTTGGATAAGTTCACCCCTAAAACCCGTACCATCCTCGAAATGTGCTACTTCCAAAAGAAAACATATAGCGAGACAGCCGATGAACTCGGTATCAGCGTCAGTGCTGTGCGAAAGCACATCGTTAACGCTTTGAAAGCATTTAGGGCGGTAATTGCAAAAAAAGACAAATAGGTGGTGTACAAAACCTAACCGAATACGATATATAATAAACAGACTGTTACAATCAATGGATAAAAAAAAAGATATAAAGGAAGAAGAACTGGAACGAATCGTCAAATTGATGGAAGAGGGGAAACAGCTGTCCGACGAGGAGCTTGCATCAGTCATGCAGGATGAAGAGATGATGCGTACTTGCCGGAAATTGCAAAACTGCAAGAATGCCGTAATACGTCAATACGACAATGACGCTCCCGATGTGGAAAAGGAATGGCAGGCATTCCGCCAAAAAAAGCGCACTATTCCTTTCTCCACTACACAACCCCGTTCTTTCGCGAATCCGGCAGTTCCCCTCCAATCCTCCAGCGGAAATAAATCACACCGTTTCTTATGGGGGACGTTGACGGGGATAGCCGCATCTTTCCTCATCATTTTCCTGTACTCATGGCTAATAGGAGCACCTTCATCAAAAAATGAAATCGTTGCCTTCCAAGCCATTGACAGTGTGCAGCAGGTGACGTTGCAGACAAGCACAGGGGATCGGTTCGCCCTTGCACGGGATACGCATGAAGAGGCTTTGAAAGCAGTAGGTACCTTGTTCAACAAAAAAGACACACTGGAACTTGCCTATACTGCCAGAAACAATCCGGATGTGTCCGAAGAAAATATCGAGACACACCGCCTTTCCACCCCGAGAGGGCAGGATTTCAAAATCACCCTTGAAGACGGAACCGTCGTCTGGATAAATGCGGAAAGCAGTCTGGAGTATCCTGCTCAGTTTAGCGGCAAGACCAGGTCAGTCTGCCTGAAAGGGGAAGCTTATTTCAAAGTGGCGAAAAATGCAGAATGTCCTTTTGTCATCTGTACCGACCGCATGCAGATACAGGTATTGGGTACAGAGCTGAATGTACGCAATTATGTTTCCCGTGATTCTCACGTAACCTTGATTAACGGACGGGTGCAAGTCAGAGACAGTGAAAACAAGGAAAATTCAGTCTCTCTAAACCCCGGCGAGGATGCCCAATGGCGTGAGAACGAGGCTTTCGTTGTCAAAAACGTAGATACGGACGCTTATGTCTACTGGAAAGACGGATATTTCTACTTCGACAATATGCCACTGATAGACGTAACTCAGGAACTCGGACGCTGGTATAATATCAACGTCATATTTGAGAACAAAGAATTGATAGATATGCATATCCGGTATTTCTGTGTACGCAGCGAAACACTGGAACGGGCGATAAGCCTGTTGAACCGCATGAAGAAGATTCACGCCACATTAAGCGGCAACACTCTGTATATCCGATAAATCCGACACTACTTCATACCTGCCATTTATAGAATAATACTTTCTTCCGACACCTGTACTGAAAAATCCGGGTATCGGAAGAAAGCATATACCCCTTCTGTTAATATTCTATTCTTTTTGCCGTTATTTACATTTCCCCCTTTCAAAAGCCCTTTCAGAATGAGCGGAGCTTCTTCTCCAATCATAAACTAATGCTACCTTTTTCAAGCAATCAATCTTTTTTTGAAAAAAAATCATTTTTAGGGGTGTCTTATTGTTAGTGGATTCCGATTTAACAGTAAAGGTCTAATTATATAATGTTAATAGTTTATGAGAAAGTTTTCAGTTATTTTCATTTTAGCCGTCCTGCTTATTCAGCTCTTTCCGGTCACAATGACCGCCCAGAAAGGGAAAGAGAAGGAAATCGTGCTTGAAGTGAAAAACGAGCGGCTTCCCCAAGTATTCAAACGCTTGGAAAAAGTGACAGACTACAAAATCATGTTCATCACGGAAGATGTGAACAAGTATGGCGTGAACGGGACAATCCGTGCTAAAGACATTCACGATGCCATGAAGCAAATCATTGGTAACAAGCCATTGGAGTACACCATCGACAAGCAATTTATCACGGTGACATCCAAAGAAGTCAACCGCACGGCAGAACCCAGACAAGCAACCATCAAGGTACAAGGAAAGGTGGTGGACGAGAACGGAGTCCCCGTGCCGGGAGTCAACATCAAAATCCACGGCACCAAACAGGGAACCATGACCGACCTTGACGGACGGTATACTGTAAAGGTGAAACCGGATGATGTGCTGGACTTTTCGTTCATCGGCTACAAGACTGAACAAATCCCGGTGAAAGGAAAGACGACAGTGAACCTGAGCCTGGAGCCCTCTTCGAAGAATCTGGATGAAGTGACAGTCGTGGCCTTCGGCTCACAGAAAAAGGAAAGCGTGGTATCTGCCATTACGACCATACGTCCCGGTGAACTGAAAACATCAAGCAGCGACCTAACCTCAAGCTTTGCCGGGAAAATCCCCGGAATGATTGCCTGGCAGACCGGCGGACTTCCAGGAGCCCTGACTGAAGACGAGATGAACACAAAGTTTTATGTACGTGGTATCACTTCATTCCAGTCCAGCGCCAACTCCGACCCGCTGATATTAATCGATGGAGTGGAATCCTCCAAACTGGAATTGTCTCGTCTGGCAGTAGAGGACATTGAATCTTTCAGTGTCCTGAAAGACGCTTCCGCAACTGCCATGTATGGTGCACGCGGAGCCAACGGAGTGATTCTCGTCACTACCAAGAAAGGCGAAGAAGGTAGTGTCTATACTACCGCACGCTACGAGATGGTTGTCAGCAAACCGACACGGGAGATTGACGTGGTAGACCCTATCACTTACATGAAAATGTATAATCAGGCTATCATGGGACGTTCCAACGCCGGAACTCCCAAGTATAGCGTAGAGCACATCAACCGTACAGCTTCCGGTAGATATCCGTCATGGGTGTATCCTGCCAATGACTGGTACGATATCTTGTTCAAAGAACAGAGCATCAATCATCATGCCGGTGTCACTATCCGCGGCGGTTCCAAAGTGATACAATATTACGCATCCGTCAATTATAACCGGGACCAGGGTATGCTGAAATCCGACAAACTGAATGATTTCGACTGTAACATCACCAACAATCAGGTAAGCTTCCGCACCAACCTGAATATCAACCTGACTTCGGGTATACGGTTGGTTATCAACTCGGCCACCAACATAGATAAATATCATGGTCCGGTGACCGACCAGTCCACCGCTTATTCATATGCCTTTAACGCTTCTCCGGTAGATTTCGCCCCTATTTATCCTGCCGATGAAAACTACAGCTGGCCACATATCCGTTTCGGTACAACTGTTTCCGGGGCCGCCAACCCTTACATGATGAATCAGCAAGGATATAAGGAACGTACCCGATATTCCACGACCAATAAGGCTGAATATATCCATAATCTCAGTTCTCTGGTAAAAGGTCTGGAAGTCCGTCTAAGCGCCTCTTATGTGCAGTCGGGTTACTATGACAATACATTTACAACCAGTCCCTATAAATATTATCTGAAGAATTATGATTTTGAAACCGGCAGACACACCCTGGCAGGAGTAGGAAACGCAACCGCCTCAAAAACGCTGCGAGTGGGCGGAAACGGCAACACCACCGATACACGCGTCACTTATGAAGGACGAGTCTATCACACTGCGGCCTGGGGAGACCACCAAACCTCATTGACCGGAGTGTTCCAAGCCTACGAACGCACCTTTACCCCTATTTCATCCGTTCTGAACGGGATGCCGCAACGCAACTTGACTTACTCCGGACGTGGTTCATATGGATACAAAGACCGATATTTCGGTGAAGTAAGTGTCGGTTACAACGGTTCCGAACGATTTGCAAAAGGTAACCGTATGGGAGTATTCCCGGCTTTGGGAGCTGCGTGGGTGGCCTCAAGTGAAAAATGGATACGCCCGGCTTCCAACTGGCTTTCTTACTTGAAATTCCGCTTCTCCTGGGGTAAGGTCGGTAACGACGGCATCATTTCTACCCCACGCTATGTATATTTGCAGGATATCGGTTCAACCGGATCCGGTACCACCAAAGATGTGGAAGCCTACAAAACTTCAGGTTCAAGTTCCCGTAGAATTGTAAACTTCTACGGTGATGAGGATATCCAGTGGGAAATAGCGGAACAAGCCAATCTGGGTATCGAAGCCAAATTCTTTAAAGGACTGTTTGAAGTGCAGGCGGACATCTATCAGGAAATCCGCCACAATATCCTCTCCAACCGTTATGTGATTCCGGCGAATGTCGGTATTGAAGTAGCTCCACTGGATAATATCGGCAAGACACGTTCACGCGGAATCGACCTTTCAGCCAAAGTACAGCATCAGTTCAATAATGACTTTTGGATGATTCTGAACGCTACCGCCACTTATAATAAAGTTGTTTATAAAGAGATTGAAGAAGCTACCAACAAACCGGCCTGGCAGCGTATGGCAGGCAAGGAAATCAGTCAGGCAGTGGGATATATAGCCGAAGGAGTATTCCGCGATCAGGCTGAAATCGACAACTCACCCCGACAGGACGGAGACGTCATGCTGGGAGACATCAAATACCGCGACTTAAACGGTGACGGTGTAATCACCGTGGCAGATGCCACCTACATCGGTTATCCGGAAACTCCGCGGGTAATCTACGGTTTCAGCGGTTTTCTGAACTATAAGGAGTTCGAGTTCAGTTTTGCCTTCCAAGGTTCGGGCAAACGCACTTTTTTCATGAATCCGAAATCCATCTCCCCCTTCTATGGTGACCACGCCATGCTGACAGCCATTTACGAGGATCACTGGTCGGAAGACAACATGAGTTCAAAACCATTCTGGCCACGCCTTTCTCCGCAGAATATCGTCACACACAATCCGCAGGAGGACTGGTACAGCGGGGCTGAAGTGCGTAAGAGTACCTATTTCATGCGTGAATGCAGTTTCCTGCGTTGCACTTCACTCCAGTTGGCCTACAACCTGCCCAGAAAGTTACTGAACAGATGGAAGATGCAGAATGTAAAGTTCTTTATCAGTGCAAACAATCCGTTCTGTTTCACGAACTTCAAGATATGGGATGTCGAGTTAGGTGAGAACGGTTTTAATTACCCTATTCAGAAGACCTATTCTATGGGCTTAAATATTAGTTTCTAAAAACAACACACGATGATGAAAACAAAGAATATCATATACAGTTTATTGTTCGTCGCGTCCATCTCCCTCACCGGCTGCAAGGGCTATCTGGATGTAGTGCCGGACAACGATATCGAAACGATCGAGACGACTTTCGAGAAACGGGAAGATGCTTACACCTGGTTTAAGACCTGCTACTCCATGATAACGATGGACATTTCCGACATCAATGCCTGCCCGGCTTTTTGGGGAACGGACGAAGTGGTGGCTGATGATTATATTCGCCTGACCAATCCCAACAGTATGCCGGGACTGATGATTGCCGACGGTATACAAATGGCACAGTCTCCTTATGGTGATGTATGGAAAAGTACGAAATTTTATGGAGGTATCCGCTATTGCAACCTGTTCCTCAGCCATATAGACGGTGTGTACAATATGCTGCAAGAAGAAAAAGACCTCTGGCGTGCCGAGATACAGGCACTGAAAGCACAATACTATTTTGAACTGATGCGCCGCTACGGCCCCATCATCCTGGTTCCCGAGAACATCAACGCGGCAGCACCCATTGAAGAAATGCAACAGCCCCGCCGTCCGATTGACGAAGTGGTGAAAGCAATCGTGGAACTTTGTGACGCGGCAATACCCAAACTACCTTATTATAAGGAGCAGGAACAGAACCACTACGCCTATTTCTCCAAAGAAGGGGCAGCTGCCCTCAAAGCTATGACGCTGCTTTACGCCGCTTCCAAATTATTCAACGGCAACACCATGATGGCAGATATGGTGAACAAGAACGGAGAACGTCTGTTCCCCGCCTATGACAAGGAAAAATGGAAGAGAGCAGCGGAAGCCGCCGATGAGGCATTGAAAATCGCTGCTGAAGGAGGCAAACAATTAGTGGAAGGAAGTTCAGAATGGCCGACTCCCATGCTGAACACCATCCGTGACATCCAGCAATCATGTCTGAACTATGACTATAACAACAAGGAAGCACTGCTGTGTGTACGCCATCAGCGTTTCTCTGCCCCTGTGTTCTATCATCCCAGATTTACGGAAGAAGAGCTGAATTACTATGACCAATATTGTGTCGGCGGTTTCGGCGCTTCCATGAAAATGGTGGAGATGTACTATACGGAACACGGCCTGCCTCTCTCGGAAGACAAGCAATGGATTGCTTCCCGATATGCCATGTCCGTAGAAAGTGACGAACGGTATAAAAACATTGTTCCGCTGGGCGAGTCTATCCTGAGCCTGCATCGCCGGCGCGAACCCCGCTTCTATGCCAATATCATTGCTCATAATACATTCTGGTATAAAAAGGGGGTAAACAGTACCAACGAACCCATGCTGTGCGAATGCCTGCAAGGACAATTGATGGGGACTGCTTCCAAGCATTATGACTCAAGTATCCCTCAATGCCTCACAGGATATTATGTGAAGAAATTCGACAATGCGGATGTCGCCTTAAAAGATTATTATGCAAACAGTTCATCCGAATCCGGTGACATCCTGTTCCGCCTTCCGGATTTGCTGCTGGCATCGGCAGAAGCATGGAACGAATATCTGGACAAACCGGACGAACGTGTATATGACCCGTTGGACAAGGTTCGTACGCGGGCAGGAATTGCCAAGGTGCGCGATGCATGGAAAACTTATGCGCGTAATCCGCAAAAAGTAGAGACACAAGCGGGCATGCGTGAAATAATCCGGCAGGAATGGAATATCGAGTTTGCTTTCGAAGGACGCAGATTCTATAATCTCCGCCGTTGGATGACTGCACACGAGGAACTGAACGCACCGCTTTATGGATGGAATATTATAGGAGATACGGAAGATCGTTTCTACAACAATAATAAGGAACCGGTTATCGTATGGAAGAAACGGGGATTTACAGCTCCACGCGACTACTTCTTCCCTATCGGCAGCGAAGAAGTAATGATCTCGGGATGTGTCCAGAATCCCGGCTGGTAATCGTTAAATTGATTAAAAGACAATACAAGTATGAAAAGATTCATTTATTTAATAATAGCAATTTGTACCTTTGTTTCCTGCAATGACGAATCAGAGGGATTTACTGTAGATTTGCCGGCAGGTGCTTTCCAGTTTACTCCGGCAATGGGCGGTGCAGTGCTACGCTACAAACTGCCCGATGATCCGGATGTGATAGCCATAAATGTGCGTTACAAGGATGTGTACGGCAATAATATATTAAAGACAGGAAGCAATTCGACGGACTTGCTGGCAATTACCGGATTCAATGAGGAAACAAGCGATGTACCGGCACATGTATCATTCCTAAAACGGAATAATGAAGAATCACAACCGATCGATGTAACTTTCAGCACATTGGACTCTGCACCGATCTGCTTTATCAACAGTGCGGAAGTGAAATCCGGCTGGGACGGATGCACACTCGAATACAACAACCCCGAAGGTACTACGGGAATGGCGCATGTATTCTATCTCGGCATCAATCCGTTAGATAACCGGCAAGATACGATATTACTCGAATCATTCCCGTTAAACGCCGGCCAAGATATCAGGCATTACACACCACAACAAAAAAATACGTACAACACTATCATTGTACGTGCTGAAGATTACCGCGGATATATTGTGAAAGAAAAGGTTTGGGAGAACATTCAGGCTTTCAATGTGGAAAAACTCGAACCGTCCAATTTTGAGATTGTCTATCATAATTCGCTGGAAGTGCCGGAAGAGAAAATCGGAATTCAGTATCTGACGGACGGGGATAATAAGGGAACCGCTTGGTTCGAGACCCAAAATGAACATCATTATTATACATTCCTTTCAAAAGAAAACGGAGTAGGTGAAAATTCCGAGCCTATGTATATTGATTTGAAGAAGATGCGCCCGGTATCTGAAGTCCGATTTTATGCTTATCGTCATATCGGCAGATATTCCTTTAGTGCCAAATCTTTTATAGACTGGGGCGGCAGTAGTACTTCAGCATCTTATCAAGGACCGCAATATTTCAAACGATACCTGATGAATAAACTGCCATGCTCCATAACCATATACGGTTGCAGACAAGACGTTTCCGGTTCCGACTGGAATAATTTGAAATGGGAAATTTTAAGTTCATTCGAGGACGATCCGGATATAGACGATGACGCGCGCTGGACTTATCATGCAGCAACTTGTGGCGGAGTCAAAAAAGCTCACTGTTTCAGTACATTAAGCCTATTGGAAGATGCCAGTGCGATTTATAAATCAATGAGCATCAATATTGACTTACAAAAAGAGGGATTCCGTTATTTGAAGATCCAATTTAATGGAGCCTATAATATGTATCCGTCAGCGTACGAGCGTGATGATACGACAAACAAACTGACGAAATACCTGACATTGCATGAACTTGAAATATATTCTGATAAAGATTAAAAGGAGGGGTATAAACATGAAAAAATACATCGGATTATTAGTAGTTATCTTAGCAATGGTATCTTGCGAGTCTTTGGAAGATACCTATAAGGACTATGCAGGTGACGGTCCTATCCGTTATCTCGGTAAATGTACAGACCTGGTTGTACGTCCCGGTTGGAATAGGCTGATTGTCAGTTGGACAAACAGTGCCGATCCGGTAATTGATAAAATAAAAGTCACTTGGTCGAAAGACGGAATTGTAAAAGAACAGCTATTGGACAAGGAAACAAATAGTTTCAACATTCCGGATTTGGAGGACGGCAATTACGAAATAACAGTATGTTCGACTGACAAAGAAGGAAATACATCTTTAAAGAGCACGATTTACGGTCGCCCGTACACGCCCAACCATGAGATGGTACAATCGTTCACTCAAATTATCTCCAATCATTATTTCTTGAAGGATCGCCTGGTTCTCCTCTTTCAAGGATGGGAAGAAAATGTTACAGAAGCCTATCTGACATATACCCGGACAGATGGTAGTACCGGACGAATCGAACTGGATGAACAACTGGTCAATCAACTTTATTACTTATTGCCCGACGCAATAGATACATCCAAACCGGTAGAACTTTATCGCTCCGGCCGTATTCCCGGCTGTGACGATGAAATCGTGTTCACCCCCACGGAACTTGATAACATCAGATTATTCAATGCAGACTTCAAGCAGGAAATGAAACGCCAGTTCGGTTTTGACGAAGATATTCCGGATCATTGGGCTTCTACTGTCGAAGAAATCAGTTTTGACTGGACCATCGGCAGTTTCTCGGACTTATTGAATCTACCCAATCTGAAGAAACTTGTATTAGGAAAACATCGTTATATCCGTGATGAGTTAGTGAACGATGCCCAAACTGCCCAAAGCAAGGTATATGATGCTGCATTAAGTGATTTTGTTTTAAAGACACTGCACGAATTAAATCCGGATTTTGTAGTGGAACGTTACAACAAACATTACTCCAATTTGGCGCAGGCTGAATATTTCGAGGAAAAAGGAGCAACATCTGTTCCCGATTATTCGTTCTTCGACCTTTCAAACCTGAGGTTCACTTCTTCTCCGGCCGATGCTGAGAACTACAAATCCTATCTGGAACGCCTGACAGATGATAATGTTGAAACAAGTTGGGAACCTGACGGAACAAAAGAATTGACGACTTATTCACTGACATTGGACTTAAAGACAGAAAGAGACCTGCAAGGGCTGAAACTTGTGCAAACCTATTTCGATAATGAGAACAAACGTTCCTGGTGTCCCGGCATAGTCAAAATATTCGTATCCAAAGATTCCGAAATTTGGGAAAATGCCACTTATCTGGAAGAATTGGAAATCGGACATAGCACCGGAGAGGTGAATATCATTCCATTTGTAGAGGGCGGCAAACAAGCCCGATATGTAAAGGTAGCTGTTTCTACGCCACATTCTGAATCTATTTATAATATAAGTATAGCAGAGATAGGGCTATATTAATTATTTCTTATCCTAGCAAACAAGACAACATTCGCTTTTCTGAATGTTGTCTTGTTTTTTATCTATTCATAGTTCATACCTGTCCTATTAACATTTTGTCGTCCCTTTAACGTAATGAGAAATAAATAGTTAAAAGAGACATAATATATAAAAAGATAACTATCTTTGTAATCTGAAAATGGGTTCTTCGTTACCATGCTATATCGAATTGCATGCAATATAATATGAGTTATCGAAGATTAAAAGGGAATACCGTGAGAATCGGTAACAGTAGCCGCTGCTGTATTTTTCCATACTGTTATTGGACAACAGTATAGTTTGTAGCAATTTGCCACTGGATATTTTATCTGGGAAGGCGCTGCAAATAAGGGAATAAGCCAGAAGACCTGCCTCTTTTCGTTTGGATTTTACTCCTGCGGCATACAGGAGGTGGTTCGTCGCTCTTCTTTACATACACATTCACTACTGTGTATAAAGAGAAAGGCTTCTTCTATTTATCTAACCGGGACATCTGTCATCCAGTGGTAAAATCCATTATCATTTCTATCGGCAACCTATTAAAAGTATGCTTATGATAAATGAATTTTGGAAAACAACCGCTAATTTACTGATGCTTTGCTCTATTGTCCTTCTCACCTCATGTGGGAACGAGCACAATTTGGGAGCAGGCGATGGAGTAATCGCTCCGGAAGAAGAATCAAAGAATCCACCGGTGATTACCTTTGACAATGGTACTGGGATTTATCCTGTCAAAATACTAAAAGAAATCACCATCACCCCTATTGTGGATAATGCCATCGCCCCTGTATATACATGGAAAGATGAAAAAGGCAAAATAGTCAGTACAGATGCCTCATTCACCTATTCATCTCCTGCAGATGGAAAAAAGTTCTTCACTTTCAGGGTAGACGCGAAAAACGGAAGTGTGCAAAAAGAACTCCGGATAGACGTTATGAACAAGATGGTCCCGTCAGTGTCATTAATCCAGTATTATTCTACGTATGTAGGAGAAAGTGTCACTATCAAATCCGCTGTAAACTTCAAGGAAGGAAGCACCTATGAATGGACGAATGAAAAAGATGCTGTAATAGGTGATAAGGAAGAGTACACATTCGTGGCGGAAAATGAAGGTTCCTTCCATATTACACTTAAAGTAACCAACGAAGACGGAACGGGGAAAGCAACAACTACCATACGGGTAGCACCCCAAAGAAAACTCAACATTACTTTTGAAAATGAACGTCAAACTGTACCTGCAGGACGCGCTGCCTATGTGGCTCCTATTATTACAGACAACACGGAGAATACCATTTATGCATGGGAAGTGAACGGAGAACCGTATCCGGATGAAACAAAGCCAACCTTTACTTTTATGCCTCCGGCAGCAGGAGAGTACAAAGTGAAAGTAACGGGAACAGACGGTGATATTTCGGTAGAAGCTATACAAACTATAGAATGCCTGCAATCGGACGAAGCAGCTCGCTACCGTGCTCCCAAAGCAGGAAGTTCGAGTAGCAAAGTGACGGTATATAATATTCTGCCCGCACCCGGACAATTCGTACAACAAATAAGCGGAAAAACGGAAGCAGAAGCATGCCATTATGCTGAAACCCGGATGAATGCAGTAGTCAGTCATGTCTCATTGGGAGCGTGGGGAGGATACATCGTTGTAGGATTCGACCATAGCGTTTATAATGCTAGTTCTAATGATAACAGCCAATACGATTTCTCAATCATAGGCAATGCTTTCGACGGAAGTTCCGAACCGGGAATAGTCTACGTAATGCAGGACGAAAACGGAAACGGATTGCCTGATGACACATGGTATGAGCTGAAAGGTAGCGAAACAGGTAAATCTACCACTTGGCAGAATTATTCTGTCACTTACTACCGCCCTCCTATCTACAATATGCCCGTACAGTGGATAGACAGCCGTGGCAATACAGGAACCATAGACCGGAGTCCGGCTTTTCCCGGTTGGCTGAAAGGAAACTCATACGAACTGCGCGGCACCCGGATTAAAGAAAGGACCTTCCTCAATAATGGAATCTGGCGAAACGAATCTTACAGATGGGGATATGCCGATAACTACGGTGAAGACTTCCTCTCTAACGGAAATAATCATAATGCCAATGCCATAGGAAACGGTTTCAAGATAAAGAATGCTATATATCCTGACGGAACTCCTATCAATCTGCGTTATATAGACTTTATAAAAGTACAGACAGGCGTCCAGTCGCAAGCGGGAGTGCTCGGTGAAGTATCTACCGAAGTTTACGGTTTCCGAGATATACAAATGGAAAAGGCTCCCAAACGACTCTAAACTATTTTTCAGTACACAATTTTAACAACAATAAAAATTTGATTATGACAAAGAACAAAACTTGGAAAATGCTTCTGACGATATTTTTCGTCGGATTCCTGACAGCGTGCAGTGACGACAATGAGAACCCGTTTGCCGGTGTAGACAACCATATTCTTTCTTTCTCACTGTCCCTTGGAGAAAACACGTGGCAAGCTGCCATAATAGACGATAAGATTATTCTGTCTGTTCCCCAGGGAACAGAACTTAACGGCGCAACCGCACACTACGTTATCAGCGAGCAGGCAAGTATCGTCCCCGATCCGGCAGGCATCAGCACATGGAACGAAGAACAACAGCTGACGGTGACTTCCTATAACGGGACTTCACGCACTTACAAATATACGGTTCACCATACCGACGTTAGTGAAGCTGCCAATTTCGTTTTCAATTCACAAACTGAAGTCGATGCGTTTGCCAAGAGTAATATCACCATTATAGAAGGTAGTATCTCCATCGCGACAACTCAAAAAGCAGAAGACCCCATCAAGAATCTGGAGGGTCTGTCCACACTTACGGAAGTACTGGACGATATTAATATCGGTGGATATTACCAAGGAAAAGACCTGAACGGTCTTGCCAATCTGAAAAAAGCAGGAAGCCTGACTATCGCTTCACCCGCCACCGGCAATGAAACGCTGACAGACATCACCTTACCCTCATTGGTCTCTGTTCGCAAGAATCTTACAATTAAAGAAAGCCAATATTACCAAAAGGTCTCTTTCCCCTATTTGGAATCTGTAAATGGGAAATTCACGGTCGATGCTCCAATCATAGAGCAATTTAACCTTAATTCCCTTAAGAAAGTAGATAACGATTTCATTATAAATGGAGGATTGATGACTCAATTGGAAATACCGGTATTAGAAGTTGTGAATGGAACTTTCTATATAAGCGGCAACTCTAGTACGACGAAATTACAGATTATCAATTTACCCCGGCTAACTACATGCATCTCTATTGACATAAAACGGGCCGCGAAGTTGGAAACTCTAAATATTCCGGAATTGAAAAACCTGAAAGCAAATCTATCATTAAGCAGTTGCCCCACTTTTAATGATGAAAGTCTCAAGAATACTCTCAGCAATGTTGAAAGTATAGGAGGAACATTGCTAGTTCGCTACACTGGAGTTTTCAGTCTGAACCTACAAGGGAAAAAAGTAGGCAAAGTAGACATTGCATCCACTGACGATTTAACAAAAGAATTTATTATTTCGGGAGATGAGCCCTTCGGCAGTATTACTTTCTCATCAGCAAAGATGAACCCGCCTACACTGAGAGGATTTACGACTGTTGAGTCCTATATATTACAAACCAATATAGAAAAAGGGCTGGCCATTAAAAATATAAAACGTATTAATGGCCATTTGAGTGTTCAATACCGCACCATACAAGGAATGGCTACCAGCATATTGCATGATATTGACCTACCGGATTTAGAATATGTGGGAGGAAATTTCAGTATCAGTGCTTTGAATAATAACGTGCCGACAAATCCCGTTAAAGTTCCCAAACTCAAAGAAATAGGAGGAAGCTTTACACTCTATGTTCATAACAGCCAAAAAGATTTTTCATTTCTCAAGATGGAAAACCTGGAGACTATCGGTACATTTTCAATTACATCCAGAACCACATCTTCCATAAATAAACTAGATATAAAAGAAATCTTTCCAAGTATAAGTCAGTTAAGCAATGTCACGATCTCGGATTTTCCTGAACTCTATGATTTCAGTTCTTTCAAGAAATTTATAGACGATGGCATAATAACCAAGTGGAAGGTTTATGGTTGTGGAGCTAAGCCTACATTGCAACAAATGAAAGAATCACAGGATGGTAATTTCACAAATAATTAATCGTTAAATAATTCATAAGATGAAAAAGAATTATCTTTTTTATTCAGTCTTTGCATTGACATTCGTACTGGGCAGTTGTAGTGATGAGATGTTCGACAATACCGGACAAGTTAATAAATCTTTTCCACAAAACACACGTGCAATAACCGATGCCAATTGGACTAAGGCATACGTGCTATGTGAAGGAACTTGGAAAAAGGACCCTCCCTCTTTGCCGGGGAAACTTATCACGTATGATAATAATTGGAAAAAGATAGGGAAGGAAATTGAAATAGGTGACACGGGAAATGACCTCATTCAGTATGGCTCAAAGCTGTACTGTGCAGTGAGCGGTCACGACCTGACGTACGGAAACGGAGGTATCTGGATATTCAATGCTGCTACGGGAGCGCCCTATGGCGGAATGAGACAATATGACGATGAAAAGAGTCATTCTAAAGCAATGCCACGTCATCTTGCAGCCTATGGAGGAATGATATATGTAAGCCTCTATTCAGGAGCTGTGATGGCTATCGATACCACAGAATTTGAAAAGAAAATGTTTACGAAATTAGATGCCACTTATTCCGAAGGAATTTGCGTTGCCAACAACACTGTGTATGTGTGTAATTCAGGAAACACGGGAGACTCGTATGCCGGACAAGGAACCACTATTTCAAAACTCACAACAGACCTTAAAATAGTAGAGCCTATTACTGTCCCCACTAACCCGAAATTGATTGCGCAAGCTCCGAACGGAACTCTCTACTTCAATTCTTTAGGTAACTATACAACGGAGAAATCTGCATTGTACAAATTGGAAGGAGAAGGCTATTCTCATGTAGCCAATCTGGCAGATGCATTCCAAATAGGCGATAACGCTATTTTTACTACATACGTAAAATGGCATGACCCCAATTATGAAATGCCGACTACTTTACAAAAAGTATCATTCAGTGGAGATGTAACCCCGTTTACAACAAGTGAACTACCCGACCTGATGCTTGGTTATAGCATTTCCGTAAACCCATTCAACGGAGATGTCTGTTTCGGACAAAGCGGACAAAATCTATATGTTTACAGGTCTGACGGAACACCGATTCGTGCAAATGCTCCTATAGAGACTGGTACAGCCAATCCCAATCGTATAGTGTTCGTTCAATAACTTTTTCCTGTCAAAACCGGAAAATTCCAATCAATTTCATTCACCTCTCTCCGAAACTTCTTCGCGGGGGAGGTGAATCTTCTTATTTTTTCCTACTTTTGTCTCCCCTCTTCCTTCTATTCCTTGCCGTAACATCGTTGCTGGAGAGAGAAAGAGAACTAAAAATAAGTAAGTTATTATAAAAAAATTGACTATATGAGAAGCAAATCTTCAATTCCGTTTTTTATATTACTGTGCCTCTTCTTTCTGACAAGTTGCATATCCGACAAAAAGACATCTCTGGCTGCATTCAAACAGGATGTATATATCCCCGAATATGCCTCCGGATTCAAGATAGTGGGAGCAGACAACGCAGCCAGTACCCTGATACGTGTTTTTAATCCGTGGCAGGGAGCTGAAAATGTAGAAATGTCCTATTTCGTTTCACGGAACGGTGAACAGGCGCCTGCCGGATTTACCGGTTCCGTCATTCCCGCCAAAGTGCAACGTATCGTGTGCATGTCTTCTTCTTACATTGCCATGCTCGATGCACTGGGACAGGTGGACCGCATTGTCGGTGTATCCGGCATTAATTATGTATCGAATCCTTATGTCCTTGCACACAAAGATACAATCAAGGATATGGGCCCCGAAATAAACTACGAGCTATTGCTCGGATTGAAACCGGACGTTGTACTATTATATGGTATCGGAGATGCCCAGACTGCCGTGACGGACAAATTGAAAGAGCTCGCTATACCTTATATATATATGGGTGAATACTTGGAAGAATCGCCGTTGGGCAAAGCTGAATGGCTGGTCGTACTATCCGAACTGACGGACAGCCGAGAAAAGGGAATCGAAATATTCCGGAAAATACCGGAACGGTACCTGGCATTAAAAGCCCTTACGGAATCTTTGGAAGAACGCCCTACGGTGATGTTCAACACTCCTTGGAACGACAGTTGGGTAATGCCTTCCACCCAAAGCTATATGGCACAACTAGTTGCCGACGCCGGAGCCGACTATATCTACAAAAAAAATACCGCCAACAGTTCTGCTCCTATCGGACTCGAAACAGCCTACGGACTGATACAAAAGGCAGACTATTGGATCAACGTAGGCTCGGCTACCACACTGAATGAACTGAAGACAATCAACCCCAAATTCAGTGACGCCAAAGCCGTACGCGAGAAAACTGTCTATAACAATAATTTACGACTGACTGCTGCCGGTGGTAACGATTATTGGGAATCGGCAGTAGTACGCCCCGACATTGTCTTGCGTGACCTGATTCATATTTTTCACCCCGAACTTATATCCGATTCACTTTATTATTACAGGCATCTGGAATGAAACAATCCTGCAGACATACCGTTTTACTATTCAGCATATTAGGAATAACAGCCATACTGCTGCTACTGGCAGATATAGCTACCGGAGACACATATATCCCGATTTCTCAAATATGGGGGGTACTCACCGGAGGCGAATGTGACGAAATGACGCGTAACATTCTCCTTTCTATCCGTTTCATACGAGTAGTGGTCGCTGCGCTAATAGGCATAGCACTTTCCGTAAGCGGATTGCAGATGCAGACCGTCTTCCAGAACCCATTGGCAGACCCTTATCTACTAGGAGTAAGTTCCGGCGCGGGACTGGGAGTGGCTCTGTTCATTCTGGGCACTCCGTTGCTCGGGTGGTCCGACTTTCCTTTCCTGCAATCCATGGGTATTGTTGGTTCCGGCTGGATAGGAACTGCCGTTATTCTGTTGGGAGTAGCCATTATCAGCCGAAAAGTGAAGAATATCCTAGGTGTCCTGATTATGGGAGTAATGATTGGCTATGTAGCAGGTGCCATTATCCAGATATTACAATATTTAAGTTCTGCCGAGCAATTGAAAATGTTTACACTATGGTCAATGGGTTCTCTTAGTCACGTCACAACCAATCAGTTATGGATTATGATACCGGTATTGCTGGCAGGTCTGTCAATCTCGGTATCCTGCATCAAACCGTTGAACCTATTACTGTTGGGCGAGAACTATGCCCGTACCATGGGAATGAACATCAAACGCTCCCGTACGCTTATCTTCCTCTCTACCGCCCTACTGACAGGAACGGTCACGGCTTTTTGTGGTCCGGTAGGATTTATCGGTCTGGCAGTACCACATGTTACACGACTGCTATTCAACAATGCCGATCACCGGATACTTGTCCCCGGCACCATGTTGACAGGACTTATCAGCATGCTTTTCTGCGACATCATCGCCAAGAAGTTCCTGCTTCCGGTTAACTGCATCACTGCCTTGCTAGGTGTTCCGGTTGTTTTATGGGTAATCACTAAAAACTTGCGTAGATTCAAATGATAGAGCTTAGAGAATTGACATTAGGATATGGACAACATACACTGTTGGAAACGGTAAATGCCCGAATTACAGGTGGGCAACTCGTTGCCCTGTTGGGACGTAACGGAACAGGGAAAAGTACACTGCTCCGTGCCATGATGGGACTGGAAAAGCCTCAATCAGGAGAAATTGCTCTACAAGGGAAAAACATAGCTTCATTGAAACCGGAAGAACTGGCCCGGAATATCAGTTTGGTCACCACCGATAAAGTACGCATCGCCAATCTCCGCTGTAAAGATGTAGTAGCTTTAGGACGTGCTCCCTACACCAACTGGATCGGTCAACTGCAACCGGAAGACCAAAAGCGAGTGGACAACGCGATGCAACTAGTCGGTATGTCCGACTATACAGAAAAGACAATGGATAAAATGTCCGATGGTGAATGTCAGCGCATCATGATTGCCCGTGCTCTTGCACAGGATACTCCCGTCATCCTGCTTGATGAACCGACCGCCTTCCTTGACTTACCCAACCGTTACGAACTATGTTTGCTTTTAAAAAAGCTGGCACAGGAAGAGGGCAAATGCATCTTATTCTCCACACACGACCTCGACATCGCCTTATCGCTTTGTAACTCTATCACGCTCATAGATAATCCGCAGATGTACACACTGCCTACTCCGGAAATGATAGCTAGCGGACATATAGAAAGACTGTTCAGAAACGAATCTATCACGTTTGACGCTCAGGAGATGAGGGTACGGATAAAATAAATAAGATAGGGTGATTTTTTTAGAGATAAAACAAACTAATTAATAAAAACTTCCTAACTTTGTACCATTAAGGTTTCCTTAAACAACCTTTGCGTTGTTAAGGAATGAAAAGGGAATGCCGTGTAAACCGGCAACAGAACCTGCTGCTGTAAATCTCCGCTCTTTCATCAGAGGGCTAAATTGCAACACGAAAGTCACTGGATAGTTTATCCGGGAAGGCGTTGCAAAATGAGATGAGTCAGAAGACCTGCCTTGATGCTCTGATTTACACCTGCGGGATTTCGGGTGGTAGTCAAATAGAAAATAAGCAATTATCTTTTATTTGGTATAATAGCTATATGACCGCTTGTGTAGATTGAACTCAGATCTGAACAAACGGATTTTTTATACCGATAAAATAAAAGACATGTTTTCTATTCAAGTTCATTCATACCATAAGCATTATATCCATTTACGGTGGATATTATGTCTGATTCTATCTTTATTTATCACATTACCGGCCATTTCCCAGTCTAAGGTTCGCCATCAGCCTTCTCTGTCTGACACACTTCTCAAACTCAAAGAAGTTACTATCTACAGCAACCGGATACAAAAAAAAATGTCTCCTGTACAGATTCTGTCCGGTAAAGAACTTGAAAAACTGAATGTTTACTCGGTTGCTGATGCTTTGCGCTACTTTTCCGGAGTCCAGATAAAAGATTACGGAGGTATCGGAGGGCTAAAAACCGTCAATATACGAAGTATGGGCAGTCATCATGTCGGCGTATTTTATGATGGTATTGAATTAGGAAATGCACAAAATGGAGTCGTCGATCTAGGAAGGTTTTCATTAGATAATATGGAAGTCATTTCACTGTATAATGGTCAGAAAAGTGCCATCTTCCAACCGGCCAAAGATTATAGTTCCGCAAGTGCCATATATATGCAGACACGAAAACCCGTATTCAAAAGAGAAAAGCGAAACAACCTGAATATCGGGGTAAAAGGCGGTTCATTCTCTACCATCAATCCGTCACTACTTTGGGAACATCGTTTCAACGAACGAATAAGCAGTTCCATCAGTACGGAGTACATGTATACATCAGGACGATATAAATTTACATACGCCAAGAAAGATGGTTACGACACAACAGCTGTCCGTCAAAATGGAGACGTAAGAATGCTACGTTTGGAGAATGCCTTCTTCGGAAAAATTCCCCAAGGAGAATGGAAAGCCAAAGCATACCTATACCATTCGGAACGGGGATACCCCGGAGCTGCGGTAAGAGAAGAACCGGGTAAGTTTCGCCATCAGGACCGACAGTGGGATACCAATCTGTTTGTGCAAGGTTCTTTTCAAAACTATTTCAAGAATTGGTACAGCCTGCTGGTCAACGGGAAATATGCTTACGATTATCTCCACTATTTATCCGATCCCAGACTGGATGTCACCACCATGTACGTAGACAATCACTACCGACAGCAAGAAATCTATGCTTCGACCGCCCATTTATTCACCATTTATCCCTGGTGGAGTATATCAGTATCCAACGATTTTCAATGGAATACATTACGAGCCGATCTTACAGATTTTGTCTATCCAACCCGTAATACAATCCTGACTTCCGCTGCCACGTCCTTTGACTTCAACCGTTTCCTGCTGCAGGCAAGCCTGTTATATACTCATGTCAACGACAATACACGTACAAAGGGAGCCAATGCAGGCACCAAAAACAGATACACTCCGTCTGTCATAGCCACTTGGCAACCATTTACCAAGCTTCCTCTAAATGTACGGGCCTTTTATAAAAAAGTCTTTCGCATGCCGACTCTCAATGATTTGTATTATACTTTTATAGGCAATAAGGACTTAAAACCGGAATATACCACCCAATACGATGTGGGTATCACTTTCTCTCACACTTGGAATAACCATTGGCTGAAAAGCCTGGACTTACAAATAGATGGTTACTACAATGAAGTAGATGATAAAATCATTGCCATGCCTACCTCCAACCAGTTCCGTTGGACGATGATTAATCTCGGACATGTGGAGATTCGGGGATTAGATGCAGCCATACGAGGAGAATGGGGCTTCGGGAAAGTGGGACTTAGCACTCTCGTCAATTATACCTATCAAAAGGCACAGGATTTTACCGACCCGACCAGTAAGTGGTATGGAGGCCAAATTCCTTATATACCTTGGCATGGAGGTTCCATCATTCTCAATGGAAGTTACCAAACATGGTCCTGCAACTATAGTTTCATTTATACAGGTGAGCGCTATGAAGCGGTCGCCAATATCCCGGAGAACTATGCACAGCCTTGGTATACCCACGATTTTTCCCTATCCAAAATGTTTCAATGGGAAAAAACAGGAATACGTGTAACGGCAGAAATCAATAATATCTTCAATCAGCAATATGAAGTAGTGCAATGTTATCCTATGCCCGGTACAAGTTTTAAAATCAAACTAAACATCATGCTATGAGAATATCCGTTCTATCCGTCATTATCTGTTTCGTTCTTCTGTCGGCTTCTTGTCGCGAAGAAGAACACATCATTCCGTCAACTCCCAACCAAGTTACCCCCGGAGTAAACAATTCCTCTATCAAAGGCTTCTTCCTACTCAATGAAGGGAATATGGGAAGCAACAAAGCTACCCTTGATTACTTTGATTACGAAACCGGCATCTATCATAAAAATATCTATGCGGAACGAAATCCGGGAGTCGTACAAGAATTGGGTGATGTGGGAAATGATCTCCAAATCTATGGAAACAAGTTATACGCCATCATCAACTGTTCTCATTTCGTAGAAGTGATGAATGTAGAGACAGCCAAACACATCACGCAAATTTCCATACCTAATTGCCGTTACATCGTATTTAAAGATAAATATGCATACGTCAGTTCGTATGCAGGTCCTGTCAAAATAGATCCCAACGCCAGACTGGGATATGTGGCACGTGTTGACACCACTACGCTGACCGTAAAGGATACCTGTGTGGTCGGCTACCAGCCGGAAGAAATGGTAATTGTGGGAAACAAGCTATATGTAGCCAACTCAGGCGGGTATCGTGTACCCCATTATGACCGCACTGTTTCCGTCATCGACTTGAACACATTCAAAGTTATCAAAACCATTGATGTGGGAATCAACCTGCATAGAATGGAATTGGACCGATATGGAAATATTTATGTCTCATCCCGGGGAGATTATTATGATACTTACTCCAAAACATTTGTAATAGATTCCAGTACTGATAAAGTGACCGATGAATTGCCACTTCTTCCCAATACAGAAATGGCCATCTGCAGAGATTCACTGTATGTATACAGCACGGAATGGAGTTATTACACCAACAATTGGACAGTCTCTTACGCCATTTATAATACAAAAACAAAGAAAACAGATACCCGCAATTTTATCACAGATGGGACGGAAAAATCGATCAAGATACCTTATGGAATAGCTATCAATCCGGAAACAGGTGAATTCTTCGTTACCGATGCCAAAGACTATGTGACTCCCGGGACATTATACTGTTTCTCCCGGGATGGAAAAAAGAAATGGTCAGTTACCACGGGAGACATTCCGGCACATATTGCCTTTACAGATAAGAAACTAAAAGAGATTCAATAATTCACAATCCTATTAATAACTAAAAAATAAAAGCAATGAAAAAAATTCTATTTTTACTGCTCACTGCCGTTACGGTATTCAGTTGCTACAATGACGATGATCTATGGGATAAAGTCAATGATCTCGACGGACGAGTAGAAACACTGGAAACAACAGTCAAGAAAATGAACTCTGAAATCACAACTTTACAGAGTTTAGTAGACGTGTTAAACCAAGGGAAAATAATCACGAATACGGAACAGACCTCTGAAGGCTACACGCTAACCTTCAATGACGGAAATAAAATATCTATCAAAAATGGAATAAATGGTACCAATGGAACAGATGCTCCTGTGATTGGAGTAAAAGCTGATGAAAACGGAGTATATTACTGGACAATCACCACTAATGGTACTACAGAATGGCTACCGGATGCCGAACACAAATTGAGAGTAACAGGTGTAACTCCTGTCATGGGAGTTGACAGCGAAGGTTATTGGACCGTTGATACAGGTGAAGGAGCCAAACGCATGAATGGAACAGATGGCAAACCGGTAAAAGCAACAGGAAAGGATGGGGATTCTTTCTTCAAGTCGGTAATAGACGACACGGAGAATGATGTTGTTGTCATTACTTTGGCAGATGAAAAAAACACCTCTTTCATGCTACCCAAAACAACTAATTCGGTTATGAAAGTCACTGATATGGGAAGCGTTGAATATTTCACATTTAACCAAACCAAATCATTTGAATTACAACTCACCAACGTGGCAGACTTCCTCGTCCATGCACCGGAAGGATGGATAGTAAAAATGAGCTATACCAAACTTTCCATTACCGCCCCTGCTTCCATATCAGAAAATGAAGCTGTCATTAAAATCCAGTTATTTAATAAACAAGGACTAACAAAAATTCAGCGATTATTCGTTTATGCTTCTGCATATACTTTAAAAGGGTTATCTTTTGAAGACTCTGATTACAAAGGTGATGCTAACATGGTAGGAGAAAGAAACTGGTCTTCATTAATTGACAGCCCACAATATAACGGTCCACTACTTTATCCTACGAATGACGTACCCTATAACTGGAATGATGCAAACAATACTTTTCTAGCTTCCGAACTTCCTAACGGATGGGGCGATTGCAAATACTGGGGAGGCGGACACGCTATATCCAACTATGTAGATCTGGATTTGACACATGGAGACTTCCAGCACCAACTAGCGGTTTATTACAAAGATCCGGCAACAGGAAATGGAGGTCATAACGGTTCTAAAAACTTCTGCGTACATTACGGCTATGTAGACAACTCCGGATTTGCCAACGGTCCATTACCCTACATTTACTTTGGAGATGGAGTGGCTCGTGTAGTAGATCACATGTACGTGACAATGACAACTTATCTCGCCAATTGTGTAGCCAATGGTAACGGACTGACGGAACCTGCCGGGGAAAACGATTGGGTAAAACTGGTTGCTATCGGTTATGATGAAGATGGAAATGAAGTAGCTACACGTCCGGAATTTTATCTGGTTGGATCCGGAGGTAATATACTTGAATGGACAAAATGGGATTTATCCGCATTAGGCAAAGTGGTTAAAATAGACTTTAATGTCACAGGAAGCAATGATAACGGATATGGTTTCAGCCAACCCGCCTATTTTGCTTATGATGATGTAGCAGTGAGATTCTAATGAAACATATTATACTTTTTTTATTTGTTCTATCAGCCTTGGTATCATGCGTGAAAGAAGAGGAGGACTCTCCTCTTCTTTCCGCTCCTGTCATTACCTTGAAAGAAGAATCACCCATCTATAAAACAAAAATTGGCCGAGAAATAACCATTGCTCCTGTTTACGAAAATACCGATTCGGAAACGACCTTTAACTGGACAATAGATGGAAAGAGTATCTGTACCGCTTCCACCCTGACATTCTCAGCCAATGAAGCAGGCAGGTATTTCATTCTGATTTCTGCCACCAATGCCGGAGGGACAACAGAAAAAGAGATACGTATCGATGTCTTTCAACTTGATGTACCGACTATCTCTATTGCGGATGCCGACAAAGGTTTCAAAGTGCTTCAAGGCTCTGAACTGACCATTACCCCCATAGTAGATTCTTTTCTGGAAACCAGTTACTCCTGGCAAATAAACGGTGAAGATATCTCGAGCGAATTAACCTGTACCCTCCCCACAACCGAGCTTGGCGAATATCAGGTTCGTTTTGCTACTCACAATGAAGATGGCGATGACGAAGTAACTTTTAAAGTAGAAGTTTGTTCCCCGGATCAAGTAGATTTCAGCTGGACATTCCTGCAAACGGAATATAACATGTCTGCCGGCAGAACCATCCGTATCAAACCGGTTGACGTGAATAATGCACAGGATGCAGTCTATACATGGACTGTGGACAACGAACAAGTGCAATCCGGAAAAAATGATACTTATCTGTTCACATCCGAGCAGCAGGGAGAACACACGGTAAGGGTGGAAATGAAGAACTCGTATATATTTGCTACGCAAACATTAAAAATCAATGTTTGTCCTCCGGCAGGAACATACCAGCGCAAGATTAACGCCACAAGTTCTGCGTCGATGAACAAAGTATATGAATATTTGCCGGCTCCCGGCCAATTCATCAATGAAAACCATACCACAACCACTATGGCAGAAGCCTGCACCTATGCAGAAGAACGAATCAATCAGACAGCTTATGTTTCCTTAGGCGGATTCGGTGGATACATCATCGTTGGATTCGATCACAGTGTCGTGAATGATGGAAGTTACAATATCGCTATTACAGGAAACGCTTTTGATGGTTCGTCAGAACCGGGAATTGTATGGGTAATGCAGGATGAAAATGGTGATGGATTACCGAATGACACCTGGTATGAGTTGCGCGGATCCGAATATGGGAAAGCCGAAACCTGGCAGGACTATGCCGTCACCTATCATAAGCCATCCGGTATTCAACTTCCCACTTCATGGACAGACAATCATGGCCAAAGTGGATCGATAGATTACCTAGGCGCCTTTCACCGACAGGATTATTATTATCCTGCCTGGGTAAAAGAAAAACAATATACCTTGCGAGGCACTCGCCTGAAAGAGCGTAATTACGATCAATCCGGCAATGGTACTTATTGGGTAAATGATAGTTATGAATGGGGATATGCTGATAATTTCAGCGCCATTGACCGTCTGACAGATGATGACAACTATAATGCCGGACCGTCTGACAATCATTTCAAGATATCCCATGCTGTAACTTTCGATGGTAAGGATGCAAATCTGAAGTACGTTGATTTTATCAAAGTACAAGTAGGTGTTAATAGTAAAAGCGGTTGGCTGGGTGAAATATCCACGGAAGTTTTTGGAATCAAGGATTTCAACATGCTCAAATAATGAAAACAATTCACAGTTGAATTATCAGAAAAAGTAGAATTGCCCATTTACCAATTTATCCTATCTATGAGATAAAACAATCCTATTTTTATCTTGTAGATAGGATAAAAATACCTATATTTATATCATCGATAAGATATACACATTATGATGGATAGAACAATTCTAAAATCTGTAATTGCAGATAACCAACTTGAAGTCCCCCAATATAAGGTGATTCTTGTGCCACCCTTAATGCAAAACGGGATTATCTAACCAGTATATATCAAAAAAATTATTGGGGGGATATAGCTACGCGCCATTATCTTTATTGGAAAATTTAGCTGCCATAACCCTACTTAGACGCTACGAACATAAGATGCTGTTTTTTCTACCATAAAGGCATAGAAGCTGACTTTTATCTTCCAGATAGCACCACAGCCATTCAAGTATGTTACTCCTTGGATAACAGTGACAGAACATACGATCGTGAAGTGGGGGCTCTAATAAAACTATCCAAAGTCCTCGACTGTTCTCAACTGATGATAATCACCTATTCTGAAGAACGGACTATTGAGATAGCAGGTAAACTGATTGAAATACTCCCTATTTGGAAATGGTTATTGAAATAGAAAAGACTTTCTCATCAATCAGAAAATATACTCTTCTAAAAAAAGGATATTTGTTGATTGAATGAGAAAGTCTTTATCAATAAAAATGATAGATTATAGGGTTAAATCCATCACTTAAAATTCTCCGTAAAGAAAACTCCTGCCGGAAAACTGTTCTTATTTTTAATGTCAGCCTGTAAAACCGGTGTTTTAGTGAAATCAAAAATAGCAATATCATTTGCCTTATACTCTGAATATCCCTTTAGAGTTGCAAAATAAATCTCTCCACTCACCGGATCGACACCTAAACTGTTATAATACACTCCGGCATCTTCTACGTAATCTTTGATATTGGCAACTTTTTCCGTCTTATTTTGTGAAAAGAGATGTCGATATAGATTAAAACCGCCATTACTGAAGTAAATAGCATCATCTTTCGCTGAGAAAGCCGGAGCAACACCCCAACCGGCACCAATACTGACATCTAAAGCATGAGAGTCAATGATCGTATAGTCAGAGGGATTGACTTTTATAATACTTGCCGGATTCGTACATGATACCCATAAGTTCTTATCATACGTCTTAGCCACACCGGATAAAGCACCTTCAAAAGGAATAGTATGTACAACAACTCCGTTCTGAATGACAAAAAGTTTCTTGTTACCCATCACAAAAACTTTTTCTCCAACCACGGCCATACGTTGTTTCAAGGCTCCACCCGTACCTTCAACTAAAGTCAAAGCACCTGTAGAAGTGTTTAACATATAGACTCCCTTTTTATCACGAATATACAGAGCCTCTTTTACTACCGCTAAATTAGTAGGCCAGGACAAAGTAGCATTATCATAAACTCTTTCTTTCTCTAAATTATCCGCATTAGCAATAGTCAGTAATCCCTCACCCCCATTCTTTGCTCCATTTTGAGAAAGTACATAAATTTTACTATCACAAATGAACAAATCCTGGCAGACATTACCAAGCAAAGTTTGATTTACCCGATAGTATGCACTATCTATCACCGTACCCTTTGGATCCACAAAGGTCAAAGTTCCGGTTTCATTACCCATATTTCCCTCATTCAAAATAAAAGTTCCTTTGCCAAACCGACCTTCTACCTTGGCAGTTATATTCGTTTGAAAAGTTTCCCCATTGCTGTCCGACACAGTCAATCCTATCGCATATTCTCCAGTCTTAGGCCGTGAGAACTTATATGTGGAAGCAGTTGAAACGTCTTTTCCATCTACCGTCCATACATACTTCATCGTCCCGGACAGGTTTTCAGTCCGGGCATCCAGATACAATGTATCTAATTGCACTATCACATTACTTCCCGACTCATTTCCAATCGACACAGACGGACTCAAATTTTCCTCCTCATCACACGCTGCAAAAGCAACTCCCAAGGCAACAGTTGCCAATACTAAAAACTTTTTCATTTTTACTTCTATTATCAATTATTTATTGGATACAATCCGGTCCCAATCCGGGAAACAATATCCGCCCCAATTGGCAACATAAAGTTTTCCATCCTTTATCACCATCTCTTCCGGTTGATAGCCGACTACCACTTCACGGGTACTCCTCAACAATTAAAGATATATTTCGATTTAAAAACCGTACTCTTCAAACTCTAATCCCAGAAAGTTTCAAGAATTCAACTTTGGCAGGTCTTCTGACTTACTCCATTTTCCTAACGCCCTTCCCATCTCCCCAAAACGAGACAGTGGATTTGAGTATTGTAGGAAAACTTTGGGCGGAGCTTACAGCAGCGGGTCTGTTCAGGACTTACACCTGATTCCCTTTTCACCATTCTTCCGTAGCATCGGACGAATGACACCAAAATTTCTGTGGCAAAGATACAATAATAGAAACAAATCAGAAGAAAATTCTAATTAAAATCTGTGTAAAAGTGAAATCTCCAATCTCAACCATAGCGTTACTATGCCTTTACTGTTTTCACTCCAAAAGCGCAATAAGTCAAATAACACACACAAGCTAAAGTGGCAAAAACACCTCCGATCACACCTACTGTTCCAATCGCCAACCCAATTACCGGAGTAACCACTCCACCACCGGCAACAGCAGTAATCATCAACCCGGAAATCTGATTTGCTTTTTCCGGCCTTGCCTGTAAAGCCATCGAATAAATGATAGAAAATACTGATGACGCAAAGAAACCGACAGCACCGATACAAATCAGATTTACCATATCGTTTTGCACAAAGGCTAGAATAAGCAAAGAGAAAATACAGGCAACAATATTCACACGAAAATATCTTATTTCAGCGATACGGGCTAACAAGAAAGTACCCAATAAAGCACCTACCGTACGACTTAGAAAATAAACTTGTGGAGCAAACTTCACTTGTTCCGTCGTCCATTCAAACCGTTCCGCCATCAGTTTGGAACTGATAAAATTGGTAGCAACATCCACTCCCACAATAAAAAAGATACCCAAAAACAACAATAGAATCGTTCTATCCTTCAACAAAGAAAAAGTATCACTGATAGAAAGCTGCTGGATTGCAGCACTGTAATCTTCCCGTTTTACAGGAGTAGCTATCAGCCAAATTGCAGATAATAACGTGATAAAGCCTAATATCGGAAAGCAATAATACCATTTGTCATCTCCAAAGTGAGCCACGGCCAATAACACAATCTCCGGACCGACGAGAGAAGATACAGCTTTGATTACTTGCCCTGCCGTCAAACTACTTGTCAGTAAACGTTGACTGGTTACCACATTACTCAATAACGGATTCAGTGAAACCTGCAAAATGGCATTGCCAATTCCCAAAAGAGCATAAGCCATCATGCAAGTTGCGCTGTTATAAATGATCAATGGCAGTAACATGCCCACTACCGTTATTCCCATACTAAGCAGGACTGTATTTTTACGCCCCCATTTGTTCATTTGATTTCCAATAGGAATACCCAAAAACAGGAACCAGATAAAGACTAACGAAGGAACAAATCCCGTCATCACGGGAGACCAGTCGAAAGTACGTTGAACATAATCGGACGAAATACCGACTATATCGCAGAAGCCCATTACAAAGAATCCGAATAGAACAGGAAGGGCCGCATAAATAGAGTTTTGTGTTTTCATATTTAACTCACTATATGATAAAATGTAGAATCCCCGGTGCGGTGTCAAACGACATCGCCACCGAGGAAAATAAGCTGTTTATTCAGAACAATGAGGCGGGTTCTCCACTCCCCATCGCTCATTCGGTTGATTTCCCATGCTGAGTTTCAATGTTCCACCTTTATAGAGTTCATCCCGGAACATCCAACATTGTTCCAAGGGTTTACCATTCAACGTAGCGGACTGTACATAACAGGCATCCGATGTATTACCGGTCGTTTCAATCACAAACGTTTTCCCCGTCGCATTCATCGGACTGAGTTTGATTTCAATCCTATCAAACAACGGACTTCCAATCTGGAAGGTCGGTCGTTCGCAAGAACCTCCTTGTACATCGAACAGCCCCATTGCCGCCATCACATACCAGGCTCCCAACTGTCCCTGATCTTCATCCTGACCGTAACCGTAGCCATGTTCTCCGTTTGTCCCATAAAACTCATCACAAATCAAACGCGTCCATTTCTGTGCCAAATAAGGTTTACCGGAGAAATTGAACAACCAGGAAATATGAAGACTGGGCTGGTTTCCATGATTATAAGGACTCTGCAAGCCTGAAAAAGCGTTTACCACCTTTCCACCACCAAAGATAGACTTACGAGCTTCCGTAAAGATAGAATCCAATCGGTTGTTAAATTCATCCTTCCCTACCTTCTCAATCAAACGAGCCGGATTCTGCGGCACAAAGAAAGTATATTGCATCGCATTCCCTTCCTGAAACCCTCTCCATGACTCCAATGGATTAAAATCATCAATAAATTCACCATTAGGTACTCTCGGACGAATCATCTTCAACGAATCATCGAATAGCTTCTCCCAACCGGCAGAAAATTCCATCAAGCGTTTATAATCTTCCTTACGTCCCAAGGCTTTTGCCCATTGAGCCACCGCATAAGCACTGAAACTATATTCCAATGTATGAGATGCGGAAAAGCTCGAACCTTCCGGATGCGTACCGAAATAAATACTATTCTCATAAGGCACATAACCTTTTTCCACAAACTGTTTCACATCCATTTTACCCGCACCTTCAATACGTCCTTCCCAGCCCAGTTCATTCTTCAATGCTGCCTGATAAGCTGTTTCCACATCAAAATTGCGAATTCCACTGTTATAAGCGCCCGCCAGAGTGATACTCACCATGTTGGTTCCCACCCCGGAGACATACTTACCGGTGGCAATACCATCACCCAGCCAACCGGCATCTTTATACACCAGCAACAGACTGTTTACAAAGTCGTTATAATACTCCGGATATGCTAATGCCCAAAGAAAAGTCAGATTCCAATAAGCTCCCCAAACCGCATCTGTATTATAATGACTATATTCCGGTTTACCATCCTTTGTCAAAGGTATCTGACCGATGGTACCGTCATTTTTAGGATAAGCTCCGTTAACGTCGCTGGCAAGTCCCCTACCCAACAAGGCATGATACAACCCTGTATAAAATTTGATTTTGCTATCTTCCGTACCTCCGGAAACCAAGATCCGGCTCAAAGCCTTATTCCATTTATCCGTAGTTGCCTTCATAGCCTCATCAAAAGTCAACTCTTTTGCCTCTGACTCCAGATTCACTTTCGCATTCGCTATGGAAGTATACGATAAACCTATTTTCACATTGACGATCTCGTCTTTCTTTGTCTTATAATTCAGACACATGATAGCACCCGGTCCTTTTATCTCATTACGAGCCGTCAAAGCGCTATCCTGATAGAAAACATCGACAGATTCCGGTTCGCGATCCAATTTGGCATAAAAATACATGGCAACGGAAGCACCCGCCTGATACTTCTTCACATATTCCGGCTCTGTAATTACATAACCTTCAATCGTTTTTCCATCTATCTGCTTAATGTATGCATCACGCACAGCTCCACTTTCTCCCTGACGATTGCCTATATTAAACAACAGATGAGCACTCTCCGATTCCGGGAATGTATAACGCTGGAATCCGACACGAGCTGTCGCTGTAAGTTCGGCCTTTACCTGATAATCCTTCAATAACACAGAATAATATCCCGGACGTGCCACTTCATCCCTTTTATCAAATCGGGAACGAAAACCTTTATCGGGGTCTTCCAGTTTTCCCGGATTTGTTTTTACTTTTCCCGTTACAGGCATTAATGCGATGCCACCTATCTGAAACTCATGCAGACATGGAAAACCATCAATAGAAGTGTGCCCGTCCTCATAACCTACAGCCTCCCATCCTTGATTATTTCCGTACGTACCGTTCGTAGATGCACCCAGCTTTGCCAAACCAAAAGGCTCGGCAGCCGGAGTATAGAAAAACCACCGACTATGAACCGTACCGATATTCGGATTCACATACTCTACCGGATTGGGACGATCAGGTGTTTCGCACCCTACGATACCAACCAAAATCAACAAGCTACCTATCCATCTCAATTTCATCATTTCTTTATTTTTTGTTTTTAACTTCTCCTTTAATCACCGCCACACGTGCATAATACTCCGGCACACACGAAGCATCCAACAGCCATTTCGGTTGCCGTTTTTCATCAGTCCGCCCTGTCCAGTCATGATACATCAATCCCGCCTGATCACGTGCATGATCCCAAGCGTAATCCAATCCTTTTATCATGATATCCACATATCTCGAATCTCCCGTGACATTGTACAGATCGTGATATCCTCTGAACAGAACCAAATTAAACCAAGGCAAATCGGCTATATAAGGGATACCGTCTTTCGTGTATTTAAAGAACACTTTATAACTTCCTTCCGCCAGAAATTTAGCATTATCCAAATACGCCCGTTCACCGGTATAGTTATATAAAGCGACAGCTGCTTGTAGCAAAGTTCCTGTGTTGTAAGTATACAAATCCGGACATACTGCCGAAGTAGTTGTTAACCATGAGTTCCAAACGACTCCTCTTTCCGGATCTTTCAGATATTTATCAATCCAATGATAGAATTTCTTTCCCACCTCCAGATAGTAATCATCTTTAGTTGCTTCATACAGTTTTAAAGCCAATACCATCGCTTTTCCATTAGAGCAAGCCGGCTTCTGATCCTTCACACCTTCGAGCCAGGAAACAGCCCCTTCAAAGTTCTCATTCCACCCACTTAGAATAAAGGTCAAGACTTGTTTCGCTTTTTCCAGATAATGAAGATTTCCAGTTACCTGATAAGAATCAACATAATCAATGCCTACCAGGCCATTATCATCATAATAGCGGTCTACCTTACCAAATTGGACAGGGTAAGCCTGATAACCGAAAGGAACGCGTGCCGTATCATAATAATGTTCCATCGCCATCACCATTGAATCGACATAAACCCTATATTTCTCCGGTTCGATGGCAGCCATCCATACTGCTGAAGAAAAGACACCACTCATAGGCCACAGGTAAGAAACCTCTTGAGCCTGTCGGGCAGAGTCATTAAAATAAGTCAAATCAGGACGATGGCTACCAGGATAATATTCAGAGAAGAGACCGTATTTGGGAACCCGATAGAGTTCCCAGACACGCTGAAACATCTCCTCCGCCTTATCTTTGTTTGGAGTCGCTTCGGGTTCTCCTCCACAAGAGAAAAGCATGGATACCGCTGATACAAAAAAAACTATATTTCTCAATGCATTACGCATACCCTATTCTTCCGTCACAGTTTCTCCTTTATATAAAGCTATCATTCCCAGAGATTCGAGCGCGGCATCCTGTATCAACAATTGTTCAGCCCGTTTCGGGTTTGTTCCGGTCCAATCTTCGTAAAATAATCCACTTGACAAACGAGCATTCTCGCATGCATAATCCAGGAAATTGATGAATGTTTTGATATAATTACCCGCATTTTTATAATAGGGTTCAATATCGATAAATGCACGGACTAATTTGGTTGTAAACCAAGGGTCATGATCGGGATAGGCCAAAGCCAGTCCGTTAAGCGGACGTACAAAATAATTATATGCACCATCCGAAGAAGCAATGGCACTATCCAGATAAGTCTGCTCACCGGTTATCTTATATAAACGAACTCCATTAGAAATCATCACACCGGTATTGTACGTCCATTTTGTTTTATTAATAGATCCGTCTGCTTGTTTATCATTCCAGTAACAACCATCCTCCGGATCACGCAAATTAGCCAATGTCCAAGCATATAAGCGTTTTGCCAAAGCTAAAACATCCGCTTTTTCCTCTTGAGGACATACAGAATAATATTCAAGCAAAAACAATGTTGCATATCCATTAGCGCATGTCGGTTTATTCGAATCCCCAACTCCCTGTTGACCTTTCTGGTCCTCATTCCACCAAAGACCTCCTCCAAACATATCATCTTCACCTGCTTTCAAGAAGCCAACGACTCTTTTAGCCTTCGTTAAATAATCCTGATTATTTAATAAATTAAAGGCCTCTACCAGTTCAATCCCCACAATAGAGTTATCATCATAAAAACGCGTTCCACTACCGGTAGTACCATTGGTTTGAGAACCATAACCACCCGCAGCTCCACCGGAAGTACGATAATAAACTTCAAAGCGATTAACCATAGCTGCATAATTCACGTCATATCCTAAGGCGTGCAAAGCAGCCGCACCGGAAACCAGACCATCATACGGCCATAAGAAAGAAGCAGCGTTATCACCCTCTTTCTTGGGATAATTTTCATTATACAATCCTTCCGTTGCCCCGCTATTAACCCGATAATACAGATTAATCAAATCAAACTGCTCTTTAGCGCGTTTATGATAAACGACTTCCTCTCCGGGGTCTGACGGAACAATCGGTGTAGGCGGAATATATTTCTCTACGTCATCTCCGGCACAGGAGAATAACAGTGCCGGAAGAATAGCTAAAATAGTCTTTATATTTTTCATAAGTTCGTTCTATTAATTAATCGGAGTCACATTAGTAAATGTATGCATCATCAGCCCGTCCGCATTTGTATCGATAGTGATAGTCGCATGCGTATAATCCAGGCTACCTTTCATCTTCCAGAGATGATCCCATTGAGACCACTGAAACTCATACAAAGCATAGAAGGAAGCCGGCTCTCCACCCACCGGACGTTCGGCACTCACGCTATCACCTCTCCCCCAACAAGTTTCAGCTCCATTCACCATTGCAATGAAATAATAGCGTTCTTCTATCCAACCGAGCCAAGAAGGAGGATTTGTGTTTGGACGACCGGGGTCTACAAATATAATATCACCTTCTCCCACAAACTTGCCATTACCGGCATACTCTAGTACAGCTATATCCCCAAATGTTGCTCCCCAAATACAACGAACTGAAGAACCTATCTTTTCTGTCGTCATTGCCATTGTATTAAAGTTCACAGTCAAGCGAGTTACTTCTTCGGAAGCTGTTACAGCCGTTTCTCCATCCCCTTCTCTTAACTTCGAACTATCATCCATATAATAGCTGAACGCTTCACCGGTAGTAGCGGACTTAAATGTTATATTTCCCGCAGACAATTTTGTATAGACCTGGAAAACGCCCTCTTCTACACAACGGAATGGAATTCCACCCTGTCCGTTGTTTTCGGTAGCCGAACCATATAGATACAATTCCGTCGGAATATTATCAATACCCTCTCCACGGGTTACTGTGATGGTAGCCACTTTGTCAGTTCTCTTCACCACTCCACCTTTCGAAGCATTTACCGTCCATTTTATATCTCCGGTTTCCAAAGGGTAAATGCCGGCATTTCTGGCAATCGCATTAATAGCAGCATGAGTGATTGATAAACTGGTCGCAGCTCCCAAATCACTTTTCACCGTAGCCAGTGGCTTTGAGAAATCACCGTCTGCTTTGTCAAACAACACCTCGTACAATACGATTCCGCCATCTGCCGCACCACCTCCTGACCACGACAACACAACAGGTGTTGCGGATGACACATTCAACCGGATAGAAGCAGGGGAACTTAATTCCGTGGGGACTGCAAAATCCGTGTTCAATTCATAATCTTCCTGACATGATACCATTGCCAGAAGTACTGAACATATCCATATTATCTTTTTCATAATTATTCCTTTTTGAGTCGTTTAACCAATTACCAATTCGGATTCTGCTCCAAATTACCATTCAAGTCACGTTCAGCCTGTGGTATAGGCCACAAATAATGCTTACTTGCATTAAAGGTTCTGTCTTCAACCCGAGCGTATCCCTCATCCGTACCTACCACATCATTTGTCTTTATTCCGTGACACCATCCATTCAATACACTGTCCGCGATTCTCCAACGGATAATATCTTTATGACGATGTCCTTCCAATGCCAATTCCGAACGACGTTCGTTCCGTACAATCTCAATCAGTTTATCCTTAGAAGTTCCTGCCGGAAATTCCAGTGCTGAAGGAAGGGTAAATCCGGCTCTATCACGAATCGGTTTAATAGTCGCATCCCAAGCCGTCTTATCCAGTTCACCTAATTCAGCCAATGCTTCCGCATTCATCAATAAAATATCAGCATAACGAATCAAAATCGGGTTCAAGCCTGAATAAAGAGTGGCGCGATAAGTGTTATCCCAATATTTCTTGATATAGTAACCGGTAGCCGAACAGTCTGAGCTTACCCCATAACCGTCCCTGCCTTCACCTTTCTCACAGTTGACAATAACTTCTGTTCCGTCAGCCAACGTATATGAGTTTCCGGTATACATCACCGTTGCCTTCAAACGTGGGTCACGATCGGCATACGGATCACTTTCATCAAACGATGTTCCTGCTTCTTGGATTGTTTTTCCATCCGACATGATATAACTGTCTACCAGTTCCTGTAAAGGAGATAGTTGGGAATACCCTCCCAATGAAGGTGGCAGGAAAGCATACATCATCTGATGTTCACGACTAGTCGGACGATACTGTGCATCCAAAATTATTTCTGAATTATATTCATTAGCAATTTCAAACAGTCCTGCATAACTTCCAAAGAGCGTAAATCCTCCCTCCGTCATAATGGTAGACGTGATGTTTCTCACTTGCGTCCAGTTACCCTCAAACAAATAAATTTTAGCTTTGATTGCCATTGCCGCCCAATGGGTAATCCTGCCTTTATTATCCGCGTCATAAGAAGCCGGCAGATAGTTACCGTCAATCACTTCATCCAGATCAGCCAGTACATTCGTTATTACAGTGGCTTTGGCTGTACGTGCAATAGACATACTTTCCTTGATAGAAAGCACCTTTGTAGTATAAGGAATATTTCCGAATTTCGTATACAACTCATAATAATTATAAGCACGAAGCACTTTTGCCTCCCCTATATAACGCTTCTTCAATTCCGGATCTAAATCAGGAACCCGGTCAATATTTTCGAGCAACTGGTTGCACATACGGATACCCGTATAGCGTCCGTCCCACACCTTTTTCACATAAGCATCCGCTGTAGAATAGGAACCATTACCAATGTTTTGTGTAAAATCATTGGGCTGCTTGGTATAAGCATTATCCGTCATCGCTTCACTGTAAAGCTGTTCGTCCATATTTCCCAAATAGGTATAGCAAGTATTCAACGCCTTGACAGCTGCTTCAGGGTCCTCTTCCCAATAAGTCAAGTCCGTTTCTCTGTCATACGGTGCCGTATCCAAGTCAATGCAAGAAGCACCGCCCACTACCAAGACAGCCGATAAAATCAAATTCTTTATAGTTGTTTTCATCACGGTACAGTTTAAAATTTAACATTAAGTCCAAATGAATATACTCTTGCCACAGGATAAGCACGCCCACTACCCTCTCCGGTATATTCCGGGTCCCATCCGCCTTTCATCTTTGTGAAAGTCAACGGATTCTGCACGCTGGCAAAAAATCTCAGATTCTTGACATAAAGTTTTTTCATCCATTGCTGCGGGAAAGTATATCCGATTTGCACATTTTTCAAACGCAGGTATTTAGCATCCTGAATCCAAAAATCAGATTTCGCTGCATTATTAGCGGATTCCGCCCCCATTGTCAGACGAGGATAAGTGGCATTCGGATTATTCGGAGTCCAACGGTCTTGATGGAAATCCATTACAGGACCTTCATTGTTATTATGGAAAGCCTCCACAGATTCGCCACGCATCCACTTATCGCGTTTTCCTACTCCTTGCCACATCATCGAGAAATCAAAACCTTTATATTCCAAACCATAGGTGAAGCCGAAAGTGTATCTTGGGAAGTCATTACCGACAATGAAACGGTCATCGTCCGGTTTAATCACACCATCGCCATTTTTATCCAGATAACGGATATCACCCGGTTTGGGGGTAATACCTTCCAAGTGCGGTCCTTTCTGACACTCTTCCTCATTTTGGAAAAATCCGTCCGAACGGTATGCATAGTAAGAGAACAAGGGATAACCTTCCTTAATAATTGTCTGTACATCCCAGCCACCGATCATCTCGGTACCGCGTGTATCTATTACTTCATTAAAACTATCCGAAATATTTCCGGTGAAGTTATGCACTACCGGACCGGTCTTCAAACGATAACTCACTGCCAATTCCCATCCTCTCGTCTCCACCTTACCAGCGTTCTGAATCGGGGCACCATTACCAAACAATCCGGGAACCGGTAAACTCACCAAAATATCTTTTGTACGGTTATTGAAGCAGTCAAAAGTAATATTCAAATCATTATTCAATAATCCCAGTTCAAAGCCGATATTAGCCATGCGGGTGGTTTCCCATTTCAGATCGGGATTTGTAGAAGCGAATGTAGCAGTCTGCGCCAGTTTATCTCCGAAACTGATGCCATTAGTCACAGACACCGTCTGCATATATTGGTAAGCACCAATGCGGTTATTACCGACCAATCCCCAAGAACCTCGGATTTTCAGAGAAGGAACATACGGCTTCAACACAGACCAGAATTTTTCTTCCGAAATACGCCATCCTGCCGAGAAAGACGGGAAGATTCCCGAACGGTTTCCTTTTGCGAAATAAGAAGAATAGTCATTACGGATATTAAATTCCAGCAAATATTTCTCATCATAGTTGTAAGTAGCTCTTGCAAAACCGGAATAGATAGCCCAATCACTTGCCGAACCGGTATTGCTGACCTTATCACCGCTCAAGTCACCTACAAAAATATCGTACTTAGAATCCTCCGTTAAACGACTGGTAGAGAATTGTTTTTCAGAGAACCCCTCATAAGCATATCCTAATAGTCCGCCGATAGCATGTTTTCCAATTTTCGTATTATAGGTCACCATAAAATTGGTAGTGATATTCTTGGAACGGTAAAACTGCTCGGTCAGCTTATTTTCCGAATCTCCCGTACCTTCAAAAGCATTCCGGTTTTCATGCATATTATTATTCCACACGCGTCCACCGGCACTTCCGATCAGTTTCAATCCTTTATATACTTCCCATTCAGCTTGTATCGTTCCCAACAATTCGTCATTCACATTCTGACGATAACCACCTTCTTCCAAACGCTGCAAGCCGTTTGAGTTACTTCCGGAAGGATAGTTATAACTGCCATCCTCATTCTTGATTGGGTAAATCGGCGGCATACGGTTTGCCTGCTCAATAATCCATTCCGTCCAATAAGCATGTTCTTTAATGTCATTACGGGCAAATTGAGAAGTCAGATTCAATGTAAAATTATTCGTCACCTTATGGCTTACATTCAGACGTGCATTGTATCGCTTATAACCATAATCAGGTCCCTTGAACATACTATTCTGATCCAGATAACCCAGAGAAGCCATATAAGACAATTGGTCGTTACCTCCCGTCATCGAAACATTGTGTGAACTTTGAGGAGAATTACGGTTATAAAGTTCTTTCACCCAGTTTACATTCGGACCGCCATCTCTATATTGTGCAATCTGTTCCGGAGTGAATTTGGCAGCTCTTCCCGAATTGACAGCCGCTTCATTATACAATTCAGCGTATACCCACGAGTCTGCTATCTTAGGTAATGAAGTAGGTTGCTGAACACCATACATAAAATCATAAGAGATTTCTACCTTACCGGCTTTTCCTTTCTTGGTAGTTACAAGTACCACACCATTGGAAGCACGTGAACCATAAATAGCGGTAGAAGAAGCGTCTTTCAAAATAGAGATCTGCTCGATATCAGCCGGATTCAGATTGGCCAGCGATCCTTCAATTCCGTCAATAATCACCAACGGATCATTGTTGTTCATTGTATTCAGACCACGGATATTAATAGCAGGTACACTACCCGGAGTAGAACTTCCCTGCTGGATAACCAAACCGGGAGTCGTTCCCTGCATCGCTTCCAATACGTTGGAAATAGGTTTACCCTCCAGTTCATCCACAGAAAGAGAAGATACAGCTCCTGTCAGGTTCACTTTCTTTTGCACACCGTAGCCTACCACTACCACATCTTTCAAAGTAACCACATCCGACTTCAGCACCACATTGATAAACTGGCGACCGTTCACCGGAACTTCCTGTGTTTCATATCCTATAGAAGAAACTACCAATACCGCTTTCGAAGCAACATTCAGTGAAAAATTTCCATCCATATCCGTAGCCGTACCCGTAGATACACCTTTTACCAGCACGGTAGCCCCAATCACGGGTTCCCCGTCTGCCATTACCTTACCTTTCACTGCGATTGTATTAGACTGTGCATACAGTTTGGAACCAATAGCCACATTCATATAAACAATCAACATAACAGCCAATAATTGCCCACTCGAAAATGCCGTTCTGAAAAGCCGGCGGGCAAATTGCGCATTCAATAGATTAGATTGTTTCATAACATTTTATATTTGAATTAATAGAAGAGTTATCATACATTATAAGATATTCAGTTGGGACAAAGCAAAGGAATAAGCCCCTAAAGCAACAGCCCTGCTTGCTCCCAACGAAGAAACAGCAATACCTATTTTCTTGTGACAGGCATAAGGTACCTGTCGCTCCGAAAATGGAATTTTCACCATTTTGTCTTTTTCCTCCAAGAATTTGTCAAATTCCTCTTTTTCAGACAGATTGAATACCTCCATCTGCAAACAAGGGAAAGAGGCTCCAGCAAATGTGCCAATCTGCCGGTTCATCTCATTCATGATTCCCGGAAGTATGTATTTAGCCGCTCCGGCCACTCCTCCGCCAATCACTACCAAGCCATCGACAATATTCAATGCACGGATAATGGCATCACCCGCCATCTCTCCCAGTTCGTTAAAACTCCGGACAGCCGCCTGCCGGTCTCCCTTTGCCGTTCCTTCGGCAATATCAAAAATATCTTTGGGAGTTAAAGAGGAAACATCCTTTCCAGTCAGTTCTTGATATACTCGCCTGACAGCCCTGATGCTGACACTTTCTTCCGCAATCATTTCGGGATATTTCTTATTTCGCATAATCCAGACATCACCGCCGCAGCCGTTATCTCCGGTCAGTAACCGGTTGTCAATCACTACTCCGGCACCAAATCCCGTACCCAGTGTTATTCCAAGCAGATTTTTATATCTCTTACTGCTGCCTGCTTCTTTCAGACGCTTATTTACTTCGGGTAAAATGCCCGCCAAAGCTTCACCATAAGCGAACAAATTACCGTCATTATTAATAAAAACCGGAATACCAAATTGCTCTTTCAAATAAGGTCCGAGTGCCACCCCTCCCCTGAAAGCCGGAAAGTTAGGCAAGTCGCCAATAATTCCATGCTCATAGTCAGCAGGCCCGGGGAAAGCAAAACTGATAGCTACCGGAAGTTTAGGTAATCTTTTCTCAACTTCCAGAAAGCCTTCTACAAGAACAGACAGGCAACGTTCCAAATCGTCGGAAGCCGCCGAAAGGCAAATAGGTTCCACTATTTCGCGACAGCCTTGTATGGCTGAAAACACAAAATTAGTACCTCCCGCATCGAGCGTCATTACGATTCGTTCATCATGTTCGTACATAGATTTCAAGATATTAGATGATTTATTTCATTATTAAAAGCGTACGTAGGCTTTGATCGTTACACATTCTTTTCCTGCCGACTTACCATACGGAGCAATGGTATATTCTTTCACACAGGCAGGAATGATAAATGTTTCCGCATAATGTACCACGAAAGGTTCAAAGGCATGAGTAGGACTCTCAATAACAGCCTCTTCTCCCTCCAGCAAATTCAACACATTTACACTATCATTTGTGTGATGCAACACCGGTGACGAGAAACGGTGACGACGGGTTTCGATAAATTCATTCGGATGCAATCCGGTACGTTCCTCCATCCACCCATCTCCGGAAGCCACTTCCTCAAACCGGTTGCGAAGATGCTCATTTACATACTCCGTATCCCGGTTCCAGTCGATTACGCATTTACCACGTTCCACATTGATCGGGCGTGGCTTTCCATCCAGTCCCAAACGTTGCCAGTCCCATAGTTTGAAAGTAAAGAGGTTCGGAGTCGAACTGATTTCAAGCACCATGCTATTCGCACCGGAGCAATGAATCGTTCCGCCCGGAATCAGGAAGTGATCGTGTTTCTTTGCCGGAATCTTATTGACATACTTTTCTGCATCGAACACCCGTTCGCCTTTTTGTGCCTTGCGCAAATCATCGATCATCGCTTCTTTATCAATGCCCGTTTTCACTCCCAGATAAACTACGGCGTCTTCTTCCGCATCTACCATGTAGTAACTTTCATCCTGCGTATAGTACATACCGAAACTATCGCGGATAAATTGAGTGGTAGGATGCACTTGCAAACTCAAATTTCCCCCACCTATCGTATCCAAAAAGTCGAAACGGATGGGGAAATCTTTTCCAAAACGTGCCTCCACCGGCTCACCAAGCAACTCTTTACTCTTCAGCAACACCAAATCGACCGAAGGAAGTTCGAAGCGCACTCCGTTCACCTCAAAATAAAGGCTGTTTTCTTCGGGGACACAGTCAAAGCACCAACCAAAATTCCCGCGCTCACGATCCAAGTCGCAAACCTCTTTCATCCATTGACCGCCCCAAGGAGCCGGATCGAAGAAAGGAACCACCCGGAACGGCATGTTCACCGTTGCCTCTATCCCTTTAAAGAAAGTATCCTTATCAATCATCTTCGGTGTTCCGGCCACATGGGTGTCAATCCAGAATTCTATCCTGTCAAACAAGCTTTCCTTATACCTATCACATACTCTCCAATCGTTGAAATACCCTCTCTTGTATTGCACGGAAACGGCATCTTTCCGATTGTCTATGCCTAAGGCCTTTACCTCATGGCGACGTAAACGTTGTTGAATTTCCCAACGTGCCATATCCGCATATACAACCATCGCATTCTGCGGAACCACCATGGCAGCCCCCGTACCTATTATTACCACAATATCCTCCGACTCCCTAATTTGCTTTCGCGCAGCAGCCAATTTATCCGCATCAAAAAAATCTTCCAGCTTCAAATTGGTCACATAGCCAAACAACACATCTTCTGTCATGAAGCGTTCCGTCAAAGTTTGGATCTCTTGTTCCGGTTTCATCAGATCACGTACATTCATCACTTTTCCGGAGAACCCTTTTGAAAAAGCATCCAGCAATTCTTCTTCATATACTCCGGTATACAAATCCACTGCCAGCACTTTTCTCGCATTCATCTTCTCTTTTAACGTAGAAATGATAGAATCCCAACCCTGAACAAGCATCCCCGTCAGCTTCGTAGAAGGAAATTTATCATAATTAGCTTTTCTCATATCTATAGCATTTTAGACTCAATATGTTCATACATATTTTAATTGTGCAAATATATAGAATTTATTTTTATTCCAAACAATACTTGGATTATTTTTTGATAAATCTTATATTTGCTGAAAATAAATCAATCCGAAGAGATATGAAAATAGACCATAGCAGTGAAAAGCCACTTCATATTCAAGCAGAAGAGATCCTAAGAAGACTCATAGAATCCGAAGAGTACAAAAACGGAAAGTTATTTCCCAACGAGGTTAAATTGTCCGAACAATTACATATTTCAAGGAACACATTGAGACAAGCGATCAACAAGCTTGTATTTGAGGGGCTTTTAGTTCGAAAGAAAGGCTACGGAACGAAAGTCGTAAAGAAAGGTATCGTAGGAGGAGTAAAGAACTGGCTTAGTTTCTCACAGGAAATGAAGATGTTAGGTATCGAGATTCGTAATTTCGAGCTACATATCAGTTTGAAACGTCCGACCGAGGAAATCGGCACATTCTTCGATTTAGGTTCCAGCCCTGCCACTCGCTGTGTAGTGATGGAGCGTGTCAGAGGAAAAAAAGAATACCCGTTTGTCTACTTTATCTCGTACTTCAACCCCCATATTCCATTAACCGGGGAGGAAGATTATACACGCCCATTATACGAAATGTTGGAAACTCAATATAATATAGTGGTAAAGACCAGCAAGGAGGAGATTTCAGCCAGACTCGCAGGAGAATTTATTGCAGAAAAACTGGAGATCAAATCCAGTGATCCTATATTAATAAGGAAAAGATTTGTTTATGATGTGAACGGAGTACCTATTGAATACAATATCGGATATTACCGGGCGGACAGCTTTACTTACACAATAGAGGCAGAAAGATAAACCGTATGTTCATACATACACAACACAAAGAGGCTATTTAGGAAATTGATATTCCTATCATTCCTTTTAAAATAACCTCTCTTATATCATAACTTCTTTTTCAATCATATCCTACCCATCATTCCTTATCAATTAAAGCACCTCCCCCTTACATAAATTACCTACTTTTGTAGCACATATCAATTCGTTCCACCTAGGTCGAACTAAACAAATACCATGGTAGAACCAAACGACAACCTAGGTGGAACTAAAGAGCAACCTTGGTAGAACGAATTAATAATAGTAATTAATCCATTAATAATAGAATATGAGTGCTTTATATGACTTATTTGAAAATCCACCGTCACCTGACGGAGAGAGACAACCGCTGCACGCCCGTATTGTATCCAAAGGAACCGTAGGTAAAGAAGAGTTTCTGGATCGCGTCCACAAGTTTACCGGCATCAGCAGAAGCCTATTGGCAGGAGCCATGGAAGCCTTTGCCAATGAAGCACGGGATTTACTAGCCGGCGGCTGGAATGTAGAAATGGGGAATTTCGGATTCTTCTCCACCTCGCTGCAATGTCCTCCGGTTAAAGATAAAAAAGAGATTCGTGCGATGTCCGTCCGAATGAAAAACATCAACTTCCGTGCAAGTCGCCCGTTCAAGAAGGAAGTAGGTGACAAAATGAGATTGCAGCGTGGAAAATCCCTCACACGCCCCAAGAAAAACAGTATCTCCCGTGAGACATGTCGCACCCGCCTCAACACATACCTGGACAACCACCTGTTTATCAGCCGAACAGATTATAGTCATCTGACAGGACGAAATAAGAAAGTGGCTATCGAAGAATTAAATTCCTTCGTCACTGACGGAATGATACGGAAAGAAGGGGTTGGAAAGTTGACGGTATATACAAAGGTATAAACTCTTGGAACAAATAGAATAGATAGATTCCAATAGTCGATGCGGAAAGATGATGAGAATTAAGAGTTACAACAGGATTATTGCTGTTGTAACTCAAGGATAATTTCATCAGTGATGTAGGCATCACTCAACGTTATAAGCGGATATTGTTTATTAAGAAGCAATGCGTATACCTTACTGTTATAGAATAAGTGTAATGCTTTTTCGGGGGAAATATTCAAACGATCCGCTAATTGCATCACTACACGAGTGTATTTATTCCATACTAATACATCTATCATAAGCGCAGGTTATTTTATTGTTACATATTCTTTGAAAGAAAGACATTCGTCAATGAGACGTTGGTTGAGAATGCATTAATACTTGAGAAAGTAGTATAGACAGAGTTTTCTCATCCGCTTTTGGATTTAAACTATAAGTCAAACTTTCTTTACAACATCCGATTTTATTATTGCATTTTAGTAGTAAAGGAATTTTCCTGAGGCTATATGGGCGCAAATTATGGTAAATTCCCGTAAATCGCGGATTAATCTACCATTTATTCTCACTTCTACACAATCTTTGTCTGCAGGTTTTTTGAAAGTATGGAATAGTATATCTATAGTTTTCCTTAGTGGACCATTTATTTTAAAGTCTTTATCTGTAATACTGCAAGGAATAGTCATAGTTGCGTTTAATGGTACGTATTCTACAAAACCATTATCATCTGCTACAACACCACGTATGACTCTATATTGAGAGACCCGTGCAAGCATCTTGGCTAAACGCTTTCTTTTTTGAGCATCAGTTTTTCCAAGCGCGAATCTTGAGCCTATCTGTATTTTAAGAGATAGTTCTATACCGGTTTTGTTCCCTACATATATATATCTGAAGACCTCGTTGTGCTTTTAACAAAACTATTACTTCCATCATCACATAGGGTGATAATACTGTCAGCACTTAGTGTGATATTACCAACTTCAATTTGGCCTGTTCTGAGTTCGACTCTCGATTGGGTAGGCTGATGGAAATCGGGGAGTTCGTTTTCTACTATTTCTTCTTGGTTACAAGAATATAAAATAACACAAAATAGAAGCATAATGCTCCATAGACATTTCTTTTTCATCATAAGTCTAATTTAGAGTTTTACAATCAGGTAATTAAATCACTCATTCTTTATTACCTGCAAAAATATGAAATTAGACTATAACTATGTTATTTATTAAGAGGCAATTAACCTGACATACAGAAAAAATACCTATTTATTGGTATTGATGCTCTATGGTAAGCATTAAACTGAAGTACAGGTTGAATCTCCAACTTATGACAACATCTGCTCCAACTTGTCTGGGGTATAGCCAGTATTGTGTTTTGTAAAAGGTTTCACTTTGCCAAAATCCGGACTTTCTCCATTATGGTCTCGGGATAATATTCTTTCCAACGGTGTGGAAGCGGCCTGAACAACTCTTCATGGGGAGCATCCACGAAGTAAGGCGTTGATTCAATCACACTGTTCAGGTACATCTGAAGATTAATATCATGGTTGCCACAGAAAAAAAATACCCAACTTCCGGGCGGCACTCTCAATGGCAAAAATCACAAACTCCACGACTTTGCCGTCAACAACGGGAGCTGATTGGCTTGAATGTAGCATAGCTATCTCGATTTTCTTGGTGTTATATGTACAAATATAGTGTTTATTCTTGCAACATTCATTGTTTTTCGGCATATTTTAGATTTTCAACGGTTTGATACAACCGTTTGAGGAATAAACGTTTAGCAGAGCATTGAGAAATATGAGTAACGATTTAGCAACCGTGCGATTTTCAGCGATTTACGGTGCTATGCTATCAAATAACTCTTTCAAATGCAAAGGTATAATAAATTTCTGAACACACAATGATATTAGTTCCTGTTGGAGGTAACTGTATAGTTATTACTTCCTTTTTCGTTCAAATGGATATTCCTCTCGCCAAGCATTTTCTTTTATGGTGTATATATAATATTTGTCCTCAAAAATTTCATCATCTATTTGATGAAAAGATGCAGCATCAATGTCATTGAGTTGTTTTCGAGAGTAAAAAACATGATTTTTATCTGTAGCAATATGTCCATAAAAATAGAACTTAGCTTCGGCAACATCAAGAGAGTCTTTCAATATACGCTCCCCATTTTCAAACAACATATCATTGATAATACATTTGCTTAAACCGACTTCCTCGAAACGGTACACTTCGATGTCTCTTGCGATAACGCTACTAAGATGGATCATATTTCTTCCGTTACGCAGATAATGACTGCCAGTATTCAGCGTATCGACGGGTGACTGCAAGGAATCGACCTTTATAAGTTCACATTTTTTAAGCGAACTGTTCCAACGATCTATATAGACATAATCTTTATCTGTCCACCAATAAGTCTTTCCTAATGGAGCGAAAGTATTTCTGTCTACATCGAGTTTTGTCTCATCGTAATAGACAAAATTTTTGTCGCGCATCCATGTCCAATCCTGACCGTTATTTTTAAAGACGAAATGTTCGGCAGTAGTCACATCCATATTACATTTAGATGGACGAAAACTATGCATATCCACATCATAAACATATACATGGTATTTATCTTTCGGCAAGCCACTTTTATCTACATCGAAAGATGCGACATCCACTGTTTTTATAGTTTTGTCTTGATACCATACATGATTTTTGTCCTTTGCCCAGTTGTCATCCAATATTATAAATGTCTCTTTATCCACATCTTCCAAATATCCCCAATGACCAAAATTTATTAGATTTAACACATTCTCAACGGATATATAGTAGATACCTCTCCAATTTTCATAATATGTACTGTAATTGGGGGTAACTCGTGTTCCTCTCGGAACAGGAAATCCGAAGAAAAACGATATAAGCCAATAAAATATAATGGCGATTATAATTGATTTGAACAGTACTTTACGCCTATGTTGCTTGATTTTCATAATGATTCAACTTGTAATTCAACGACAAAATTAATGAAAAATCGCCGTATATAAGGCTTGCCACGGGTCGGGATTGATATAAACCGTGTCGTCTGAGTATTCGTGGTACAGAAATTTCCGAGTTACAGATGTCTTGCCCGACCCGTTGGACCCGGCTATCACTATTAGTTCCGGTTTTCTGTTTCCCTTAACCATTTAAGACACTGTTTATGCGCTCCTGCCACATTGCCTGTTTTATTGCAATGTTTTTTTCATTTCCGCAAAGTGTGCGGCGGCAGCCTCCTTATAACTTTCCGCTGCTTCCTGCGCCACCTCTTTCATGATTTGAGCGAGCATTTCGTCACTTGGCTCTTGTCCGGAAGTGAATATGAGTTCATTTCTTTCTCCGACAGACCTAAATCATTTACTGTTTCCTGTATACAAAGATACGGGTTTTATTTTATATGGTGTTATGAATAAGTTGTTATCATATCATTTTAACTATTTACACTCTCATCTCAATATCCGACACGTTGCTTTCCGTGTTCCGTTGCATCGGGTCAATTGTCTGAGAACTTGTGCCCCCAATTGACAAATAGCACATAAATAGTTCAGAATATTTTAGAAATTGTGAAAGAGATCTTTTGTAGTCCATATCCATAAATATTAGCGAGAACAAGACTATATTCAAGCGTCTTGCCACTTTCATACTTGGTTACAATCTCATCATACAAATCTTCCGATATCACATCTTTTAGATATAAGGTCCCTCTTGTTAACCTTACTTTTTCAACCTTGTCAGTCAATGGATAGAGAACATAGGCATAATACGCCATCTTGCCGATACGGTTGAACGCTAAGAAATCCGGAGACTCTTTGGGAATGGCATGATCTAAACGAATGGCAGCAAAATCCAAATCAAGACTAATATCACCATCTTTGTAATTAGCATAATGCATATTCCCTTTGTTGTCAATTACAAAAGCGTCTTTGTAAAGGTCATAAACATGATAGGGGCATCCCTCGGTGTACGGAATGTCTTCCTCTCTGTTAGCTAATATTTCCTCTTTGGGCTCATTATCACTACCAGTAGTCACAAAGAGGCAAGCTATGAAAAGAAATGGGACAATAAGTTTATTCATACCAATGTTAGTATTTCTTTCTATATATAAATTAAAAATTCTCATATCTAAATCAGTTTAGTCTTTTGGTACAGAAATAGAAGAAATCATTAAAGATAAAACATCTGCATTTGATATTTAGAGGAAAATAACTATTATAGGGAGTTTTTAGATTCTACGGAGTAACATCCCACCTCGCAATATTTTCAGAAGTAATACATTATAAATCAGAATCATACAAACAAGACAATTAAAAAATAAATCAAAATAGGTACATTTAGTACCGTTAAAGCACCTCCCCGGAAAGTGACCATAGTATCTTTGTATCGTGATCACAAAGAGATATAGACAAATAAAGTTATTAATCCAAAAAACAAAAACCTATGGCACTTAAATACGTCATAAAAAAAAGAATATTCGGCTTTGATAAAACTAAAGCTGAAAAGTATGTAGCACAAAATGTAATCACCAATACGGTGGAATTCAGAGATTTGTGCGAGGAAATCACCAAAGTGGGAATGGTTCCTAGCGGAGCGGTAAAATTTGTACTCGATGCCTTAATCGATACACTGAATATCAATCTTAGAAAAGGTATTTCTGTTCAATTAGGAGATTTCGGTTGCTTCCGTCCGGGTATGAATTGTGAAAGTAAAGATGCAGAAAAAGATGTAGATAGCGACACAATTCGTAGAGTGAAAATCATTTTTACTCCGGGCTACAAGTTCAAGGAAATGTTAAGCAAAGTCAGTATCCAAAAGATGGTTGCTTCTAATGACGACACCATCAGCTCGGGACAACCGGATCCCAACCCGGATGACGACAAAGAAGAAGCACCGGATCCGGAAGCATAAAATTAATCATCAGCCTTTAAAAGCAGGAAAACAGTACCCGCCTACGGGCGGATACTGTTTCCAAAAGTATTCCTGCAAAAGACTTGACAATGCCTTTTTTATTTTGTATCTTTACAACATCTTAAAATAATAAACTGCCCACATGGAAAAATCACTATTAGAAAAGGAGGAAATTCCGTTTCGTATTAAAACTTATAAGAAAAAAGAATTAGCTTGTATGTACAATCCGAACATTACCCCACGTTGCGCCATACGCATATTCACCAAATGGATTAAAATAAATAAAGAACTGTTCCGATTACTAACTGCCACAGGTTATCATCCTCGTACACGAACTTTCACTCCCCGACAGGTACAAATCATAACCAGTATTCTGGACACTCCATAAGAATGTCAACAATGAACGGAGCACGGCATCTGTATCAGGCAACATAAGGAATCATGATAGAGGTCGGTATGGATTATGTCATACCGATAGTAAACAAAGTGGCCAACTCGAGAAGCCAAATATCTGCTCAATAATACCGATTTAAGTATGAAAGGAATAGCGACCAAGCTCAACTTTCCCACACAAGCATTCTTCGGGAAATATTTCAACCAGTATGTCGATATATCTCCTAAAGAATATCGGAACAAGAAGATAGATCTGACGTAGGAGTTTTATTGGCAGGAAGGGAATGATATCAATTAATCAGAGCTGATTAATTCCTTCTGCCTGTTGAATTGTTTGAACTGCCACCAAAGCATTGTTCCTGCGATCAGACTGGCTGTCAGATCGGAAATCGGCATACTTACCCAGACTCCTAATTGCCCGTAATAGTGAGGAAGAATCAGTAGGCAGGGTATGAGGATAAGAACTTGGCGGGAGATTGACAAAAAGATTGCCTTACTTGCCATACCGATGCTCTGAAAGAAATTGGAAGTTACCATTTGAAAACCGACAATGGGGAAGAACATCACTACAATACGTAAGCCTTTGGCAGAAATATCCACCAGTTCCTCGTGCGTTGTAAAGATAGAAACCGCCAAATTAGGAATCAACATCCCCATCAGGAAGCCGGTAGTGGTAACGATTGTTGCGGCATAAATCGTCATTTTCAATACTTTTGTTACACGCGGATATTGCTTGGCTCCATAATTGTAACCGGCAATCGGCTGCATCCCCTGATTCAGTCCCATTACAATCATGACAAAGAGAAATACCAGCCGGTTTACTATTCCGAACGCTCCGATAGCCAAGTCGCCACCATGATGCTGCAAACCTTGATTGATAAGAATTACGATAAAACACGCCGCCAGATTCATTAGGAAAGGCGCCATACCGATTGCTAAAGAATCGACTACTATTTTCTTCTTTAACCGGAAGATTCCTTTGTGGAAATACAAGAGCTCTTCCTTATTAGAGAATAGTTTGAACTGCCATGCCAATGCGATGACCTGTGCCGTAATAGTAGCAATAGCCGCTCCCTGTATTCCCCAGCCGAAGCCATAAATAAAAACAGGGTCGAGTATGGTATTAATCACCACCGTAGCAATTGTGGCATACATCGCCTGCTGCGGATGTCCCGCTGAACGAAGCACGGCATTCAACCCTAAATAAAGGTGAGTGACAACGTTACCCAACAAGATAACAATCATATAATCACGTGCATATCCTACCGTAGCGTCACTACCCCCGAAAAAATAAAGAATAGGATCGAGAAAAACCAGTGTGACCACCGTAAAAGCAAGCCCGATAATCATATTCAATACCAGCACATTTCCCAAAACCCGCTGTGCCGTATCATAATCTTTCTGTCCCAACTTTACCGAAATCAATGTAGCTGCACCGACACCGACCAAGGAACCGAAAGCCGCGGCAAGATTCATTAACGGGAAAGTTAATGCTAACCCGGAGATAGCCATCGCCCCCACTCCGTGACCAATGAAAATACTATCTACCATATTGTAAAGAGAAGAGGCCGTCATGGCGATAATTGCCGGAATGGCATATTGCATTAAAAGCTTCCCAATCTTTTCCGTACCCAACGCAGTGGGTGTCTTCTGTCCTGTCATACCTATTAGTTTGAGACGGCAAAGATACAAAAAAGAGGTGGATTACAGGATATATGAGAAAAGTTTCGTATTTTTGCCTCCAAAATTGAGTTAATACGTAACGAAATGAATATATTAGAACTAAGTGAACAGGAAATCATTCGACGCAACAGCCTGAATGAACTTCGTGCGATGGGTATTGATCCATACCCTGCAGCAGAATATGTAACCAATGCTTTCTCTACAGATATTAAAGCTGAATTCAAAGACGACGAAGAGCCGCGCCAGGTTTCCGTAGCGGGCCGTATCATGAGCCGCCGCGTGATGGGTAAAGCATCTTTCATCGAATTGCAGGATTCTAAAGGCCGCATCCAGGTGTACATCACCCGGGATGATATCTGTCCGGGAGAAGACAAGGAGCTGTACAACTCTGTATTCAAACGCCTGCTCGACTTAGGTGACTTTATCGGTATCGAAGGTTTCGTGTTCCGCACACAAATGGGCGAAATCAGTATCCATGCAAAGAAACTGACTGTACTTGCAAAATCCATCAAACCGTTGCCTATCGTTAAGTACAAAGACGGGGTGGCTTACGACTCTTTCGAAGACCCCGAACTCCGTTATCGCCAACGTTATGTTGACCTGGTGGTAAACGACGGTGTAAAAGAAACATTCCTGAAGCGTGCCACCGTAGTGAAGACACTGCGTAACGCTCTTGACGAAGCCGGATACACGGAAGTGGAAACTCCTATCCTGCAATCTATCGCCGGCGGAGCAAGCGCACGTCCGTTCATCACTCACCATAACTCACTGGATATAGACCTTTATCTGCGCATCGCTACGGAACTTTATCTGAAAAGATTAATCGTAGGTGGTTTTGAAGGTGTATACGAAATAGGTAAGAACTTCCGTAACGAGGGTATGGATAAAACTCACAATCCGGAATTTACCTGTATGGAACTTTATGTTCAGTACAAGGATTACAACTGGATGATGAATTTCACCGAAAAACTGCTGGAACGCATCTGTATCGCTGTAAACGGCTGTACGGAAACCACTGTCGATGGAAAGACTATCAGCTTTAAAGCTCCTTACCGCCGTCTGCCTATCCTCGATGCTATCAAAGAAAAGACCGGATACGACCTGAACGGCAAGAGCGAAGAAGAAATCCGCCAAGTGTGCAAGGAACTGAATATGGAAGAAATCGATGACACAATGGGCAAGGGCAAGCTGATTGACGAAATCTTCGGTGAATTCTGCGAAGGAACTTACATACAGCCGACTTTCATCACCGATTATCCGGTAGAAATGTCCCCGCTGACCAAAATGCATCGTTCTAAACCGGGACTGACCGAACGTTTCGAGCTGATGGTAAACGGCAAAGAGTTGGCTAATGCTTATTCGGAATTGAATGACCCGATTGATCAGGAAGAACGTTTCAAAGAGCAAATGCGCCTAGCCGACAAGGGTGACGATGAAGCTATGATTATCGATCAGGACTTCCTGCGTGCCTTACAATATGGTATGCCTCCTACATCGGGTATAGGTATCGGTATCGACCGTCTGGTGATGTTAATGACCGGACAGACCACCATTCAGGAAGTATTATTCTTCCCGCAAATGCGCCCGGAAAAAGTTGTGAAAAAAGATGCAACCTCCAAATATATGGAATTGGGAATCGCGGAAGACTGGGTTCCAGTAATCCAAAAAGCCGGTTACAACACCGTAGAAGATATGAAAAATGTCAATCCGCAGAAGCTACATCAGGACATCTGTGGCATTAACAAGAAATATAAATTAGAACTGACCAATCCGTCCGTAAACGACGTGACCGAGTGGCTAAACAAACTTAAATAAATGAAACTACCCGGTAAGATAGCGATAATGGGCGGAGGAAGTTGGGCCACAGCCATCGCAAAGATGTGTTTAATCCAAGAGGACTCTATAAATTGGTATATGCGACGAGACGACCGCATCACCGATTTTAAGAGACTGGGACATAATCCAGCCTATTTGACAGGGGTGAAATTCGACACTAAGCGTATTACTTTCAGTTCCAATATCAATGATATTGTGAAGGAATCGGATACACTGATTTTCGTCACTCCTTCTCCTTATCTGAAAGTGCACCTGAAAAAGCTGAAAACGAAAATAAAGGATAAGTTTATCATCACCGCTATCAAAGGAATCGTACCCGATGACAACATAATTGTATCGGAATACTTCATTAAAGAATATGGTGTTCCCCCGGAAAACATCGCTGTACTGGCAGGCCCCTGCCACGCGGAAGAAGTAGCTCTGGAACGCCTTTCCTACCTGACTATCGCTTGTCCCGACAGAGACAAGGCCCGTATTTTCGCCCGCCGTCTGGGAAGCAGTTTTATCAAAACCTCCGTCAGTGACGATGTTGCAGGAATTGAATACAGTTCGGTACTAAAGAATGTATATGCCATTGCTGCCGGTATTTGCAGCGGTTTAAAATATGGTGATAACTTTCAGGCTGTGCTGATCTCCAATGCCATTCAGGAGATGAATCGTTTCCTGAACACGGTACATCCGTTGAACAGAAACGTGGACGAATCAGTTTATTTGGGAGATTTATTGGTGACCGCCTACTCCAACTTCAGCCGTAACCGGACTTTCGGCACGATGATAGGTAAAGGATATTCCGTGAAAAGTGCACAGATTGAAATGGAGATGATTGCCGAAGGTTACTATGGGACGAAGTGTATCAAGGAAATCAACAAACATCATCATGTCAATATGCCGATACTGGACGCCGTGTACAACATCCTGTACGAACGCATCTCACCTATGATTGAAATAAAATTACTAACTGATTCTTTTAGATAACCTTATAAACAAGAAGAATATGATTAGCTTGAACATTGAAAAAACAGTTGGATTCATCTCCAAAGAAAAGGTTTTTGCTTACGAAGCTGAGGTAAAAGCCGCACAGGAAATGCTGGAAAAAGGCACAGGCAAAGGTAATGACTTTTTAGGATGGTTGCATTTGCCTTCTTCTATCACTAAAGAACATCTGGCCGACCTGAACGCTACAGCAAAAGTATTAAGAGATAACTGTGAAGTAGTAATCGTAGCCGGCATCGGTGGCAGCTATCTGGGTGCACGTGCCGTAATCGAGGCTCTGTCCAACAGCTTCATTTGGTTGCAGGAAAAGAAAACGGCTCCTGTCATGATCTATGCAGGACACAATATCAGCGAAGATTATCTGTATGAACTGACTGAATATCTGAAAGATAAAAAATTCGGAATTATCAATATCTCCAAATCAGGAACTACCACCGAAACGGCTCTTGCTTTCCGTTTGCTGAAAAAGCAATGCGAAGATCAGCGCGGCAAGGAAACCGCAAAGAAAGTAATCGTTGCAGTGACGGATGCAAAGAAAGGTGCTGCCCGTGTTACAGCCGACAAAGAAGGATACCAAACATTCATCATCCCTGATAACGTAGGCGGACGTTTCTCCGTACTGACTCCGGTTGGTTTGCTGCCTATCGCAGTTGCAGGATTCGATATTGACAAACTGGTTGCCGGTGCAGCCGATATGGAAAAGGTATGCGGATCGGACGTCGCATTTGCTGAAAACCCGGCTGCTATTTACGCTGCTACCCGCAATGAGTTGTACAAGAATGGCAAGAAGATCGAGATCCTTGTCAACTTCTGCCCGAAACTGCACTATGTAAGCGAATGGTGGAAACAACTTTATGGAGAATCTGAAGGAAAAGATAATAAAGGAATCTTCCCTGCATCGGTAGATTTTTCTACAGACCTTCACTCCATGGGACAATGGATTCAGGAAGGCGAACGTTCTATCTTCGAAACCGTGATTTCAGTAGAAAAGGTTAACCACAAACTGGAGGTTCCTTCTGACGAAGCAAATCTGGACGGCTTGAATTTCTTAGCCGGCAAGCGTGTGGACGAAGTGAACAAAATGGCAGAACTGGGAACACAGCTGGCTCACGTAGACGGTGGTGTACCTAATATGCGTATTGTACTTCCGGAATTGAGCGAATACAACATCGGCGGTCTGCTCTATTTCTTCGAAAAGGCTTGCGGTATCAGCGGTTATCTGTTGGGCGTGAACCCATTCAACCAACCGGGTGTGGAAGCATACAAAAAGAATATGTTTGCATTGCTGGACAAACCGGGGTATGAAGAAGAATCCAAAGCAATCCGTGCAAAACTATAAGCTCACCAGAGATTATACGGATTCATACCAATTAAAATTTATTCACCATCAAGAAACAGAGTGCACAAAGGAAATGAAAAAGAATCTGTGCACTCTGTGTGTTATCTGTGGTACGATCGTTCATTGATCATCTTCCGCTTTCGTCTTCAAGCCGATTTCTTCCTGTGCTCCCTCACATTCGGCTTTGGAAGAAAGATAGAACTCTAATTTTACATCACCGTTCTTATCCACTTGTTTAATGGTTGCCATAACCATAATTCTAGCCTTTGACACACCATCCTTAAAACGAAGCTGTCCTTTCTCCACATCCGTCAGATTTCCCTCCGTTGATACTTCTGCTTGCTCATAAAAGAGTTTAGTATCCACTTCATCGTCATTTTGAAGTTTAAAAGTTTTCAATTCCGCCCCATTTCCATCCAAAAGCAGAAAGGCCTTCACTTCGTCTCCTACCTCCAAGACCGGCAACTCCTCCTTCTGATTCGCATAGTCTTTTTCACCGGAACCAGAATTTCCATCGTCCGATTCTATCTTTGCATAAAGCCTTTCTATCTTGATAACGGGACTTTCCCCATTATCAGAGCAAGCACCTAAAAACAATGGTAGCAACAATAATACGCTCTTTTTCATGCTATCGTCGAGTTTATAACGTTACAAAAATACATATATTCTTCTAAACAGCAAATAATTACATAGTTAATCACTCGGGAGCATCATTTGCAACGATCTTTCCTTTCTAACTTATCCCTGTCTCTCATTTTTTATCGTTATCTTTGCCTCGTTATATAATAGCAAATCAAACTCAAAAAACAAATAGGATGGCAGCAAATTTATTAAAAAAGTCCAGTGGACTCATGCTACTATGTAGCGTATCATTTCTAATAATAGTAATGACCGGTTGTCAGGAAGCCAAACTCAAGGCTGTGATCGGGATAGCCAACAAACAGTGTCCAATGGATATGGGAGAAGTCGGTAAAATAACCAGCATCATTTATGACGGGAATAACGTAGTGTACACTCTCAACATGAACGAGGAAATAACCAATATAAAGATATTGAAAGATAATCCGGAAAGCATGAAATCATCTATCAAAATAATGTTTCAAAATCCGGCTGCCGATGTAAAGGAAATGCTGAAGTTGATGGCTAAGTGTAATTCAGGATTACACATGATATTTGTAGGGAATAAGTCGGGCGAGCAAGCGGTTTGCGAACTTACTGCCGAAGAACTGAAAGAGGTTATCAATACAAATACCGATCCTGCACAAAGCGGACAGACAAAACTTGAAGCACAACTGAAAATGGCGAATCTGCAATTTCCAATGCAGGCCAGTGAAGAAGTCGTTGTCGAAAAGATCGAAGTTATAGGTGAATCGGTTGTTTATATATGCAGTGTAAACGAAGATCTGTGTTCCATCAGCCAGATTGAAGAAAACGCAGCAGAAGTGAAAGAGGGCATTGTGTCAACGCTGGCAAGCCAGACCGATCCTGCCACCCAGATATTCATAAGAACCTGCGTGGAGAACAATAAGAATATTACCTACAGATATATCGGCAAGGATTCCGGGGAACAATATGATGTGGTTATCCCCCGGTCCGATCTAAAGAAAATGATCATAGAAAAATAAAATATCATCTTAAAAAGATTCCGCAACGTACAAAGTATGAAAAAGAAACTGAAAGCCGTCCTGTTTGACATGGACGGCGTACTTTTTGACTCTATGCCATTCCATTCGGAAGCATGGCATAAAGTAATGAAATCTCATGGGCTCACTCTTAGTCGCGAAGAAGCATATATGCATGAAGGACGGACAGGAGCTTCTACAATCAATATTGTTTTTCAACGTGAATGGGGTAGAGAAGCCACCCAAGAAGAAATAGAAAGTATCTATCAGGAGAAAAGTGCTTTATTCAATTCATATCCCGAAGCAAAACCGATGCCCGGTACATGGGAGTTACTACAAAAAGTGAAGAGGAACGGGCTGATTCCGATGGTGGTCACCGGTTCCGGTCAGCTATCCCTGCTCGAACGGCTGGAACACAACTTCCCGGGAATGTTTCACAAAGAACTGATGGTTACAGCGTTCGATGTGAAATATGGCAAACCCAATCCCGAACCATATCTGATGGCTTTGAAAAAAGGAGGGTTCAAAGCAGATGAAGCTGTTGTAGTAGAGAACGCTCCGTTAGGAGTAGAAGCCGGACACAATGCGGGCATTTTCACCATAGCGGTCAATACGGGTCCTTTGAACGGACAAGTGTTGCTGGATGCCGGAGCAGATTTATTACTGCCATCCATGCAGGCGTTAAGCGACCAGTGGGATATGCTGTTTGAAAAGGACATCTAAAAGCTGAAATAAATTATTTTTCAATACAGAAGAATAATATTGAAAAGCAGGAATATAATTTGTATTTTTACGGGAGTTTAATTCGCTTGGATTCTATCTAAGCCAACGCAGATTCTATTATGCAAAAGTTATTATCCTTACCACCCAATTTGATCCATTGCTTCCACGAACTGGAAGAAGTTAACCATACCGATTGGTTTTGTACATCAGACCCCATAGGGAGTAAACTAGGCTCCGGTGGCGGAACTACATGGTTATTGCAAGCTTGTCATCAGGCATTCGCACCACAAGAATCTTTCAGCAACTGGCTAGGACATGAAAAAAGAATATTGCTGCATGCAGGCGGACAAAGTCGTCGGCTACCCAGCTACGGTCCTTCCGGCAAAATATTAACTCCTATCCCGATCTTCAGTTGGGAAAGAGGGCAAAAGCTGGGACAAAATCTTCTATCATTGCAGCTTCCGCTCTATGAAAGGATTATGAATCAGGCTCCGGCCGGACTGAATACGCTGATTGCTAGCGGAGATGTATATATCCGTTCGGAAAAACCGCTTCAGGATATTCCGAATGTAGATGTAGTATGTTACGGTCTGTGGGTGAATCCTTCATTGGCAACTCATCATGGCGTGTTTGTTTCCGACCGGAAAAAACCGGAGGTGCTTGATTTCATGTTGCAGAAACCTTCTCTGGAAGAGTTGGAAAGTTTGTCGAAAACTCATCTTTTCCTGATGGATATCGGCATCTGGATTTTAAGTGACCGTGCCATAGAAGTACTGATGAAACGGTCATTGAAAGGAGGTACGAAAGATATTCATTATTATGATTTATATTCGGACTATGGTTTGGCTTTGGGAGAGCATCCTAAAACGAAAGATAAAGAAATCAATCAGTTGTCCGTGGCCATATTACCGTTGCCCGGTGGAGAATTCTATCATTACGGTACAAGTCGTGAACTGATTTCTTCTACTTTGGCCATACAGGATAAGGTGCGGGACCAAAGAAGAATTATGCACCGGAAAGTAAAACCGAATCCGGCTATCTTTATACAGAATTCCATCACACAAGTTTCTCTTTCTGCCGACAACGCCAATTTATGGATTGAAAATAGCCATGTGGGAAAAGAATGGAAATTAGGTTCCCGCCAGATCATTACAGGAGTTCCTGAAAACCAGTGGAGTATACATTTACCGGATGGGGTTTGCATCGATATTATTCCTATCGGCGAGAATGAGTTCGTTGCGCGTCCGTATGGATTGGATGATGTATTCAAAGGAGCGTTGGACAAAATAACGACTACTTACCTTAATATTCCTTTTACCCGTTGGATGGAAGAAAGGGGAATTATCTGGAAGGATATAAAAGGGCGTACAGATGATTTACAATCAGCATTCATCTTCCCCAAAGTGGCTTCTGTGAAAGATTTAGGCATACTAGTACGCTGGATGACATCAGAACCACAACTGGAAGAAGGGAAAAAACTTTGGTTGAAAGCAGAGAAAGTTTCCGCAGATGAAATATCCGCAAGCGCCAACCTCAAACGCCTCTACGAACAGCGCAAAGCTTTCCGCAAGGAGAACTGGAAAGGACTGGCGACCAATTATGAGAAAAGCGTGTTCTATCAACTCGATTTGCTGGATGCCGCCAATGAATTTGTACGTTTCAAATTAGATATGCCCGACGTCTTGAAAGAAGATGCCGCGCCCATGTTACGGATACACAACCGGATGCTTCGTGCACGTATCATGAAATTACGTGAAAACAAGGATTGTGCAAGAGAGGAACAGGAGGCTTTCCAACTACTTCGCGACGGTTTATTAGAAGTAATGAGCGAACGTAAAAGTCATCCCATACTCAACGTTTATTCCGACCAAATCGTATGGGGACGCAGTCCTGTGCGTATTGATGTGGCGGGAGGATGGACGGACACACCTCCCTACTCTCTTTATTCAGGAGGAAGCGTTGTAAATCTTGCTATCGAACTGAACGGTCAACCACCGCTACAAGTATATGTGAAACCCAGCAAGGAATATCACATCACTCTTCGTTCTATTGACATGGGTGCAATAGAAGTGATAAGAAATTACGAGGAACTGCAAGATTATAAAAAGGTAGGTTCTCCATTTTCTATTCCGAAAGCCGCCCTTACATTGGCGGGCTTTGCACCGACATTCTCTACAGAATCCTATCCTTCGTTAGCTAAACAATTGGAAGATTTCGGTTCCGGAATCGAAATTACTCTGCTGGCTGCTATTCCTGCAGGTTCTGGTTTGGGCACCAGTTCCATCCTGGCATTTACTGTGCTCGGAGCAATCAATGATTTCTGTGGACTGGCTTGGGATAAAAATGATATATGTAGTTACACATTAGTATTGGAACAACTCCTGACCACAGGAGGAGGCTGGCAAGACCAATATGGCGGTGTCTTTTCCGGTATTAAATTACTCCAATCCGAAGCTGGTTTCGAGCAGAATCCATTAGTACGCTGGTTACCCGACCAACTCTTTGTTCATCCTGATTACCGCGACTGTCATCTGTTATATTATACGGGAATTACTCGTACCGCTAAAAGTATCCTGGCCGAGATTGTCAGTTCCATGTTCCTCAATTCCGGTCCGCATCTAAGCTTGTTAGCCGAAATGAAAGCTCATGCAATGGATATGAGTGAATCCATTTTACGGAGTAATTTCAATAGTTTCGGTCGTTTAGTCGGCAAAACCTGGATACAGAACCAAGCATTAGATTGCGGAACCAATCCACCGGCAGTAGCAGCCATCATCGAGAAAATCAAAGATTACACCTTGGGATACAAACTCCCCGGTGCAGGTGGTGGCGGGTATCTGTATATGGTAGCAAAAGATCCGCAGGCAGCCGGACAAATCCGACGGATACTGACGGAACAAGCCCCTAATTCTCGTGCCCGTTTTGTAGAAATGACCCTCTCTGATAAAGGACTTCAGGTTTCAAGAAGCTAAAGAGAAGGCTTTATGCAGCCACAGATTAGAAAGACAAAAAAGGAATCCCTCAATAGTCTACTGACTATCAAGGGATTCCAATGTGACCCCGGTGCGATTCAAACGCACGACCTTCAGAACCGGAATCTGACGCTCTATTCACTAAGCTACGGGGCCATTCTTTCTAAATGCGGGAACAAAAGTATAAAAAATCTTCTCATTCTCCTAATGATTCTCCTTTTTTTATAGTTCTCAAAGCGATCCTTCATGTCAGAAGACTATTATTTTGAAATGCTTTAGCGTATTTACTTTATCAAATTGACAATCTTTTAGAGAATACTCATTACATACATCAATTTTATTCCTATCTTTGCCGACAATTAACATTTAACAAACTTATGAGTTACTTGATAAAACCTAAGAACTATAAGCCGCTTCTCGACCTCAAACAGACCGAGTTGGGAATCAAGCAAATAAAAGAGTTCTTCCAATTAAACTTGTCATCCGAACTGCGCCTTAGACGTGTGACCGCCCCTCTTTTCGTATTGAAAGGGATGGGTATCAATGATGATTTGAATGGAATAGAACGACCTGTTTCCTTCCCAATTAAAGATCTGGGCGATGCACAAGCCGAAGTGGTTCATTCATTGGCCAAGTGGAAAAGGTTAACCTTAGCTGACTATCACATCGAACCGGGATATGGTATTTACACGGATATGAATGCAATCCGGTCGGATGAAGAATTGGGCAACCTGCATTCTCTTTACGTAGACCAGTGGGACTGGGAACGTGTCATCACCAATAAAGACCGGAATGTAAACTTCCTGAAAGAAATCGTCAACCGTATTTATGCAGCCATGATCCGTACGGAATATATGGTATATGAAATGTATCCGCAAATCAAACCTTGCCTGCCACAAAAGCTACATTTCATCCATTCAGAAGAATTGCGCCAACTTTATCCGAACTTGGAACCTAAATATCGTGAACACGCCATCTGTCAGAAATATGGAGCTGTATTTATCATAGGAATAGGCTGCAAACTTGGAGACGGCAAGAAGCACGACGGACGAGCACCGGACTACGATGACTACACGACTAAAGGACTAAATGACCAGCCCGGACTGAATGGTGACCTTTTGCTGTGGGATGATGTATTGCAACGCTCCATCGAATTGTCATCCATGGGAATCCGCGTAGATAAAGAAGCTTTACAACGTCAGCTGAAAGAAGAAAAAGAAGAAAAAGGCTGGAACTTTATTTCCACAAGCGATTGATGAATGACACTCTTCCATTATCTATCGGAGGAGGTATCGGACAGTCCCGCTTGTGCATGTTCTACCTTCGCAAGGCTCACATCGGAGAAATACAAGCTAGCATCTGGCCCGAAGATATGCGCAAAAAATGCAAAGAACTTGATATACACCTTATATAATAGACTATGAACGTACAGATTGAAGAAAGTTGGAAAGCTCATTTACAACCTGAATTTGACAAAGACTACTTTCGCGCATTGACAGACTTCGTCAAAAGCGAATATAGACAGTATCAGATTTTCCCTCCGGGAAAACTGATTTTCAATGCTTTCAACCTTTGTCCTTTCGATAAAGTGAAAGTTGTGATTATAGGGCAAGACCCTTATCATGGACCGGGACAAGCACATGGTCTCTGTTTCTCAGTAAATGACGGAGTACCTTTCCCTCCTTCATTAGTAAACATATTCAAAGAAATTAAAGCCGACATCGGTACAGATGCTCCCACTACGGGAAACCTGACCCGCTGGGCAGAACAAGGAGTATTGCTGCTCAACGCAACGCTGACCGTACGTGCCCACCAAGCAGGTTCACACCAAAACCGTGGCTGGGAAACATTTACTGATGCCGCAATCCGTACCTTGGCAGAAGAAAAAGAGAATCTGGTATTTATCTTATGGGGGTCGTATGCTCAAAAAAAAGGAGCTTTCATTGACCGCAGTAAGCACTTGGTACTGACTTCCGCCCATCCTTCTCCTCTTTCCGCCTACAACGGCTTCTTCGGAAATAAACATTTTAGCCGTACAAACGATTATCTAAAAGCCCACGGGAAAACGGAAATCACATGGTAAATAGATAACGGTGAATGAAAAAACAATGAGCGGTGAACAACTAATGCAATATAAATGCGTCTCTTGTTCACCGCTCATTATTTTTCTTTTATGACCACCTATCGCTGACTCTTTATGTTATCGCTAAACATTCATTATCGTTTCCTCTTTAATACCACTGAATGTTACTTTGCGTCTGACTTCTCTGCTCATACTTCAAGTCTTGTAGGATACTTGCATTCGCACGAATCGTAACATTGTAATATTTCCAACGTCCGAAAGGAGAAAGACTGGCCGACAAGTTGAAACAGTGCAAGTCACGGGTTATTGTACAAGAAGTTTGGGTAATCTCTTTTGCCTGAAAATCGTAACCCGAGTTAAACGAAAGCGACCAGTTATTAGAAATCTTTATATTTCCGTTTGCATTGATATTATGCGTATAAGTATAAGGATATCGCATGGAGTGACGGTTAATAGGCTTCGTTCTGTCCTCACGAATATTAAACGAGTAGCTAAGGCTCAATGACCAAGGCATCTTAAAAACCTGATAACCATCCGGATCGGCCTGCGCTTTCTCAACTTTCTTAGTCGTAGCACCCTCTCCTTCCATTCCGTCAGATTCCTCCTCATCACCATCCTCCGACTTCTTCTTATCTTTCCCTTTTTCATCGTTCTCTTTCGGACCGAACCACTTCTTCCATGTATCATTATTAAAAGTATAGTTGAAAGAAGATCCATATCCCTGGAAACGTCCGAAACGACCATACGACCATTCTGTTCGGTTACTCGTTACTACATTACCACTTTTATCGAATGTATAAGCATACGTAGCGAACGACGCGTTCATGTTGAATGTGTAATTCTTAGTCAGCTTCAAACGTAGGTTCATGCTTAAATCACTCCAAGGTCTCTCTTTGGCAGCCATATTATAGGACATGCTTGCTCCCAATTCATCAATCAGACTAACCTTTTTAACCGTATCCTTCTTTGCATCGTAATACTTCATCTCTAAGTTATTAGAAACAGAGAAGCTGACCGTTCCCGATCCTTCCCGCGAAGGTACGCCATAAGGTTGGCCGGTGAAAGGAGAATAATATTGCGTATTGCCATTATAATCGGTATATTCTTCCCAATACTTGCTGAATCCCGGAGCACCGCTAATACTTACCTGAGGTGTGAATACGTGACGAATCTGTATCTCCTTCTTTTTAGCGAAAAGAGGTTTATACATACCGTACAGTTTCGTACTCAAGCTCAAACTGGCCGAATAATTGGATACCCGGTAGAAACCGTTCAGCGTATCACCCGGCAACGCCTCCAACTTATGATCCACCTCGTTATATTGCTGATTAATCTTACGGGTATACCAACGCTCCGTATAATTGACTGAAGGAGAAACCTGCAAATACTTAAACAGCGTAAAAGTAGCACTGATAGGAATGTTATGATTCATTGCATTTTCCCATTCGCTTAGTCCGGCTTTAAACAGACGGTCATCTTTTGTACGGATACTGTTTGTCAGACGTCCCGTATAGCTAATGGAAATCTTTTCGTACCAGCGTTCAGCTCCTGCCGCCTTCTTACGTTTGAACGGGAACAGACGACTTAATGTAATATTCAAATCAGGCAAAGTGACTGCAATAGAAGAATCACGCATCGTCTGTGCGATGTTGGTGGTTCCGGATAAAGTCAGACCGATATCAGGGAAACTACGAGAATAGCTGATACTGGATGTTTTAGTATTTTGAGTCAACAACTGCGAATTATAAAGGTTGTTGATATTGGAACGTTCGTAACTACTGGTCGAGAAGTTTACACTGGCGGAGAATGTACTGTTCGGACTGGCTTTAGCGTCCTGACGATGATTCCATACTACCTTGAAGTCCTTGGCAACTGCATAGTCCGGCATCCCTTTATCCCCTGTCTTGGTGACCTGATAGTCCGCTTGGAGCGTACCGGAATATTTATATCGTTTATTATAGTTTGTCAATCCGGATAATCTCCACGAACCCTTCGTGAAGATATCTCCCGTCATCTTCAAGTCCATGATATCACTGATGGCAAAGTAATACCCTCCTTCTGCCAAGCCGAAACCGCGGCTCGAATCATCCATATAAGTCGGCATAATGAAACCGGAAGAGTAGCTACTGGAGAACGGGAAGAAAAAGAATGGCACTGCCAACGGCAAAGGCACATCTTCCACCACCAGATAGGCAGGTCCTGTTACCACATTCTTTTTAGGACGTACTTTCGCTCTCGTCAGTTGCATATAGAAGTGAGGATGTTCATGATGGTCGCAGGTTGTGTAACGTCCATGCTCCATGAAAATTTCATCATTGGCTCCTTTCTTCGCCCTGCTTCCTGTCACATATCCTTCTCCCTGCTGGGTGACAATATCGGTAATTCCCGCTTTTTTGGTTTTGAAATTATATCGGATTGTTTCCGTATCATAAGAGGTATCTCCTTCTTTAAATACCGGTTTACCTTTTTCCACTCCGGTAGTATCCTTGATACCATAAGCATGCACAGTACTACTATCCAGATTCATTGAAATAACTTCTGCCGCCAGTTCAATATTCTGATAATTGACTTTCCCGCTACCATAAAGTGTGGCAGCTCCTCCTAAAGTAAAGACAGTGGAGTCGTTAGATTCATACACAACCGGTGCATCAAGTGGTTGTTTCTTTTTTACCGGTGCGATGGAATCAATGCGTACCGTTACCGTATCTGCTTTCAACGAATCATTTCCTTGGAGGGAATCCGTTTGTGCGGTATTAGAGGCAATCATTCCTCTTCTTCGACGCTGCGACGTAGCCTCGTCGGGAAGCATCAGTAAGACAATCAGCAGTATGAACGATATAAGTATTTTTGCTTTCAATGGCGCCATTAACTAATAGTTTACGCTTGAAGTGGCAAAAGTACACAAACTTCACCAAATATGAGTCAGAATCTCCGTTATTTAATTATTTTTTAGTGCTATAAAAAAAGAGAACACCATCTATCAAAGCGGCTTAGCCCTTCTTCACCATATTTTGCAATACTTTGCCGGGCTTTCTCTACTGTTTTCTCTTCATCCAAATGGGTTTTAGAAAAGAATTTATCCGCAAAACAAATCAATTGCTCTTCCAAGGTGACAGGTAGCATCTCACGATGGGGAACAGGGAGTTGTTGAGCAATAATATCCTTTAACGAAAGTCCGGCTCCCGTATGACGTTCACAAACCAGTGCGTGTTGCGGAAAACCTTCCGCCCGCAAAATTTCAGCTCCCAAATACCCATGCGCAATGTAAGGATGGATACCAAAACACTGAATGGTAGAAGCATCAGTCTGAAAAATACCAATATCATGCAACAGAGCGGCTTCTTTCACAAAACTCCGGTTTAAATGTAGTTCGGGATGAGCATCCAGCATTTTCATTGCTTTTCCGGACACTGACAAACTGTGTATTACTAAGATTTGCCTCTGCTGCGTATTCTTCGGATAATATTTATCAATGATTTCGTATGGATTCATGTACTTTATGTTTTGCTCTCTTGACGAGAAATGAATATTTTTGTGCAATATTACAAAAAAATCACCGATATACCAACCAAAGTTTCCTTCATTCCTACATTTCTGTCCATTATGCTGTTTCCAATGTGTGTAAGCAGTCAAATTGTTACAGAAGCAGAACAGACGGATCAGTTCTTCTTTTTCTACATTGCACCCAGCTCTTCTTTCTCTTTCTTTGATAAGGAACTGACAACAATATCATACGACTTTTTCACCAGTTCTCTGATCATCTTATCCGGCACATCTTCATTAAAGTAAACACTCATCCAATGCCTCTTATTCATGTGATAACCGGGTTTCACTCCTTCATATTTGTCCTGCAATTCTTCTATCTGCTCCGGAATGCACTTTATATTGCAGAAATCAAAAACATCCACATTCACGAAACAAAACCATTTATCTGCTACATAAAAGACCAGCAGGTTTCTGTCATACTCGGATGTAGCTTTTTCAAACGGCATTTTATCATGCACTCCCTTAAAAGAGAGACAGTAGGCTCTAAACTCTTCTATGTTCATAAAGCGTAAATCAAGAACACAAAGTTAGCAATTCTTATTCAATTCTAGCCAATCCATCCCGTCTGTTTTATTCTTATTTCACTGAGCGAACGTTTGTGATACCCGCGCAAAGCCTTGTCATAAGCGTGGCAGTCTTTGAAAAACTCCGGATATAATAAAAGCAGTCCCTGATCATTTCCTATATCGAAATGTTGCTTGACTATTGCATGCGTTTCCACAAGAGGCAGTTCGTCACACACGAACCTACGTTTATACAATGAAGGCAGCAAGAAGGGAAAAAGTTTTTCTGTGCTGTACCGGTCTATGTTTTATTAATTATGCGGTTGTATATCAATATTTTAATACACTAAATTCCTGTTATACAAATTTGAGATTTTTCTTTGTAAGAGAAGTTCCGAGAGTACAAAAGTACGAAAAAATCCTCAAAAGACAATGAAAATCAACCCTATTTTTTTTCAGTTGTTTGCATAAAAAGTGTAATTACACAATCGGTGTTGAGCTAAAACATGTTTTAATGCAGTGCTTAAACCCTGGTTATCAACAAGTTATTATTTACCCGAAATTACCAAACTTCTCTTACAAAGAGAAGCATTGATAAATATTGGTTTTGGATGATGACAAGACTACATTTTAAAAGCGGGGAGGCTTCCCTAACTTTTATAGAAATAAACAATAACTGCCTGATATGTAATATATTACAGATTCTTGCAGGACTGATAGAATTGCCCTGAACCGAAACAATGGCATTTCAAGAAAGTGACGACCAGGCTGTATGGTTTGCGATGCGCGACCTGAAACGAGCCAATGCTAAGTGTCCGGCTTACAAGCTGCTAAAGGATAAGAAAATGACGGTATATACCCCGATAAAAAAGCGGCTGGTGATACGACAAGGTAAAAAAGTCATTGAGGAAACCCCGTTAGTGCCGGACTTGCTTTTCGTGTACGATACACGTACGAATCTCGATCCGATCGTAGCTAGAATACCAACGCTTCAATATCGCTGGCTGCACAATACGTACCGTGTCCCCATGACCGTCTCCGACATAGAGATGAAACGTTTCATTCACGCTGTCAACATCTCGAAAAATCCCCGGTTCTATCTGCCGGAGGAAGTTACTCCCCAAATGTTCGGACAGGAGATCCGCATCATCGGCGGACCTCTCGACGGCTATGAGGGACACCTGCTCACCACACGCGGTTCCAAGGTCAAACGCCTGCTCGTGAAACTTAATGGTTTTTTCAGTGTAGGTGTGGAGGTCCGCCCGGAATATATACAACCGGTAAGGTGCCACCCGGATACACAACAATGCTGAAACGTTTTTTTGACATAACGGTCTCACTTGCCTTTATCTGCACCTTATTCCCTTTGTTCTATATCATCATCGGCATAGCCATCAAGCTGACCTCCAAGGGTCCGGTCCTGTTCAGGCAGCAGCGCAGCGGACTGGGAAATAAACCCTTTACCTGCCTGAAATTCCGTACCATGGTCGTGAACGATGAAGCCGACACCCTTCAGGCGGTGAACGGAGACAGTCGGATAACACGCATGGGTATTTTCCTGCGAAACTCGTCCTTGGATGAGCTTCCACAATTCATCAACGTTCTGAAAGGCGACATGTCCATCATCGGCCCCCGCCCGCATATGCTTTACCATACGGAGATATATTCATCCCGCATTCCGGATTACAAGAGACGACTGTCGGTCAGACCGGGCATTACCGGATTGGCACAGATTCTCGGGCACCGTGGCGAGACTCCCGCGGATGTAGACATGGCGCGGCGTGTGAAACTTGACCTATGGTACATAGACCACCGCTCATTCGGGCTTGATATGTATATCTTCATCAAAACCCTTCTTGACTTTATGAGGTAGCCAATAAGTTAAAAACAACAATAATTATTTATGAAAAAGACCATCTTTACATTTCTGTGCATGTTAGTCACAGGCAACATGTACGCGCAGATTGAGAACCTGGACGAGATCCAGTGGCGACGGGTAGAACGTGACTCCCTGCTCATGAAGATCGACTCCTTGCTGGCGAAGGACTATGTACCCAAGTTACAGCCAACTGACGACCAGTACCGCGTGGTGACTAACCGCTTTTGGGACAACTGGTGGGTTTACGGGGATATAGGAGTGCATACATTCCGGGGCGACTGGAGCGGTAACGGCAAGTTCAAGGAGACGCTTTCACCGGATTTCACAGTCGGTATCGGCAAGTGGTTCACACCAGGCTTCGGTATCAAGGGACAGTTCGGCATGGGCAATTCACGAGGATTTACCGAAATATGGACTCCTTATGCTGTCGGCATCGAGAACACCCCCATGGTGAAAGCTGACGGCACTCCTTACTGGAAACTGAAAACCAAGTGGTGGGACATCAACGCAAACGTAGTATTCAATATTTCGCGCATCCTTTACGCATGGGAGGGGTACGATTCCAATGAACGCTTCAACCAGCTGCTCCTTTCACTGGGTATCGGTGGCGTGCATCATTATGACAAGGAACTGAAAAACAAGAAATGGGGGAAACCTTACTATGGCCCCAAGAACGAGTGGTATGGCAACGTGGAACTACAGTACAGCCGTTTCTTCACCAAGGCCAAGGCATGGTCCCTTGACGTGAAGCTCCGTGGGCGTTTCTACGAGACCCACTACGACCTTTCTCCCATTGCCGGTCATCGCTGGGACTACAATCTCGGCGTGAGCATCGGCGCCACCTATTACATCAAGCAGCGCGGTTGGGAACGTTGCATACCTGGTGACGACATCAACTACTTCATCAACGTGCCCGCCCCAGTTCCTGTTGTACAGGAATGTCCCGAGTATCGGACTTTCACGTTCTACGTGTTTTATCCGAACAACTATTCCGGACGTAACGATGCCCCGGTCGTGGCAGATGCTGACGTGCATTCTATGGATTACCTGGCAGGCGGAATCTTCACCCAGAAGAAATTCAAGAGCAATTCGGCCGTGGCATCGCGTCTGAAATCAGGAGTTTCGCTGCGCTCGCTGAAGATCGAAAACGTGCCGACGGAGAAGGCCACTTTCACGGAGAACCCCACAGGAGTGGCACGTGGCTACGAGATGTCCTCCAGACCGCTTTCACTGGAAATGGACGCCGACGACATGCAGGCATTCGAGGACGTGGCAGGGTACTACTATGCACCCATCTACGAAGCAGACAAGACATGGTGCTACCGTATCGACAACGAGACACGCACCCAGACCCTGCTGAGCCGTGACAACTACAAGGAGACCACCTCATACGGGCTGAACGCCCATGCCGGACTTTCCACGGTACGCGAGAACATGCCGCTGGAAGAAGGTACAGTCCTATACAGTTTTGCCGATGTGTACGCGGCGCTGGTAGGTGACGAGGGGTACATCAGCCAGTTCAGCGACAGGCAGGCGGTGGACACCATCCGCGATATACTGGAGAACGGTCAGATTATACATGTACAGGCGGAAGGTCTTGCCACCAGCCAGGACAACTATACCGGAGAGAACGCGGAAGCGGTCGGGCAGGACCGCAACAGGGCGCTTTCCCACTACCGTGCCTTCTCCGCCATCAAGTGGCTTCGGGAAAGCGGCAAGTTCGGCGAACTGAACCACGGGGATTTCTCTATCAATGTCCTGTCCGAACCCATTGGCCGCGTAGACGACAAGAGCACACGCGGGCTCAAGGCCAAACTGAACCGCTGCGCGCGAATTACCATCAAGTACATCAAATAAAATCTTTACTGATATGATGAAAAGAAGAACGAGACATATCATCTGCATCCTGTGTCTACTGCTCGCAGACATTGGATGTATATCGGCCGGCACTCCACGGAAAGTACGGACCGACAAACACGGGGTGAAGGAATCCGCCACCGTGGACCTTCTTCCCAAGAAAAAAGTGCGTGATTCGGGAAAGATTACTTTCCGGTGCCGCATAAGCAAGTACAGCGACCGTTGCATGATGCTTGCCAAAGTGCTGAAAAACGACTCTACCATGCACATCGTCAGGCCGGGCGTGAAATTCATGCTGACCAACGGTGATTCCGTGGTACTGAAAGCGGAAAGACCAAGAGTCTGTTGCAGCGAATGGGCGGACGGACGCTGGTATAACGCAGCCTTCAGACTTGAAGAGGCGGACATTGAAAAAATGAAAGGCAGTGACATAGTTTCCGTGTTTATCCATATTCCCGACAGTGTGGTCAGCCGTGACATTGCTCCCGGCAAGGAGGATGCCGTGGAAAAGCTGTTGCGATCAGTAGAAAGAGAATAAGAGTTCAAAACCGTTAAACGGCATGTCATGTTAAAAAAGAAAATTACACGTATCCTCTTGTTAAGCATGGTGTTGCTATTGGGAGGATGTTCTGCCTCACACAAGATAGCCTACATGCAAGATGTCCGCTCCGACGTGAGAAGGGAGGTCGCTACAGTACAGGTCACAGCACAGCCCGGGGACAAGATATCCATCGTCGTCAACAGCAAGAACCCAGAACTGGCGGACATGTTCAACCTGCCGATAATGGCACATCGTATCGGACAGCCAATGAACAACAGTTACAACTATAACCAGCAGGTATCGAGCTATACGGTCGATTCCAACGGCAACATAGATTTCCCCATATTGGGTGAACTGCACGTGGAGGGGCTGAAGCGTGAGAAGATAGCCTCCTATATCAAGAACGAGCTGGTCAGGAAAAACCAGGTGAAAGACGCCGTGGTGATCGTCGAGTTCCTGAACATGGGCGTCTCGGTGATGGGCGAAGTGAACCGTCCGGGGCGGTTCAGCATCGACCGTGACTACCTGACACTGCTCGATGCCCTAAGTATGGCTGGCGACCTGACCATCCACGGCAAGCGGGAGAACGTGCTGGTGACCCGTCGAGAAAATGGAACGGAAACCCATTACCGAGTAAATCTTTGCGACAGCAAGTCGCTTTCCGCCTCACCGGTATACTATCTCCACCAAAACGACCAAGTTTACGTGGAGCCCAACGATGTTCGGGCGCGGCAATCCACGGTGAATGGCAACAACGTGCGCTCCGCATCGTTCTGGATGTCACTGGCATCCGTACTGGCTACGATCAGCGTGCTGATTTTCAAGTAACAAATTTTCATAATATGATATGGATGACAAGAACAATATGATCGATGTCGTCAAATTGTCGTTACATCAATTACAAGACTCTTCGGAAAACTCACTGACGGTAAAAGATATCTTTTACCTGTGCCTCGTCAAATGGCACTGGTTCGTAATCTCGGTTTTGCTCGTCATGAGTTCGGCTGTATTTTATATCCTTTGCACGCCGCCTGTCTACACACGTTCGACCTTAGTGATGGTCAAAGAGGACAGCAAAGGCCGATCTATCGGCAGCGACATAACCTCACTGTTCGCCGACATGGGATTGACACAAGCCAATGCCAACGTGAACAACGAATTGCTTGCCATGCAGACACCCGCGGCGATACTGGAGACGATCAAACGGCTGCATCTGGATATCGAATGCAAGGCGAGCGGTCTTTTCCATAAGAAGACGCTATACGGACCGCAACTGCCTGTCGAGATCAGTCTCCCCGAACTGACTGACAACGAGTCCGCCGCGTTTACCCTTTGTCTACTGCCCAAAGGCCGAATCAAATTGGATGATTTCGAGAGTTCGGTACGGGAATTCGACAGCAAGACAGTAACAGGATCGCTGAACGATACCCTCGTTACTCCGTTGGGCAAGGTTACGATAACACCGGCTCTATCCTACTCCGCGCAGGAGGAATATCCGCTAATCCATGTTTTCCGAACGAATCTCTACGATTGCGCCGACGACTGTCGAGAACGATTGAAAGCGGAACTCAATTTGGAGGATGCTACCGTAATCAAACTCTCCTACGAGGATGTGTCAATCGCCCGCGCAGAGGATATGCTCAACACGCTGATTTCAGTTTACAACGAGGAGTGGATCCGGGACAAAAACCAGATCACAGTCAGCACCTCGATGTTCATCACCGACCGTCTGGGAGCATTGGAACGCGAGCTGGGTGACGTAGATACGGACATATCTTCCTACAAAAGTACCAACCTGCTGCCAGACGCGGAGAAGGTCTCGGATCTGTATCTCGAACAGTCGCAGGAGGCTCGCAACCAGATACTGATGCTCGACACTCAGATCTCGATGGCCCGTTATATTCGGGATTACCTGACTGGCGGCAGGAACCGGAATCAGTTGCTGCCGGCAAACTCGGGACTGGAAAGTCCCAGCATCGAGACTCAGATCTCCGAATACAATGCCTTGCAGCTCCGCCGAAATAATTTGGCGGCCAACAGCAGCGAGCAGAACCCCCTGATCGTCGATCTGGACCATTCGCTGGCGGCCATGCGCAATGCCATCGTCACCTCCATCGACAATCTGGTCGTGTCGCTCGATACTCGCAGGAGCGAACTCGAACGCAGTGAACGTAGCACCACAGCACGCATCGCTGCCAATCCCGATCAGACGAAATACCTACAAACCATCGGACGTCAGCAGAAGGTGAAAGAAGCGCTCTACCTATTCCTACTGCAAAAGCGCGAGGAGAACGAACTGTCACAGGCTTTCACGGCCTATAACATCCGTATATTGACTCCGCCGATGGGCAATCTCAAACCCATCGCGCCGCGGAAAAGACTTATCCTGCTGGCTGCTTTATGTATCGGCTTGTTTCTACCGCTCGTGGTCATCTACGTGCGCGGGAGCCTGAACACCACAGTCCGTGGCCGCAAGGATTTGGGGAAACTATCCGTTCCGTTTATCGGAGAGATACCTCTGTATACGGGAAATATGAAGCATAAAAGATGGTTTGCAAAAGCATTACGGCTGTCCGGCAGTCAGCGGCCGGAACAGACGCAGATTGTAGTGAGAGAGGGGAAACGGGATATCGTGAACGAAGCGTTTCGCGTGCTCCGCACCAATTTGGAGTTCATGGCGGGAAACGGTACGGAGGTGTTTCTGCTCACTTCATTCAACCCGGGCAGCGGCAAAACGTTCCTTACGATGAACATTGCGGCGAGTCTCGCCATCAAAGGCAAAAAAGTGTTGGTTATCGACGGCGACCTGCGTCATGCCTCGCTTTCCGCATACGCGGGAACTCCCGACACGGGACTGAGCGACTATCTGACCGGGCGTGTCGCCTCGTGGCAGGAGATCATTTGTAAGGCAGACGATGAATACCGGACGCCGGACATCGTTCCCGTGGGTACGATTCCGCCCAATCCGACGGAACTGCTCTTCAGCGAGCGTCTGGAGCGGTTCATTGCAGAAATAAGGTCTCACTATGATTATATCTTTATAGACTGCCCTCCCGTCGATATCGTGGCGGACACACAAATCCTCGAAAAAGTGGCGGACAGAACATTCTTCGTGGTGCGTGCCGGATTGCTGGAGCGCAACATGCTCTCCGAGGTCGAGAGTCTCTACACGCAGAAAAAACTCAAAAATATGGCTGTGATTCTGAACGGAACGGAAAATGAATCCGGCCGATACGGATACCGTTACGGCTATAAATACGGGTATCGGTACGGATACGGTGACAAAGAGCAGAATACAGTCTGAAACGATTTACGATATGAACAGTATTGCCAAGAAAATAAGTCTATGGAACAGAACTCGGAAATACAGGTACTTCAAAAACAACGTCCGATTTACCTCCGAGACTACCGTACTGGATGTGGGGTTCAACAACGAGGATGGCGATTTCCCATCGATGAACTATCTGGAGAAACATTACCCATACCCACAGCAGATAACAGCGCTGGGCATAAACGAAAAAGACGTTTTTTGCCGGAATTATCCATTGGTACACGCTGTTCTGTACGATGGCATAGACTTTCCATTCGAGAACAAACAATTCGATATAGGTTGGTCAAACGCCGTAATAGAGCATGTCGCAGGGGGAAGGAAAGCGCAGCTTCATTTTTTGAACGAATTGCTACGAACATGCAAGGTCGTTTGTTTCACCACTCCGAACAAATGGTTCCCAATCGAACTGCATACCCAGCTTCCCCTTCTGCACTGGCTGCCACAAAGGATGTATGACAGGATATTGAACCGGTTGAGCAGGTCATCGATCGATAGCCGGAGAATCAATCTACTGACGAAAAAGCAGATAACGGAACTTTGCAAAGCAGCGGGAGCTGATAAATTAACGATCAAGGGAAACCGTCTCTGCGGCTTCGTAATGGATTATATCGTGATTATGGAGTAATGTGGCCATTCAAGAAAAAATATTCGCTTGCCGATAGCAGTGTCTTTCAGGGGTTCACCGACTGGCACAATCATATTCTTCCGGGAGTGGATGACGGTGTACAGACGATGGATGAAGCGCTGGAGATACTCGCCCTATACGAAAGACTCGGAGTGAAAGAGATCTGGCTCACACCACATATCATGGAGGACATACCGAACACGACCGCACATCTGAAAGAGCGTTTCAAGGAATTGAGGGCCGCTTACAAAGGGAACATCGAACTGAATCTGAGTGCTGAGTACATGCTTGACAATCTCTTCCGGCAAAGGCTCGATGACAATGACCTGTTGCCGTTCGGAGAACGGGGCGACAGGCTGCTGGTGGAGACTTCCTATCATAACCCTCCGGAAAATTTCTATGTCCTGTTGGAAGAAATCAAGGCAAAAGGCTTCCATCCCGTTCTTGCACATCCCGAACGGTACACTTACATGGAAAAGGATGCCTACCGCAACCTGAAAGACATGGGCATAAGATTCCAGCTCAACCTTTTTTCCCTAACCAGCTTGTACGGCAAGGAAGCGCAGAAAAATGCGGACTATCTGGCGCAAAAGGGACTATACGACCTATCCGGCACAGACATACACGGCATAAAGATGTTTCAAACGTGTCTGACAGGCAAAATCAAGTATAAAATACCCGGAACACGGTTTTTGCAATGCCTCTAATACAACAATCCGAACATCCACAATGGAATCCGGTTTCCCGTCCCGATTTCCAGGTCATCCACGGCAAGGTATCTGTCGGGAACGTCTTTGATTTGTCGGAAAGTCTTGTTCCTGCCCCCACTTTGAACACGTGCTGACCGTCTATCAGAAAATCTCCGGTGCCAGAGTAGGAAATTTCATGGGACTCTTTCAGCTGGTTGGCGAAGAACGTCTCCCTGACATTGCCCGTGTCGGGATTACCGGACAGGGGAAATCGCAGGTTCGCATTCTCCAGATACACCTTTTCCGGCTTGCTCAGTTGTCCCAGATTGTTCTTTTCGTTGTAAAGCATGTAAATCAGTGCAGCCAGATGAAGCCAGTACAGCATAAGAAGCACGGTCTGGTGCGGAGCTTCAATCTCCCTGCCGAGATCGGTCAAGTTCAGTGTGAAAGACACCATCCGGGACATCAGCGTGAACAGGCGTTTCACCTTTGCCGTGGTGATGTATTCCATTTCTCCACGGCAGGAAGGTCTAAATCGATTGTAATGGTCGCTGTCTTAGGAAATACTGCAATAAAGAAGGTATTGATTATGAGTGGCTTATCAAGTACAAGAAGAGAGTGAACACGTATCGCTCTTGATTCACAACTACTTTAATTTAGCCTTGCTTATAATCTGTAAGTAATTACAGAGGTAGCCAGTTCAAAACCTTCGAATGACTTTTAGCTGATTAACTCCAATATTTATGTCTCATTACGGAATATGTTAATGGATTTTCGTGGACAGTAGTGCATTGAGTACTTACTCATGGTTGTACATTAGAGGTTTACAGTAAATGAATAACAATTCAAGCAAGAGCAAACGAATAGCCAAGAACACATTGATTCTATATGTGCGGATGTTTTTCCTCATGTTGGTCTCCCTTTATACAAGCCGCATTGTCTTGAATACACTGGGAGTGGAAGACTTCGGCATATATAATGTAGTGGGTGGAGTAGTAGCTATGTTCTCGATGCTGTCCGGCTCTTTGTCTGCTGCCATAACACGTTTCTTTACCTATGAATTAGGGCGAGGTAATCAGGAAAGACTCCATCTGATATTTTCTTCTTCCTTGACTATCCAATTAGGTTTTGCTTTAATCATCGTGATATTGGCAGAAACTGTAGGTCTTTGGTTTCTGAATGTTAAAATGAATATTCCGGATGCGCGTATGGTTGCTTCCAATTGGGTTTTTCAGTTTTCCATTCTTACGTTCATCATCAATTTTATTTGTTTGCCTTATAACGCAAGCATCATTGCACATGAGAGAATCTCAGCCTTTGCTTATATAAGTATATTGGAAGCTGTGGGAAAACTTGCAATAGCTTTTTTGATAACCATTGCTCCGGTAGATAAGTTGGTGTTTTATGCCCTGCTTATGTGCATAGTTGCCTTGATTGTGCGTTTTGCCTATGGCCGATATTGCAAACGGCATTTTTCTGAATGTATTTTCCGACCTGTTTTTGATAAAAGTACGTTGAGACAGATGACAGGCTTTGCAGGATGGAATCTTATAGGAGCGGCTTCAGTAGTTTTGCGAGATCAAGGTGGAAATATAGTCATCAATCTGTTTTGCGGTCCTTTAGTGAATGCAGCGCGTGGCGTGGCTTTTCAGGTGAATACGGCTGTTCAATCATTTATGACCAACTTTTTGACGGCACTGAATCCGCAAATAACCAAGTCTTACGCCTCAGGCGACCATAAATACATGATGACTTTAATATTTCAAGGTGCAAGACTGTCGTTTTATATGTTGCTGTTGGTTTCATTGCCTGTATTGGTAAATACGCACTACATTTTGAACCTGTGGCTAAATACAGTACCGGAACATGCTGTGTTGTTCGTACAGTTGGTTTTGATATTTAGTCTATGCGAATCAATTTCACAGCCTCTCATTACCGCCATGCTTGCCACTGGAAATATCCGTAACTATCTGAGACTTGTGGGGGGATTGCAAATGATGAATCTGCCTGTTTCTTATTTGTTGTTACGAGTCGGAATGTTCCCTGAAATAGTGATTGTGGTAGCTATTCTTATTTCTCAATGTTGTTTGGTAGCGCACTTGCTGATGCTTCGTCGAATGATTGGACTTCCTGTTGGAGAATATTTGCGCAAAGTTTATATGAATGTGATTATAGTAGCCATTATATCGTCCTTGCTGCCAATTCTTGTAACACGATATTTGAGTGAAAGTTTTTATGGCTTTGCTTTGTTGTGCTTTTTATCTGTTGCCTGTACGGCTTTTGCCACATATTTTATTGGTTGCAATTCCAATGAGCGACAATTTGTGATAGATAAAATACGCATCCTTGTATTGAATATATCCAAACAATAGTTTTGTTTGATAACCATCAGTCTTAATAACTGGCGAAAACTCAAATTAATAAATATGTTGAGGAAAATCTATAACAGATGGGTTACCCTTTCTTTAAAGAATCGTGTGAATGTAACTAAAACAATTGTTATTAATCTATTGTTATTTCCCTTAAGAAAAGCGTTACATTTCCCTATTTTGATTTATGGTCCGTGCAAATTGGGGGCGTTGTCTGGGAAAATCGTTTTTTTGTCACCGATTAAGAAAGGTTTGTTGAGAATCGGTCTTTCGGATAATGTTAGGAGTTGGCATAGTAAGTCATTCATTGAAATTCGAGGAACTGTTGAAGTCGGTGAGAATGTGGTTCTGAGAAGAGGAATAAGCCTGAGTGTTAGGTCAGATGCACGTATTGTATTTGAAGACAATACTTTTGTGGCAGATAACAATACCATCATTTCTTTTGATTATGTGTACTTCGGGCGTGCAACCCTTGTCGGCAACAATAGTGTATTTATGGATACTGATTTTCATTATGTAATAAGAACTGATACTCGGGAAATTAAAAAAAACGTAAACCCAATCATCATTGGCGAGAATTGTTGGATTGGAGGTTGGTGTACCATAAAAAAAGGAACCCAACTTCCTAAAGGGACAATTGTGGCGGGACCTTATTCTATGGTAGGCAAGAATTATATGGGTATAATTCCGGAATATAGTTTAATTGCAGGTTCTCCGGCAAAAATGCTCATGAAGAATGTCAGGTGTATGAATAATCAGCGGAGTGACATCATGATTGATGAGTATCTTAAAAAAGGAGCAGACTCTTTTATTTTGCCGGAGGAGATAGATGTAAATACTTTCTGTACATCAGATAGCTAAGGGCTTTTAAAGAGTTAATGACATATCATGACAGGTTACAAATTATACGTATGACCTTATATATGAACAGCATGGGATTAAGGAATATACATACATTAAATCGTCCATATGCAGGACTCGTAAAATGCCTAACCGTATTGTTCATCCTTTTTTCGACACAATGTTTCAAATATATTAATTGGAATCCGACATACGCAGGTTGGTGCTCGTATTTTATTTACGCATTTATTGCTGGATGGACATTTCTGTATAGGAATAGGCTATCAACCATTTACATGCCGTTGAAGAAAGAATTATGGATGTTGATAATTCTATTTTTACTCGGAAACCTGATGAGGATCATTCTGAATACGGGGTATTCATTATATGATGAACGACAATACATTTTTGGCATTTCTGTATTTCTTTTCTATTACATATTCTACGTCTATAATATGGAGGAGCAAGATATTATAGAGATATTTTTGGTAATAGCCCTTTGCGTGTTTTGCATTCAGATTTTTCAGATTGTTTTTCCTGAAGGGGCTATATTTGGTATATATGATGAAGAAAAAAGAATATCGTCCCGTATGGTGGCAGAAGTCCGGAATGGCATATATCGTTTTCGATTACCAGGAGTTCTGTTCACTCTGTTTTGTCTTTATTATTATTGGAACAAATTACTTGTACGGATTAGATGGAAAGACGCAATTCTATTTTCTGTTTTGTTTGCCTCCATGTATCTATATCTGACAAGGCAAATCATCTTCGCAACCCTATTCACTTTGGCATTTTCTTTCTTGTTTATCCGTAATTCGAGCACCAAATTGAAAGCTATTGCAATCATCACTGCTTGTGGATTGGTAGCCCTATACTTCATAAGTGATTTGTTCGGTGAGTTCTATACACGAACTTTAAATGAAAGCAATGCAAAAAATATACGTTTAATCTCCTTAAAGTTCTATTGGGAGAAAATAGTCAGTAGCCCGTTTTCATTCCTATTTGGCTATGGTCATCCACAATTTTTACAAAAATGGGCAAAATTAGGATTGTACTCCAACGATATCGGTTTTATTGGAGAGATGTTCCACTATGGATTGTTGTGGATTTTGTTTTATTTCTATACAGTGTATTTGATAGTCCTTAAATACGGCAGGATGCTACCACTATATATCCGGCTTTTTGTGTTCGGTACGTCCGTTAATTCTATTTTGATTTTCCCTTACCGTGCCGCAGGAGAATATTTTGTCTGGGCGTCCATGCTTTACATAGCCTCGTTATATATAGCTCGATATCAGACAATTGTAATAGAAAATAATACAGAGAAATATGCTGGAATATCCATTGGTTAGTGTAGCCATTCCTGCCTACAAAAGTTCCTTTCTGCGGCAAGCGATTGATTCCGTACTTGCACAGACTTTCTCTGATTGGGAATTGATCATTGTCAATGACGCTTCTCCGGAACCGGTATCTGAGATTGTGAACGGATATGAGGATTCCCGTATCAGGTATTACATCAATGAAACTAATCTGGGAATGGAGAATCCGGCCATGAACTGGAACCGGTGTCTTAGCTATGCCAAAGGAGAATTCTTCTGCCTGCTCTGTGATGACGATATTTTTGCTCCAGAATTTATAGAGACGATGTTGGGTTTAAGTTCTAAATATCCCGATGTCGGCGTTTTTCGTTCAAGAGCTATGGCTATTGACCAGAATGGAAAACTCTTAGATTTCTATCCAAGTTCACCAGAATATGAATCCGCCATCAATTACATGATTGATATGGGAAATGGCATGCGTAAACAAACTATATCGGAGTTTATGTATCGTACTGATTTCATACGCAGACATGGTGAATACGCAAATCTGCCCAAAGCCATGTGTGCGGATCATTTGACAATATATCGTTTGGGAATGGCAGGAGGGATAGCTTCATCGATAAAACCATTAGTAAGCTTTCGTTTAAGTAATATTAATTTGTCAGGTAAGGGGCAGGACAATAAAAACATAAAGGAAAAACTTACAGCCAACAATCTTTTTGTGGAAGAAGTGGGTAAGTTGGTAAGTTCTATCGGTGATAAACAAATAAGCAACATGATCATAAATAAGCACAAGGAAAAATTTGCTAAGGCCAATGTTATTGTAATTTCGTGTGCGAGCATGTCTGTGTTGCTTTTCCTTTTACGACATAAAAAGAAATATAAAATAACAATACCTCTGCTGATCAAGGGAGTAATGCTTAAATTCAAAAAAGTAATAGAATAGGGTGTCTATGAAAAAGGCATATGATTATCTGATAGTTGGTTCCGGCTTGTTTGGATCAACATTCGCTTACCTTGCGAAAAAGGCAGGCAAAAAATGTCTTGTAATAGACAAACGTCCTCAACTTGGTGGTAATCTCTATTGTGAGAAAATAGAGGGTATCAATGTGCATAAATATGGTGCGCATATATTTCACACATCCAACAAAGAGGTGTGGAATTTTGTGAATTCTATTGTTGATTTCAACAGGTACACAAATAATCCTGTAGCAAACTATAAAGGAGAGTTGTATAACCTGCCATTCAATATGAATACATTCAATAGACTGTGGGGAGTGAAGACTCCAGCTGAAGCTCAGGCCAAAATTGACGAGCAGAAATCGGAAGCTATAAAAGCGCTTGATGGACATGAGCCACAGAATCTTGAAGAACAAGCGTTTACCTTGGTCGGCAAGGATATTTTCGAAAAGCTGATTAAGGAATATACCGAAAAGCAGTGGGGACGTAAATGTACGGAACTTCCGGCCTTCATCATACGCAGACTACCAGTGCGTTTTGTCTTCGATAATAACTATTTCAATGATAAATATCAGGGAATTCCTGTTGGTGGGTACAATAAATTGATAGAAAGTTTACTAAATGGCATTGAAACATTGGTTAGTGTTGACTTTTTCACCTCAGAATACAAAGATTGGATGAAATATGCCAAGAATCTGGTATATACAGGAGCTATAGATGAATATTTTGGTTACTCGTTGGGTAAACTGGACTGGAGAACGGTATCGTTTAAGACGAGAGTGGAAGACACTCCTAATTACCAAGGCAATGCTATCGTGAATTATACCAGTCACGACAGACCCTATACACGAGTAATCGAGCATAAACACTTCGAAATGTTTGGTCAGGAAGTATATGATTACCCTAAGACTATTGTAAGTGAAGAGTATTCCACTGAATTTCAAGATGGCATGGAGCCTTATTATCCCGTGAATGACGAACGCAATAATCGGTTGGCTGAGGAATACCGGATATTAGCCCGAAAAGAAGAGAATGTGATTTTCGGTGGCAGGCTCGGAGAATATAAGTATTATGATATGGCTCCTATTATAGAACAAGTCCTGAAAATGTATAAAAAGTAAAGATGGCATTATGGAGAATGTAAAGATAATGGTAGTAACACATAAGCTTTTTGATGACTCTATATTACCTAAAGGGTATCAAGTTATAAAGGTTGGTAACGAAATAACAGAAAAAGAAGCCAAACGCAAAGGTTATTTGACGGATAGTATAGAAGATAATATTGCTCATCAAAATCCATGGTATTGTGAATTGACTGCACATTATTGGGCTTGGAAAAATTTGGATTGTGATATTTGCGGTTTGGTTCATTATCGCAGATATTTTATGAAAAACAGTTTGTTCGCCCGGTCGTTTAAAGATGACATAATGCCGGAAGAAAAAATAATTCGGATTTTGAAAAAACATAAGCTAATAGTTCCTTATATGAGGGTAAAACCAAATGATACAATGACATTACATAAAGGTATGCCCAAGAAACAGGATAATCGGGATTGGATTATTTTGGAGAGCATCATCTCATCAGATTATCCGGAACTGATGGAATCCTTCAACAAGATTGTATATGGTACTGAGGCATGGGGCAAGAATATGATTATTACAACCAAAGATATTTTTGATGAATACTCTTCTTTTCTTTTTGATGTGTTGGGAAAATGGGATAAAGAATTAGGGCGAAGAGGTATTTCGCGGCGTTCTCGTGTAGATGGCTTTTATTCAGAGACTCTAATGCCAATTTGGGTAATGGCAAAATTTAAAGAAAAAGATCTTTATAGAACAGACGTGCGCAATTCAGAATCAGAATGCGATGCTTATGAATACTACTCAAATAGTTGGAAGACATTCTTGAAAAGAAGTCTGAAATCTATTCATTGGCTCAATAATCGGATAAAACAAGAATCTCGTAAAAGGAATTATGTGAAGGTAGAAGACTTACCTCATAGTCCTATTGATTAGGACTATATATTAAATCTAATTAGAATCCTATCATAGAGTTCTCTTTTCCTTTGATCCCGTAATATTTTTATGTACAATACTTTTTAAACCGTTCATAATCTTCTTTAAGTGCCATTCACTGTAAGAAGTGATTGGCCGCTTGTTCATTGTTTCTATATCTGTTGCGGATTTAGGTTCAATAAAAATAGTCTATGAAACCTATTAAAATTGTATATTTGTCATCCCCTGCTTTTGCCGATTATGACTTCTCTTTGATAAAAGCATTTCAGCAGCAAGGGTATGATGTTTACTATTTCATGCTGCTTGCCGAATATAACCGGCGCTCTACACTGATAGATATTGCCGGAATGCATCCCGAAAATGACATCATACCAGCAAACAAATACGCTGAATTGCAACGGTTTTCGTCATACCTGGACATGGATAAATTCTTCGTCATAAATAAAGTGCATCGTCAAGATACTCATCCGCTCTCGTTATACCTGTATTGGAAACTGTCGAGAACCATCTCGCAAATTAATCCCGATAAGATAATCACGCAGCCTTTTGAAATTGCAGGTTTTTTATTATACAAGTTCCGGAATAGGATAAGGTTCGTTATCCATGATCCGGTTCTCCACACAGGAGAGAGTACACTCAGGAAGCTTTTATTTCGATGGATTTATTTCAGATTGGGGAAAAAGTTCATTCTCTTAAACAAAAATCAATCGGATGATTTTTGCAAGAAACATCGTATCAACATAAAACATGTTTTAGTAAATGAATTAAGTGCTTACGACGTTTACAAGGTCTTTGCGAATGAAGCTTATCCGATACAGAACAGAGAGAAGAACATCCTTTTCTTTGGGCGGATATCACGTTACAAAGGAATAGAATATTTATGTGAAGCGATGAAGAAAGTACATGAACGGATTCCTGAAGCAACACTTACAATTGCAGGTGGTGGCAAAATGTACATAGAACCCGAAGTTTACGAGAACAAAAAATATATCGAAATCATCAACCGATTTATCCCGACAGAAATGTTAACCTCAATGATACAAGAATCGACAGTCGTATGTTGCCCTTACATGGATGCCACACAAAGCGGGGTAATTATGACTGCTTTCGCTTTTCAGAAACCCGTCATCGCAACCAGAGTAGGCGGTATTGAGAACCAAATAGACGACGGAATAACCGGTATGTTGGTTCCACCATGCGATGCCGAAGCTTTGGCCGATGCACTAATTGGCATATTGAGCAATCAAGAACACCAAGAGACCATGGCGAACAATCTTCGGGAAAAATATCATACAGAGAATCAACCTTGGAGAATGATAGCAAAAAAGTATGCAAACTTTTAAGCAAATAATAAATGCGCATAGTAGAATGTATTAATTCTTTGGAAGCAGGAGGAGCTCAACGTTTATTAGTGGATTTAAGCAATGAATTGAGCAATACCGATGAAGTGGTAGTACTCACATTGAAAAACCGCAAGGAACTTAAAGAAGATTTCTATTTTCCGCAAATATCAAGGAAGATACAATTTCTATCTTTGAATTTGTCCGATGGTTTCCATATCTCTTACCCTATAAGAATTTATAAAACGATTAAAAGATTAAGACCTGATGTCGTGCATATACATTGCATAGTTCATTATTTCTTATTTACGATATTATTTTATCGGAAGGCCTGTTACGTACAAACCCTACATAACGAAGCAGAACATGGCATAGTTCGCTATTTTCGCAATATCTGGAAATGGTTGCTGAAAATGGAAATGTTGCATGTCGTCACAATTTCTCAAACTAATAGAGAGTCATTCCAAACTTTTTTTAATCTCACCTGCGATATCTTGATTTATAATGGTCGTAAACAGCCTTCCAAAAGCGAACACCACAATGTTGTAACAAACTTTGTCAAGCAACTGAAAAAACATCCGGATGATCTTCTCTTATTGTCCATTGCACGAGGTGTTCCGCAAAAGAACATAGGTATGTTAATCTCGGCTGTGAATGAATTGGCGGAAAAAGAAAGGCATCTGCAACTTCTACTTATAGGGGATTATGAATCCAATGAATTGGGGCAACAATGGATGTCGATGGCTGGATCAACCGTTCATTATCTCGGAGTAAAAGACAATATCGCCGATTATTTATACTCGTGTGATGCGTTTTGTCTTTCATCTCTCTATGAGGGAATGCCGATAACTTTGATAGAGGCATTGGCTTGTCGTTGCATACCCATTTGCACGCCTTGTAGTGGAGTGGTAGATGTAGTAAAAGACGGTATTACAGGTTTTATTGCTCCTTCATTCTCAAAAGAAGATTACAAACAGACTATCCTTGATTTCTTACAAAACAGAGAACGAATAGATAAAGAAAAATTATATAATACATATCTCTCCATATTCTCTATTGAATTATGCAGTTCACAGTATATGCAATTATTTCGACATTTGTTAATTGTTGAGTAGTTACCTTTTAAAAATTATGGGAGAATATTGTTATCACATAATGACGGAATTAAAGAAACACTTGAGATCTTATTATCTTCCTGTAAAGTTTTTCTTTCAGAAAACGATAAAAAGGCCATTCCATATAGGGAATAAATATGAATGTCCTATTTGTGGGTTTCATGCAAAAGATTTGGGATATAGAGGGATTTATAGTGAAGTGACTGAAAAATATCAGATAATAGGCATGGGACAACGCAAAGCCTCATGTTGGAAATGCAATTCGACAGATAAGGAGAGGTTGGTCTTTTTATATCTTAGGGACGTAGAGAAATTGTTCGATGGTACTTTTCCAGAAAAGATATTACACCTTGCCCCGGAAAAAGGTATCGCAAGGCATATTATTATGAATAAAAATCTCAATTATGTTTGTGGTGATTATTTTGCAGAAGGATATTCTTATCCATCCTATGTGAAAAGAATGAATGCCTTGTGCTTGCCGTTCCCTACCAATCAGTTCGACTTGCTTATATGCAATCATGTACTTGAACATATAGAAGATGACCGGAAAGCCATGTCTGAGTTTTATCGGGTATTAAAGAAAGGAGGGAAAGCTATATTGCAGGTTCCCATATCCCCAATACTACCAGAGACTATTGAGGATTCTAATGCGACATTGCCTTCAGAAAAGTATCTTCGTTTTGGACAGAATGATCATGTCAGAATATATGGTATGGATTACAAGGAACGTCTGGAGAAAATAGGATTCAGATTGGAAGTTTTTCATTTTCCAGACCCTGTTATTAATAAATACGGATTAAATAGAAGAGAAGACATCTATATATGCCATAAAGATTTATGATTTTCAACTCATTTCAGTTTCTTTACCTGTTTCCTGATATTCGAAGGATATTACGGACTGTCCCATATGATTGGAAAACAAGAACAGGGTCGCGGCAGCAATATTCTGTTGTTGCTGATGCTGTCTTGTATATGCAGTGGAATGCCTATTATACGCTGGTGTTGTTTTGGGTGATATTGGTGACATTCCTCGGTGGCTATTCATGGATGACCGTCGCCAAGCTGCAAGAATCATAGTATAGCTTTGCATTATTCTTGTGCTCTTTCCTTTAGCGTTCTTCAAGTATTACGGTTTTATTGCCGAAAATCTGAATGCCATCCTTCCTTCCATGGAACATAAAGAGGCCGAAAAATCAGAAAAAGACAATTTTATGACAGATTACGGTGTCAGTATATTCATTGCTTTTGATGATGATTTTATGAATAGGTATATAATCATTTACGGACCTACCGGGAAATCTGTCTCTCCGGAACGAATCGGAGGGGCGGAAGCGGGATGTATGAAGACTATGAAAATTCTTCGTGAAGCAGGTTTTTGTATCATTCTGCTTGAGAAACCTGTACGGAAAAAGTCTCTGCTGTCCTATGTGGCACGACTCCTTTATACTTGGATGAGACTTGTGACACTATTGTTCATGCATCGAAAGGCAACGTTGCACATCGTTGGCTGTTATCGAGAACTGATGTATGTGGAATGGGCGTTCATCCTGACAGCAAAGGTATTGAGTCACAAAACAGTTTATGACATCCGGAACGGAGACATGATTAAAGAGTACGAAAAGAGAGGAAATTTATACAAACACGGCATGTTGTCATTGTTGAAGCGCAATGATTCCGTGCTGTGCCAAGGCATCGATTATGTGCGTTTTATCGAAGATAAACTCGGGAAGCCGGCTCTATATTATCCAAACTATATTCAAGATAGATTCACGATCGGAGGCTATCCGAAAAGGGAGATGCAACAGTGTCGGCTTGTCTATTTCGGACGTATCGTACCGGCTAAGAATATCGATGTGATGTTGGAGATATGCCACATTCTGCATGAACGTGGGATATCACCGACACTGGACTTAATAGGTGGCTGTTCAGATGCGTACAAACAGGAATTAGAGACAAATATCTTGAAAGCAGGCATTAGTGGTAAGGTACGCTTTTGGGGACGAAAGGATGTTGGAGAGTTTTTTCCCTATCTGAGAACCTGCCATTTCTTTTTATTTCCGTCAAACAACTATCGGGAAGGGCATTCCAATTCTTTGACCGAGGCTATGGGATGCGGAATCGTTCCTGTTGTTTCCAATGTAGGATTCAACCGGCAGGTCGTTGATGATGACAGGTTGGTTATATCGGAAGCGGATAATGCCGTGATGTATGCCAATGTCATCTTCGGGATATGGATAAGCGGGGGATGGGAAAGCTATTCCCGTAAGATGTATTTCCGTGTAATAGCGAATTTCACGGAAAAAAGTGCTCGGGAGACTTTACTGGAAGCATACCAATAATGCTGACACCATATTTTGATTATGAAACGCCATATCCTTAACATAGATATTCTCTTTGTTTCAGAAGAGGATTTGTTGAAACAGATGGACAAGGGAGTGCTTTATACACCCAACGTGGATCATTTGGTGAAACTACAACATGACAGGGAGTTTTACGATGCGTATCGTCGTGCTGACTGGGTGATATGCGACAGCCGTATTATCCTGTATACCTCCAAAATACTGAAACAACCGATTAAGGAAACTATTCCCGGTTCGAGTTTTTTCTGCGATTTTTATAACCATCATAAAAATAACCCAAATTGCAGGATTTTCCTGCTTGGATCTGCTGAAGGGGTTGCACGAAAAGCCATGCATCGGATTAATAAGAAGTTGGGGACTCAAATCGTCATCGGAACGCATTCTCCTTCATTCGGATTTGAAAAAGATGAAGTAGAATGTAGTGAAATCATCGACAGGATAAATGCTTCGGGTGCTACGGTGTTGGTCGTTGGTGTAGGTGCTCCTAAACAGGAAAAATGGATTGCCAAATACAAGACCCGTATGTCTGGTGTCAAATTGTTTATGGCTTTAGGAGCCACGATAGACTTTGAGGCAGGAATGAAAAAACGCGCACCTTTGATATGGCAAAAAATGAGTCTTGAATGGCTGTATAGGTTCTTATGTGAACCCAAACGTCTGTTCAGAAGGTATTTTATTGACGACATGAAGTTCTTTTGGTATATAGGTAAGCAAATGCTGGGTATATATCATAATCCATGGTCTCCTCTATAACAAACTTGTTATTTAGGTTTTACTCTGGAGAGATAGTCGAGTGGAGAACTAATAGTATCCTCTGCTCATCTTCTTCCACATTAATACAGTAATCCAAACATCCACAGCGGTATTTTATTGCCGTACCCGATTTCAGTTTCATCGGCAGCCACAAAACTGTTGGGTATATTGCGTATTTGTTTGAAGCCTTTTCCCTTGCCGCCAATCTCAAACACGTCCCTTCCTTGGCTGCCAGTATGCGATGCTTGGCTGCCAACATGGAGGCAAAGAAAGATTCGCGTATGGTTCCTGTTTCGGCCTGTGGATTGAGGGCATGCATCAGGTTGGGGTTGTCAAACAGGATCTTTTCCGGCTTGACCAACTGTTTTAACCCTTTTGCCTCTGTAAACAACTGTCGGATGAGCGCAGATCTCTCCAACAAGGCAAGCAGCCGCATCAGTTGGTTGCAGCTCACACCGAGGGTTGAACATAGCGTGGTGATATTGAGTGTAAAAGGAACTATTTCCTCCAGTATGACCATCAGGCGTTTTGTCTTGAGTATGGTTTCATATTCCAAACGCTCTACCGCAGGAATATCATTCTCCAATACAGTATTCACAATGTTACGGATACGCTCACCATCCCCATCCGCATCCGTCTCTTTGTAGAAAGGCTAGCACCCATGCTTGATATATTCCTCGAACAAGGGCATGACTTTGATGTTCGTAGCAATGGAAGCGGCTATTTGTTCGTGGCTTGAAAGAAATTCGGTAAGCCTGATCGGCTGAAGGTGGGCAATATTTTCAAACTCCAGATATTCGCGGAAGGAAAGTCCCCGCAACTCATACATGCGGCAGCAACGTGAAAGATCGGCAACAGCATTGTTGAGTTCCAACAAAGAAGAACCGGTGAAGACCACATGCAAATCCAGATAGCTGTCATATATATTCTTCAACTCGCGAATCCATAACGGATAACGATGCACCTCGTCTAAAAACAAGTGCGTACCGCCATGTGTAAAATGATACTCTGCCAGTTCCATGATGGAATGCTCCGAAAACCACAGATGGTCGAGCGAAACATACAGTGCCTTGCTCCTGTCAGGGAAATTGTCATGGATATGTTGCAACAAGAGAGTTGTCTTGCCGATACCTCTTGCGCCTTTTATCCCGATGAGACGTTCCTGCCACTGTATGCTGTCGTACAGGCACCTACGGTGGGGAAATATACTCCGTTCGATTAACCGGTTGTATGTCCGAAAGATTGTTTGCATGATTGTTATCACTTTTATTTTGCCACAAAATAGCAATTTCTTTCTTTTCAAAGAAAAAAAATGCAAGGATAAATCCATACCGTGTATGTTATGGTCCTGATGTGAAATGTAAAGAGGTATGGCAATCACCTATATAAGTTATAACAGACATTTAGTAAAATGGGAAAAACTACATTTGAAAAAACTGTCATCATCACCGGCATAGCCGGCTTCATCGGTTTTCATCTTACCAAAAGGCTTCTTCGGGAAAACCCGAACTTACAAATTGTCGGCATCGACAACATGAACGACTATTACGATGTGGCTCTCAAAGAGTATCGGCTGAACGAATTATCTAAATACAAAAACTTCCGGTTTGTTCGAGGTGATGTAGCGGACAAGGACACGATAATGCGCCTGTTTGACAACTACAATCTGCAAACCGTAGTCCATCTAGCAGCACAGGCCGGCGTGCGCTACAGTATAACCAACCCCGATGTGTACATATCCTCGAATGTGATAGGTTTTCATAACCTGTTGGAGGCCTGCCGCCATTCTTGTGATAACGGTCATTCCGGAGTGACGCATTTCGTATATGCTAGTTCATCGAGCGTTTACGGACTGAATAGAAGAGCCCCGTTTACGACTGTAGAGCGAACCGACAGCCCCGTCTCGCTCTACGCTGCCACAAAGAAAGCGGACGAGTTGATGGCACACGCCTATTCACAACTGTATAATATCCCCACCACAGGACTACGCTTCTTCACGGTCTATGGACCGGCAGGAAGGCCGGACATGGCTTATTTCGACTTCACGAACAAGTTTGTTGCCGGAGAAACTGTTCGGATATTCAACCACGGTCATTGTCTCCGAGATTTCACATACATAAACGATGTGGTGGAGAGTATCGTGCGGATCATGTCATGTCCGCCACAGAGAGTGACAGACACGAAGGGAATCTCGAAACCTCCGTACAGCATATACAACGTGGGAGCAGGTTCCCCGGTGAGCTTGCTCGAATTTGTGGAAACCTTACAGGAAGAACTAATTGCCGCCAGTGTCCTGCCATCAGGTTTCGATTTCGATGCGCACAAACAGTCAGTGCCCATGCAGCCCGGTGATATGTTGGCAACCTATGCGGATACTTCAGATTTGGAACGGCAGATAGGCTTCAAACCTTCGACATCGCTCCGCGATGGACTACGAAATTTTGCTCAATGGTATGCGGACTATTACAAAAAGAACTAGTGAACGAACGGACAACATCTCCCGATAACGGCCATAACGATAGTAACCGCTCCCGAAGATTCAAACCGGAGACCGAAGCAAAGTATCATGAAGCGATCGAGCTTTACCGATCGACCCGGTTGTCTTGCGCGGAGATCTGCCGCACATGCGGAATCACGGTATCGGGATTCCAAGGCTATCTTTCAAGGCATCACCGCGAGCTGATACTTGCGCGGTACGACATAACCTGCAGTCGCGAGGAGGCCTACCATATCAAGATGAGTCAGCTTCGCGGACAACTGCCTGCCACACGGGTCAAATATAAGGATGCCATCGAGGCGTGCGGGAGTTTGGACTACATCGAATGTAATGTCTCGCAGATCGCCCGCGAGTTCGGGCTCGATGGGACGAACCTCGGCCGCCAACTGCGTACGCACTATCCCGAGATGATCAAGTGGCGGGAGGAAGTGCGCGAGCGACTGGGAATCAGCGACCACCTGCAGCGCGGCATGCGTCGGCACTGCAAAGAGCAATATACCGAAGCAATAAAACTATTGAACAGCAACTCGTACATCACTACGCAGGAAGCTGCTGACAAGTGCGGGGTCTCCTACTCCGGTTTGGAACAGCACCTGCTGTTTTACCACAAGGATTTGGTAAAGCGACGCATTGAAATACGCCAGAAAGCAGTGCATCGACAACGTAAAGGAGAAATAACAGGTCGGGGCACCGTTCATGCACCCTCGCCGGGGACGGTGGAGAAATATGCCGAAGCAGTGCATCTGTACCGCACGACGCTTCTACCAGCCGCACAGATAGCCCAAAAGACAGGCGTACCGAGAAAGGGATTCTACGAACACCTGCATCGCTGGTATCCAGAACTGATATGCGAACGAAACGGCATACCCTGTGAGGAAGGGCTGCCTGTAGATTGGTCGGGAATCCGGAAATATAATCCCGCGACGAAAGCCAAATACGCTGAAGCCATCGGCCGGCTGAAAGAGAGTGGGCTGCCGACAGCCAAGGTCGCCGCCGAGTTCGGATTGCATCCGGAATGTTTCCGACAATATCTGAAAGAACATGAACCGGAGTTATATGCCGAACTTGGAATGGTGCAGTCGGAAAGCGGTAGGATGGTGTTGCGTCGCAGTATGGAGAAATACGCCGAAGTCGTACACCTGTACGGGACAACGACCGAGAGCCTGAAATCATTGGCACGACGCTTCGGATTAAATGACTGCTCGTTAGGTCAATTCATAAAAAGACATTTTCCTGAATTGACCGGTCAACACCAAAAGTTGGTACAACGAATGAACGACGAGGCAGGTCGATAGCAAATGTCAGATAATTCGGTCAATGAGTATACAGCTCTCTCATACATAAAAACGAAAATCCTCTTTCATCCTATCACCGTCGTCCTGAAACTCCTTATTCATCGTATTTACAGAGTGGTGATAGGTTGTTACTAACCTATCACCTCATCTATCACCTATCACCGCCTGTTTTTTGAAAAAGCGTCACAGTAAACAATCCTTTTAATAAGGAACACTTTGTTTCAACACGGTGGAACACTTTGTTTCAATACGGTGGAACACTTTGTTTCAATACGGTGAACACTTTGTTTCAAGCCGCAAAACACTTTGTTTCAAGCCGCAAAACACTTTGTTTCAAGCCGCAAAACACTTTGTTCTGTGTAGTTATCTATCTAAAAAACGTTAATTTGAATAGAGACTTGAAATCATTCAAGGCTTCTCTTCCTGCTTTTTCCTTACTTTGTAGATTACATCATAGAAAGAATAACCATGAAACAAAAAGAATTGACTAGTTTGTCTTTAGAAGAACTGTGGCAGCTGTTCCCTATCATTCTAACTCCTCACCAAAGCACTTGGATAAGTTGGTATAAAGAAGAAGAGGAACTGTTACAAAAGGAATTACCCTACATTAGCCGTATCAGCCACATAGGAAGCACTGCCATCAAAGACATCTGGGCAAAACCTACTATAGACATACTTGTGGAGAGTCACAAAGAAAAGAAACTGGCAGATTTAAAAAATGCAATTGAAAGATGTGGTTATATCTGTATGGCAGAAAGCTGCAACCGAATTGACTTTAATAAAGGTTATACATTACAAGGCTTTGCCGAACGGACATTTCATCTGCATCTACGACAGATGGGAGATAATGATGAATTATACTTCAGAGATTATCTTTTACAGAATGCCTCCGTTGCCAAAGAGTATGAACGGCTTAAACTCACTCTGTGGAAACAATATGAACATGACCGGGATGCATATACTTCTCATAAAAGCGATTTCATAAAGTATTACACAGAGAAAGGGAAATCACTCTTTACAGGTAAATATTAACGTATGACAAGCTGTTTACAACTAATCCTTACAGGCTCTTTCAATTCAACTTCTTGTTTTTCTTCGCCATAATTATGTTCTTATTTGGTTACCGATACGAATATCCCCATTTCTTCTCTTCTTCCACAACTGCCAGCTATTGATGATGTTTTGCCACAACACATACGAACCAGGAGCCACAGCGGACAATGGGTTTAGATAAGTATGTGCCATCCAAATAGCCAAAATCGTATTCTTTTGTCCCAGTGCCTGCCCGCCACTGATACGGTCATTATAAATAGAACCGATTGTCTTACCCAAAAAGAACTGCAAACAACAAGCTACTAAAGCCCCAATGGCAATCAGGATTTCCGTAAAACCATCCGCTGGCTCATGAAGTAATGAATAGAATGTTTGCGCTGTTACGATGGCCAGAGATACAGCCCACAGATAAAAAGCAAGCTCATGATACCCCAATAACTTCTGATGTGCTTTTGGCAAGCACTTACTCAACAACCAAGCAGCCAGAAAAGGACAAATCAACAACGGAAACACCTTACTCAAAATGACAAAGAATGCCGCTCCAAAAGTGATATCAGGATGTACCTCCACCCAAGGAAAAAGAACAGGTACGGCAATAGCCGCTCCAATATTCCCTATCAATGTATAAGTAGTCAAACTGGCCGCACTCCCTCCCAACTTAGAAGTAATCACCGCAGCAGCCGTAGCTGTCGGACAAATGATACAAACCATCACTCCCTCTGCCACAATTTTATCAAAACGATAAAGCAACAGATAAGCAACCAATGCTCCACCAATCTGAATCAGCAACAACCACAAATGAAGAGGTTTAAGTTTCAAATCACGGGGAGATACCTTACAGAAGGTCAATAGCAACATCGTAAAAATAAGATAGGGAGTCAAGAAAGAAAGACTGATAAACAGTGGATAACCTACAGCACCTACCAGCATAGCAATAGGTAACGTCCAATTCTTCAAAAACCTAAGCATCGTCGTACATTTTAACTTCGAAGCGCAAAGTAACGGAGATTTCAGGAAAAAAGCTATCATTAAACCGAAAAAAACACAAAACTTAATGGTAAATCATGAGTTTTCTACAAATTTCTACTACATTTGCACCATATTATAGATATGAAACTGAATAGATCGTACATATTATATATATTCATTTGCCTCTGGCTACTTTTTCTACCCTCATGTACCAGCCACTTATGGGGGAAAGATTTTGTAGTAGTTATTGACGCCGGACATGGCGGACATGATCCGGGTGCCATAGGCAAAATCTCGAAAGAGAAACAGATCAATCTGAACGTCGCCTTGAAAGTGGGAAATCTGATCAAAAAAAACTGTGACGATGTCAAAGTGATCTATACCCGCAACAAAGATGTCTTTATTCCGCTGGATCGACGGGCAGAAATTGCGAACAATGCAAAGGCCGATCTCTTTATTTCCATTCACACCAATGCACTGGCAAACAACCGCACAGCCAAAGGAGCTTCAACTTGGACGCTGGGGTTGGCCAAATCAAACGCTAATCTGGAAGTCGCCAAACGGGAGAACGCTGTAATCCTCTACGAAAGTGACTATAAAACAAGATATGCCGGTTTTAATCCGAACTCTGCCGAGTCATATATTATATTTGAGTTCATGCAGGACAAATATATGGAGCAAAGTGTACATTTGGCCTCATTGGTGCAAAAGCAGTTCCGCCAAACCTGTAAACGGGCAGACCGGGGAGTGCATCAAGCCGGATTCCTTGTCTTAAAAGCAAGTGCCATGCCCAGCATTCTGATAGAATTAGGGTTTATTTCTACTCCGGAAGAAGAACGTTATCTGAATTCCGAAGAGGGATCCGCAACGATGGCCAAAGGTATTTACCGAGCTTTCCTGAATTACAAACGAGAACATGAGCTACGTCTTACCGGAGCCAGTAAAACGATTATCCCAAACGAACAGGAAGAAAACACCCCCCCGGAAGTTACCCCAAAGGATACTGAAATCGTAAATACGGCTCCTAAACAGCAGGAATTATCAGCCAAAGCAACAACAACAGCGCCGAAGCGCCCCATTGTAGCAGAAAGTGCAACCGATGACAGTGACATTACATTTAAGATACAGATACTTACTTCTTCCAAGCCTCTCACCAAAAATGACAAACGACTGAAAGGACTGAAAGACGTAGATTATTATAAAGAAGGGGGAATATACAAATACACGTATGGGGCCTCTACCAATTACAACAAAGTGTTGCGTACGAAACGCACTATTATGGCACAATTCAAGGATGCTTTCATCATCGCTTTCCGGAATGGAGAGAAAATGGACGTCCGTGAAGCGATTGCCGAATTCAAAAAAAGAAAAAATAAATAAAAAGATAAAATGAAGTACATTACAAAAGAAGTCAGAATAGGTATTGCAGGTATCGTTGCACTATGTGTGCTTATATATGGAATCAACTGGCTGAAAGGTATACACATGTTTCAGCCTTCCAGCTATTTCTATGCCAAATTTGAGAATGTAAACGGACTCACAAAATCAAGTCCGGTATTTGCCGACGGTGTCCGTGTAGGTATTGTGCGCGACATCTTTTATGATTATTCCAAACCTCGAAATGTGATTGTCGAAGTAGAACTGGACACCGAACTGCGGATTCCTAAAGGAAGTACCGCCGAACTTGTATCCGAACTTATGGGAGGCGTACGTATGAATATTCTTCTAGCCAACAACCCACGTGAAAAATATGCCATAGGAGATACTATCCCCGGAACCCTGAACAACGGAATGATGGAGAGCGCAGCAAAACTGATACCGAAAGTGCAAGAGATGCTGCCTAAACTGGACTCTATCCTCATCTCCCTGAACAATATCTTAGGTGACAAGAGCATTCCCGCCACCCTGCACTCGATAGAAAAAACAACCGCCAACCTGGCAGTAGTCAGTTCACAAGTAAAAGGACTGATGAGTAGTGATATCCCCCAGCTCACAAGTAAACTGAACACCATCGGAGACAACTTTGTGGCCATCAGCGGAAATCTGAAAGAGGTGGATTATGCAGCTACTTTCAAAAAAATAGACGAGACATTGGCTAACGTAAAAATGCTTACAGAGAAACTAAATAGCAAGAATAACACACTCGGCCTGCTCTTCAACGACCCAACTTTATACCATAATCTGAACGCTACAACTGAAAATGCGGCCAGCTTATTAGAGGACCTGAAAGAGCATCCGAAACGATACGTTCACTTCTCATTATTCGGCAAGAAAGATAAGTAGCAAATTCTCATTATATAGATTTTATCTAAATAACGGGAAACTTTCCAAAGAAAGTAGATTGCTCTTCAAATGTCTATATATAAACCGAAATAATATTCCCGTACAAACGTACACAGATGAGGAAAAACGCTAACTTCAAATGCATAAGACGTTAATTTACACATACTTACAAAAATGCAAGAGAGGGTAAATTGAGTGTATCCAACAACAAATGCATAAGTCATTGAAAGTAAACGCATTATTGTTTACATGAAAAAAACAAGAAAAGAATAGATTTGTTTTTTCCGAATAAGATTCCGAATTTTGCAATGTAGAAGTTTTGCTTAATTAATAAATGTATTAAAAGTTACTATGATTGAATCAAATCATGTCGTACTTTGGAACCGCTGTCTTGAAATAATTAAAGACAATGTTCCCGATACGACATATAACACTTGGTTTGCCCCGATTGTTCCATTGAAATATGAGGACAAAACTTTGATCATACAGATCCCTAGCCAGTTTTTTTATGAAATTCTGGAGGAGAGATTCGTAGATCTAATACGCAAGACATTATATAAGGTTATTGGCGAAGGCACCAAGTTGATGTACAACGTCATGGTGGACAAGACTTCGATTCCGAATCAAACGGTGAATCTTGAAGCAAGTAATCGTTCTACAGCTGTTACCCCTAAAAGCATAACCGGAGGAGGAAACAAAGCTCCCGATTTCCTACAGGCCCCTGCTGTTCAGGATCTGGATCCGCATTTGAATCCTAATTATAACTTTGAGAACTTCATTGAAGGATACAGCAATAAACTATCAAGAAGTGTAGCAGAAGCTGTAGCACAAAAGCCGGGAGGGACCGCTTTCAATCCGCTGTTTCTTTATGGAGCATCTGGAGTGGGAAAGACACATCTGGCAAATGCAATAGGCACGAAAATCAAAGAAATTTATCCAGAAAAAAGAGTGTTGTACGTTTCGGCACATTTGTTTCAGGTGCAATATACAGATTCTGTACGCAATAACACGACCAACGACTTTATTAATTTTTATCAGACGATCGATGTATTAATTATTGATGATATCCAGGAGTTTGCCGGTGTCACTAAGACGCAAAACAACTTCTTCCATATCTTCAATCATTTACACCAGAATGGCAAACAGCTCATATTGACTTCGGACCGCGCTCCTGTATTGTTGCAAGGTATCGAAGAACGTCTCCTGACCCGCTTCAAATGGGGTATGGTAGCCGAACTTGAAAAGCCGACCGTAGAACTTCGCAAAGATATTCTGCGCAACAAGATACACCGTGACGGATTACAATTCCCGGCAGAAGTGATTGACTATATTGCTGAAAATGTGAATGAGAGTGTACGTGATTTAGAAGGTATCGTCATCGCCATCATGGCTCGTTCTACTATTTTCAATAAGGAAATAGATCTGGATTTGGCACAACACATTGTACATGGAGTGGTTCACAACGAAACGAAAGCTATCACCATTGACGATATTCTCCAAGTGGTATGCAAGCATTTCGATCTGGAGCCGTCTGCCATACATACAAAATCCAGAAAAAGAGAGGTCGTTCAAGCACGACAGATCGCCATGTATTTAGCTAAAAATCACACCGACTTTTCAACTTCCAAGATAGGCAAGTTCATCGGTAACAAAGACCATGCAACGGTACTTCACGCCTGCAAAACCGTAAAAGGACAATTAGAGGTAGACAAGAGCTTTCATGCAGAAGTGCAGGAAATAGAATCGTTACTGAAAAAGAGAAACTAAAATAGTGATCAGTGATTAATAAGCTGTGCATTTATAATGCTTAAAGTCGTTAATCACTAATCACTAAACGTTCATCACTCTTTCAAGAAGCCTTGTTGGCGGAGTACTTTCAATAGGTTTTCAGACATAAATTCGTTATCTTTCTTTGTATAACGCACATCTGTGAAAACCTGAGCCAACGTCTCTTTTTCATTTTCCTCGACAAACTGCTTATTCTCCGGCAATGATTCTTTGTAAGCATAGAGCTTATCGATCTCTTCCTCTGTATAGTCGTGATATTTTTCGTTGTGCACAACAGCTTCCAAAGGTAAACGGTCGACTTGGGCGGGAATACCATCCGGGTATCCTACCGTTATTGTTGTAAGAGGAAATACCAATTCTGGCAGTTGAAGAATATCGATAATCATTTGAGGATTATAAGTGGTAGTCCCCAGATAACAAATGCCGAGTCCTATTTCTTCTGCCAGTGTACAGAAAGTCTGAGCAACGAGCAAAGTATCCATGGACGCATTCATAAAAGACATTAAATTATCATAGCCGGGCACGGCTTTCCGTTGTTCACACCATTTGCTGAAACGACGGAAATCAGCACAGAAAGTCAATACAACCGGTGCGTTTTTAACCATAGGCTGATTGAAATGGGCAGGCGAAAGTTTTTCTTTCATTTCTGCATCACGAGTCACAACTACACTATAAAGTTGCATCCCCCCCATCGTAGAAGCACGGAAAGAGGTTTCGAGCAAATCATTTAACAAACTCGAATTTATATCTTTAGGTAGATATTTTCGGATAGTTCTTCTGTTCTTTACGGTTTCAAACATATCTTTTTTTTGCAAAGATATAAAAAGGAAAAAACATTTCACCACACTATTCCAATAGAATAGTTTTCTTTTTGGAAAACTTTAACCTTTAAACAAAGTTCGCTTCCATTTGTTTATCAAGCACTTAGCATCAACGAATAGAAAACTTACAACCTGTTAATAAATTATTTCATTTTCATTTGGATAGATGAAAAAACATTCTTAGCTTTGCGGACACATTTGTTAACGGTAAGTAAACTTCTACACATTACTTATTAAAAATAAGATTTAGCATAAATTGAATCGTGGAAAAACAGATTTATTCTTACGACGAAGCCTATGAAGAATCTTTACGATATTTTCAAGGCGACGAGCTTGCTGCAAGGGTTTGGGTAAACAAATACGCAGTAAAGGATTCTTTCGGTAACATCTATGAAAAGTCCCCGAAAGACATGCATTGGAGAATTGCAAATGAAGTGGCACGCATAGAATCGAAGTATCCGAATGCATTGACAGCCAAAGAACTGTATGATTTATTAGATCACTTCAAGTACATCGTTCCCCAAGGTAGCCCAATGACAGGCATCGGTAACGACTATCAAGTTGCATCACTATCCAACTGCTTCGTTATTGGAGTGGATGGTGCAGCCGACTCTTACGGCGCTATCATCAAAATCGACGAAGAACAGGTACAATTGATGAAAAGACGCGGTGGAGTAGGTCATGACTTATCGCACATTCGTCCGAAAGGTTCTCCCGTTAAAAACTCGGCACTGACTTCTACCGGTCTTGTTCCGTTTATGGAACGTTATTCGAATTCGACTCGTGAGGTAGCTCAAGACGGACGTCGCGGTGCATTGATGTTGAGTGTATCCATCAAGCATCCGGATTCAGAAGCATTCATTGACGCTAAGATGACTGAAGGCAAAGTGACCGGAGCAAATGTTTCTGTCAAACTGGACGATGCTTTCATGCAGGCTGCCGTAGATAAAAAGCCGTATGTACAGCAATATCCTATCGATTCTGCCAAACCGACATTTACCAAAGAGATCGACGCTTCTACCTTATGGAAAAAGATTGTTCATAATGCATGGAAATCAGCAGAACCGGGTGTCCTGTTCTGGGATACAATTATCCGTGAATCCGTGCCAGATTGCTATGCAGATCTAGGCTACAGAACTGTATCTACCAATCCATGCGGAGAAATTCCCCTATGTCCTTACGATTCATGCCGCCTGTTGGCTATCAATCTATATTCTTATGTGGTGAATCCATTCAAGCCGGATGCTTATTTTGATTTTGATTTGTTCCAAAAGCACGTAGCTCTCGCCCAACGTATCATGGATGACATTATCGACCTCGAGCTCGAGAAGATCGAACGTATCATGGACAAGATTGACGAAGATCCGGAAAATGAAGAAGTAAAACATGCGGAACGCACGCTTTGGGAGAAAATATATAAAAAGAGTGGACAAGGTCGCCGTACGGGTGTAGGCATCACGGCAGAAGGCGATATGCTCGCTGCTTTGGGATTACGCTATGGAACGGAAGAAGCGACGGAATTCTCTGAGAAAGTACACAAGACAATAGCTCTCGGCGCATACCGTTCTTCTGTGGAAATGGCCAAAGAACGTGGGGCTTTCGAAATATACAGCAGTGAGCGTGAACAGAACAACCCGTTCATCCAACGCTTGGCAGCAGCTGACCCGGAACTGTATGAAGATATGAAGAAATACGGTCGCCGCAATATTGCCTGTCTGACAATTGCTCCAACCGGAACCACCAGTCTGATGACGCAGACCACTTCGGGTATCGAGCCTGTATTCCTGCCAGTCTACAAACGCAGAAGAAAGGTTAATCCGAATGATACGAATGTACATGTAGACTTTGTAGACGAAACCGGAGATGCATTTGAAGAATATATCGTATTCCATCACAAGTTTGTGACTTGGATGGAAGCTAACGGATATGATCCGACAAAGCGCTATTCCCAAGAAGAAATTGACGAACTGGTAGCCAAATCTCCTTATTACAAAGCAACTTCCAACGATGTCGACTGGTTGATGAAGGTGAAGATGCAGGGAAGGATCCAGAAATGGGTAGACCACTCCATCAGCGTGACGATCAATCTGCCGAACGATGTAGACGAGGATTTAGTAAACCGCCTGTATGTAGAAGCATGGAAATCCGGCTGTAAAGGCTGCACTGTATATCGCGACGGATCACGCTCCGGAGTTTTGATTTCTACTAAATCGAATAAGGAAAAGAAAGAGGAGCTGCCTCCTTGCAAACCGCCTACGGTTGTAGAGGTACGCCCGAGAATATTGGAAGCAGATGTTGTCCGTTTCCAAAACAACAAGGAAAAATGGGTGGCTTTTGTCGGATTATTGGATGGACACCCTTATGAAATATTCACAGGTTTGCAAGATGATGATGAAGGTATCTTGTTGCCTAAGAGCGTGACTTGCGGACGTATCATCAAAAATGTAGATGAAGACGGAACCAAACGTTACGACTTCCAATTCGAGAACAAACGCGGATATAAGACGACCATTGAAGGATTGTCAGAGAAGTTCAACAAAGAATACTGGAACTATGCAAAATTGATTTCCGGCGTACTCCGCTACCGGATGCCGATTGAACAGGTTATCAAGCTGGTTGGCTCTCTCCAATTGAACAGTGAAAGTATCAATACTTGGAAAAACGGTGTGGAACGTGCATTGAAGAAGTATATTCAGGATGGTACGGAAGCCAAAGGAAAGAAATGCCCGAACTGTGGCAATGAGACATTGGTTTATCAGGAAGGCTGTCTGATTTGTACTACTTGCGGTGCTTCCAGGTGTGGGTAATGGTCCTATGTATGTTAATTAATATATAAACAAAAGATTAAAAGGAGCCCGGTGCGGCTCCTTTTATTTTTTATTCAAAAAAATGTCTTATACTTGCAGTGTTTTACATATACAATTAAAATCTAATATATATGATTCTATCATTTAATATTGAATATCGCACCAGCTGGGGAGAAGAAGTAAAAATTTCCGGTTTATTTCCGGAATCAATACCTTTACGCACCACCGATGGCATCTATTGGACGACGGAAGTTGAGCTTGAAGTCCCCCAAGAAGGGATGTCTATCAATTACAGCTACCAGATAGAACAAAACGGAATCGTTATCCGCAAGGAATGGGACAGTTTTCCGAGATCCCTTTTCATATCAGGTACTTCCAGAAAGCGATACAGAATCAATGATTGTTGGAAAAATATCCCGGAACAATTATATCTTTATAGTTCTGCTTTTACAGAAGCCTTACTGGCACATCCCGAGAAAGAGAATATCCCGCAAAGTTATAAGAAGGGACTGGTTATCAAAGCCTATGCCCCGCATATCAACAGAAATGATTGTCTGGCGATTTGTGGTAACCAGAAATCATTAGGTCATTGGGACCCGGACAAAGCGGTTCTTATGAGTGATGCCAATTTTCCGGAGTGGCAGATAGAACTGGATGCCAGCAAACTAAAATATCCGCTGGAATACAAATTCATCCTCTACAACAAACAAGAAAAAAAGGCGGACTGCTGGGAGAAAAATCCCAACCGTTATTTGGCAGATCCGGAGCTGAGGACAAACGAAACGCTCGTGATCTCCGACCGGTATGTATATTTCGACACTCCCGTCTGGAAAGGTGCGGGAATCGCTATACCTGTATTCTCTTTAAAATCTGAGAAAAGTTTTGGAGTAGGTGATTTTGGTGACTTGAAACGCATGATTGACTGGGCAGTGCGCACTCATCAAAAAGTCATTCAGATTTTACCGGTCAACGACACCACCATGACTCACACATGGACTGATTCTTACCCCTATAACAGCATTTCCATTTATGCCTTCCACCCGATGTACGCGGATATCAGGCAAATGGGAACTCTGAAAGACAAAGAAGCTGCATCGAAATTCAGTAAAAAGCAGCAGGAACTGAACAGCCTGCCTACTATTGATTATGAAGCAGTCAACCAGACCAAATGGGAGTTTTTCAACTTGCTATTCCGCCAAGAAGGAGAAAAGGTTTTGGCTTCCAAAGGTTTCAAAGACTTCTTTGAGACCAACAGAGAATGGCTGCAACCCTACGCAGTCTTCAGCTATCTGCGCGATGCTTACAAAACGCCCAATTTCCGCAAATGGCCGAGGCACTCCCTTTATGATGCGAAAGATATAGAAAAAATGTGCCGGCCGGAAAGTGCAGATTATCCTCATATCTCATTGTATTACTATATTCAGTATCATCTGCACCTGCAATTGCGATCTGCGACCGAATATGCCCGCCAACAGGGTGTCGTATTAAAGGGAGATATTCCAATCGGAATCAGCCGCAACAGTGTGGAAGCCTGGACAGAACCCCATTATTTCAATTTCAACGGACAAGCCGGTGCTCCCCCCGATGATTTCTCCATCAACGGACAAAACTGGGGATTCCCCACATATAACTGGGATGTCATGGAAAAAGACGGTTACCGCTGGTGGATGAAGCGTTTCCAGAAAATGGCGGAATACTTCGATGCTTACCGAATCGACCATATTCTCGGATTCTTCCGTATCTGGGAAATACCAATGCACTCCGTACACGGATTGCTAGGTCAGTTTGATCCTTCTCTCCCAATGAGCCGGGAAGAAATCGAAAGTTACGGTCTCACGTTTCGGGATGAATACCTGATCCCATCCATTCATGAATCTTTCCTTGGACAGCTGTTCGGACCACATACCAATCTAGTAAAACAAAACTTCCTCCAATTAGTTGGCGACTCCGGTACCTATCGCATGAAGCCGGGATTCGAGACACAGCGGGAAGTAGAACAATTCTTTGCCGGCAGAAATGATGAAGATAGTATCTGGATTCGGGAAGGACTTTATTCGTTAATCAGCAACGTTTTATTTATTGCGGACAAAAAAGAGAAAGGAAAGTATCATCCCCGCATCGGTGTACAACGGGATTACGTATTCCGATTACTAAACGAAGAAGAGAAAAAGGCCTTTAACAAACTATACGACCAGTATTATTATCATCGACACAATGAGTTCTGGTATCAACAGGCCATGAAGAAGTTACCCCAACTGACACAATCAACCCGTATGTTGGTTTGTGGAGAGGATTTGGGAATGATCCCCGCTTGTGTATCATCAGTGATGAACGATCTCCGTATTCTTAGCTTGGAAATTCAACGGATGCCTAAAAATCCAATGTATGAATTCGGGAATTTGAATGAGTATCCATACCGGTCTGTCTGCACAATCTCTACCCACGACATGTCTACTCTGCGAGGCTGGTGGGAAGAAGATTATCAACAGACCCAACGATACTATAATACAACATTAGGGCACTACGGCACCGCACCGACAAGTGCGACTCCGGAGCTATGCGAGGAAATCGTACGCAATCATCTCAATAGTAACTCTATTCTCTGTATCTTATCTTTCCAGGACTGGTTATCGATAGACGAGAAATGGAGAAACCCGAATGTGACAGAAGAACGAATCAATGTTCCGTCAAATCCGCGAAATTATTGGAGATACCGGATGCACCTCACATTGGAGCAGTTGATGAAAGCAAAAACGCTCAATGATAAGATTTGTGAACTGATAAAATACACAGGAAGATTACACTAAAAAGACAGTATATGAAAATAAACAGTAGCTATATTCTTTTGAAAGGAATTCGTTGTTACGCCTATCATGGAGTTACACCGCAAGAAAATCTAATTGGAAATGAATATATCATTGACCTGAAAGTGAAAGTGAATATCAGCAAAGCGACCCAGACAGACGAAGTTGCCGACACTGTCAACTATGCCGAAATACATCAGGTGATAAAAAATGAAATGGCTGTTCCCTCAAAATTGCTGGAACACGTTAGCGGACGGATTATACAAAAACTCTTTGACCAATTCCTCTGTATTGAAGAAATAGAACTCCAGCTTTCCAAACGAAATCCACCGATGGGAGCAGATATAGAGTCCGCAGGAATTGAGCTACACTGCAGCAGGAACTAAGGTATCAATAACATAATCCGTATCATCCGCCTTCCTTTTTTAAGCAAAATCTACTGTTATTTTCACAGCCGGAAACTATCCGGCTTACTTTCTTTTCTTTTTCCTTCTATTTACCGATTCTACCGCCTCTGTCACCACAGGTTTATTTTGGAACCGCTTTGTATAGCCGGAATAGTCCGGATGAATGCGTTCGTAACCTGGATCCATAAATAACGGACTGGAAATAATATGATCCGCCGTAGAACGATTACAACAAAAAACAATATTTTCTACACCAGCCAAGCGGGTTAATGCCTTCACATCCGTATCATGCGGTTGCAGTGTCATTGGGTCAGTGAAGAAAAAAAGATAGTCAATCTGTCCATCCACAATACGTGATCCCATCTGTTGGTCACCACCCAACGGACCTGATTTTAAAATCGTAAAATCCCATTCTTCATTAGGGTGCTTCTCTTTCAATGCTTCCAGGATCAAAGTACCGGTAGTACCTGTACAATAGAATTTATTTCCCATCAACAGTTCCGAGTTCCACAATACCCATTCGATGAGATCTTTTTTCATCGCATCATGCGCTACCAGCCCGATGCCTCTTCTAATCTTTGCTTCCATTTGCTATCCTTTTAAATCCGACAATTGAGAGAATCTTTTGCATCCTCTCACATAAAACTGCCACAAGATACTACTTTTTATTCGTTCAGGTATTGAATTCAACGTTTTTTTTCTCCTATTTTCTTCACGAGACCAAAAAAATGAAGGACGTAGCTGTCGATACTCTTTCCGTGCACGCATGACAGCACGAGCATTGCCCCAATGCCCCTGCAACAAGAAACGAAACGCTGCCACATAATCAAGACAGGCCCGGATACGCATCACTTTATTTAACTCCTCCTGTGGAAGATTCTTATAAAGCATGACAAGATTATTACGGAAATTAAGGAAAGTCTTATGAGGATTCTCTTTTTTAAGGGTAGCTCCCCCCACATGATAGACAACACTTTGAGGCACACAGACTATTTCACGCCCTCGTGAACGGAGTCGCCAGCACAAATCTATTTCCTCCATGTGTGCAAAAAAACGTCCATCCAATCCTCCGGCATTCATATAATCAGCGCGTCGGATAAACAGGGCTGCCCCCGTCGCCCAGAAAACGGGAATCACTGTATCGTACTGACCTTCATCCTTCTCCACAACGCCCATAATACGCCCCCGACAGAAAGGGTAACCGTATCTATCTATAAAACCACCGGCTGCCCCAGCATATTCGAAATATGCTTTGTGTCGCCGGCTCCGTATTTTCGGCTGACAGGCAGCCACCTCCGGGTGAGCATCCAGATAAGCAACCATTGGTTCCAGCCAATGCTCCGTCACCTCGACATCCGAATTCAAAAGCACTACATATTCCGCATCGACCTGCTGTAATACCAAATTGTATCCGTCTGCAAAGCCATAATTCCGATCGAGCACAATCGTTTTGACAGAAGGAAATTCCTGCTGAAGCAATGTCACAGAACCGTCCGTAGAGCCATTATCAGCCACACAAACCTCCATCCCCTCCCCTTTCGAATAGCGGACAACGGACGGAAGAAAAGTACGGAGCATATCACACCCGTTCCAATTCAAGATTACAACTGAAACTTTCATTGCTGTCCTTTCTTCTTGTTCAATTCTTCCTGTTGTTCAGCTTCCTCTCTGGTTAATTTCCAGCGTTTATGAGACCACAACCAATATGCCGGTTCCCTACGAATCGTCAGCTCCAATCGGTGAGCAAACATTTCAGTGATTTCTCCTTCCTTGGTTTCTTTCGGCGTCTCCGTCATTAGTTTGAATTCCGCTTCACAATATCCTCTGCGTCTCTTACTCAGTTCGCAATAGAAAATAGGGAAATTCATCATTTTAGCAATACGCTCGGCACCATTCAGAAAAGCAGTCTCCTGCCCTAAAAAAGTAGTCCAATATCTATCAAATCCGCTGGGCCATTGGTCGGTAATCAGACCGACTACCATTTTTTTCCCATCACGCTTCAACTTAATAACTTCGCGTGCAGTAGAATGTTTGGGAATATTATATCCTCCGAAACGAGATCGGATACGCTTAAAAAGTTTATCCAGATATTGATCTCTCAACGGTTTATAAACCTGCACAGGAACATCTCCGGGTTTCATGATTGCACCCATGCCAATCAACCATTCATAATTGGCATAATGAGGAATCATCACAATAATGCCTCCGTACTTTTCAGTCAGTTCCAGATATTGTTCCGTATTCTTATAAGTCATTCTCACACAAAGCTCTTCGGCAGACATATGCAACAATTTCAAATCTTCAAGCATATAATCCGACAGATAGCGATAGAATTTGCGTTCTATCTGCAATCTCTCGGCATCAGTTTTTTCCGGGAATGATCTCAACAGGTTTCCCCGAACTACTTTCCGACGATATTTTCCAATATGATACATCAGCAGATAATTCAAATCCGAGAACATATACAAAACCCGGAACGGAAGTGCCGAAAACAGCCACATCCCACTATATACCAACCAGTAAATAAGTTTTGTTCCCATACTTATATCAGAATTGTACCTCTAAGTGCTGTCATCTCTTCATTAAAATCTCCCAAACATACATTGACCACCCTATTATCCAATGAATCATTGCTTTCCACCTCTATACGTATATAGTTCTCCGTAAATCCATGCATCGGAGCACCCGTCTTCGGTTTTTCCATCAGAACCGGCATTATCTGCCCAATATGACGGGCATAAAAGGTCTGCGTTTTTTGATCCGACAGTGTCAATAAACGTTGACTACGCTGATGTTTCTCTTCCTGAGAAACCACATATTCAATTTTTAAGGCTTGCGTTCCAGGACGTTCGGAATAACTAAACACATGCAACTGTGTCACATCCAGCCCCTCAAGAAACTGATAAGTTTGTTCAAAATATCCGGGCGTTTCACCACGAGTCCCCACAATTACATCCACACCGATAAAAGCATCTGGCATCACCTCTTTTATCTTCTTTACTTTCGAAGCAAAAAGAGCCGTATCATAACGACGACGCATTAACTCTAAAACCTCATCACAACCAGACTGCAAAGGAATATGGAAATGGGGCATAAAACTACGGGAGTGAGCTACAAATTCAATGATCTCATCAGTCAACAAATTAGGTTCTATAGAAGATATACGATAGCGTTCGATTCCATCTACCTGATCCAACGCTTTTACCAGATCAAAGAAACTCTCTCCAGTTGTTTTACCAAAATCTCCGATATTCACTCCGGTCAAAACAATTTCCTTTCCTCCTTCAGCCGCCGCCTGACGGGCCTGCTTAACCATGGAATCAATGGTCCCGTTACGACTTCGTCCCCGGGCAAAAGGAATCGTGCAATAAGAACAAAAATAATCACATCCATCCTGTACCTTCAAAAAGAAACGGGTACGGTCTCCCCTTGAACACGAAGGAGAGAATGAACGGATATCTTTGGTTGCAGTAGTGATGGCTTCTCCTTTTTCATGCTTTTGGAGGTCGCCCAGATATTGAAGCAGTTCTCCCTTCTGTTCCGCTCCCAGCACTATATCTACTCCATCTATCTTTGCTACGTCACCAGGCTTCAATTGCGCATAACATCCGGTCACTACCACAAAAGCGTCAGGATGCTGTTTTACCAGGCGATGAATAGCCTGCCGACATTTCTTATCTGCCATCTCCGTTACCGAACAGGTATTTATCACACAGATATCCGCTTTCTCTCCTTTGCGCACAGTCCGAACTCCTGCTTCACGCAGAATTTTACCGATAGTTGAAGTCTCTGAAAAATTTAATTTGCAGCCTAAAGTATAATAAACGGCTGTCTTATTTTGAAATACAGTAGTATCTATCATAAGCTGTTATAAACACATTAACTTTGCAAAGTTACACATTATTATTAGTAAAACACTTTTGGATACGAAAGTTTATTCCTACTTTTGCACAATTCACTAAAAAGCGTGCAATGATTAAAGAGAATTTCATTAAACTATACGAAAATAGTTTTCGTGAAAATTGGGATCTACCTTGTTATACAGATTATGGAGAAAATACCCAATATACTTATGGGGAAGTAGCTGAAAAAATCGCCCGTTTACATCTGTTATTCAAACATTGTAGTCTTCGCAGAGGGGATAAGATTTCAGTTATCGGCAAAAACAACGCTCATTGGTGCATCGCCTATATGGCAACCATCACGTACGGAGCAATTATTGTCCCTATCCTCCAAGATTTCACGCCTAACGATGTTCATCATATCGTTAATCATTCTGAATCCGTATTTTTGTTCACCAGTGACAGCATTTGGGACAATCTGGAAGAGGAAAAACTAGCAGGATTACGGGGAGTATTCTCACTGACTGATTTCCGGTGTCTTTATCAGCGTGACGGAGAAACCATACAGAAGTTTCTGAAAAATACCGATAAAGAAATGCATTCTTTGTATCCGAAAGGATTTACTCGTGAAGATATTCAATACACCACTTTATCTAATGACAAGGTGATGCTATTAAACTACACTTCCGGGACCACCGGTTTTAGCAAAGGAGTGATGCTGACGGGAAACAACCTTGCCGGCAATGTCACTTTCGGAATCCGTACCGAACTTCTTAAAAAAGGAGACAAAGTGCTTTCTTTCCTCCCACTTGCTCATGCATATGGCTGTGCATTCGACTTTCTGACAGCAACCGCTGTCGGCACTCATGTCACTTTGCTTGGAAAAACTCCTTCTCCTAAAATCATAATGAAGGCTTTTGAGGAAGTGAAACCCAACCTTATTATTACTGTCCCGCTAGTAATCGAAAAGATATATAAGAATATCATCCAGCCGCTCATTAATAAAAAAGGAATGAAGTGGGCACTCAATATTCCTCTGCTCGATACCCAGATATACAACCAGATACGCAAAAGACTAATGGATGCATTGGGAGGCCGGTTTAAGGAAATCATTATCGGCGGGGCTGCTATGGACAAAGAAGTAGAAGAATTCTTCCATAAAATTAAATTCCCTTTTACTATCGGTTACGGCATGACGGAATGCGGACCACTGATCAGCTATGCTCCTTGGGATGAATTCATAGCAGGCTCTTCCGGAAAAGTTCTGGATATAATGGAAGCACGTATCTATAAAGAAAATCCGGAAGCAGAAACCGGAGAGATTCAGGTTCGGGGAGAGAACGTGATGGTGGGATATTACAAAAACCCAAAAGCAACACAGGAGGTGTTCACTCAGGACGGTTGGTTACGTACCGGTGACCTCGGCAGCATGGACAACAACGGGAATATTTTTATCCGGGGACGACTCAAGACCATGATCTTAAGTTCAAACGGGCAGAATATTTTCCCTGAAGAGTTGGAAACAAAACTGAACAACCTGCCTTTCATTCTTGAAAGTCTCGTTATCGAGCGCAACAAAAAATTAGTAGCACTCGTTTATGCCGATTATGAAGCATTGGATTCTCTCGGGTTAAACAACCCCGATAGCCTGAAAACAATCATGGATGAGAATCTTAAGAACCTGAACAGCAATGTAGCCGCTTATGAAAAAATCAGTAGAATCCAGCTTTACCCAACAGAATTTGAAAAAACTCCTAAAAGAAGCATAAAAAGATACTTATATAACAGTATTGCTGTCGATTAGCATGTTCTAAAACATATAAAAGAGAAGAAAAAGGGGTTAGTTAGAAAAAAATATATAAAAAAAGTTGGCATTTCGAGAACAACCTATTGAAAAAGTGCATACCTTTGCACCGTTTTAATAAAGCAATTGATTGTATTACGTTTTTAAAAAGCAAAGAAAATGAAAAAATTAGTTTTGATGGCCGTAGCTATCGTAGCAGTATCATTCGCATCATGTGGTAACAAAGCAGCTGACGCAGCAAAAGCAACTGCAGATTCTATCCGTATTGCTGACTCAATCGCAGCAGTAGAAGCAGCAGCTCTTGAAGCAGAACAAGCAGCAGCCGCAGCAGCAGATTCTTTGAATGCTGATAGCACTGCAACAGAAACTGTAGCTGAATAATTCGGGATATTCAGTGAATGTCACTCTTTATAAATTAAGAGAAAAGTCTTACTCTTCGTGGGCTTTTCTCTTAATTTTTTTCAACAAAGTCTCAAATCTTCTATCCTTTTTCAATTAAGGTAATACCGATTCCACATCGCCATAGTTAAAAACATGCTATTGGAGCATTCTCTCCTATCGGAGAGACACTCCAATAGTTTCATAATTACCACCCGGGATTCTGTCCCAGATTCATATTTTTAAAACGTTCAGTATTTGGTATAGGATAAAAATACATATTATCTGTTACCACACGAGTTTCGAGCAGGAATTTCTCATAATTGATAGTCTCATTATTCTTCGTTATTTTTACCCCATATATATTAGCCGTCTCTTTCAGTTCCTTCCAACGACGGACATCCCAAAAACGATGACCTTCAAAAGCCAATTCAACACGACGCTCATTCTTCAGGCGTTTCACGAAATCCTGTTCTGTAATATCCGACGGAAGTCCGGGCAACGCAATATTCGTACGACCACGAACCAGATTCACCGCTTCACGTGCACTCATATTATAAACTGCATCTTTATAATTGGGGTTATGAAAGGCATTAATCATAGCTTCTGCATAATTAAGCAAAATCTCACCATAACGGAATAACACCCAATTATGCTGTTTTTTCGTAACAGTGCTACCAGCTTCGAAACTAATCGTATTATTTACATACTTTTTCAAATAATATCCTGTCGTGGTGGCATTCTGCAGTGGCAGTCCGTTTGCTCCTCCTTCCCATATTTCCACAGGATCTACAGGCCATTTCATTCCATTGCAAACAATCGTATATTTCATACGAGGATCACGATTATCATACGGATTTGCCTGATGGTCATCCCATACAAAAGGAGTACCGTCTTTCATATCATATGCTTCCATCAAGTTTTGTGTCGGACAAGTAGATGTCTTTCCACCCTCGACCCCAATAGGATAATTAGCTTTTTCAAAGCTCCCACTCTCTCCTGTCGGACGATACAATATAACCTCTGCTTTTTTATTATTTTCATCATTAAATATCTGAGGATAAGGAACTAAATCTAAGCCTAAATCATCTTTCTGTTTTATAATATCATAAGCAGCTTCTGCAGCCAGCTTCCATTTGTCCTCACTATTCTCCGAAAACAAGGGACTAGCCATATACAAAGTAACACGTGACTTTAATGCCATAGCGGCTGCTCTCGTAACACGTCCTTTTTCTTTCGCACTGAAATTATTATAATCTACAGGTAAGATATGAGTAAGTTCCGAACACTCATCCACAATAAATTTAGCAATCTTTTCATAGGATTCAGAATTTACTCCGTTCGCTTCATCTTGCGACAAAACATTTAGGACAAAAGGAATATTACGATAACGTTTGATTAATTCAAAATAGAAATAAGCTCTAAGAAAACGAACTTCATATTGATAATTAGTAAACTCTTTCATTATATCCTCATAATCATCCGAATATTTCCATTCATCAAATGTCAGTCCGGCAGTCTCTTTCAAATAGAAATTGGCAGCACGAATTCCTTCGTAATAATGTGCCCACACATTATCCACCAAATTATTGGCAGACCATGTACCGTCCACAAACCGTTGGATATTAGAAGAGTTGTAAATATGAACAGCATCATCCGTAGCTGCATCCAGCATAGCTCCGTCTATGGAACAAAAGTCTGCCTTTAAGAAGCCATATACATTGGTTACCAATTGCTTCACACGAGTATAGCTATCAAGCACCTCTTGTTTGGTAAAGTTATCAGACTCGTCGCAATCCATAAAATCACACCCTGTCATCATCAATAAAGATAGAAGCAGTATTATATTTTTAGTCCTTATTTTTTTCATCATTGTCTCTTCAATTTAGAATTGTAAATTAAAACCAAATGTATATTGTTTCATCGCAGGATGAGTAGCTCCCAATGCCTCCGGATCAGCAATATCAATACCGTCCAAACATAACAGATCGTGTCCGCGAACATAAAACTTCACGGATTTTACAACGTTCTGCTTACGTAACCATTTATCGGGTAATCGATAATAAACTTCTAATGTCCGTAACTTCAAAAATGAAGCATCTGCCACCCATAATGAGTTATTATTATAATTATTGGCTGATCCCAATGTGGTTAGTCTGGGTAAGGTTCCGTTCGGATTATTTTCACTCCAACGATTTTCCCAATAATACCTGGAAATTGTATTGTTATTAATCAACGGGCGATATACACTCCGTGTATTTAACACCTGGCTATAATTGGCCACTCCCTGAAATTGCGCCAAAATTCCCAACCTTTTGTATTCAGCACCTAAATTAAAGCCATAATAAATCTCCGGACATATAGCATTATATCCCATAGCAACTTGATCATATTGATCAATCCGTTTATCGCCATTCTGATCTTTGAGTTTTAAATCACCGGAGTGTACCTCTGATAAATACTGTTTTACCTCACGTTGATCTATTTCTTCCTGATTCTTATAGATTCCCTCTACTTCATAACCAAATAGTTGACCGACACGATGCCCTGTACGTTCCAGATAATCATACGGACGGTATTCCTCATTCATATTGATAATTTTACTCCGATTGAACGAGAATTGTCCGCCTATCTGATAACTGAACTCACCTATCCGGTCATTCCACCCTGCCATTAATTCCACTCCATAACTATTGACAATACCATCATTACGCTTGGGAACAGTCATTCCGAATACAGAAGAAATCGCATTACCACCATCAACCAGAATATCTGTCCGATGATCATAATATCCATCAATAGTTAATGAAAACTTTTTCCACGCCATGAAATCCAAGCCAACATTCAACTTATGCGACTTTTCATAAGTAAGTCCGTCCACAGCAATCTGCTTCTCAGTCATGCCACTTTGGCTGGCCGGAGTATCTTTGAAATAATAACTGTTACCACTTCCCATATAATACTTATACAGATTTATACCAAAATCCGCCCTTCCGGCTATACCATAAGACGCTCTTAATTTTAAGAAATCAACCGATTTTCCTTTCATCCAACTTTCTTCCGAAAGAATCCAACCAAGTCCTATTGACGGAAACATCCCCCAACGGTGATTCGGTTCTAAAACACTGGACGCCGAACCGGATAAAGCAAAATCAAGCAAATAACGGTTCTTATAACTATAATGTGCCTGCCCAACCACATCCATATAGGCCCGAGATGCATTCTGTCCATCACGGTCCATACGATCCATGGCATAAAGTAAAACAGTATTCAGCCGATGTACTCCCCAATTTCTATCATAATTCAATTGGGCATTAAAGTTAAAGCGGCGAACAATTTCTCCCGTACTGCTACTAAAATTCAAGGAAGATTCATTACGCAATTTTTTATATTGGTCTTCTTCTCCATCCCATCCTTTCACTAAAGATTCGTAAGCAAAATCACGAGTATTGGAATCCCAGTAACTGGCATCGCTGTCAAGTCCCACCCGAACAGAAACAAATAGTCCGGAAGCAAGAGCACTCAAATCCTGCTGAATATTCATATCGGCATGCAAAGCACGATTTTGTGAACGCGCATATCCCTTACCCGAAATAAGAGCAATTGGATTGTTGGAATAAATAGTAGAACCTCCCCATACATCGTTCTTTGTTTTAACAGGAAACGCTCCTGAAGGGACCTGATACAAAGCTGTGAAAATATCATCTATCTGTGCACCGGGACGATTGTGTTCCGAAAAGTTACCTAACATACTTAGCTGTACCTTCGTTGTCTTAGTAGCCTGTATATCAAGATTAGTCCGTATATTCAACTTTGAGAATTTAAACTGCGTGGAGTAATCTTCATTATCATTGGTCGGCCTCAGAATTCCCTGATCATTCAAATAATTCAACTGTGCATAATATTGCACTTTGTCACCGCCTCCTTGAATAGAGAAGTTCGTATTATGACCCAAACTATGATTCCGCAAAGCCTCTCCCCACCAATCTACGTCCGGATAAAAATCCGGATAAGTGCGATCTCTAAACGCGTCCAGTTCACGCTGGATGTAACGGGGAGTGAGTTGATCGTTTTTCAGACCTTCATTCAAAGCTTGAGCATAAGTATATCCATCTACCATCTCCGGCAAACGGACAGGAGTCCCCATATTAAACTCATAATTGAAATTAATGACCGGTTTGCCAACCTTTCCACGTTTCGTGGTAACATAAACCACCCCGTTAGCTCCTCGTATCCCATACAGTGCTAAAGCAGCGGCGTCTTTCAAAACAGACACTGATTCTATTTCCTGTACAGTCAAGTCTGATATGGAACGCACAAAGCCATCAATCAATATCAACGGACTTTTACTATTGGTGGTCCCCAAACCACGTATATACATAGTAGCACCATCTGCCCAGGAACTTCCGGCATTCTGCAACACATATAGTCCCGACACAGAACCAAACAATGAATTAGAAGGATTAATGCTCGTTTTATGAGATAATTGCCCTGCTGTCACCATTCCTCCTGCAGTAGTGGATTCTTTCCAGTCAACCGTAATACTCCGGCCATACTGCTGTATGCTGTCTGTTGCTTGTGCCAGCATATTTGCCGACACCAGCAAACCTATCATTACTAATTTTATAGCTTTATTCATAGTATTCTTTTTTTCTTTAATTCTTAGAATGATTTTCATTATCACCACCCCGGATTTTGCACTAATCCATATTCCTTATTCACTTCCTTATCCGGAAATGCACTCAGATACCATTTGGCAGAAAATCCTCCAGGCTTTTGCCATGCTCTTTCCGGCAACTGCGGAAAATCAAATTTATATTTTCCGGTAGTTTTATGACGATACACATTGATTCCATGCAAATGTTTTGTAAAATCTGTTTCACGTTTCCAACGTATTAAATCAAAGAAGCGGTTTTCTTCCCATACAAATTCACAAGCACGTTCCCGAAGCACTGCCTCACGAAATTCCGTTTTTTCATCCTGCTCTCCTTTCAATACCAACCCCGGCAAACCAACGCGTTCCCTAACAGCATTGATATACTGATATGCTTCAGTGGTACGACCACATTCATTCAAAGCCTCTGCATAAGCAAGATATACTTCGGCCAAACGTAAATAAGGCCAATGAATTACACGGTTATTATACTCCCCTTTCCGGTCAAGAGCAAATTTACGACCGGCAATCCCTGTTGACAAACTTTTGCTATCCAAATTGTTCTTATTCCAATCCGCTCCTTTAGGATAATTGACTTTATCATGAGGATCTTCTTTATACACTTTAGCCTTTCTACCTTGAAAATCATCACCATCCAACAAGATTGTTTCACACAAACGAGGATCACGATTAATGAAAGGATTTTGCCTGTGAACAGGATTATCCCAATCAAAATCATCACCATTTGCCATTGGGAACAGGTCAAAACATTCTTTTGTCGGACACCATGCACCCCAACGAAGACTTTGTAGCAATGTACTAATATTATTTGTTCTGAAATGCCTACGCACGGAAATCAGACTCTCTGTAGTACCTCTTGTATAATATGCATCCTGAAATGCCTGCCGAACCGTATTTTTAGTTGCCGTTTCTTTGTGTACCAATTCATAAAAACCTTGTTGTTTCAAAGATTTAAAGAAATCTTCTCCCGCTTTTGCCGCATCTTTCCAACGTTGCTCACTATAACCACCGAACCAAGTCATGAATTTATCAGAAGCTTCCCCAGGAAAATAGGGCTTATCAGAATTAAACAACGGACTGGCAACGAATAACAGTACTCTTAACTTTAATCCCATGGCAGCCGCTCCTGTCATACGTCCACTCTCATTACTCAAATCATCTTCCGGCAAAGCCCAAGGCAATTCTTTGCACGCAATAGCCTCATCCAACAACCGGATAATGAAATCCACGGTCTGTTGCAAAGTTGCACGCTCCGGCAACCCTATTTCTTCCGGCATAATAGCATGGTCAACAATAGGCAATGCTCCATAATGGCGTAACATTTCCGAATACTGCACAGCAATGGTAATTTTAGCCTCTGCCTTCAAGCGCGCCTTTTCTTCTGCCGTCATATCCGGTACCCGGTCTACATTATTAATAAAGACCCATGCATGACGAATTCCTTTCCATGGATCACGTGCATACATATTATATTTAGTCGCATGAGCCTCTCCACCTGACGCGTCTTCACTGCCGGCGTTATAAAGCCCTGAATAATACAACTTGTCCGCTCCTGCATAACCAACGTATGATTGTGCCAAATCCGTTAATGATTCTATTGAGCCCACACGCATCGAAGTCGAATTATTATAGCCAGTACTAAAGCCATAAGGCAATTTTGAATAGGCATACCATAATACTCTCCGAGCATACTCTGCCGTCGAGAAAATAGTATCAATCGTTACATCCCCGCTAGGAGGCTTTTGAAGAAACTTCTCCCCTAAAGCAAAATCCTCACATGATGTAAAAAAGACAAAAGCAAGCAGCAACAGATGAATGTATTTTCTTATCTTTTTCATAACTAATTCTATTTTAATAAATTAAAATCCTACTTTCAAGCCCATATTTACGACCATTACCACCGGGTACATTGCATTACCGTTGGGACGAGATTCCGGATCCACGATTTTCAATTTATCAAGTGTCAACAAGTTATAACCTGTTGCAAAAACTCTCAGACTTCCTATATTGATTTTGTTCAATATCTTTTTAGGGAAACTATATCCTATCTCTACATTTTTCAGACGCAAGTAAGAAGCGTCACGTAACCATAAATCCGAATCTCTGTAATTATTTACTTTATTCGTAAACGAAATGGCAGGTGCTTTAGCCGAATTTCCTCTTTCCGGGGTCCACATGTCATCTATCATATATTTCATTAATGAACGGGAATCTGTAGCCCCAAACGGTTCACGGAAAATATCACCCAATAAACGGGAAACTTTTGTTGCACCGGACCATGTCATACTGAAATCGAATCCTTTATAGGAGAATCCCAAATTAACTCCTCCTGTAAGAAGGGGATAGACAGGATAACCGATAGCAGCAACATCATACTGATCTATTTTATGATCCTCATTTAAATCCTTATATTTCACATCACCAGGTTTAGGAGTATATCCTGTTCCATGATCCGGTATAGACTTACCACGTTCAGTCTCATACTTTGCCACATCCTCTTCTGAAAAGAATCCATCGTATTTATACCCCATTTGTTGCCCAACCGGCTTGCCGGTCTTTCTCATATAATCATAAGGATAGGGAACTTCATCTTGAAAAACAATTTTGTTTTTAGCATAGGCCAGATTGAACCCTATATGGTATCTAAAATCATGAATTCTGTCCCGCCAGTTTACACTTAGTTCATATCCTTTATTGTCAACTTTTCCAATATTGGCAATAGGTAAATTTGCAGCTAAATAAGTTGGCAGAACCTTACGATTCGTAAGAATGTCCTTACGACGTTCTATAAAATAATCAAAATTAACTTTCAGCTTACTGTTAATGAAATAAGCATCCACCCCATAGTTCTGCTTGGCAGCTGTTTCCCAAGTTACGCTCGGATTACCAATTTTACTTTCCATTGCCCCCTTCCACGCTGTAGATATGGAGTTTCCAAAGTAATAACTCCCAGTCGACGGATCGTAAGAATCTGGCAGATAGAGGAAGCGGTAGTTACCGCTCACACGATCATTACCCACTATACCGTAAGAAACGCGAAATTTTAAATAGCTCAACCATGGCTTTAAAGGCTGCATAAAGTTTTCCTCTGTCAGCACCCAACCAGCTGATGCCGCAGGAAAAAAGCCGAACCGCTTGCCAGGTGCAAAATTCTCAGAGCCATTATATCCCACGTTCATTTCAACCATATAACGGGTTTTCCAATCATAAGTAGCACGTCCTACCAAACCGATATAACTTCGGGGGATAGATTTAAATTCTTCTGGATCGCTATCCGGATAATATTTCATTGTCTGGTTGTACATGGCCAAAGCTGAAACATGATGATCACCAAAATCACGTTTATAATTCATAGCAACCTCCATATACCAGTCTCTGCTCCGACTCGTACTCTCCGAATACTGAAGATTAGTCTGATCTCCTACTTTGCGCAAATTCACTGTACTATCTTCATTTAGTATCGTCTCATAATGAGGATAAGACGTTTTACGCAACTTTTTCAAAGTCACGCCACTATTATAAGATGCTTTCACATGCGCTTTCAAACCTTTAGTGATGAAATTCAATTTCTGCTCCAACATAAAATCAAAATTCAATACATTCCCTGCTGAAGTATTATATCCTTTTCCATAATATGGATAAAGTCCATCTCTTACAGCACCCGGCAGACTGAATTCCTTAGTATCAGGCCATATCCATTTTCCATCCATAACACCTACTCCCGACATAGGAATAGCCCAATAAATATCACGGAACAATAATCCGATATCACTGCTACCTTCATAATTCGGTGTACGCTTATCATTAACACGTCCACCTAAATTCATACGCATCAATGTGGTCTTCGTCAAATCCAAATCCAGATTTATACGATAGTTGTAACGGTTATATTTAAAGTTACCATCATACTCTTTCTCAAACGATTTAAATAAACCATCTTGTGTCAATACACCCAAGGAAGCAAAATAACGGACTCCTTTTGTTCCACCGGAAATAGAAAAATTATGTTGCGTCTGCAACGCTACATTCTTTATTAACATATCCACCCAATCTGTGTCCGGATAAGCCAAAGGATTGCTGTGCGTCCGGTAAGCCTCAATCGCTTCATCCGTAAAAGCAAAACCACTCTCTATTCCATCCCGACGCTGGGCATTGACATATGTACTTGCATACTCATAACTATTGGCAAATTCCGGCATACGGGTCGGCATTTGTAATGAATAAGAAGTAGAGACATTTATTTTAGGTTTCCCTTCTTGTCCCCTTTTCGTTGTTACCAAAATAACACCATTAGCACCACGGACACCAAATACAGCCGTTGACGAAGCATCCTTCAAAATAGAAATATCTTCAATCTCATTAGGATCAAGTTGATTGAACGAACGTTCTACTCCATCTACCAAAACAAGTGGTGAGGATAATCCTTCTGTCAACGAACCGACACCACGAATATACATTGTTGCATCATCCGCCCCCGGCTGTCCGGTTTGCTGCACGGTGGACAACCCCGGCAATTTACCGGTCAATGCGTTGGAAATACTTGAGACCGGTGATTTAAGAATTTCTTCTGTACCCACAGATGAGATAGCGCCCGTCACAGTCACTTTCTTCGTAACGCCATAAGCTACCACTTGTACTTCCTGCAACTGCAAAACATCTTCAGACAATTCTACCTTCAAAGTAGACTCACCTTTATAAACAATCTCTTTATTATTATATCCGACATAAGATATGACAATTGTCGCACCAACAGGAACATCCAGTTTAAAATTCCCGTTCATATCTGTTATCACGCCTTTACCGGCATCCTTCACCACGACGCTGGCACCTATTATAGGCTCACCCTTATCAGTTACCGTACCAACCACTGTCTTACTTCTCTGTTGCGTAATGCCCGTTTCAACAACCGTACTTCCCGACACATACTTCTCTGAAGAAAATACCTGTTGTCCAAACACAAAAGACATTGCTAGCAGACATACCCATTTTTGGGGTATCTTCATTGGAGTGAAAAAGTCTTTCATTGCATTTAAATTTAAGTTATTATAATAATTAAAATCCATCAAACTGAAAAACAGAACTTGGCAGAACCGTTTATTCATACCGCGAATATAATTTGAAACAGGGAAATCAAAAACACAAAAATGTACATAAGAAGTACGAGAATCATACTCATCTATTCTCCATCTTACCCTTGTACAAAAAACTACCTTTTTAGTACAATAAACACCATTACAATGCTATTTATAGGCCGATTTACCTTTAACTTTTATGTCACAATCCCTTTTTCGTTTCAACGCTTCTAAAAAATAATAGTCTGCATAATTCAAGGGAACATCAATTTCGTTTCCGTGCGGATAACTCCCTACAGAATGCATCAATAAAAAATTGTGGTTCTCGCCAATTTTACCCCGATAATCTGATGATGATAAAGAATGCATTATTCTATCCGCTGTCTTTTTATATTCCGCCTTATTTGAATACATGCTCAATTCATACAAAGCAGCAGCCATAATGGCAGCAGAAGAAGCATCTCTTAATTCATGAGGTATATTTACTGAGTCAAAATCCCAATAGGGAACTAAATCTTCTGGAAAATTAGGATGCGTACAAATGAATTCATAAACAGTTTCCGCCTGTTCAAGATATTTTAACCGCCGTGTATATCTGTAGCACATTGTGTATCCATAGATAGCCCAGGCTTGTCCACGCGCCCAGGCTGATTCGTCGGAATATCCCTGAGCAGTGCAACGGCTTCTCACCTTACCTGTTCTCATATCATAATCAACGACATGATAAGAACTTCCATCCATACGAAAATGATTCTTTAAAGTCACATCTGCATGTGAAACCGCCATATTATAAAAGGTAGAATCACCTGAAAGGGAAGTTGCCTCAAAAAGAATTTCCAAATTCATCATATTATCAATGATAACAGGACACTCCCAACCTCTTTGTGACTGCCACCCTGTAGAGGTATTCCATGATTGGATCACTCCGGCTCCAGACCGAAACCGAGTGGAAAGAGACCTGGCCGCTTGCACGACAATTGAATCGTATGCCTCCTGCCCCATACGTATACCATTTAAATAGCTACATCCTATAATAAATCCGATATCATGATGAGAGGTTATATATTGCTGTTTTTTCAGAACTTCTGTATACTTTTTCGCCAATAGTTTCCATTTCTTATCTCCCGTAAGATTATACAAATACCAAAGACTTCCTGGGAAAAAGCCCAAAGTCCAGTCCCATGCATAACGAGCATATACTATATTTCCTTTAGAATCTACCGTACGAGGTGCCCAAAGCTTATCATTTTTCTCCAATTTTTCTATCAACAAATCGTATTGTGCCGCTGCATACTCAACGTTTTCTGAAAGATCATCTTTCCCCATCCTTTCACAAGCATGCATAATAGAAAAAAACAAGACCATACAAATTGAAACAATACTTTTCATAACAATTCATTCTACTTTGAGAAAACAAAAATACGCAAGCCAATCACAAAGAAGGGATCATATATGTACAAAAAGAGGATACTAAATATATATCATGCGGCAAGAAACAGAGATGTACAATACACGACAAAAAATGTACAATAAGCGACAAAAAAGAGAATATGCAAATCCTCTTTATTTAGTATAAAACTATATATTTGTAATTTAGATATTAAGATCTGGAAAATATGAAAAACAGGATTATACTTATTTTTTTCTTACTAATAGGCACATTATCAGGAAAAGCACAAAATATATCATTTCTTCACCTGACCACCGACGACGGTCTGCCCAATAATTCCATTTCTTCTATTTATCAAGATGAACGTGAATTCATGTGGTTCGGTACTCGCAATGGAATCGGCGTATACAATGGGAAAAAAATTAAAATCTATCAAAAGGAAAAAGATATTTCCAACAGTATCTTATACAATGACATATATCATATTACCGGTGATCGAAACGGACACGTTTTTATTATGACTAACAGAGGCATCTCCGTTTATGATATAAAAAAAGACTTATTTAGTACTATAACCAGAAATAATATGAGCGCTCAGTTCTTCTCTGGTCATTTATATGCTGCCACATCCAAACAAATCTTCAAATACAACGGAAACAAACTGGAGCCTTTCTATACAATTCCGGATAACGAAGGATATATCAGAAAACTATATATACATAACGATTCCATACTCATCGGAAGTGACCGGGGAGTATATATACTAACTCCCCAAAAAGAATTAACCCATCCTATTACCACAGGAAATATTTCTGATATTTTCAGAGATAGTAATGGAGAATATTGGATAACTGCAAGTTCCGGTCATGGTGTATACCGCATTCAAGGCGAACAAATCAGCAGGTTTCAGTGCAAAGAGGAAGATCCGACAACAATCAGTTCCAATTTTACTCACAGGTGTTGCGAAGACACAGAAGGAAACATTTGGATAGGAACTTTTAACGGGTTAAACAAATATAACAAAAATACCGGAAAATTCACCAGATATTTTAAGCAGGAACATAACAAAAGTTTAAGCCATTCCTCCATCTGGGGGTTATACTGTGACAAACAAGGGACCATCTGGATAGGAACCTATTCCGGTGGTATTAATTATTTCAATCCGCAAAAACAAATTTATCGCGAATATCAGACTTCTTCCAAAGAGGGGGAAGGATTAAGTTCTCCCATTATCGGACGTATGCTGGAGGATGGCGAAGGAAACTTATGGATATGTACCGAACGGGGAGGAATCAATAAATATAATCCTGCTACCCAAACTTACAAACGTTATCTAAGCAAAGATGTTTCCGGTAATCTGCCACACGATAATGTAAGGGCTATCTACTATGATTCTCTGCAGCATGTATTATGGCTTGGCATACATCTAAAAGGGCTAAACAGACTGGATATGAAGACCGGACATTTCACTCAATATAAAAATAAAAAAGAAGATAGCAGTTCTCTCCCCTCCAATCTCGTGGAAGATATTATTCCTTATCAGAAACAGTTGATACTGGCCACAGCAAATGGAGTCACATTATTCGATCCACAAACAGGAAAATGCAGATTATTATTTCAAGACAAGAATGCACTTTATAATACGATATCCACTATAGGGCTGACTTTAGACCACGAAGGTACATTATGGATAGCCAACAATAACAGCGGAGCGTGTGCTTATCATTTTGACAGTCAGAAATTCTCCATTTACAGACATAAGAACGGCAATAACAACAGCCTCAGCAGCAACAGCATCAATTCCATTTACGAGGATAGTCAAAAAAGGCTCTGGTTTTGTACAAACGAGAATGGATTAGATTTGTACAGAAAAGAGACTGATGATTTTATCAACTTCGATAAACGCAAAAACGGGCTTGCCAGCAATGTAATATATAATATTTGCGAACTGTCACCTGAAAAATTGTTAGTGACAACAGATAAAGGATTCTCAATACTGGATTATCGACAAAAAAAATTCAGGAACTATGATGATCTTCCCTTAAGCTGCATAAGTGAAAATGCGCTCTATAAAAGCCGGAAAGGAGAAATATTTATCGGTGGAACCACCGGAATGATTTCTTTCCAAGAAAAAGACCTGGAACAGACGCCACGATCTTATCGCATATATCCATATCGTCTGACAGTGAACGGAGAAAATATCCATACAGGAGATCAAAGTGGAATATTACCCCAGAATATTACATATACCCCCAAAATAACTCTGAAATCTACTCAAAACGTTTTCAACATCGAATATACAACTACGGATTACATACCTTTCCACAAAAATAAAATTATTTATCAACTGGAAGGTTTCTCCGACACATGGAATGTATTGGAGCAAAACACCATTACATATACCAATCTTGCTCCCGGCAATTATACGTTAATTGTAAAAGCAGAAAACGTAAACGAAAAATTGGTTCCACCAAGTCGATTGCAAATAGAAATATTACCTCCTTTTTATCGTACGATATGGGCCTATCTGGCATACATCATAAGTATTATCATACTTACATATTACATCATACATGCATATCATCGTCGTCTAAAATTACAAGAATCTCTTAAATACGAAAAAAGACATATCGAAGATATCGAACAACTAAATCAGGCAAAACTGCATTTTTTCACCAACATATCCCACGAATTCCGAACACCGTTAACACTTATTATCGGGCAAGTGGAAATGTTGCTACAAGTACGTTCTTTTAACCCTAATATATACAATAAAATTTTGGGAGTATACAAAAGTTGTCTGCAATTAAGAGAACTTATAACCGAATTACTGGATTTTCAGAAACAAGAACAGGGATATATGACCATCAAGGTCAGCGAACACAATATAGTTCATTTTATATATGAACACTATCTGCTCTTTCAGGAATATGCGGCACAACGCCAAATCACTTTTAATTTTGAAAAAAGCAGTGACAATATCAGGGTATGGTTTGATGCCAGACAAATGCAAAAAGCCATCAATAATGTTATTTCCAATGCATTCAAATATACCCAAGCAGGGGGAACAATATCTATCGCGGTCAGGAAACGAAATCAGGAAGTACTCATTGAAATAACGGACAACGGTTCAGGCATTGCTAAAAAAGATATTGATAAGATTTTCAATCGTTTCTATCAAGCAGATGTAGATTCTCTACCACACACCGGTACAGGTATTGGTCTGGCTCTCACCAAGGGAATCATCGAATTGCATCATGGAAGTATTGATGTGTCCAGTGAGCTTGGAGAAGGGACAACTTTCCGTATCCATCTAATGACAGGAAAAGAACATTTCACAAACGAGCAGCTCTGTGAAAGTTCCCACATTTCTTATTCGGACGAACTCCCCAATCTGAATTTAGTCGCTCAAGAATGTCCTGTACAGGAGCAGGAAACCATAGATAACGAGAGCATATCAAAAGAAAAAAAACATAAAATACTAATCGTAGAAGACAATGACTCACTTAGGGAAATGTTAGTTACTATTTTTAAACCACTTTATAGAGTCATTACTGCTATTAACGGTAAAGAAGGGTTGGAAAAAACATGTTCGGAAATGCCTCATATCGTTATCAGTGACATCATTATGCCTGAAATGTCCGGAACTCAGCTTTGTCTGGCCATCAAACAAAATTTCGATACCTGTCACATTCCTGTTGTTCTGTTAACCGCCAAAACAGCCATTGAACACAATCTGGAAGGTTTAAAAATGGGAGCAGACGACTATATCACCAAACCATTCAATATCAACATTTTATTATCAAGATGCAATAACCTCGTTAATAATCGGATTATGTTGCAAGAAAAATTCAGCAAACAACCGCAAGTAAATATTCAAATTCTGACTAATAATATGCTGGATAAAAAATTCATAGATAAAGTCACAGAAATTATTGAAAACGAAATTGATAATGTAAATTTTAGTGTAGACCAACTCGTTACTCAAATGGGCATTGCCCGAACCAAACTATTTACTAAACTAAAAGCGATAACAGGACAAACACCCGGTGACCTTATCATGACTATCCGATTGAAACGCGCTGCATATCTGTTAAAGAACAATCCTGAATTAAATATATCAGAGATATCAGACCGAACAGGATTTAGCATTCCAAAATATTTTAGCAAATGCTTCAAGGAAAAATATCATGTAACTCCACAAGCTTATAGAAAGCAGGATTAAGAAGAGATACCCCACTTTTTTCTTAATAAATCGGTATAAGTCTTGCATAAACTACCTACTTTTGTAGCAAACAACCATTCGTTCCACCTAGGTAGAACTAAACAAACACCATGGTAGAACCCAACGGATAACCTAGGTGGAACGAAAGAACAACCTTGGTAGAACGAATTAATAATAGTAATTACGCTATTTAGCGTATGAACTGTTCACAAAAGAAGCGTTCAATAAATAATCCAAACTTACTTCCACACTCTTCTCTACCGGCATACTATAATTCTCGATTTCAGCAATGAGATAGTTAACACCCGCTGTTTTTGCATTCTTAAAGATTGCATCAAAACCTACCATTCCACTTTGTCCGATCTCTCGGTGATCTTTCACATGGAATATCTTGAAGCGACCGGGATATTTATTAAAATAATCAACAGGACTACTCTGTCCGCGAACTACCCAATAAAGATCCATCTGAAAGAAAACATATTCAGGATTCGTATGTTCCAGCATATAATCATACATCACTTTATCTTCTACTTTCTGAAATTCATGAGCGTGATTGTGATATCCGAACAACAAACCTTGTTGTTTGCAACGCTTGCCTACCTCATTATAATATGCGCAATACGTATCCAGCTCCTTGAGTGTCTTAGGTACATCCATCCAAGGAGCTACAATATATTTCATACCGGCAGCTTTATGATCAGCGATACACTGACTCCACCATTCTAGTGATTTCGAATAGTCACCGGAAGCAAGTTCTTCTTTCGACAGCCCACGTGTACAGTGCGAAGACAAAACTTTTAATCCGGCCGATTCAACATCTTTTTTAAATTGTTGAGGAGTCCGGCCATAAAATTTACCGTTGTTATAATTGGCAGCTTCAACACCGGTATATCCCATATTTGCCAATTTCTTCAGCAGAGCAGTATAAATGGGGTCACACTTACCATCTTTGTTGTCAACCTTATTTAATATATCTCTGACAGAATAGAGTTGAATCGCTACTTCTTTTTTTGCTTTCTTCTTGGTTTGTGCTATCATTGCCTGCGGAATCATGAAAAGAGCAGCCAACGCACAGATATAAATTTTAGTTTTCATATAATAGATATCAGGAGGGACAATTATTCAGATTTACATAGAAAAAACAGGCACAGATTATACAGACTTCACGATTGCGCCATGACAATCGCCATTCAAAAAAACGTGAAGTACATATAACCCGTGCCTTTTTATCGCTATTTGATTAGTCCAAAATTTTCACGCGGATGTTGCGATACCAAACATCATCACCGTGATCTTGCAGACCTATGAAACCTTCGTGATTTTCACCACCACAATTATTCAGCAATTCAAATGCCAAAGGCCATTTTTCTTCGCTGAACTTACTTGCCTGCAACATATCAGTCCATTGTTTTGTCCACAAATGATATTCAAGTACATTTTCATCATTTTGTCCGTGAACAACTGTACCTTTATAAACCATAATCTTAGCCTTGTTCCATTCGCCAAACGGTTTAGAATTTTGAGGAACTGCCGGAATCATGTCATACAAAGAAGCTGACTGACGATTGTTATCCTTCCCCAATTTAGCATCCGGATGATTGGCATTATCCAAGATCTGATATTCAGGTGCAGAAATATAAATAGGTTCAAGCACATCATTACCGTCTTTGTCTTTAGAAGTAACTTCCTGAGCTAAATACAGAATACCTGAATTACTACCTTTAGCAACCTTCCATTCCAACTCCAATTCAAAGTTTTTAAATTTGTGAGCAAAGATCAAATCGCCCCCATCACCGTCTTGAGCTTCACCGCCGCCAGTTCCGTTAAATTTGATACAACCATCTTCGATGGTCCATTTGGAAGGGACACGGTCTTTTCCATAACCACGCCATCCGTTAAACGTCTCACCATCAAAGATCATGATATAACCATCTTTATCAACAGGCAGATTCAAACTATCTGTTTCCGGTGCTTTTAATGATTTAGAGTAAGACAATGCAACTGTGCTCTGTTCTTCCGGAGCATTTGTTTTTTTCTGACCACCGCAAGAAGCAAAAACTCCCGCAGCAAGACAACAACAAGCTAATGGATAAAATACATTTTTCATGATAATAACAATTTTATTTTTATCTTTCATTTTTAATTTACCTCGGCATATCAGGCAGTCTCCAGCCTTCACGATAATTATGTTTCACCAATTCTGCAGCAAACTGTTTTGCATTAACCGGATCAGTCCATGTCTTGTCAAATGTCGGATGACCATCATGAATCTTGAATCCGTCTTTGATAACGGTACGGATCGTTTCGTTATCACCGATATTCGTAAAGCACATATTGGCCCCGTCCCATTCAAGAGTTTTATTCAGAGCTTGCAAACGAATAGCCAATACCCCCATTGCCACCATTTCATTCATCGGTCCGGCTTCTGAGAAGTCAGATTTAGTCATGATACGATTAGATTTATCTTCTTTACATGCACGTACCCAATCCATCTCGTGACCACCATTCATAGCATTGGGAACACGACGACATACCTTAGGTGCATTCGGTTTACGCCCGGAAAGCAACCAAGGATTCTGTCCATAGCATCCGCAAATCAAGGTATCTTTCGTCCCGTGGAAAATAGTCAAACCACCGCCACTCTGCATTAATTGTTTTCCTTCAGGGAATCCTTTCGGACGTTCAGGCATCATACCGCCATCGTACCAGTGTACTTCCACTTCAGGCATTGCTACTTTAGGCATATTATCACGAGCCGGGAAAATCATCTTCACATGCTGTGCCTGTGGAGCACAAGCGTTCAACAATAAGGTTGACGATCCTTCCACTTTAATAGGATATTTCAAATTCAATGCTCTAAAGGGCTGATGCAAGATATGACAAGCCATATCACCCAGTGCACCGGTTCCGTAATCCCACCATCCGCGCCAATTCCAAGGATGATAGATAGCGTTGTAAGGATTCATTTTAGCAGGACCTGTGAATAAATCCCAGTTCAACGTGCTAGGAATTTTATCAGCCTTTTCAGGAACATTTAATCCTTGAGGCCAAATAGGACGATCTGTCGCACATTCGACTTTAGTCACATCACCGATTTCTCCATTCCAGATCCATTCGCAAACCAAATCAGTTCCTTCATCCGAAGAACCCTGATTACCCATTTGGGTAACAACGCCCGTTGAAGCAGCCAGTTTTGTCAACAAACGAGATTCATAAACAGAATGAGTTAACGGCTTCTGACAATATACATGTTTTCCCATTGTCATTGCATCAGCAGTGATAATAGCATGAGTATGGTCGGCAGTTGCAATAATCACACCGTCGATAGATTTACCCATTTCATCATACATCTTACGATAATCCCAGTACTTTTTAGCACGGGGAAATTCGTCGAACACACCTTTTGCATACTTCCAGTCCACATCACAAAGAGCCACAATGTTTTCAGTGCCCTTCACATGATTAATGTTGGCATGTCCCATACCACCGATACCCACAGCTGCAAGATTCAACTTGTCAGTAGGCGAGATATGCCCATGGCTCATACCTAAAATAGTACTGGGAGCAATGGTAATACCTGCTAAAGCAGCCGCTCCCGTTTTGAGAAATTTTCTCCTCGAAATGTTTGACATGATTTTATTTATTTAAGGGGTTAATAATTTTTGGAAGGTTGCCATGCAACAATCCATATCCATTTTTCATATTTCTTCTCCGCTCACGTATTTGCTCTAAAGTAGTCAAATTACCGATAGCGGGCAAATCGTGTTTGCGTGTATCTTTTAAGAATGTCCACGCATATTCGGATGCAATGGCCGAATCGCGCATCAATGGTAAGCGTGGACTGCGCTTTCCGGTTTCAACCGAATCAGCAAACAAGTCGCACAGCACATCTATATTCTTGCCACCAAAAGGCTTCTCCACACGAAGGGTTTGATTGACCCCGTGCAGGTCGACAACCGCGGTTTTGAAGTCATGCGTCATACGCACAACTCCCTTCGTTCCTATAATATCTACATACGAATTGTGTGTTTGGTCTTTAGATAATTGTCCATAAACAAAACCCTGGGTAATATCAAAAACTACACCGTTTTGAAAAGTTCCATGACATTGCACCCACCAGGGATCCTTGTAGTTCCACATGTTCACCCCCTGCGCATTCCATGTCCTATAATCACATCCTGCATACCAACGGGTGATATCTACATAATGCATTCCACAATCGTGAAAAGCAGGTCCCTCATACTCATGGCCTTCGCCTGGTGCCAGACCGGGAGTCATATGACAAATACGGATAATAGCCAGTTCGCCGATTTCTCCCTGCCGGATATACTCCTTCATTAAATTATGATACCAGGAATTCCGCAGATACAGGTTTACCGTAGAAATGAGATTCGAGTTTTCTGTCATCTCCACCACCTTCCACTCATTTTCCATTGTATCTGCGATAGGTTTTTCTGAAATAATGTGTTTGCCGTAACGAATAGCCTTTTCTATTTGTCCCATCCGCGAGTCAGCCAAAGTGAAAAGCCCGACAACCTGCACACTTTCATCCTCAAAAATCTTTTGATTATCTTCTACTATAAGCGACTCCGGAGATAACTTCTTGGCCAACTGACGTGATTCCGGATCGGTATCACAAATATAAGCAATATCCCATCGCCCACTTTTTGTCATCGCTTCCCAGTAGAATCTTCCCATCCTACCGAAACCGATAATTCCCACTTTAATTCTCGCGTCTATTGAAGATTGCGTGTTCATAAATAAAACATAGTGAATTTAAGTACAAATAATAGATAAAGTATCAGTTCTCATCACCAAGCTGATGAGTAAAAAACTGATATTGCAAATCTAGCCAAATAAATAACGGCTTATTTGACTTATACTACTTTATGTAGATAATAAATTTATATTTCACATTATTAATCAATGACTTAACACTTTAAGTATATCAAAAAAATGTAGACGATTTGGAAAGGGGCCAGCACTAAAATAACAATTATGTCTCTTGAGTTGAACTAATTCTCATAATCTCATTTTCAAATTCATCTCTGTCGACAGCAGCTTTATTTCTCATCTTTGTGCGATAATTATAAACCGTACTTGTAGAGCACCGGAGGAAGTTCGCTATCTTCCCACTATCCGTAATACCCAAGCGCAATAAAGCATAGATACGAAGTTCCCTATTCAATAAAGCATTCGGTTTTAAAACAATTTTCTCTTCATCTTTCAATAAAGCATTAAAGTCTGAAACAAAAGTGGGATACAAACCTAAAAAGACCTTATCAAAGCGAACATACAGTGCCTTAAGCTCTTCATCAATCAGCACAGACGATTTCAGCTTCTTAATCAATTCGTCATAGTATTTATTAATGGCTATTTTATAGAGCATATTCTGATATTTCTCCATTTTGTGAATATAGCTAAAGCACACATCGAAGAATTCAGCTATATAATATTCCTTTATGCTATTCATCTCGCACAACTGATTATTGGCATCGTTCAGCTGAGTGTTCATACTGTTCAGCTTATTGTTCAACCGCAAAAGTTCCTCATTACTCTGTGCCAATGCTTGCTTTATCTTCAAAGTCTTCTTCATCTGAATATAGATGAAAACCACAAGCAGAATCAGTAGAAAAAGAATAATACTTGTAGAGATAAGAAAAGTAGTCAGATGAGATCTTGATTTAGCCTGTTCTGCTTGGTAGGCTGTGTTGATAATAGAATTAAATTTATAAATTTCGATGGCACGGAAGTGAATGCCGGAAGAGATTACATCGTCAATAGCAGACTGTGTAAATTTAAATGCATCAGCCAAATTCTTCTCTTCGTATTGTATCAACGCAAGAGATTGCAGAGAAGCATTTTCACGCGTCGCATTCCGGATATCGGCAATCGCCGACAACATTAAATATTTTTTTTCGTCATCATATTTCTTCTGATGCCGACACAATCTGGAATACGAATGGGTAATCATGGCATAATTAGGCGTCCCGACTTCCTCAATATCTAATAATTCCTTAAAGATTTCCTTCGATTTTAACGTATCACGCCAAATATAATAAGAAGCCTGAGACATTCGATAATCCCAGGAAGTATGGTCAATGAGAGCAAACAGCGAATCCTGATAAGCAGCCTGCTGCTTGCCATACAGATTATTGGCGACAGAAATCGAATAATGCCCCCAAAAGCTAGAATAAGTTTGATAGTAGTTTATTAATAAATCTCTGGGAAGCTCTGAAGTCTTTATACTTTTCAAAATGATTTCCGCTTCGCGGAACCTCCCACACATCGAATACAAAAGACTGAGATGTAAAGACGACTGGTTAGTGAAATAAGGTCTATTCAACTGACGGGAAATTTCAATATTGCGATCAACATAATGGATGGCTGAATCGATATGAAACTTTTTATACTCGCTGTATAACCGTAGATTGATTTTATACTCTTGTTCAAGAGTCAAACCGGGACTCTTTAGCATACATTTTATCCCGTTAATCCTCGCCTCTTTCTTTTGAACAAAGACATGCTTTTCATCTATCACTCTACGCAAAGAGTCCGTCAATAATTTCAACTCTTCATTCGCATACAGGACACTGCCAATTCCCAAAGCAATCAGCAGAAGCAAAGACCTCTTCTTCAGAAAACAACAGTTGAATTTCATAATGGTAATACAAAGATAACCAAAAAAGCGATTCATTCATTCAGAACAAATCGCTTTTTGTATATGAAGTAAATTTGCTCTTATTCAGCAACTACTTCGAAAGGAATTTCTACCGAAACTTCCTTATGAAGCTTAACAATAGCTTTGTAACTACCAACTTCTTTCACAGCATCTTTTACAACGATGATCTTTCTGTCAACTTCATGTCCGAGTTTAGACAAAGCATCAGCAATCTGAATGCTACCAACAGAACCGAAGATAGTACCGGTTGAGCTAACCTTAGTTGCGATAGTCAAAGAAACACCTTCCAACTTAGCAGCCATAGCCTCAGCATCTTTCTTGATTTTCTCAAGTTTGTGAGCACGCTGTTTCAGTTCTTCAGCCAACATTTTCTTTGCAGAAGGAGAAGCGATGACAGCTTTTCCAGTCGGGATCAAATAATTACGACCGTATCCGGATTTCACGTTTACGATATCGTTCTTATAACCCAAGTTTACTACGTCTTCTTTCAATATAATTTCCATACTTTTCCTCCTTCTTATTTCATCATGTCAGTTACATAAGGCAGCAATGCCAAGTGACGGGCTCTCTTCACAGCCTGCGCAATACGACGTTGGAACTTCAAAGAAGTACCTGTAATACGACGCGGAAGGATTTTTCCCTGCTCATTCAAGAATTTCTTCAAGAATTCAGGATCTTTGTAGTCGATATACTTAATACCACTCTTTTTGAAACGGCAGTATTTTTTCTTCTTAACATCTACTGACGGTGGAGTCAAATATCTGATTTCTGATTGAACTTGTTGTGCCATGATTAATCCTCCTTTTTGTTTGATTTAACACTTCTTCTCTTTGCAGCGTATTCAGCAGCATACTTATCCATCTTGAAAGTCAAGAAACGGATGACACGTTCATCACGACGGAAATTAATTTCCAACTTGTCAATTACAGCAGGATCTGCATTGAACTCAATCAGTTGATAAAAACCTGTAGACTTTTTCTGAATAGGGTATGCCAACTTCTTCAGTCCCCAGTTTTCTTCATTGATAATCTCAGCACCTTCAGCTTGAAGAACGCCTTTGAATTTTTCTACCGCTTCCTTCATCTGAACATCAGACAAAACGGGAGTTAAAATGAAAACGGTTTCGTATTGATTCATACTTCGTTTAATTAAATAAATTATTTGATTTTAAATGCGGGTGCAAAGTTAGACATTTTATTTTGAACTACAAATATTTAATCTTTTTTTATATCCTAAGATAGGATTTATCGGGGAAGTGACTTAACTTTGCAAAGTTGTTTAAACAATAATTTCATGATAGAGCAATTTAATTTCGACATCCGCCTTATATTCGCCATATTAAATGGCAAAGTTTCCGCAGCAATCAACCGGAAGCTATACCGTAACTTTCGCCACAATGGACTGGAAATCAGTCCAGAGCAATGGACGGTACTCATTTTTCTGTGGGAAAAAGACGGTGTTACACAACAAGAGTTGTGTAATGCAACTTTTAAAGATAAACCCAGCATGACCCGTTTGATAGATAATATGGAACGGCAGCATCTTGTTGTGCGCATTTCCGATAAAAAAGATCGCCGTACCAATCTGATTCATTTGACTAAAGACGGAAAAGAACTGGAAGAAAAAGCGCGTGTCATTGCCGGACAGACCCTGAAAGAAGCCCTTCATGGTATCACTCTTGACGAATTGAGCATTGGCCAGGAGGTGCTGAAAAAAGTATTCTACAATACAAAAGATTAGACAAAGAAATATTTCTTCAAATCATAAAATCCACTAAATCGTACATTTATAATGGAATTTTTATCCAAATAATTTCGCCCGTTAAAGAATTATGCTTTAATTTGTGACTGGAATATTATAATCTATTAAAATACACACACATGAAAGGCTTATTAAAGAACTTAGGATTGATATTAATCTTGGTCGGAGTAGTCATCCTGCTGGCTTGTTCCTTTACAGGAAATGTAAATAACAACGCCATTCTGGGTACTTCAGTAATACTTGTAGTATTGGGACTCATTTCTTATATTGTTATCAATAAGAAGATCGCTGATTAATTTCGCAGAAATCAATAAAAAATCCCGGAAACCAATGTTTCCGGGATTTTTTATTGGAAGCCACCTTGACGCAATAATTAAGATTCAACTTCCGGAGTAATCAGCTTATAGCCTTTTCCGTGAATATTAATAATCTCGATTGAATCATCTTCTTTCAGATGTTTACGCAATTTCGTGATGTACACATCCATACTACGAGCATTGAAATAGTTATCATCGATCCAGATTGTCTTCAAGGCAAAATCACGCTGCAGAATCTCATTGGCATGTGCACAAAGCAACCCAAGCAGTTCAGACTCTTTAGTAGTCAATTTAGTCTGTTTCCCTTCTGATGCCAGAATTTGCTTCTGAGTATCGAAAGTAAACTTACCAATCTTATAGATATTGCTTTCTTTGTTCTTCTTGCCACGAACACGTCTCAAGATTGCTTCAATTCTGAAAGTCAGTTCTTCCATACTAAACGGTTTGGTGATATAATCATCCGCACCGATTTTAAATCCTTCCAAAATATCTTCTTTCAGCGTTTTAGCAGTCAGGAATATGATAGGAATTTCAGCATTTGCTGCACGGACATCCTGTGCCAACGTGAAGCCATCTTTTTTAGGCATCATTACATCAAACACACACAAGTCATATTTATTCTTCAAGAAAGCCTTATAACCGGCTTCTCCATCAGGATATAACTCAGCAGAATAACCTTTTGCCTGTAAATATTCTCTTAAAAGCATGCCAAGATTTTCGTCATCCTCGCACAATAAAATACGCAGTTTCTCGTCCATATCAATTGTTTTTTAATAAAGGTAATGCAATAATAAATTTAGTTCCCACGTTCAGGTCACTTTCCGCCCGAATGGTTCCCTTATGATCCAATATTATTTTTCTCACATAAGCCAATCCCAGTCCAAAGCCCTTCACATCGTGCAGATTACCCGTATGCACACGATAGAACTTTTCAAATATCTTTTTCAGGTTCTCCTTTTTGATACCAATACCATTATCCTGTATCGAAATCATCAGTTTACCCGATTCATTCCACGTTCTCACTTTCAGTTCCAGCTCCTCTTCCGGTTTCTTATATTTCACCGCGTTATCCATCAGATTAAAGATTACATTTGTAATATGCATCTCATCTGCAAATATAACAGGATCGGTAGCCTCAAGGTTCGATGTTATTTTACCATTGTACCGCTCCACTTTCAAAGTAAAGGTATTGACAACTCCGGCAATCAACTCATTCGCATCAATCTCCTTCATCTTCAAAGTTGCTTTCTGACGTTCGAACATCGACATCTGGAGCACCTTTTCCACCTGAAAGCGTAAACGCTTGGTTTCATCATTAATCACTCCCGATATATGTTGGAACATCTGCGGAGATTTTCCCACCGCCGGATCTTTCAACATCTGGGCTGCTAATGAAATAGTAGATATCGGTGTTTTAAATTCATGCGTCATATTGTTGATAAAGTCATTTTTCATCTCCGTCAATTTCTTTTGCCGGAATACGATATAAATCGTAAAGATGAATGTCACTAACAACACCAGTGTAAATATCAACGACGGGATCATGAAACTGATCGAGTCAAAGATATAATCTTTCTTACCCGGAAAGTGTACTTTCAATATGCTCATTTTTGCAGGCGGATCATTCTTGAACAATGCCTGCTGATAAGCGTCTTCACTTCCCTTTGCCTCATAATCCGCGCAACGATAAACCTCCCTACCGTCTTTGTCAATCACCGTAAAGTGATAAGGCAAGTCTATACTATTATTATACAGGCTCGATTTCAAATAGTCATCCAGTTCCTTGAACCGAACCCTGTCACCAATCGATTTGTCACTTCCCCAATAAATCATCTGCCAAGCCACTTCATCGAGTAATGCCCGCTGATACATATACCTGTTTTTAATAGCTTCCACCAATGAACGCGAAGTTTCCGGAATGGTCTTTGTTCCTCTGTAAGGAGAAATCATAGCTTTCGGGAGCTCGGATGGTTTAGTAGTCATCACTTTCAGTTCGAAATCCGAATACATCTTTCCATCTTTAGACTTCACCGTGAAACGCTGCGTCTGCTGAATCAAGTTATCTTTTTGTATGGAAGCATTATTCGCAATCAGCGCTTTTCTTTCCGCTTCTGAAATATCCTCGATCAACCAACGTCTGGTCTCTGCATATTCCACATCCTTGGAAACCTGATCCAGACTATTGCGCACAGCCGAATCAAATTGTTCCTTACGGGTTTTTATCATTTCCTCTATATAACTTACCTGCAAATATAGCAGACTAAGAAAGGAAAGCCCCATTACAATACTTAATATCCAAATTGTTGACTTCTTCATAGCAACAAAATTAACACTCCCTAATTAACACTCCTAATGTATTAACTTGATTTAACCGGAACTTCCCGGAAATTAACCGTAAAGAGCTATTTAGGTCGTATTCTGATTACTACAACAATAAAATCCCTTCTTTGGTTTGCAAATTTAATAAAAAATTAAATATTCACCTTACGTTTTTCCATTTTTATTAATCATAGTTAAACAAAAACTGTCCCCTTTTACTTAAAAAAGAGAACAGTTTTAACTTTTTAGTCGATAGCAACTACCTAACAAAATGATAAATACAGATATTATGGAGATATTACAAATATTACTATCAATGAGCTATCAACTATCATTTATCTTTATTCTTCAGTTTGTTTAGCCTCAAACTCCTTCATCAACTTATCCTGAACATCCGCCGGAACAAGCTCATAGCTAGAGAACTTCATAATGAATGAAGCGCGTCCCCCCGTAAGCGAGCTAAGCGCAGTAGAATAAGATGACATTTCTTTCAAAGGTACTTTAGCAACCAGTTTCTCAAAACCTTTCTCGCTACTCATACCCATAATCATGGCACGACGCCCCTGAAGATCACTCATCACATCCCCCATCTTGTCGGACGGAACAAACACTTCCACATCATAAATCGGTTCCAGAATTTTCGGACCAGCATTTTTGAAGGCTTCGCTAAAGGCATTACGTCCGGCAAGCATAAAGGAGATTTCATTGGAATCCACCGGATGCATCTTACCATCGTAAACAATGACACGTACGTCACGTGCATATGATCCCGTCAACGGACCTTGCTCCATACGGGACATAATACCCTTCATAATGGCAGGCAAGAAGCGGGCGTCAATAGCACCACCGACGATACTGTTGACAAACACCAGTTTACCCCCCCATTCCAATGGTATCTCTTCCGTACCTTTTACAGTAATCTTAAATTCCTGTCCATTGAATTTATAAGTATCAGGCACAGGCATACCTTCTTTATAAGGCTCTACGATCAGGTGAACTTCACCGAACTGACCGGCACCACCGGACTGTTTCTTATGACGATAATCGGCACGAGCAGCTTTTGTAATTGTTTCACGATACGGAATCTTCGGTTCTTCGTATTTCACCGGAAGTTTTTCGTTATTTTCCAAACGCCATTTCAATGTACGAAGATGGAATTCTCCCTGTCCGTGTACCAAAGTCTGTTTCAACTCCTTTGACTGTTCGATCACCCAAGTAGGATCTTCCTCACGCATACGGTTCAGAATACTCATCATCTTTTCCACATCCGATTCATTCACCGGCTTGATGGCACGGGTATATTTAGAATTCGGATATTTGATAAAGTTGAATTTATAGCCGCAATCCTTACCGTTCAGTGTATTACCGGTTTTCACATCTTTCAGTTTCACAGCAGCACCGATATCACCGGCTTGCAACTCTTCCACCTTGATGCGGTTACCACCGGCTACCACATAAATTTGTGCAATACGCTCCTTCGAACCACGGTCGGCATTCAGCAAGTCGTCTCCTTCATGAACTTTACCGCTCATTACCTTAAAATAAGAAACCTCACCGATATGCGGCTCCACGCTGGTCTTGAAGAAATAAAGAGATTCCGGTCCGTTAGTATCCGGAGCCACCTCTTTACCTTCGATATTCCGTACCTTCGGCATTTCAGAAACAAAAGGTACAACGTTACCCAAGAATTCCATCAAGCGGCGAACGCCCATATCCTTACCTCCACAAACGCAGAATACAGGGAACATACCTCTGGCGATTAATCCCTTACGGATACCTTCGCGCATTTCATCTTCTGTAAGAGAATCTTGTTCAAAGAATTTCTCCATCAAATTTTCATCATTCTCGGCAGCAGCTTCCACCAATGCTTTGTGCATCTCCATGGCCTTATCCATTTCTTCTGCCGGAATATCTTCGATTGTCGGAGCCCCTCCTTCGGGTTTCCACGAATATTTCTTCATCAACAGCACGTCAATCAGCGCATTAAAGCCCGGACCGGTAGCTATTGGATATTGGATAGGAACAACTTTAGAGCCATAAGCCTCTTTCAGCTGTTCAAGGATATTATCATAATCGCATTTTTCATTATCAAGCTGGTTAACTAGAAAAATAACGGGTTTATTCAGTTTTTCTGTATAACGGAAATGATTTTGCGTACCGACTTCGACACCGTATTGGCCATTAAGAAGAATGATTGCTGTGTCGGTCACATTTAATGCAGTTACTGTACTGCCTACGAAGTCGTCCGATCCCGGACAGTCAATAATATTAAGCTTTTTGTTATTCCATTCTACATGGAGAACAGTGGAGAAAACGGAGTAACCATACTCTTGTTCAACAGGAAAATAATCGCTAACTGTATTTTTTGCAGCAACAGATCCGCGACGTTTTATAACACCACTCTCGAAAAGCATCGCTTCCACGAGAGTGGTTTTCCCAGAGCCAGAACTTCCCAACAAGGCTATGTTCTTGATTTCATTAGTCTGATATACTTTCATAATATATAAGATTTTAGTAATAACTCAGTATGTTTCTCGCATACCATTAATTTTGTGATGCGCAAATTAGGGATTAATTGGGGGAAAAACAACACTTACGACGGTGTTACTAAACAATGTTATGTAACACATCTTTAACATAAATATTTTTTGCTCGCTCATAATTCAATTTCCACACAGCTCTCTGTCCAACAGTATGCATGCACATGCATTGCTTCATAAGAATGATTTCAATCAATAAGTTCTTTTGTTATATCTGATAATAATCTTACTTTTACAGCCGCAAAACTCTAACAGCACAGTTATGGCAGGTATCTATCTCCACATTCCTTTTTGCAAAACACGCTGCATCTACTGCGATTTTTACTCAACCACTCGCAGCGACCTCAAGCCCCGTTATGTGCGGGCTCTTTGCCAAGAATTGGTTATGCGAAAGACATATCTGAAAGAAGAAGCCATAGAGACTGTTTATTTCGGCGGTGGAACTCCGTCTCAACTGGAAAAGGAAGATTTCGAGCAGATATTTGATACAATCCGAGAGCACTACGGATTGAAATATTGCCGGGAAATTACTCTGGAAGCCAATCCGGATGACTTATCACAGGAATATTTGGAAATGCTTTCTTCGCTTCCTTTCAACCGTCTTAGCATGGGAATACAGACTTTTGATGATGCCACACTCAAACTATTGAGACGTCGTCACAATGCCCGTACAGCCATCGAAGCTATCGACAGATGCCGGAGAGCCGGTTTTCAAAATATAAGCATCGATCTTATCTACGGATTACCGGGAGAAACCAAAGAACGATGGGAGAACGATCTTCGCCAAGCTGTCAGCCTGGACGTGGAGCATATTTCCGCTTACCATCTGATTTACGAGGAAGATACACCTATATATAATATGTTAAAACAGCATCAGATATCGGAGGTGGACGAAGGTTCCAGTTTAGATTTTTTCACGTTACTGATAGAGCATCTGCAGAAAGCGGGATTCGAACATTACGAAATTTCGAATTTCTGCCGCCCGGGCAAGTACTCCCGTCACAACAGTTCTTATTGGAAAGGAATAGCTTATCTGGGGTGCGGACCGTCGGCACATTCTTTTGACGGAATGACACGGGAATGGAATGTTTCTTCCATCGATACATATATAAAAGGCATAGAGGAAAACAACCGTGCTTTTGAAATAGAGTATCTGGACCAGACGACCCGCTACAATGAATTTATTATCACGACCATACGTACTGTATGGGGGACACCTATGGAAAAGCTGAAACAGATGTTCGGCAATGAGATGTGGGAATATTGCCAGAGAATGGCTGCACCTTATCTGAAAAATGGGAAACTGAAAGAATACGATGGATCCTTACGCTTGACTCGTGAAGGAATTTTCATCTCCGACAGTATAATGAGTGATTTACTTTGGGTAGATTAACAAAACAAACAGCAAGACGATGACCGAATCAGAAGTTAGAAAGTTATTGCGGCAAATGAAAGAACTGGATTCGCAAACTGCTTTCCGGGACTTTTACAACATGACTTACGACCGCCTCTTCCGCATTGCCTACTACTATGTGAAACAGGAAGAATGGTCGCAGGAGATCGTTCTCGATGTATTCCTGAAACTATGGAAACAGCGTAGCAATTTACTTGATGTGAGAAACATTGAAGATTATTGTTTCATTCTCGTCAAAAATGCTTCGCTCAATTATCTGGAAAAAGAATCAAAGCACAGCTTCATCCGTCCCGATTTCCTACCGGAACCACAGGAACAGAGCTATTCGCCGGAAGAATCACTCATCAGTGAAGAATTGTTTGCTCTTTACGTAAAAGCACTCGACCGGCTTCCGGGACGTTGCAGGGAAGTATTCATTCGCATCCGCGAAGAAAAACAGAGTTACACACAGGTAGCGGAGGAGTTAGGTATCAGCACGAACACAGTGGACGCCCAACTTCAGAAAGCAATCACGCGATTAAAAGAGATGATTGGCCGGGCTGACATAGATTAACAATCTTTCAGAAAAGAAGCGTAGGGAGTTTCTGTCCCCCTCCGGTCTTTATTTGCAAATAAGTCAGTCAATCACTAAAAAGACAGAAAAAATGAAATTTACCGATACGGAATTAGAAGAGATACTGCACAAACTCGTCGCTTCCTCGCGTTCACCGCGAGGGCGGTTCTCAGCAACAGCCAGTTACCCGAAACTGGAGAAAAGACTGAAGTCACATATCCGGCGTCTGACGCTGATGCGTACCTTCTCGACAGCAGCGGCAGTAGCTCTACTTTGCCTATCGGTGTGGACAGCCTATTTATATATGCAACCAACTACCATACAAACGATTTCCACCTTGGCAGAGACACGCACGGTCTGTCTTCCCGACGGTAGTACAGTGACACTCAACCATTACTCTTCACTTTCTTATCCGGAAAAGTTCAAATCGGACAAACGGGAAGTGGAACTAAATGGAGAGGCTTATTTTGAAGTAAGTAAGGAGAAGGAACATCCGTTCATCGTGCAAACTGAAACGATAGACATTCAGGTGCTGGGAACTCATTTCAACGTGAATGCCTATCCTGACAATCCAAACGTAAAGACAACGTTATTGACAGGTTCGGTGGCAGTCAGTAATAAAAACAAATCAGTTCGTATGATTTTGAAGCCGAACGAAATTGCCATATATAATAAGGTGGAAGCAAAACTCATTCGCAAAGTTCTGGCAAATGCAGAAGATGAAATCTCCTGGCGACACGGAGAATTTATATTCGAAGATCTGCCTTTGCTGGAGATTGCTCGTAAACTGTCCAACTCATTCGGAACGAGTATCCATATAGCAGACACAGCTTTGCAAAATTACCGAATCACAGCAAGATTCCGCAATGGAGAAAATCTGGAAACTATTTTATCTGTATTACATAATGCCGGTTATTTCAACTACTCATTAAACAATAAACAGATTATCATTACTACTAAAACAGACTTAAAATGAAAACTATTCACCAAGTCCACCTGCCTGTCAGAACCATTGTTCTGATAGGGGTGGCGCTTCTCATCACCATGCAAATATATGCACAAAATACGAAAGCCCGGCTTTCGCTGACATTGCGAAACGCCACGCTAAAAGAATTCGTCAAGCAGATAGAAAACTCAACCGGTTACTCCTTTATATACAGCGAAGAAATCAATATCAAACATAGAATCAACCTGAAAGTTAAAGAAAAGCCCCTGCACGAGATACTTGATATTGTATTCAAGAATGAAACAATCAGTTACCAGTTTTCCAACCGCTATATCCTGCTTCAAAAGAAGAAAGAATCAAAAACCGTAGGCCGTAAGTATACTATCAGCGGATATGTCACAGACGGAACGTCCTCTGAGACGTTGATTGGAACAAATATCTTTGAGAGTCATCAAAATCAGGGCACCACCACCAATCCTTACGGTTTTTACAGCATCACTCTACCTGAAGGAGAAACCAATCTGTGTTTCTCCTATCTGGGTTATGCCACAGAGACGCATCAATTTATGCTCTCGCAAGATACATTACTCAATATCCGTATGCAGGGAAACACGCAGTTACAGGAGGTAGTGATCATTTCCGATAAAACTGAAACGGGAACCGCAGCTACCCAGATGGGTTCTATTGACATTCCGATGACACAGATTAAAAATACACCGAGCATACTGGGAGAGGCAGATGTCATGAAGGCTATCCAGCTGATGCCTGGCGTACAAGCAGGAGTAGATGGTTCAGCCGGACTGTATATACGTGGCGGCAGTCCGGATCAAAATCTAATTCTACTGGATGGAACTCCTGTATACAATGTAGACCACATGTTCGGATTCTTTTCGGTTTTTACTCCCGAGGCCGTCAAAAAGGTAACATTATTCAAAAGTTCCTTTCCGGCACGTTTCGGCGGACGACTTTCTTCCGTCATTGATGTCCGTACCAATGACGGAGACATGCAGAAATACCACGGTACGCTTAGCATCGGATTACTAACCAGCAAAATCAATCTGGAAGGTCCGATTGTGAAAGGGAAAACCGCTTTTAATATTTCCGCCAGACGTTCGTATCTCGACCTCATCGCCAAGCCATTTATGCCGGATGATGAAGAATATGGTTATTACTTTTATGACATCAATGCCAAAATCAATCATAAATTCTCCGACCGGAGTCGTATCTATCTAAGCGTTTACAACGGGAAAGATCATTTTGCCGCCAATTATGATGGAGATACTGACTCCAAGGATGGAAGTAGAATGAATTGGGGAAACACCATTGTTTCCGCCAGATGGAACTATATATTCAACAACCGTCTGTTCAGCAACACAACGGTCTCTTACAACAACTATTTATTCGACGTCAACTCATACAACAACAATAAATATGCCAACAGTACGGGAGTCCCGATCACCAACCGATATTCAGCCGATTATCGTTCGGGAATCAATGATTGGAGCTATCAGATCGATTTCGACTATAATCCGTCTCCCACACACCACATTAAATTTGGTACAGGCTATATCCATCATCGATTCCGTCCGGAGGTCATGACATCCAAAATCTCCGAAGAAACAGGAGACAAAGTAGATCGCGACACCACTTACCACAGCATCGCCAACAGCCGGATTTACGGGCATGAGCTATCGGCTTATCTGGAAGACAACATCAAGGTAAATGACCGTCTGCGTCTGAATCTCGGATTACACTTCTCCTTGTTTCAGGTACAGAAACAGAGTTATTCTTCTTTGCAGCCACGAGTTTCCGCCCGTTATCAACTAGGGAAAGACGTAACTCTGAAAGCCTCTTATACGCAAATGAGTCAATATGTACATCTATTATCATCCATGCCAATCGCAATGCCTACCGACTTATGGGTTCCCGTGACTAAAAAAATTAAACCGATGCGCTCTCACCAATATTCATTAGGCGGATACTATACGGGAATCGAAGGATGGGAATTCTCGGTAGAAGGCTATTATAAGGATATGTACAACGTACTGGAATATAAGGAAGGGGTCAGCTTCTTCGGTTCGTCCGCCGGATGGGAAAATAAAGTGGAAATGGGCAAGGGACGCTCGACAGGTATTGAGTTTATGGTGCAGAAGAGACTTGGGAGAACGACGGGGTGGTTATCCTATACTTTGTCCAAAAGTGACCGTCAGTTTGCCAAAGGCGGTATCAACAACGGTGAACGGTTTCCGTATAAATATGATCGAAGACACAATACCAACCTGACAATCAACCATACATTCAGCGAACGTATCGACATCGGTGCCTCCTGGGTGTTCTATACAGGCGGCACCAGTACGATCCCCGAAGAGAAAACCGCAGTTATCCGCCCCGGTGACGGCACAGGCATGACTCCATCCGCTATCGGAGAAGCCTCGTATGTGGAGCATCGCAATAATTACCGGCTACCAGCCAGTCACCGGTTGAATGTGGGAATCAATTTCAACAAAAAGACCAAACATGGCATGCGTACCTGGAATATCAGCCTGTATAATGCATATAATGCGATGAATCCTACATTTGTATATCGCAGCACCAGCAAAAATGAGCCCTACCGACCAATTATCAAAAAATACACAATACTTCCATTCATACCTTCATTCACTTACACTTATAAATTCTAAACCCATGATGAGAACTCGTATATATGATCCATTTATCCTGTTAATAGCATTACTGACAACAGTATCTTGTGAAAATGAGCTTCCGTTCAGTGTAAAGGACAATCCACCCAAATTAGTAATGAATGCACTCATCAACGCAGATAGTCTGACCAATGTTCTTTACCTCAATTTCACGGGAAGAGAATATGTCACTCATGCAGAAAAAGCCACCGTGGAGGTACGCGTTAACGGACAGTTGTCAGAAAGTCTACGTCCGCTTCCACCCCAAGCGGAAGGAGATATGCAATGCCGCTTCCAGATTTCCAGTAGATTCTCTCCCGGAGATGTGGTACGTATCGACGCCCTCACTGACGACGGGCAATATCACGCGTGGGCTGAAGTTACCGTTCCGCAGCGTCCCCATGAAATAGTCGATATCGATACGGTTACTGTTCCACTGACACAGTATTACTATACACAGAATTATCTCCGATATAGAATCAACATCAAAGATCGCCCCAACGAAAATAATTTCTACCGACTTATCATGGATAAGCAAATGACAGTGAAAGACCATCGTAATGAAATAGACGAATATGTCACTCAAACCATACACCGTTATCATTTTATATCCCGCGAAGATGTGGTATTAACAGACGGACAGCCTACCAACAGCGATGATGAAGATAATGGCATGTTCGACACCGTAAAGAATATATATGGCGTATTCGATGACTCACGATTCAAAAATACATCTTATACCATGACAGTTTACAACCAGACAAATGTTGAGGGGCTTTACCCGTATGGAACGAATGTAAAGATGGATATTGTTGTGCGTCTGTTAAGCATTACAGAAACCGAATATTACTATCTGAAAGCACTCAACCTGACAGATTCCGATGCTTATGACGAGACAATAAACGAACCAATCAAATATCCCGGCAATGTACACGGAGGGCTCGGAATTGTCGGGATCAGTACAGAGACAAGCAAAATCATTCATATAAAAAATCCATGGATATGAAAACTCACTATATAAATGACTGATATATGAGCAAGAGATTATTTAATAGTCACCATCGTAGCGCCAAACCCATATTCCTGAAAAGAAGCATCCTGATAACGGCAATTGCTATATTTCCGTTTCAATTCATCAAGAATGGCCTTCCGAAGCACCCCCTCGCCTTTACCATGAATAAAGACAATCTTCTGTTCACGCTTATTCTTATAGGTTCCCATCACTTCGCGAAACTTATCCAATTGATAATTCAGAATTTCAGCATTACTCATCCCTCGAGTATCATCCAACAAAGAATCAATGTGAAGATCTATTTCAATAATCCCACTCTTTCCGCCATGAGCATGATCTGTCTTTACAATAGGTTGTGACTTGGGCTTATCCGCAGATTTCTTTTGTAACAATGCCATCTGAATCTCTTCTGCCGACACATATACCTGCTTGGCAGGCATATCATCTTTCACGATGTCATAAATCAAAGCCGGTTCTTCAAAATAGACAGAGTCGCCAAATGTATGAAGTTTATAGAACTTCACAGTATCAATCCGTATCTCCACACTGACAGCAGGTTTGATAGCCGCAGGCTTGCCGTCCTTGAAAGCAATCAACTGAACAGTTACCCGTTCCATCTCATTCAGCATATCTTTAGTGAATTCTTCCAGCAACAATTTTGTATTAGGTTCTACCAAACCATGTGAACGGTTCTTCCACGCTTTTCCTTCCGCACTCAAATAAGTGTAATACAAATAATAATTGCTATCATTCACCAGATAAGTTTCAAAAGGAGTAGTCATCATCGCCTTTGCATCTTCGGGCACATAAGCCAGAAACACATTCAACGTATTCCCTCCACGCACCTCCGGTTGACGTTGAATGGCGGGCATCTCCGGTTTTACCGGTTTAGCAGGTTCCTCTTGTTTCGGAGCAGAAGAAGTCGGTTTACGCTTCAAATTATAGTCATCTGTTTCAATCACTACACACTCACGTATCGGCATCGGAATATCAAATCCATCCGCATCTTCCACCAACACAAAATCCTTTCCCTGGAATCCGGTGACGATTCCACCGCCTACCTCACTAAGAAAGCGTACTTTATCTCCTATTTTCATGGTTGTATATCCAATTTAAATTCAAACTCAAAAAACGAGTAACAAAGATAGAGATTTCTATGAAATTAAATGGTGATTCGGTTATAAAACAAATCGCCCCTTCCGAATTTGTCATGGTTAGCAATTCTTTGATGTCAGATATCCAGCCTGTTCTATCACTGGGAGGGTATGGCATACATATTCCTTTTCTCTCTTCTTGATTACAACAGTTTCATCAATTCAGCAGCCCGACACGCCTCTATCGAATTACCTACACAGAGTTTCTCCAAAATATTCCGCCGGTGCCGGTTGACTGTATTCACACTGATATAAAGGGTTATTGCAATCTCTTTACTTGATAGTCCTTTACGTATACAGCGAAGTATCTCCTTTTCACGTTCGGACAATATCTTGCGGTGTTCTTCCGAAAAAAGAGCGTTTCCACTTCTCCACGTTCCATGTGAGTAATGGTAGGATAGATCCCCTGCTCTGCCCATTGGTTACAAGATAATTGTCCTATCATGGTAGGACTGATGGAAGCTTGTCCGGACGGGAAAGGATTCACCGCTACATTCGAAGAGTTTAAAGTGACTCCATTAGCCGATCAACGAAGACTGGAATGGGCCAAGAATCAAAACCTGTTGGAAGTCTCCGAATAAATCTCTACTTTTGTACTCTATAACAAAGAATATATCTAAAAATGATGCTCTACAAACTCATCCCTCCTTCGGTGGTGACAGGAACTATCCAGTTGCCGGCTTCTAAAAGTATCAGCAATCGTGCATTAATCATCAATGCGCTGGGTAAAGGCATTTATCCTCCTAAAAACCTGTCTGATTGTGATGATACACAGGTGATGATAAAAGCTCTCAATGAAGGGAAAGAGATGATTGACATCATGGCTGCAGGCACTGCTATGCGTTTCCTTACCGCCTATTTGAGTGTCACTCCGGGAGAACGGACCCTCACAGGAACAGCACGTATGCAACAACGCCCGATACAGATATTAGTCAATGCGCTTCGGGAGTTAGGAGCTGAAATAGCTTATATCAACAAGGAAGGGTATCCTCCCCTACGTATCAAAGGGACGGAGCTGAAAGGAAATGAAATAACACTGAAAGGAAATGTCAGTTCCCAATATATATCAGCTTTGCTGATGATAGGTCCAGTACTCAAAGACGGTTTGACGTTACATTTGAGCGGGGAGATTATTTCCCGTCCATATATTAATCTTACATTGCAACTGATGCAGGACTTCGGAGCCAAAGCCACATGGACTTCTCCAAACCGTATTTCCGTTGCTCCACAACTCTATCAGAGCCTTCCTTTCAAAGTGGAAAGTGACTGGAGCGCCGCTTCCTATTGGTACCAGATTGCTGCCCTATCTCCCAAAGCAGAAATTGAGTTGTTAGGACTGTTCCGTAACAGCTATCAGGGTGATAGCCGGGGGGCAGAAGTCTTCTCACGCCTAGGTATAACTACCGAATTTACACCGCAAGGTGTGAAACTGAAAAAGACAGGTAAAGCACCGGAAAAGCTGGAAGAGAACTTGGTCGATATTCCGGACCTGGCACAAACGTTTGTCGTTACTTGTGCCTTGCTGAATATTCCTTTCCGTTTCACAGGATTACAAAGTCTGAAAATAAAAGAGACTGATCGTATTACCGCATTGTGCACCGAGCTTAAAAAGCTGGGATATGTTATTGAAGAAGAAAATGACAGCGTATTAATGTGGAACGGCGAACGATGCGAACCGGAAGAAACTCCCGTAATTGCAACATACGAAGACCATCGCATGGCAATGGCATTTGCTCCGGCAGTTATCTATCATCCTAATTTGCTCATTGCCGATCCGCAGGTTGTTACTAAATCATACCCCGGCTACTGGGAAGATTTGAAGCAGGTGGGATTTCAAGTGATAAACGAAGGGTAGATAAGACTGTACAGAAACCATATTAAAATGACTTCTCATTCGCCATCTTCCACATATTAAGGAAAGACGCTTTCGTGATTTCTACAATTTTATCCCAGTTCAGCCGGTCGGCATGATCGGAAGGCTGGTGATAATCAGGATGTCCGTCCGTATGATACCAAATGATAGGAACGCCAACTTTAGCAAATGTTCCGTTATCACTTCCGCCTATCGGACGATCCCATGCACGATAATCCGGTTCCAACCGCAAGCCGTATTTCCTGATATCTTCTTTCAGCCAATCACCAAAAGCAGGATGGGCAGCCGTATAAAAATAGACCACATGACGAGGTTGCTGAGGTTTGTTATTTCGTCCAATCATATCAAAGTTCAAATAGCCTTTAATTTGAGAGACAAAAGGACAAGTCTGCACAAAGTATTTCGAACCAAGCAACCCTTTTTCTTCTCCGTCCCAAAAAGCAAAAATCACATTTCTTTCCGGCTGCTGTCCACTGGCTACAAACGCTCTTGCTATTTGCAGTACCGCTGATACACCGGACGCATTATCATCCGCACCATTATAAATTTGGTCACCATCGAGTGCAGGATCTATCCCTAAGTGGTCGAAATGTGCACCTACAATCACATACTCCTTATTATTTTTACCGGGAATCATACCTAATACATTCCTCATGGAAAGCTTTTGGTGCACTTCCTCCTTTAGCTTGTCAATAGAATCGGGATGGACTTCCAGTCTCCCTTTCTTCTGACGTTCTTTGCGATAGGCATCAAAAGGCTGAAAATAGTTGTCAGTCAAAGGTTGTACCCCCATCCATTGCAGTAAAGAAGCTATGTATTCCGAGGATACACGAGATCCGTGAAATCCTGCTTCGCGTCCCTGCAGTTCGTCACTTGCCAAAAAGTTGATCGTAGCTTCGGCAGAAGAGCGGTTGATACTTTCCAATCCTTTTTCCAAAGGGGTTTGTGCAAAAGTTATGACTCTTGTAAACAATAGTCCCAACAATACCAAATTCAACTTCATCATATCCTAAATTTTAACGTTATATATATTAGTTAACAGTGAGACCCTTACGGACAGTACTTTTAATTTATAATGTACAAAAGTAAGAAAAGAAATAGATACCATACATGTTAGAATGCAAATTTATAAGTAACTTTGCAGAAATTTGATTTAGTACGATTATGTGGATACTCATTATAGGTCTGGTATTGCTGGGTGTTGTCGCACTGATAGCCGGAATCATCCGCAACAAAAGACTGCAAAAGAAAATAGAGAGAGGCGAACTGGACCACATGCCGGAAGTGAAGGAGGTGGATACCGAATGTTGCGGACAACATGAGGTGTGCGAAAAAGATAGCCTGTTGGCTGCTGTCAGCAAGAAAATCGAATATTACGATGATGAGGAATTGGATCAGTTCATCGGTCGTGAAGGGAATGCGTACACGGAAGAAGAGACAGAACTGTTTCGGGATGTATTGTACACCACCAAAGATGATGAAGTGGCAGGATGGGTACGCAGCCTACAACTTCGCGGCATTGAATTGCCGGACGAGCTTAAAGACGAAGTATTCCTGATTATCGGAGAAAGAAGAAACGTAGAAGTAAAAACGGCGAGTGATAGATGATGGGGTTACTGCAATATACATTCTTTCAACATGCCCTGCTGGGAAGCCTGCTGGCAAGTATCGCCTGCGGGATTATAGGAACATACATCGTCACCCGCCGCCTGGTATTTATCAGCGGTGGAATCACGCATGCTTCTTTCGGCGGAATAGGCTTGGGACTGTTCGCTGGAATTTCCCCGATACTCTCCGCCGCCGTCTTTTCCGTACTGTCCGCCTTTGGAGTCGAATGGCTCAGCAGACGAAAAGATATGCGCGAAGATTCTGCCATTGCCGTATTCTGGACGCTGGGCATGGCACTGGGAATCATGTTCAGTTTTCTATCACCGGGATTCGCTCCCGACCTGTCAGCCTATCTTTTCGGAAATATCCTGACTATCAATCAAAGCGACTTATGGATGCTCGGCATACTGGCACTGTTGCTGGCCGGATTCTTCTATCTGTTTATCCGCCCCATTGTATATATCGCCTTCGACCGTGAGTTCGCACGTTCACAGAAGATCCCGGTAGAGATATTCGAATATGTGCTGATGATGTTCATCGCGCTGACAATTGTAGCCTGTCTGCGTATGGTGGGTATCGTACTCGCCATTTCCCTTCTCACCATTCCGCAGATGACTGCCAACTTATTCACCTATAATTTCAAGAAAATCATCTGGCTGTCCATCGGTATCGGCTTCTTGGGATGCCTGGGCGGACTGTTTATTTCTTACCATTGGAAAGTCCCCTCGGGAGCTTCGATCATATTCTTCTCTATCCTGATTTATGCTATCTGCAAAATCGGAAAGAGTTATTGCAGAAAAAAGTCATCATAATAGATATAGTATATGGAAATCAAAATTCAATCACTGGAAAATATCCATGAAGCAGCCCGCGAATTCATTGCTGCCATGGGCGACAACACAGTCTTTGCTTTGTACGGCAAGATGGGTGCCGGCAAAACGACATTTGTCAAAGCGCTCTGCGAAGAATTGGGCGTGACAGATGTTATCACCTCTCCTACTTTTGCCATCGTCAATGAATATCGTTCGGACGAGACGGGGGAGTTGATTTATCATTTCGACTTTTACCGTATCAAAAAGCTGAGTGAAGTGTATGACATGGGATACGAAGATTATTTCTACAGCGGTGCCCTTTGCTTCATCGAATGGCCGGAACTTGTAGAAGAACTGTTGCCGGGAGATGCCGTGAAAGTGACAATTGAAGAACTGGAAGACGGAAGCAGAGTTATCAAACTATGACCGGACAATATATCGTACAAGGAATCTTCGCGTTGGCAGGGACTATCTCCCTGCTGGCATCATTGCTCAACTGGAACTGGTTCTTCACAACGCGCAACGCACAGACCATTGTCAGGAATGTAGGACGCAACCGGGCACGGTTATTCTACGGCATACTAGGGGTTGTCATCATCGGTATGGCTATTTTCTTCTTTGTGGAAACACGGAAAGCTTTGGGTCACTTATCATAGCAACTGCCGCGCTTTCATCTCCAGATACTTATTAATCACATCAATCGAAAGATTCTCCGGTGCAGTTAATAAAGAATAGATTCCATGCTGTTTCAAGGTGGAAACAACCAGTCGCTTTTCGTAAGCGAACTTTTCCGCAATCACATGGCGGTAATAGCCTTCCGTATCTTTAGCAGGAGTAGCCATGTATTCCTTCAGTTCGGCATCCTCAAAAAAGACAACAAGCAGACGGTGTTGGCGGTTCAATTGTTTCAGATAAGCCAACTGACGGTTCATACCGGATATGCCGGAGAAGTTCGTATACAACACCAACAGGCTCCGTTTGCTGACATGCTTGTTCAGATGCACGCAAAGAGCCGAGAAATCAGTTTCTCCGAAAGAGGTCTTCTGACTGTAAAGTTTCTCAAGCAACGTCTGCATATATCCCGGTTGCTTGGCAGCAGGGACAAACGTATCGAAATGCTCGTCAAAAGTCACCAATCCCGCCTTGTCTTCTTTCTGCATCGCAACATACGAAAGCACCAGCGAAGCGTTTATCGCATAATCGAGCAAAGTCATTCCACGAAAAGCCTGCTGCATCACACGCCCCTTATCTATTACATTATAAATCTGTTGCGAACGTTCGTCCTGATAAACATTCACCATAAGCTCGTGCCGGCGGGCACTCGCTTTCCAGTTGATCGTACGGTAATCATCGCCCTTCACATACTCTTTTATCTGCTCAAACTCCGTATGATGACCTATCCGTCGAATACGTTTTATTCCTAGTTCGGTAAGATTATCGCTTATAGCCAGTAATTCATACTGATGGAGCATCAGATAAGACGGATATACCTTTATGTCCAACGGTTCACCGCAGGTATATCGCCTGGAAACCAAGCCTATACGCCCGGTTACGAAAATCCGGATGTGCCCGAAGGAATAGACACCCCGACGCGTAGGACGAAGCCGGTAACTGACAATTTTTCCTTCGTTTGCCCGGAGAGTGACACGAAAGTCGATATCACGCTTCTGAAATATAAAAGGAATTTCATCAATGATCTCCAGAGCGACAGGACGGGGATAACGACTCTCTACCCGGATACTTACCTCATTTTCATCTCCATTGGAGAAACGGTCGGAACATTGCCGGAATGCCTGAATTCCACGAACACTATAAAGCAGATAACCATCCGTCCATACAGTCAGGAAAAAAGCAAAAAGCACCCACTGTCCGATAACAAAGAGCGGAGGAAAGGCGTATCCACTACCCAACAAGAGGATGATTACGACAAGGGCAATATAGAAACGACGGGTTAAATACATTTATTTAGGCACTTCTACTTTATCAATCAAGCGTTGAGTCACCTTCACCGGAGAATATCCTTCCATTTCCGCTTCCGCCGTCAGGATAAGACGGTGCTGAAGTACGTAAGGAGCTACAAACTTAATATCTTCCGGTGTCACAAAATCCCGTCCCTGCAAAAGAGCATAGGCTTTCGAGGATTGCAGCATAGCTACAGATGCACGTGGAGAAGCTCCCAGATATACAGCCTTGCTGGTACGCGTCTGCTGCACAATCAATGCGATATATCGGAGCAGCGTACGGTCCACAAATACCCGGCTCATGAAAGCCCGGAGAGAGAGAAGTTCCTCTTTGGTAATGGAAGGCGTAATATTGTCCAGTTTCACCAACGCAGCATGGTTATGATGACGTTCAAGGATATCCACTTCCTCTTCCAATGAAGGGTAACCCATTGTTATCTTCATCAGGAAACGGTCGAGTTGCGCTTCAGGAAGTTTGTACGTACCTTCCTGTTCCACCGGATTCTGAGTGGCAAGGATGGTATAGAGTTCGCCCATCCGGTGAGTGGTTCCGTCAATACTGATCTGACGTTCTTCCATCACTTCAAACAGGGCAGCCTGCGTTTTGGCAGGCGCACGGTTGATTTCATCCGCCAATACAATATCTGCGAAAATCGGTCCCTGATGAAATTCAAAGCCATTGCTTTTCATATTAAACACCGTCGTACCCAACACATCACTCGGCATCAAGTCCGGTGTAAACTGGATACGGCTGAAGTCAGCATCAATCAGACGGGCCGTCAAGCGGGCCAGCAGTGTCTTTGCCACCCCCGGTACCCCTTCTATCAGCACATGCCCATTAGCCAAAATAGCCGTCAGCACCAAATCCACCGTCTGCTCCTGTCCGACAATGACGGAAGCAATCCGGTCTTTCAACTCCTGTATCTTCTCGGAAAAGAGAGTTAAATCTACTCGCTGTCCTGTATTCTCTTCCATAAAATTCTTCTTTAGATATGATTGATTATTTCATTCATTTTATCAATAAACACTTTCATCTGTTCGGAGCCGATAGTGCGTCCACCGTAAAGCACCGGTCTGACTTCGTGGAAAAACTTCGCTATATCTTCAGCATCCATTCCCGTTTTCCGGGCAATCCTCTCGAAAGAACGTTTGTCATCCGCCACGTCTTCAATATCCACTTGGATCTTCCTCCGAAGTTCTTCCGCCAGATAGGAAAACTTCTTTCGAACCAGATCCGCATGATCTTTCTTTTGAAAGTAAAGCGTACCTATCAGTTCGGTAAATTCAAGAGATTTATTGACCGGCTCGTGAATAACAGGGATCACCCGTTGTCGCCTTTTCGCTGTGAATATCATGAAGAGTATGATGGTAATCATCGTCAGATATAACGCCCAACGAAGCGGCTGGTGTGCCAGCAGATAACGGAAAGGTGATTGCTGCACCTGTGCCGTTTCGTCCATATACCCCTCTGTGCGAACAACGGGAAGCTTTCCCATCTGCGACAACAAACGGAAAATATAAGTTGCATTCTTGCCATCCAACATACCGTAATTGGTAAAAATCAAAGGAGTGGAAACTAAAATCACCTCTCCTTTCCCCCATCGACGAGACATCGCCACAGGCATATAGACAAAGCCGTCCGTTGCCAGAGAATCCGCCTCCGTGTCATATACAAACTCATCCGAAGTAAAGACTTTCTGTGCCAGTACCTTTTCAGGAAGCGAGTCTCCCCAGAAATAAGAAGCGCACAACTGGGGATAAAAATAAAAAGTCTGACGGGGATAAACCGCCGAATCTCCCACCCAGCACAGACTGTCTTTTAACAAGAATGAAGTTGCATATTTCTTCAAAGCCATCGGACTGAAGTAGGAATAATAAGACCTGAAGTTCAAAGTATCTTCCAAATATCTGCCGAACAGGGTACTCGCCAACATGATCTTATCTCCGCGTTCCGCCATTTTCAACAGAGCGTTTACATCGACCTCCGACAATCGAAGATTATCGGAGATCACCAGTATACCTCTGCGTTGTGTCGTATCTTCCTGTTCCAACTGATAAAAACTTTTCCTTGAAAAGGAATACCCCTGTGGCAAAGAAGAAGACAACAGACTATCAAACAATGCACATCCAAAAGGCTGTTCATCATTATGACCGAAAGTGGGCTTCCACACAAAACCCTTCGGCAAATGATACTCTATCGCAAACATGATGAACAAAAAAGCAACAATAAAGAGAATAAACCAACGGCTTCCTTTCATGAACCGCCCCCTTTCCCAATCTCTCCTTGTAAAGTCAGCATCGTCCGGAAGAGTTCTTCCGTCGCCTCAAAGTTACCATAACGCACCCGCAGGAAATGATGGGTCAGTTGCCGGAAAGCCGGCATCCGAACTTCATTGATATATTGCGTTGGCGTTTTATAAAGCTGCCAGTCAATACGTCCTGCGTCACTAAGTTGTTTCAAAGTTTGCAAATAAAGCAAGCGTACCGCTTCCCGATAATCCTGACGGGAAAGTGCCTCTGCAATACCTCCCGGAAAATCCACACCGTAAATGGTATCTTCTTCAACCGTATAAGGCAACGGATTCTTCTGCGAAACCATAAACAATTCGGGACGTTTCCGATAGACAAACCAAACAATCAAAGCCAAAATGAGAATAGCAATGCATATCAGGATAAGCCCCGAATACTCTTCCACCAAACGGCTGCCGAATATCTTACGCATCCATTCCCCAAACTGCCTGCTGATCCACTCAAAGATATTCATCTCCGGAGTAATCAATTCACGGTTATAGTTGTATGCTGCGTCAGATTGCCAAAGAGCAACCTGCACTGTATCACAAACCAAGGTATCAGCCGGCGAAGTGAGATTCATCTAGTGGAAGTTTGTTTTAGAGTTTGTCAAAATTGTCAATATCACTTTCTACCGTTATGCTATCCACCACTTCCGATGCATGGCCATACTGATAAACCAGACCGACGATACTGAATATAGCCGACAAGTAAGAACCATACAACATCAGGATAGAGAACAGATATTGTGCAAAATTCAGTCCGACTGATGAAGAAATTTCCCCTCCGTCACTCATAGTAAAAACGATTTTTACAATATAGATAACATACCAAGGTATAGAAACGATACCTTGCAATACGCTGGCAATAAGCCCCATTACCAGTAATATCAGAAAGACTCCGCCCCACGTAGCGAATCCAAACCGAAATGTTTTCGCAAATGCCTCGCCAAACGAAATATCTTCAAATAAGTAGATGGGAGCCATTAATGCCAAAGGTACCATAAATGCAAATAAAAGCGGGATGGTCAGAATCAAAGTGAAAGGTGTCAGTACAGCCAACAGAACAACCAGAATGATAGCGAAGATGAACAAGAGACAGCAGGCAATCCCCATCAGGAACAGCCTTTTAATATTACGGAACAACAACGGTTTTATATCACCGAATACAATCCCGTTCAGGCGTTCTTCCCGTTCATTATACAACCGTACCATCGCATAAATCAAGGAAGTCAGTAACAAGGCTCCCAAACATGAAAAGAAGATAACTCCCGCATAATTCAACGCAAACGCAGGTCCCAAGGCAGCGAAAGGATTATCGCCTACATCTCCCGCTGTCTGTATGGCAGTAAGATCTGTTATGCTTCCCATCAGTCCGCTAAAGTTTGCAGCCTGAATCAAGCATACAGGAAGTATTAGATAAGTGGAATACTTAAACAACTGTTTCCAATTCTCTTTTATAAAATCAAAAGAAGCGTTCAACTTCTCACCGAAAGGACGTTTCACGTACATCGCAATCTTAGGTTTCTGTGATTCCATGTTTTTTTCTATTTGGTAAATAAATATAGTAGAAAATAATAAATGCCAGAGAAGTGAGTATCCCACCAAGCCTCAACAGATCGGGAAGCTCTGTATGTCGGGTAAGAAAACCTTCTATAAAGCCAGCCATAATGAACACGGGGACAGTACCGATTACGATTTTCAGTCCTCGTTTCGCCCCTCTCCGGAAAGATTCCAGTCTTGAGTAAGTACCGGGAAACAACCACCCGTTGCCTAAAGCCAACCCGGCAGCGCCGGCAACGATAATCGCCCAAATCTCAAGCGTACCGTGCAGCCAGATGGCAAGGCTGGATTCCCAAAGCAAATCGTGCTGATAAAAAAAAGTTTGAAAAGCTCCTACCATGATGCCATTGGAGAGAAGCATATATCCCGTACCGAAGCTGGTCAGCAGTCCCATTGCAAAGCAGTTGAAAGAGACCATCACGTTGTTAAGGGTAATACCCAGGAACATCGGCAGCTCAGAAGAACCGTTATACACCGCCATCGGCTCCCCATTGGCTATATTTTCTAGTGTCATATCCACATATCCATTCCCTAAAATCAGACGGACAAAATCCGGATCGTTCGCTGCTGATAATACACCTATCAGGACACTGGCCACAAAAATGAGGAACGAAGCCAACAATTCCCGGCGTGCGTCATACATGGTCAGAGGGACTTCCTGTGTCCAAAAAGTGATAATCCGCGTCCACTTCTCACGCTTATTCCGATAGATTTCATTGTGCAATGCCGAAGCCAGGTTATTCAGATAAATCGTTATACGCGATGTTGGAAAATGTGTTTGGGAAAATGCCAGGTCAGCAGTCAAGTCCGTATAGGCATCGGCAAGTCGGTCGGGAGACAGGTTTGCAGCCTGCTCCACCACCTTCTCACTCTCTTTCCATTTCTCAATATTCCGACGGATAAATGTAACTTCCTTCATGCTTTCCCATAGTTTTCGGATAAGTTTTGTCCGAAACCGGAAGCAAAAATAAGAGATTTATGATATATTTGCAACGGAATCCTAAAAATGTTTAACCCCCAATGGCAGAATCTACAATAATCACCGGACAATTCGTCCGTATCAGCCAAACACCCGCCAGTATCGGCGAGCGATTTTTGGCATTAATCATTGATTATTTTCTGATTATTATTTATGTATGCGCCACAGCCGCCCTTTTAATGGAGCTACATTTACTATCGGAATTTCAGGCTATCTTTTTCCTGTGCATCATCTATTTGCCAATACTCGGATATTCTTTTTTGTGTGAGACATTTAATCACGGACAAAGCCTCGGGAAAAAACTGATGAATATACGTGTCGTCAAAGTGGATGGCTCCACTCCTACCATCAGTTCCTACCTGCTTCGCTGGATTCTTTTCATAGTTGACGGTCCACTGACAAGTGGCCTGGGGATTTTTGTCGTCCTGCTTACCAAAAACAGTCAGCGGCTGGGCGATCTTGCAGCCGGTACTATGGTGATTAAAGAGAAGAATTATCGCAAGATACACGTCAGCCTTGACGAATTCGATTACCTGACTCAGAATTATCATCCGGTCTATCCGCAGTCTGCCGATTTGTCGCTGGAACAGGTAAACGTGATTACCCGGACTTTGGAATCCGGTGAGAAAAACCGGGCACAACGCATTACGTCACTTGCAAAAAAAGTGCAATCACTCCTTTCCGTTACTCCACGAGACGAGAATCTGGAGAAATTCCTTCAGACAGTGTTGAGAGATTACCAATATTATGCGCTGGAAGAAATATAATTCGTTTTTATCCTTACCTTTGTTCGTATAGAATAAAACAGAACGATTATGACTAGAATAACCATTCCTTATGCAATAGCTGATTTTGTAGATATTCGCGAACGGGGTTTCTATTACGTCGATAAAACGAACTATATTGCGAGCCTTGAAAATTACAAAACTTAACCCAAAACTTCAATGATCTGAATTGAGCTCCTGTAGAAGTAATGGTGGAACATAATCGTGATTTATTCGGAGACTTCCAGTTTACGAATAAAGGAGACGCTTCGAAAATGCTCGAAGAAGTCTTGATGTATGCCCGGCACGGACTATTACACAGACGACCGGGTAGTAGAATTCAAATACTATCACAATAAAGAAGCTGAAAAAATGTTGGCGCTCATCCAACCGCTTCCACAGCACGTGGAACAGGTAAAAGGATACGCAGCGGACGCAAAAAGAAAATTTCCGAATTATAAAGTCAGAGCCTATGTAGTATATATATGCGGGAATAAAGGTTATAGATGCTGGGAAGTGTAAAAGTTCAGAGCAAAGAAAATCCTGAAAGATTTGCATCTTCCAGGATTTTCAGAATTTTATCTACTAATGAGACCGGTCCTATTTAATCCACCTGCCCCAGAGAGTTTCCATATTCCATCTCTCCCTGAACCACAAAAAGGATCTCTTCCGGATCATATTCTCCTTGTCCGTCACTCTTAGCTTCTTTTACAATGTAAGCCACAACCTCATCCAAATCGATGTTGACGTAACCGTCTCCATCGGGTTGAGCGTCGAGAATGCCACTTTCAGAGTAATACTCATCGATTACATCGAGAAAATAATACAATTCATCATCCGAGAACTTCTCTTTCAGTTCTTGAGGCAGATAGTTCTTGATAAACTCGATGGTCTTTTCATCATCGGCATCTGCTAATAAAAAATCATCTTCCAGTCCCATTTTTCAAGTATTAAGTGATACGTATTGTCAACTATAAAAGTTTCTTTATTTTTTCCGCAAATACCGGTTTGCCAACTGCGCCTACCTGCTTGTCTACGATCTCACCATTCTTGAAAAACAATACGGTAGGAATATTGCGGATACCGTATTCGGCCGCCATATCACCATTCTCGTCGACATCGCATTTGCCGATGATCACCTGTCCTTCAAACTCTGCAGCCAATTCCTCCATAATAGGAGCCACCATTTTGCAAGGGCCACACCAAGGAGCCCAAAAATCTACAACAACCGGTTTCCCTTCTGCCAGAACCTCTTTATAGTTGCTGTCTGTAAATTCTAAAGCCATTTTTTAAGTATTAATTATTAGTTCATTAACTATTATCGCCACAAATATAATCAAATTATCCCATTTTGATCAACTTTCATTAGAAGTTTTACAATGAATATTGAAAATCAGGCATATACTTAAAAAATTTAGTCCAACCCAAGAAATCAAGAAACTACCCTTCTAACTTCTCATATAACATCACCGCCTTTATCAACCGCAGATTCTCCCTGCAAAACCAAGGAAAATCAATGCAGCGGAAATCAACCTGAAATTCCTCCAGTAAATCATAAAGGCGAATATCCCGTATGAGGTCACGAACAGAAACGAACAACAACAAATACTTCTTTCTTTTGCAATAGAACAAAGCCTTCTGCAATTCCGCATAAGCAATGTTTTCTCCTGTTTTACACGTTGAGACTTCTTTATCACAGAAAGACAATTGAATCTTCAACGAATGGTTCTGCTTCAAATATTCCGTCAATCGTTCTTGCACGATAGACGAAGAAGCATCCCCATATAATACGACATCCTTATATTCCATATCCGATATCTCCCTGGAAAAAGAATTTTTAAAGTCAGCATGTAACATATTATACTCTTTAAACAAACTTTGTTTCGTAGGTTTTCGCAACTTTTCAACAGAATAGAAAGCATACCTGAATACGAAATGTGCCCCTCGCTTCTCTACAGTTTCCTGCTCGGAGAAAAAAGCGTGTAAACGCACCTTATTGGTTTGAAGAAAATGTGGGGGAATCTCTTCAAGCGTATGGGTGATGTATTCAATGATCGTCTTCTTCATATATTCAGATACACCTCCACCGAGTCATCAGAGCAACAACAGTTTTTACTGTTTCTGACCATAGCCATAACCATAACGCTTGCCATAGCCGTAGTACTGTCCGTACTTACCATAACCGTAATAATAGCCATACTTCCGCTTCTTCAGGTCGACACCATTAATTATCGTACAAAGATGAGGCAACTTATTCCCCTCAGCCAGTTCATTGATCAATGTATATTCCACCTTATGAGTATAGTCGGCACGACACACATACACCGATAAATCAGCCACACGACCTATCAGTAAAGTATCTGTCACCATACCAACGGGAGCAGTATCCATGATCACATAGTCAAAATTCTGCTTCAAGGTTTCTATGGCCCTGTCCAGTCCGTTACGCGCCAGCAGTTCCGTAGGATTAGGAGGAACCGTACCTCCCGGAAGAATAAACAGATTCTTATTGACATCGGAAGGTTGAACAAACGCCATCAGATCCGCCTCAGGATTGGATAGATATTGAGTAATCCCTTTCTCCTTATGAGAAAGCCGGAATACCTTATTCAGACCGGGCTTACGAATATCCAACCCGACAATCACCACCTTCTTTCCCAAAAGAGAAAGACTGATTGCCAGGTTCGACGAAACAAACGACTTTCCCTCACCACTGATTGTTGAGGTCACAAGGATCACCCTACAATCATTCCCCAACATAAACTGAAGGTTGGTCCGGATATTACGAAAAGTCTCACTCATCAAATTATTCCTATTCTCAAATACAGCAATGGAACCATCCCCGGCATCCTTCTCGTCTGTCAACGGGATATCACCGATAACCGGCACACACGTCAGCTTCTCTACATCGGCACGACCTTCGATCTTGAATTTCGTCAGTTCAATCAGATAGATGATGCCAACGGGAATACCGACACCCAGTACCAATGCAATCAAATAGATCACGGATTGCTTGGGAGATACCGGCACATCGTCAGCGATCGCTTCATCGATAATCTTCGCATTGTTCGCCGTGGCAGCCAGCGCAATCGCATTCTCCTCACGTTTCTGCAACAACATCAGATACAATCCCGCTTTGATCTCCTGCTGGCGTGCAATACTTACATAAGCACGCTCCTGTCCCGGAGCATTGCTGATACGCCGCGAATAGCGGCCGGCCTCACGGTCCAGATTCTCTTTGGTGATCATCAGCCCCTGCAAGGTGCCCTCAAGAGTGGCCTGCACATTGGCTTTCATCGCACGGATACTCGTATCCAGATTGACAATGGCAGGATTGTTCTCTGTCGATGTACGCAGCAGACGCTTACGCTCGACAAGCATCTCGTTGTAACGCTCCACCGCTCCGTTCAAAGCAGCGTCCTGCAAACCCACATTGCTTGGCAAGACTTCATATTCATTTCCTTGCAGATACTTACGCAAATCATTCACCAGACTGATCTGAGTACGATTCTCCACACTTTTCTTTTCATACTCCGCATTACCTGCCAAAGCAATCTGTGCCTCGCTCGTCAAATCCGTGATACCTGCGTCACGTTTGAAAGACTCCAAGTCAGCTTCCGTACTTCCCAGTTCTTTTGAAATGATACCGATACGTTCATCGATAAACTCTGCTGTCTTCTGTGCAATTTCATTCTTATCATTATTCGTATTGCGATTATACATTTCAAGCAACTGATTGATAAAATCCTGACCACGCTGCAAACTGGAGTTCTTCAACGAAATCACAGCCACGGAAGTAGTCTTAGAGGTCGGTGCGACAGACAGGTTGTTACAATACCCCCTTACCACACTCATCGGTTTGTGGACAGTCGCTGTGATATGACGCACCTCCCCTCCCTTCCGAGAAACCTTCGTTCCATCCTTCAAGGTTACCGAATCAACATGCTGGAAGAAAGCCAGCGTACCCTCGTCGGTCGGAAAAATAGCAGGCAGTTTCTCAAAACGTTTCCCATACACCTTCTCACCTATGGTCACATTCACATCTATACTGCCTTCAGGCTGCAAGGCCATCTCCACCCACATCGGAGCACTCAGTTTCTCAGCCTCCTGAGGAGTCAGACTCACCTGTACCGGAGAAGTCTTATATAAATCTTTAGCCGGAAATTCATCCTCATCCTTATAAGTTATATACAGCCCCAACTGATCAACCACCTCTCTTACGAGAGTTTTCGAGCGCAGGACTTCCAACTCGTTATCTATGTTTTTAGAAGAAGTCATCAGACCACTTAACCCCATATCCTCCAATCCGGAAGAGAGTCCTGCACCTCCCCCTTCTTGTCGTCTTTGATGAGAACAGTGGCGGAGATATTATAAATGGGAGTAGCCCATTTCAGATAAAACCACGCCCCTACAAGACATAGCAGCACTGTCCCTACAAACCAAGGCCAGTGAATGATATATTTAAAAAGCAGCGCCTGAATATCCGTCTGCTCCTCAGACATCTGACGTTCCTTCCCTTTTTGATTTTCTTCTTTCATAACTCTTTCCTTTTATTTCAAGATGTTAAACAATAAACTAGCGATAGAGACAAGGATGGAAGTAGCAGAAAACCATAGGCTTGTACTGTTTCCGACATCCGAATTCCGAGCTTTTGCCTTGTTCGGAGTAACGTAGATGACATCATTCTGCTGCAGATAATAATAAGGAGAAAGAATGGTCTCCGCCTTGTTCAAATCCAACGAAATAATCTCCTGCTTGCCGGTAGCATCCTCCCGTATCAATTTCACATCCTCACGCAGTCCATATACAGTCATATCACCCGCCATTGCCAACGCTTCCAAGATATTCACTTTTTCATTGGAAATCGTGAAGGTGCCGGGGCGGGCAACTTCACCGATCACGGAAATCTTATAGTTCACCATACGTACTGTCACAATGGGCGTTTCCTTGATATAAGGTCTCAATTTTTCCACAATCATCTGTTCGGTCGCTTTCTTGGTCAATCCACCCACATGAAGTTCGCCAAGTACAGGAAAGTTGATATTACCGTCGTTATCCACCAAGTATTGCTGTAGAACCGGCTGAGTGGTTGTATTACCCAAAACAACATTGTTTTGTGTAGCCACTGTCAAATTGAAAGGTGCCGCCAGTTCGGGACTCGTACAGGACACTACTATCGTCAGCAGGTCTTTCGGCATGATCTTGGCATCATACAACGGTGCATTTTGAGTACTATACGATACCGCTTCCGCATCCTGCAAGTAAGGAACTTTTTTGTAAGACTGGCAGGCTGTTAACAGAAAAGCTGCCAATACGCAATAACCCAATTGTTTTATTCTCTTCATATATTTCTTTCAAATGGTTTTATACTATCGTTATAAAATTCAATCATTTTTATCAAGTATGTTACCCGTGGACAAATTCCTTGCTATATATGCCCCGTCTTTTGCTTCAAAAATAACAGAAGGCTCTATAACATGTATCGTATGCCATGCCCCTGCAGGTATCTGGATACCAAATCTACCTTCTGCAGGAGATAGTATATGACGTGAAACTTCTTTAAAGCTTTTTTGTCTTGTCACATCATCGCAACAAGAAGTCGTTTCATGAACATATTCATTCACTTCTTCATAGATAATTTCTTCTAATTTACCTACAAGACAAATTACAGTTTCCGTTGTCTTTTCATGTCGATGAATAGGAACCACTGTTCCCGGAAGCAATGCGTTGAGCATGCGTTGGCTGGTATCGGCAGATGAAGTGCGCAGGTCGAGGTTCTGACGCAAACGTGGATTCTCTTTAGCTTGTTTAAATAGCTTGCCTAAAAATTCTTTATCAAATTCCATAATCGTTATTGTTTCAATGATAGGAGATATTCTTCATGCAAGTGATAGTATTTTTTCATAAACAAGATATATGCGGCAGCCAATACAGTCGATACACACACCGAATATAACCAATGAGCAAGCACTGTATCGGGACAGAGATAGATAAATCCAAGAGAAATCACTAACTGTATGACCGCATACAGCAACGCTACTTTTACATGATTCATTTTCAATTCATTAGCCATGATCTGATAAGCATGCTTACGATGTGCCTCACCCAAGTTCTCGTGCAACATGATACGATGTACGATAGTCAGACAACCATCCACACCATATACTAACAGGAATATCAGCCAAGTGATATCCGCTGTCTTGATTATCACATTACCTAACAGAAACAGCATGATAAAAGCAATGCCGATAGAGCCAACATCCCCTGCAAAGCATTTCGCTTTACCCTTCGGACGGAAATTGAAAATGCAAAACACCAATGAAGCTAGAATCGTATATATAATCAAACTCTGTTCTACAAAAATACCATTCATATTCACCAGAGCCAATGGAATCAATACAGCCAAAGAGTATCCTGCTGTGATACCATTGATTCCATCCATGAAGTTTATCACGTTTGTTGCACCAACATACACTATTAGCGCCAGTAATATTATCCACCACATTGACCAATGCAGTATGCCGAGCTGATAGAACGCCATTGCGGCAGCTGCAAATTGAGCGACCAATCTTACAGAGTCCGGTAATGAATGGATGTCATCTACAAAGCTAATGCCTGCTACAAGTGTCAGACCCACTAGAAACCAAGGATATTGAAATCCGAAGAAGGTGCTCCAAATCCATATACCAATCAAAAAGATTATACCTCCGCCACGCAATACAATAGTGGAGTGTGATGAGCGTTCGTTGGGTTTGTCGATGATGTTGCATTTATCCGCAATACGGAAATAGAGGAGTTCTGCAATAAATAATAAAATGAAGATTATAAAATATGTTATCACATCATCCATATTTAGATTATTGCAAATTTTCATTTTCATTCAATTTCCAAATGCGATTGAATTCTTTTGTGTATGAAGAAGCGAGTTCAAGGGCATTTTTATGTACGAGCACATCTTCATCATTTTTTGTTTCTGCATTATTGGTCCAATTATACGGACCATCCAAAACTGTCTGATTGTCAATCACACAAAACTTACGATGCATTATACCATGCCTTTCGCCACGTATTTCAATATGATTTATATTACTAAGGTCAACGCCTTTTGACTGGTTTACTCCATCTTTATAACGAATAACTCTAACTTCACAGCCTTCAGCCTTCTTTTCTAATAACTTATCACGCAACTTCTCATTTGTAAACCATGCCATACATAAATCCACAGAGGCTTTAGCAGAGTCCAATGCAGATAGTATTCTATTTTCAATATCATTAAAGTGTACCTCAGATACTGTTGAAACAAATTCTTCATGTATTCCCGAAAGATATTTAGTCAATGAAATATTTATTATATCTTCTAATGCTCTGCCATCGACCATAGGTTTGGGATATACAGTCAAAGTATCACCTCCATGAGCTCTACTTTCAGATTTGGTAATACTTACGCTCTTTACCTCCTTGCGTTTTTCCAAGAGCATTTTATATTCATTTAAGTCATGATTGTCCAGAAAGAACACTTTGACGTATTCTTTATCAAACACTGTCCTTATTTCTGTTGAGAACTTTTGTTTCATCACTTTTGTTTCATTACTTTTGTTGTCTTTTTTCATATTCGTTTTGTATTAATGTCACCCCCCTCAGTAATTGGATTATCTGTCTAAAGACATAGGAACGAGGGCATCATATCCAATGTCCAACATTTCGCGTCAGTTTACCGAGTTAGGATAGTATGTTACACCTTTGGTATTGCCCAAAGCTACCTTCAGTAGCCCCAGCAACACCTTAGGTTTTATTCTCCTTCTGTTTTAGCAGTTAGCCACTTCGTCCAGATAAGCCTTCACCACAATCTGGCGGTCGAACTCACGCTCCACCTTCTCGCGTCCTGCCTTACCCATGGCAGCCTTCTCTTCAGCAGGGAGCAAAATGAACTTCTCTATCTGACGAGCCAAATCTTCTCCATCGCCCGTATTGAACAGGTAACCAGTCTTGCCATCTTCGACAACGTCCATCGTACCGTTGACCTTCGAACCGATACAAATTCGACCTGTAGCAGCCGACTCCAGCAGTACGTTAGGCACCCCCTCACCACCATGTGATGGCAGGATGGTGCAATGACACTTCTCTATCCATTGATCAATATCCTTTCGGAAACCGATATACTCCACCCATCCGACTTTCTGAGCGTCCTCCACAAGCCTCATGTATTCAGGTTGCTCGTTCCATCCAGCTATTAGAAACTTGGTTTTTACATACTTCTTTCGAATAATCTCAGCTGCTTGCAGATACTGGTCGATGCCCTTCAGCTTCATCACACGACCGATAAAGAGAAACCTGATCTCATCATCCTCAGGCAGAGGTATGAAAGCATGCTGTTGCAGGTTGCAACCCGACCCCGGAAGTATTGCATAGTTATCCTTCACAAGACCTTTCTTGATGAAGAAATCCCTGTCGCCCGTATTCTGGAAGAACACCTTATAGCACTTCTTAATGCTCAACTTATACAACATCTCGCAGATAATGCTCACCACCCCCATCTTCAGAAAGGTTGCACCCGTACCCGTGATATTACACACCTGACGGTACTTACCGTTGCTCGCTATCGTACCATAAATGTTCGGCTTAATGGTATAGCTGAAGATAATGTCGGGATTCACCTGCGGAATCATCTTTTTGTAGAAGCATATCAGCTTCAAGTCCTTTACAGGGTTCACGCCACGGCGGTCAATCTCCGTCTCGACGATATGGCAACCCAAATCCTCGAAAAACTTGTTCTCCTTACTCTTCGGGAGTGAAAGATACAGTTCGTGGCCTTGCTTCACCATCTCATTGATCATCTCCTTACGGAACGAATAGAGCGTAATGAAATGGTTAGCCAAAAATAGTATTCTCTTCTTTTCCACTATGTTGTTTTCTGATTATTCTAAAGTCTTTATCACCCTACAAGGGTTACCCACAGCTACACTATTGTCAGGAATATCCTTCACCACAACACTTCCTGCACCTATCACTACATTGTTACCAATCCTTACACCACCTATAATGGTCACGTTCACGCCCAATGTCACGTTGTCGCCTATCACCGGTCGGTTGTCGTTATCTCCATCTGCCTTGTTGCCCAAGGTAGTCAAGTGCCGGCACGAAAAGTTCTTGCCAATACTATTGGCGTTTATCTCACTCGCAAACGGATGAGCAAAGTATGCCCCCTCACCTATCTTTGTAGTCTTCGAGATCACGAAATACCTATCCCCTGGTCTCCACCATCCTACCAGCATTGCCATAACAGGCCCTATGCGGTGATAGAATAAGTTGCGGAAATAGCGATCGGTATGAAGATAGAAGAGCAGCATGCCTCCATACCCCATCCGTAACTCTGTCTTTCCCTTGCGTCTGTCAAGGTCTGCATTGACACCCCTTCTCAGCCCACCTTTGCAAAGGTATAGAATGAAATGCAGTATATACAGCCAGCAGAAGAGGATGGCTCCCAAGAGCTTGAACTGGTCTCTAAGTTTTCGTTTGTTCATCATTCGGTCTCCCAATATACCGGAAAGACTGCCAGCATGTCCCTCTAATTTTACACTACTGATTTTCAGAATATTACAAGTTTCCCTCTAAAGTTTTGATTACCTTTGCTGGAAAACCTAATCCTTTCCGGATTACCAAAGTCCATTCTTACCATGTGTCCGATGTGCACATTCTTGCCCAAATCACATCCGCAGAAACGCCAGATGGCGGTTCTTATTCAGTGGCTCAAGAAAATAACCTTTGTACAAATAAGTAAATAGTGCCCTCTTCACAACCGTACCTATAGCAAAACCGATGAACCCGAAGAAGGTTATCTGTCCATGTTTCTGCACATCGTTCAGCAATTTCATTTTGTGCAATACTCTATATACAAGTGTAGGCTTGATGCTTTGAATTTCTTTACCCATTTCAAACACTATTTGAATATTGTTCCAAATACTGATTTATACACCCTATAATCGAATGCCTTTACATTTTTACAAAATTCCTTCATTGTCACGATCTCAGCAGAAGAAAGCTTAGAGATGCGTTCCAGCACATCATCAAGCGAATGGTTATTATCCACTATAAAGCCATTAACTCCATCTTTTAGATAGTCGCCAATATTACTGGTGAGTGTGCCAATGATAGGTGTACAACAAGCCATAGATTCTACGAATTTTGTTGGGAATCCTGCATTATTTTTTAGATTACTGTCTCGAATCAGGAACTGGAAATCAGCATCTTGAACAGCTTTCACAGCCTCCATATGCGGAACTCGTCCATGGAAAATGATATTGTTGCATCTCTCAGGTAGGGGTCCATAGCCGGTTGTATAGTCCTCTTCTGTCATGCCAATCACGTCCATCTGCATATTCGGATGCTTCACAACAGTCTTGGCGATAATGTCGAGACGATCCTTCACGCCAAAGCCAGCATTGCCCGCATACACCAGTCGAATCTTTTTTCCTGCTTCCAGTACTCGAATGCGATTCCATTTCTCGGCTGTTAGATCTACTGTAGGTGGTACCAAAATGACATTGGTATAAGGCTTATAATATTCGTACAAGTAGCGGCTAATAGCTATCACACCATCCATTTTCTTCATGCAGTAGCGCATACGAAGATTGATATCCCAGTTACGGATAATAGTCCTTGGGCTCCATCCCTTTGTTGCTTCCCACTCCGTGAGATCATGCACCACTTTGATTCCTTTCTTATGACATGCTTTCAAAATTCGGAGAGAAGCCACAGCTGGAAAGTTATAGAGTACCACATAATCAAGCCTGCGTTCAAGAATAGCGGATGTTTCAACGAAAGTGAAGATCTGGTGCATCCACTGTTTTGTTCCCTGAGCATACGGTATAGGATTACTCTCAAAACCATTCACCTCTTTGGGGGCATTCTTAATGTCTTTCGAAATGCCGATAAATGACACCTCAAAGTCCATCTCCTGCAGCAACTTCGCATTCGCCATTACACGTTGTGCAGCCGCGTTTTTGTCTGGCAACTCAAATCCACCGAGGTAGAGAATAGATTTACTCATTCTACAATAATGATTCTAACTGTTCTTTGTAATAGATTGCTGTTTTTTTATTTGCAATAAGACGATTTTGCATGTCTAAATAAAGAGCCTTATCTGTCAACATTCTCTTTATGCCATCAGCAATCTGCTCAATTGGCAATATGAGACCTGTCTTTTCATGTTCCACAAACTCAAAGGCACAAGGGAAGTCGGTTGTTACCACAGGAGTTCCTATTGCCTTTGCCTCTGCAATAGTATAGTTGAATGTTTCAGAAGACGAAAGACAAACAAGTAAATCGCTTGATTTGATATAAGGATAAGGATTCGATTGAACACCTATAGGATGGACACAATCATCAACTTTACAATCGCTAATGTTGCCTATCAACTTATCATGTTCTTCTTGTACTGCAATACCTCCAATAATTCGCCAATCAAATTCAAAGCCTAATTCTTTGAGTTTTCTTGCTATCGCTGGGATATAAGAGAATCGCTTTACAGGATCAATACGACCTATAGAAACAAGATTGATCTTCTTCTCAAAAAGCTTACCCATTGAAGCCATTGTATTTACTTTCGAAGTATTGACTACATTGTAGACTACATGAATTTTCTCTTTCCATTGTGGTTCACAAACTATCAAATCTTTTGCAGCAGTATATGACACACATACTATCTTGTCAAAACGATTGTATGCAGCAAAAACTGAATCATTAGCCATACTCTTGAATCGGCTATAGATACAATGTACCCAAGCTATCTTTTCAGGAGCTGAAATATATTGTGCCATACGGGTAGGCTGACCTTCTTGAAAAGCGATTACAACATCATATTTTCCAGATAGTGACTTGGCCATTTTCTTGAACACTATATCCGATAGATCGTAACCGAACTTCACAAGCAAACGTTTACCCGACTTCAAGAACCTGACCACCTTGCTCTTCATTCTCTTTTGGACAGCAACTACATTTGGTGCCCCCATATTCACTTCAAGGTAATTCACACCCTTAGGCAGAATAGCCACATCATCCACATCATTGGTAAGCGCAAAGACATCTATCTCATACACTTTCTTATCAATCAAGGGAATGAGATTCGCAAAGGAAGTTAACGTACCTCCTATTTTATAATATGGAAGAATGAATAGTATTTTCTTCATTTATTTAGAATACATTTGATAAAATGATTCCAATTGTTCTCTTGTATAGCGTTCGTTTTCTGAATAGAGTAAAGCTTCATGTTCCATAATCTGATCGATAGACCAATAGAACTTAATATGCTTTACGGGTACACCACCCACTACTGAATAAGGAGCCGTTGACTTAGATACTACAGCACCTGCAGCAACGGTAGTTCCTCTTCTCAGGATAACACCCATCAGAAGAGTTACGCGTGTACCTATCCAACAATCTTCCTCTACTACAACATCCATGTCTTGCAGTTGTTTCTCCTGTTCGGTAATGGTGCGGTAAAATTGACCTACCCGTCGTTCGTGATTACCCGTGATGACTGTCAGCCCCTCGGCTGCACCAGAATGCTTCTTCATAATGAATTTTGCCTTAGGAGCCATGATGAGAGCATCCTTGAGACCTGTATCTTCATACATATAGACATTCTCTGCCCCTTTGATAACCAAGGGTTTTATCAAAATGGATGTAGGGTGACAATACCCCAACTGCTTTCTGTAGTTTGTAAAGTGCGAGCGCTTCAAGGCACTCATACCTTTGAGAAGTGACTCTTTGATGGATGCGTAAATCTTACTCATAATATTTCTTTATAGGGCAAGACTTAGCATCCTGCCTTTTACTTCATTATTTCTTCTAACTGCTCTTTAGTATACCGTTCTTTTTCTGAATATAATCTTGCCTCATGTTCTAAAATTTGTTCAATAGTCCAATAATACTTGATTACCTTTGCTGGTACTCCTCCTACCATACTGTAGGGCGGAACATCCTTAACTACAACAGCTCCTGCTGATACAGTTGCTCCACGACCAATGGTCACCCCCTTCAGTATGACCACATTTATTCCAATCCATACATCAGACTCTATCACAACATCTTTGTCGAGTCCAATATGATGATTCTTAATATCCTCGGTGATAGAGTTACAGAAGGTACCTACTCTTCGCTCATGGTCTCCAGTTATAATTTTCAGATTATGTGAAGCTACAACATGATGTCCAATCGTGATTTTAGAGGTGATTGCATAAAATACAGCACCAGTTCCGATATGTGTATTATACTGAATATCTATGTTCCCTCCCCCCCCAATAATCATTTTCCAAGGCAAAGAAACATTATCTCCTATATGGCCGATTTTATTTCTACCTGTAGTATATTTCAGGTTAATCAATTTACATTTTAACTTATTAATTATATTCATATCTCTGTATTTTTTACATAATTGCCAACATACCAAATGCCATCACTACATAGAAGGCCATCAAACATTTGGATATTTTACTATCGAATAGTGTTACTTTCTCTGCCTCACATATCTCCGCAAACTGTATAAATAGTATCGGGAATACCGGCAACATACGACGAATATCAGGATGAGAGGCATTTGCCAGCATAAACACCAAGCATACCAGTAACATAACCACCTGCTCGAAAGGAATTTTAAAGATATACTTCTTCAAAAAGAGCTGACAGCACAAGCTATAAAATACTACAAACCAAAAGAAACCTGCTATCAGACACATTGACGACATAACAATATGCGAGAATGTCTGGACACCACTGTATATAGCAAATGGTGGCAACGGTCTAACCATCGTGAAGCATACGATGGCAAAATAACTGATTCCAAAAGGAAGCGACTGGAGCTTAGACACCATACCACCTGCACTTCGTTCTGCTGACAATTCTTCATAGCCTTCCAATTCGGCAGTGGTTTGCTCTACCAAAGACGATGAGAGAATTGCGCCTGCTACAACTATTAATAAGACTGCAAACAAAAAAGTAGTAATTAATTTCAAATTGCCAGTCCTGCATCGCACATAAAGATAATATCCAATGAAGGCTGTAGCAAAGATGCCAGAATAGAGTCGGATACCCCATGCGAGAATCATGATGACACCAAGTTTCATCAAGCCCGTCAATGAGAATTTCTGATCCACCACATCAAACGCACATAGATACAGAAAGCAAATGACAATATCTCTGATAACTACCGTAGAATAGAACAAGAAAAGTGAACACAAAGCAAACAACAATGTATAGTGGAAAGCCTTCTCCACCTCAAAGTGTCTCGAAAGGATTCGGAATAGCACTATAGCTGAAAGTATACCCCAAACCGTCTGAAGCAATGTTATGCCATACACCGTCATACCGCCAAGATCATTATTGGCAAACATAGCCATTGTATTCAAATAGGCATTGTAAAGGAGGTTGTTATCAGCAAAGTAAAAATAACAATCTATAAAATCTTGTTTGTTATAAAAGAAGTGAGTTCTGTTAATATATGAGTCAATATAACGAGAGGGGTCAGAAACTAAGAAATTATATAAAGTCGAAAAAGACAGACTCGTTATGTATGCAACAGTTATATATACTGTAAAAACAATGTGAAATATATTTTGCCCTTTCCGCCTGATATTTCCAGGTAATGTAAGAATCATCTCTAAACCTATAGTATAAGCAATCATCAACAATATGAATGATGATATCGAAGCATCCAAAGCTGTAAAAAGGACAATCAGAACCAATATTAAAACGAACATAATTACCTCTTTTTTAGCAATTTAACTATTTCGTTCGGTAAAATGTTTTTTATTTTGTTTCTTAGGGTATGCGTGTGTCTGTAATGCTTTGTTGCAATGTATTCGAATCCTTCATTCTCCAGCTCTTCATAGACCTTATCACGAAGTACTGGCCTAGTAGTAGGATAATATAGGTTTTTGTTCTCACTAACTTTTACGCAATCTTCGTCAACTTCGTTAAAAATAACTCCATTCTTACACAACACGTTCAGCATATATTCTCCTTTTTTACTATTACTCAATATCAAAGACAAACCTTCTTCGTGCTTAAGGTCCGGCCTTTTCTTCTGATACCCCCAGAAGTCGCCCATCGTGATATCTCCAGCTCTATTCAATGATGAGAACGGACATACATAGCAACTTTCACGTGCAATTGCTCCTCCAAGGAAAGCAACAAAATATTCTGAGAGTTTGCTTATTAGAAAATAATCCTTGCACTTCCCGTTAGGATATTCCATTGTGTATCTAAGTGTGATAGACCAACCATTACGTTTCTTATCACGGAAATTAATATCAATCAACTTAGCATTATGCTTCTTTTCGAGGAAAGAGATATAAGCATTAAACATTTTCTTACTTGGAACACCATGGCAGATAACATCTGCTGTATAAAGGTTTTCATAGTTTTTTCTGAGAAAGCATTTCAAACCATGGACTTGACAAGGAGTTCCGGTGAACAATACAACCTTTCCTGCGTCCAAATCAGCTTTACACTCTTTGTAAGTGTCCTTTATATCACTTTGGAAATATTTTGACCCCAAAGTCTTCTTTACTTCATCTTCTGTAGTTGCGCCTATATGATAAAGGTTATGTTCAGAATCTAAAGACGCTCCATACACAACACCTTTTTGTTCAATAATCCATTTAGCAAGGGCTGGGTAAATACCGCCAGAAGAACTGTTAAGAACTTCCAGACTATTTTCATTATATGCACTATAGTATTTCTGCTCATCGGATAAATGAATCTTATTCTCCATAGGGCAAACCTTAGCACAAATGCCACAATCTATGCAATCGTCATTAATCACAATAGGAAACAGGAAGCCATCTTTATCTTGCGACATTAAAAGGCATTGCTTAGGACACTTCTGCACACATGCCGAACATCCACAACAATCGGCTAAATTTTTGCCATCTAAATATCTATTCATTTTTTATACCTATATTTATTTCCATCAAAGCATTGTTAAGAAATTCCCTAGAGATATTCTGCTCATCATGAAGTATTTGAGTTTTTGAATTATAATTAATTGGGCTTCTTAGAGCATCAAGCATCTCTTTGGTATGTTGGCAATATTGTGCTTCCAAACCGAATTTTGACAAAAAGGATGTGATACGAGAGGTTTGAGAAACCCTACCCACATGCGAGCGTTTGGTAACAACAAACTGCTTGTTATATAAAACCGAGAATACACTTCCATGGAACGAGTCGGTCAAAACGTATTTTGCATTCTTGATGAGGTTCACGAAATCAAGTGGATCAGCCAGTTCATATTTCCCATTAAACACTTTTTGGCTATCCTCTTTGTATGGCAAGATTAGCACCTCACGACCTTCAGCAATCTCATTAATGCAACTTATTGTATCATCGAACATCTCGCCCAAGAAATAACAAAAAACATACTCGTGATTAGGCACTTTCTTACCTTCTTTAGCCAATAAGTCATCCCACATTTCTGTACCTACAAGCATTGTGGGATCAAGAACCTGAATTACATCAAGATCCATATGTTCCTTCAAAGCCTGTTTGGCCACACTTTCTCTTACGGAAAGATACTTGAAATCAGAGATATATTTCTTTGTCTGTTTAATATAATACAGAGGTAGACTGTCAAGCCCAATACTTGGTGCATACGCAATTTTCTTATCTGGATTCACCCGATGAAGAAACCGATAAGGAGATACGGGTAACTTCAGAGCTGACCAAATCTGATCACTTCCACAAACATAAATATCAAACTGCTTGTTGGGGAAGTTCCATCTGCTGATTCGTTTCGATATAACATGTTTTGACACAAACGAATGTACATACTGTTTGAGCTCAGGAGAGATAAAACGTTGCTTACTTACATTATTGATGCAATCAGTGAAATACAGTTTCTTTTCTTTGTTGAATGCAGTACTAAATCTTAGAACAATTCTATCAGTGAGGACTTCAAGCAAACGGACAAACTTACTTGGAGCCTTTATATGACATAAGGTAACATTGTTTCCTTTGCTTGATAGATATCGGCTCAAAGCTAATGATTGAAGTTCTGACCCATAGTTTCCGTTGTCAAATAATGTTACGATTGCGACTTTCATATCAACAATATTTCTTAAAGAAAGACTGGAGCTGGTTGTTCATTCTTTCTATCGAAGGATGATAATAACCAACTGGCTTGATTTCTGCATTTCCCACTGCTTGCGCAATAGCCTCCGGAGTGTGCTCATGATAGAACTGCCACCCCTTAGACATAGGCACGTCGTAGAAGGCTTTTGCATAACCCAGTACCACAGCTAAATCATGACACATATAAGTGATCACCTTTGAAGGAAATGAGTTGTTAGCAAAGTTTGGTCTCATCACATTTGAACTCAATCCAATGTGGCATGAGAACAAAAAGTCATCTAGTTCTTTACCGGATTTATAGCCATTATATTGAACTCGTTCGCATCCCACCTCTTCATTAATCTCGGTTATTCTCTTTTGCAATTTTTGCATATTTTCATCCGAGCCAAAACCAAGAATATGTAAAATATAATTTCCAGGAAAAAATTTAGCAGATTCCACTGCAGTCATAGCACCCAACTTCTTCATTTCTATAGTTCCTGCATATACAACATGAATTTTTCCATCGTTAAATCGGTCATTTGTTCTCGTTGGGATACGACCTACTCCAAAACTAACAACAAACGTTCCATCTTCCAGTTTCAGGTCCTGAGGAATACCATCATTGACACAAATACAATAGTCCATTTGTTTAATAGAATGTATCTCTTGGCCAACCCAAGGTCTGTCAGCGACAGCTGAATAACCATACACCTCTTCTACCTCAACAATAATCTTCCTCTTCACAACTCGCTTTAATTTTGCGACAAGATTTGTGATGACAACACTGTGGTAGAGTACAATAGTGTCATCTTTGCGAAATTTAAAGATGAAAAGAAGTGCAAATATTAACTTCTTGAGCAAGAAGTCCAACTTTTTAGCAATCTGACCCAAACCGCAAAAACCTCCAAGATATGTCAAATCACAGCCTTGAGCCTCTGTTCTTATATTAAAATAGAGCCACTTTCCATTTTTCTTGCTGGCAAAAGAAATTATTTCAGGAGTAAAGCCACTTTCCTTCAATTGATCAACTACATAGTGCATCTTCAAGTTTCCAGGAACGTTGCCACTATAATTAACTTTATCATTATTTGATATATACCAACCTATATAATATACTTTCTTCATATACGTTTACTTATACATTCTCTAGTTCTAACATTTTTAATTGCTTTTTAACTACAAATGGCTGATAAATACAATAAGGTAACAATCCAAGTGCGGTTGCAAGAACCACTATTGACCAATCATCTGTAAATTGAGAAACAACCACGATGGTGAAAATCTTGAAGATAGCCGCAAAAAGATAAAATCGCAATTGAACCTTCAAAGTCCCCAAACCTGCGACAACTATAGACTGGATAGCTACCCATATCATAACAACACCATAGAGTAGAAAGAAAGAGGCTGTAAGGTAATTCACTTCGATAGTTCTATCGTCCAACCAGATATCTATGATAGGCTGCAACAAAATGACAAACACACACTCCACTGCAATACAAGCCAAGGCTAGATAGTTCAAGACTTTTTGGAGCTTGACAATCCACTGATAATGCTTCTGGCTATAGGCTTTTGTGACAGCAGACCATAGAGGTGACATTGCAAGCATAATTAAACTACCTACAAGAGCAAAAAGGCGGAAATAGATTTGATAGTCCACACAATACTCAGGCGAAAAGAACTTGGAAATGAACCATTCGTTGGTAACAGTAATAATCATGAACATAGCCTGAACCGCAAAAAAGGATATACCCAAACCAATAATAGCCTTTACTCCGCTTTTTGTAACATACTTTATCCTAGGTCTGCAATATCTCATTTCAGAGAAGAAGAAAACAGAAAGCAAGGTTAGTATGGATGGAATATTAATTAATATGGCGTAGGCTATGGATAATGCATTAAGTTTCCTTTCAACTGAGCTATAATCAGGAGCAACAAACAAATAGGCAACAAGCAATATACTAGTCAATAAGTGAAGCAGGTTGACGATGGAAGAAAGTTGCAACGCAAACAATATGCTTCGAACAATATGCAAGAAAAACGAGGTCATGATGCCAATCATAGTGATGCCTATACACCTTGCAAGTACACTGTGCAAAACTACATCTGTGGAGATATTGAACAAATTGTTCCAGTTGACAATAGGCATGATAGCATACACGATAATAGTAAACACTATCGTGATAGCTCCAAGAGAAACAAATGCTGAAGATGTCAGTCGTTTGCCCTCTTCATAATCCTTTTGAGACAGAGCTCTAGTCAGATGGTTGCGAAGTCCATTGCCAATTCCCACATCAAACGATAAGATCCAATTCACAACTGTCAAAATTGTGAACCACAGACCAAGAATCATATTGTTACCGAAATAGTCAATATAAAGTGGCATGGATAACATATTGACTATCATCCCCAACCCTTTGATACCAAAGGCGGCAACTACATTTACTACAATTCCCTTATTGTTCTTTATTGTTTTAGCGTCTAATACTTTCACTATTTTCTGTATCCAATTACCTTTGCCGGAGTTCCCACAGCTATTGCGTTGGCAGGTATTTCGCAGTTAACAAGTGATTGGGCTCCGATAATAGCACCATCATTTATCTTGGAACCTTTTAATATAACACACTGAGCTGCAATCCATACATCGTTACCGATATGAATACCATCTTCGGCCACATCATCCTCTTGATTCCTAATTAGTTCACCTATCTTCCATGATTAGAGTCTATGATATAACACTGACCTGCAATGGAGGTATTGTTGCCAATAAAAACCTTTTTTTTAGCGAATATAACGGTATTCATACCAATATCTACATTCGAGCCGACAGAAATCTCCCCCCCCATAAATAAGCGCCCTGATAGAAGGTTACGTTCTTACCAAGTTTAATGCCTGTGGCATTAAGATATACCTCCCCCTTTACCTTGGGGGCGCTTTCACACTCAGTATGTGTGATCACATACGCTCTTTGAAGCCGCAACAAGAACGACCTACGAAACATGAATAAAAATGCTAATAATTTCTGAATCATGTATTCTAATGTAAGCACTCAACAGTGTCCACCCTCTTAAAAATCAAGAAGATGAACTTTTGAGTATTTTAAAATTTGACGATTTATAATGTTTATACAGCCATTGACATAGGAACGAGATCTTCATAATTCTCGTTTCCGTCCATCAGCAGCCTAATTGTAGTTGCAATATAGTCACGGGCATTGAGACCTACATTCGTCCTCTTTTTCTTCCTCACGGCCAAGCTTCTGAAACGGGTGCTTATTACGGCTCGTAGATTTAGTGACGAGAATCATTTTATTGTGACGGTTATTAAGATCACGTAAATCAGTGATCTGAGTCTGATACCCCTCGGAATGGAACGACTACGAGCCAATTCCGATTGAAGGGTACGTATGATAGACATAAAAGAACTGCATCGAGTGCTTGCTCATATCAGATTCTTTCAATCTCATCTATGGAAAGTCCGGAAGCTTGTGAGATAGTGGCAGCGGGGACACCTAGTTCCTTCAGATTACGAGCTATTTCCAGGCTCTTTTTCTTCATGCCTTTCTTCATCCCTTCCTCCAGACCTTCTTTTCTACCTTTCTCTTCCGCAAACGAAATGGTAACCAGCTGGTCACGAAACACTTTGATGCTCTCATCGTATTTCATGCGTTCTTCTTTAGACAGGGAAGCGATATCGACAATCTTTTCCAACTTCTCGAAGACTGATTTCCGTGCCTTGAAAGGCATTCTTTTCAATGTTTCCATGTTCTTCAATACAAATCTACCATTTTTATTTCATTTCTGAACCTCTTGTAAGTGCTTACCATTAACAAATTTAGTTACTACTATTAATTCGTTCTACCAAGGTTATTCTTTAGTTCCACCTTGGTTATCGTTTAGTTCTACCTAGGTATTTGTTTAGTTCTACCTAGGTGGAACGAATTGTTATTTACAGCAAAAGTAGGTAGTTTATGCAAGGACTGAAGTTAACCAAGTAAGGCGTTTTCTCAGTACATTTCTTCTAGTACTTATGTTGACATTTGTCCGTTGTAAAAGGTTTGTAATGGGATTTTGCAAATTAAAAAAAATCTTTGTTCTTGCCCAAGCACTTACTGCATTTTGTGCCTATTGTTATTCCAAGCAGGAGTTAATGTCAGATAAGTAAGTGGCACACTAAGCACTCATATTCGATTATTAACGGATTTAATTACTACTATTAATTCGTTCTACAACTGTTGACTTTCAGTTCCACAGTTGTTTCCCTTTAGTTCCACATCTGTTATTGTTTCGTTCCACATATGTGGAACGTACAGGCCTTCCTTACGCCACACCATCTTATTAACGACTCCCACGTAACTCTGAATAATCTTCACGACCTTATTCGATACATCATCAGTATAGTCCGGAACAGGGATGCCATGATTGCCATCCTTTGTCATCTGAACGGCAAGGTCTACGGATTGCAGAAGCCCCTTGGTATCGATGCCGCTCAGAATAAAGCAAGCTTTGTCGAGAGCCTCCGGACGCTCTGTCGATGTACGGATACAGACAGCAGGGATCGGTTTGCCGATAGATGCATAGAAACTCGATTCCTCCGGAAGCGTGCCACTGTCGCTGACGACACAGAAGGCATTCATCTGGAGACAGTTGTAGTCATGGAAGCCGAGGGGCTGCTGAACCTTTACCCGAGGATCGAGTTGGAAGCCCGATGCGGCAAGACGGTTACGTGAGCGTGGGTGACAGCTATAGAGAACCGGCATATCATACTTCTCTGCCATTTTGTTGATGGCGGTGAAAAGGGACAGGAAGTTCTTTTCCGTATCGATGTTCTCTTCGCGATGGGCTGAGAGAAGAATATATTTTCCTTTTTCCAGCCCCAGACGCCGGTGGACATCACTTGCCTCGATCGCTGCGAGGTTGTTGTGAAGGACTTCTGCCATGGGGGAGCCGGTGACATAAGTCCGTTCTTTGGGCAGACCGCAATCGGCAAGGTATCTTCTGGCATGTTCCGAGTATGCCATGTTTACATCACTGATGATATCTACAATACGGCGGTTGGTTTCTTCCGGAAGACACTCATCCTTGCAGCGGTTGCCTGCCTCCATGTGGAAGATAGGAATGTGTAAACGCTTGGCACCGATAACACTCAGACATGAGTTGGTATCACCTAAGACTAATACTCCGTCCGGCTTGGTTTGATTGAACAGTTTGTAACTGCAATTGATGATGTTACCGCAGGTGGCACCAAGGTCATCCCCCACGGCATCCATATAGACCTCCGGTTCCGCCAGTTTCAAGTCCTTGAAGAAAATGCCGTTAAGGTTATAATCGTAATTCTGACCGGTATGGGCAAGAATCACATCGAAATACTTGCGACACTTGTCGATGACCGTCGACAAACGGATAATCTCGGGACGGGTACCGACAACGATAATGAGTTTCAACTTGCCATTATCCTTGAATTTGATACCTGAATAATCGAATCTGGGTTGCTTTTCCATATTATTTCTCTACCTTATCAAAGTATGTATCCGGTTTATCCGGGTCAAATATCTCGTTGCAGTACATCACCGTTATCAGGTCTTCCGTATCGGAGAGGTTGATGAGGTTGTGCGTATAGCCGGGAAGCATGATGACGGATTGGATTCTGTCACCGCTCACCTCGTAGTTAAGCACTTCATCTGTCCCTTCCTTGCGGAGTTGGATAAGGCCGTGCCCGCTGACGACAATGAACTGTTCCCACTTGGTGTTGTGCCAGTGTTCGCCTTTGGTTATGCCCGGTTTGGAGATATTCACACTTACCTGTCCGCAGTTCAATGTGTGCAGGAGTTCTGTGAAACTGCCACGCCGGTCTACATTCATCCTCAAATCGAAGATGGCTTTGTCTTGGGGCAGGTAACTCAGGAATGTACTGTACAGACGTTTGGCAAACGAATCTGCCGGGATTTCGGGAATCATCAGCGTCTTTGGCATTTCTGCGAATCGATGCAACCGATCGACGATCTCACCAAGTGTCACCTTATGGGTGACCGGACAATAGCAATATCTGCCGTCACTCTTCGGATATACATCAAGACCCTCGAACTCACAACGATGCTCCTCTCCCTGCAGGGCATGAATCATCTCGTCCACAAGGTCATCGATATAGAGCAGCTCAAGCTCTACACCCGGATCGTTGACCTGTATGGGCAGATCATTAGCTATGTTGTTGCAGAATGTGGCTACCGCACTGTTATAATTGGGACGACACCACTTACCGTAAAGGTTCGGGAAACGGTAGACCAAAACCCTGGAGCCGGTTTCTCTGCCGTATTGTAGAAAAAGGTCCTCACCCGCCTTTTTGCTACGGCCGTATTCGCTGTTGCCGAAACGACCGGTCAGTGAGGCTTGCGCACTGGAGGAAAGCATGACGGGACAAGTGTTATGGTGCTTTCTCAAGGTATCAAGCAATGTACTTGCAAAACCGAAGTTGCCTTCCATGAACTCGTCATTGTCTTTGGGACGGTTCACCCCGGCAAGGTTGAATACGAAATCGGCTTTCTGACACCAGACATCCAATTGTTCGGAAGTGGAATCGATATCGTATTCAAATACTTCATCGATCTTCAGATCGCCATAACAAAGAGCCTTACCGTCTTTTATGTTGTTAAGTTGGGCGCAAAGATTCTTACCGACAAAACCCTTGGCTCCGGTAACCAGTATTTTCATCTTTCCGTTATTACTGCACAAAGTTGCCCTCACCGCTCAATTCTTTCTTTATATAGTCCAAAGCTGCAATCTTGGCTTTGGTTTCCTCCACAGTAAGGATCCGCGTATTGTTTGAATTGAACTCCGTGAGCGTGTTACGTTCAGTCTCTCCCTCTTTGAAATATTTGTCGTAGTTCAAACCCCGGTTATCTGCCGGTACGCGATAGAAGTTGCCCATATCCTCAGCCTTGGCACATTCCTCATTGGTGAGCAATGTCTCATACATCTTCTCACCGTGACGGATACCGATCACTTTAATGTCTTCCTTCTTGCCGCCGAAGAGTTCGCAGACAGCCTCTGCCTGAGTACGGATGGTACAGGCAGGAGCTTTCTGAACAAGGATGTCACCGTTACGACCGTGTTCGAAAGCAAAGAGGACGAGATCCACCGCCTCTTCCAACGACATGATGAACCGGGTCATCTTAGGCTCTGTCAATGTAATAGGATTACCATTACGTATCTGCTCTATCCAGAGAGGAATCACCGAACCACGGGAACACATCACGTTGCCATAACGTGTGCAGCAAATCTTTGTCTTGCCGGAGTAGCGGCTCTTTGCCACCGCTATCTTCTCCTCAATGGCCTTGGTGATACCCATCGCATTGATTGGATAGGCTGCCTTGTCCGTTGAAAGACATATCACAGCGTCCACCCCGACTTCGATTGCGGCAGTCAGTACATTGTCCGTACCGATCACATTCGTCTTTACAGCTTCCATCGGAAAGAACTCGCAACTCGGTACCTGTTTCAATGCTGCTGCATGGAAAATATAATCAACTCCGAGCATTGCGTTCCTGCAAGACTGGAGATTACGCACATCGCCAATGAAGAACTTGATCTTGTGAGCCACATCAGGATATTTTGCCTGATACTCGTGACGCATATCGTCCTGCTTCTTCTCGTCGCGGGAGAATATACGGATCTCACCGATATCGGTGCGGAGAAAACGGTTTAACACTGCATTACCGAAAGAGCCTGTCCCACCGGTAATCATTAGAGTTTTGCCTGCAAAAATGCTCATAACAATTTTATCTTTTTATTTTTATAATCGATTTATAGATGGTTTGTACATGTACCGTAATACTTGGCATACCACCCTGCAAACTTTCTCAATCCCTCACGCAGTGATGTTGACGGTTTAAATCCGAAATCCTGTTCCAAAGGAGTCGTATCAGCGTATGTCACAGGCACATCTCCAGGCTGCATCGGCACCAGTTCTTTGTGGGATTCAAAATCATAGTCAACGGGAAGTACACCCGCACGGATAAGTTCATCTTGAAGAATGGTCACAAAGTCAAGAAGATTTTCCGGAGAGTTATTGCCGATATTGTATACTTTATATGGAGGGACAGGTAAACCGTCTTCACCGGTTTTCTTTTCAGGAGCATGCTGCATGATACGGACAACGCCCTCTACGATGTCATCAACGTAAGTGAAATCGCGTTTGCAGTTGCCATAGTTGAAAATCCGGATAGTTTCGCCTTTTACCAGTTTATTGGTGAATCCGAAGTATGCCATATCCGGACGACCTGCCGGACCATAAACTGTAAAAAAGCGCAAGCCTGTCGATGGAATATTGTAGAGTTTTGAGTATGCATGAGCCATTAATTCGTTACTCTTTTTGGTAGCAGCGTAGAGTGATACAGGATTGTCAACCTTGTCATCAGTTGAGTATGGCACTTTTTTGTTACTGCCATAGACGGATGACGAAGATGCATAAACCAAGTGTTCCACGCTATGATGACGACAGGCTTCAAGGATATTATAAAAACCTACAAGATTACTTTCAATATAGGCATCCGGGTTAGTGATGCTATAACGTACACCCGCCTGAGCCGCAAGATTCACAACTACCTGCGGTTGGTAAGTAGTGAAGACGGACTCAACAATTTCCTTTTGGGCAATACTCTCTTTTATGAAAACAAATCTGTCACCGTAAGCAGACAATTCTTGTAAACGCTCATACTTCAAACGTACGTCATAGTATTCGGTAATGTTATCAATACCTACGACTTTCACGCTATCAAATTCATTCAACAGACGTTTCGCCAGATTGGCTCCAATAAAACCGGCTGCACCTGTCACCAGAACCACTTTGTTCTCCAAACTGACATTGTATGTTACCATAAATCTAGTCTCTTTGGAAAATGTCACGAGTATATACCTTATCCTTCACATCGTCCAGACAAGCATCGTAACGGTTGGCGATGATGGCCTGACTTATTTCCTTGAACTCGATCAGGTTATTGACCACTTTGCTGCCAAAGAATGTGTCACCATCTTGCATAGTAGGCTCGTAAATTACAACAGTAGCTCCCTTCGCCTTGATGCGCTTCATAATCCCTTGAATAGCACTTTGACGGAAATTGTCTGAGTTAGACTTCATGGTCAAACGATACACGCCTATGATTATTTCTCGTTCTTTCTGAGCATCCCAGAAACAGGATGCGGTATAATAACCTGCTTTTCGCAGCACTTGATCTGCTATAAAATCTTTTCTTGTACGGTTACTTTCTACAATAGCACTCATCATGTTTTGAGGTACATCCTGATAATTGGCTAATAGCTGTTTCGTATCTTTCGGCAGGCAGTAGCCGCCATAACCGAATGATGGATTATTATAGTGTGTACCGATACGGGGATCCAAGCCGACACCTTGTATGATTGATGCAGAATCCAGACCTTTTATTTCTGCATAAGTATCCAGCTCATTAAAATAACTGACACGCAAAGCCAGATAGGTGTTGGCAAACAGTTTAACAGCTTCTGCCTCCTTTATACCCATAAAAAGGGTGGGAATCTCTTCCTTTATTGCACCTTCCTGAAGCAATGCTGCAAAAATATGGGCAGCCTTCTCAAGAGTCGGGACATCCGCAATGAACTTAATTGCTTCGTTTTCCTCATTAAACTGCTCGCCATCAAGCATTTTCGGATAACCTACAATGATACGACTCGGATAAAGATTATCATAAAGAGCCTTGCTCTCACGAAGAAATTCAGGAGAAAAAAGTAAGTTCAGTCTCTTAACTCCTTGACGGGCATACTTCACATAGAGGCTTCGACAATATCCCACAGGGATAGTGGATTTAATGACCATCACTGCATCAGGATTGACACTTAACACCAAATCAATAACATCTTCTATATGGTGGGTATCAAAATGATTCTTTACCGGATCATAGTTCGTAGGAGCTGCAATGACCACAAAATCCGCATCACTGTATGCCTTGGCACCGTCAAGCGTAGCTGTTAGATTCAATGCTTTTTCAGACAAAAATTTCTCTATATATTCATCCTGAATAGGCGACTGCTTACGATTAAGCATCTCTACTTTCTCCGGAACTACATCGACTGCTGTCACCTGATGGTGCTGAGACAGTAATGTTGCTATGCTAAGGCCAACGTATCCGGTACCCGCAACAGCAATCTTCCAATCTTTTGTATCCATATTGATTTATGTTATGTTCAAGATTATTCGAGCTATTTATCCAAAACCTCAAATCTCGGTGAGTTCTTTGACTTGAACTCAGGAACCACTTTCTTCATCAGTCTGACAGTATCCATGATCCTCACCGCACGCGACAGCTTCTCAAACTCGGCATACGTGTCAAGGATATCGGCATATTCATATCTTCTTACTTTCGCTATCATGATCTTCTTATTCCCGGTGGGAATCGTATTTTCCTTGTCGCTCAACACTTCCTCATAGAGTTTTTCTCCGGGACGCAAGCCGGTGAACTCGATCCTGATGTCCTCACCCGGACGGTAGCCCGCCAACTCGATCATGCGCGTAGCCAGGTCCACGATCTTCACCGCCTGCCCCATCTCAAAGACAAAGATCTCATTGCCCTGTCCCATCGTGGCGGCCTCCATCACCAGACGGCAGGCTTCGGGGATGGTCATGAAAAAACGGATGATATCGGGATGGGTGACCGTCACAGGCCCGCCGTTCTCGATCTGTTCCTTAAAGCGGGGAATGACCGAACCGTTACTGCCCAGCACATTACCGAAGCGGGTCGTGATGAAACGGGTACGACCCTTCACCTTTCCCTCACCGATGGCACAACCCAGGCTCTGCACGTAGATTTCCGCCAGTCGTTTGGAGCAGCCCATCACGTTCGTGGGGTTCACAGCCTTATCTGTGGAGACCATGATCATTTTCTCTGCACCGTATTCCACCGCCATGTCGGCAACCTGTCGCGAACCTATTACATTGACAAGGACAGCCTCGCAAGGGTTTTCCTCCATCAAAGGAACGTGTTTGTAGGCGGCCGCATGAAAGACGATCTGGGGATGGTAGAGCTCAAATACCATACGGACACGCTCCTTCACACGGACGTCGCCGATCACAGGGACAAAATCCATCCCGGGATAGTTCTTCTCGAATTCCAGGCGGACATTGTGAAGGGGAGTTTCCGCCGAGTCGAACATGACGAGTCTCTGAATCCCCATCTGTACCAGCTGGCGGCAAAGCTCACTGCCGATACTGCCCGCGGCACCGGTCACCAGCACCACTTTACCACGGAACTCTTCCGCCACCTGACGGAGGTTGATGTTGATTTCAGCACGGCCGAGAAGATCCTCGATCTTGATGGGGCGGACCCACTGGTGAAAGTTACCGTCGGAATCCGCCTCGCTGATGGTAGGGGCGATCAGTGTTTTCAACCCGCTTCTTTTACAATACTGAAGCAAGCGGTTTTCCTCTTCACGGGTATTTTCATAACGTGCAAACAAAATGCCTCCGACACGTTTCTTATGAATCAGATTGTTAAAGCAATCTTCATCCCTAAAGGAATAAACCGGAAGATCGGCGACACGACGAATAGAGTTATTTGTTCCATAAATATAAAAGCCTACAACTTTATAATGGGAACTGTTCAGTAACCGAACTTTCAATGCCACACTTTTATCATCTATACCATAAATCAGAATACGCATATTCTTTTTATTCAGTACATTCAGCAAGAGCTCATACACAATAATCAACTGCATACGAAACCCGATCATGACAATAAAAGTGAGCATACCGTCAAACAATACAAAGAGTATCCTCTGACTGTTATGTAATCCTGTCTGTGGCAACAGAAACCAGATGGCAATCGCTATACAAACAGCCTTTATGAATACAGCTCCTGCCAGCCGCCACAACTCCTTCAACTGAGAAAAACGAATCGTATTACGATAAGTATGAAATAGAGTAGCCCCCAAAACACTCGATATAGCTGAAACCGCCAAGATATAGAAAAGTGAAACGATTTCCCTGGAAGTTCCCGTTATGTAATGAATGCCAATAAATGAGATCCAAGTGCAAAGCAGAGCTATGAATGTATCGATTGCCAATACAATCCAATAACTAAAGTAGTTTTTCTGTAAATAGCGAATAAAGCTGTTAAATACGTGTACCATAATTATATTAACTCTATCAAATCAGGCTTTATTTCTACACCCACCGAAAAAAAATGAGGTAATTCGACAAGAAGACGTTTGATTTTAGAACCACGGGTAGTAAGCAGACGACCTTCATAACCTTCAAGAGGACCTCCAATGATACGGATCATACGACCATACATAGTATCCTTTATCTCTTCAGGCAAATAATATTTAGGATTTTCCGAACCTCTAACAGCACGTATAAAACGCTCCATGTCCCAATCGGCAACGGTCATAGGCTGACAATAGCCACCTCCTTTCAGATAACGATACTGAAGGGTGGGTATCTTACGAACAAACAGATCAATCACTTCTCTTGTATCGTGAACAAAAAGCAAGTCCTGCATAAATGGTACTTCTTCACGAATTCGTTTACCTTTTTTCAACCTCAACCTCCATTGCATAGGAGTAAATACTTCCAAATGCTCATTGCCAAGCTGTTTATAAGCTGACAATTTAGTATTAGGACGTTTGAGGTCGCGCATCACATACCATTTCACCTGTTGTTCATCTTGCGAGATTGCCATAGCATAGAATATTGAGACAATTATCCTAGTCCTGCTTGGTTCTTTATAATACTATTTATCAAGCAGTTACAATTAAATCCTACAAAAGTTAGAGATTCCTCCCCACTATTATTAAACCGTTTCATCTTCCCCATGCAAGATGCATTCAAGGTTTGCTTACAACCTTCTTTTTTTCATATCTCTATATAAGATAAATAACAGGGTGTAAAATTTGATTTAATCACATAGTTATCAGACAATTATATTCACTATATGATCGGTAATGATGAAACAGTTGTTAAGTAATTACTCCTCTGGAAGAAGCAATTACCCAAAATTACACCTGTTTTTATGTGGTTATATACAATAAATTACGTATCTTTGTACCCGTTAGTATTTCTCTTATATAGAGAGGTATATTTTGCCAACCAATTTTAGCTTATATTGATACGATCCATTTTTGTATTTTTTCTTTAATAATCAGTAGAATATCATTATAGAAGTATATAAAAATCTCATCCTTGCAATGACTCAAGGATGAGATGTTCGCCTTGTCTACCAAAGAAGTATCCAATGAGGCAAAATAAATGCGGGTATAATTAATTGATACGGAATCCCAGTTCGGGACGTTCTTTTAAATATCTTATTAAATCCCGGCCTACTGAAAGTTTGACCGGACGGGAAATCAAATCAACCGACATATGAGTTACATCAGCATCATCTGTCACCTTGAAGTATAGTTCCGTATTTCCCGGATGTTCCTTGGTCAAAGTGGCAAGTTCGGTAACCAAAGCCGAGTTCAAGACTGACAGGGGAATGACAATCGTGATCTTCTGCACCAGATCTTCTTTCACATCGGGAAGAAGCTCCATAGAGGTGATTTTCATTTCCAATTCATCCTTCCGCCATTGTCTGGCCTGGCAACGAGCCTTGATATACAAGAACGTTCCTTGATTGAGATATCCCTGATAGGTTACCCAGTCATTTCCCCAGAATGGTATCTCGGCAGAACCCGAATAATCTTCGATCTTGGCGATGCCATACGGATTTCCGTTCTTGCTGACTCCGCGACGAACACCGGTCACAATTCCTCCCATCGTTATCTCACGACCGACAAGCGCGGCTTTATCTTCCAAATCCGCCATATGTGTATTGCAGACATGTTCCAATACGATGGAAAATTCATCCAGCGGATGGGCGGAGAGATAGATACCGACCAAATCACGTTCACGGTTCAGGCGGTCAAGATCACTCCAACGTTCTACTCCTTGGGGTATTTCAGGAGTTGCAACATCGATAATGTTTTCGCCACCGAACAGGGAATTGACAGCGGCCGCCTTATCTGCCTGATAACGGTTGCCGTAACGCATCAATGTTTCCAGAAATACCTCCCCTTTGGAATTTACAGCAAAATATTGTTCCCGCTTCAATTCCGGGAAACTATCGAATCCCCCGGCTAATGCCAGACACTCCATATTTTTCTTGTTGCAGGCATTCAGGTTGACACGTTGCACAAAGTCAAAAATGCCCCGGAAAGGACCATTCTTACTACGTTCCTCCATAATGCTTTGGACAGCGGCTTCACCTACCCCCTTAACAGCCCCCAGTCCAAAACGGATATCACCGTCATGATTTACGGTAAACTTCAAGTTACTCTCATTGACATCCGGGCCCAGTGTCTGAATACCCATTGCCTTACATTCGTCCATCAGTTTCGTGATATCGGTAATGTTCGACAAACTTCGGCTCATCACAGCCGCCATGTATTCGGAAGGATAGTTCGCTTTCAGATAAGCCGTCTGGTAAGCTACCCACGAATAACAAGTAGCATGCGACTTATTGAAAGCATAAGATGCGAATTTTTCCCAGTCTGTCCAAATCTTTTCAAGCACTTTCGGGTCATGTCCGTTCTTTCGTCCGCCTTCAATAAATTTAGGTTTCATGTGATCCAGCTTGTCACGCAACTTCTTACCCATCGCTTTACGAAGCGCATCGGACTCACCACGGGTAAAGTCGGCCAATAAGCGCGACAAAAGCATCACCTGTTCCTGATAGACCGTAATGCCATACGTATCCTTCAGGTATTTTTCCATGACCGGAATATCATACTCAATCGGCTTGCGCCCATGTTTACGATCAATAAAATCAGGTATATAATCCATCGGACCCGGACGATAGAGGGCATTCATGGCAATCAAATCTTCGAATGTAGAAGGTTGCAATTCACGCAAGTACTTCTGCATACCGGCAGATTCAAACTGGAATGTACCAATCGTACGTCCGTCACTGTATAATTTATAAGTAGCCGGATCGGAAATGTCTATCGCATCGACATCTACTTCAATATTACGACTTAAACGGATATTTTCAACAGCCTCTTTGATGATAGACAAGGTTTTCAGACCGAGGAAGTCCATCTTTATCAACCCGGTATCTTCAATGACCGAACCCTCATATTGGGTAACAAGCATTTTTTCACCCGTTTCCTTATCATCGGCAGTACTGACAGGTACCCAGTCGGTGATATCGTCACGACAGATAATCGTACCACAGGCATGTACACCCGTACCACGCACGTTACCTTCGAGCATCTTGGCATACTTAATCGTATCCCGCAATAGCGGATCGGATGACGCTTCTGCCGCTTGCAATTCAGGGACATAAGCAATCGCATTCGGCAAATTCAATTTCTTATCCGGAATCTTATCAGGCACCAATTTACACAAACGATCGGATTCTGTCAAAGGCAGCTTTTGCACACGCGCAACATCCTTGATGGCCATTTTTGTCGCCATGGTGCCATACGTAATGATATGTGCCACCTTCTCCTGACCATATTTATTCGTCACCCAACGAAGTACCTCACCACGACCGTCATCATCAAAGTCCACATCGATATCAGGCAAGGAAATACGGTCCGGATTCAAGAAACGCTCAAACAGCAAATCATACTGGATAGGGTCTATCTTCGTAATACCCAAGCAATAAGCCACCGCCGAACCGGCAGCCGAGCCACGTCCCGGACCAACCGATACGCCCAGTTCCTTACGCGCAGCATTGATAAAGTCCTGTACAATCAAGAAGTAGCCGGGGAAACCCATTGTTTTCATGATGTACAACTCGAATTTCATTCGTTCTTCGACTTCTTCCGTCAGAGGGTCGCCATAAAGTCTCTTGGCTCCGTCAAAAGCCAGTTTTGCCAGATAGTCTCCTTCCAGTTTAATACGATAGAGTTTATCATAACCACCCAAACGTTTGATTTTCGCTTTCGCATCCTCTTCACTCAATACCACATTACCATGTTCATCCTGAGTAAACTCGTCGAACAAGTCTTTTTCGGTAAACTTCGCCCGATAGCCTTCCTCCGTTCCGAAATCTTCCGGAATAGCAAAAGTAGGCATGATAGGCGCATGGTCAATAGAATAATATTCCACCTTGTCAAGAATCTCCAACGTATTGCTCAATGCTTCGGGCATGTCAGCAAAGAGTTCGTTCATCTCTTCACGTGTCTTCATCCATTCCTGTTTGGTATAAAGCATACGGGTGGGGTCATCCAAATCCTTACCGGTGCTCAAACAGATCAGACGGTCGTGCGCTTCCGCATTCTCTTCATCTACAAAGTGAACGTCATTCGTACAAATCAGTTTGATATTGAATTTCTTGGCATACTCTATCAGATGCTTATTCACATTCACCTGTAACGGATAACACTCGTGATTGGCGCGGGGGACAGTCGCTTTATGGCGTTGCAGCTCCAGATAGTAGTCATCGCCAAACAAGTTCTTATACCATTGTATTGCTTCTTCGGCTTCTGCAAGTTGTCCGGCAGTAATCCGTTTCGGCACCTCACCCCCCAGACAGGCTGAACAGACGATAAGTCCTTCATGATATTTTTCCAGTTCGCTACGGTCAGTACGCGGACGCATATAATAACCGCGTGTCCACGCGTGCGATACTAATTTAATAAGATTATGATACCCTTTTTCATTCTTAGCCAATACAATCAGGTGATAACCGCTCTGGTCGGGCTTGCCTTCTTTCAGATCCATGGTACGCCGTGCCACATACATTTCACAACCGATGATCGGTTTGAATAGTTTGCTTTCCGCTTCCACGATCTTAGCTTTGCAGGCAGCAATCTCGGCTTCTTTATCTTCGCACTCTATCGTGCCGGCTTCAATTCCTGCAATTCGCTTCTTCAGGTCCTTCACTTCACCTTTCGGACCGCTATTCTTCTTATTGACATAATTCGTAAATTCCTTGATACCGAACATATTTCCATGGTCGGTCACGGCAATACCCTTCATCCCATTCTTCATGGCTTTATCGACCAGACGAGCTACACTAGCCTGACCATCCAACAAAGAATATTGAGTATGGACATGTAAATGAACGAAATCCTGCATAATAATAAGTAGTTAATTTGAAGGCATAAAATTACTACCTCCGGGGTTATAAACAAAAATAATCCTCAAAAAGTTATCAACATTCGCATTTCTATGCTCATTTACTTGCTGTTTTTTTAAAATAAGTATATTTTTGCAGACAATATCATTAAACAGCATTCATGGGCCGACTAAAGAAATTAAAAAAAATACGGATTCACCGCGAAGGAACACATATATTATGGGCTAGCTTCTTGCTATTGTTATTGATTAATGCGGCTCTTTATTGGGGGATCGATTGCAAAATACCATTTTATGTAGTAGCAGTAACGAGTATAGCAATCTATCTGCTGATGGTGAATTTCTTTCGATGTCCGATCCGTCTCTTCGGGCAGGACACTGAAAAGATTGTCGTAGCACCCGCCGATGGAAAGATTGTCGTCATCGAAGAAGTCGATGAAAACGAATATTTCCATGACCGCCGGTTAATGATATCTATCTTCATGAGCATCGTGAATGTGCATGCCAACTGGTATCCGGTGGACGGTACCATTAAAAAAGTAGCACATCACAATGGAAACTTTATGAAAGCATGGCTGCCGAAAGCCAGCACAGAAAATGAACGTTCTACGGTAGTGATCGAAACTCCGGAAGGAGTGGAAGTGCTCACCCGGCAAATTGCCGGAGCAGTGGCACGCCGTATTGTCACCTACGCTGAAGTGGGAGAAGAATGTTATATCGACGAACACCTGGGATTTATCAAATTCGGTTCCCGTGTGGATGTGTATTTACCCATTGGCACAGAAGTATGTGTCAGCATGGGACAATTAACGACCGGTAACCAAACGGTTATCGCCAAACTTAAATAATTCTGTCACCATGACAAATGTTATTAAAAACAGTATTCCGAATACCGTAACCTGCCTGAACCTTTTCTCCGGTTGTATTGCTTGCGTCATGGCTTTTGAGACAAAATACGAGTTGGCTCTACTTTTTATTGCTTTCAGCTCTATTTTCGACTTCTTCGACGGATTGCTGGCTCGTATGCTCAACGCATATTCCATTATCGGAAAAGATCTGGACTCATTGGCAGATGATATCAGTTTTGGAGTCGCTCCTTCACTGATCGTATACTCTCTGTTCAAAGAAATGTATTATCCGGCAAGCATGGAGTTCATCGCTCCTTACCTACCCTATCTGGCATTCTTAATTTCTGTTTTTTCAGCATTGCGCCTGGCCAAATTCAATAATGACACGCGACAGACCAGTTCTTTTGTCGGACTTCCGGTCCCTGCCAATGCGTTGTTCTGGGCCTCTTTAGTAGCAGGAGCACATGACTTCCTGATATCAGACAACTGCCATCCTGTCTACCTTCTTATACTTGTCTGCCTGTTTTCCGGACTACTGGTATCGGAAATACCGATGTTTTCGCTGAAATTTAAAAATCTTTCATGGAATGACAACAAAATCAGTTTCATATTCCTGATTATCTGTATTCCTCTCCTTATATTTCTGGGGATCAGCAGCTTCGCCATCATCATAGTATGGTATATTTTACTTTCACTTTTTACAAGAAAAAGTAAATAAACAATCTCTTGGCACATTTGTTGTACCATGAGTTTTATCGAAGTACAACATAAAAATCATAGCCCATGTATATACTTTTATTTATATTCATTTTTATCATTACCATTTTGGTATTTGGCCTTTCCATTATCAGCTTCATACTAAGAACGATTTTCGGATTCAGACGTACAAACCAACAGGATCATGACCAAAGTAATCGTCGCCCGATGGATGAGGAGGATATATATTCCGAGAATATTTCGAAAAAAAGACATAAAAAAATATTCACCCGAGATGATGGCGAATATGTAGATTTTGAGGAAATCAAATAAACGGGACGCTGCTTTTATTTTCGTTTCGCAGCAAAAAACTCTTTCATGAGTGCAGCGCATTCGCCAGCCATCACTCCTTTTACAACCACAGTTTTAGGATGTAGAGCCGAACCGGCATATTTCTGATAGCCGCGTTTTTCATCTTCGGCACCAAATACAAGCTTGCCGGTTTGTGCCCAAGCGATAGCTCCTGCACACATCACGCAAGGTTCAACTGTGACATACAGGGTACATTCGTTCAAATACTTACCACCAAGCACATTGGCTGCAGCTGTAATGGCCTGCATCTCGGCATGGGCTGTTACGTCATTCAATGTTTCTGTGAGATTATGGGCACGTGCGATAATCCGTTCTTTACAAACCACAACAGCCCCCACAGGAACTTCTCCCTGATCGGCAGCTTTGCCTGCCTCTATCAAAGCCTGTTTCATAAAATAAATATCGTCCAGCATGCCCCTTTCATTTTCAATCTGTCATTTCAAATTATCCCCCTATCGCCTCATGTCATGTTCACCAAAAAGGGTCGGATAATCTTCTTCCATATTCTTATAGATAAACATGAGAATGGTTTCACGAAGCCAACGTGATTTGTTCGTTATCTTATATCTCTCCAGATAACGATCTATAATCAGCTGTTCTTCGTCGCTCAACAAAATGCTCATCCGCCGTTCCCTTTTGGTACACTCGACATGCATTTTCAGGCACTTCTTACTTCTTTTTCTCATATCTTTTGCAAAATTACTTTTACTTCTGTAAAAACAAAGAATAAAAGTAGTAAATTTGCAAAAAAAGATGGCTAAACATAATGATTTAGGAAAATTCGGAGAAAATGCTGCCGTAGCTTATCTTGAACAAAAAGGATATCTTATTCGTGACCGGAACTGGAGAAAAGGACATCTCGAACTGGACATTGTAGCAGCAAAGGACAATGAGCTGATTGTGGTAGAGGTGAAAACCCGCAGCAATACCCTATTTGCCCAACCGGAAAATGCTGTTGATCTACCCAAAATAAGACGTACGGTACGCGCAGCGGATGCCTATATCAGATTGTTTCAGATTGACACTCCTGTACGCTTCGATATCATTACGATAGTAGGCGATGAAATAAATTTCAAGGTCGAACATATAGAGGAAGCATTTTATCCTCCTTTATATTAAAGTTCGCTACAGAAGACGCAAATACATACATAGAGTTATTATATAATCGAATCATTATGAATGTAGAAACTATCAGAGAATACTGCCTGAACAAGAAAGGAACTACAGAGTCTTTCCCTTTCGATGATGTATCACTCGTCATAAAGGTGATGGACAAAATGTTTGCTCTCATTGATCTGGAAGAAGCCAATCACATTGCACTGAAATGTGATCCGGAGAAGGCGATCGAACTTCGCGAACGTTATGCAGGAATTGAAGGAGCTTATCATTTTAATAAAAAATACTGGAATAGTGTTCGCTTTGACAGTGACGTAGACGATAAACTAATGAAAGAACTTATCGATCACTCTTACGATGAGGTAATCAAGAAATTTACTAAAAAGTTACGTGCAGAATATGATGCCCTCCCCTGAAATATTCCCGGTTCCATTGATTCATATCAGTGAGACTAATTCTACCAACAGTTATCTGCAGTCTCTCTGCTCTAAACAGAAAGTGGAAGAACTCACTGTCGTAGTCGCCGACTTCCAGACTTCCGGTCGCGGACAACGTGGCAACTCTTGGGAATCAGCTCCCGGTAAGAATCTTCTTTTCAGCACCGTCATCTTCCCGGAGTTTCTGGAAGCGCGACGCCAGTTTCTCATTTCACAAATTGTATCTTTAGCCATTAAAGAAGAACTGGATACCTATACCACCGATATCTCCATCAAATGGCCGAACGATATTTACTGGAAAGAGAAAAAGATATGCGGTATATTGATAGAAAACGACTTGATGGGGCGAAATATCAGCCAGAGTATTGCCGGGGTTGGGATCAACATTAATCAGGAAACGTTTCACAGTGATGCCCCCAATCCTGTTTCATTATACCAAATTACAGGAAATCAATATGATATCTTTGAGGTATTGAGGAATATTATGATACGCATCCGATCTTATTATTGCCAACTTCAAGAGAATGACACCTCATTTGTAGCCCAATATGAGAAATCGCTTTTCAGAAAGAAAGGAATGCACCGTTACAAAGACGCCAGCGGTGAATTTCTTGCACGAATCGTTTGTGTAGAACCCGAAGGCAGATTGATTTTAGAAGATGAAATGCTTAACAAGAGAGGCTATATGTTTAAAGAGGTAGAATATTTACTGAAATAAATAATTGGCTGATTGAAACATTTTCTTTGAAACATGTGTTTTTATATAAAACCCTTTTATTCATGAAAACAAGATTTATATTCCTGCTCCTATTATTGTGGATGCTAATAGGGTGTAGTGATTCAAATTCGGATTCAGCAACTCTAGAAATTTCCCCATCTACATTTGATGATATCAGTCCGGAAGGAAGCACAATAAAAATATCTATCACATGCAACTCTTCTTGGAAGACGATCAGTAATCAAAATTGGTGTATTCCCAACCTGCAAAATGGTAATAACAACGGAGAACTCGTTTTGACCATACATGCCAATAATACTTCCGAAGAAAGAAGTGCGATTGTTACTATTATAGCCAAAAAAACAAATAAAACTATAAAAATAACTCAATCCCCTTCTACAAGTACAACCGGCGAATATCATTACAAGTTACCCGTCATATTTCATGTTCTTTACAAGGACCCCGCCAATAGAAATCAATATGTAGATAAAGGTCGCCTTGCCCAAATCATTAACGCATGTAATTTGCGATATAAAAATAAAATATATCAAAACGAAAGCCATAATATCAGTCAGGATATGAATCTTGAATTTGTGATGGCAACCGAAAAACCGGATGGAACTGCTTTAAAGGAAGCTGGTGTTGAACGAATAAAATGGGAGGAAACTCTTCCTATGTCTTGCGAACAATTCATGAATGGAGAAGACAAAAGTCGAGCCAAGAAATATGCGGAAATGCTATGGAATCCGAACGTATATATCAATATCTTTGTATACCCGTTTAGCGAAAGCGATATTTTAGGAATAGCACATTTACCTTATCGTTTATCGTCATATCCATTAGATGGCCTAAACAATGGAGATTATTATTTAAGCCATGAGGTGGAATATCCCCATTGTGTCTCTATTAATAGTAGCTATATTTATGTAAACAGTAATAATGAATACTACCACACGACTGACGTTTACAATACTCTTACACATGAATTAGGACATTATCTTGGACTACATCATGCCTTTTCTGAAGATGAAGATAATACTGATTTGTGTGAAGATACTGATTATTGTACAGATACCCCGACCTATAACATTACCAAATACACAGAGTGGATAGATGGTATAGGTGATTTGAATAAGTATTCCCTCGATAAGTTGTGTACAAGAACGAACTGTGAAGGCGGAACCTTTATTTCGCGCAATATCATGGACTATGCTTTTTGTTACTCAGACCAATTTACATTCCAGCAACGTAAGCGTATCCGCCACGTATTATCTTACAGTCCTCTTATTCCCGGAATGAAAAAATACACATCAGCAGATACCCGCTCATTGAGCTGTGACGAACAGCCGCCTATACAATTTAGATATTAGTATTTGAATAAATCCAAAGAGGTGAACCGCCTAGCGCTTCACCTCTTTCTCTATCCTCAATATCTTATCCAATGTCTTTTGGGCTTCTGTCGACGGAAAACGCAGAATCACTTTCTGCAACGAACTACGTGCTTTTTCATACCGAGTAGTAAACAATCGCGATAATCCGTCCCGATAGCGGGCATATTGCATTTTAGTAGGAGAAGAAAGTTTCTTGTAATCCATCTCCAACTTTCTCTTCTCCTGCTCTGCCATCAGATAATAATAATTTCCTAAAAAGATATTAGCTGCCAGATTATCCGCATCCAGTTGCACTATTTTTTCGTATATACGCAAAGCTTCTTTTTCTTGCCCGCGACACACTTGCATTTCCGCACATGCTTCCAAACAATCCACATTATCAGGTTCTTTTTGCAGCAACTCTTTGTAAAACAAATAAGCTTTGTCGTAACTCCGTTTCTTTTTATAGGCAAGAGCTAATTCGACAGCCAGTTTGGAGCTAATTTCACTATTCTTGTCCACATCCGTCCAATAATACATTTCCGTACGGTCTATATTCAAAGGAATAGTCTGCCGGAAATAGCTCACAGCCTGTCCATTCTGCCCGGCCTCAATGGCGGCAGATACTTTCTGTAACATCTCATCAACCGACTGTGCATTCAGCGCCGGCGACAGTGAGAACAAAAATAAAAGAAAAGCAGGTAAAGTCCTCATAATCCATCTGATTGCTATTTAGTTCGTGACACACAAAGATACAATAAAAAAAATAAAAAATGTACCTTTGTGGACGAAAAGAACAATCAATTTGATAAAAGTATTTCTATAAAATGATAAATAAAAAACAATCCCCCGAAAACAGGCGAATATTACGGATAGCCATACCCTCGATTATATCAAATATTACCGTCCCGCTACTGGGACTTATCGATGTTACCATCGTAGGTCACCTCGGTTCTCCAGCCTATATTGGAGCCATCGCCGTAGGGGGCATGTTGTTCAATATCATCTACTGGATTTTCGGTTTTCTGCGTATGGGGACGAGTGGCATGACCTCACAAGCGTATGGCCGGCATGATCTAAATGAAATCACTCGGTTACTGTTACGTTCTGTTGGTGTAGGGTTGTTGATCGCTCTTTGCCTGTTGATACTCCAGTGCCCTATTCTGAAATTGGCATTCACTCTGATACAAACCACACCGGAAGTCAAGCAGCTGACAACCACCTATTTCTATATCTGCATCTGGGGAGCTCCCGCCACATTAGGACTTTATGGATTCGCCGGTTGGTTTATCGGAATGCAGAATTCACGTTTTCCCATGTATATCGCTATTACTCAAAATATTGTCAATATTGTGGCCAGCCTATGCTTTGTCTACTTGCTGGATATGAAAGTGGCAGGAGTGGCAACAGGAACTTTAATTGCTCAATATGCAGGTTTCTTTATGGCTATTCTGCTATACATGCGCTATTACAGTGCATTAAAAAAGCAAATTACATGGAAAGAGATCATACAAAAACAAGCCATGTACCGTTTCTTCCAAGTCAACCGGGACATCTTCTTCCGTACCCTTTGCCTGGTTATGGTCACCTTGTTTTTTACCTCTGCAGGAGCCGCGCAAGGAGAAATTATATTAGCCGTAAACACCTTGCTCATGCAGTTATTTACTCTATTCTCATACATCATGGACGGATTTGCCTATGCCGGTGAAGCACTGGCTGGCCGTTACATAGGTGCTAAGAATCAAACAGCCTTACGTAGCACAGTACATCATCTTTTCTACTGGGGCCTGGGTCTTTCACTGGTATTCACGATTCTCTATGCAGCTGGTGGAAAAGAATTTCTGGGATTGCTAACCAATGACACTTCAGTAATCAACGCTTCAGACACTTATTTTTACTGGGCACTAATTATTCCGTTAGCCGGTTTTTCCGCTTTCCTGTGGGATGGAGTCTTTATTGGTGCCACCGCTACCCGCCAGATGCTTTACTCCATGCTAGCCGCCTCTGCCAGCTTCTTCGGAGTATATTATGCCTTCCATTCTCTTTGGGGAAATCACGCCCTGTGGCTGGCTTTTCTCATTTATCTGTCCTTGCGAGGAATGATACAAACCTTTTTGGGAAGGCGAATAATGAAAAAAGTAATCGTATCCCGCTGAGGCTATCCGACAATTTATCGCTATATTTGCGGCAAACAATAAAAAGCTAAAGGTATGGCAAAGTATAAAAGAATCTTACTAAAGCTCAGTGGAGAGAGCTTGATGGGCGAAAAGCAATACGGCATTGACGAAAAAAGATTGGCAGAATATGCTCAACAAATCAAAGAGATCCACGAACAAGGAGTACAGATTGGTATCGTCATCGGAGGAGGCAATATATTCCGCGGACTAAGTGGAGCCCATAAAGGATTTGACCGTGTGAAAGGTGACCAAATGGGAATGCTGGCTACCGTTATCAATAGCCTCGCTCTAAGTTCCGCTCTTGTGGCTATCGGTGTAAAAGCACGTGTGTTGACAGCAATACGAATGGAACCTATCGGTGAATTTTACAGTAAATGGAAGGCCATTGAATGTATGGAGAACGGTGAAGTAGTTATCATGTCTGCAGGAACGGGAAATCCATTCTTTACCACAGATACCGGTTCTTCACTGCGAGGAATAGAAATCGAAGCAGACGCCATGCTGAAAGGTACTCGTGTAGACGGTATTTACACAGCCGATCCCGAAAAAGATCCTACTGCAACCAAATTCGATGATATTACGTATGATGAAGTATTGAAACGTGGTCTGAAAGTCATGGATTTAACTGCGACCTGCATGTGCAAAGAAAACAACCTGCCTATCGTCGTATTTGATATGGATACAGTCGGTAACCTAAAAAAGGTTATCAGTGGAGAAAAGATAGGCACGTTAGTCCATAACTAATTTATCGCTACTGTTATCCTGATTACCACCAACAAGTCACTCATAAAAAAGATGGGGATGCTGTTGCAGATGAACAAAAAATAGTATACTTTTGCTACTTAATCAATCAAAATGCAATTTTAAACCTCAAAAAATATGGTAGACGTAAAGACTTGCCTTAACAACGCACAAGAAAAAATGGATATGGCCATCATGTATCTGGAAGAAGCACTAGCACATATCCGCGCCGGGAAAGCGAGTATCCGCTTATTAGATGGCATCCGCGTAGATTCTTACGGAAGCATGGTGCCTATCAGCAATGTGGCAGCTGTTACTACTCCGGATGCTCGTAGTATCATGATCAAGCCTTGGGATAAAAGCATGTTTCGTATCATCGAAAAAGCAATCATCGACTCTGACCTCGGCATCATGCCCGAAAACAATGGCGAGATGATCCGCATCGGCATTCCTCCTCTGACGGAAGAACGTCGTAAACAACTGGCAAAACAGTGTAAGGGAGAAGGTGAAACAGCTAAAGTAAGTGTACGCAATGCCCGTCGTGACGGCATCGACGCACTGAAAAAAGCTGTAAAAGACGGATTGGCAGAAGACGAACAGAAAAATGCGGAAGCCAAACTGCAAAAGATCCATGATAAGTATATCAAACAAATCGATGATATGCTGACTGAAAAGGAAAAAGAAATTATGACCGTTTAAATTGGAAATTGAATATTAAAAATTGAGAAGGAGCTGTGTCATGTAGTATGCTGCACTTTCCTTCTCAAATTTTAATTCTCAGTTCTCAACCTCAATTTATGAAGGGATTAGTAATCAAAAACACGGGTAGTTGGTATCAGGTGAAAACCGATGACGGACAATTTATCGAATGTAAAATCAAAGGTAATTTCCGGCTGAAAGGGATTCGCAGCACCAATCCTGTCGCAGTGGGCGACCGTGTTCAGATTATACTTAATCAGGAGGGCACTGCCTTTATCAACGAAATAGAAGATAGGAAAAACTATATCATCCGTCGTTCTTCCAATCTTTCCAAACAATCACACATCCTTGCCGCCAACCTCGACCAGTGCATGCTGGTGGTAACCGTCAACTATCCCGAAACTTCCACTATCTTCATTGACCGCTTTCTTGCATCGGCAGAGGCTTATCGCGTTCCCGTCAAATTGGTATTCAACAAGATAGATGCTTACGACGAGAATGAACTCCACTATCTGGACGCACTTATCAACCTGTATACACAGATCGGTTATCCCTGTTTTAAGGTTTCCGCCAAAAACAGTAACGGAGTGGACGAAATTAAAAAGGACTTGGAAGGCAAAATTACACTATTTTCCGGTCATTCGGGAGTCGGTAAATCGACTCTTATCAATTCCATACTGCCGGGCATAGAAACCAAGACCGGCAAAATTTCTTCTTACCATAACAAAGGTATGCACACCACTACTTTCTCCGAAATGTTTCCTGTAGACGGGGATGGATATATCATTGACACTCCGGGTATCAAGGGGTTCGGTACATTCGATATGGAGGAGGAGGAAATCGGACATTATTTTCCCGAAATATTCAAGACTTCCGCCAACTGCAAATATGGCAACTGCACTCACCGTCATGAACCCGGATGTGCCATACGCAAGGCTGTGGAAGAACACCTTATCAGCGAATCGCGCTATACCTCTTATTTAAATATGCTGGAGGATAAAGAGGAAGGCAAATATCGGGCTGCCTACTAATCATTCACCATATTTTATAAAAAGAATTTTTACATAAATATTTTTCATTTCCTAACTCTTCATTCCCAGAAAAAATGTCTTGTGGTTAAACCATTTCAAGAATATGGAGTCTAATCTGCAAAAGAATAATCATATCAATAGATATATACGATACTAAACCATGAATAAAAAGACTAAATGGGGCATCATTATTCTTGTTGGTGCCGGAATTATCGGTGGAGGAATCTATTCACAATTACCGAAAAAAAACGATGAACTAACAGCTGCCGACAAAGTGATGGGCGGCAATCAGAAAAAAGGGAAACAAGTTCTAAATGTAAATGCTAAAGTCATAAAGCCACAATCCCTGACAGACGAGTTTATTACTACCGGCGTACTTCTGCCCGATGAGGAAGTGGATTTATCTTTCGAAACTTCGGGAAAAATTGTGGAAATCAACTTCGAGGAAGGAACGGCCGTAAAAAAAGGGCAGTTGCTTGCCAAAGTAAATGACCGGCAGTTGCAGGCACAATTACAACGCCTCGTTTCACAATTAAAACTGGCAGAAGACCGTGTATTCCGCCAGAACGCTCTGCTGAAACGGGATGCCGTCAGTAAAGAAGCTTACGAACAAGTAAAAACGGATTTGGCAACCCTGAACGCAGATATAGAAATAATCAAAACCAATATCGAATTAACCGAACTTCGTGCTCCGTTCGATGGGGTGATCGGGCTCCGCCAAGTTAGTGTCGGCACTTATGCTTCTCCGACTACTGTTATTGCCAAACTGACCAAAATCGCTCCATTGAAAGTGGAATTCTCCGTACCGGAACGTTATGCCAAGCAAATCAAGAAAGGGACCAACTTGAACTTCAGCGTTGAAGGGAACCTGGATGCTTTCGGTGCACAAGTGTATGCTGTGGAGTCAGCTATTGACCCGAACCTGCATCAGTTTACCGCCCGTGCATTATACCCGAATGTCAATCACACCCTGCTTCCCGGCCGTTACGCGAGCGTGCTGTTGAAAAAGGATGAAATACCTGACGCAATTGCCATTCCCACAGAAGCTATTGTGCCGGAAATGGGCAAAGACAAGGTCTATCTGTATAAATCAGGGAAGGCCGAACCAGTGGATATTATTACCGGCATCCGCACCGCATCTGAGGTACAGGTGATCAGAGGATTACACAGGGGAGATACCATCATTACTTCAGGAACACTGCAACTACGTACCGGACTTGCCGTTACTCTTGACAACATTGATTAATAATACCAGCACCTTATGAATATATCCGAATTAAGTATACGTCGCCCGGTATTAGCCACAGTATTAACGATCATCATCCTCCTTTTCGGATTCATCGGATACAATTATCTGGGTGTCCGTGAGTATCCGTCGGTGGATAATCCGATCATTTCTGTCAGCTGTTCTTATCCGGGAGCTAATGCCGATGTTATCGAGAACCAGATAACCGAACCGTTGGAACAGAATATCAATGGTATTCCCGGTATCCGTTCTTTGTCCAGTGTGAGTCAGCAGGGACAAAGCCGTATCACAGTAGAATTTGAATTGTCCGTCGATCTGGAAACAGCGGCCAACGACGTACGTGACAAGGTTTCACGTGCCCAACGTTATCTGCCCCGCGACTGCGACCCTCCGACTGTTTCAAAAGCGGATGCTGATGCTATGCCTATCTTAATGGTTGCACTTCAAAGTGACAAGCGCACGCTATTGGAATTGAGCGAAATCGCGGATTTGACTGTAAAGGAACAGTTACAAACTATTGCCGACGTAAGTGGTGTATCGATCTGGGGAGAGAAACGTTACTCCATGCGCCTTTGGCTCGACCCGGTAAAGATGGCGGGATATGGTATTACTCCCATCGATGTTAAAAATGCCGTGGACAATGAAAACGTGGAGCTCCCTTCCGGTAGTATCGAAGGGAATACCACCGAGCTGACTATCCGCACACTGGGATTAATGCATACTGCAGATGAATTCAATGATTTGATTATCAAAGAAGAGAATAACCATATTGTACGTTTCAGTGATATCGGACGTGCAGAATTGGGACCTGCCGATATCAAGAGTTATATGAAAATGAACGGAGTTCCTATGGTAGGTGTCGTAGTCATTCCACAGCCGGGTGCCAACCATATTGAAATCGCGGATGCTGTATACCAGCGCATGGAGCAGATGAAAAAAGACTTGCCGGAAGATGTGCATTATAATTATGGTTTTGACAACACCAAATTTATCCGTGCGTCTATCAATGAGGTTAAATCAACTGTATATGAAGCTTTTATACTCGTAATCATCATAATCTTCCTCTTCCTGCGTGACTGGCGCGTCACATTGGTGCCTTGTATCGTAATCCCTGTCTCTCTTATCGGCGCATTCTTCGTTATGTATCTGGCAGGATTCTCCATTAATGTACTTTCCATGCTCGCCATCGTACTGTCGGTGGGGCTGGTGGTAGATGATGCCATCGTTATGACGGAAAATATTTATATCCGTATTGAAAAGGGAATGGCTCCCAAAGAAGCGGGAATAGAAGGAGCTAAAGAAATCTTCTTTGCCGTCATCTCAACGACTATCACGCTGGTTGCCGTATTCTTCCCTATCGTCTTTATGGATGGAATGACAGGACGATTGTTCCGGGAATTCAGTATCGTTATTTCAGGTTCAGTCATCATTTCATCGTTTGCGGCATTGACTTTCACTCCGATGCTGGCAACAAAATTACTTATAAAGAGGGAAAAGCAAAGTTGGTTTTATGCGAAGACCGAACCATTCTTCGAAGGAATGAACCGGCTATACAGCCGGTCACTTGCCGCTTTCCTTAACAAACGCTGGATTGCTCTTCCATTTACTTTCATCACCATTTGCCTGATCGGTTTTCTATGGAATGCCATTCCCGCAGAAATGGCTCCACTTGAGGACCGTTCGCAAATCAGTATTAACACCCGGGGTGCAGAAGGTGTCACTTACGAATATATCCGGGATTACACGGAGGACATCAATCAACTGGTTGACTCTATTCTTCCCGATGCGGAAGCTGTTACAGCCCGTGTATCCAGTGGTAGCGGAAATGTACGCATCACATTGAAAGATATGCAAGACCGTAACTACACACAGATGGATGTTGCAGAGAAAATATCAAAAGCGGTACGGAAGAAAACAATGGCGCGTTCATTCGTACAGCAACAGTCTTCTTTCGGCGGACGTCGTGGAAGTATGCCTATACAATATGTACTTCAGGCTACCAATTTGGAAAAGCTGGAAGAAGTGCTACCCAAGTTTATAGCTAAAGTATATGAAAATCCAGTTTTCCAGATGGCTGACGTTGATTTGAAGTTCAGTAAACCTGAAGCCCGTATTCAAATCAACCGAGATAAGGCCAGTATCATGGGAGTAAGTACCAGAAACATTGCTCAAACGCTGCAATATGGATTAAGCGGCCAACGTATGGGATATTTCTATATGAACGGTAAGCAATACGAAATTCTTGGTGAAATCAACCGTCAGCAACGAAACAAACCGGCCGACCTGAAGGCGATTTACGTTCGTAACAGTAGTGGGGATATGATTCAGTTGGACAACTTGATTGAATTGGAAAGTGGTATTGCTCCTCCCAAATTATATCGCTATAACCGTTTTGTGTCAGCCACCATCTCTGCTGGATTGGCAGATGGCAAAACAATCGGACAAGGCTTGGAGGAAATGGATAAGATTGCCAAAGAAACATTGGACGACACTTTCCGCACTGCCCTATCGGGAGACTCTAAAGAATATCGTGAAAGTTCTTCCAGCCTAATGTTCGCCTTTATCCTGGCCATCCTTTTGATTTACCTGATTCTGGCAGCCCAGTTTGAAAGTTTCAAAGATCCGTTGATTATCATGTTGACAGTGCCACTGGCTATTGCCGGCGCCTTGGTCTTCATGTATTTTGGAGATATTACAATGAATATTTTCAGTCAGATCGGTATTATCATGCTGATCGGTTTGGTGGCAAAGAATGGTATCCTGATTGTAGAATTTGCCAATCAGAAACAGGAAACCGGAGAAGATAAAATGAATGCTATCAAAGATGCCGCACTGCAACGTCTCCGTCCGATTCTGATGACAAGTGCCTCTACGGTTTTAGGACTTATCCCACTGGCTTTTGCCACCGGAGAAGGTTGTAACCAACGTATCGCCATGGGTACGGCAGTAGTAGGTGGTATGGTCGTATCTACCCTGCTTACGATGTACATTGTACCGGCTATTTACAGTTACATCTCGACTAACCGAATCAAAAAACTACCAGAATGAAACAGAAAGGAATTTACATGAAACAAACTATTTATATAACTATTGTATGTGCCTTCTTATCAGTCTCTTTTGCAAAGGCACAAGTCCTCACGCTAAAGGAATGTCTGGAAGAAGGATTACAAAATAATTACTCTTTACGCATCATACATAACGAAGAGCAGATCAGCAAAAACAACGCAACGTTGGGAAATGCAGGTTACCTGCCTACACTGGACTTCTCTGCCGGATATACCGGAAACCTGGATAATATTGAAACCAAGGCGCGTGCTACCGGGGAAATAACAAAATATAACGGAGTCTACGATCAGACGGTTAATGTCGGTCTTAACCTCAACTGGACTATTTTCGACGGATTCAATATCAGCACCACCTATAAACAGTTGAAAGAACTGGAACGTCAGGGGGAAACCAATACCCGTATTGCTATTGAAGACTTTATTGCTTCCCTGACTTCCGAATACTATAATTTTATCCAACAGAAGATCCGTCTGAAAAACTTTCATTATGCAATGTCGCTTTCTAAAGAACGCTTGCGTATAGCCGAGGCTAGTCACCTGGTCGGTAAGTTTTCAGGGCTGGATTATCAGCAGGCAAAGGTGGACTTCAATGCAGACAGTGCCCAATACATCAAACAACAGGAATTGCTGCATTCTTCACGCATCCAATTGAATGAACTGATGGCCAACAACAATGTCAATCAAAACATTATTATCAAAGACTCCACCATCAACGTACATAGCGATTTGCAATTTGATGATTTATGGAATTCTACGTTGGCAACCAATGCTTCTTTACTAAAAGCGGATCAGAATACGGTACTTGCTCAGTTAGACTACAAGAAAATAAACTCACGCAACTATCCATATCTCAAATTAAATACCGGATATGGATATACGTTCAACAAGTATGACATCAACGCAAACAGCAGAAGAGGTGAACTGGGCTTTAATGCCGGAATAACTATAGGTTTTAATATATTCGACGGTAATCGTCGCCGTGAAAAGAGAAATGCAAGTCTGGCTTTTAAGAACCGCCGCCTGGAACGACAAGACCTGGAATTATCACTTCGCTCTGATCTTAGTAACCTATGGCAAGCCTATCGCAACAATCTCCAATTGTTGAATCTGGAACGTCAAAACCTGATAACTGCGAAGGACAACCATGATATTGCCATGGATCGATATATACAGGGAGACCTCTCCGGTTTTGAAGTACGCGAAGCACAAAAAAGTTTGTTAGACGCAGAGGAGCGCATCCTCTCCGCCGAATACAACACGAAACTTTGCGAAATATCCCTGTTGCAGATCAGTGGTAAGATTACGAAGTATCTGGAATAAAGAATATAAAAACATTAAATAATAAAAGCCATGAGAGCATCAAGTCTTTTCTTACTATTACTTCTTATCCTGACGAAAGCCTCAGCCCAAAACTCAAAAGCAACAAATTACAGAAAACAACGAAATTACAAAGAATGGGTACACATCGCTCCCAAATTTGACGATGATTTCTTCAAGACGGAAGAGGCACAACGCATCGGTGACAACGTGTTACTCTATCAACAAACAACCGGAGGCTGGCCCAAGAACATTTATATGCCGGCAGAGCTGACGGAGCAAGAATATAAGACTGCACTAAAAGCCAAAGAGGACGCCAACCAAAGCACAATCGACAACAACGCCACTACCACGGAAATCGAATATCTGTCACGGCTTTATCTGGCTACGCAAAAGGAGAAGTATAAAGAAGGAGCACTGAACGGTATTCAATATCTACTCAAAGCACAATATGAGAACGGTGGATGGCCTCAATTTTATCCGCGTCCCAAAGGTTATTACGTACAAATCACCTACAATGACAATGCAATAGTGAGAGTGATGAATCTGCTTCGGGAAATATACGAAAAGAAGACTCCTTACATCTTCCTGCCTGAAGATATCTGCAAACAAGCACGCAAAGCTTTTGATAAAGGCATAGAGTGCATACTCAAAACACAGGTGCGCCAAAACGGAGAATTGACAGTATGGTGCGCCCAGCACGACCGTGTCACTCTGGAACCATGCAAAGCACGTGCTTACGAACTTCCGTCATTAAGCGGCCAAGAGTCAGACAATATTGTATTACTACTTATGTCACTCCCCAATCCATCCACAGAAGTTGTAAAATCGATAGAAGGAGCCGTTAAATGGTTCCAGAAGTCGGAAATCAAAGGGCTACAGAAAGAATATTTCACGAACAGTGATGGCAAAAAAGACTATCGCATGGTTCCTTGTGAAGACTGTCCCACTCTTTGGGCACGCTTTTACGAACTGGAAACTAACCGACCTTTTTTCTGTGACCGTGACGGCATTAAAAAATATGAAATCTCGGAAATCGGGCACGAACGCCGAAATGGTTATAGCTGGTATAACAAAGATGGAAGTAAGGTGCTGAAAAGATACGAAAAATGGAAGAAAGAACAGAATAAACAACCATAAATGACCAAAGACTGATATTTACCCTGCCAAAGTAAATATCCCGAGAGTCCTTAGAATGAGAAATCCCCTCGCTACATGAATTGTAATGAGGGGATTTTTTATTGAAGGCTTTTACAACCTCTTCTCAAAATCTTATATAAACGAAGTAAAACCGATTATTTTGTACAATTCCACGGTTTCAACTGTTTGAAGAAGTCATTTCCTTTATCATCTACCAGGATAAATGCCGGGAAATCTTCGACTTCAATCTTCCAAATAGCTTCCATGCCCAGCTCCGGATATTCCACACATTCGATGCTCTTGATATTATTCTTCGCAAGGATAGCTGCCGGACCTCCGATAGAGCCAAGATAGAAACCACCATACTTCTTACAAGCATCTGTGACCTGTTGGCTACGGTTACCTTTTGCCAACATGATCATGCTACCACCGTGACTTTGGAAAAGATCAACATACGGGTCCATACGTCCTGCCGTAGTAGGCCCCATAGAACCACAGGCCATGCCTTCCGGAGTTTTTGCCGGACCTGCATAATAAATAGGATGATCCTTCATATACTGTGGCAAGTCTTCACCCCGATCCAAACGTTCTTTCAGTTTAGCATGAGCGATATCACGACCTACGATGATTGTTCCGTTCAGTGACAGACGGGTAGCTACCGGATATTTAGTCAGTTCTTTCAGAATTTCCGGCATCGGACGGTTCAGGTCTATCTTTACAACATCACCTTCACCTGACTGACGCAGCTCTACAGGAATAAGTTCGCCAGGATTTGAATCCAGTTTCTCAATCCAGATACCTTCCTTATTGATTTTACATTTGATGTTACGGTCGGCAGAGCAAGATACCCCTAAACCTACCGGACAAGAAGCACCGTGACGAGGCAAACGGATGATACGTACGTCATGAGCAAGATATTTACCTCCGAATTGTGCACCCAGCCCAATTTTGTGAGCTTCTGCCAATACTTCTTTTTCCAATTCGATGTCGCGGAATGCACGGCCATATTCATTTCCGGTAGTCGGTAGATTATCATAGAAATGAGTAGAAGCCAGCTTCACTGTCAACAGGTTCTTCTCTGCTGAAGTACCACCGATAACGAAAGCGATATGATAAGGAGGACAAGCAGCTGTTCCCAATGTTTTCATCTTTTCTACCAAAAAAGGTACCAGTGTACCGGGGTTCAGGATAGCTTTTGTTTCCTGATACAAATATGTTTTGTTGGCAGAGCCACCACCTTTTGTTACGCAAAGGAACTCGTATTCCATACCTTCGGTAGCCTCGATATCAATCTGCGCAGGGAGGTTACATTTGGTATTTACCTCGTCATACATGTTCAAAGGTGCATTCTGTGAGTAACGCAGGTTCTCTTCGGTATATGTTTGATATACACCCAGTGAAAGAGCCTCTTCGTCAGAATATCCGGTCCATACCTGTTGCCCTTTTTCACCGTGGATAATAGCAGTACCCGTGTCCTGACAGAAAGGAAGTACACCTTTGGAAGCAACTTCCGCGTTACGCAGGAAAGTCAGTGCCACATACTTATCATTTTCACTTGCTTCCGGATCACTCAGAATCTTAGCAACTTGTTCGTTATGCGAACGACGAAGCATGAATGATACATCACGAAAAGCTGCATTAGCCATCGCAGTCAAACCTTCTTTCTCTATTTTCAGGATGGGATTTCCTTCAAACTCGCTTACTGATACATAGTCTTTTGTAAGCAGATAATACTCAGTTGTATCTTTTCCCTTCTCAAACATGGGCTGATACTTAAACGGAGGTGTTGCCATAAGTTTCTTATTTTATTACGTAATGTTAGTTAGTGTGGCAAAGGTAGTATATAAATTAAAAATTAAAAACTAAAAATTAAAAATTGTAGCGTTATTCAATCGTTTCGATTCGCTTGATAAGCTCGCTCCCCAGGGCCGTTTTATCTTCAATATGTTTCAAGACGGCAGTCACAAAGGTATTACTTTCGAAATCACCGCGTACTTGCTCAAAATCCTGCTTCATTTCATCGCGGGAGCCGTCAGCACCGAATCCGGTCATAGAAGACAACGAGAATTCTTTTTTAGCATCCTCATACACCATCCTATCCAATCCGACAACAGCTTGCTGCCACGCTTTCACGATACCGATAATATCTTGCGCTGTAATCGTTTCCGGATCCAAGCCATAGAATTCCTGAATCTTATGATAAGCCCATGTCCATTCATAGGTATAATAATTCTCGTGCATTTCCGCAAAGCTTGCATTGATGGATTTCAACCGATTGACTGTTCCCTTCTCAATGCCATCCAGCAACCGGTCGATTTCACTTTTGGGAGCAATCAGTCCGGAGACGTCTACCCACTCCCCGATTCCGATTTCCGTATCAGGCTTCAGACGTTGACGGATTTCTTCATTACTCTGGAAGTTGATACCTTCCAATCGCTTTATAATAGAATTTCCTAAGAATTTGTGAATGGCAATTTCATAGAAACGAATTCCGTTGTTCAAAGAGGAGTTCTTGATTTTAGCACTCTGATAGGAATAAATTTCCGAAGTTTCGCCGGACACGCGTCTTAACTCTTTCAAAATAGAACACCCTTTGAACATCTTCTGAATGGTATATGGGCTCAACAGATTGTAGTTAATATAGTCCAACCGGTTCGGATCTTTTCGATTATCACGCTTTGGCCATTTTTGTGCATCACGGATGGTTCCTACGCTTCTCAAGTTAACTCCCGGGACCAGATAAGTGGTATTCCGCTGTTCTATCAGGTAAGAAAAAGGAAGATTGGAAGTATCGGCATGATTGACATGGCGTCCCATTACCAAAGAGAAAGCTCCGACACGTGCCGGCCACAGGATATATGAGTCGGAAGTGGTCTTTGCTCCTCTTTCCAGCGTTCCCTGGTGGATAGGACCTAACTTATACATATGGTTGCTTTGGTTGGAACCCGAACCCGCATTCATAAACGAGAACATTCCGGCAATCAACAGAGTTGATTTATGGTGTGTCACAGTGAAAGGACCTGCAAAAATAGCGCACGCCTCACCGTTCTCTCCCTGGCAATTACTGAAGAATAAAGAATCCGAAGCGGAATAATTATGTCCCAACTTACAGGACTGGCCGACGAAGCACCGGGTCAGCATCGTGCCATCATCCACTTTAGAGCCGGAAGAGATAATGAAGTCATCACAAATGACACCGTGTCCGACATGAACAGGTGCCGTCACGTTACTATTGATACTGCCATTGGATAAGCGGCAAGTTCCACAGATATGACAGTAATCACCAATCCGGACATTCTTGATCGAGCCTGTGTTGAGAATCATCACATGATTACCAATACTGCCAACAGTAGAAGCATGCTTGTTGGAATAATAATCCGCAATGGATTTCATGCGGTTAATCAGTTCGGGACGGTGGCGGTATAATGCAAGTATATATGCCTGATGTGCAGATAATTTGTCATTAATCAAAACCTCACGTCCTCCTGTTTCGTTGAGAACAGCCACTTCTACCCCATTGCCGAAAGTGCTCAACCCATCCACTAAGATAATATCTACATTCTCAATGAAGGTATCACTGCCTATTTCGTAATTAGCAATATAGTTCTGGATATTCTCAATGCAACAGTTATCACCAACCGAGACATTATGCAACGTCACATGACGTAACCCCGAATGTTTCTTAATCTCCCCCGGCAATGTAAATTCTGCTTCGAATACCCCCAGTTGCACTTTACCCGAGAAACGGGTATGATGAACGTATTCACAATTAAAGCCCTCTGCCACTGATACATTTCCCCAATCATCGGCCAGACACGACTGGCTCTTCAACTGAAGTATCTCATCTTCAGTCAATCTACGATAGTCTTTCATTTCAATAATGTGTTAATGTGCAATATGCCGATGTGCCGAATTGACTACATGTACTGCATCAGAATTGGCACAGCAACACATTAGCATATCGATTAATTATTCCTCTTCTTCGTAAGTCTGATAAAGAAAATCGTTATAGGGGTATTTCTGAACGTGTAATTCTTTCACTCGCCGATAAACTACATTTTTCAGTTCGTCTATATTGATTCGTTCGCGGGCAGAAATAAAAAGGCAGTTATCCTCCATCTTTGCCATCCACGTCTTCATCAGTTCTTCGAGTGTTAAGTTTTCCTTAGTTCGGGGGGTAAGGTCGTCCGGCGCTTTCTCCACGTAGGTATAGGCGTCTATTTTGTTAAATACAAGTATCATAGGTTTGCCACCGCCGCCAATATCGGCAAGTGTCTTATTCACCACTTCAATCTGTTCTTCAAATCCGGGGTGTGAAATATCGACTACGTGCACAAGCAAATCCGCCTCACGCACCTCATCCAAGGTCGATTTGAAAGATTCCACCAGATCGGTAGGCAACTTACGAATAAATCCTACCGTATCCGACAACAGAAACGGTAGATTATCGATAATCACTTTGCGAACAGTGGTATCCAACGTTGCGAACAGTTTATTTTCTGCAAAGACCTCACTCTTTGAGAGAAGGTTCATCAGGGTTGATTTCCCCACATTGGTATAACCGACCAGTGCAACACGTATCATACGCCCGCGATTCTTACGCTGGGTAGATTTCTGCTTATCAATGTCTGCCAAACGTTCTTTTAGCAATGACATACGGTTCAGAATGATACGGCGGTCCATCTCGAGCTGTGTTTCACCCGGGCCACGAAGTCCCACGAAACCTTTACCACCACCGGCGCCGGAACCACCTCCCTGACGTTCCAAGTGAGTCCAAAGTCGCTGCAAACGTGGCAGCATATATTTATACTGTGCCAGTTCCACCTGTGTCTTTGCATTGGCAGTCTGTGCACGCATGGCAAATATATCAAGAATCAGTGAAGTACGGTCCAATATTTTCACTTTCAATTCAGCTTCAATATTACGAATCTGTTTCGCGGAAAGTTCGTCATCAAAGATGACCATTCCTACTTCACGTTCTGCTTCCTCTTCATTACGAATATATTGTCTGATTTCTTCCAACTTTCCTTTTCCGACATAAGTCACAGAGTTGGCCGTCGGCAACTTCTGCGTAAATCGTTTCACAACTTCCGCCCCAGCCGTCTCGGCAAGGAACGCCAATTCATCCAGATACTCGTTCGTCTTACGCTCATCCTGTGTTTGTGTGATGAGCCCTACAAGCACTGCTGTTTCTACTTTGGCTTCGGATATTATAAATTCTTTCATTCTTTACTTCTAATATATAATCAATGTGGGCACAAATATAACAAAAAAAAAGAGGACAATGTTGTATTGTCCTCTTTTTCGTATCATTAATGGTCATTCAATTATAAATCAAACCATAGTTTTTCCCAAATTTTCGGAGATTCTTTGGGCGCATTGGGATTAGCCGTCATTTCTTCAGGACTATATTCCCATCTACGAATAAGTTCCCGGGAGGTAGCTTCTGCCGGCACAGTAAGTGCAGGCACCTCATTTCCATCAGCTCCCGACCTTCTCCACTGTACAAATGCCTCCAATGGTCTGTCCATCAAGTCAATCCATTGCTGCATATGAATCTCGTACAAGGCTTTATCGGATTCTAATGTATTTAAATCATCCAAAGCATTAATAAAATCAGCCGTCTTTGCCGGATCTGCCTCATAATAATCACAAGCTGTTTGAATAGCTTTTTTATATAATTCATTGGCTTTCGACAAATTAGGGGTTACTCCCAACCCACGCACATACGCTTCCGCCTCAAAAAACAATTGTTCCTGATAAGAATAAATCAATAAAGGCGCCTCTTTTCTAAAAAGATACTTACTTATAACGGAAGATAATAAATCCGCATTTTCATCATCAGTTTTGTCTGCTACCTGGCGTGTATCCAAGCCTCGATATACCCCGTCGATTCCCGGCTCAAAATATCTGGAAATACGTGAATCATTACGTTCCTGCATAGGTTTCAACACACTATTATTTGCAAAAAACAGATTATTGATGCCATTTGTATACTTCTCCAATAGTTTATATTTAGGATTTTCATTACCTGCAGTCTGTAAATAAGGAAATTGCAGATTATCATCAGCCGAGCTAATCATACCACCATCGTTTATCAGCTCTCCAATCTGCCCAGCTTTTGTCGGATCTTTATCCACCATCGTCATTAAAGTTCTGAATTTTAAAGATTTGGCTATCCGAGTCCACTTTTGCATATCACCTTTATAAAAAATATCGTAATCAGTAATAGCCAAAGGATCATCCAAATTAATCTCATTCAACGCTTCATCCAACAAACTTACTACACCATTCAAGACCACTTCCTGAGAATCAAATTTCGGATATTTAACCCCTTCAATCCAAGCCTCTGTAAAAGGAATATCCCCCCATATCATTGTTGTTTCATAAATATGTTGAGCTAGAATAATTTTACATTGAGCAATTCCATTATGATTGACAGGAGTAGCTTCTTGTGCATTTTTGATAGCTAACTGCAAATTATTACCTCCAGCGGAATAGTAATGTTTCCATGTATTACCAATACTATATGGACTTATGACATAATAACCTTCCGCCCAGCCCCCATACTCATCACCACCGTCTGCCTGACACTGGATACTTTGAGAAAGAGGAATGTAAGCATCTCCACCGGTACGACTACCCGCCCAATTCACAACTGCATAATTGAACAAATATCCGGGATCCACCTTTTCCGCTGAATTTGGATTATGATTAACATCCAACCAGTCACTACATGAGCTCAAAATAACACATGCAAATATGACTGCTATAGTATATATTGATCTTCTATTTTTCATATTATTTCTCCTTGATAGTTATTATAATGTCAATCTAATATTAAATCCGAAACTTCTTGTTGTTGGAATACTATTGAACTCAACTCCCCCACCAATCTGTGCAGGTCCGAAAAAGTTAGCTTCCGGATCAATATGAGGAACATGATCTTTTATAATCCAAAGATTACGAGCTTCAAAACCTAAGTCAAGAGATTTGACAAAGAAACTTCTGAACCATTTTCTAGGAAAACTATAAGAAAAGTTCAACTCACGTAATTTAACATATGAAGCATCGAAAATATTACCCTCATTATTACTTGATTTTGCTACATGTTCCCAATAATCCTGCATACTTTTAACCGGCACATCATTAACTCTGTAAGTTCCATCCGACTGTAAGATGACTCCCGGTTCAATAAATGATGCATCTTCCCGATGGGCAACTGTTTCAGCCGCAAGTCCGGAAGTACGCAAGCTACCCACTGTTTGAGAGTAAAGAGAGCCTCCCTGACGAATATCCATTAAGAAACTCAATGTGAACCCCTTATAAGAGAATGTATTATTAATACCCATTGTAAAATCAGGGTAAACATCTCCCAAACGTACATTGTTTACAATTTCACGAAGTCCTGTCTTTTCGTTAATAACATAATTGCCTGAATCATCACGTTTCCAACCTGTACCATACAGACCAAACGAACCACCAACTTCTGCTTTTACCTGCAATCCACTCAATCCACTAGTCAACGAGTACTCATCCAACCCTTCTACCAATTCATCGACTTTCTGGGTATTTTTTGCAAAAGTAGCCTCCAAATCCCATTTAAAATTCTTTGTTTGTACAGGAGTAATTCCTAATGCAATTTCAACCCCTTTATTAGACACTTTTCCCGCATTAATATTATTGGCAAAATACCCAGTGGACAAAGGCACATCAATACTTACGATTTGATTTTTAGTTACACTTTTATAATAAGTCAAGTCTAAACGAACACGATTCTGGAAAAAACGCAAATCAGTACCGACCTCAAATGATGCCTGATTTTGCGGTTTGAGATTCTCGTTCGGCAATACACGCGGACCTGTAAATCCGACTAATCCATTATGAGGAAAGACGTTCGTTAAATTATACTGCAAAAAGTAGGAATTAACCGGAGTATATTGAAACGCCAATTCGTATGGCTGCTCATCACTACCTACATTAGCATAACTCATACGCAACTTTCCATAGCTCAGAACCTCCTTATTCTTTATCAATTCTGTAAAAATAAAACTACCACTGATGGACGGATAAAAATAAGAACGATTATTAACAGGTAGTGTAGATGACCAGTCATTTCTTCCCGTCACATCCAAGAATACCATATTCTTATAGCTGAAGCTTATATCTCCGTAAAGACCTACCAGGCGTTTCTTAGAAGTATAATTCACAGGACTTGTTGTCTTGGCATTAGTGTATGTATACAATCCATCAACAACCAGATTTTGTGCCAACACATTACTATTTCTCCAGTCTTCCTGATAAATATTGTGTCCCAACATTACTTTTATCCCATAATCTCCCGCAAATGTTTTTTCATACGATATCATCAAATCATTATTCAAAATACGCTTATAGAGATCCCATGTCTGGAACTGCCCTTCAAGGTTACCAATTGTCCCTTTCGAATATACTTTACGTCTAGTTTCCGTATAAAAGTCAGTTCCTGCGTTATTCGAAATGGTCAATCCTTCTATCGGTTTATACGTCAACACAATATTGCCGATCAGACGATCCAATTGATTAGTAAATTTATTCTTGTTGATTATCCAATATGGATTATTACTTTTTCCCTCCGGATCCAAAGATATTTGTTTGCCATACTCATCAATCCAATTACTTTTCACATCATTGATATTTACCGTACGTGGCATACCGTTGATCAAAGGAATGAGCAAATTATTATCATTAGAACCTTGAGCAGGCCGTCCTTCCGAATCTGAACGGATATATTGTGCAGAAACTCGCCCTGTGAAATTTTTGGTAAAATTCATACCACCATTAACAGAAAAAGCATATTTATTATAATCGGATCCGGGCACTACCCCTGTTTGATTAGTAGTAGAGACACTAATTCTAAAATCCGAACGTTCTGTACCACCGGCAATCGCAACATTATTAATGTAACTCATACCTGTCTCATAGAAATCTTTCACATTGTCAGGATATGCCTGCAAAGTAACCTGATCTCCCTTGAAATCCGCAAATGTCTGATCTTGTACCGAGGATATCTTAGGTCCCCAACCATTCAACATTTTCACATTATATTTACCATAGCTCCCTTGTGCATAATCATTTTGAAACTCTGGTAACTTCAAAACATTTTCAAAACGTGTGGAAGAATTAACCGTAACAGACACTTGCGAATTACGACTACCTTTTTTTGTAGTTATTACGATAGCACCATCTTTCGCACGTGCACCATACAATGCAGTTGCCGCTGCTCCTTTTAAAACATTAATAGACTCAATATCATCAGAACTAATATCTCCTGCACGATTCCCAACATCAACAATACCATTAGTTCTGTCCGGATTATATGCACCATTGTCAATAGGTAACCCATCAACAATGAAAAGTGGAGAAGAAACACTACCAATAGAAGAAGCGCCACGTATCTGAATACTAGAACTTCCTCCTGCAGTACCTGACGACTGTCCAATCTGTACACCAGCAATCTTACCTGATAATGAGTTCAAAACATTACTTTCACGTGCTTTGGTTATTTCATCACCCTTAACACTTGTCACCGAATACCCCAAAGACTTCTCAGAACGTTTAATTCCCATTGCAGTCACCACAACTTCATCAAGTTTCTGAGAATCTGACTTTAGAACAACCTTCAGACCCGGTTTTATAACCACTTCCTGAGTCTGCATACCGATATACGAAATCTGCAAAGTCTTTGCAGAACTTGGTACGTTCGACAAATTAAAATTACCATTCACGTCTGTGATTGTACCCATAGTGGTACCTTTTACCAACACAGAAGCGCCAACAACCGGCTGCCCGTCTTCTTCAGAAATCACAACGCCTGTGACCTTTTGAGTCTGAGCAGTTACCAGGCCTATGCCTACAAAAAGGCATGCCAATAACAGCATCAATTTTCTTTTCATAAATTCTCTCTTAAAGTTTAACTATACATTAATTGTCTCTTCACTCTAACAATTTGCAAATATATTAATAAACACTAAACCTACAACTGTTTTAATAAAAAAAGGTCGAAAATCTAACATATTATTATTTTTAATGTGCCTTTTATGTTAATAAACACACTTTAAAAGGGAATAGATAGTTAATTTTAATACTTTACACTGACGTTTTGCTTGAACAAAATGTACGATTTAATATTTTCTTTGCTCATTTTTCGTCATAAAACACCTTTTATAGAGATACTTTTTGTTTTTTGCGAAAGAATAGCTATAAAAAAGTGGCATATAATTTAAAGTTTTGTGAATACTTAGCTTCTTAAAATTATTATTTTAAGATATTAATGCATTTTCATCTCAAATGTTGTACAGAACTATGCTTAATTTGCTCTATTATTAATTTAAAAAGAAAAAGATGGAAAAAATTAGTTACAATCTTGTTTTTAACAGAAAAAAGAAATTGAATAAGAAAGGAATGGCATTAGTACAGGTCGAAGCTTATCTTAATAGAAGGAAAATGTATTTCTCCACTAAAATATATCTCAAAGTTGATCAGTGGGATGTTAAACGAAGAATGGTGAAAAGTCACCCTAATGCGGATGTTATAAATCGCATGTTATACGAATACGTAGCAACGATTGAACAAGCTGAACTTGAATTATGGCAACAGGGGAAATCGATTTCTCTGGATTTATTAAAAGAGTCTATTAATAAACCTGTAAGTAATGGAAAGTCATTTCTGAGTTTCTATAAAGAAGAAGTTTCCAATTCTTCATTGAAAGAAAGCACCAAGCAGAATCATCTTTCTACGCTTGAATTACTCCGGGAGTTCAAAAAAGACATCTCGTTTACAAACTTGACATTTGAATTTATTTCTTCATTTGACAATTACCTGCAATCCAAAGGATATCACCTTAACACTATAGCCAAACATATGAAGCACCTAAAACGATATGTTAACGTTGCTATTAACAAAGAATATATGGATGTGCAAAAATACGCCTTCAGAAAATATAAGATTAAAAATATAGAAGGCAATCATACACATTTATCACCGGAAGAACTGCATAAATTTGAGGATTTACAGTTGGTGGGAAGATTTACAAAACTACAAAAGACCCAAGATGCCTTTTTATTTTGTTGCTATACTGGACTACGATATTCCGATTTCATAAACCTGACGCCCGCGAATATTGTCGAATTTCATCAGGAAATCTGGCTTATGTATAAGTCTGTAAAAACAGGAATTGAAGTCCGTCTGCCATTATACCTATTATTTGAAGGTAAAGGAATCGGTATATTGCAACGCTATAAAGAAGAACTGAACAGTTTCTTCAAGTTAAAAGATAATTCCAATATTAACAAAGAGTTGAATGTATTAGCAAAGTTGGCGGGTATTGACAAGCGGGTATCCTTTCACACCAGCCGCCATACAAATGCTACCTTATTATTATATAGCGGTGCGAATATAACCACTGTACAAAAATTATTAGGTCACAAAAGTGTGAAAACCACCCAGGTATATGCAAATATAATGGACATTACGGTTGTACGTGATCTTAAAAAGGCAGCCTCATTGAAAGGGTGGACATAAAGTTTATACTGGAATTGCCATCTTTAAAATAGAACTTAAGATTATATAATGAAAAAAACATCTGTAATAGAATCCACTTTACAGTTACGTTTCAATATCCCGGTTCATAAAGATTTTTGGCTGAAAGAAACTTTGGGACATAATGCGAAACGAAGGAAGAAACTTGAGTAATCCTATTTTATTCTAGGATAAATAACGTAAGTTCGATATAAAATCAGGAAATGAAAAGTTACCCGTCATTGATAAAATTCATATCAATGGCGGGTTGCATCACACATTACCAGATACTCATAAGTAAATCAGTTCTCCGGATTTATTCAATCCGGTTTCCTTTGATTGCCTAATCGGATTCATCGCTTTGCCTATTCCAACTTCGTATAACTATAGTTTCCCTTGCGCATGACTATAGTCTCCCTTGCGTATAACTATAGTCATACGCAAAGTACACTATAGTTATACGAAATAAAATTGCCTAACGGACAGCATCCTGGCTGGCAATTGTCCCAATTAGAGATGCATGTGGGAATCATCTTCTATAGAACCGTCTCAACGGGCCCTCATCAAGCAATTCTCAATCAGAGAGGCTCCATTGCCATGGCTCATAATATAGAAAGTCTTGTGAATGAGTATGCGTTGGTTACGGCATACCCTTATCCTATAGATCAGGGAAAAAAGGAGTAGTCATTGACATGTCTAAAGTAAAACATTTATAAGAGCATAATAAAGCCGACAGTTTGATATGATTAAAATCGAACTGTCGGCTTTTCGTAATAAAACAGAAGTTTTCTCTATATATAGAATTTAAGAATCATCAAAGCAATATCCTCATTTTGTTTTATCAGAGAAGACCTTCCATCCCCTCTCTCACAATATCCGCCAATATCGGTTTCAATCCGCTAACGAAACATTCCACCGCAATAACCATCAGGATCAATCCCATAAGACGCATCATCACATTATTACCCGTTTCCCCCAAAACATTCACCAACTTTGTAGAAGCCCGAAGAATGAAAAAAGTCAGCAGATAAATCAAGGCAATAGTGCCGATCAAAACTCCCTTCATCTCATAAGAATGAGCATCCTGCATCAAGACGATTGCATTGGCAATCGCTCCGGGACCACATAACATAGGAATACCAAGAGGAGTAATAGAGATATCATCCGCATACGTTTTGATTTCTTCGTCTTTCAGTTTCATCGGTGTATAACGGGCTTGAAGCATATCAAAGCCTATCTTGAAGATTATCACTCCACCGGCAATACGGAAACCATTGGTAGAGATACCGAAGAACTTAAAAAGAAACTGCCCGGTAAAGACAAATACCATCAATGTAATAAACGACACAATAGTGGCACGGCGCACAATAGACTGACGTTCTTTATCCGTCATACCATGAGTCATGGTAAGAAAGACAGGCATCGTCCCCAATGGATTGGTCAACGTAAAAAATGAAGTGAAACAAAGTAAAGCAAAAGACAGAAGCGTACTATCCATGAGTATATCGTATTTTATGTAAAACTAAAACACAACAAAAATACGACTTAATCCAGAAAACCTATAATAAATCCATTAATTCTTTCAATGAATGAATGTGATAAGTGGGAAGGAAAGGGAAAGAAGTCCGTTCCGTTACATTATAGAAGACCTGATGCATCCCTACTCCATGCGCTCCGGTTATATCTGCTTCCCAACTGTCACCAATCATCAGGGATTCGCGCAACTCGGATTGAGTGGCAGACAAGGCAAAATTGAATATCTCCGGCCAAGGCTTCAACACTCCGAGATCTTCCGAAAGAATCACCTTTCTGAAATATCCGTCCACTCCAGCCGAACGCATCTTGCGTGATTGCAATTCACGAAACCCATTGGAAAGAATATAAAGGTTATATTGGGGAGCAAGATATTCCAATACCTCCTTTGCATAAGGCATCAAAGTACTTTTAGTAGGAATAATAGCGAAAAAATCTTTCGAAAACTGTTCGGCGAGTGTTTTATCTTCTACTCCCACAGTTTGTAAAGGATAAAAGAAACGTTTACTGTTCAATTCATCTTTTGTTATCTTTCCTTCACCGTACTCAACCCAAAGTTCGGTATTTCTTTGTTGATAAAGGGAATAATAATGGTCGAACGAATCAAAGTAACGGTCGAATGCATATTTCTGATACACTTCTTCAAAAGTGTCACGGGCATTGCTGGAGAAAGCCCAGATAGTATCATCAAGATCAAAAAAAAGATTTTTATATTTCATCAGTAATTATGCGTATAGTAAGAAACAAAAAGCCAATGTGCTAATTTCTTGAATCCAGAAATCAGCACATTGGCAATTCAAAAAAGGATATCTACCTTATTTTACCTGAATAACCAAGTATCTGGATACACTCCAAAATTCAGTAGGATTAGTAATCTTCAATGTCAACTGGCCTTTGTCATCTTTTACCAATTCATAAGAACCGGTCGGATGAGTAGTCAGTAACTCAGCACGTTTAGAGTACAACTTGATTTCTTTGGTTGTACGGATATCAATCTGAGTAAAATAATCCTTATTGAAATCAGCGCTCTTCAACACATCTCCACTCTGAAGAATCTTTTGAGCTTTCAATTCAGATTTAGTACCGAATACAAACCAGGCAGCGTTCAAGCTCTTTTCCTGTTCAGCAACAGTTTTAGCTTTTGCTTCATTTTCTGCCGCCAACGTTTCCTTAGCAGCAGACAAGTCGCTGACAGCAGCATCCAGTTCTTGAATACGGATATTTTTAGAGGCCAATTCTGTCTGCAGCTCCTCGATACGCAATTGTTTAGCATTCAATTCAGCAGTCAAAGCGGCAACAGCTTTTTTCATCTGTGCAGAATTGTACTTACTGTTTTTCAACTGAGCCTCCAATTTTGCAATCTGAGCCTTGTTTTCTTCCATCTGTTTAGAGATGAATTCGATATCGGAAGCAATCTGTTGCTTGGCACTGGCTGAATTTTCAGTGATAGTCCCACGCTGCAAGTCAACACGACTTTCAGCAGCATTAATTTTACGGAAACCTTCCTGAATTTCATTGAAAGTACCCATCATATCATCCAGTTCAGCATTACGCTGATTCAATTCCACCAAAAGAGAATCATTCTCAGCTTTCAGGTCTTTACTTCCACCTTTAAAGCCATCACACGAAGCCAACATGGCTACGCATACAAATAAAACAGCTAACTTTTTCATACGCCTACGTTTTACGTTTTTTAATGAAGTTATTTAATCATCTATTCCTGCTAATACAATCACAATCTCGCCACGAGGTTCGGTAGCGGTAAAGTGTTCTATCAATTCAGCCAAACTTCCCCGAACTGTTTCTTCGTGGAGCTTGGATATTTCACGCGACACGGTTGCCTGACGTTCAGTGCCGAAATATTCGGCAAACTGTGTTAACGTCTTCAACAGACGGTGGGGTGACTCATAAAACACCATCGTGCGATGTTCTTCCACCAACATCTTCAGCCGTGTCTGCCGCCCTTTCTTTTGGGGAAGAAATCCCTCAAAGCAGAACTTCTCATTCGGCAATCCCGATGCAACAAGTGCCGGAACAAAAGCCGTTGCTCCCGGCAAGCACTGCACTTCGATACCGTTACGCACACATTCACGAACAACCAAAAAACCGGGATCGGAAATTCCAGGAGTTCCGGCATCGGAAATAAGTGCCACCGTTTCACCTCCCTTTATTCTATTAACAACACTTTCCACCGTTTTATGTTCATTAAATTTGTGGTGAGACTGCATTGCATTCTTTATTTCAAAGTGTTTCAGCAAGATACCGGAAGTACGTGTATCCTCCGCCAAAATCAGATCGGCCTCTTTCAGGACTTTAATAGCACGAAAGGTCATGTCCTCCAGATTCCCTACCGGTGTAGGCACCACATATAGCTTTCCCATCTGTTTTTGTTTTATGCTGATTGATTAAAATATTTCTTTAGCAGTTCCAAAAAATCGTTCACCGTCTCTTTTTCTTCATTTATTTCGATTTTCGAGGACAGAAAAGCGAGTGCAGTCTTGTAGGAACCCATTACTGATATCTGTTCGATAACACGATTCATCAAATCAGCATCGCCTCCGAACAGTTCACGAGAAAAACGGAAAGAATCATTCAAGCTGATAGCATGTCGCAAGCCGGCAGACAGTTTGAGACTTTCTCCCAACACTACCGATTTAGGTTCTTCCTCTTTCATATCAGTTTCACCTACAAGTTCCCCAACAATTGCAGGTTCCCCTTTTTCTCTCGCAACAAGAGATTCAAAAGATTGTATAATAACGGAGGAACCTTCTTCAACCTTGTCAACTTCATTATCCTCTTCTTCTGTTTCCTCCACAGCTGACGGAGAAATCACCTGAACAGCATCCACCTCCTGCTGCAGTGCGTTCAAACGTCCCTGCATCCGTGTAATGCTGCGCTTCAACAGTTCAGACAAAGTCGGAGTCGGCTCCTTGATAAAGGAATCCATGAGATACTTTAACTCATGAACATCCAACTCAATATCTGTTAATAGCCTCTGTTTCATGTCAGTCCATTGTTTATATGGTGCGAATGTAGGAATAATTTATGCAATAACTTAAAATAATGGATAATTTAACAGTTCTTGCACATCGAATTGCTTACCTTTGTCCACATATTTATTTAATCAAAAAACACAAAATCTCATGGTATTATTTTCAGAAGACCACATACAGGAGACTAGAAGAAGAGGCCGAATAGAAGTAATCTGCGGTTCTATGTTCTCCGGAAAGACAGAGGAATTGATTCGCAGAATGAAAAGAGCGAAATTCGCGAAACAACGTGTAGAGATATTCAAACCAGCTATCGACACCCGTTATTCAGAAGAAGACGTAGTCTCTCACGACAGTCATTCTATCTCCTCCACTCCCATCGATTCGTCAGCCAGCATTTTACTGTTTACTTCTGAGATAGACGTAGTAGGTATTGATGAAGCACAGTTCTTCGACAACGGTTTGATTGATGTATGCAACCAGCTCGCCAACAATGGAATCCGCGTTATCATTGCAGGGTTAGATATGGACTTCAAAGGAAATCCGTTCGGTCCGATGCCACAATTGTGCTCCATTGCCGATGAAGTTTCCAAAGTTCATGCGATCTGTGTAAAATGTGGTCAGTTGGCTTCTTTCTCACATCGTACAGTCAAGAATGAAAAACAGGTTCTTTTAGGCGAAACAGCCGAATATGAACCTCTGTGCAGAGAATGTTATCTCCGTGCACGAGAGGAAGATGAGCAGAAAATATAAACTCTATAAAAAAAGATTATGAAAAGGAAAAAGATAACATTCGACAGTTTTATACGCGGTTCCATCGGATGTGTGTTAGTTGTAGGAATATTAATGCTGGTGGAACGCCTTAGCGGAGTGTTATTACCTTTCTTTATTGCATGGCTGATAGCTTATATGATCTATCCGTTAGTCAAATTCTTCCAGTATAAATTACGATTAAAAAGCCGCATTATCTCCATTTTTTGTTCCTTATTTCTTATTACGATTATCGGAGTCACTTTATTCTATCTGCTAGTGCCCCCGATGATTTCGGAAATAGGTAGAATGAATGACTTGCTGGTGACTTACCTCACCAATGGAGCCGGAAACAATGTGCCTAAGACTCTTTCTGAATTTATCCACGAGAACATTGATCTTCAGGCACTGAACCGTGTATTAAGTGAAGAAAATATTCTAGCGGCAATCAAGGATATGGTCCCCAAAGTATGGACTTTACTTGCAGAATCTCTCAACATTCTATTTAGTATCCTTGCCTCTTTCATTATATTATTATACGTAATCTTTATATTACTGGACTACGAAGCGATAGCTGAAGGATGGCTACATCTGTTACCCAATAAATACCGTGCGTTTACTTCCAACCTGGTTCACGACATACAGGATGGTATGAACAGAATATTTCCGTGGACAGGCTTTAGTTGCTTTCTGCGTGGGCATTCTTTTTAGCATCGGTTTCCTGATCATCGATTTCCCTATGGCTATAGCCTTGGGACTTTTCATCGGAGCATTGAATATGGTTCCCTACTTGCAACTCATCGGTTTCCTTCCCACCATTTTATTGGCAATCCTCAAAGCCGCCGACACCGGACAGAACTTCTGGATTATCATTGCATGCGCATTAGCTGTCTTTGCAATTGTACAAGTCATACAGGATACCTTCCTTGTCCCCAAAATCATGGGAAAGATTACCGGACTGAATCCTGCCATAATCCTTTTATCTCTTTCTATCTGGGGTTCATTAATGGGAATGCTCGGCATGATCATCGCCTTACCACTAACAACTTTGATGCTCTCCTACTACCAACGCTTCATTATCAACAAAGAAAAGATAAAATACGATGAAGTAGAAACTGCTGACAATCAAGAAAAAATCCATAATAAAGCAATATTGTCCTAAATAAATTGGGGGGAACAAATAAAAAGGAAGTAGAACTAAGGTAAAATGACTACCTTAGTAGCAAGCTACCAACTCATCTACTTCCTATGGCAAATATAACACTTTTCGCACAGGTAATATCACATCTCCCGAAAGAAAATATCAGGAAAATCATAAAATCTTCGGGGTCAGACAAGCATTGCAAGGGCTACAATACATGGAGTCAGTTTGTTAGCATGATTTTCAGCCAATTCTCAGGATGTGATTCAGTCAGAGATATCTCAAACGGGCTGAAATCAGCCACCGGCAACCTCAATCATTTGGGAATCAACCGTGCACCATCCAAGTCAACGGTAGCATATCAGAACGCCAACCGAGACAGTTCGGTTTTTCGCGGCATATTCTACTCGTTGTTTCAGTATTTCGGACAGCAAGCCCTATGGCAACGAAGAAAGTTCCGTTTCAAGATGCCGATAAAACTGCTCGACTCCACATTGGTGTCATTGACTCTGTCAATATATGACTGGGCACATTACACTACCACCAAGGGGGCGGTCAAGATGCACACGCTATTGGACTATGACAGTCTTTTGCCGGAGTTCGTGAATATCACCGATGGCAAAACCACCGACAACAAAGCTGCTTTTGATATTGAGTTACATCCGTATAGTATTGTAGTAGCCGACCGAGGCTACTGTGACTACTCATTGCTGAATAATTGGGACAGCAGCAACGTGTTCTTTGTAGTGCGTCATAAAGACAATATCCGGTACAAAGCCATAGAGGAGTTGCCTTTGCCTGAAAAACACGCTCAGAATGTACTTATTGACGAAATAATCGAGTTCGAACTCTCGGCGGCCAAATCCAAATATCCCAAACGTTTACGTCGCATCGCAGTATGGAACGATGAACACGGTTTTGAAATTGAGTTACTCACAAACAACTTCACATTGGCAGCATCAAGCATAGCGGCTCTGTACAAGGCTCGGTGGAACATAGAAATCTTCTTTCGCAACCTCAAGCAACTGCTACGCATCAAGAGCTTTATCGGCACATCCCGCAATGCCGTAGAGACCCAAATATGGACTGCTATGACTACAATGCTGATTCTGACATGGCTAAAGCACATCGCAAGATACAAATGGGCATTGGCTAACCTTGTGGTCACGCTCCGGCTGAACACATTTACCAAAATCGACCTCCAAAAATGGCTTGATCAACCATTTACACCACCTCCCGAAACCATCGAAAACGATTAGGGGGGATTGATTTTGAACTCTCGAGGCTATACTTAACAGTATAGTCAGTTAGCTCATGCTCAAAATTTATTTAGGACAATATTGATAATAAAGAGGAATAATTAAAACTTTTTTCTACGGAATGCTTGCAAATTAAATAAAAGTAACTACCTTTGCACCCGCAATCAGGAAATAACTGATTTGCAAATAGGGATTGATTCGCTAGCTCAGCAGGTAGAGCACAACACTTTTAATGTTGGGGTCCTGGGTTCGAGCCCCAGGCGGATCACTTAAAAATCAGGCAGTTATCTAAATAGGATAGCTGCTTTTTTCTTTATAAATACTACGTTTTGCAGCGTTTGTGTAAACCAGTGTGTAAACCGGTAAACCGAATGAGTGAAACAATTAAAGTACTATGTTACAAGTACAAAACTCTTAGTAATGGCGAGAATCCTCTGATGCTATGTGTCTGTAAAGACCGCAAAAGAAGCTACCAAAGTCTTGGCAGCTCCCGCAAATATCGTTATCATTCAGGCTATCTGTTGCATTTCGGGCAGATGCCTTTGATCATATAGTTGATGGAATGTGGAGTGAACCCGTCAGGAATATCAATCATGGGGACTTTCTCCGTTTCAATGCAGTATGTTCCCTTGCAATGCTCGCAATAAAAATGGGCATGTTGGTCAGCGATGCTGTGCTTATTGCCACTGTGACACAGCTCATATTTAAGTGAACGGCTCCCGTCCTCAATCACATGAACCACATCTTTTTCAGCGAAAAGTTCAAGCACACGGAAAATGCTTGCCTTATCCATTGAGAACTCCAGCGAAGCTTCCAAATCAGCAAGATTGACCGGATTTGAGACTTTCATCAATTCTCTCATCACAAGAATTCGATTTGCGGTAGGTTTTATACCTCTGCCATTCAAAATATTTCCTATTTCATCGTTGTTCATATCCATATTTTTCGGCAAAGTTACGGCTTTTTTTTCGCAAACCGTTTGCAATGGAGATTTTTAAGTGTCGCAATTTTTAGCCAATGGTTCAGACAGAGAGAATTAGATTTCCAACAACATCGACAAGGGAGGCACAGATCCAGGCCAATGCGGTAGAGGATAACGCTTGTGCCACCCATTTCCAGTTTGTTTCCTTTACCACCGCTGTCAATGCCGAAGGTTACGCCACTGTAATTACCGATGTGTTCATGCGCCCCCGAAAGAGCGTTGAATATTGATGTCTTGCCATAGTTGGGATTGCCTGCGAAAGCGATTGTTATCACCTTTTCCTTGTGTGAGACCAGTTGCTGCATCTCCTCAAGCGACAGATGCGCACACTCGGTTATCGGACTGTTGTCGACAATTTCACCAACCGGTTCGTCTTCTCCCACCACTTCAATAAGGTCGACATCATGACGGTGCAACGCAATCTCAGCTTCGAGTATCTCATATTCGATAGGCTCCTTGAAAGGAGCGTTACGGACGACTGTGACTGTCTTGCTCTTGATGAAGCCAAGCTCAATGATACGCTTGCGGAAACTGCCTTGTCCTGATACACGGACAATTATGCCTTTTTCACCTGTCTAAAGTTCGGATAGGTAGCCATCACCACTCCTTTTATACCCATCACGAACGGAAAAACAAAGAGGTAGTCGAGTACAATATTGGCAACGGATACAATCACGTTGACCCACATTGAGAATTTGAGCGCACCGTCAAGCCGGATGACAAACATTCCGTCAGCCACATATACCGACGCTCCGAACATAAGGCTTGCCAATGTCGGAAGAAATATGTCAACAAAAAACCTAAAAATATCCACCTTGCCAAAATCAATAGAATCGCGTTCAGTCATTTGAATTGTTTTTTTTGGGGGGGATATAAAGTTCGGCATTATGCGATGCAAACGATTTGCAATTATGGGGTGTGAACATTGCAAACAGTTTGCATAAAACTGTCTGTAACTTTGCAGCAGTAAAATTAAATCACGGAGTAAATCGTACTAAAAAATTAAGAATATGAGCAAGACATTCAAAATTGAGGTTGATTGCGCAAACTGCGCAAACCTCGTGGAAGACGCAGCTAAGAAGGTTGCAGGCGTAAAGGAACTTTCCATTTCATTCATGACACAGAAGATGAAGGTTGCCTTCGAGGATGATGCAGATCAGAACGAAGTAATGGCAGAAGTACTGAAAGCCGCCAAAAAGGTGGAACCTGATTTTGAGATTCTCTAATAAAAATATGGTGGCAGTCTGACCTTAGTTGGTTGGGCTACTTCCTCAAATCATAAGGAATATGAACAGAAAACAACGCAATATGCTCACCCGCATCATCATCGCTCTGGTGATGACCGTTGGGTTGCTTTTTATTGACATTACAGGATGTCCACGTCTCGCAGCATATCTTGTGGTATACCTGATAATAGGTTACGACATATTGAAAAAGGCGTGGCTCGGAATTATCCACGGCAGAGTGTTTGATGAGAATTTCCTTATGGCTTTGGCAACGGTTGGAGCATTCGCACTCGCCATCTATGAGAAGAGCGGCGACTATCTGGAGGCTATCGCCGTGATGCTGTTCTATCAGATTGGCGAGTTCTTCCAGAGCTATGCCGTCGGTAAAAGCCGTCGTAACATCGCAGCTCTCATGGATATACGCCCTGACTATGCCAATATAGAGCAGGACGGCAAGATTGTGAAGATAGACCCCGACGATGTGGAGGTCGGTCAGACAATCATCATTCAGCCTGGAGAGCGGGTCCCTATCGACGGAGTTGTAATTTCCGGCGAGTCATCGCTCAATACATCAGCATTGACCGGTGAGTCACTTCCGCGCGAAGTAGGTAGCGGAGATGAGATCATAAGCGGCAGCATCAATATGTCGGGAGTATTGAAAGTGCGCACTACCAAAGAGTTCGGCGATTCTACTGTATCCAAGATTTTAGAGCTGGTTGAAGATTCGGCCTCGCGCAAATCGAAATCTGAGAATTTTATTGCTAAGTTCGCACGCGTATATACTCCGGCTGTCTGCTACGGAGCGTTGGCCCTAGCCCTTTTGCCCCCGTTAATCCTGATTCTATTCAACGGTGCGCCTCTTGACTTCTCTACGTTTGAAACATGGATTTACCGTGCTCTCGTTTTCCTCGTAATCAGCTGCCCTTGCGCATTGGTGGTCAGCATACCGTTGTCATTCTTTGCCGGAATCGGCGGTGCAAGCCGCGAAGGTGTGCTGGTGAAAGGTGCGAATATTCTGGAAACGCTGTCGAAAGTAAAAACTGTGGTCTTCGACAAGACCGGAACATTGACTAAAGGAGTGTTTGAGGTCAATGCCTATCATGGAGACCACGACGAGGACATTGCCGACCGCAAAGCACAATTGCTTGAATTTGCGGCAATAGTGGAGTCGTCATCTTCACACCCGATAGCCAAATCGCTTCAACGAGCCTACGGACACGCAATTGACCGCAGCCGGATGAGCGACATGAAAGAAATCAGCGGTAAAGGCGTTACCACCGTCATCGATGGTAGAATGGTTGCCGCTGGAAATGAGAAACTGATGTCGGACTTAGGCCTTGTTCCCTGCCATTGCAAGACAGCCGGAACTATTGTCCACCTCGCAATTGACGGTAAATATGCGGGACACATCGTTCTTGGAGATATTGTGAAACCCACATCCGAACAAGCCATTTCCGATCTTCGTAGGTCGGGCGTGACAACAACCGTCATGCTGACCGGTGATACCAAACCGGTCGCAGACCAAACCGCTGCCCGGCTTGGGATAGATAAGGTTTACAGCGAACTGCTACCTGCCGATAAGGTGTCGCAACTTGAGAGCATCCTTGCTGACACAAAAGGAGATGACAAGGTTGCGTTTGTGGGTGATGGCATAAATGACGCCCCCGTGCTCTCGCGTGCTGACCTTGGCATAGCGATGGGCGCGATGGGAAGCGATGCCGCCATAGAGGCCGCTGACGTGGTGCTCATGGACGATGATCCGATGAAAATCGGCAAGGCAATCCGTATCTCACGCAAGTGCTTGGGAATAGTATGGGAGAACATCATCATGGCATTGGGCATCAAGGGAATTTGCCTTATACTTGGAGTATTCGGCATCATCAATATGTGGCTTGCTATCTTTGCCGACGTAGGCGTGATGATACTCGCTGTACTCAACGCAATAAGAGCCATGTATGTACGCAAGATATGATGATGCCGTGATTTGATACGGCATTAAAGCCGGATGAAAACATTGGGTCTTTGCCGATTGTTATTAGAATAATATAACCTTTGCATCAAACAAAAACCAAAGAGTAGCAAGTTAAATGCTGAAAGTATCCCTACACGAAATCGGTGGAGATTATTTAAAAAATTGACATCTTGAGTACCACAGTTCAATTCTTCCAACTACTATAAAAGGGGATTTCCTAATCAAAAAATCCCCTTTTTAAGGTATTGCAGCCCCAAAGATATATAACGAACTTTGTAGTGTAAAAAGAAGAACTGTATTCTGACCTATGCAAACTACGAAAGACTTTACATACAAGTCATTGCTGGAAACAGCAAGGAAAGATGGAAAAGTCTCATGGATGTAAAAATTAAAAGATGAAAACAAATAGAAACATACACACGTCCTCCTGCTTACAATGCAACCCTTGTGGAGGCGGTTGTACAATTATGGACAATCGAATTTCTTTCGTATTCGACTCAGAAAAGAAGCGTGTCAGTCATCTTCTGTTCGACCCGACACCCATTGTTTGCATGGGCAGATGCGGCAGGTCTTGTCAGGCAACATTTCGCTTGGTACAGGAGGTGAAACACCGCACCATTTCGGTAGAGCAACTAAAAACAATCAATATATGAGTATCACCAACATCATCAGTAACGGCGAAATAACGCTTGTGCAAGGAGTAAACGGACTTTTCCTCTGCGAGGAATCGTGGGTTACGCAAAGTAGGAAATCCGCTCTGCCCAAAGAGGCTTTAAACAAAGAGACAATTAGAATAAAAAAAGAACGCACCGATATTGAGCGTCCAAAAACTGATTTACCAGACTTAACATAGTAACAGATGTATGAAACATCCCATAATAACAACAGTTCATCCTATCAAGAGGCTGTCCAACAGGTCTCAGTAATTAGAAGTCAGCCAAAGCATATTCTGGCAGGGGTGAAATCGTTAAAATAGGACTTGTTAGACAGCCTCTTTGTTTTTGAACAAAAAAACATTTTGCTCTCTTTTGAAGTACTAATCCCCAATCTGTTATAACCATGCCACGCTCTCTTTTTTCGGGGCATCGTGTTGATCTTGCTCATCGACAAGCTATTGACCGCAGCTGAAGAATACGGCAAGCGCCACCATACCATCTACAGTTTGGTAGCAGGCTGTCGGTCATGGCACTCAGCCTGCTAATGCCGGGTTAGTCCAAAGAGATAGTATAGAAACAATGAATAAACAATTTTCTGTTAGAGGGCTTAGACTTAGACATGAGTACATCGATTGGTTATATGCAATATGGGCTGGTAGAATCATTGACTGTGCAATACGTACATCATCAAGCATTTTTTGTTCATTCATAACAGAGGTTTGCCATTTAATTCCAAATCCAGCAACCATTTTTTAGTAGAAAGACCACCGGCATAACCTACAAGCGTGTGTTTACTGCCGATAACACGATGACACGGAGCAAAAATAGAAATAGCATTTGCACCGTTAGCAGCAGCAACCGCACGGACAGCCTTCGGCATATCCAGCTGTTTCGCCAATTCTCCATACGATATAGTCGCCCCATACGGAATGTCCAGCAACTTATACCATACGCTTTTCTGAAAATCCGTACCAACAAAGAGCAAAGGCACCTCAAACACAGTCCGTTCGCCATTGAAATATTCATCCAACTGCTGAATTGCTTCCTGTATTACCTCAGATGTACTTTCTTCGTAACAGGCTTTCAGTCCTTTCCGCAACCTCCTGTCTATAATGTCCCTATGACTTTCAACTGCCCAGTCACAAAGACAAAGTCGATCCTCAAACGAGCCAAGCATCAAATCGCCACAAGGAGAATGATAACGCTGTATCTGAATAAATCTCATACCATTACACAAAGAATTAAATATGTATCCCATATTGATGCTTCACTTCAGCCATCACAAACGTGCTTTCCAGTGATCCCAAGCTATCAATCGTCCCCAACACATTCAGAATAAACTCCTGATAGTATTTCATATTGGGAGCATGAATCTTCAACAGATAATCATAACTTCCTGATATGTTATAACATTCGGTGACCTCAGGAATATCCTGTATAATCCGCGTAAACTCGGCTGCGATATCCCTGTTCAGTCGTCTAAGCTTCACACTACAAAATACGACAAATCCTTGATTCAGCTTTTCCGCATCCAACACGGCAATATACTTCTTTATATACCCCCCACTCTCCAACCGCTTAAGACGTTCAAAAACAGGAGTAGAAGAAAGACTCACCCGCGCCGCCAACTCTTTCGTCGTCAATCGGGAATTTTCTTGCAAAGTACGGAGTATTTGCAAATCGACTCTATCCAGTTTGTCAAAAGTATCCATAAGAAAAATATTCTTCTAAAAGGTGATTTTTAGGAATGATGTAACTATTCAGTTCTATATAACGGTACAAAAATAGTATTATTTTCTATATTTAAGTCACATCTTGTTCGATATATCTGCGCCCCATAACTTTGCAAGAAAACAAAGAATAAATACTAAACTTAAAAATATACGACTATGGCAACAAAGAATTTACATTTCGAGACTTTACAAGTTCACGTAGGACAAGAACAAGCAGATCCGGCAACAGACGCCCGTGCAGTACCTATTTACCAGACTACTTCTTATGTATTTCACAACTCCGCTCACGCAGCCGCACGTTTCGGCCTACAGGACCCGGGGAACATTTACGGTCGTCTGACCAACTCCACTCAAGGAGTTTTTGAACAACGCGTAGCTGCTCTTGAAGGAGGAGTAGCAGGACTGGCAGTTGCTTCGGGTGCTGCTGCCATCACTTATGCCTTCGAGAATATCACTCGTGCAGGCGATCATATTGTAGCAGCCAAAACGATTTATGGAGGAAGCTATAACTTACTGGCTCATACCTTACCCAGCTATGGCATCACAACAACATTCGTCGATCCAAGCGATTTATCGAACTTTGAAAAAGCCATTCAGGAAAATACGAAAGCCGTATTTATCGAGACGCTGGGAAATCCGAACTCAAATATCATTGATATAGAGGCAGTAGCTGAGATAGCTCATCGCCACAAAATTCCTTTGATTATTGACAACACATTCGGTACTCCGTATTTAATCCGTCCTATCGAACACGGGGCAGATATCGTGGTACATTCCGCAACAAAGTTCATTGGCGGACACGGTTCCTCATTAGGAGGAGTCATTGTAGATTCAGGCAAATTCGACTGGGTGGCTTCCGGCAAATTTCCACAACTGACCGAACCCGATCCAAGCTATCACGGAGTACGTTTTGTTGATGCTGCCGGTCCGGCTGCCTATGCCATCCGCATCCGAGCTATTTTGCTGCGCGACACAGGTGCCACCATCAGTCCATTCAATGCTTTTATCCTGTTACAAGGATTGGAAACTCTTTCCTTACGCGTAGAACGTCATGTAGAAAATGCATTGAAAGTCGTGAATTTCTTAAACAATCACCCGAAAGTGAAGAAAGTGAACCATCCATCATTATCCGATCATCCCGATCATGCGCTGTATCAGCGTTATTTCCCGAACGGTGCCGGTTCGATTTTCACTTTCGAAGTCAAAGGCGGACAAGAAGAAGCACATCGCTTCATCGACAGTCTGGAGATATTCTCTCTGCTAGCTAATGTTGCCGATGTGAAATCATTGGTAATCCACCCGGCAAGTACCACTCATTCACAGCTCAATGCACAGGAACTGGACGAACAGGAGATTTATCCGGGCACTGTACGCTTATCGATTGGAACGGAACATATTGATGACCTGATTGCGGATTTGGATCAGGCACTTGCCAAAATCTAACATGCAGTCATGGAAAAGATTTAATACACCGCAACAAAAACTGATTCATTTCATTCACACCGGACAAGTTTTCAAAAAACGAGGGAGCCTCACTTAACATGAAACTCCCTCGTTCTTTAGAATTATCAGAGATATAACAATCAATTTCCCTGATGAACAGTAAGCTGTGGGAAAGGGAAGTTGATACCTTTTTCATTGAAGGTTTCGTAAATCGCTTTATTTATATCGAAATAAACATCCCAGTAATCTCCGCTATTTACCCACACACGTGCCACCACATTCACACTGCTGGCATCCAGCGCATGAAGAGCTACAAATGGAGCAGGCTCATTCAGGATACGTTTATCAGCGACAAGAATATCATAAACAATTTCCTGTACCTTTTCATAATCTTCTCCATACTCAATGCCGACAACCCATTCTACACGACGGGTAACCTGCGCATTGTAGTTTGTCACCACCCCACTACTCATAGCACCATTCGGCACATAAATCACTTTATTATCCGCAGTAGACAGAATCGTGTGAAAAATCTGAATTTCTTTTACTGTTCCGGACACTCCCTGGCTTTCAATCCAATCACCTACTTTGTAAGGTTTGAACAATAGAATAACCAATCCACCGGCAAAGTTCTGCAGATTACCGGACAAAGCCATACCGACAGCCACACCGGCAGAAGCCAATAAAGCCGCAAACGAAGTGGTTTCAACTCCCAGAGCACCGACAACAGAAATGATTAAAAGAATGGTCAGCAAAATGTTCACCAGACTTTTGACGAAAGTTTTGATACTTACATCCACTTTTCGTTTATCCATCAGGCGTCTTATGAACTTATTGATCAGAGAGATCAGGAAACGTCCGACTACAAAAACAAGAACTGCAACCAGAATACGTTCTCCGGCACGGATTCCGAAATCCACGAGTTGTTGAGTAATCAGCGAAAGTTTGTCCAACCCGTCAGCGTTAGCAATCGCTTCTTTCATTAAATTATCTGCGGCCACTTGCACAGAATCCGCAGCTTGTGTTGCTTGAAGTAAGAGTAGCATAATTAAATTATATATTAAATGAATAAACAGATGTATTGCCATTTCAACAATCTACAAAGTTAGATTGTTTTTAGTAAATATAAAAGTTTTTTTTTGCTTTCCTCCTTTAAAAGCCGTATTTTTGCAGCCGATTCACTGGTAGGGGTGCCTTAACATGACGGGCTGAGAACATACCCATAGAATCTGATCCGGGTAATGCCGGCGTAGAGAACTAATTAGTAAGCAAAATGAAAAGAATTGTATGGATGGCCGTCGCCTTATCAGGCGCAGGCATCACTGTCCATGCACAAACGAGTGCAAAGGATAGTATGAGAGTAGTGAACCTGCAAGAGGTGCAGGTAGTATCCACACGTGCCACAGCCAAAACTCCCGTGGCATTCACCAATATAGACAAAACAGCACTCAAAAAGGTAAACTTCGGACAGGATATTCCCTATCTGCTGAGTATGACTCCTTCCACACTGACCACATCGGATGCAGGAGCCGGTATCGGCTATACGACACTTCGCGTACGTGGCACCGATGGCACACGAATCAATATCACTGTAAACGGCATACCGATGAACGATGCCGAAAGCCATAACCTGTTCTGGGTCAATATGCCCGACTTTTCTTCTTCCGTAAAAGATATGCAGGTGCAGCGCGGAGCAGGTACATCAACAAATGGAGCAGGTGCTTTCGGAGCTAGCGTCAATATGCAAACCGAAGGTGCATCTATGAAACCATACGCCGAATTCAATGCTTCATACGGTTCGTTCAACACGCACAAGGAAACAGTAAAAGTGGGAACCGGCTTACTCAATAACCACTGGACGTTTGACGCCCGCCTTTCCCATATCGGTACGGACGGATACATAGACCGTGCTTCGGTGAACTTGAACTCTTACTACCTGCAAGGAGGTTATTTTGCAGGAAACACCTCTATGAAACTGATTGCATTTGCCGGAAAAGAAAAGACATATCATGCTTGGGGATATGCAACCAAAGAAGAAATGGAAAAATTTGGCAGACGCTACAATCCTTGCGGGGAAATGTACACCGACGCCAACGGCAACAAACATTATTACGATGATCAAACGGATAATTACCTGCAAAAGAATTATCAGCTTCTCTTCAACCACACTTTCTCAACGGCCTGGAATCTAAACGTTGCCTTACATTATACTAAAGGTGATGGTTATTACGAAGAGTACAAAGGCGGCAGATACCTGATCGAATATGGCTTAAAGCCATTTACAATAGATGGCACCGAAATAGCTAAAATTGACCTGGTCCGTCAAAAGAAGATGGATAACAAATTTGGCGGTGGTATTTTTTCTCTCAATTTCACCACCGACAGGCTAAATGCATCTCTGGGCGGCGGATTAAATCAATACCGGGGCAATAACTTCGGAAGAGTCCCCTGGGTGAAAAACTACGTAGGCACTCTATCGCCCGACCATGAATACTATCGCAACAAATCCAAGAAGACCGATGGAAATATTTATCTGAAAGCAAATTACGATCTCACTAAAGGACTAAGTGCTTATGCCGATCTCCAGTATCGCCACATCAACTATACCATCAACGGAAACAATGATAAATATGACTGGAGCAAGAATGCACTGCGTCCACTGGCAGTAGACAAAAAATTCGATTTCTTTAATCCGAAAGTAGGATTAAACTGGAACATTACTTCCAGCCATCGTGTCTATGCGTCTTTCTCAGTAGCTCAAAAAGAGCCGACGAGAAACAATTATACGGATGGTGATCCAGACTCGTATCCCCAAGCAGAAAAGCTGCTCGACTATGAAGCGGGATATACCTTCGCCAACCAATGGTTGACAGCAGGTGCAAACTTCTACTACATGGACTATACCGACCAACTGGTGCTGACCGGAGCTTTAAACGATATCGGTGAGGCACTGACCGAAAATGTGCCTAACAGTTATCGCATGGGAATCGAAATCATGCTGGGAATCAAACCGTGCAAATGGTTTCAATGGGACATCAACGCTACATGGAGCAAAAACCGTATCCAAAATTTCGTAGAGAACCTGCCGGGTTACCACTATCATAACGATGATAGCCAGACTTCTCTCCCGACTATTCAGATAAAGCATAAAGAGACTCACATTGCTTTCTCACCGGACTTCCTATTTAACAATCGTTTCTCATTCAAATTTAAGGGATTCGAAACCGCCCTGCAATCACAGTTCGTAAGCAAACAGTATATGACAAACGCAGAAGTTGAAGAACTGACTCTTGATAAATATTTTGTCAGTAACCTCAATCTGGCATACAGCTTCCGTCCCCAAAAAGTACTGAAAGAAGTCACGGTAGGATTCACTGTGTACAATCTGTTTAATGAAAAATATGAAAACAACGGCTGGGCATCGAGCGACTACACCGATACACTGGAGAATCGGGGGAACTATGCCGGATATGCTGCGCAAGCTGGAACAAACGTTATAGGACATGTCTCTTTCCGCTTTTAATCACACCCAATTATGGAATTGAAATTTCTGGAAATATTCGGTACGATTATCGGACTGGTCTACCTCTGGTTAGAATACCGGGCAAGTATCTACCTTTGGATAACAGGTATTGTGATGCCTGCCATCTACATCTTCGTATATTACAAAGCCGGATTATATGCTGACTTTGGCATCAATATCTACTACCTGGCAGCTGCCATCTACGGCTGGTTCTTCTGGATGTGGGGAGGGGGAAAGCCTAAAGCCCTTCCTATCATACACACTCCGGGGAAATGTTACTTACCTCTTTTTCTGGCATTCGTCGTTTCTTTCCTCGGCATTGCATGGATACTGATAGAATATACGGATAGCAATGTTCCCTGGCTGGACAGCTTTACCACTGCATTAAGTATTGTCGGCATATGGATGCTGGCACGCAAATACATCGAACAATGGTTTGCCTGGATTCTGGTGGACATTGTCTGCTGTGGACTTTATATCTATAAAGACCTTTATTTTACTTCTGCTTTGTACGGACTTTACTCCATTATAGCTATCTTTGGCTACTTTAAATGGAAAAAATTAATGAGTATACAATGAAAAACGAACACTATACTCCCGAAGCCGTGATACTGGCCAATGGCGAATATCCCAACCACCCTCTTCCCCTGCAAATGCTGGAAAATGCAGAATTTGTAGTCTGTTGTGACGGGGCAGCCAACGAATATATCCTGCGTGGGCATACTCCCAATGTAATTATCGGTGACGGAGATTCTCTTTCACCTGAATATAAAGACCTTTTCTCCCCTATTGTACATCAGATAGCGGACCAAGAAACGAACGACCAAACCAAAGCCGTCCATTTCCTGCAAAAGAAAGGATTCCGAAAAATTGCCATCATCGGAGCCACCGGTAAACGGGAAGATCATACATTAGGAAACATCAGTCTGCTTATCGACTACATGAAAGATGGTATCGAGATACGTACCATTACCGACTATGGCACATTTATTCCCGCCAAAGACACGCAGATTTTCGCCTCTCATCCGGGACAGCAAGTTTCTATTTTCAATTTCGGAGCTAAAGGATTACAAGGAGAGGGACTGGTTTATCCTCTTAGTGATTTTACGAATTGGTGGCAAGGAACGCTCAATGAAGCAACAGCTAATGAGTTTACAGTTCATTGTACGGGAGAATATTTAGTATTCCTAGCTTCTATATAAAAGATATGGCAATGTCAGGTTTATATTCCCTATTGTCACGACTGTGCCACCGTATTGGCACAACTGTGCCACTGCGATGGCACAACTGTGCCACTGCGATGGCACAACCGTGCCAATGCGGTGGCACAAATTCATTCATCAGAAGAAGAGGATTAAAGCTCCAACAAGAACTTCTTGAAGTCCGCAAAATCTTTTGTCATTTGCCAACTTTTCTTCTCGCCTTTCATAAATTCCTGCAATTTGGCAGGGATTTCTACCGCTTCTCCGATAATGTTTTCCACTGTTTCGAGGAACTTGGCAGGATGAGCCGTTTCAAGGAATATCCCTGTTTCTCCCTCTTTCAAGCCTTCTACCAACGCACGATACCCACAAGCGCCATGAGGATCAAGGAGATAATGATGTTTTTCCCAAGTTTCTTTCACCGTTTCGCGGATTTGCTCATCGGTATAAGTCGCTCCTGAAATCTCAGCAGAGATAGCAGCATGTGAACCGTTGTACAAATCAAGCACACGAGCAAAGTTACTGGGATTTCCCACGTCCATGGCATTAGCAATCGTTGCGATAGACGGACGGGGATTGTACTTACCTGTCTGCAGATATTGATAGAAAATATCATTGCGGTTATTGGCAGCAATGAAACGCTTCACGGGTAAACCCATCTTCTTACCAAACAATCCGGCGGTGATATTTCCGAAATTTCCACTAGGCACACAGATCACAGCATTATCAGCTTTTCCGACACGTTTCAACTGTGCATAAGCATAGAAATAATAGAAAGCCTGCGGCAGGAAACGGGCTACGTTGATAGAGTTGGCAGAGGTCAATGAAAGGTGTTCATTCAATTCTTTATCCATGAAAGCAGCTTTTACCAATGCCTGGCAATCATCAAACGTTCCGTCCACCTCGAGCGCAGTGATATTCTGTCCGAGCGTAGTGAATTGCTTCTCCTGTATTTCACTCACTTTCCCTTTCGGATAAAGCACATACACATGAATACCTTCCACACCCAAGAAGCCGTTGGCAACAGCACTGCCCGTATCACCGGAAGTAGCTACCAATACATTGACACTCTTCTGTCCATCTTTCTTAATGAAGTATCCCAAAAGACGCGCCATGAAACGACCGCCTACATCTTTAAATGCTAACGTCGGCCCGTGAAAAAGTTCAAGCGAGTAGATGTTATCTGCCACCTTAACCAAAGGGACGTCGAAGCTTAAGGTATCATATACAATCTGTTTCAGCGTATCGGCAGGGATATCCTCACCAAAAAAAGTATCGGCTACACGATAAGCTATTTCCTGAAAAGACAAACGATCAATCGTATCGTAAAATTCCTGTGGAAGAGGTCTGATAAACATAGGCATAAACAGCCCCTTGTCGGCAGCGAGCCCTTTTACTACCGCTTCCTGCAGTGAGGCAACAGGTGTTTGTTTATTTGTACTATAATATTTCATAATCTGTGGTACTTATTTCATGAATTCTTTTATAAACTCGTCTTCTTTCAGAAGTCCGTAACTACCGTTGCAAGCAGCCACTTCATCATACGTCTGCACTTCGTCCGGCTCGATACCCGGATACCAGATAAGAAACGGAACGGGATCGGATGTATGCGTGCGAAGCTCACAGGGAGTAGGATGATCGGGCAATACGGCGATGGCTACCGGTTCCTCCCAATCTTTCACCGCTTCGTAGATAGGACCTACAACACGTTTATCAAGATTCTCGATAGTGAGAAGTTTCAAGTCGATATCTCCCTCGTGTCCGGCCTCATCACTGGCTTCGATATGCAGATAGACAAAATCATCCGTCTTCAACGCTTCCAAGGCAGCGGCCACTTTATTTTCGTAGTTTGTATTATAAAGTCCGGTGGCTCCCTCCACTGCGATGCGACGTAAGCCAGCATAGTAGCCGATTCCGTTTATCAGATCGACAGCCGAAATGACTGCCCCTTTCTTTACCTGCGGGAAAGTCTCGGAGAAAGCAGGCATCTGTGGACGATAACCGGGACTCCAAGGCCAAATACTGTTCGCAGGATCTTTACCTTCTGCCATACGTTTCAGGTTCAACGGATGATTTTTCAGCAGTTCCTGTGATTTCAGAATCAGGTCGTTAATCAGATCTGCCGTCCCTTGCGCTTCCGGAACCAATGGTTTCACCATCAATGGACGGAAAGGGGTTAAAGGTACATCATGCGGAGGTGTACATTCCAGTTCTTTATTTCCTTCCTTGATAACCAATAGATGACGGTATTGAACCCCTGTGTGGAACCGTACGCGGTCATTGCCTAGCTGCTCTTGCAGGTATTGAATCAATATGTCCGCTTCTTCCGTAGATATATGCCCGGAGGAGTGATTCTTCAGTACTTCTCCTTCCACACAAATCAGGTTACAACGCATTGCCATCTCATCCGGTTTCAGTTCCACACCGATACTGGCAGCTTCCAGTGGTCCGCGACCTTCGTATACTTTGGGCAGATCATATCCCAACACGGACATATTGGCAACCTCACTACCCGGATGGAAACCCTCCGCCACAGTAATCAGTCGCCCGTTACGCCCCATGCGAGCCAACTTATCCATAGATGGCGTCTTTGCATATTGCAGGAGCGTCTTGTCCCCTAACGACTTCACCGGCCAATCGGCCATTCCATCTCCCAATATGATGATATGCTTCATAAGGCTCTAAACATTTGCGATGCTCATGATATCGGCAAATACTCCGGCAGCCGTAACTCCGGCACCGGCACCGTATCCTTGAATCATCATCGGGTATTCCTTATAGCGTTCCGTAGTAAGCAGGATAATGTTGTTGCTACCTTCCAGTCCGTAGAACGGATGGTTGGCACCTACTTCCTGTAAGCCCACAGAGGCTTTTCCGTTCTCCAGTTTGGCAACGAAACGCCAGTGTTTATTCTCTTTCTCCAAGACTTGTCGGCGGGCTTCAAAGTCTGCGTCGAGACTTGGAACACGTTTCCAGAAATCTTCCAGAGAACCTTCGAAGAAGTCATTCGGAACAAAGAGGTTCTTTTCAACATCTTCCTGTTCCAGACGGTATCCGGCTTCACGTGCCAGAATCACCAATTTGCGGATTACATCTTTTCCGCTCAAGTCGATACGCGGATCCGGTTCGGAGTAACGTTCTTCCTGTGCCATTCTGACAGTACGGCTGAAAGGAATATCGGCACTGATCTTATTAAAAATATAGTTCAGCGTACCGGAAAGCACCGCTTCAATCTTCAGAATCTTGTCACCGCTATGAATCAGGTCATTAATTGTATTGATGATCGGAAGACCTGCACCTACGTTTGTTTCGAACAGATACTTCACACCCCGTTGGCGGGCAATCGTTTTCAGTTCACGGTAGTTTTCATAAGCGGAAGAAGCCGCAATCTTATTGGCAGCTACCACAGAGATATTGTGCTGTAGGAAATCCTTGTAAAGCGATGCTATGTCAGCACTGGCCGTACAATCTACAAATACGGAATTAAAGATATTCATTCCGATAATCTCATCACGAATGGTTTGCAGGTTGCTGTCCTTACCCTTTTCCAGCAGTTCCTCGCGGAAGTTGGCAAGGTCGAAACCTTCACGGCTGAACATTGCCTTGGAGGCATCAATGATACCTACCACATGGAGTTTCAGTCCGTTTTCCATCATCAGCTTCTGTTGCTGGCAACGAATTTGTTCTACCAGACTACCGCCTACCGTACCGACACCACAGATAAAGAGGTTCAATACCTGATATTCGGAGAGGAAGAAAGAGTCGTGGATTACGTTCAATGATTTACGCAAGGATTTGAAATCGACAACAAAAGAGATATTCGTTTCCGAAGCTCCTTGTGCGCAAGCAATTACATTGATACCATTACGTCCCAGTGTACCGAAAAGTTTACCCGCGATGCCCGGCGTATGTTTCATATTCTCGCCTACGATAGCAACTGTAGCCAAATTGCTTTCCGCAAGAATTGGAGAAATCTCGCCCATCTCTATCTCTTTCGCAAATTCTTCGTTCAGCACTTCACAAGCCAGGTCGGCATCGGCATTACGCACACCGATAGAAGTACTGTTTTCCGAGGAAGCCTGCGACACAAGGAATACGCTGATTCCGTTCTTTGCCAATGCTTTAAAGATACGGTAGTTTACCCCGATCACACCTACCATTCCGAGCCCCTGAACTGTAATCAGACTTGTATCGTTAATGGAGGAAATGCCCTTGATGGCCTTACTCTGCGGGTTGGAAACTTCTTGTTTGATAACCGTTCCCACTCCGTCGGGGTTGAATGTATTCTTTATTAAAATAGGAATATTCTTGTGACATACGGGATAGATAGTCGGCGGATAAACCACCTTTGCACCGAAATTACAAAGTTCGGTCGCTTCTACGTAACTCAATTCCGTAATGGTATAAGCAGTCGAAATAACACGCGGATCAGCTGTCATAAATCCGTCTACATCTGTCCAGATTTCCAAGCTTGCCGCATCCAGCGCTGCAGCAATAATGGCAGCTGTATAGTCCGATCCACCACGTCCGAGGTTCGTCACATCTCCCGTTGTTTTATCCGAAGAGATGAATCCCGGCACCAGTGCCACTTTAGGAATAGACCGGAAAACCTCTTTCACCAGTTTATTAGTCAATTCCGTATCCAGCGTGTGCTTGCTATGTTTTCTTTCCGTCTTGATGAAAGTGCGCGAATCGAACCATTTTGCTCCCTCAATCAGTTCGGTGACGATGAGCGATGAAAGGCGTTCACCATAGCTGACGATTGTATCCGAAGTCTTCGGGGAAAGGTCTTTAATCAGGTAAATTCCCTGAAAGATGTCCTTCAATTCATTCAGCAACTCGCCAACCTGACGTTGCAACGAAACCTGCTTCTCTCCGGCAGGAATCACCTCCTTAATCATCTCCACATGACGACCGACGATTTCGCGGAACTCGCCCTCATAGGCCGAATCTCCTACTGCCGCCATCTTTGATGTATTTATCAATTTGTCAGTGATGCCTCCCAATGCGGAAACAACTACGATTACCGGCTCATTCGCCGACTCTACAATTCTCTTTACGCTTAAAATGCTGTTCACGGAACCTACGGATGTTCCGCCGAATTTCATTACTTTCATGAAGATACTTATTTAAATACAATGTCCTGCAGTTTGCTTCTTACAGAACGATTGGTTGTTTACGAATAATATTGAATTTGAATTTTGCCTGCTTATACAGGCGTGAATCACGTAGATACACAAAAACTATCCCTCAACCCCTAAGGGTCATGGTACACATGGATGTGACTGTATGCGGATAGTACTTCATCATAGTTCTTGTTTCTACTCTTGTTTTTGATAAGTGTCGCAAAAGTAATAATAAAAACATTCAATCTATCACTTTTTTCGGTTTTTTTCTGATAAAAAGTATCTTACGCTTTCTCTTTATTCGGTCATTCACCTTCACTTTTATGACATATTGTTACTTATTTATCAAATCTATTCTTATATTTGCGAAAACAATCGCACAAAATCAGCTTATGAGCCCATTAAATACTTCCGTATTGTTAATATACACCGGTGGAACAATTGGTATGATTGAGAATGCCGTGACAGGTGCTCTGGAGAACTTTAACTTCGAGCAACTGCAAAAGTATATCCCCGAACTGCAAAAATTCAATTTCCCGATTGACACCTATCAGTTTGATCCTCCGATGGATTCGTCGGACATGGAACCGGATATGTGGCGAAAGCTGGTACGCATTATTCATGACAACTACAATCATTACCGTGGCTTCGTCATCCTACACGGAACGGACACGATGGCTTATACCGCTTCCGCACTCAGTTTTATGCTGGAAGGACTGGATAAACCTGTTATCCTCACAGGCTCACAGCTTCCCATCGGCGTACTCCGTACCGACGGAAAGGAGAATCTGATGACTAGTATCGAGATTGCTATCGCACAAAACAAGGAAGGAAGGGCATTGGTGCCGGAAGTATGCATCTTCTTTGAAAATCATCTGATGCGAGGAAACCGTACGACAAAGATGAATGCGGAAAATTTCAATGCGTTCCGTTCCTTCAATTATCCGGTATTGGCGGAAGCGGGAATCCATATCAAATATAATAATGTGCAGATTCACGAAAATGGGGAAAAGCGGGAATTGAAACCACACTATTTGCTGGATACCCATGTAGTGGTACTGAAGCTCTTTCCGGGCATCCAAGAAAATGTAATTGCTACCATTCTGGGGATTGAAGGATTAAAGGCGGTTGTACTCGAAACATACGGCTCGGGGAATGCTCCCCGAAAAGAATGGTTTATACGCCGGCTCTGTCAGGCCAGCGAGCGTGGAATTGTGATTGTCAACGTAACACAATGCAGTGCGGGAATGGTAGAAATGGAACGTTATGAAACGGGATACCAGTTGTTGCAGGCAGGAGTTGTCTCCGGATATGACAGTACCACGGAATCGGCAGTCGCCAAATTAATGTTCTTACTGGGGCATGGATATACTCCGGATGAGGTGCGCAACTGGATGAACCGTTCGATAGCAGGAGAGATAACCCTGTAGGCTTCATCTATTTATATTAGGCAAAGATAACTCCTTTCTAATAAATTATGCCTATTTTTGCACCCTACAAGAAGAAAGAAATTTCAATGGCAAAAGAGAAAACCGTATATGTATGCAGTAATTGCGGACAAGATTTACCCAAATGGGTGGGTAAATGTCCGTCGTGTGGAGAATGGAATACGTATGTTGAAGAAATCGTACGGAAAGAACCTACCAACCGCCGTCCGATATCAGGCATTGAAACGCAGAAGCCCAAGCCACTGGCACTTAGCGATATAGAAACGGATGACGAACCACGCATCAATATGCACGATGATGAGCTGAATCGTGTATTGGGAGGCGGACTCGTACAGGGCTCTCTGGTCCTGATAGGCGGTGAACCGGGAATCGGTAAATCGACGCTCGTCATGCAGACCGTACTGCACATGCCGGAAAAGAAAATTCTTTATGTATCCGGTGAAGAGAGTGCACGACAGTTGAAACTTCGTGCCGACCGTCTCTCTAGCACTTCCAGCGATTGCCTAATCGTTTGCGAGACTTCACTCGAACAGATTTATGTGCATATCAAGAATACGAATCCCGATTTAGTGATTATCGACTCTATACAGACTATTTCCACCGAGAGTATCGAATCGTCTCCCGGAAGTATAGCACAAGTCAGAGAGTGTTCGGCGTCTATTCTTCGTTTTGCGAAAGAAACGCATACGCCTGTATTGCTGATCGGACATATTAATAAGGAAGGAAGTATTGCAGGGCCTAAAGTGCTGGAACATATCGTAGATACTGTCCTCCAATTTGAAGGTGACCAACATTATATGTATCGTATTCTACGCAGTATCAAGAATCGTTTCGGTAGTACGGCAGAATTAGGTATTTATGAAATGCGTCAGGATGGGTTGCGTCAAGTGAGTAATCCTTCCGAACTTTTGCTAAGTCAGGATCATGAAGGGATGAGCGGGGTAGCCATTGCTTCCGCCATTGAAGGGATTCGCCCGTTCTTGATTGAGACACAGGCTTTAGTCAGTTCTGCTGTCTATGGCAATCCGCAACGTTCGGCAACCGGTTTCGATTTGAGAAGAATGAATATGCTGCTGGCTGTTCTCGAAAAGCGTGTGGGATTTAAGTTGGCACAGAAAGATGTGTTCCTGAATATTGCCGGAGGATTGAAAGTGAATGATCCGGCCATCGACTTGCCGGTTATCAGTGCAATCCTTTCTTCCAATATGGATGCAGCCATTGAACCGGAAGTTTGCATGGCGGGAGAAATCGGCCTGTCGGGAGAAATACGCCCCGTGAATCGAATCGAACAGCGTATCGGTGAAGCTGAAAAGTTAGGTTTTAAACGGTTCCTGTTGCCCAAATATAACTTGCAAGGGATTGACACTAAGAAACTGAAGATAGAGTTAGTACCGGTGAGAAAGGTGGAAGAGGCGTTCAGGGCTTTATTCGGATAGGACACTGATAAATAGTCACTGATGAGTAAATGATCTGCTTTATCAATTTTATAGTCGAAAATAATATCAACAACTAAATGACACAAGAATACCAACTCCGCATACTTCCCGAAATCGCAGCAAACGAACAGAAATTAAAGGAATATCTGTCTAAAGAAAAAGGTTTGAACCTGCGTGACATCACTGCTACCCGAATCTTAAAACGGAGCATTGACGCACGGCAACGGACTATCTTTGTCAATCTGAAGGTACGGGCATATATCCGGGAGATGCCTAAGGATGACGAATACGAACATACTATATATAATAAGGTAGAGGGAAGGCCGCAAGTGATTGTCGTGGGCGCAGGTCCCGGCGGACTATTTGCAGCCCTGCGTCTCATCGAACTGGGATTACGTCCCGTTGTTATCGAACGCGGAAAAGACGTGCGCGAGCGGAAAAAAGATTTAGCACAAATCAGCAGGGAACACACGGTTGATCCGGAATCGAATTACAGTTTTGGCGAAGGGGGGCAGGAGCTTATTCGGATGGAAAACTCTATACCCGGAGCAAAAAGAGGGGAAATGTAAATAAAATCCTGAATGTATTTTGCCAACATGGAGCCTCGACTTCGATATTGGTGGATGCTCATCCGCATATCGGGACAGACAAGTTGCCACGTGTCATTGAAAATATGCGGAATACCATTATCGAGTGTAGCGGAGAAGTATATTTCCAAACACGAATGGATGCATTGATTATCGAGAATAATGAAGTCAAAGGTATCGAAACAAATACGGGAAAGACTTTGCTCGGACCAGTGATACTGGCAACCGGACATTCGGCAAGAGATGTATATCGTTGGCTGGCAGTCAATAATGTGGCGATTGAAGCGAAAGGAATCGCTGTCGGGGTACGTTTGGAACATCCGGCAATGTTGATTGATCAAATACAATATCATAATAAGAATGGACGGGGCAAATACCTGCCCGCTGCTGAATACAGCTTTGTAACACAGGTAGAAGGCAGAGGAGTATATAGTTTCTGTATGTGCCCCGGAGGTTTCATTGTTCCTGCCGCCAGCGGACCGGAACAAGTGGTAGTGAACGGAATGTCTCCTTCCAACCGCGGGTCACGGTGGAGCAATTCGGGAATGGTAGTGGAAATTCAACCGGAGGATTTGGAAAATGAAGAATTAAAAATGAAGAATAAAGAATGGGCTGCGAAACAAGATGAACAGCTGTTGGCACTGAATCCGAATTTAAAAAGTTCACAACTTGCAGAGATCAATTCACAGTTACTATCTGTTCTTCACTTTCAAGAGGAACTGGAACGTCAATGCTGGTTGCAGGGAGGCAGACGACAAACTGCTCCGGCGCAACGTATGTTAGATTTTACCCGCAAGAAATTGAGTTACGATCTGCCCGATTCATCCTATAGTCCGGGATTGATTTCGTCTCCACTTCATTTCTGGATGCCCGATTTCATCAGCAAAAGACTATCTCTCGGCTTCCAACAATTCGGACGCAGCAGCCACGGGTTTCTCACTAATGAGGCAGTAATGATGGGTGTGGAGACACGAACATCTTCCCCCGTTCGCATCGTGCGCGACAAAGATACTCTTCAACATGTTACCGTTCGTGGATTATTTCCTTGCGGAGAAGGCGCAGGCTATGCCGGAGGAATTGTGTCTGCCGGAGTGGACGGTGAACGGTGCGCGGAAGCCGTAGCCAATTATTTCAATCATTAATTAAAACCAGACTAACATGAATTATCAACCCGAAATAGCAATTGTAGAAGCCAATACATTGACTTGTCTCGGTCTGAAAGGAATCCTGGAGGAAATGATTCCTATGGCGATCATACGGACTTTCCATCATTTCAGCGAACTGATGGACGATACGCCGGATATGTATGCCCACTATTTCATTTCCGCACAGATCTATGTAGAGCACAATGCTTTCTTTCTCCCCCGGAAACGAAAAACGATTGTATTGGCAAGTGACAGTCCACAATTCCAACTATCCGGTGTACCTGTACTCAACATTTATGAATCCGAAGGAGAGCTGGTGAAAAACATATTAAAACTTCACCAACATGCTCACCACGACGGTTATCCGGTGAAAGACATGCCATCCATGCCTCCGATGCAGCCTCATCAGGAGATTCTATCTGCCCGTGAAATAGAAGTACTCGTACTGATAACCAAAGGATTAATCAACAAAGAAATAGCAGATAAACTGAATATCAGTCTGACTACCGTTATCACTCACCGGAAAAATATCACGGAGAAATTAGGCATCAAGTCCGTCTCCGGACTGACTATTTATGCTGTAATGAATGGATATATCGAAGCCGACCGAATCTGATTCACGCAAAGGACACAGAATATTAAGAGTCCTATCATACCTTCGTCTCCTATGCGTCCTCTGTGGTGAAACAAATCCTAATAAATGAGGATTGACTATCGTCTATATTTGCCGTTACTTTGCACCAGATAAATTAACAGCAGATGAAAACAAAAAAGATTATGATTGCCCTCATGCTCCTGACGACAGGGACAGCATGGGCCGAAGATTTCCCCAAAGACTCACTAAAAATAGTAGACATCGAAGAGGTGGTAGTGATTGCTACTCCGAAAGAGAACCGTAAACTGCGTGATCTACCGGTAGCCTCCACCGTCTTATCACAGGAGAATATGCGCGCCAATCAGGTAAATTCCGTGAAGAACCTGACAGGTATTGTTCCCAATCTGTTTATCCCTGACTATGGCTCCAAACTGACTACTTCGATTTATATCCGTGGAATCGGTTCGCGTATCAATACTCCGTCTGTAGGACTTTATGTAGACAACATCCCTTATATCGACAAATCCGCTTTCGACTTCAACTATTGCGATATCGAACGTATCGACGTACTTCGTGGACCACAAGGAACTTTATACGGACGTAATACGATGGGAGGACTTATCAAAGTGCACACAAAATCACCTTTCACTTATCAGGGTACTGATGTCCGCATGGGAGCAGCCACTTATAACAATTATAATGTGTCACTCACCCATTACCACCGTATATCCGACCATTTCGCTTTCTCTACGGGCGGCTTTTATGAGCACACGGGCGGCTTCTTTGAAAATTCTGCACGAAACAATGAAAAGATAGACAAAAGCAATGCCGGTGGCGGACGTTTCCGCGGAATTTACCTGCCGACATCTAATCTGAAAATAGACATGACAGTGAACTATGAATATAGCGACCAAGGTGGATATCCGTATTACTATACCGGAATTACTCAAAATAGTATAGCCAAAGCTAAAGAAAAAGGTAAAGAACTGACAGAAGACCGGGCAGATTATATCGGCAAGATTTCATATAACGACCGCAGTAGTTACCGTCGTGGATTGCTCAATTCAGGTGTTAACATCGAATATCAAGCTAGTAACTTTATACTAAGTGCTGTCACAGGTTATCAGAACCTGAACGACCGTATGTTCCTTGATCAGGATTTCACAGAAAGAGACATCTTTAATCTTGAGCAAAAGCAAAGGACAAATACCATTTCCGAAGAAATTGTCTTGAAAGCCAAACCAGAAAAGAGATGGCAATGGACTACGGGAGCTTTTGGGTTCTACCAATGGCTACATACCACAGGTCCGGTTCTGTTCAAAGAAGAAGGCGTGAAAACGATAATTGAAAACAACGCCAATTCCGCTTTTAAACAGATTGCCTCCAAACCCGGTGCACCTACTATGGGAATGACCATACATAACCCGATGCTAAGTGTAGGAGGGACCTTCGACACACCGACTCTTAGCGGTGCACTTTATCATCAGTCTACTTACAACAACCTGTTCATAGAAGGACTGTCCGTTACAGCCGGACTCCGACTCGATTACGAGAAAATCAGTATGAAGTACAATTCCCTCAGTACTCCTATCGACTTTGGTTTTGATTTTCATTTAGCAATGGGTCCCATGCAAATAAACCTGTCTGATCAGAATATGAAAGCCCCGGCCTCTTTTATAGGCAAGCTCTCGACTGATTATGTACAGCTTCTACCTAAATTTGCTATTCAATATGAATGGAAGAACCAAAATAATGTATATGCCACTGTTACTCGCGGATATCGTTCGGGAGGATATAACATCCAGATGTTCTCTGACTTATCACACAGAGAATTGACCAACTCGATGATGAATGCCATTAAAGAAAGTCCGACAATAGGGCAAGATGCCAGATGGGGAGCAACCATCATAAAAATGATGGACCAAATGGTACCTACCAAAGAGATTGATATAAAAACTTCCACTACCTACAAACCCGAATATTCGTGGAACTATGAAGTGGGTAGCCATCTTACGCTATGGGAAGGTAGAGTTTGGGCTGATCTTGCAGCATTTTATATGGATACCCGCGACCAGCAACTCTCCCAATTTGCTGAAAGTGGTTTGGGACGTATTACCATCAATGCGGGAAAAAGCCGTAGTTATGGTGCAGAAGCATCTCTTCGCGCCAGTCTGACAAAAAAGCTTAGCCTGAATGCAAGTTACGGATATGCGTATGCCACCTTTACCGATTATGTAATTACAGAAGAACAAAAAGATGGCAGTTCCAAAGTAATTGCCGATTATAATGGCAAATATGTTCCCTTCGTCCCCAAACACACCCTAAATATCGGAGGAGAATACGCCATCACCTGTAATCCGCGCTCTATCTTCGACCGGGTTGTATTCCAAGCTAATTATAACGCTGCCGGACGTATCTACTGGACTGAACAAAACGATGTCAGCCAATCTTTCTACGGCACACTCAACTGGAGAACGAATCTGGAAATCGGTGACGCAATGATTAGTTTCTGGGCACGCAACTTCCTGAATAAAGACTATGCCGCCTTCTATTTCGAAACGATGAACAAAGGTTTTATGCAGAAAGGACGCCCAATGCAATTTGGGGTAGATCTCCGCTGCCGATTCTAATCATTTTCACTCATAGAGATATTATTTAGTCATTTTATTGTCAGCTAAAGATTTTATCCATATAGAACAATGATTATCAACTAATTGGCACCTGACAATAAGAACTGACAATAACCCAAAGACAGAGACTGTCTAACAAGTCTCAGAAATTGAAAATCACCCCTGCCAGAATAGCTTTGGCAGGGGTGAAATTGTTAAGATATGGCTGTTAGACAGCCTCTGTCTCTTGATAGATTGACAGCATGAAATAGAGAATAAAAGAACGTCCCTATGAAGTATGTATTATAAAGCCGTTATACTTAATATTACTCATTGATCGCTCCACAATGGGGACATACACCTTTTTGCTTCAATTTTTCCCCGCAATGCCCGCAACAATACTTATACCCAATGTTCCGCCAGACTTTCTTCACAAAAACCAGCATAAAAAAGGCAAGAAACAGATAACCGATATAAATATGCGTCATCAGGATAAAGAAGAAATAGCAGAAAATACAGCAGGACATCAACCCTAACAAATAAAAAATAGCCGCTGCCGGAGTCAACTGCCGAAACAAATCATCCAACACCGCCAAAACGACTATCAAAAACAACCAAATACTCAACAAAAAGACAGAAAGAATAAAAGGAACTCTGAATGGCGACAAAGTAGGATTGAAATAAAAATGTTCCCACGTTTCCGGCACAAACCCCTGGATTGATTCGTAAATCGTTGCACTGAAAGCCATCAATAAACAGAGGAATAATGGATAAACACTATCTATATCATTAAAATAGACCAGCTGCAACTGCTTTCGACGAAAAGCACGAAACAGATATCCCCCCACGAATAAAGCGAAAATAATAACAAAATAAGAAACATGCGTATCACTGAAAAAATAAATGGCCTGCGAAATACTATCAGTCGGCACAAATGATTTTTTGAGTTCTTTTTCACGTATCCAGCCCTGTTTATCCTGTGTATGTGCCAGCTTCACCCAAATACTGTCTACACTATCGGCAGGGTGAACCGCAAACTCTGCCACCACTACCCTATCTCCTTTATTCAACTGAATAAAAGTATCTTTTATCGGGAGACATTCCAAAGAGATGGAATCATCGACTACTTCCAGGTTTGTATTCCATGTATAATGCCGTTCGTACAAGTAGGTCAACGAGTCTTTCGTCTTCTTCGACAATTCTTCCGAATCCAGAGCCGGGGCTTTATAATAACAGGATGAAAGCAAAAATAAACATAGTAGTAGGTTCATCACTGTTTTCATCACAGAGGACACAGAGAATAAAAAGGGGAAAGAGAAAAACGTTCTACACTTTTTTCCAAAAACACTCAAACAGTCTGTTTCAGAAGAATGAGTGAAGATGTTACCTTCACTATATCCTCTGTGTCTTCTGCGTCCTCTGTGGTGAAGAATGATTCTCATTGCGCCGCCTTTACTTTCATTTGACAATTCTTACAATCAAATTCCAGACGAAAGAGCTTGCCATCATTCGATACCAGATAGTAGGGCTCTTTATAAGATGAACGCACCCGCTGATGGATAGGACACCATCCCATACTATAGCGCAAACAATGCTTGCAGAACATCAGTACCGCATCTTCCACCGTTTCTTTCTCGTACGCTGCCGCTACTTGTTGTACCCCATGCTCCTGATAGAAAGAAGCTGCACGGGTGTTCATTACATTCCCCAGATACGTTAATGCCGTTTGCGGAAAAGCATGATTCGTCGGCTTCCATACTGCCAGTTCCTGACGATAATTGATTCGACGGGCAGTTATTAACCGGTCGACTGCCTGTCTACGGAAATCAGCTAGTACTGAAGCCGGCAAAAACCAGTTCCCGGTAAAGGATATTTCTATTTCTTTTGCTTCAAAAGGGGTATTCCCCAGTTTGGAAAGTTGTGTTTTCAGGTTATCCGTCTGTGGAGTCCGGGCAAGTTCTTTCACACGAGAGAGAGTGGCTGTAACGCTATTATCATCTTCGTCAGTCAATGTCAGAGAGAAACCGAAATTGTTGTCAGCAAGCAAGATTTTCACTGCGATTTTCCTTTCGGCAGATTTGTGGGAAAGGATTCGTTCAAACTCCTGGTCGAAATTACGATACAATGTAGTGCGGGGCTTGATACGGGGCATTTCCTGTGGATAGAGTTTGTTGCCGTCCACCCGATTGATGCGGAACCCCTGCAAACGTCCCTGTTCATCGATATAGCAAACACCGTCTCCATTGTTAAAAGATTTAAGTCCGGCAACTGTCAGATAGTTACCCCGGGTCTCCTTCACGGTTCCCATCTCTTCGCCTAGCGACTTAGGAGTGTCGAAAGAGAAAATCTCTTTATCACGTCCGTGTAAGAAATAATGCGTAAATCCACGACTGAAGCTCTTATCCAGTTGTGGTTTAAAATTGAAACGACACGTAGCCGAAGAAGCCCGCACATATTCCGGACGACGGGCAAGAATCGCATCCAGTTTCTGACGATAAGCAGCCGTCACATTCTTCACATAAGATACGTCTTTCAGGCGTCCCTCTATTTTAAATGAAGAAGCCCCGGCATCCAGCAGTCGCTCCAGTTCGTCACTTTGATTCATATCTTTCAGGGAAAGCAGATGTTTGTCTTTCACAATCACTTTCCCGTCCGCATCTACCATACTAAAAGGTAAACGACAGAATTGTGCACACTCTCCGCGATTGGCACTACGACCGAAACAAGCTTGACTGACATAGCATTGCCCACTATAGCTAACACAAAGCGCTCCATGTACAAATACCTCCAAAGGCACTTCCGGACAGCTTTCATGTATATTCTTTATCTCACGCAGCGATAACTCCCTCGCCAACACCACTTGCCGAAAACCTGCTTCCTGCAAAAACTTCACCTTCTCCGGCGTGCGATTATCCATCTGCGTACTGGCATGAAGCGGTATCGGAGGAAGGTTCAACTTCGTGATCCCCATATCCTGTACAATCAGTGCATCCACACCCATCCGAAAAAGTGCATGAATCATCTCCTCCGTCTCTTTCAACTCTTCTTCTTTCAGAATCGTGTTGACCGTGACATAAATACGCGCATTATACAAATGAGCATGCTGCACCAATGCCTCAATATCTTCCAATGAATTCACGGCCGCCGCACGGGCACCGAACTTCGGGGCACCGATATATACAGCATCTGCACCATGGTTGATAGCTTCAATGCCACACTCCAAGTTTTTCGCCGGAGCGAGAAGTTCTATTTTACGCTGCTTTATCATTTAATATCATTGATGTTGTAAGGTGTTTCCTGATAGACAAAATAATTTAGCCAGTTGGAGAACAGCAAATTAGCATGAGCGCGCCAACGTACCAACGGGCCTTTTTCAGGATCATCGTCTATATAATAATTGTGAGGGATTTCTATCGGCAGACCTTTATCCAAATCACGGCGGTATTCCGTATCCAGCGTCAGCGGAGAATATTCAGAGTGTCCCGTGACAAAGAACTCACGTCCCCCCCGTGCCATTACCATATAAACACCGGCTTCTTTCGATTCGGAAAGCAATGTCAGTTCCGGAACTTTCAGAATATCTTCCCTACGCACTTCCGTATGACGGCTATGCGGCACATAGAAACAATCGTCAAAACCACGGAAGATGGAATGGAAAGGTTCCTGTACGCGATGTTCAAAGATACCGAACATCTTCTTTTCCAACGGATATTTAGGAACTCCATAATGATGATACAATCCGGCTTGTGCAGCCCAACATATATATAAAGTAGAAGTGACATGCGTACGTGCCCAATCAAAGATTTCCGTAATTTCATCCCAATAGTTCACCTCCTCGAAGTCCATCTGTTCCACAGGGGCTCCAGTAATAATCATACCATCATACTTCCCATGACGCATCTGATCGAAATCCGTATAGAACGTTTTCATGTGTTCTATCGGCGTATTCTTCGATGTGTGACTCTTGATCTTCATAAACGAAATCTCCACCTGAAGAGGAGTATTCGAAAGTAAGCGTACCAAGTCTGTTTCCGTTGTAATCTTCAATGGCATCAGGTTCAGAATCACGATTCGTAGCGGACGAATATCCTGCTGCGTAGCGCGGGAAGTGTCGATCACAAAAATATTTTCTTCCTTCAAAAGCTCTATTGCAGGTAGTTTATCGGGTAAATTTAAAGGCATAATCGCTAATGTATTAGTAATTTGAATGCAAAAATATAAAAAATATAGCAGATTATAGAGAGGTAACTTATTTAGAAGACGTACAAATTAAGTCAATTTAATCATAGAAACATAACAACTAATCAATAAAAGCCTTATTTTTGCCAAGAAAATTAGTACTAATAATTAAAATTTTTAGAAAAAATGGCTTACGTAATTAGTGACGATTGTATTGCTTGCGGTACTTGTATTGACGAGTGTCCGGTAGAAGCTATCTCTGAAGGTGATATCTACTCTATCAATCCAGATGTATGTACTGAGTGTGGTACTTGCGCAGACGTTTGTCCGTCTGAAGCAATTCACCCTGCTGAATAATACAATCTACAAGAATGTACAGGCTGCTTTCCACGGAAGGCGGCCTTTTTTTTCATCACAGAGGACACAGAGAAGAAAAAATGAAAAGATGTGTCGCCACCCTTATAAATTAGGAATCCCCCTTGCCACAAATGGTTTGTAGCAAGGGGGATTCCACTGAAAGGAGAGTTTGACACATCTCCCAAACTATTTTACTCTGCCTCCTCTGTGGTGAACTCTTATTTCAGTTTGGCTAATGCTTCCTTGATACGACGGATAGCCTCTACAATATTTTCATCACTTGTAGCATAACTCATACGAATACATTCGGGAGCGCCAAAAGAAGCACCACCTACACAAGCCACGTGAGCCTCTTCCAGCAAATACATTGCCAAATCATCCGAATTTGTAATCTTACGTTCACCGTTGCTCTTTCCAAAGAAAGCATCACATTTCGGGAACAGGTAGAAAGCTCCCTGCGGAACGTTTACTTCAAATCCCGGAACATCTTTAGCCAACTTCACAATCAGGTCACGACGACGTTCGAATGCTCTCTGCATCTCTTTTACCGGTTCTTGTGTTCCTGTATATGCGGCTTCAGCAGCTTTTTGAGAAACGGAACAAGGCCCTGAAGTGTACTGACCTTGCAACTTGTTGCAAGCTTTTACAATCCATTCCGGACCGGCAATGAAACCGATTCTCCATCCTGTCATAGCGTAAGCCTTGGATACACCGTTTACAATCACTGTACGTTCCTTCATTTCCGGAAATTGAGCGATACTCTGATGTGCACCGATGTAATTGATATGTTCGTAAATCTCGTCAGCGATTACGATCACCTGCGGATGTTTAGCCAATACAGCAGATAATCCTGCCAATTCTTCTTTCGTATATACCGAGCCTGTCGGGTTGGACGGAGAACAAAGAATCAAAACTTTCGTTTTCGGAGTAATGGCAGCTTCCAACTGTTCCGGAGTAATCTTGAAATCTTGTTCGATACCTGCCGAAACAATTACGGGAGTACCTTCAGCCATTTTCACCATTTCCGGATAGCTTACCCAGTAAGGAGCCGGAACGATTACTTCGTCACCCGGATTTACCAATACAAGAATTGTATTACAAACGGATTGTTTTGCACCATTTGCACACGAAATCTGGGCGGCTGTATATTCAAGACCGTTTTCTTTTTTCAGTTTCTCAACAATAGCATTACGCAAAGCCGGATAACCCGGTACCGGAGAGTAACGGGAAAAGTTATCATCTATGGCTCTTTTCGCAGCTTCTTTGATGTGGTCAGGAGTATTAAAATCAGGTTCTCCTACACTTAAGTTAATAACATCAACACCCTGTGCCTTGAGTTCGTTACTCTTTTGAGACATGGCAAGCGTTGCCGATGGCGACAAGCTGTTCAAACGATCTGACAATTGATTCATTTTGTTTCTATTTTATTGTTGTTGAGTGAAAATCATTGCAAAATAAACGATAATACTTGATATAAGAAAACAAATCGGGCATTTACTTATTAAAATGCAAAATATGTCCCATTCTTTCTTTCTTCGTTCTCAAGTATCGCTCATTATACGGATTAGGAACTGTTTCAACAGGTACATTTTCTACAATCTCCAATCCATAGGCTTCCAACCCAACACGTTTTACCGGATTGTTTGTCAAAAGCCTCATTTTGTGTACTCCCAGTTCACGAAGAATCTGTGCGCCTACTCCATAATCACGTTCGTCGGCAAGGTGTCCCAGGCAGATATTTGCGTCAACAGTGTCCATACCGTCTTCCTGAAGTTTATATGCTTTCATCTTTTCCATCAAACCGATGCCGCGTCCTTCCTGATTGAGGTAAACGACTACCCCTTTCCCTTCTTTTTCGATCATCTCCATCGCTTTATGCAATTGTTCGCCACAATCACAACGCTGCGAACCAAGGATATCTCCAGTAGCACAAGAGGAATGAACACGTACCAAGATAGGTTCATCTTCGCTCCATGTACCTTTAAATATAGCCATATGCTCCAGTCCGTTTGATTTTTGGCGGAAAGGAATCAGACGGAACTTTCCGTATTCGGTAGGCATATTTACCTCGACCCCTTTTTCTACAATTGATTCCTGTTTCAAACGATAAACAATCAGATCATGGATAGAAATCAATTTCAGTCCGTACTCATCTGCCATCTGACGGAGTTCGGGCAAACGTGCCATTGTTCCATCTTCGCTCATGATTTCCATTAAAGCACCTGCCGGGTAAAGTCCTGCCAGACGAGCCATGTCAATCGCAGCTTCCGTATGTCCGGCACGGCGAAGCACTCCTTTTTCTTGTGCATATAACGGATTGATGTGTCCGGGACGACCGAAAGTTGCCGGAGTAGAAGCAGGATCAGCCAACGCCTGAATAGTAGCAGCACGGTCAGAAGCAGAAACACCTGTTGTACAGCCCTCCAGTTTGTCAATAGTAACCGTAAAAGGAGTTCCCAACACGGAAGTATTGTCACTTACCTGATGCGGTAAATCCAACTCCTTGCAACGAGACAATGTGACAGGTGCACAAAGCACCCCACGTGCATGTTTCAACATGAAATTCACTTTCTCGGGAGTTATCTTTTCAGCGGCAATAATCAAGTCGCCCTCATTTTCGCGGTCTTCATCATCTACTACTATGACAAACTTGCCCTCTTTGAAGTCGGCAATCGCATCCTCTATTCTATCCATTTTAATTGTCTCTTTCATAACACTTATTTATTGATTTTTTGTATGATGAATTGAATTTGTTCATTGTTCTTTATAATCCGTTCCATATCCTTAGCCAGACGAACACGGAACGCCCAGATGCGGAAATAGAAAAATAAACCGACAGGGAAAATAACTCCGGCTACCAAATTCAACCCATATATATGGAACGGGCGCACATGAGCAGAAACGGAAATAACCGGATAATTGTTTAATGCGCCGATCAAAGTGGCAGATTTCGTATTGGACATTTCTTCAATCAATGCTTCCAGCTTTTCATTGATAGCTATTACCCCATTATCCTCTTCGCCTGACATCCATAACCTGAAGTAGTTGGGCGCTTTTTCCAATCGTTTCTTAGCAGCATACGCCCTACACTCTGCAGTGAGTTGTTCCAAATCACCGGCTAGACGGGTATAATCAGGATCGTGGATAATCACCTCTTTCTTAAAGACATGACGTACATTACGAATCCCCGCAATCTTTTTGAACCAGTTAATATAGGCATCTGCATTAAGTACCACAGAGTCCTTATTCGATTTATAGGTAAGGAAAGCTCCTAATGGGGCAAGAACCACACTACTTGTCCACATTCCCATCCATACTATCCACTTACCGTCACGGGCCATTTTATATCCTGTATTATCAATGATATAGTAAATGATAAATACCAACACCGATACGATTACTGGCATTCCCAAACCTCCTTTGCGAATAATCCCCCCCAATGGAGCTCCGATAAAGAAAAACAGCAAACAAGAGAGTGAAATCGTTATCTTCTTATGCCATTCCGTCTTATGCTTCCGAATTTTATAATCATTATCTTCCATCGTGAATTTCTTGAATCCAAGGTCGTTAGCCACATTCTCCGCTCGACTGACAGCAGAAGAAAGTACCTTCTGTTTCTGCGTTAAAGAGGCTACCTCATAAAGACTGTCCACGTTATATTCACGAATATCCGCCTTTTCTATCTTGACCGTATCTTCCTTTGTCAATCCATAGGAAGCACGGAAATTTCCTTCTGCCACTTCCCTGTAATATTGTCGTCCGATACTATCTCCCACTACCACCATAGAATCAATAGAGCTTTGCAACTGCGCCATATCCTTAGCATTGGACTGCTTACCCATAATTTCACCGTCAACCATATTGAAATCAGAATTAAATTCAATAATGGTATGCTTCTCCCGGAATTGCTCCCGGCGATAAGGCACATTTTCCGATTTCATACTTTGCGCCCTCAGATTCTCAAATAAGTCTCCACTATACAAATGTAGCCAAAGATGCTGTTTATCTGCCGTCATCTCCAAGCGCCCGGAATCAGCATAGATAATACGTGCTTTCTCAAACCCATCTTTCATACTATAAATCAGTACATCATATAGCATACCGGTCTTCCGGTTTTTCTTGGCTACCTTTAAATTGTAATCCTCTATTTCAGAATAGAAAACTCCTTCCGGGATATCCAACTCGGGAGATTTCTGTTTCATCGAAAGAATCAAGGTTCCCAGCTTAGCCTGGGCGATAGGACCTACAACATTTTGGAAATAGAATGAAACACCGACAAGTCCGCAAACAAAGAGCACGAGCGGACGCATGATTTTAAGTAGAGAAATACCCGCGGCTTTCATTGCGAGTAATTCGTAACGCTCGCCAAAGTTACCGAAAGTAATCAAAGAGGCTAGCAACACTGCCAATGGCAACGATAATGGCACTAAGGTTAATGCGGAATAAAAGAAGAATTGAGCCATGACGCTCATCTCCAATCCCTTTCCGACCAATTCGTCTACATATCTCCACAGGAACTGCATCATAAATATGAACAGACAGATGAAGAATGTACCAATAAAGAGCATCAAAAAACTCTTTACGATAAATATATCTAATTTCTTTATGCGTAGCATCTTAATAGGTTCGTGCAATTAGGATGCAAAATTAGTACAAAAAAAGGAGCATCGAAAATTTTTAGTTGAAAGTTAACTAAAAACCACAAGTTCTTCTTAATTTAGCGACTTGCGACTCCCACAATTCTTTCATATCGTCTACTTCATCCGGTTCTGCGAAATCGGTAATTTCCAACACATAATCACTAGTCAGCTCATTATAAGCCATTTTGATTTCAAAATAATCGCGTTCGTTTTCATCATCCAACCAACGGAAGCGGATAAAAGAGAAAGAGCGAATGGCAATAATCTCAGCTTTCCTCTGTTCTGTCTTTCCCCAATGAAACTCTACTATTTTATCGTCAGAAATAACTTTGTCTGCAAACCAGTCCTCCAACCCGATCGGTGTACTTATAGCTGCCCAAAGAATATTTTTAGATGTTGCATTCAACAAATACTCCAAATAAATCTTTTCCTTTTTCATAGCAATTTCGAATTGTTTTTATCGTGTGCCAAGATAAATACTTTTTTCTAAATACGCTGCATAAATCAGACACTTTATTAATTATTCTTTCATTATTAAGCCTCAAGCTCTCTATTTATAGGGAAAATCAGGAACTTTCTCAAAGAAAAAACCAATATTGTCCTAAATAAATTTTGAGCATGAGCTAACTGACTATACTGTTAAGTATAGCCTCGAGAGTTCAAAATCAATCCCCCCTAATCGTTTTCGATGGTTTCGGGAGGTGGTGTAAATGGTTGATCAAGCCATTTTTGGAGGTCGATTTTGGTAAATGTGTTCAGCCGGAGCGTGACCACAAGGTTAGCCAATGCCCATTTGTATCTTGCGATGTGCTTTAGCCATGTCAGAATCAGCATTGTAGTCATAGCAGTCCATATTTGGGTCTCTACGGCATTGCGGGATGTGCCGATAAAGCTCTTGATGCGTAGCAGTTGCTTGAGGTTGCGAAAGAAGATTTCTATATTCCACCGAGCCTTGTACAGAGCCGCTATGCTTGATGCTGCCAATGTGAAGTTGTTTGTGAGTAACTCAATCTCAAAACCGTGTTCATCGTTCCATACTGCGATGCGACGTAAACGTTTGGGATATTTGGATTTGGCCGCCGAGAGTTCGAACTCGATTATTTCGTCAATAAGTACATTCTGAGCGTGTTTTTCAGGCAAAGGCAACTCCTCTATGGCTTTGTACCGGATATTGTCTTTATGACGCACTACAAAGAACACGTTGCTGCTGTCCCAATTATTCAACAATGAGTAGTCACAGTAGCCTCGGTCGGCTACTACAATACTATACGGATGTAACTCAATATCAAAAGCAGCTTTGTTGTCGGTGGTTTTGCCATCGGTGATATTCACGAACTCCGGCAAAAGACTGTCATAGTCCAATAGCGTGTGCATCTTGACCGCCCCCTTGGTGGTAGTGTAATGTGCCCAGTCATATATTGACAGAGTCAATGACACCAATGTGGAGTCGAGCAGTTTTATCGGCATCTTGAAACGGAACTTTCTTCGTTGCCATAGGGCTTGCTGTCCGAAATACTGAAACAACGAGTAGAATATGCCGCGAAAAACCGAACTGTCTCGGTTGGCGTTCTGATATGCTACCGTTGACTTGGATGGTGCACGGTTGATTCCCAAATGATTGAGGTTGCCGGTGGCTGATTTCAGCCCGTTTGAGATATCTCTGACTGAATCACATCCTGAGAATTGGCTGAAAATCATGCTAACAAACTGACTCCATGTATTGTAGCCCTTACAATGCTTGTCTGACCCCGAAGATTTTATGATTTTCCTGATATTTTCTTTCGGGAGATGTGATATTACCTGTGCGAAAAGTGTTATATTTGCCATAGGAAGTAGATGAGTTGGTAGCTCGCTACTAAGGTAGTCATTTTACCTTAGTTCTACTTCCTTTTTATTTGTTCCCCCAATTTATTTAGGACAATATTGAGAAAAAACCAATATTGTCCTAAATAAATTTTGAGCATGAGCTAACTGACTATACTGTTAAGTATAGCCTCGAGAGTTCAAAATCAATCCCCCCTAATCGTTTTCGATGGTTTCGGGAGGTGGTGTAAATGGTTGATCAAGCCATTTTTGGAGGTCGATTTTGGTAAATGTGTTCAGCCGGAGCGTGACCACAAGGTTAGCCAATGCCCATTTGTATCTTGCGATGTGCTTTAGCCATGTCAGAATCAGCATTGTAGTCATAGCAGTCCATATTTGGGTCTCTACGGCATTGCGGGATGTGCCGATAAAGCTCTTGATGCGTAGCAGTTGCTTGAGGTTGCGAAAGAAGATTTCTATGTTCCACCGAGCCTTGTACAGAGCCGCTATGCTTGATGCTGCCAATGTGAAGTTGTTTGTGAGTAACTCAATTTCAAAACCGTGTTCATCGTTCCATACTGCGATGCGACGTAAACGTTTGGGATATTTGGATTTGGCCGCCGAGAGTTCGAACTCGATTATTTCGTCAATAAGTACATTCTGAGCGTGTTTTTCAGGCAAAGGCAACTCCTCTATGGATTTGTACCGGATATTGTCTTTATGACGCACTACAAAGAACACGTTGCTGCTGTCCCAATTATTCAGCAATGAGTAGTCACAGTAGCCTCGGTCGGCTACTACAATACTATACGGATGTAACTCAATATCAAAAGCAGCTTTGTTGTCGGTGGTTTTGCCATCGGTGATATTCACGAACTCCGGCAAAAGACTGTCATAGTCCAATAGCGTGTGCATCTTGACCGCCCCCTTGGTGGTAGTGTAATGTGCCCAGTCATATATTGACAGAGTCAATGACACCAATGTGGAGTCGAGCAGTTTTATCGGCATCTTGAAACGGAACTTTCTTCGTTGCCATAGGGCTTGCTGTCCGAAATACTGAAACAACGAGTAGAATATGCCGCGAAAAACCGAACTGTCTCGGTTGGCGTTCTGATATGCTACCGTTGACTTGGATGGTGCACGGTTGATTCCCAAATGATTGAGGTTGCCGGTGGCTGATTTCAGCCCGTTTGAGATATCTCTGACTGAATCACATCCTGAGAATTGGCTGAAAATCATGCTAACAAACTGACTCCATGTATTGTAGCCCTTACAATGCTTGTCTGACCCCGAAGATTTTATGATTTTCCTGATATTTTCTTTCGGGAGATGTGATATTACCTGTGCGAAAAGTGTTATATTTGCCATAGGAAGTAGATGAGTTGGTGGCTCGCTACTAAGGTAGTCATTTTACCTTAGTTCTACTTCCTTTTTATTTGTTCCCCCAATTTATTTAGGACAATATTGAGAAAAAACACAAAAAAGTCATGAATTGTTTTGGAGATTATAGAAAATCATCTATCTTTGCACCCGCAATCGAGAAATGATGGCGGGATAGCTCAGCTGGTTAGAGCGCATGATTCATAATCATGAGGTCCCCGGTTCAATCCCGGGTCCCGCTACTTGATAAAGGAATAAGGCATTTGAGAGGCTTCCACTCTTGGGTGTCTTTTTCTTTTTATCTGATTTTCACTGATATAGGTAGGTACATTACCGGGTCACCCGTAAAGTCTTGTGGGGTCATCGATAAAATCCTGTGGTTTTATGCATAAATTTTAGTTAGTCTATACAAGAAAAAGGGTATATCTATAACCCCTCTAAGTTGTTCTCTGAACTATTTAACTTTCGCATTAAATGATTCTGCAGCAGCATTTGATGCCCTATTAATATAGAAGTTTAGTATCTCCTCACTTCTGTCATATAATGTAGCAGCTATAGTGTTAAACGATTCAAATCCAGATTGTTCTACTTCTTGATACCACTTCGCTAAATTGGTTCTTACTCCTGCCTTTATCGATCGTTTATTAAAAATCATTCTTAAAGAATGACTAAGTGAATATGCCCGTTTAATATCCGGATATTCTCTGAATAAGACTGTAGCTCTGAGCTTCTGTGCTTCAGTCCATTTTTCAGCAGATTTGAAAAGCAGATACCGGCTCCTTGCCAATAATTCCTTGCGTGTATCACCATTCTCAAAGGTAAAAGGGGTATATTTCTTTTTCAGACCTTTAGCTTCCTGCCTGACATCAGTCTCTTCTTGTATAGCTTCCCAACGGTGTCCGATTCTAATTTCCTGTACAGCATCACACGCCAGCTTTTGAATATGGAAGCGATCTATCACACGGATAGCCGAGGTGAAACATCTGCGAACGATCTTGCGCATACTTTCTGACAAATCAAGAGTGACCTCCCGCACCATCCGAAGTGCTTCTTCAGGGATTTGTTCTAGCACAGCTATGACATCGTCAGCCTTGGTACCCTTGACAATAGCCACGATAGCACCTTTACCACCGTGTGCCTCTCTGTTGATGATTATAGTATATAACTCACCATTAGAAAGGGAAGTTTCATCAATACTCAAGTACGGTCCCAGGTTCTCGGAAAACAGCAGCCAGTTTGCGGCATGGGACAGTTGATCCCACATGCGGTAGTCACTTAGATACTCTTTATATTGCCGCTCAAACTGATCACCGTCAATATGATAATAACGTTCAAGAGAGCGGGCCGTAATCGGGTATTTCTCCAAGCAATCCTTTTAAAAAAGACGCGAATGCTTTTGAATGTCGCGTTCCCTGAGCAGTAAGCTCAAAAGTGTTACAGATGATAGAACCGGTTTCCTTGTCGAGCCATTTACGACGCCGTACACATAAGCTTACCTTACGGTCACGGATAGGAAAATCACGAATATAAACCGGAGGAAGAAAACCTTTGGACTCTAAAGAGTGAACCCTAGAGGACAAAGGAGGAAGATTTTGCTCATCTAAATGAATGGTTAACATTTCAGCGGTGTTCTCTATTTTAACAATATCAAAACACTCCAACAGGTCAGCTGGGAGTATGAAGCGAGCAAGAACTAAAAGAGTATCGTAACTAGTCATAAGAGTTTTTTGAAGGCAAAGATAAGAATTGGAGAGAAGAAGACCACATGATTTTACCGGTGAGCCACATTACCTCTCCGAAAGAGAGGCAACCATGTGAAAGAATATGACTACTTGCGAAATTTAAATATTATTATTGGGGGACGAGCTAAGAAAAAAATACGTCTACAGACAGTATAAGAGTCTAAAAAACTTCTTTTATCCTAGATATTTTATACATTTGCTGCATAAAACATTATATTTCACTATGGACGAAGAGAAAAGTTCCTTTATAAAAGGTATAAATGAGCAACGCCCCACTGCCTATCATCAACTTTATAATGAATATTATAAGGCATTGGTATTGTATGCCATTAATTTTCTCTCTTCCCAACAAGCAGCAGAAGATATTGTACAGGATCTTTTTGCAACTATGTGGGAAAAGAAAATGAGATTTTTATCATTACCTTCTTTCCGAACTTATCTTTATAATTCTATACGGAATGCTTCTCTCAATTATTTAAAACACCAAAATGTAGAGTCTCTTTATCTTGAACGCCTGGCAAGTGCTTATCGAGAAATTACAGAAGAAGAAGATACCAATAAAGAAGAAATATACCGGTTACTATTTCGTGCTATCGATAAATTGCCAACACGCTGTCGGGAAATATTCCTGTTACATATGGATGGAAAAAAGAATGAAGAAATAGCTACCGCACTGGGAATTTCAATCGAAACAGTAAAGACACAAAAGAAAAGGGCTATACAATCTATCAAAGAACAGATGGGCACATGCTACTTTTTACTTCCCTTATGTGACATTTTGTATAGTTCCAAGTTTTTTTCATAACCAAAATAATCTTTTTTAGAAAGTTTGTACCTCCTTTTAATCTTCAGATTGTCTTATTAACAAATGATAAGACAATAAATATATGGAGAAAAAAGTAAATACAGAAAGATTAATAGCCCAATATCTACTCGGAGATCTTACAAGTCCCGAAAAAGAACAGCTTGAGAATTGGATCAAAAGCTCCCCACAACACGAAGAGTTTTTCAACCATTTACGCACAAACACATCATTTCGTAAACGATATGAGACATATACACAGATCAACTCACATCAAGCTTGGCAATATTTCAAAAAGAGATATTGCCAAGTATCAGCCACATCAATTCTCCTGAAATATGCAGCTATTTTAATATTACCTATCATAATAACAGCAGGAGGATGGTACTTTTATACTGCTTCAGAAAAACAAACATCTGACTATCTAGCCTTAGGAGATGCCATACAACCGGGAATTCCTAAAGCTACTTTGATTTTAGCTGGAAACTACAAGCAATCGCTTACTCCAACATATCCAACACCAGTTAAAGTTAATCATTCCACAACTGCCATAGCCCAGAATGGGGCACTCATCTATCCGACTACACCTAATACGGCTATAGATACTATTCTGAAACGACAGAATGACGCTGTAGAAAATAATACGTTAACCACAGAACAAGGTAATGAATTCAGGGTAACCTTTGAAGATGGAACGACCGTACACCTTAACTATAACACAGAATTACGATACCCGGTAAAGTTCAGCCAAACGAAACGTATAGTTTATTTAAAAGGGGAAGCCTACTTTAAAATAGCAAAAGATCATCGTCCTTTCTACGTTATCACCGACCAAGGCGCAATTAAACAGTATGGTACAGAATTTAATGTTAACACATTCACCCCTGAATGCACAGAAGTTGCATTAGTGAAAGGAAGTATCAGTATTATACCCAAAGAAAGTAATCAAGAGCAATTTATCAAACCCGGACAATTAGCTCATATTGAACAAAAGAACAACAATATATCTGTACACAATGTGGACCTGACTCCTTATATAGCGTGGAATGAAGGGCGACTCATCTTTGAGAATCGCACTTTGGAGAATATTGTTGAAATTTTAGAGCATTGGTATAATGTAGACATTTCCTTTGGCACGCCCGAACTTAAACAACTTCGATTTACGGGAAACATGGACCGTTATGCCACAATCAGCCCGATATTAAAAGCAATAGCACGTACTACGAATTTACGAATAAAAATAGAAGGAAGAGAGATTTTAATCACAGACAATTAATTACTAATTAAACAAGAAGAAAGAATGAGAAAGACAAAAGGTAGAGAAAGGATTAGAAAACTTTCTCTGGTAGTAGTATTGTTACTATTACCCACAATGATGATGTTTGCCATCCCAGAAAGTGGCAAAAAAGTAACTTTGGATCTGGAATTTGTCACTGTCAAAGAATTTTTCGATGCTTTACGACAACAAACCGGATTAAGCTTTGTCTACAACACTGAACAGACAAAGTCACTGAGACCTATCACTATCCATGTAAAAGATGAAACAGTGGATAATGTGCTACGCACTGTCCTCAATGGCACAGGACTCACCTATAGCATGGAAAGAGATATTGTTACTATCTCTAAAGTGGAGCAACAAGGAGATAAACGTTCCGCAACCGGCATTGTATCAGATGAAGAGGGATACCCTCTACCCGGTGTCAATGTTGTAATTAGTGATCTTCAACGATTTGCCATAACTGACAACAATGGTAAATATAGCATTGAGATTCCAACTAATACTGCATGTACTATCACTTTTTCATATATCGGAATGTCCACTCAACAAGTAATGATTAATAGTGGTCGAAATAATATACGAAAAAATGTTACATTAAAGAGCGATACAAAATTAGACGAGGTTATTGTTACGGGTATCTATACCCGTAAGGCAGAAAGTTTTACCGGATCAGCAACTACCATCTCAAGCAAAGACCTAATGCGCGTAGGTAATCAAAATGTATTTCAAAGCTTGAAAAATCTGGATCCGACTATATATATTGCAGACAATTTTGATATGGGATCCAATCCCAATAGTATTCCGAATATGTCAATGCGTGGAACTTCCAGTTTTCCAACAACAGAAAGCAGTTCTTTGCGCAGTAACTATCAAAATCAGCCCAATCAACCATTATTCATCCTTGATGGTTTTGAAACAACTGCAGAAACTATAATGGACATGGACATGAATCGAATTGAAAGCATTACAATTTTAAAAGATGCTTCTGCAAAAGCTCTCTATGGTTCTAAAGCAGCCAATGGTGTAATTGTTATTGAAACAAAACGTTTAACCGGAAATCAACAGCGTATTACGTATAATGGTAGTATTTCTTTGGAAATGCCGGATTTAACCAGTTATGACCTTTGTAATGCATTTGAAAAATTGGAAACAGAACGTTTAGACGGAGTATATACAAATACTCTCGCCGATACACAGATTCAATTAGATCAATTATATAATAGTCGACGAAAACTTGCATTAGAAGGCTTAGATACTTACTGGTTATCCAAGCCACTTCACACCGGCATAGGACATAAGCATAACTTAAATATTGAATTAGGCGATTCCCAAAATTTACGTGCCATCTTAGACTTTACTTATAATCAGATTACAGGGGTTATGAAGGGATCTGACCGCCGCAATATATCCGGTGATATAAACCTATCATACAGACATAACAAACTATTACTAAAAAATATCCTATCAATCATATCTAACAAAAGCAATGAATCCCCTTATGGAGAATTCAGCGAATATTCCAGAATGAATCCATACTGGCAGGCAACTGACGAAAACGGGAATATAGTCCAATGGGTAGAACAAATAGGCTCAACATCAACCCAAATAGCCAACCCTATGTATAATTCCATCATCGGAACTAGTTTTACTTCCAGTTATTTACAATTCACCAATAATTTTTATGCAGAATGGCAAGCTACTAAAAACTGGAAAGCAACAGCACGCATAGGAATCTCGGAGAAACGTAATGATATAGATAATTTCTATCCCGCCTCTCACTCTATTTTTGCCAATGTCAAGGATATACTTAAACGTGGTAAGTATATCATGGAAAATGGTAAATCCAACTCTATTTCCGGTGACCTGAATATAAACTATAACAATCAATTCGGCAAACATACTATCTTTGGAAATGCCGGTGCCTTTATCTCCGGAGAGAAATCGTCAGCATATCAACACACGGCAGAGGGATTCCCCAATAATCAGAAGGCAGATATTTCATTCGCCAAACAATATGCGGAAAACAGCACCCCTACCGGTTATTCCACTATTAACCGAGAAGCCAGCTTCCTATTAGCCGCTTCGTATGATTATGACAATCGTTATTTAGCAGATGCAACTGTACGGGAAAGCGCATCTTCCCTATACGGTTCAGATAACCGTTGGGCTAACAGCTGGTCTTTGGGTATTGGATGGAACCTACACAATGAAGCCATATTGAAAGGTATTGAATGGATTAAACAGCTAAAACTTAGAGCCTCGATTGGTCTGACCGGGAATCAAAATTTCGATACCAACGCAGCAATTGCTACCTATAGATATTACACAGGAGCCGTATATGGAAACTTTTCCGGTAAATTCACAGGAGCCTATTTAGCTTCCATGCCTAACTCCCAATTAAAATGGGAACAGAAAAAGGATCATAATATAGGTATTGATATGAGAGTTGCCGGATTATCCCTTTCTGTTGATTATTACTCAGCAGATACCAAGAATATGTTAACCGATGTAACAATCCCGACTTCTACAGGATTCGCAATAGTAAAAGACAATCTAGGATTGGTACGCAATTCCGGAGTTGAAGCAAAAGCCAATTATACAATATGGCAAGGGAAAGAAGGTTTTGTAAACATCTATGGAACATTTGCTTATAATCGAAATAAAATAATTCGTTTGTCGGAAAGTATGCGGGCTTACAATGAAAAAATGATGAAACAAGCAGAAGGTAATAACACCTCTGCGCCTGTATTAATGTATCAAGACGGATTATCAATGAGAACAATATGGGCAGTCCCTTCAGCCGGTATTGATCCACAAACCGGACAAGAAATGTACATAAAAAAAGATGGTACTTACACTTATACTTATTCTGCCAATGATATGGTCGCTGCCGGTAACTCCGATCCTAAGTATCGTGGTACAGGCGGTTTCACAGCTGAGTATAAAGGTATCGGATTAAGCGCTACTATAAGTTATCTTGCCGGTTGTCAAATGTATAATTCAACCCTCGTCAATCGGGTGGAAAATGCAAATATAGCTTACAATGTGGATCGCCGATTGCTAATTGGTCGTTGGACTACTCCCGGACAAGTAACACCATACAAGAAATTTAATTCTGAAACAACCACACGTGCTACTACTCGCTTTGTACAGGATCGACGTGAATTGTCACTCTCTTCCATCAGTGCATATTATGAGTTTCCCAGTTCCATTTATAGGAAATTAAGTATGCAACGTCTGCGCTTATCGTTCTATTTAAATGATATTGCAACGTTCTCTTCAATAAAAATAGAACGAGGTTTAAATTATCCTTTCGCAAGAAATATGTCGTTCTCATTAACAGCCACTCTCTAAATTCTACAAAGATGAAAAAATATATATTAATCCTATTAACGTCCGTAGTAACATTATCCTCTTGCAGTGACTGGTTCAATGTTACTTCAGGGTCTGAAATTCGAGAAAAAGACCATTACAGCACTCTTGCCGGATTCCAACAATCTTTAATAGGTTGTTATATTGGCATGACCGATAATATCCTTTATGGTAAAGAATTATCTTGGTATGCGCTCGAACTATTAGGTCATCAATTTAATCCTGTGACTTCCACTTCAAGCAATAGTAGAGAAATGCAAGAATATGAAAAATTCAATTACGACCACACACAAATATTCTCGGACATCGAAAATATCTGGGCTAAAGCATATTCTGTAATAGCCAATGCCAATGAAGCATTGAGGAATATGGAAGGACAGGAGTCGAGTCTGAATGAAGTCTATTATCATGTTATCAAAGGAGAGCTTCTTGCCATTCGTGCATATATGCATTTTGATCTGTTGCGCCTATATGGATATGGTGATTGGAAAAACCGTTCCGCAGAACTAAATTCTAAAAAAACGATTCCATATGTAACAACTTTATCATCAACCCCAACTCCTCAACGAACAGGAAAGGAGACACTTCAAATGATTATCAACGATTTGGAAGCTGCAGAAAAATTATTAAAGGAATACGACCCTATCACCAAAAAACATCCGGCTTCCTATTACACAAGTATAGATGCAGATGGTTTCTTCAAAGATAGAACTTTACGACTCAATTATTATGCAGTCAAAGCACTGGAGGCGCGTGTATACTTATGGGAAGGCAGTCAAGAAAGCATAGACAAAGCTCTAAATGCTGCCGAAGAGATAATCACGGCTATCGGTAATAATGGAATTGTTATGGAAGATATGTATACTTACTCCTATCTGTTACCTGAAATTTCTGAATCCAACCGTTCTCTAGCATCCGAAGCTTTATTTAGCCTGAATGTTTCAGACGTTACATCCCTAATCACCTCATATATAATACCCGGCTTCGTCAATACAGACTATACGGCTATGTATATATCTCCAACAGAAGTTGAAAATATATATGAAGGCATAAATTCAGATGTTCGTTTCACACGGATGTTATCGCAAACTCAAGGTGATTCCAGAGGATATGTTCCTATGAAAATTCATCAAGCAAGTTTAGACGCATTCAATAAAAACCGTTTGTCTCTGATACGCTTGCCTGAAATATTCTATATAGCTGCTGAATGTTATGCAACAAGTGCGACTCCCAATCTTGACATGGCATTACAAAGACTAAATAAGATTCGCGAATACAGAGGCATCAGTACCCCTCTTGAAAATATAAATGCGGATCAAATCATACAAGAAATACAAAAAGAATATCGCAAAGAATTCATTTCCGAAGGTGTCATGTTCTATTATTATAAGAGAACAGGCAGTAAATCCATCCCTAATTACAGTGAAGAGATGACAGATACGCAATACTTATTGCCTTATCCCACCTTTGAAATACAATCCGGACGTGTACAATAAACAATATGAATATGAGAAAAATAGTTATAAAATCAATCTTGGCATTCTGTTGTTTTTCTTTATGCTTTACTAGCTGTGGAAAAGAAGAAATACCATATTTTGACAGTCAATATAATGCTGTCAGATTCAATGCAACAAATGAGTACGATAGAGAGACCCATACATTAAAAGGAAACTATTCTTTTCTGGAGAACCCCTTTGATGAATATGGTGAGTATGAATTACCCTTGATCCTAGTAGGAAATGTATCATCTGAAGATCGTATTGTGAATTATGAAATCAATAAGGAAGAAACTACTGCTCCGCAAAACAGTTATGAAATAACTGCAGCATTGATTCCTGCAAACAGTTTAAAAGGGACAATAAAAATAAAAGTGTTCAATACTGAAGAAATACAAAATGGAGCATCATACCAACTGTATATCCGGCTAAAAGAATCATCAACTCTAGGGTTAGGACCTGAAGAATATATCACGGCAACGTTAAATTGGAACAACAATATCATTGCCCCTCCGGCAACTGGACGATATTTATGGATGACGTATAATTCACTCATAAAATCATCCTTGGCTCCTACCTCTTCTTCTTCAAAGGTTTATAGCTCCAGTGCTTTAAAAGCAATTGTTACAGCTTTAGACTGGGACGATTGGGATGATATGACTGCGCATCCGGACCTAGTGCAGAGACCGACATACTTTACGTATAAATATCTCGCCGATTATAGATTATTGATGCTAGACAAATCATACGAAGCTTATGCTGCAAAATTAGCAGATTATCTGGAAAAGTATCAGAAAGAGCATCCCGATGCCCCCTTAGTCCATAACGAAGGTAGTTTAAAAGGACAAATGATAGAAGCCAGAACATATTAATTTATATTATTCTATAAGATTATGAAGAAAAATGATATTACTCAATTAATGATATTACTACTGCCTACTATTCTTTGGTTTACTTCTTGTTATGAGGATAAAAGTTCATTTGCAACAAGCCTTATTCCAAAAGTACAAATCAGCATAAGTGACAAAAACCAAGAAAATTCAATATATGTAGGTTATCAATCTCCTGTCGATATCACACCTTCTATTACACAAGAAGGGTTTGACGGATCTAATTTGCGTTATGAATGGGCTGTAACCGAAGAACCCTCAACTACCAAACCTGTTTATGAAACGATTGGTACAGAAAAAGAATTTCACGGTATTATAAATCGTCCTATAGCCAATGGAGCCTATACTTTAAAATTGACTGTAACAGATGTGGCAAACGATAATTTACAATATATTTATTCATGGAAATTGTATGTACAAAGTAGTTTCCTAGACGGATTGTTAATCGCAGATAGTGAAAACGGAACGACCACAGATCTTACCTTAATCAACAATGCCCAAATAACAAATCAATATACAAAAGAAGAAAGAATATTTCGTCACATACTAAAAACTGCTAATGGAGCAGCATACGATGGATTATTGACTTCATTAACCTATGAGATGATGGGGAACGCAGCAATACTGGGTAGTTATCACTTAAATCAGGTCTGGGCAATTTCTTCCACAGGAAAAAGCATCCGTTTCGACTGTGAGGACTATTCAATAAACGGAACATGGGAGGATGAAAAATTATTTTTATATTGCCCCACTGATTTTCAAGTAAAATCCTATATTCGTTCTTCACAACTTTTCATCGCTTATACAAATAATGGGCTATATTCATTCGCAAACACAACAGGTAACAAATTCTCTATGCCTAATTCTGTTTTTAATGGATTTGAAATCAATAACAATGTATATGCAGCTAATTCTTCATATAATATTGGCGATAACCATTTAGTATGGTTAGACAAATCCAAAGGAGCCTTTTATTCCTTAAATGGAACGAGTTATAACACATGTACTTCGTATATCTCAAATCCAGATTTCGATCCTAATGACATGGAAAGTCAAACAGCTATTGCCGCAACAAGTTCTCAAGATGGTTCATTGACCACTTTCTTACTCAAAGACGATAATAGTGGAGATTATGCTATTTACACGTTAAGTCAATATAAAGCAGAAGAAGGATATTACGAAGATCCTGATAATTGGGAGGGCTGGACAGTTACCTCACCGGAACAGCCGGCAGCTGCAAAAAACAAATATACTATTCCGGCAGCAGGTAAAAACTTATTAGATAAAGCTGTTTCTATCTTCTTCGGACATACAAATAATGTATTATATGTAGTAACAGATGCAGCTATATATTCATTTACTTATGGTATGGGAAATGAAGTATCTGTTTCCACCACTCCTCAGTTTACCCCTAGAAACGGAGAAAAAATCACAAAAGCCAAGCTATATCAACAAGGACAATACACTAATCAATTAAATGTAATGATTGGCAATCCGCCAACTATTTCCCCAAATGCATGGAATAATAAAGCCCTCATTATTGTGACCCAATCCGCAGAATTTGACGGAAAAGTTTCAATTGTTCCGATGAAGCAGGCCAGTGCAGGTATCTTGGATATTTCCAAAGCACTTGTTTATGATGGCTTCGGTAAAATTCTGGACGTAACAACAACCGGATATTAATCTAATTTCATAAGGACACTCAACGCGTATGTTTGATATAAAAGTTTAGTGATAGTAGAATATTTAACAATTAAAAGATTTATATTATGAAACAGATTATTTTATTCATTGTATTCACATTTACTACAATGATGTGCGCATTTGCACAGAACTCAAATTCTTCCCCAACAGCAAAAATCAAAAATAAAAAAAAGAGCGAACAAATCCTAGAAAACAATAAAGATCAATTTAGTATCTCCCCAAACGGAATCTTTAAAGATGTTATAAAAGGAATTGTATATGATGCTAAAACAAAAGAACCATTAATTGGAGCAAACGTTATCGAATATGGAACTGCTAATGCAGCAGTAACTGACATTGATGGGCAATATAAAATAAAAGTTTCTAATGCGAGTCAAAAAATACTCGTAGCAAGTTATGTAGGATATGTAACACAAACAAAAAAAATAGGGGGGCTTGAAGTTGTAAATTTCTTCTTAGAAGAATATCAGCAGACTTTAGACAAATAAAATAACATGCTATCACTAAACTTTTTATAATACAGAGACATGAAAAGATTTATTTCTATTTTTTTATTGTTATGCATTGTTGCACCAATAAATGCTCAAGATAAAACAAATGAGCTATCGGGATTTATTATACACAAACAAGAAAATGGAACTAATGGATCATTAGACGGTGCCAATATCTTTTTAACCTATGCAAAAGATACATTGAAAACAACAAGCATAAATGGAGTATTTCGTTTCAAACCCGTAAAAACAGGAAAAGCAAAACTCATAATCACTGCAATAGGGTGTCGGAAAGTCGAAAAAGAATTAAATATAATAGCTGGAAAAAATCCAAATCTTTACATAGAGATTTTGGATGAATCTATCCAACTGGAAGAAGTCACCATCAAGGGCAGAATCCCCATTATGACCCAGAATGGTGACACGCTAATATTCAACCCGAAGGCAGTCAACGTACAAGAAGGAGATGTCGCTATGAATATAGTCGAGCAACTTCCCGGAACAGAGACAACCAATCACTCCGTCAAAGTCATGGGGAAGCAAGTAGCCAAAACTTATATAGACGGCAAACTAATATTTGGAAGTGACCCAATGGAAGCACTCAAGAATCTTTCTGCAACAGATGTATTAAAAATCAAAGCTTATGATGAATATGAAAATACGAAAACAAAAAAACTAATGTACAGAGGAGATCTCACCAGAGTGCTCAACATAGAAACTAGAAGTAAACTCATCAGCTCCTGGAAAGCCCACTTATTGACTAGTGCAGGCAGCAACCTAGATTCAACGAACGACAAAGGAAAGTTCCGTAAAGGACTCGGACTCACAGCAAACTTTTTCTCCGAGAAATTTTTACTCACAAGTAATGTGTTTCATAATAATATCAACCGGAAATCAAATAATATCAAAGATGTTTTTTCCATTTCCGATCCTAGTAGTACTTACAACGAAACAACTTATGTAGATCTAGCTACAGAACGCTCATGGGACACAGAAAATGGAACATACGGTACATTTAGAGCTTTTTACACTTTCGAATATGATCGCGACAATATAAGTACACGATCCGAACGATATTATTTTCCTGACAACAATTATCAGCAACGCCTCTATGAAGAACAAAATAGCAACAGCGGCAGAAGGCAAAATCACTATTCCGAATTTTCTTTCTCCAATTCAAACGACAAATGGGGAGAATTCCGTTGGAACCAGCTTATAACATATAACAACAACAAAGATTGGCAATTGCTTTACATATATAATGAAGAAAACAATCTTCAAACATCGAAAAGCCTAATGCATTACGATAATCTAAACAAGAATTTTCATATGAGAGAAAATGTCAGTTATGCCAACGGTATTACCGACAGAATCGGATATACATTAGAAAGTTCAGTAGATATAAATAAAGGTGAAAATCATTCATTACGAATAGACACATTAGAAAGTTCGATAACACAAACTTATCTGACTATTCCATCAAAACTCCGTAACACGGAGTGGAATGGCAATGCTCAACTTATATATATACTGAATCCAGAAAATGACAACCAAATATCTTTTGATTATTCTGTTAAATACGAAAACGGATGGAAACACCAATTCGCTTGGAATATGTTGAACCCTACAAATCCACAAACAGACGAAGCCAATACATATAGTTATAAAGTAAATAACCTGACACAAAAACAGGAAGTTTCATTTCACTTTTCTCCCTATGAAAAAATAAGTTGTGACATTTCCTCAGGACTTAAAGAAAGTACACTTAAGCGAGAAGAAAAAGAAATGAATAACTACCGTAAAACATTCATCTCTCCAACAGTAGCCATATCTTTTGTGCATACAGATATAACAAAGTCATGGAGTACCGCTTACAGATTGCATAATTTTGTACCAAACATTGTGCAGTTACGCCCACAAATAGATAACAGCAATCCTTACATGCTACGCAGTGGAAACCCCAACTTAAAACAATCATATCTACATTCGTTCCTCTTCAGTTGCAACCGTATGTTAGGAAAGCATAACCACACTATAGGTGTTATCATCAATACCTCTATCCGCCAACACTCTCCTGTTGCGAAGACAACCTATTACAATGCCGAAACTTATCTACCGGAATTGCAATACACAGCACCTGCACACAGTTCTCTAATTAGTTTTGAAAACGTAGAAGGGTATTGGGACATAAAAGGCAAACTGATATGGCAGGCCCCTATACGTAGTATAAAATCCAAATATACCTTATCTACCGAATTCAACTACGAACATAATCCATATTACATAGGAGAAAATAAGACTACAACACGTACCTATAGTCCATCACTCGAACATTTTCTACTCTGTAATTTAACTAAAAGATTAAAAATAACAATCAGTGCCAATACCCATTATGTACATAGCATCAATACTGAAAATTATACAGGTAAAACATTCTATCAGACAGCAGGAGCAATGTTAGACATAAGCCAAATATGTAAATATTTCTATTTAAGTAGTCATTATAATTTCATTTTCAGCCGTGATTATGGAATTAATAAAGAGACTAACCGCAATCACACCCTAAACTTGAACATAGGCTGCAAAGTGTTAAATCGCAAAGGAGACATTAGTATTGCCGCATATGATCTACTAAATAGTCATCGGACTTTCAATAGCCAAATGTATTCCAACTACATTCAAAACACGTGGACCAATTATTATGGACGATTTTTCACCATAAATTTTGCTTATCGGTTTGGTAAAGTGAAATCGAACTACGAAGGTACAACAAACGATGGAAGCATACGCGAATATAGACCGATGTCCGGCAAAATATGAATTTCATAACTATCTAAATGAAAAAGAGGAGTTGCATGGTAATATAAATAAGAAATCTATTAATCATTTAAAATAAAAATTATGAGTAATCCTATTGTCGAAGTCAAGCATTTATCCCATCGTTATAGTGTCGATTGGGCTATTCGCGATATCAATTTTTCCATTGAGAAAACAGGTATATTAGGTCTGTTAGGGTCTAACGGAGCAGGTAAGTCCACCACCATGAATATCATTTGTGGAGTTTTAAATCAAACAGAAGGGGATGTATTTATCAATGGCATCGATCTACGGAAAAATCCGGTTGAAGCCAAAAAACACATCGGCTTCCTTCCTCAAAAGCCACCTCTTCATCCGGACTTGACTGTCGACGAATACTTAATACATTGTGCTACATTACGGAGAATGGAAAAATCAAAAATCCGTGAAGCCGTAGAAATAGCCAAAGAACGTTGCGCCATTACCCATTTCAGCAAACGGCTGATAAAGAATCTTTCAGGCGGATACCAACAAAGAGTAGGAATTGCACAGGCAATTGTGCATAATCCTCCATTCATAGTACTCGATGAACCTACAAACGGACTTGATCCTAACCAGATTGTCGAAATTCGTAATCTGATTAAGGAAATTGCAGAAGATCATTCGGTGTTACTCTCTACGCATATCCTATCGGAGGTGCAAGCTACTTGCAACGACATTCGTATGATTGAACACGGTAAAGTGGTATTCTCCGGCACCATGAAGGACTTTGATAATTATGTAGTTCCAAGTAGTTTCACCGTTACATTTGCCCTTCCTCCTTCTATAGAAGAACTGGCAAAGATAGAACATGTATTGAATATAGAAGAGCTCTATCCCAGTACATTCCGGATTCGCTTTGATGACGATGAAAACATAACAGAGCGAGTGGTGGCATTGAGCGTACAAAACGGATGGCGGCTAAAAGAAATCACCATGGAACGGTGCTCTCTTGACATAATCTTTGCACAACTATCGGGAAAACTTAAAAACAATATCTAACATGACGGATCTAAAAATTATAATGCGTATTGCCCGAACCGATTTGGCTATTTTATTCTATTCGCCGATTGCATGGTTCATATTGATTGTTTTTTCATTCCTGACAGCATCAGGTTTCACATCACTAATGGAAAGCATAGTGACCGGTTATGACCTCTCGGGAGGCGAAGAAGTATCTTTGAGCAGTATTTGTTTCTTAGGCAGCTACGGTTTTCTATCCTCTATCGTTTCAAACATATACATCTATATTCCATTGCTGACAATGGGGCTCATCAGTCGCGAAACGTCATCAGGTTCAATCAAACTGACATATTCCTCCCCAGTCACCAGTGGTCAGATCGTATTGGGCAAATACCTTGCAGCCATCGGATTCGGCTGCTGTCTGATGCTTGTCCCGATAGCCGGTACCATTTATGGCAGTTTGGTAATTCCCCTTTTTGATTGGCCACCAGTTTTAGTCGCCCTTTTAGGACTCTATTTATTAATATGCGCCTATTGCGCTATCGGGCTCTTTATGTCCTCACTTACGACTTATCAAGTAGTAGCTGCAGTGGGGACTCTTATTGTATTAGCGATACTGAATTTCGTAGGAAGTATCGGTCAGGAGTACGATTTTATACGCGAACTGACTTATTGGCTGTCAATAAACGGAAGAACAATCGATATGCTGAATGGAGTAATCCGGAGTGAGGACGTGATTTATTTCGTGGTCGTAGTAACCCTTTTCCTGACATTTACCACTTTCAAACTTACATCCGACCGGCGAACGATCAGTCGTTTCCGGCAAGCAACCAGCTATCTGGGATTTTTTGTCGCAGCAATGGCTATTGGCTATTTCACTTCACGTCCGAGAATGATCAAGGTATGGGATACAACACGCACAAAACTAAATTCACTTACCGAAAATAGCCGGCATGTATTAGCAAAATTGACAGGACCGGTAACTATTACCAATTACGTTAATCTGCTTGATAATAAATCGTATCGCTACCTCCCTATTATGAAGAAAGCGAATGAAACAATCTTCGAACCTTACTGTCTCGCTAAACCGGACCTGCAAGTGAAGTATGTCTATTATTATGACTTCGCGCCCAATGGCATTGCAAATAAACCTAAGTTTCAGGACAAAACTGTGGATGAGTTGCGTGATTATATGACCATGATTTATAACCTGAATCCTCATTTATTCAAATCCCCGGAAGAAATCCGCAAAATCGTCGACCTGCGTGAAGAACAAAATACATTTGTTCGCATTATGGAAACGCAAGATGGAAAACGTACCTTCATCCGTGATTTTGAAGATATGGATGCAACACCATCCGAAGCGGAAATTACAGCAGCTATCAAAAAAATGATTTCAACTCCTCCCACTGTTGCCTTTATCAAAGGAGACGGTGAGCGTGAAGTATCCAAATCGGGTGACCGCGATTACAGCAACTTCTCCATAGAGAAATATTCCAGAGCCGCATTAATTAATCAAGGCTTTGATGTCTGCGAGATCGACATTTCTCACGGAGACACCATTCCTTCCCTAATCAATATCGTGGTCCTTGCAGAAATGAGAACCCCGCTTACTGAAAAAGGAGAAAATCAACTGGAAGCTTACCTGGCTCGTGGTGGTAATTTATTTATTCTCACCGATACAGGCAGGCAAGAAGTGATGAATCCTTTTTTAAGCAAATTCGGTATCAAAATGGAAGAATATCAACTGGCACAATCTTCCGTTGATTTCTCTCCTAATCTGATTCTAGCCAAGGCAACACGTGAATCGGGAAAACTAACATTTGGATTCAAAGATGATTTTCCCAAACATGACCTACGTGTCTCTATGCCCGGTTGTGTAGCTCTTACCACCTTCGACAACGATTATAGATTCCAATACATACCAATGCTTGAAACAAATACCAAAGGAGTATGGATTGAGAAGGAACAAATCGATTTGGAGGAATCACCTATACAATGTAATGCCTCGGCAGAAGAGAAAGAACAAACCTATATCACGGCCTATGCTCTTTCACGTCAACTGAAAGACAAAGAGCAACGTATTATTATCTCTGGCGATGCAGATTGTATGAGTAATGCCGAACTAACTCTTTCACGTGAAGGATATACATCAGGAAACTTTAATCTGATTATCGAAAGCTTCCGCTGGCTTTCCGGAGGAGAATTTCCTATTGACGTACGCCGTCCTCATTGCACCGACGACAAGCTTTCGGTCGGAGTGAAGGATATCAGTACGATGAAAACTATTTTCATAATTATTATACCGGCTATCCTCCTACTAATAGGAGTCGGCATTTATTTTTTCCGCAGAAGAAATTAATAGAGAAAAAGATGAACTTAAGACTTATACTTAGAATAGCTCGTACCGAACTAGCGGTACTTTTTTACTCACCGGTTGCATGGTTGCTACTGGTTGCTTTTACATGTCAGGTAGGATTCGATTTTATGAATATTCTGACGGAAATAGTAAAAATAAAAGCATTAGGCAACACGATCACCTTTAGTGTTACAGCCGGTTTTGCTCTTGGCTTTAAAGGAATATATGAAGTAATACAAGAAACAATCTATCTCTATATTCCTCTATTAACCATGAATTTGATGAGCCGTGAATATTCATCAGGATCTATCAAACTGCTATATTCATCACCGGTAAGCAGTGTTCAAATTATCACCGGCAAGTTTGTCTCAATGGTAGTATTTGCCCAGATCTTTGTCGTTATACTTGCCTTGCCGACAATCATAATGTTTATATCGGTGCCACATGTTGATATCACACTTATCTTAGCGGGATTGTTATCCATGTTTCTATTGATATTGACCTATTGCTCTATCGGTCTCTTTATGACCACGCTTACATCTTATCAAGTTGTGGCAGCCGTTGCCACCCTTTCCGCATTAGCCTTTTTCAATTATGTAGGAGAAATCGGTCAAGAGTCTATGTTCTTTAGAGAGATTACTTATTGGTTATCCATCAAAGGACGTGCTAGTGAGATGGTTGGAGGGTTGATATGTAGCGATGATGTCATCTATTTCCTCGCCGTAATTTTATTATTCCTCTGGCTATCGGTCATTAAACTGAATAATGAAAAGACACGTCGTTCACTCCTTTCAAAAACAATGCGCTATGCATTAGCTGTATGTACCATTATAATGATTGGCTTTGTCAGTTCACGTCCGGCAATGATGGGCTTTTATGATGCTACCCGCAGCAAACAACGTACACTTTCGAAAGAGAGTCAGGAAGTAATGAAACAATTGTCCGGACCTATGACAATCACAACCTACGTCAATATTTTCGATAAAGAATTTGATGTTGCTTCTCCAAAGGAGCAAAAAAAAGATATGGCACGCTTCAAAATGTACACACGTTTCAAACCGGAAATAAAGATGAAGTATGTTTATTATTATTCCACACCGAAAGACAGTACTCTTTATCGCCAATATCCGAATAAGAATATTCAAGAGATAGCGTATGAAGTTGCCAAGAAAAAGAACTTCAATCCTAAAAAACTTAAAAGTAGCGAAGAATTGAAAGATAAAATAGACTTGGCTAAAGAAAACTATCGATTTGTGCGCGTTGTTGAACGTGAATCTGGTGAACAGGCGCGTCTTCGTTTGTTTGACGACATGGAATACCACCCTTCTGAAACTGAAATCTCCGCAGCATTGAAGAAAATGCTTGTTACTCCCGTGAAGGTTGGTGCCATCACAGGACATCAAGAACGCTCCATCACTAAAAAAGGTGATCAGGATTATTCACTTTTCGCCACACACGGTCGTTTTCGTTATTCCATGATCAATCAAGGTTTTGATTTGGTAGAGTTGAATCTGAAGGATATAAATGATATACCAAGCAATATCAATATATTACTTATTGCTGAAATGCGTTCACCCTTAAGTGCAAAAGAACAAGAAATTATAGATCGTTTTCTTGAACGTGGAGGTAACATGATGATTATGGGCGATGTCGGACGTCAGGAAGTTATGAATTCTTTACTTCAGAAAGTTGGTTTAAAACTACTACCGGGAATTATTGCACAACCTTCTGATATTAATCCGGGCGACCTCGTTCTCTCGAAAGCTACCCAAACAGCCGCTGACAGTATAGGAGGTTTCTACAAACGTATGGTTGACAGGCAGACACATAGCGCAGTCACCATGCCATCGACTGTTGCTCTGGAAATTGTCAATACGACAAAATTCCATCCGATAGTTTTATTGCAAAGCAACGCCCAACAAACATGGATTGAGTATCAAACAAAAGATTTTGTAAATGACTCCCTTTCATTAGACTCTCTTCAGGGTGAAAAGCTGGGAGCTTATCCCACGGCAATAGCGTTAACCCGCAAGATAAAAGGCAAAGATAAAAAGCAACGGATCATTGTGTTGGGTGATGCTGACTGTTTCAGCAATGCCGAACTACAAAAAAGCTCAAGACCGGGTATTTATTCATTCAACTTCAATATGATTCCCGGTTCATTCCGTTGGCTATGCTATAATGAATTTCCGGTTTCCTCTTCCAGAGCTCCTTATCTCGATAAAGATATCAGTCTGACTCCTATGGATCTATCCACCATCAAAATTATCTATTGCTATGGAATCCCATCTCTTATGGGACTATGTGGTATTTGGATATGCTGGAGGAGAAGAAAACGATAAAAAGAAAACAAGAACAACTTCCGGCAAGCAGATTTTCTACCTGTCGGAAGTCTAACTCTTTCACAAATTCCTTCAAAAAATAGATAGCCAAGCCGCTATCGCGGCTAAATCCATATAACATACAATCTATCAGTAAATATTCAGATTTTTAATAGGTATTATGGCTCACCGGTAAAATCATGTGGTCTTCTTCTCTCCAATTCTTATCTTTGCCTTCAAAAAACTCTTATGACTAGTTACGATACTCTTTTAGTTCTTGCTCGCTTCATACTCCCAGCTGACCTGTTGGAGTGTTTTGATATTGTTAAAATAGAGAACACCGCTGAAATGTTAACCATTCATTTAGATGAGCAAAATCTTCCTCCCTTGTCCTCTAGGGTTCACTCTTTAGAGTCCAAAGGTTTTCTTCCTCCGGTTTATATTCGTGATTTTCCTATCCGTGACCGTAAGGTAAGCTTATGTGTACGGCGTCGTAAATGGCTCGACAAGGAAACCGGTTCTATCATCTGTAACACTTTTGAGCTTACCGCTCAGGGAACGCGACATTCAAAAGAATTCGCGTCTTTTTTAAAAGGATTGCTTGGAGAAATACCCGATTACGGCCCGCTCTCTTGAACGTTATTATCATATTGACGGTGATCAGTTTGAGCGGCAATATAAAGAGTATCTAAGTGACTACCGCATGTGGGATCAACTGTCCCATGCCGCAAACTGGCTGCTGTTTTCCGAGAACCTGGGACCGTACTTGAGTATTGATGAAACTTCCCTTTCTAATGGTGAGTTATATACTATAATCATCAACAGAGAGGCACACGGTGGTAAAGGTGCTATCGTGGCTATTGTCAAGGGTACCAAGGCTGACGATGTCATAGCTGTGCTAGAACAAATCCCTGAAGAAGCACTTCGGATGGTGCGGGAGGTCACTCTTGATTTGTCAGAAAGTATGCGCAAGATCGTTCGCAGATGTTTCACCTCGGCTATCCGTGTGATAGATCGCTTCCATATTCAAAAGCTGGCGTGTGATGCTGTACAGGAAATTAGAATCGGACACCGTTGGGAAGCTATACAAGAAGAGACTGATGTCAGGCAGGAAGCTAAAGGTCTGAAAAAGAAATATACCCCTTTTACCTTTGAGAATGGTGATACACGCAAGGAATTATTGGCAAGGAGCCGGTATCTGCTTTTCAAATCTGCTGAAAAATAGACTGAAGCACAGAAGCTCAGAGCTACAGTCTTATTCAGAGAATATCCGGATATTAAACGGGCATATTCACTTAGTCATTCTTTAAGAATGATTTTTAATAAACGATCAATAAAGGCAGGAGCAAGAACCAATTTAGCGAAGTGGTATCAAGAAGTAGAACAATCTGGATTTGACTCGTTTAACACAATAGCTGCTACATTATATGACAGAAGTGAGGAGATACTAAACTTCTATATCAATAGGGCATCAAATGCTGCTGCAGAATCATTTAATGCGAAAGTTAAACAGTTCAGAGCACAACTTAGAGGGGTTATAGATATACCCTTTTTCTTGTATAGACTAACTAAAATTTATGCATAAAACCACAGGATTTTATCAATGACCCCACAAGACTTTACCGGTGACCCAAAAAATATTCCTCAATACGAAGTGACCAAACACAGCAAGCCCCTTGACTCACTTTAGAATCAAGGGGCTTCTTCAAAAATGGCGGCTACCTACTCTCCCACTGTTACGCAGTACCATCGGCGTGACGAGGCTTAACTTCTCTGTTCGGAATGGGAAGAGGTGGAACCCTCGTGCTATAACCACCTGAATAAAGTCATGACATGATGAAAAGTAAAAATTCAGTTATTACAAGCTAAACGTATACAACCAACCGATACATCTCCGAAAGAAAGTCGACGGGCAATTAGTAATGCTCGGCTTTGATGTTACCACCTTTACACCTGCATCCTATCAACGTCATCGTCTTTGACGACCCTGAGAAATCTAATCTTGTGGCTGGCTTCGTACTTAGATGCTTTCAGCACTTATCCAATCCCGACTTAGATACCCGGCAATGCACCTGGCGGCACAACCGGTAAACCAGAGGTCAGTCCAACACGGTCCTCTCGTACTAGTGTCAGAGCCACGCAAATTTCATACGCCCACGATAGATAGAGACCGAACTGTCTCACGACGTTCTGAACCCAGCTCGCGTGCCACTTTAATGGGCGAACAGCCCAACCCTTGGGACCTTCTCCAGCCCCAGGATGTGACGAGCCGACATCGAGGTGCCAAACCCCTCCGTCGATATGAGCTCTTGGGAGGGATCAGCCTGTTATCCCCGGAGTACCTTTTATCCTTTGAGCGATGTCCCTTCCATACGGAAACACCGGATCACTATGCTCTAGTTTCCTACCTGATCGACTTGTAAGTCTCCCAGTCAAGCGCCCTTATGCCATTACACTCTGCGGACGGTTACCAATCGTCCTGAGGGCACCTTTAGAAGCCTCCGTTACGCTTTTGGAGGCGACCACCCCAGTCAAACTACCCACCAAACAGTGTCCTCCAGTAAAGGAGTTAGAACTCAAATAATCAAAGGGCCGTATTTCAACAGCGACTCCACAGATACTGGCGTATCCACTTCATTGTCTCCGGCCTATCCTACACATCAATTACCCAAATTCAATGTTAAGCTATAGTAAAGGTTCACGGGGTCTTTTCGTCCCATCGCGGGTAATCGGCATCTTCACCGATACTACAATTTCACTGAGCTCACGGTTGAGACAGTGTCCAGATCATTACACCATTCGTGCAGGTCGGAACTTACCCGACAAGGAATTTCGCTACCTTAGGACCGTTATAGTTACGGCCGCCGTTTACTGGGGCTTCAATTCAACGCTTCTCTTGCGATGACGTCTCCTCTTAACCTTCCAGCACCGGGCAGGTGTCAGGCTGTATACATGATCTTTCAATTTTGCACAGCCCTGTGTTTTTGTTAAACAGTTGCCTGGACCTATTCTCTGCGCCCAACTCACGTTGGGACCCTTTATCCCGAAGTTACAGGGTCAGTTTGCCTAGTTCCTTAACCGTGATTCACTCAAGCGCCTGAGTATATTCAACCCGACTACGTGTGTCCGTTTGCGGTACGGGTACCTTAGGGATTAAGTTTAGCGGATTTTCTCGGGAGTATGATTACACGCACTATTGGATTGTTCCGAGGAACGCTCCATACTATCAGGTTCGACTCTCTTTGTGGATTTGCCTGCAAAGATCAACATCTACACCCTTCAACGGACTATTCCGTCAGTCCGCGGCGTTGTCACGACTCCGTCTCCACGTCACTCCATAAGGTAGTACAGGAATATTAACCTGTTCTGCCATCGGCATCACCATTCGGCTGAGCCTTAGGACCCGACTAACCCTGATCCGATTAGCGTTGATCAGGAAACCTTAGTCTTGCGGCGAGGGGGTTTCCCACCCCCTTTATCGTTACTTATACCTACATTTGCGTTTCCACACGCTCCAGCAAGGCTCACGCCCCACCTTCGACGCTGAGTGGAATGCTCCCCTACCGATGTCAATTCAATACTGACATCCCATAGCTTCGGTAAATTGCTTTATGCCCGATTATTATCCACGCCAAACTCCTCGACTAGTGAGCTGTTACGCACTCTTTAAATGAATGGCTGCTTCCAAGCCAACATCCTAGCTGTCTTAGCAATCTGACTTCGTTAGTTCAACTTAGCAATTATTTCGGGACCTTAGCTGATGGTCCGGATTCTTCTCCTTTAGGACATGGACCTTAGCACCCATGCCCTCACTCCTGTGATCAAACTAATGCGCATTCGGAGTTTATCAAGACTTGATAGGCGGTGAAGCCCTCGCATCTTATCAGTCGCTCTACCTCACATTAGTAACCCACAAGGCTGCACCTAAATGCATTTCGGGGAGTACGAGCTATCTCCAAGTTTGATTAGCCTTTCACCCCCACCCTCAGCTCATCCGGAAGCTTTTCAACGCTTATCGGTTCGGTCCTCCAGTTAGTGTTACCTAACCTTCAACCTGGCCAAGGGTAGATCACTTGGTTTCGCGTCTACTCCTTCCGACTCGACGCCCTGTTAAGACTCGCTTTCGCTTCGGCTGCATGTCTCAAGACACTTAACCTCGCCGGAAAAAGTAACTCGTAGGTTCATTATGCAAAAGGCACGCCGTCACTGCATCAAGCAGCTCCGACCGCTTGTAGGCGCACGGTTTCAGGGACTATTTCACTCTTCTGTTCGAAGTGCTTTTCACCTTTCCCTCACGGTACTGGTTCGCTATCGGTCTCTCGGGAGTATTTAGCCTTGCCGGATGGTCCCGGCGGATTCACGCAAGATTTCCCGTGTCCCGCGCTACTCAGGATACCACTACGCTTCATTCGGCTTCGAATACCGGACTATCACCGTCTATGGTTTCATTTTCCAAAGAATTCTTCTCACCGAATCTCATGCGATATCGTGGTCCTACAACCCCGGTATTGCCGTAACAATACCGGTTTGGGCTGATCCCCGTTCGCTCGCCACTACTTGGGGAATCATTATTATTTTCTCTTCCTACAGGTACTAAGATGTTTCAGTTCCCTGCGTTTGCCTCCATCTGAAAATGGATGATGTTCCTTCAGAACACCGGGTTGTCCCATTCGGAAATCTCCGGATCAAGGGTTATTTGCACCTTCCCGAAGCTTATCGCAGCTTATCACGTCCTTCATCGCCTCCGAGAGCCAAGGCATCCGCCATGCGCCCTTATTTACTTTCTTTCAAACGTCTTGTCCGTGTAACGGTATTGACATTGGAATTGCTCCCTTTATCAATATTGCATACGCGGACACGTACGGTTTGATATATACTTTTAGCTCTTACTAAAATTTTACTTTTTGTACATCATGTCAAAGATCGTTTCTCATTGCTGAGACTGTGGAGAATAACGGATTCGAACCGTTGACCCTCTGCGTGCAAGGCAGATGCTCTAGCCAGCTGAGCTAATCCCCCAAGAAGTGATTCAAGAATCTATCTCAAGGCTCGCGCACATGGACATCTCTTGAGCTTGGTAGTCCCAGGCAGAGTTGAACTGCCGACCTCTACATTATCAGTGTAGCGCTCTAACCAACTGAGCTATAGGACTATGTTCTACGCATTATCGGCTGCTTTCGGCATAATCGATGCAAGCATCGCTTCTGCTATCTCTTGCTCGATAATCCAACCTTGTCTACCTGTATGTTAGACTCGGCTTCTGTTTTCTCTCGTGTTGATCTATATCTATACTTCTATAGATGGTTGATCCATATCATAAATAAACAAGTACCAGTAGTACAAAAAACAGAACCTTGAAAGGTATCCGGGTGGAGATGGACCTTACATATGATACATATCAAACATACGATAAGGACATCCGACCCCTACGGCATCACTCCAGAAAGGAGGTGTTCCAGCCGCACCTTCCGGTACGGCTACCTTGTTACGACTTAGCCCCAATTACCGGTTTTACCCTAGGACGCTCCTCGCGGTTACGTACTTCAGGTACCCCCGGCTTTCATGGCTTGACGGGCGGTGTGTACAAGGCCCGGGAACGTATTCACCGCGCCATGGCTGATGCGCGATTACTAGCGAATCCAGCTTCACGAAGTCGGGTTGCAGACTTCGATCCGAACTGAGAGAGGTTTTGAGGATTGGCATCCTGTCGCCAGGTAGCGGCCTTCTGTACCCCCCATTGTAACACGTGTGTAGCCCCGGACGTAAGGGCCGTGCTGATTTGACGTCATCCCCACCTTCCTCACATCTTACGACGGCAGTCTCTTCAGAGTCCTCAGCATCACCTGTTAGTAACTGAAGATAAGGGTTGCGCTCGTTATGGCACTTAAGCCGACACCTCACGGCACGAGCTGACGACAACCATGCAGCACCTTCACAAATGCCTTGCGGCGGACCAGTCTCCTGGTCATTCATTTGCAATTTAAGCCCGGGTAAGGTTCCTCGCGTATCATCGAATTAAACCACATGTTCCTCCGCTTGTGCGGGCCCCCGTCAATTCCTTTGAGTTTCACCGTTGCCGGCGTACTCCCCAGGTGGAATACTTAATGCTTTCGCTTGGCCGCTTACTGTATATCGCAAACAGCGAGTATTCATCGTTTACTGTGTGGACTACCAGGGTATCTAATCCTGTTTGATACCCACACTTTCGAGCATCAGTGTCAGTGACAGTCCAGTGAGCTGCCTGCGCAATCGGAGTTCTTCGTGATATCTAAGCATTTCACCGCTACACCACGAATTCCGCCCACCTCTACTGTACTCAAGACTGCCAGTTTCAACTGCAATTTTACGGTTGAGCCGCAAACTTTCACAACTGACTTAACAGTCCACCTACGCTCCCTTTAAACCCAATAAATCCGGATAACGCTCGGATCCTCCGTATTACCGCGGCTGCTGGCACGGAGTTAGCCGATCCTTATTCATACGGTACATGCAGAGTCCCACACGTGGGACCGGTTATTCCCGTATAAAAGAAGTTTACAACCCATAGGGCAGTCATCCTTCACGCTACTTGGCTGGTTCAGACTTCCGTCCATTGACCAATATTCCTCACTGCTGCCTCCCGTAGGAGTTTGGACCGTGTCTCAGTTCCAATGTGGGGGACCTTCCTCTCAGAACCCCTATCCATCGTCGTCTTGGTGGGCCGTTACCCCGCCAACTAACTAATGGAACGCATCCCCATCGATAACCGGATTCCTTTCACAGCATCCCCATGCGGGGATGATATGGCATCGGGTATTAATCTTTCTTTCGAAAGGCTATCCCCGAGTTAACGGAAGGTTGGATACGTGTTACTCACCCGTGCGCCGGTCGCCATCAAAGGTTTGCAAGCAAACCTTCATGATGCCCCTCGACTTGCATGTGTTAAGCCTGTAGCTAGCGTTCATCCTGAGCCAGGATCAAACTCTTCATTGTAAAAATATCATTCGAATATCCAATCAAGGATATCATATTGCTCTGTTCAGGACGCCGTAATTTCATTGACCTTTATTACAATACCTGTGCCTGTACATATATTCATATATATCAGACAAGTATTGACGGTTCTATTTCTTTACTTGTACTACTTGTATTGTTTATCAATATTTCAAAGAACTGACGTGTCAGAAACACGCGCTTTCTTTTAGAAAGCGGATGCAAAGATAAGGACTTTTATGTATTAACTCCAAACTTTTTTGAAAGTTTTTTGTCTTTATTTTAAAGGTGCCTTATGCGGCAAGCATCATGTCAAACCTGTCAGGCTGTCCTCCCTCGGAAAGCGGGTGCAAAAGTACAGACTTTTAATCTACAATCCAAATATATCCGACACTTTTTTCTGAACTTTTTTGCATATTTATACTAACACGCTGATTGACAACGATGTTGTAGAACATATTTTTTCTTCTTTGTGAAGCTGTCCGGTAAAGAATCGGAAGAAGAACGGAGCAATTTAGAAACAGGACAGGTAAAGTATAAAGCGGATTCACTCATGCTCAAGGGGAATTCACTCATACTCCGGCAAGGCGGCGTTTTAGAGAACGGAAAGCATAGCTTTAGAAACCGGAAAGCGTAGCTTTAGAAATCGGACCGGATTCTTTGTTTATAAAGGGCGGGGACAGTGGGGACACTTGTCCCGATTCACTCACACACGCGTGCGCGTATATTAGGTATAGAAGATGATCACACATGGGGGATGCCGCAAACATCAGAAATGCAAACGGGACATGACTTATCTGCAAAACCGAACCGATGAAGTAACGAACGGAATACCAACCGGGGACAAGGAGCAAAGGGGAGATATATAAATAAAAAGGGATAAATCTTGTTACGCGCGCACGTGTGTGTGCGTGTATGTGCGTGTGTGTGAGCGAATCGGAAAAAGTGTCCCCACTGTCCCCACCCTCCGGTTATTGCCCAAAGAGAATCACAGATTTAGCTTAAACTGGCAACAGTTAATACCCGCCTTGCCCAGCAAAGGACTCTTTTCTCCATTCATGCAACCTCAATGCCTCTGATAAACACTTCAGCTTGGGTGGAAAATAACCGGAATATTGTGTAGGACAGTATGAATGTATTCTTTAAATACCTGACTTCCACACTATCTTTTTCCAGTTTCCATGCTAAGGATAGCTGTGAGGAAAGGAAGGGAATTATTTAGTTAATGAACGAATACATTCCACTTCTTCTTCCGAATAAGGGGTTCCATCACTACGGAATATATCATGGAACCACAATGGAGGTTCAACAACATCAGGCAACAGAGTGTCCCACGCAAAGATCGTATTTGTTTTTCCGGCTACAAGTCCCCAGTTGATTGCGCCAATATTTTCTTTCTTCAACATTGGCATAATGTTTTGAAAAGTACTATTTTTGATACGTGCCATATATTCCGTACAAATCATCGGGCGACCGTATCGCTTCAATCAAACTCCGGCCGACAGAGGTTTCGACGGATCTACCATCCGTCCCCACATAAATATTTTCTGCAATAATGGCAAGCTTCTGTCCCCATATTTATATCCTCCCGAACCTCCGGGTTCATTATATAAGTCCCATAATACGATTCTCTTATCATCCTTAAAGGTAGTCAGGATATCTTTCACATAACTTTCCAATATTGGAAGAATCATAGCTGTATCACCTTTATAATATAGAACACCCGGATCACGTGCCCATCCCGAGTTGTGCACTCCCTGCTGTGGTTCCGGTTGTTTGCCAGCCTGATAAACAGGATTCCAGCAATCATCCAAGAAAACGAAGATGGTAAAGATATGATGCTTCTCGGCAATAGCAAGGTATTCATTGATACGTTTCTTAAAACCTTCCTTATCTGATAAACAAAGAGTGGTTTCAATGCAAGGTGAAGCCTATTTTGAAGTGGAATCCGACAAGGAACATCCTTTCATCGTACAAACAAAAGAACTGACTGTAGAAGCTACCGGCACAACCTTCAATGTGAACGCATATACTTCGGACAACGTAACAGCTGTGACATTAGTAAAAGGAAAGATAGCAGTAACTCTTGACAAGCAAAAAACAATCTCCCTTTCACCGGGAGAGAAAATTGACTATAATCCGAACACTTCTTTGTGTAATGTCAACAAGACCAATACTTATAAATGGTGCTCATGGAAAGATGGAATACTCATTTTTAGAGACGACCCGCTGGAATATGTATTCAAGCGTTTGGGACAGACATATAACGTAGAATTTATTCTGAAAGACAGCGAGTTAGGGAAGTACTCCTATAAAGCTACTTTTGAAGGTGAATCTTTAAATGAGATTTTACGCTTGCTTGAAATGAGTGCACCTATCCGCTGTAAAGAGGTCAGCAACCGCAACACTAATAATGAGAAGTTTGAAAAGCAACGTATAGAGGTGAGCAGAATTGTACCGGAATAAGTTTGTATTCATACAAACTTAATCGTATGGCTTCAAATTGATTTCATTGGGTAGTATTAAGTTGTATGACACCTGGGTGTCATACAACTTATTCTTGCAGCATTTTTTTTCTTACTACTGTAAGTTATGATCCCAACCACTATCAATTAAAGTCATCAGTCCCATAACAGTACGGAAATGAATTTATTACTTCATCTTGTATACCAGCGTCCCCCCTTTTACAATATCTTCATGTGAGATTGTTTTTTTCGTATATGGTTCGCCATTCAATGTAATACTATCTACATATTTATGTTCTTTCGACAAATTCTCCGCAATAATCGTGAAAGTCTTACCACTGCCCCAATGCAAAGTCATCTTCGGCAACTGTGGAGCACCGAATACATATTCCGCACTCACCGGATCTACCGGATAGAATCCCATCGCACTAAGCATATACCAAGCAGACATCTGCCCGCAATCATCGTTTCCACAAAGTCCGTCAGGTCTGTTTTTGTATTGAGTATCAAATATTTCGCGAACCAGTTCCTGTGTACGCTCCGGACGCCCGGCCAGTGCATATAAATAAGTTACATGATGACTTGGCTCATTGCCATGGGCATACTGCCCGATTAATCCGGTAACATCTGCTAAACTTTCACCTTCTAACTTAACTGTAAACAATGAGTCTAATTTATTCAAGAAAGCTTCTTCACCCCCCAACAACTGGATTAATCCCGCAACATCATGTTGTACATGCCAGGTATATTGCCACGCATTTCCTTCCGTATAATCTCCACCGACACTCTCTGAATGTCCTAGAGCACTTGGATTAAATGGGGTTTTCCAAGTTCCGTCAGCCTTACGCGGACGCATGAACTTCGTTTCCGGATCGAACAGGTTTTTATAATAATCTGCACGTTTCTCAAAATAAGCGGCATCTTCCTCTTTACCCATACGACGTGCCATATCTGCAGCTGCATAATCATCATATACTGACTCTAAAGTAGAAGATACAGATTCTGCTTTTATCAAGTCTGTCGGGAAATAACCATATTTTGTATAAACTTCCCAATCAGACTTCAACGGATGAGACACTGTCTGCGTCTCCTTTATTATATTGAAAGCACGTTCAGCATCAAAACCACGAAATCCCTTACGATAAGCTTCGGCAATAACTGATACACCGTGATTACCAATCATACAGAAATTCTCTTTCCCCCACAACCCCCAAATGGGCAAGAAGCCTTGCACTTCACCTTGTTCAATAAGGGAATTCACAAAACCATCCACACGTTCGGGAATCATTAAAGTATAAAACGGATGAGCGGCACGATAAGTATCCCACAAAGAGAACGTGGAATAGAAAATACCCGTTCCGGCTTTTACAATAGAATCGGCGGCATTGCGATACATTCCGTCTACGTCCGAAATCTGATTGGGTTGAATCAACGCATGATAGAAACAAGTGTAAAAAGTTGTTTTTTCATCATCCGTACCGTCTATTTCTATGCGGCTCAAATAGTTATTCCACTCATTATGGGCAGCAGTCTTCACTCCTTCAAAATCCCAAGCGGGAATTTCAGCCTCCAGATTCTTCTTAGCTCCATCTACACTGGTGGTAGAAAGAGCCACTTTCATCATCAGCTCGTCTCCCGGCTGCATATCGAAAGAGGCAATGATACGCTTGCCTTTTTCTGTCTCTCTCATCGGAAGATAAATCGAATCGACTACCGGACGGTTGAATTTCATCACAAAGAAATAATCCTGATTCACCCATACCGTATTATTGACATGTCCTGTCAGTGTCTGCGCATCCTCCCAATTTACTTCGCAACTATTGACCTGTGAATGATATTGCTCTTCTCTCCATGCAGGACCATGTTGCAGGTCGATCAATATAGAAGCAGAATCAGCTTTGTGATAAGTATAACGGTGGAGGGCAGCATGTATGGATGCTGTCAATTCCACTTTCACCTGTGGATCGGAAAGTTCCGCTGTGTAATATCCCGGAGTAGCCGCTTCTTTGTCTTTAGGGAAATGACTACGATAAGCATCCCATGCACGAACGCGTGTACCCGTGACCGGCATCACCAAAATATCGCCTAAGTCCATACACCCTGTTCCATTCAAATGTGTCTGTGTAAATCCCCAAACCAGAGAATCCTCATAAACATATTCAGAACAGTAGCGCCAACCGACTGCCCCCGTCACAGGGCTGGTTTGTATCATTCCGAAAGGACAACATGCACCGGGAAATGTATGACCATTATCAGCGGCACCGATAAAGGTATTAACGTATTGAGTATAATCCCTTGTATCCGCTTTTTCAATTGGAGTACAGGAAGAATAAAAAAATAAGCCTGCTGCCAGAGTTGCAGCCATAAAGGAGGGAATTCTTCTCATGGTAAATATAATAATGTTAGGTCAATGTCACATTACAGATGCTGATATTTATCTAATTTTTCACGATAGTAGCTTTCTACATCTTTCCAGTGGTAATAAGGAGCCACGTCTGTTCTCATCGGTAGTTTGGTTTCCTTTTCATTAAGTAATACTTTTACCAATATATCGTTACTGCCTTTTTTACGGAAAAAGACGAATTGTACGTTACTAGCCATCGGGAAAATATCATACGCTCTCCATTGTTCGGATAACTTTTCGACATCAGAGTAAGATTCTCCATAATGATTAAGCTCCAATAAAGCAACCAACGGCAACAGACAAGACTCATGACCAAATCTTAAAGTGGCCTGATTCTTACCTTCTTTCAAAGCAGCATCTGCCCTGTCCAAAATATTACGTAACAAATCGGCTTCTCGATAAGGCATCAGCCCATCCGTAACAGGAGAGCAAGCGTGTGTCAGATACCAATACAAGTTGTTACAACTCCATAAATCATAACACTCTTCATCTGTGAAAAGAGAATATAACTGCATATCCGTATCATGACTCTGCATATTACAAGCCAAATCAAAAAGACGTCTCATCAAACGTGCTTCATCAACATTGGCTTTTACATACGCTTCGTCTGTAAACAATGTTTTCATCAACCGTTCCGGACGCACATGGATAGCTTCAAAATCTTTCCGAACCTTTTTTACTTTATCGGAACCAGCTATTTTGCTCAACTTCTTAGCAGGAGGGTTCATGTAATACATATCATGGTAACTTGCATCATTCTTGATACGTAGATTAGGATTCATCGCTTGCAATTGAAGACATTCGGATGTCATGGATAATATACACCGGATGACAACTGTGGAACGGGCATCCACTTCTGTTCCATCAACAAATATCTGTGGGAAATTAGTATACATACGCTTTGCAATTCCTCTGTGTTGGCGCGCTCCCACCGAAGTCAGTTCACCCAGGCGGCCTTCCGCCATATCAGCCATGCGCAAAACAATATCCAGTGTATTTTTACCTGTTGAGGTTAGTTTGTTTAAAGAGTCGGCTTTTAATAAAGTCTGCTTGGGAAAACGATAATCATTCGGATCAATTAGAAACCGTGAACCATGACGCATATATGTGCTGATATAAAAAGGTTCGTACCCTTTAGGAGGAGCAGTCTGCTTAGCAGTAGGCGTAGGATATGCATAATAATTATTAGCGGACAAATACCGGTTTGCACGGATCTCTTCACGAGCAGTTTGTGCTTGTACCGTCCATACAAACAAGAGTAGTAAAAGAATCGATGTGAGTTTTTTCAGGATCATATTATTCAATGTATTAATAGCTATGCCACAAAATTAGAGAAATCTTCTCATTTAAAAAGATTTGAGACAGACAAATATACTTAAATTTTAAATGAAGGAAGTTCCTATTCATGCAGATTCACTGTGATAAAACAAAAATTCATACGACTTATAGAATAAATATCAACTCAATTATTTATCTTTGTTAGCTCAATAACAAGCTGGCGCAAAAAAACAATAAGTATAATGAAAGATTTCTTGAAATTTACACTTGCCACAGTGACAGGTATCATTTTGTCAAGTATTGTATTATTTATAATCAGCATGATAACATTGTTGGGCATCATGTCTGCTTCGGACACAGAAACAATCGTAAAAAAGAATTCTGTAATGATGCTCGACCTAAACGGAACGCTGGTTGAACGTACGCAAGAAGACCCGCTGGGTATTTTATCACAGTGGTTAGGTGACGGGGCTAACACGTACGGACTGGACGATATTCTCTCTTCCATCCAGAAGGCTAAAGAAAACGAACATATTAAAGGAATTTATTTGCAGGCAAATTCATTAAACACTTCTTATGCTTCTTTGCAAGAAATCCGCAACGCACTGCTCGACTTCAAAGAAAATGGGAAATTCGTTATTGCTTATGCCGATTCCTATACGCAGGGACTTTATTATCTTTCCAGCGCAGCCGATAAAGTGCTACTCAATCCCAAAGGAATGATTGAATGGCGGGGTATCGCCTCTGCTCCCCTATTCTACAAAGATCTGCTGCAAAAAATAGGAGTTGAGATGCAAGTGTTCAAGGTGGGAACTTACAAATCTGCCGTAGAGCCGTTTATCGCTACGGAAATGAGTCCTGCCAACCGCGAACAGGTTACCACTTTTATCACTTCTATCTGGGAACAGGTTACGGAAGGTGTATCTACTTCACGTAATATTTCTGTAGACTCACTGAATGTTTATGCCGATCGCATGCTCATGTTCTATCCGGCAGAAGAGAGTATAAAATGCGGATTGGCCGATACACTGATTTATCGCAATGATGTGCGCAATTATCTTAAGAGATGGGTAGAGATCGATGAAGATGACAATCTTCCTATAGTAGGATTGAGCGACATGATAAACGTAAAGAACAATGTGCCGAAAGACAGAAGCGGTAATATCCTGGCTGTTTATTATGCATCCGGTGAGATTACAGACTATCCGAGCTCTGCAACTTCCGAAAACGGAATTGTCGGTTCGAAAGTCATTCGTGACCTGCGCAAATTGAAAGATAATGATGATGTGAAAGCTGTTGTACTCCGTGTCAACTCTCCAGGTGGAAGTGCTTTCGCTTCTGAACAAATCTGGCATGCTGTGAAAGAGCTGAAAACAAAGAAACCGGTTATTGTTTCTATGGGTGATTATGCTGCTTCAGGAGGTTACTACATCTCTTGCGTTGCCGATACAATTGTTGCAGAGCCTACTACCCTGACCGGTTCCATTGGAATTTTTGGTATGATTCCTAATGTGAAAGGATTGACTGATAAAATCGGCTTAAGTTATGACGTAGTAAAGACAAATAAATATGCTGATTTCGGAAATATCATGCGCCCGTTTAACGAGGATGAGAAATCGTTGCTTCAAATGATGATAACTGAAGGATACGATACCTTTGTAACTCGTTGTGCCGAAGGACGTCACATGACGAAGGAAGCTATCGAAAAGATTGCCGAAGGTCGCGTATGGACTGGAGAAACTGCTAAGAAGTTGGGATTAGTAGACGAATTAGGAGGCATTGACAAGGCACTGGATATAGCTGTTGCAAAAGCCGGTATCGAGAATTACACCGTTGTGTCTTATCCTGAGAGACAAGATTTCCTGTCTTCCCTGCTTGAAACGAAACCGAAGAATTATATAGAATCACAATTACTGAAAAGTAAATTAGGAGAGTACTATCAGCAATTCGGTTTACTAAAAAATCTGCAAGAACAATCTATGATTCAGACACGTATTCCGTTCGAACTGAATATTAAATAAACCGTAATACATGGACGAACACTTTATCAAGATACATAAGTGGCTCTACCCTGTATCCTGGCTCTATGGAGCAGTGGTAATGATGAGAAATAAACTCTTTGACTGGGGAATTCTCCAATCAAAGAGTTTTGATATACCTATCATCAATGTGGGTAATCTCGCTGTAGGAGGGACAGGAAAAACTCCGCACACTGAATATCTGATAAAATTTCTTTGTAATCAATATAAGGTAGCTGTATTAAGCCGGGGATACAAACGGCACACGAAAGGTTATATACTGGCAGCTCCGGAAAGTACGGCAAGAAGCATTGGCGATGAACCTTACCAGATGCATCAAAAATTCCCGTCTATCGCAGTCGCTGTCGATGAAAAGCGTTGTCATGGCATAGAAAAGTTGCTTGCACTGCAAAAGCCATCAATAGAAGTTATCCTATTGGACGATGCTTTCCAACACCGATACGTCAAGCCGGGATTGAATATTCTGTTAACGGATTATCACCGGTTATTCTGTGATGACACCTTGCTCCCTGCCGGACGGCTTCGTGAACCAATTAGCGGCAAAAACCGGGCACAAATCGTTATTGTCACCAAATGCCCGCAAGACATCAAACCTATTGATTATAACATCATCACGAAACGACTGAACCTTTATCCATATCAACAGTTATTCTTCTCATCGTTCCGGTATGGCAACCTACAACCTGTGTTCCCTATTACATCTCCGGATACAAATGCCATTTCGGCAAACCATGAGATTGCTTTGTCCTCATTGGCAAACACTGATGTATTATTGATGACGGGAATCGCCTCACCTACCCCTATTCTCGAGAGACTGGAAGGGTGTACCCAACAAATAGATTTACTATCGTTTGACGATCACCACCATTTCACTCATCGGGATATACAGCTTATCAAAGAACGGTTTCATAAACTGAAAGGAGAACACCGGTTGATTATTACCACTGAGAAAGATGCAACACGCCTGATTAACCATCCGGCTTTGGACAAGGATTTGAAACCATTTATCTATGCCTTGCCTATTGAAATTGAAATATTACAGAATCAACAAGATAAATTTAACCAACATATTATTGACTATGTTAGAAAAAATACAAGAAACCGCAGCTTATCTGAGAGGTAAGATGCATACCTGTCCGGAAACTGCTATTATACTAGGCACCGGACTTGGCAGTTTGGCAAACGAAATTACCGAGAAGTATGAAATAAAGTATTCGGATATCCCCCACTTCCCGATATCTACCGTCGAAGGTCACAGCGGTAAGCTGATTTTCGGCAAACTAGGCAATAAGGATATCATGGCTATGCAAGGACGCTTCCACTATTACGAGGGCTATTCCATGAAAGAAGTAACTTTCCCTGTACGTGTCATGCGTGAATTAGGTATCAAAACTTTGTTTGTATCCAATGCCAGTGGCGGTACCAATGCGGATTTCGAAATCGGTGACCTGATGATCATCACCGACCATATCAACTATTTCCCCGAACACCCGCTTCGCGGAAAGAATATCCCTTACGGACCTCGCTTCCCGGATATGAGCGAAGCATACAGCAAGGAACTGATCCGTAAAGCTGACGAAATTGCCAAAGAAAAAGGGATCAAAGTACAGCACGGAGTGTATATTGGTACCCAAGGTCCTACTTTCGAAACTCCTGCCGAATACAAACTATTCCATATCCTTGGTGCTGATGCGGTTGGCATGTCTACCGTTCCGGAAGTTATCGTAGCCAACCATTGTGGTATCAAAGTCTTCGGTATTTCCGTCATTACCGACTTGGGAGTAGAAGGAAAAATCGTAGAAGTAACGCACGAAGAGGTTCAGAAAGCTGCTGATGCCGCTCAACCGAAAATGACCACAATCATGCGCGAACTTATCAACCGTGCCTAAACAATCATCCCGATTTATGAGAACAGAAATAGCATCGCTCGGTGAGTTTGGTCTGATTGACCGCCTCACCGAAGGAATCGAACTAGAAAATGAATCCAGCAAATATGGGGTGGGCGACGATGCCGCCGTTCTCTCCTACCCTTCAGAAAAGCAAGTATTGGTAACAACCGACCTGCTTATGGAAGGTGTGCATTTTGACCTGACTTATGTTCCTTTGAAACATTTGGGATATAAATCAGCAGTAGTTAATTTCTCTGATATTTATGCCATGAACGGCACTCCCCGGCAGATTACGGTATCTCTGGGTCTTTCCAAGCGTTTCAGTGTGGAAGATATGGATGAACTTTATTCCGGTATCCGTCTGGCTTGCCAGCAATACCATGTCGACATTGTGGGAGGTGATACCACTTCTTCTCTGACAGGCCTCACTATCAGTATCACCTGTATTGGCGATGTCGACAAGGATAAAGTAGTTTACCGTAATGGAGCCAAAGACACCGACCTGATCTGCGTCAGCGGTGATTTGGGAGCAGCCTATATGGGGCTACAACTTTTGGAACGCGAAAAGGTAGTATTGCAAGGTGATAAAGATATCCAACCGGATTTCTCCGGCAAAGAATATTTATTAGAACGCCAATTGAAACCGGAAGCGCGCAAAGATATCATTGAGAAACTGGCAGCCGCCCAGATTGTCCCCACTTCTATGATGGACATTTCTGACGGTCTGTCATCAGAGCTGATGCATATATGTAAACAAAGCAATGCCGGTTGCCGCATCTACGAAGAGCATATCCCGATTGATTATCAGACAGCTGTGATGGCTGAAGAGTTTAACATGAATCTTACCACCTGTGCCTTAAACGGCGGAGAAGATTACGAACTCCTCTTTACCGTTTCCATCGCCGAGCATGAGAAAGTATCACAAATGGACGGAGTCCGTCTCATTGGACATATAACCAAGCCCGAACTTGGCTGTGCATTGATTACTCGTGATGGCCAAGAATTCGAATTAAAAGCACAGGGATGGAATCCATTAAAGGAAAATAAGCAATAGATTTCATTACATACCTGAAATATTTTATCTTATACAACACTGATAATTAGCCGGCTAACTTTTTATCAGTGTTTTTTTATTTCCGGAAGACTTGCAAAATCCAAAAGTTTCACTACCTTTGCATCCACAAAAGAGACTCAATTGAATCAAGCTAATATGAGGGTGCCATAGCTCAGTTGGTAGAGCAAAGGACTGAAAATCCTTGTGTCCCCGGTTCGATTCCTGGTGGCACCACAACAGACGGTCAGACGAAAAAGTCTGACCGTTTTCTATTAAGTCAAATTGGGAGCACAACACGCATCAGGATTCCTTCACCGTGGAATATCAACTCCTTTGCCTATCGCAATCTGGAAGGTCGCGGCCATTACCTCTGGCTGGCGGGACAGGCGGTGCGGAAGCTGAAGGGCGAAATTCCACTGAGCGAGGAGATGCCCGAGGGACGGTCAGGCTATGCACACATACGGCAGCCTGTCCGGATAAAAACAAATCGTAACCCGATCATTCAAACAGATGCATCACATAACAAAAAACGCGCGTCTGCGGATGCTCATCAAGGACAAAACAACACTGTTTTTATCGTTCCTAGAAACCTACCGAGACGAAAGAACGCTGTTTTATCGTTCCTAGAAACCTACCGAGACGAAAGAACGCTGTTTGATCGTTCCTAGAAACCTGACGAGACAAAAGAACGCTGTTTTATCGTTCCTAGAAACCTACCGAGACGAAAGAACGCTGTTTGATCGTCCCTAGAAACCTACCGAGACAAAAGAACGCTGTTTGATCGTTCCTAGAAACCTACCGAGACGAAAGAACACTGTTTTTATTGTTCTTAGAAACCTACCGAGACGAAAGAACGCTGTTTGATCGTTCCTAGAAACCTGACGAGACAAAAGAACGCTGTTTCATCGTTCCTAGAAACCTGACGAGACAAAACAACACTGTTTTATCTTCCTAATCCAATTTTAATTCTCGGTTAATTCCATTTTAAGCAAAAAGATAAGAGCTTATTCCTATCTTTGTCCTCGGAAAAGAATGAAATAACAAAAAACGTAATATATCATGAAACTTACACATTTATCCGTTTCCGTAGCAGTGGCCTTGATGTTGGGAGCCTGTAACGAAACACGACAGGCAGCGCCGGAGAAAAGTCCGGTGGACTATGTAAACCCCTACATAGGCAATGTCAGCCATCTGCTCGTCCCGACGTTCCCCACCATCCAGTTGCCTAACAGCATGCTGCGGGTCTATCCCGAACGTGCCGACTACACGTCCGAGACGGTGAACGGCCTGCCCGTCATCGTCACCAACCACCGCGAACGTTCGGCGTTCAGTCTCACCCCTTATCAGGGAGACAGCCTGCGCCCGACCGTAGCCTATACGTACGACAACGAGCAGATCACTCCTTACTCGTATAGCGTAGACCTGGACGACAACCGCATGAGCGCTGAGTATGCCCTCTCGCACCAATCGGCTATCTACCGCATCACTTTCGAGGCGGGACGACCCGCCTACCTCATCGTCCGTTCGCGCAACGGTGCCATCCGCACCGGTGAGAACTTCATCTGCGGACATCAGCAACTGAGCGCCAATACAAACGTCTATTTATATATCGAGACGAAAGAGAAACCCGTGGAATCCGGCATCGTAAAGACCGGAACCATCGACCAGACCCAAGATCGGACGGAAGGTACCAACGCCTGCGCCGCCTGGCGTTTTGCCGACGGGACCACTTCGGTCAGCCTGCGCTACGGCATCTCCTTCATCAGCGAGGAGCAGGCCGAGAAGAATCTACGCCGCGAACAGAAGGATTACAACCTCGAAGCCCTTGCCACTGCCGGACGGGAGACCTGGAACGAGGCCTTGGGCCGCATCCGTGTGGAAGGAGGAACGGAGGATGAGAAGACCGTATTCTACACCTCCCTCTACCGCACCTTCGAGCGTCCCGTATGCATGAGCGAGGACGGACGCTATTTCAGCGCCTTCGATGGCAAGGTGCACGAAGACAGTGGCACGCCCTTCTATACCGACGACTGGATTTGGGACACCTACCGCGCCGCACATCCCCTGCGCGCGCTCATCGACCAACGGAAAGAGGAGGATATCATCGCCTCTTACCTGCGCATGGCCGAACAGATGGGGAATATGTGGATGCCCACCTTCCCCGAGACCACGGGCGACACGCGCCGCATGAACTCCAACCATGCCGTGGCAACCGTGGCCGACGCACTGGCAAAGGGGCTGAAGGTGGACACTGCCAAGGCATACGAAGCCTGCCGCCGAGGCATGGAGGAGAAGACTCTTGCCCCTTGGTCGGGCAAGCCTGCCGGATGGCTGGACGCCTTCTATCGCGACCACGGTTACATCCCTGCCCTCCGTCCGGGCGAAGCGGAGACCGATCCCAACGTGCATCCCTTCGAGAAACGCCAGCCCGTAGCCGTCACGCTGGGAACCAGCTACGACCAGTGGTGCCTCTCGCGCATCGCCGCCGCCCTGGGACGGACGAACGAAGCCGCACACTACCTGCAATGCGCGCACAACTACCGCCACCTCTTCAACGCCGAGACCGGCTTCTTCCACCCCAAGGACAAGGAAGGACGCTGGATAGAGCCCTTCGACTACCGCTTCCCCGGTGGCATGGGCGCCCGCGAATATTACGGTGAGAACAACGGCTGGGTCTATCGCTGGGATGTGCCCCACAACGTGGCAGACCTCATCCGCCTGATGGGTGGCAACGAGCGGTTTATCGCCAATCTCGACCGGACTTTCAGCGAACCGCTGGGACGCAGCAAATTCGAGTTCTACGCCCAACTGCCCGACCACACGGGCAACGTAGGTCAGTTCTCAATGGCCAACGAACCGTCCCTGCACGTGCCCTATCTCTATAATTACGCCGGACAGCCTTGGAAAACGCAGAAACGCATCCGACAGATGCTCCGCACATGGTTCCGCAACGACCTGATGGGCATCCCCGGTGACGAGGACGGTGGCGGGATGACCTCGTTCGTGGTCTTCTCCTCGCTGGGATTCTATCCCGTCACCCCCGGTTTCCCCGCCTACAACATTGGCAGCCCGCTCTTCAACCGCGTCCGCATGACGCTGAGCAACGGCAAGGTGTTCGAAATCGAAGCGCAGGGAGCATCGGACGAAAACAAGTACATCCAGCGCGCCATGCTGAACGGACAGGAATGGAACAAGCCCTGGTTCGGCCACGACGACCTGAAAGAGGGTGGTAAACTGGTACTCGTCATGGGCAACCGTCCGAACAAGGCATGGGGCAGCGGTGCCGACGCCGTGCCACCCTCGGCAGATAAAGAGCAATAATCCCCTCTATAAAAGGAAACAGATACCGATCAACTGATTCATTTTTCCTTTATCGGCAATCTGAAAATTTTATAAAAAAAAGGTTGATGCTTCTCCGTTCTCTTCGACCCAAGGTCCGGTAGCACTGGCAGAAGCCAAAAGATAGATACCTCCGAAGAGAAATCTATCGTTACCATAGAAAAAGGAGAACTAAAATCGTGCAAATTTGTTACTTTATGTAAAGACAAAGAGAAAGCTTCATCATGTATAGTGATGATTGGGATAAATAAACGAATAATATACTCAAATAAGGTGTATGAAAACAATATATGCAATGTGTGATGTATTCAAAGCGATGAGAAACTTTGAAAAAACATTTGAAAAAACGTACCAGATAACGCTCAATGAAGCAATGATATTGTGTGCCCTCAAAGAGGCATCGGAGAAAGTGACGGCTACCCATCTGTCCAAGCAAACCGAACTAAGCCCCTCACACACATCTAAAATGCTGCGAATACTGGAGGAAAAGGGGCTGATCGTCCGGTCGCTCGGAAGTAAAGACCGGAGACAGATGTACTTCCAACTAACCCCTACGGGTAATCAACGGGTAACAGAACTGACATTTGACAAAATAAAAATCCCCAAGCTACTGAGACCTCTGTTTAAATAAACGGATTCTCAAACAAATATCTGTAAACCATGAATGGTGAGCAGACTCCCGGAGGGTACCAACAAAGCCGACGTACTACATTACAGTGTAGACGAATGGAGCAATGTGGGTTTCCGTTTGGGTGTATCCTTCCAAAACGAACCGGTAGCTATCAGAATATTACGTTAATCATAAAAGAAGTAAAAGAGACTGTCTAACAGGTATCAGTAATTAGAAGTCACCCCTGCCAAAGCATATTCCGGCAGGGGTGAAATCGTTAAAATAGGACTTGTTAGACAGCCTCTTTATCTGCTCTATTTCTTCTTCATTGCCTCGTAAATCGTTTCCTGTATTTGCTCACGGATATGCAGCTGGTTCAATTTACGGTTTGTTACGTCCGGATAAATCCGATTGCTAAGGAATACATAAACCAGTTCATTCACCGGATCCACCCATGCACATGTACCGGTAAATCCGATATGACCATACACTTCGGCAGGTGCGGCAGGAGCACAATTCCCTTTCTTCGGATCATCTGCATCAGGCTTGTCAAAACCCAAGCCACGCCGGCTGATCTTCGATGTTTCAGTAGTAAACAACTGGCAGGTTTCCTCACTTAGATAACGCTGACCATCTATTTCCCCTCCATTCAGCAACATCTGATAAACGCGGGCTACATCACGGGCAGTAGAAAAAAGTCCGGCATTCCCAGCCAATCCGCCAAAGAAAGCGGAGGCCTCATCATGCACAAATCCCTGCAAAGTCTCTTTACGTAAGAAACGGTCTCTATTAGAAGGAACAATCTTCGACTTGGCAAAACGGCGTAAAGGCAAATAACCAGTATGCTCCAACCCCATCGGTTCATAAAACTCACGTTGCAAATAGGCTTCCATAGGCATACCGGCCAGTTGCTCCACCAACATTCCCAACAGTATAAATCCTACATCACTATACACATAGCGTTTCTGCTTTAACGGAGCTTCTGCAATTTTCTCTTCTATCACTTTCCGGAAAGAACGGTTTAACCACAAGCTGTCACAGATCTGAACAGCATAATCACCGGTTTTGACGGAAGAGACGTACTCACTCTTGAACTTGAAATTCGGATTCGCCCATGAGGTTACTCCCAACTGTAACGGATGGCGAGCATCTCTGCGTGCACTGAATAACCTTCCATCATAGCTATCCTTGTCAATAGCTTCCAGGTAGAAAGGAATCCAGGAGGGCAAACCGGACTGATGATACAGAATTTCCTGAATCGTTATATCTTTCTTATCAGTACGTTGCAAAAACGACAAATGATCCGAAATCTTATCTGTCAGATTAAAACGTCCCTTATCATAGAGTTTCATAATGGCAAGCAAAGTGCCCGTCGTTTTTGAAAGAGAGGCCAAATCGTAGATACTAGTAGATTCGACACGAGGACTTCCTTTGCCCGCATAAGTACCGAAAGCTTTGTCGAACATAGTATGGCCGTTTTTCAGAACCACCACCTGGCAACCGGGATAGGCTCCCTGACGGATACCATCCAACGCAATGGAATCAATCCGTTTTAGATGAGCGGAGGAAAGCCCGTATTCTTCCGGAACGAAATGCAACGGTGTTTCAGGGGTAATAGTCACTCCTGCTCCCGTTGGGAACAGTTCTCCCAGACTTGCCGATAACCGCCCGTCTGCAGATGCTTTGGCAAATAACACATCTGCCACCTGACGCTGCACATCACTATTAGAACTATGTCCCAGCACCACCGCCGAAGCATGAGCCACTGCCCGCTGAATCTGCAACATCATCTTCCCGGGAGTAAAAAACAGATAAATGACCGGGCTTTCGGGCACAAATTTCGCAAAAAAAGACTGATAAGAAGCCAATCGCTGTTCGCTGACAGCTACAATGATCCGTTTATAGATAGACAAAGAATCACGCAACCGCTGATTTACCTCTTCGGGCTGATTGGCACGAAGGGAAAAGCGAGCCAAAGATGTATAATGAGAAAGTTGTTTCGCCAACGCATCTGTTTCTTTGGGATCTCCCACTTCAAGCAGTGCAATCGTCTGCTCTTTGTCTGTATGCAAGGGAAGAATATGATTTTTGTTGTTCAGGACAGTTATTGCCGCTACATTCAACCGACGAACCAAGTCACGTGTTTGCGGACTGTTGATCCGTTGTTCCAAACCGGATAATTGTACATACGACTTTTTCTTGAGTCCCAGCGCATATTTATAAGTCAAAACCTTACGGCATTTGCTTTCAATATCTTCGCGGCTCAACTCCCCTTTTTCAATGGCTTCCAATACAGCCGATATCTCTCCCTTCAAGTTTCGGGGAGACAATACCATGTCATTACCTGCTTTTAGAGCCTGTAAACAAACATTTCCATTTCCCGCCACTCCTTTCATGGCAAGTGCATCCGTAAATATGAGTCCTTTAAACGCCAGCTCATCTGTCAGTAAATCGTATACGACATTGCGGGACAAGGAAGAAGGGAGTCCACCCATCGGTTCAATCACCGGAACTTGCAAATGTCCTACCATCATACCGCCCAATCCGGCACGGATGGCTTCTTTAAAAGGATAAAGTTCCACACTGTCCAGACGCTCACGAGTGAAAGGAAGTACCGGAAGTGCCTTATGCGAATCGACATCAGTATCTCCATGTCCGGGAAAGTGCTTACACACAGATAGAACCCCTCCGCCTTCCAAACCGGAAGCATAAGCGATAACCTTTTCAGCGACCTGTATCGGATCTTCTCCAAAAGAACGGGTATTGATGACAGGATTTTTAGGATTTATATTCACGTCCGCCACCGGAGCAAAGTTGACCTGCACTCCAATCTGCCGACATTGACGGGCAACTTCACGCCCGTATTCATAAAGCAGTCGGTTGTCACGGATACATCCCAATACCATATTTCGTGGAAAAACAGGCATACCACGCAGGCGCATAGCCAATCCCCATTCTCCATCGAAAGTAATCATCAAAGGAACTTTTGCCTGTCGTTGAGCCCGATTTGTCAGTTCGACCTGTTTTTGCATCTTCCCACCGGAGAAGAGAAGTCCACCCACTTTATACGTGTCGATGACTTCGCGCAGCTGTTCCAAGTTTCGCTTGGTATCTACCGGGGCAATGGTGTGAATGAACAACTGTCCGACCTTTTCTTTAAAGGAAAGCTTATCCATAACCGAATCAACCCAGTGCCGGCACTCCTTGTCCTGAAGGGCTTTATACACCAGCGAAGGTTCAACAGTGATAACATTCTGCACCGGACTCGAAATTGTGTCAGCTGCAACAAGAAATAAAAGCGTTACGATCGAGAGAATTATCTTCATTTATGCTTCAAAGTCAAATTGAGACGACCTACACGAGCACCATTTTTCCCTGTGTGCATGACAGACACCTCTTTTCCGTCCATATTCAAGTATGTTTTGGGTCCTTTCATAAATGTATGAGAATGCCCTCCCAGAATCACGTCGATATTACGCGTCCCGGCAACCAGATGTTCATCCATTTGAATGCCGAGATGAGACAAGCATACTACCAGATCGCAACCTTCCTCTTCTTTCAACAAAGCGGCTATTTCGTTGGATACACGAACAGGATCTTCATAAACGACTCCTTTGCATTTATCAGCCTGAATCATCCCTTCGGGTTGGGTTCCAAGACCGAACACACCAATTCTCAAACCATATTTCTCAAGAACGACATAGGGCTTAACTATATCCTTTAATACTGTAGCATCCAAATTATAGTTGGCACAAACAATCGGGAAATTAGCCATTTTGAAAATGCGTTCCATATTATCCACACCGAAATCAAACTCATGGTTACCAATAGTCATAGCGTCATAACCCATTTCATTCATCAGTTTGATTTCCACTTCTCCGCGGAATATATTATAATAAGGTGTCCCTTGCGAAATATCTCCGCAATCGAAAAGCAACACATTCTTATGTTCCTTACGGAACTGTGCGAGAAAAGTGGCCCGACGGACAAAACCACCTTGGTTATAATATTTATCGCCCTTCTGATTGACAGGTTCGATACGGCTATGCACATCGCTTGTTTGTAAAATGATCACTTCTTTGGTACCCTTATCCTGCGCAAAAATTAAGGAAGTAAAGCTCAATGCAAAACACAGCAAGAATGATATCTGAAATCTTTTCATATTCAATATTTTTAGATTCTCCTAATTTATTTTACGGTAATACGTCCATCCAGCTTGGAGGTAATCGCTTTACCTCCGGCAGTCTGTCTGCGTACATAATCAAGAAATAGTCCGCGCAAGGTTGCATTTTCAGGGCATACTCTCTTTTCTGCCTGCAGGAAAGCATCCATCCGTCCGTTTCCATCTGCCAAATAGTCGATAGTGGCCACCGTGTAAAGCCGATCATCCTTTAATGGCTTTTCTCCGACAAAAGCGTTCAGCAACTTTCCATCTTTTGTGATTTCAATGCGGATACCACTCACACCTTCCCCGTGTAAGGATGCAATCGCTTCAAAAAGATGTCTCAAGTCTGCTCCCTTCATAGTCAGGACACAAAGAGAATTCTCAAAAGGTAGAATTTCAAATACATCACCTACCGTGATATCTCCTTCGGGCAAGATATTTCGCAAGCCTCCCAAATTTACCAATCCCATATCTGCCGGTCTCCCCAGCACCTGAACTGCCGCTTGTTGTAAAACACCTGCAACAAGGTTGGAAAGCAAGCTTTCAGGGGCTCCTTTTTCCATTTTCATCGCACTGGTGCCAATGACTTCATACATCATCGCATCCACCTTTTCCTTATAAGGCTTTACTATTTCGGCAACTTTCGTTTCAGGATTGGTGTCCCAAACAGAATCAATCGTAATCATGCCACCCTCTACTTTGGTTACTTCATACTGAGCCGTAGTCTCTCGTACAGTCCGGCAAGAGGTGAACAGGCAGCCCCCTGCAAACGCTGCCATCATCAGATACTTTACATAAGAATGTTTCATGCTCGCTATTTTTAGATATGCCACAAATATACAAAAACATTTGGCTATCTGGCAAATAATTTGTTACTTTGCACCGCTTTCGCGCAATCGCTGTCAAGAGAAGAGATACTTGGTATGTTGCGTTGTAACGATGAAACAATTTAATAATAACAACAATGGATTTAATTAAAATTGCAGAAGAAGCATTTGCTACCGGAAAACAGCATCCGAGCTTCAAAGCAGGAGACACTGTAACAGTAGCATATCGTATTATCGAAGGTAACAAAGAACGTGTACAGCTGTACCGTGGTGTTGTTATCAAAATCGCCGGTCACGGAGACAAGAAACGTTTTACTGTACGTAAAATGTCAGGAACTGTAGGCGTAGAAAGAATTTTCCCCATCGAATCACCGGCTATCGACAGCATTGAAGTGAACAAGATAGGTAAGGTTCGTCGCGCTAAATTGTATTACCTGCGTGCTCTTACCGGTAAGAAAGCCAGAATCAAAGAAAAAAGAGCTAACGGATAAGCCGAGCTTTTCGATTCGAAATAAAAAAGGGAACTTCGTAACTGAGGTTCCTTTTTTTATCGCTATCATCCTCCGAAGCTATTCTCCAAGTATTCTTGCCGTGACAAGAATAACCTTTTGTCTTTCACAGGCTCCACAGACTCACAAGTCACAAAGTGACAGCCATCTGCAGTGATTCAACGTTCTCTTTTTCACCCCTTCACACTGTCCACATTCTTAAAATGAAAAAGTAACAATAGCGTGGAAACGAGCCTACGTGATGTAGTAATGAACTATATACTTCATGTGTGGTTACGGTTTAACTCATTTCAGAATAGAGAGAATCCATTCCGCTGGAAAGAAACAATGAAATAAAGCCTCGAAAGTCATAAACTCCCGAGACTTCATTACCTTTATAATAATAATGATATGTTATTCTTTCAAATCTTTCAGTTCCCAAGCCAATGCACTGGCCCCCAGTACAGCAGCATCAGAATCCTTCAATTCAGAAACAAGCAATTTAGCCTTACCTTTATAGATATTCAGAATATTATCATCAATTGATTTCTGAATCGGTTTCATGATATAATCACCGGACTTGGCCAAACCACCGAACAATACAATTGCTTCAGGACTGGAGAATGCAATAGCATCTGCCAATGCTTCACCCAAAATATTACCTGTAAATTCGAAGATTTCCTGTGCCAGCTTATCACCTTGTACAGCTGCATCATACACATCTTTTGAAGTGATGTTTTCTGCAGGAATGTTACGAAGCAAGCTAGCATCCGTACGGGCAGCAAGGAATTCGCGGGCCGTACGAGCTACACCGGTAGCCGAACAGTAAGTTTCCAGACATCCCTTACGGCCACAACCGCAAAGACGACCATCGCGACGGGCGATAACGTGTCCCAATTCACCGGCAAAACCGTCATGGCCATACACCATCTGACCGTTGACAACGATACCGCTACCCACACCGGTACCCAGTGTAATCATGATAAAGTCTTTCATACCACGGGCAGCACCATAAGTCATTTCACCGATAGCAGCAGCATTTGCATCGTTTGTCAAAGCAGTAGGAATACCCAATCTTTTTTCAAACATGGCTGCCAACGGAAGAACTCCCTTCCAAGGCAGGTTAGGAGCAAATTCAATCGTTCCCGTATAGTAATTGCCATTCGGTGCACCGATACCGATACCTCTGATTTTATCCACGCCACCATTAGCTATAATCAAAGGAAGCAGATTTTTACATACTTCATCAGCATATTCTTCGACTGTAGGATAGCCAGATGTTTTGATCGAACTGCTGGCAATAATAGTTCCGCGTGCGTCTACAATTCCAAAGACGGTGTTCGTTCCGCCTATGTCAATACCTACTACGTAGGGTTTTTCCATGTTTGAATTCATGATACTTTTATTTAAAAGGGTTAGTTAATTACTAAGTTTACTGCACACAAATTACGTAAAGAAGATTGAGTCTACAAAATGTTTTTTGAAAAAAATTCAACCAGTTTGCAACTTTTCGTATCTCTTACACGTCTAATAAGAGAAAATTATCAGAAAACAGAAACTAAATAAAGAAAATTGTGATACAACTAACGAATATCAACAAGACCTACAACAACGGATCGCCTCTCCATGTACTCAAAGGTATCAATCTCAATATCGAACAGGGAGAATTTGTTTCTATCATGGGAGCGTCCGGATCTGGGAAATCAACTTTGCTCAATATATTGGGAATCCTCGACAACTACGATACCGGAGATTATTATCTGAACAACGTACTTATCAAGAACTTGAGTGAAACTAAAGCTGCCGAATATCGCAACCGTATGATCGGATTTATTTTCCAGTCATTCAATCTGATTTCCTTTAAAAATGCCGTAGAGAATGTAGCACTGCCTTTATTTTATCAAGGAATAAGTCGTAAAAAACGGAATGCACTTGCCTTGGAATATCTCGACCGCCTGGGTTTAAAAGAATGGGCACATCACATGCCGAACGAAATGAGTGGCGGTCAGAAACAACGTGTGGCCATCGCACGGGCCTTAATCACTCAACCACAAATCATTCTGGCAGATGAGCCAACAGGAGCTTTGGATAGTAGAACTTCCGTGGAAGTAATGCAGATTCTGAAAGATCTTCATAAACAGGGAATGACGATTGTCGTTGTCACCCATGAAAGTGGAGTCGCCAACCAGACAGACAAGATTATACATATCAAAGACGGAATCATCGAACGCATTGAAGATAATATCGACCATGATGCTTCTCCTTTCGGGAAAGACGGTATCATGAAATAATCCAAAATCCACTACTATACAGACATTACCATGATTGACATCTGGCAAGAAATATATAGCACCATCAAACGTAACAAGCTAAGAACTTTTCTCACAGGGTTTGCTGTAGCATGGGGAATCTTCATGCTTATCGTCCTGCTAGGTGCAGGCAACGGACTGATCCACGCCTTCGAACAATCGGCTTCCGAACGTGCCATGAACTCCATCAAGATTTTTCCGGGATGGACCAGCAAATCATACGACGGTCTGAAAGAAGGAAGACAAGTGAAACTGGACAATAAGGATCTGGATGCTACCAGTCATTATTTTCCGGAGCATGTCATCAAGAGCGGAGCAACCGTGTGGCAGGGAGACGTAAATCTTAGCTTCGGGCAAGAATACGTCAATTTGAGCCTTTCCGGCGTATATCCCAATCATACAAAAGTAGAAGTGGTGAAACTCTTCAAAGGACGTTTTATCAATGAGATTGATATTAAAGAACGCCGGAAAGTAATTGTGCTTCATAAAAAGACAGCAGAAATTCTTTTTGATAAAACCCATACCGAACCAATCGGACAGTTTGTCAATGCCGGTAATGTGGTTTATCAGGTAGTGGGACTCTATAATGATAAAGGAGATAGCGGTAACAACGATGCATACATTCCTTTTACCACTCTGCAAACGATTTATAATAAAGGAGACAAACTGAATAATCTGGTCATGACTACTCGTAATTTGGAAACACTAGAGGCCAATGAAGCTTTTGAAGCCCATTACCGTAAAGTATTGGGAGCCAATCATCGTTTTGACCCGACAGACCACAGTGCTATCTGGATTTGGAACCGATTCACCAACTATTTACAACAGCAGCAAGGCTCTAATATGCTACGTATTGCGATCTGGGTAATCGGTATCTTCACATTGCTAAGCGGAATCGTAGGAGTTTCCAACATCATGCTGATTACCGTAAAAGAACGTACCCGCGAATTTGGTATTCGCAAGGCTCTGGGAGCCAAGCCACTTTCCATTCTCTGGCTGATTATCGTAGAAAGCGTTACCATCACCACGATATTCGGATATATAGGTATGGTAACCGGCATCGGAGCGACCGAATGGATGAACAGCACTTTCGGCAATCAGACAATGGATACCGGAATGTGGACGGAAACAGTTTTCCTGAACCCGACAGTAGATATAAGAATCGCCATACAGGCTACACTTACATTAATAATAGCTGGTACACTAGCCGGATTATTTCCTGCCCGAAAAGCGGTCAGCATCCGGCCTATCGAAGCACTTAGAGCAGATTAAGATTATGAGAATAGACATGGATACATGTGAGGAAATCCTCATTACCATTACAAGAAACAAGACGAGAAGCCTGCTGACTGCATTCGGCGTTTTCTGGGGAATCTTCATGCTCATCGCCCTTATCGGCGGCGGTCAAGGACTGGAGGGCATGATGAAAAAGAACTTTGAAGGATTTGCCACCAATTCCGGTTTCCTCGCCTCGCAAAGAACAGGCGAAGCCTACAAAGGTTTCCGCAAAGGGAGATGGTGGAATCTGGAAGCTACCGACATCGAACGGCTTCGCTCCCAAGTGAAAGAGGTGGAAACCATTACCCCGTCCGTAGCCCGCTGGGGCTCCAAAGCTGTATACGAAGATAAAAAATATGATTGTAGCGTAAAAGGATTATATCCGAATTATCTCCACATCGAATCACAGGAAATGGCATACGGCAGGTTCATCAATGAGGTGGACATAAAAGAAGCACGCAAAGTGTGTGTCATCGGAAAACGAATTTATGAGAGTCTTTTCAAACCGGGAGAAGACCCGTGTGGCAAATATATAAGAGTAGACGGCATTTATTATCAAGTAATTGGCATGTCTTCCTCCGAAGGTAATATGAATATACAGGGACGGGCTTCGGAAGCTGTCACTCTTCCATTCACTACGATGCAGCAGACTTACAATATGGGAGGACAAATTGATGTAATCTGTTTCACCGCAAAGCAAGGAGTCAAAGTATCAGAAGTACAACCCCAAATGGAACAGGTCATTAAAGCCGCACATTATATCGCCCCGGATGACAAACAGGCGGTTATGTGTCTGAATGCCGAAGCTATGTTCTCCATGGTTGATAACCTGTTCACCGGCATCAACATACTAGTTTGGATGGTAGGATTGGGCACTCTGCTGGCAGGTGCCATCGGTGTATCTAACATTATGATGGTAACCGTCAAAGAACGTACCACCGAAATCGGTATCCGCCGGGCCATCGGTGCACAGCCCAAAGATATTCTGCAACAGATTCTATCGGAAAGCATAGTACTTACCACCATTGCAGGTATGTGCGGAATTTCCTTTGCCGTCATGATGCTTCAACTCGTAGAGATGGGAGCAAACACCGACGGAGGGGACGTCCGCTTCCAGATTACTTTCGGACTGGCAATCGGCACTTGTATCCTTCTGATTACACTAGGGATGTTGGCAGGTCTGGCACCTGCATACCGGGCTATGGCTATCAAACCGATTGAAGCTATCCGGGACGAATAAGGAAGCCGGACGATTGGGCCATCTACGATTTACAATTAGAAAATCATTGTAGAGAAGGTGTTGTTCAGTTATTTAGAGATGTGAAAAGTTTCAAACATAAATCGTAAATAATAAAATCATAAATAAAGTCATGAAGAAATATCTGAAAATCACATTATTGGTAGCAATTGCCATCATTCTTGTCGGAACATTCGTATTCCTTTATCTGAAGTCCAAGCCCAAGGTAACCATTTACGAAATAGTACAACCGGAAGTAACCGATCTCCAGAAGACCACAGTAGCTACCGGAAAAGTGGAACCGAGAGACGAAATTTTAATCAAACCTCAAATTTCGGGTATTATCGACGAAGTATACAAAGAAGCTGGACAATCTGTGAGAAAAGGAGAAGTCATCGCCAAAGTAAAAGTAATCCCTGAACTCGGGCAACTGAACTCTGCCGAAAGTCGTGTGCGCTTGGCAAAGATCAACGCAACACAAGCAGAAACGGATTTTGCCCGCATGAAGAAGTTGTACGAAGATCAACTGATCAGCCGGGAAGAATATGAGAAAAGTGAAGTAGCTTTAAAACAGGCCTGTGAAGAGAGGCAGACGGCCAAAGATAATCTGGAGATCGTCAAAGAAGGAATAACCAAGAACAGCGCCTCTTTCAGTAGCACGATGATTCGTTCTACCATTGACGGATTGATTCTGGATGTACCCGTAAAAGCCGGTAACTCCGTGATTATGAGTAATACTTTCAATGACGGAACCACGATTGCCACGGTAGCCAACATGAACGACATGATTTTCCGTGGAAATATTGATGAAACAGAAGTCGGACGTATCCATGAGCAAATGCCGATAAAGCTGACAATCGGAGCTTTACAAAGCCTGGCTTTCAACGCAATTCTGGAATATATCTCTCCGAAAGGAGTGGAAACCAACGGAGCCAACCAGTTTGAAATCAAGGCTGCAATTACCATTCCGGACTCTGTTCAGATCCGCTCCGGATATTCGGCTAATGCGGAAATCGTGTTACAAAGAGCCCATCAAGTATTGGCAGTGCCCGAAAGCACCATTGAGTTTAGTGGTGACTCTACCTTTGTGTACATCATGACAGATTCAGTACCCGAACAAAAATTCAGACGTACACAGGTGACTGCCGGTATGAGTGATGGAATCAAGATAGAAATCAAGGAAGGGATCACTCCTCAAGACAAAATACGTGGTGCAGAGAAAAAAGATAAATAATTGAACCCAATGAAAATGATTAGTAAAACCATATCAGTCCTTCTGCTTGCCGGAGTCGGATTTATCTCCATCCAGGCGCAGAACAACTCTCCGCAAACATGGACGTTGCGGCAATGTATCGACTATGCCATTGAGCATAATATAGAAATCCGCCAATCGGTCAATAATGTCGAAGCAAATAAAGTGAACGTAAACACCGCTAAATGGGCACGACTTCCGAATTTGAACGGCAGCGCCAGCCAGAACTGGAGCTGGGGACGTACCGCTTCTCCGATAGACAACTCGTACAGTGACATTAACAGTGCTAACACCAGTTTCAGTTTAGGAACAAATGTACCTATATTTACCGGCTTGCAGCTGTCCAACCAATATTCGCTTGCTAAGTTTGATTTAAAAGCCGCTATAGAAGATCTGAATAAAGCTCGAGAAGATATTGCAATCCATGTCACTTCCGCATATTTACAGGTATTATTCAATAAAGAATTAAGTAAGGTTGCCCATAATCAAGTAGATTTAAGTAAAGACCAGCTAAAACGCATCCAAGGTCTTCACGAAGTGGGTAAGGCATCTCCTTCTGAAGTGGCCGAAGCACAAGCCCGTGTGGCACAGGACGAAATGACTGCTGTACAATCAGACAATACATACAAACTCTCATTATTAGACCTCACCCAACTTCTGGAATTACCTACGCCTGAAGGATTTGTGCTTGAAAATCCCAAAGAGGAGTTAGAGTTCGGATCTCTCACTCCACCGGATGACATATATACACAGGCACTTGCTTATAAACCAAGTATTAAGGCTGCGGAATACCGCTTACAAGGCAGTCTTAAAAACATTCGTATTGCTCAAAGTTCCTTTTGTCCACAGCTCTCTTTCAGTGCCGGTCTGGGAAGCAATTATTATACGGTTAGCGGAAGATCTGAAAATAGCTTCGGCAGTCAGCTGAAAAACAACCTGAATAAGTATGTAGGATTCAGTTTGAGCATTCCGATCTTCAATCGTTTTTCCACACGTAACCGGGTACGCGCCGCCCGTTTGCAACAAATAGACTTGTCCTTGAAGTTGGATAATAGTAAAAAAGTACTCTATAAAGAAATTCAGCAAGTCTGGTACAATGCTCTGGCGGCAGAAAGTAAATACAATTCCAGTGAAGTGGCAGTAAAAGCCAACGAAGAGTCTTTCCGCCTGATCTGTGAGAAGTTCAATAACGGCAAGGCTACCTTCGTGGAATACAATGAAGCCAAACTTAATCTGACGAAAGCTCTTTCGGATAAGTTGCAAGCCAAATACGACTATCTATTCAGAACTAAAATTCTGGATTTCTACAAAGGACAAGTCATTGAATAAAAAAGAAAGAAAGTTGAGTTTCATATAGTAGTTTTTTAAAACATATCCGTTCGTTCATTCGTTATTATAGAAAGAACCAACGGATATGAAATATTTTATCACCATAGTGATTGTAATGATTAGTAATACATTTTTAGAAGTTGCGAAACCAATGAAGAATCAAGCAGAAATCTATCTCGCAGGAGGATGCTTTTGGGGAACGGAACATTTCCTGAAGCAAATTCGAGGAGTAGAAAGTACTCAAGTAGGATATGCCAACAGCAATGTTGCCCATCCGAGTTATGAACAGGTCTGTTCTGGAAAAACCAATGCTGCCGAAACAGTAAAGGTGGTTTATGATCCGAAAACGGTAGATTTGAATTTACTGCTCGATCTATATTTCAAGACAATCGATCCTACCAGCCTCAACCGGCAAGGTAATGACCGGGGAACCCAGTATAGGACCGGAATTTATTATGTAGATACAGAAGATCTCCCTGTCATCAAACAGGCAATTCAATTATTATCCGTACAATACAAGACTCCTATCGTCATTGAAGTGAACCCATTGACTAATTTCTATCCGGCAGAAACTTACCATCAGGACTATCTGGATAAAAATCCGGGAGGATACTGTCATATCAATCCCGCTTTATTTGAAGTGGCACGCAAAGCGAATCCGCCGAAAGCTAAAGTGTATCAGAAACCGGACGACGCAACCCTCCGTAAGAAGCTGTCTGCGGAACAGTATGCTGTCACCCGGAAGAATGCTACCGAACCGGCCTTCCACAATGAATACTGGAACGAGTATCGTCCCGGCATTTATGTTGATATTACCACTGGAGAGCCTCTGTTTGTCTCTACTGACAAGTTCGATTCGGGCTGCGGGTGGCCCAGCTTTTCCCAACCGATTCAAAAAGACATCATTACAGAAAAGAAAGATACTTCGCATGGCATGATACGTACGGAAGTACGCAGCAAGACCGGGGATGCCCATCTGGGACATGTATTTACAGATGGTCCGAAAGATAAAGGCGGATTACGTTATTGCATCAATAGTGCCTCACTCCGTTTTATCCCGAAAGAAAAAATGGAAGAAGAAGGTTATGGAGAATATGTACCGCTCGTTAAGTAAATATTGAAGAGCAAATCAATGCAACAGTTTACCTGATGAACCAGACGGTGGATTATCCTAATGAAGGTTTCACTCGTCATCGGAATAGATACATTCATAACTCAATTATCACCGGATTTTTCAATTCTTTTTATAAAAGTGTGATGGAACATAGGTGTCAAAATGTCAAGTATAATTAAGTGTATTTCTATCAACAAAAAGATTTTTTCTCAGATATCCCTTGGGGGGAGATAAAAAAGCGATATATTTGCATTCAATTCTAAAAACTGATTATCGATGAAACTAATTGCAGAAAGCAGTTCTACAAAAACTGAATGGGCTTTGGTTGAATATAATCACCTCATACAGCGTGCCTTCACCGAGGGGATTAATCCGTTTTTTCAAACTCGGAGGGAAATTAGTAGAAGTGTGCGATTAGGATTACCAGAGATTTTCTTTAAGAAGAAGCTTGAACAAGTGTATTATTATGGTGCAGGTTGTACTTCTTACGAAAAAAAGAATGTATTAGGAGCCTCTTTGGTAGCACAGTTTAAAACGCCTATTCAAGTAGAAAGTGACCTTCTAGCTGCAGCCCGTGGTCTGTTCAAATGTGAGGCCGGTATCGCTTGTATCTTAGGAACAGGTTCTAACTCATGCTTTTATGATGGGAAAATTATAGTTAAGAATGTAAAGGCTGGAGGATATATTTTAGGTGATGAAGGCAGTGGTGCAGTATTAGGCAAATATTTCTTATCTGATGTATTAAAAGGCTTGGCGCCTAAAGATGTGACGTCTGACTTCTTTGAAAAATTCCATATCAGTCCCAATGAGGTTATGGAATCCGTTTATAACCGCCCATTTCCCAACCGCTTTTTATCCACTATTTCTTATTTTTTGGCGGACTACACCAACGACGATTATGTATTCAATTTGATAACAAACAACTTAAGAAGCTTTTTCATCCGGAATGTATGTCAATATGACTATAAGAATTATCCGATTCGTTTTGTAGGTTCATTAGCCTATAGTTATGCCGATATATTACGTGAAGTTGCTCATGAATTTGGAATTGAGTTGGATGTTATTGAAGAAACTCCAATGACTGGACTAATTGAATTCCACTCTTTAAATATTGAAGAACCTTAAATGCCCATATAATTGAGATGCGGACCGCACTTTCGCAAAAATATAATTATAAATCCTAAAATACACAAATAAAGGTTCAAGATACTAAATAAAAACATACCTTTGCTAAGTCGAAATGAATGACTGATTTTCATGTAATTTCGCTCCTTTGTTAATAACAAGTTTTATCTCTTAAGACGCCCCATAAAGATCATTCTTGGAAAGAGTTTTAATTTTTAAAACATGTGATAAACTCCACGAGAACTTGATAAAAGGAAAAAGAGATATAATATATAAAGTTGTGAACCATTAAACAAAACAAACGCCTATGGACTAATGAAAAACTGATAAAGGAATAGGTATACTGTTCCATCTTATTTTTACCCTTATCCAAAATTTAAAAAATTTATTAACAAAATCATTAACCATTTATGAATGAAGAACGCAAAAGATGGAGACTGGCTAGTAGCAAGTTTCTAACTGCGGTAGCGATTAGTGCATTATTTTTATATAACAATAGTGCAATGGCTGCCTCGACTGCTTTAGGTAATTCTCTAGAAATTACAGAACAGTTACAACACCAAAGTGTATCGGGGATTGTAACGGATGCTAATGGTGAACCTGTTATTGGCGCCAGTATTGTAGAGAAAGGTACTACCAATGGTTGTATTACTGATGTGGATGGCAGGTTTACCTTGGATGTGAAGCCAGGTGCTATTTTAAAAATATCATTTGTCGGATTTCAAACTTTAGAACTTAAAGCAACTCGGAATATGCAGGTGATTTTGAAAGAAGACAGCGAATTGTTGGATGAAGTTGTAGTGGTAGGTTATGGTTCACAGAAAAAGGTAAACTTGACCGGTGCAGTAGCCAATGTGGATGTTCAGGAAGCTGTTGCAAGTCGTCCTGTAGCGGATATTGCAAAAGCTTTGCAAGGTATTACTCCGGGTTTGAGCATTACAACGAATGTAGGTGGTATTGGCGTGGACTCTAATATTAAATTACGTGGAGCTACTGGTTCTTTGAGTGCAACGGAAGGAACAAGCCCGTTGATTTTGGTAGATAATGTGGAGGTTCCTAGTTTGAGTTTGGTAAATCCTGATGATATAGCAAGTATCTCGGTACTGAAGGACGCTGCTTCTGCATCTATTTATGGTACTCGTGCAGCTTGGGGCGTGGTTTTAATAACTACAAAAACGGGCAAGAAAAATGATAGGCCGCGCGTTAGTTACTCTAATAACTTCTCGTGGAGTACTCCGACTGTAATGCCACAAGTAGCTACAAGTTATGAAGGAGCACGGGCTATGTTGCTTGCAGCTAAGAGAAATGGAGCTTCAACAGTTAGTTCTATTGGTTACAATGTTGATGAGTTGGCTATAGAGAAAATGAAAGAATGGAATGATACTTATGGAGGTATGTCACAGGATGAACTGGGTGAAATGCAATTAGGCAGAGACTTTGAAGAACGTGGTGGCAAATATTATTTCTATCGTCAATTTGACCCGCTGGATATGTTTATGAAAAATTGGACTCCTCAACAAAAGCACAATCTTTCTGTTAGTGGCGGTAGTGATAAAACAACCTATAATATCAGCTTAGGGTACTTGAATCAGAAAGGTATTTTGAAAGTTAATACAGACGAGTATGATCGCTACAACTTCAATGCCAATGTCAACACACAAATCCGTAACTGGTGGTCTGTCAGAGCAAATGTAATGTTTTCCCGTTCCACAAAATCAGAACCGTATCAATACACGAGCGGTTATACAGACGTTTGGTATTATCTGTTGCGTTGGCCATCTTTCTATCCCTATGCTGATTATCAAGGAACACCATTTCGTTCAGCTATGACTGAAATTTCTCAGGCTAATCGTGAAAGTTTGACTAACAACTTTATGCGTGTTAATCTAGGAACCACTATCAATCCCATTAAAGATTTGGCTATTAATTTCGATTACACTTTTGCTTTGCTCAATGATTATCAAAAACGTAATGGCGGTGAAGTCAGCGGTTGGAATATGTTCAACAGTAGTAATCCTTTGACTTATACTTCAAGCTTTTATGGTGCTACTCATAACCGTGTGGTTGAGCGTAGCCGATACACAATGTCCAATACTTTCAAGGCTTATGCTACTTATGAAAAAGCCTTTGCGCAAAAGCATCATCTGAAAGTAATGGTGGGCATGGATGCCGAGACCCGTGAAAAAATAGGGCATAGCTCAGACCGTCGTGCATTGGTAAACTTTGATAAACCGGAAATTAATCTGGCGATTGGAGACCAGTATGTAGATGGTACTACTTATCATAATGATTTTGCAGCGGCAGGTTTCTTCGGGCGTATCAACTATGACTATATGGGTAAATACCTTATTGAAGTTAATGCGCGTTATGACGGTTCTTCTAAATTCCCTTCTGGAGACCAATGGGCTTTATTCCCTTCCGTCTCTGCAGGATGGCGTTTGAGTGAAGAAACTTTCATGAAATGGGCAAAGCCCGTACTTTCAGAATTTAAAGTACGTGGTTCTTGGGGTACAATTGGTAATCAGGACGTAGCAGCCAACTCTTTCCTTTCTGTAATGTCTGTGAATAAATCTTCCGGATGGGTGATAGATGGCAAACAGATGCCTTATATCGGTGTTCCCTCTGTCGTCTCTCCAACGTTGACTTGGGAACGTGTTACCACTATTGACGTGGGTTTTGACGCTCGTTTCTTTAATCATGCACTTGGCATTAGTTTTGACTGGTATCAGCGTACTACCTCCGATATGCACTCGCCCGGTGAAACCTTGCCTTCTACTTTCGGAAGTACAACGATGCCGAAAGTAAACGCCGGAGAATTACAGGGACGTGGCTTTGAACTGGCAATAGATTATAATAAGCAATTTGCATGTGGACTCGGTTTAACGGCACGTGCGACATTGTCCAAGATTCGTGAAAAGATCACGAAGTACAATAACCCGAACAAGAATATTTATGGTAATTACGAGGGCAAGATTATCGGTGAAATCTGGGGATATGAAACAGATCGTTTATTCCAATATGAAGATTGTTATCAAGATGCGGATGGAAAGTGGTTTATTGACACCCATAAAGTTCCTTCACAGGCATTATATGAAACAGGAGCATTTAAATATGGTCCGGGTGATGTAAAATATAAGGATTTGGATGGAGACGGTAAAATTACTTATGGTAAACAAACTCTGGAAAATCATGGAGACTTGAAACGTATTGGTAATATCATGCCTAATTTTGAATATGGTTTCTCTGTCGCATTGACATATAAAAACTTTGACTTTAGCACATTCTTTCAGGGCATTGGCTCAAGAGATGTATGGGCTGTCGGCCAGATTGGCATTCCGGGATTTATGCCGGGTGAAGGCTGGCTGGAACACCAGATGGATTATTGGACTCCTGAAAATACAGATGCATTCTATCCTACGCCTACTTCCCATTCATGGATAAGCAACGGCCAGAACTTTTTGCGTCAGACCCGTTATTTGCAGAATATGTCATATCTGCGTTGTAAGAATATTACATTGGGTTATACCGTTCCTGAAAAATGGATGAAAGCTATCACTTTCACAAGTGGTCGTATCTATGTCAGTGCAGAAAATGTATTCGAATTCGATCATACCCATATTCCGGTTGACCCTGAAACAACAGAGAATGCGGCCGCTACTAACGGTTCGCTCAAATTTGGTAAGAGTTATCCGTTTATGAGAACTATTTCATTTGGTGTTCAACTTACATTCTAATAAAATTATGAAAACAAAAATATTTGCAGTTTTAGCATTGGCCACCAGTTTCTCTTCCTGCTCGGACTTTTTGGATCGTCCGCCTATGGATCAGATAGAGAATAGTGCGGATTTTTATAACAACGAGAATAATATCCGATCTACAATATATGGATGGTATGATATTTATTTTACAGGTTATCAAAGCGGTTGGGTGAAGTCGGACTTCTTCGATGGGACGAATGTAGCCAATTGGGTAGATGACCTGGCTCAGAAGGAGGCAACTTTCTTTACAAACACAGCACCTGCAACCAGTAACGACTGGTCTTTTGCGAATGTTCGTCGAATTAATCTTGTATGTGACGGACTTGAAAGTTCAACTTTACCCGAAGAAGCGAAGAAACACTGGATGGGTGTGGCACGATTCTTCCGTGGTATGGAATATGCTCGTTTGGTACGGATGTTTGGCGATGTTCCGTATTATGACCATGTTGTAGATAATACAGATGAAAAAGCCCTTTATAAAGGTAGAGATTCCAGAAATTTGGTCATGGACAAGGTTTTAGACGATTTGGAGTTTGCAGCAGTCAATGTAAGGGAATCCGATGGGACAGATGGACTTTGTGTAAATCGCCATGTGGTAAATGCTTTTGAGTCCCGTATCATGTTGTTTGAGGGAACTTGGCAAAGATATCGTGAGAAGAATACAGAAATGAGCAAGAAGTATCTGGAAGCTGCGAAGACTGCGGCCAATAGGGTTATGAGCACTCAGAAATATCAAATCTCAAGTGATTACAAGTCATTGACTATTTCACTTGATTTGGCCAATAACCCTGAAATGATATTGTATCGTTCTTATGTAGAAGGTATTCTGACTCATGCTGAAATGTCTTGGCAATCAGAACAGACATTGGGAAATGGACCTTCTAAAGATTTGGTTGATAGCTATTTAACGAATAATGGATTGCCGATCCATCAAGAAGGAAACAGTGCATTTAAAGGTGATAAGGTTTTCAAAGATGAAATGGCCAATCGCGATCCGCGTTTAGCGGCTAATATTGACCCTGAAGGAGTACATCTGAATGGTATCACCGGCGCTGTATATGGTATTGGCGGCTATTTCGGTACTCGTTTTATCAATGAGGATTTGTTCAATACTGCGGCCGGACAAAGTAATACCAATACTACCGATGCACCTATTATGAAATTGAATGAAGTATTTCTGAACTATTTGGAAGCTGCCGCAGAGTTACATGATATGGGAGCTTACACTTTGTCACAGAATGATTTGGATATTACCATTAATAAGATCCGTAAGAGAACTTCTGTAAATATGCCTTCTGTAACACTCAGTGGAAATAACTTTAGTGTAAAAGGAGTGGTTATCAACGATCCGGATCGTGATTTGGGTAACCCCGAGATAGCAGATGACTACGAAGTGTCTCCTATTCTTTGGGAAGTACGTCGTGAAAGACGCATTGAATTGGTGTATGAAGGTATTCGTTTCGATGATATCCGCCGTTGGAGCAAATTGCATTATGCAGATATGAAAATCAACAAAAAGTTAAATTTGGGTGCATGGTTGGATAAAGACGCTTATTTGAAAGAATACAATCAGGCTAACGGGACTTCATATACCATTGATGATTTGAAAGACGTAGTTTTAGACCGTGAAGGTAATGCCGGTTATATCAAACCTATCCAAGCAACTTCATTATTGCGTGTTTATGGAGAAAAAGATTATCTCTATCCTATTCCGACAGGACAGATATCCTTGTACAAGAGTAAGAGCGAACAATTGGGAGATCCCTCTATTAAATTAGAACAGAATCCGAACTGGTAATCTTTCGGAATCATACAATAATCAAAAAGAGAGGCTGTCTAACAGGTCTCAGTAATTAGAAGTCACCCCTGCCAAAGCATATTCTGGCAGGGGTGAAATCGTTAAAATAAGACTTGTTAGACAGCCTCTCTTTGAATAATAGAAGAAAGAAAGGTCTTCTATTATCTAAATGACACCTTTTATCTTAAAGCTTCTACCTCTTCCGGTGTCAATGGTATTTTTTTGCCTAACCGGCGGGCACCGGTTTCTGTAATCAGATAATCTTCTTCGTTGCGGATACCACCGAAATCTTTATAAGTCTCCACTACATCGTAGTTGATAAAGTCAGTGAATTTCTTTTCTGCTTTCCACCTGTCGATCAGTTCCGGAATAAAGTAAATGCCCGGTTCTACAGTATGTACAAATCCCGGTTCCAAAGGAATGGCGAGACGTTGTGATTTGCGGCCGAACTGTGTGCTCTTCGGTTGGCCGTTGTAACCGACCCATATCTCTCCCAGATTCTCCATATCATGCACATCCAACCCCATCATGTGTCCCAGTCCGTGCGGATAGAACAAAGCATGGGCACCTTCGCGCACAGCATCTTCAGCATTTCCTTTCATCAATCCGAGTGTCTTCATGCCATCCACCATGACGCGAGCCGACAGCTCGTATACCTCCATATAAGGAATACCCGGACGAAGAGCTTTTACGGACTCCAAGTGCATGGCATTCTGAATCTCGTATACTTCACGTTGGCGGGAGGTGAACTTCTTATCGGCAGGAATGGTAGACGACATATCACCCGCATAACCGGATTCTACTTCTGCACCGGCATCGATTAAGAATAAATCACCTGGCTTCACTTTATTTCCGTGATAATGATTGTGCAGAGTCTGCCCGTTGATAGTGGCAATTGTGGCGAATGAGAGCTGGCAGTTATTAGATTCCGCCACCCGGTTCATTTCAGCTACCACTTCATATTCATACATACCCGGACGAAGTACCTTCATGGCTGTGATATGCATATCAGCCGTTACATCGCAAGCCTTTTCTATTTCTACGATTTCCTCTGCAGATTTATAATTGCGTTGAGCAACTACGGCACGGATGAATGAAACAGAACCTTCCTGATGTACAGGAGGAATACCCAGCCAGTCCATCAGTTTCAGTTTATGTTCAGGGCGGTAAGGAGGCAGATAGTGAACCTCTTTCCCTTTCTGCACGCACTGATGGAGATAGCTTACAATATCAGCAGACGGCATCAGATCTTTTACACCCACACGTTCGCATTTTTCGTGCAATGTCGGTTGTGAACCCATCCATACGATTGCATCGATAGACAATTCATCACCAAAGATGATTTCCTTATCCTCATCTATATCGATAATAGCCGAAAGTCCGGCGCATGAAAGTCCGAAATAATAAAGGAAAGTGGAATCCTGACGATAACGGAACGTGTTATCTTCGTAATTCAGTCCGCACTCGTCATTTCCGAGAAACAACAATACTCCGGAGCCTAATTTTTTTTTCAGCAGGGCTCTCCGCTGCATATACGTTTCTTTGGCAAACATATTATCTTAATTTTTTAGTTCGTGCAACAAAGATAACGAATTTTGTGTTATAGGATTAAAAATTATCTCTCTAATCTGTGTAATCTCTCGTTAAAAAGTTATTTTTGTAGCGAGAAACAGTAAAAAGCAAAAATGAATATGGCACAAGGTTCCCGTCAAATACAATCTCAGGCGCAACAGCAGGTACAAACGCTCTCGCCCCAGCAGATTCTGGTCGTGAAACTGTTGGAGCTTCCCGCAGTAGAGCTGGAAGACCGTATCCATGCTGAATTACTTGAAAATCCGGCACTTGAAGAAGGCAAGGAAGAGAATGCTGCGGATGAATATTCCGATACCGGCAGCACAGAGGAGGGCATGGATAGTAATGCCAATGACTATGATTCTTTGAGTGACTATCTGACTGAAGACGATATTCCCGACTATAAACTGCAAGAGAACAACCGTTCGAAAGACGAACAGGCGGAAGATATACCGTTTTCCGATTCCACCTCTTTTTATGAGACATTGAAAGAGCAGTTGCGTGAACGTAACCTGACAGAACATCTGCGTGAGCTGGTTGAGTATCTGATCGGGTCATTGGACGATGACGGATTGCTTCGCAAATCTTTGGAAAGTATCTGTGACGAACTGGCGATTTATGCAGGTATCGAATCGACCGAAGAAGAACTTGAAGAGGCATTGAGTATCTTACAGGACTTTGATCCGGCAGGTATCGGTGCACGTAGTCTTCAAGAATGTCTGTTGATACAGATCTGCCGGAAAAAAGAAGAAGAGAAAACTCCCGGTCTTACATTGAATCTGGAAGAAAGGATTATCAGAGAATGTTACGAAGAATTCACCCGTAAACATTGGGAGAAGATCATAAAGAAACTGGATATTGATGAAGAGACTTTCCGGGAAACCATTACTGAAATAACGAAGTTGAATCCTCGTCCGGGTGCTTCTTTGGGAGAAGCAATCGGCAGGAATCTCCAACAAATAGTTCCCGACTTTATTGTGGAAACGTATGATGACGGAACTATCAATATAAGCCTCAATAACCGACATGTCCCCGAACTCCGTATGAGCCGTGATTTCACGGAAATGGTGGAGGAGCATACCAAAAACAAAGCCAACCAGTCTAAGGAATCTAAAGAAGCGATGATGTTTCTAAAACAGAAAATGGATGCGGCACAAGGGTTTATCGATGCTGTCCGGCAGCGTCAGAATACCCTGATGACTACCATGCAGGCGATTATCGACCTGCAACGCCCTTTCTTTCTCGAAGGGGATGAATCGTTGCTGAAACCGATGATTTTAAAAGATGTGGCGGAACGTACGGGACTGGATATTTCGACTATCTCCCGTGTGAGCAACAGTAAATATGTACAGACGAATTACGGTATCTATCCGCTTAAATACTTTTTTAGCGACGGATATACGACGGAAGACGGTGAAGAGATGTCTGTCCGGGAGATTCGTAAGATACTGAAAGAATGTATTGAAGGCGAGGATAAGAAGAAACCGCTGACCGATGATGAATTGGCGGATATATTGAAAGAGAAAGGTTATCCCATTGCCCGTAGGACAGTAGCCAAATACCGTCAACAGTTGAATATCCCCGTGGCGAGACTACGGAAATGAGTATAAGTATTAAGTATAAAAGAATGAATGGTGATGGACAGAGAAAGAGAACATATCATAGCGGACAAGACGATGTTGCAGGTGGCGAGAGTCATCTCGATGGTCTTTACTCCATTTTCTATTCCGTTTTTATCGTTTCTGGCGTTATTCCTGTTTTCTTATCTTCGTATCATGCCGATACAATATAAGTTGATCGTATTGGGAATCGTTTATTGCTTCACCATACTGACCCCTACCATTACCATTTTCCTGTTTCGTAAGATCAATGGATTCGCCCGTCAGGAGTTGAGTGAACGTAAGAAACGTTATGTACCTATCCTGCTGACCATCATCTCGTATGTGTTCTGCCTGCTGATGATGCGCAAGCTGAATATTCCGTGGTATATGACCGGTATCATTCTTGCTTCTCTGGTAGTGTCCGTTATTTGCATTGCAGTAAACCTTCAATGGAAGTTGAGCGAGCACATGGCAGGAATGGGCGGGGTGATCGGAGGATTGGTTTCTTTCAGTGCCTTGTTCGGTTACAATCCGGTCGGATGGCTATGCCTGTTTATTTTGATTGCCGGTATATTGGGTTCTGCACGCATTGTTCTGGGACACCACACACTGGGTGAGGTGTTTGCCGGCTTTGCAGTCGGGCTGATATGTGCCATTTTGGTCCTTCACCCGGTGAGCAACATCTTATTTCGAGTATTTTTATTTTAAAACAGTATAAATCCTAAAAACTAATCATTATGAACTTTCCACAAAATTTAAAGTACACAAACGAACACGAATGGATTCGTGTCGAAGGAGACATTGCATACGTTGGTATCACCGATTATGCACAGGAACAATTGGGCGATATTGTATTCGTAGATATCCCGACTGTTGGTGAAACATTGGAAGCCGGTGAAACTTTCGGAACCATCGAAGTAGTGAAAACGATTTCCGATATTTTCCTGCCTGTATCAGGTGAGGTGCTCGAACAAAATGAGGCATTAGAAGAAAACCCGGAACTGGTAAATAAAGATCCGTATGGTGAAGGCTGGTTGATTAAACTGAAACCGACTGATGTAAAAGCTGTAGAAGATTTACTGGATGCCGAAGCTTATAAAGAAGTGATTAACGGGTGAGTGATGAGTGAAACCAATCATTAATCACTAACCATTCATAATAAACTAATCGTTAAAGAAATGACTCCAATTGTAAGTATTATCATGGGCAGCACGTCCGACCTTCCTGTTATGGAGAAGGCTGCACAGCTACTGAATGATATGCATGTACCGTTCGAAATGAACGCTCTTTCTGCTCACCGCACGCCCGAGGCTGTGGAAGAGTTTGCGAAGAATGCCCGTAACCGTGGCATTAAAGTAATTATCGCTGCTGCCGGAATGGCTGCCGCTCTTCCCGGTGTGATTGCCGCTAATACTACATTGCCGGTGATCGGAGTACCTGTAAAAGGTTCCGTGCTCGATGGTGTGGACGCACTTTATTCTATCATTCAGATGCCTCCGGGTATTCCTGTAGCAACCGTTGCCATCAACGGAGCGATGAATGCCGCTATTCTTGCCATACAGATGCTGGCATTGAGCGATGAGAAACTGGCAGAAGCTTTTGCTGCTTACAAGGAAGGACTGAAAAAGAAAATCGTAAAAGCAAACGAAGAACTGAAAGAGGTGAAGTTTGAATATAAAACGAACTAATGGATCTATTCAATTATTTTCGAAGAGAGACCACAGAAGTAAATATTGGGGCTGTACCGTTGGGCGGCCCCAATTCTATTCGTATCCAGTCGATGACAAACACGTCTACGCAGGATACACAGGCTTGTGTGGAACAGGTGAAACGTATTGTTGACGCAGGCGGAGAGTACGTCCGCCTCACCACCCAAGGTATCAAAGAGGCCGAAAACCTGATGAACATTAACATCGGGTTGCGTAGCCAGGGATATATGGTTCCGTTGGTGGCCGATGTGCATTTCAATCCGAAAGTGGCGGACGTGGCTGCTCAATATGCGGAAAAGGTGCGAATCAATCCGGGAAATTATGTAGATGCTGCGCGTACTTTTAAAAAACTGGAATATACAGACGAGGAGTATGCGCAGGAAATACAGAAAATACATGACCGATTTGTTCCGTTCCTGAATATCTGTAAAGAGAATCACACGGCGATACGGATCGGCGTGAACCATGGCTCTCTATCCGACCGTATCATGTCACGCTATGGTGATACCCCCGCAGGAATGGTGGAATCCTGTATGGAGTTCCTCCGTATCTGTGTAGCAGAGAATTTCACCGATGTGGTAATCTCCATCAAGGCCTCCAACACGGTAGTTATGGTAAAAACCGTCCGTCTGTTGGCAGACGTCATGGAGAAAGAAGGGATGACTTTCCCGTTACACCTCGGAGTGACAGAAGCCGGAGATGGAGAAGACGGACGTATCAAGTCCGCCCTTGGCATCGGTGCGTTGTTGAGTGACGGATTGGGAGATACCATCCGGGTATCTTTGAGTGAAGCTCCTGAAGCTGAAATTCCGGTAGCCCGCAAACTGGTGGATTATGTTCTGTTGAGGCAGGGACATCCTTATATTCCGGGAATGGAAGCACCGGAGTTCAATTATTTGTCTCCCGAACGCCGCAAGACAAAAGCTGTCCGTAATATCGGAGGTGAGTGTGTGCCTGTGGTTATTGCCGACCGCATGGACGGAAAGACGGAAGTAAACCCACAATTCACACCGGACTATATTTATGCCGGAAGAGCTTTGCCCGAGCAACGGGAAGAAGGAGTAGAATATATTCTCGATGCGGATGTATGGCAGGGAGAAGACGGAACCTGGCCTGCATTCAATCATGCACAGCTACCGTTCATGGGTGAATGCCCTGCAGAACTTAAATTCCTGTTTATGTCCTACATGGCACAAACGGACGAAGTGATAGCCTGCCTGAAACATCATCCGGAGGTGGTGGTGATTTCCCAAAGCAATCATCCGAACCGTTTGGGGGAGCACCGTGCTTTGGTACATCAACTAATGACGGAAGGCTTGCAAAATCCGGTTGTCTTCTTCCAGCATTATTCGGAAGACGATGCGGAGAATCTGCAGATAAAGTCCGCAGCCGATATGGGAGCTTTGATTTTTGACGGCTTTTGTGATGGTATCTTCCTGTTCAATCAGGGCAACTTGAGTCACGCCGTGGTCGATACCACTGCTTTCGGAATCTTGCAGGCCGGACGTACCCGCACCTCCAAAACGGAGTATATATCTTGTCCCGGTTGCGGCCGTACACTTTACGACTTGGAAAAGACGATTGCCCGTATCAAGGCAGCCACTTCGCATTTGAAAGGACTGAAGATCGGTATCATGGGATGCATCGTGAATGGTCCCGGTGAGATGGCAGATGCAGACTACGGCTATGTAGGAGCAGGACGGGGGAAAATCAGTCTCTATAAAGGTAAGGTATGTGTGGAGAAAAATATTCCTGAAGAAGAGGCGGTGGAACGACTCCTGGAGTTTATCCGGACAGATCGGGAAAAAAAAGAAAATAAAGGCGATATAAATTGCATTGCTAATTAATTTTCCGTAACTTTGTTCTGTCGAATAAAAAAGCAAAATAGAATACGATGATGGAAGATAACTTTGACTACCAGACAGTGCCCTACGGTTTTACCCACTGCTTCAATAACCAATGTCCGAAAGGAGAAACATGCCTGCATCACTTGGCCGCAGTGCATAGTACCGCTCAGTATCCCACTCTGTCTGTGGTAAATCCCAATTGTATTCCGGAAGATGCAAATGCTTGTTCTTTTTATAAGTCGATACAGAAAATACGCGTAGCGTGGGGAATCAGTCATTTGTTGGACAACGTGCCTCACAAAGATGCGGAACAACTAAAAAGTCAAATGCTTGGCTATTTCGGACGCGGAATGTATTACCGCTTTTACCGTAAAGAGAAATATTTATCTCCTGAACAACAGGAATATATTCGTAGAATCTTCCGTCAGAAAGGAATAATGGAGGAACCTGCATTCGATTCCTACACAGAAGAATATATGTGGTAATTATCTGCCATCTGCAACAATTTCGTTGTATCTAATTGAAATATAATGTCTTATAGCGTTGCAGATACCTATTGCAGATGTGTTGCAGATCAAGTATCTGCAACACATCTGTTTTAGCTTATGAGAGTCTGACAACATGATAGACAGTACCACTCCTTACCCGTCTCGAAGGGATTTCATGTTTGCGCAGTACCCGCCCGAATACACTTACCCGCTTGTTGGACAATGAGATAGCACTCTTTCTTCCTATTTCGTCCAATATCTCTGCCGGTGAAAGCCATTCTCCGTCTTCCTTCTCTTCAGCCGGGCGGAAGTAACGGTAAAACAACTGTTCTTCGAGCGATACTTGTTCGAATTCCCGGTTACTTTCAATCATCAACTGCTCTTCTTTCCGGTCAAACCAGTAGCGTTCGCCATGATCCAGTTCGTACATCGCTTGTGCGTATAACTGCTCATAGTCTATTGCCCGGTTGGTATCTATTGTTCCCTGTACCTCGATGCAGATGAAGCGACGACTACCCGTAGGATCGGTCAATAAATCTTTCTGATTACTCGTGGCGATGAAAGAAGCATAGCGACGCATCTCCAATACGGCTTTGCCGTAAGGTTTGCGGATATTTACGATAGGCTTCTGGAGAATATGTTTCAGAAATCCCTGTTGCGTGGCACTAATCTGATCGAATTCGTCGATATTGATCAACGCAAACCGATTCAGATAAAGTTCCGCTTCTTTCTTTTGGGAGAAATCGATACTATCCGTATAATAGGCACGCATGGCAGGTGGGATAATACTTCGGCAAAAGGTAGATTTACGAGAACCTTGTGCACCTACCAGTAATGGAGATACACTATTCGCGTACTTTTTATCCGTACCTCGCCAATGAACTACCATATTCAGAAACCAGCGATGAAATAATTCTACCCAATGCGGGTTTCCGCAAGGTACGGTTTTCGCCAAGGTACGGATGCGATCCTGACCATCCCAAATGGGAAGATGATAAAGAAAATCCTCTAACGGATTGAATACCGGTACACGGTTCGAATAGATATACCGGCTGATGTCCCTGTCCCACAATGGAATGCCTTCGGCTTGTGCATCCAGTGCGATGCTGTTCAATACCCGCTTGTCGATAGGATTGAAGTAAAAGCGGAACGAATTCCGTTCGCGATATTCCACTTCTCCTATTTGTGTGTTGCAGCGAAATTCATAACGCCGCCTCATAAAATCCTCTGTCTGTAAAGACAAAAGTTGTTCTTTTCCTAAGCAGTTCTTCCTGCCGAACCCTTCACATTCATCATATACCGTTCTGATTATCTGACGAATAAGAGCTTCCTGTCCATTCAGGTAATAATGAAAGATAGTACGTTTAACCGTTTCCTCTTCAGGAATTCCGGAATGAAAGCAGTTTGCAGCCAATCGCGTCACTAATGCCTGGAAATCTTCCCCTATCGGGCGTGCGCCATTGTCTTCCGCTTCGTAAATCTCCTCACGCGTTTTTCTCAGGGCAGCTTCGAAGAGCATGAAGGCAGCCCTTTTCGTATCATATCCCGGGACAGCGCGCGTTAGCGGTGATTTCTCCGAACGTACCACCTCCCGATAAGATAATTCTTCGGGCATTCCGGCAGGTTGCGACAGATAAAACGGTACGGAATCCGGTCTGTACATGAGTTCCGGGTCGTGGGACAATCGGGAATATTGTTCCAAAGAGGGCGCTTTAGGGCGAATATCGAATGGTATTTGAGGCTGGTAACATTTCACGGCTAGCCGATAGGCATGTGCATGGAATATTTCGGCTTCTTCCCTTTTTTGTGGAAGTGATTGGTCCGGTCGGGTGAATCTGCTCCATATTTTTACGGTTTGTCCGCTGGAACCAGTAAAAACACAGTACGTTTGCGGCTGTTCCCAAGCTTTTTGCTTCACGAATGCGATTTCCGATCTCCCGGATAGCGGACCAACGGTTAGCTCCACTATGCCGTTGTAACTTTTCATCTGTTTACCACCTTCCGCTCTGCGGAATTCGGCAGCAGGTAAGATCTTTGGTAATTTGTCAGCTTCGTAACTACGGGCATCGGGCAGGGAATACTTGAGCGTTTCTCTGAAAACGGTAACCGGTCGTGCCTTTGTTTCAGTTCGTGTCTTTTCTATCCATGTTTCTATGTCCATCGTGGTCAGGGCAGTAGTTTTGTCTTTGTCTCTTAATTGGGTAATTTTCATAAAATTGTTTTTAATATAAATATTCTACTAAGATAGCTATACTTTTTCAATCTCACAAGTAAACTCGTATGCTTTGTCTATTTCTTTGCATTCTTTTTGTTGTAGTTTCAGTTGCCGTTTCACTCCTGCAATTTGTTTCAAGATGTTTCAATTGCTTGAAACACTTTGTTTCAAGGCGCGAAACACTTTGTTCCAAGGCGCGAAACACTTTGTTCCAAAGCACTAAACACTTTGTTCCAACACGGTGGAACACTTTGTTCCAAGGTACGAAAACACTTTGTTCCAAAGCACAAAAACACTTTGTTCCAAGGCATAAACATAGAGCAGTGTGTAGGCAAAAAACTGTACTAATCCGGTATTTGAATCGTATGTTGCAGACAACTTTATCTGCAACCATTTGCAACAGGTATCTGCAACAACATAAATCCCTATTATTCAGCGATGTATGATGGTTTTGTTGCAGATGGCAGATGTTTTGTACTTTTTAAACTTTATGATAAGGCTGTCTTCCTGATAGTACACATTTACAAAAATAGAAGGGAACTCCTGAATGCATCCATTTGTTTCCTTTGCTATGGCTATACCTTATAAAATTCATATCGCTTACCTTTTATATTCTTTCCAAATCTTTCGGAATTGTGCAAATTTCCCTATATTTGTCTCACATATAAACTCTAAACAATAATTAAATTATTTTATTCGTATGAAAAAGTTCTTATTATTCGCCTTAGTAGCGATAAGTGCAATGAGTATCAACGCTCAAGACAATCTAAAATGGGGAGTGATGGCAGGTATGAATGTTAGTAAGTACACCATTACAGGTTTTGATAACAGGATCGGTTTTCACGCAGGTGTTAAAACAGAAGTAGGATTGTCGCAGGATGCGAATGGTAGTGGTGCCTATATGGACTTCGCTGCATTGCTGACATTGAAAGGTGCCAAGATTGATGGAGGATCAGTTGCGGGCATAACGCTTAATCCATATTATTTAGAGGTGCCTGTACGTGTGGGGTATAAATATGCCGTCAATGATGATTTTTCGTTATTTGGTAGTGTAGGTCCTTATATGGCTGTCGGGCTGTTTGGAAAAGCAAAATTGAAAGTAGACGGTGATCTTGCAGATAATGCGGAATTAGGAGGTAGCTCCATATCCATATTCTGAAAATATTTTTGGAAATGATGGTCTGAAACGCTTCGATTTCGGTCTTGGATTGAAAGCAGGAGTTGAGTTCAGCAAGAAATATCAAGTTGCCATCAGTTACGATTTTGGACTCGTTAAAGCGACAAAAGAATTAGGCATGAAGAACAGAAACCTGATGCTCTCGTTGGGATATATGTTCTAAAACCTATTTTGCAGCTTTGTTACATAACTCATTTTCACCTTTGCATCAACTTCAAAATAGATTATCTTTGTGTCCTATTACAATAAATAGATAAGAATATGAGTATCGAATTGGGAAAGTTCAATCAGCTTGAGATCGTGAAAGAAGTAGATTTCGGCGTATATCTCGATGGTGGGGAAGAAGGTGAGATTTTATTGCCCACCCGCTATGTGCCCGAGGGCTGTAAGATAGGAGATTTTTTGAACGTGTTTCTGTATCTGGATATGGATGAAAGACTGATTGCTACGACGCTGACTCCGCTGGTTCAGGTAGGTCAGTTTGCCTGTCTGGAAGTTTCCTGGGTAAATCAATACGGGGCTTTCCTGAACTGGGGACTGATGAAAGACCTGTTCGTTCCGTTCAGTGAGCAGAAAATGAAAATGCAGGTCGGGCGGAAATACGTGATTCATGCACATCTGGATGAAGAGAGCTATCGCATTGTGGCTTCGGCAAAGGTGGAGCGTTATCTGTCGAAAGAAAAGCCGGAATATGCTCCGTCAGAAGAGGTGAATATTCTTATCTGGCAGAAGACAGATTTGGGCTTTAAAGCGATTATAGATAATAAGTATGGCGGTTTACTGTATGAAAATGAGATATTCTGTCCGTTGGAGACAGGGATGGAGATGAAAGCATTTGTGAAACAGGTGCGTGAAGATGGGAAGATAGACCTGATTCTTCAGAAACCCGGTTTTGAAAAGATTGATGATTTTTCGAGAACGTTGCTAGACTATATCAAATCGCATGGGGGACGAATCAACCTGAATGATAAAAGTCCTGCGGAGGATATTTACGACACGTTTGGGGTCAGCAAGAAAACCTTTAAGAAAGGAGTGGGCGATTTGTATAAGAAACGTCTGATTATCTTGCATGAGGATGGCATTGCCTTGGCAGACTCCTACACAGAATAGGGATTTCCCTATGTACGAATAGAGAGAATCATTGGGGTGGGGAGTTTTCTCACCCTATTTTTGTGGTATCAGATGAAAGATATAGATCATAAAAACGAGATAAGTTATGCGTAAGATTATAATTAGTTTCTGCATCCTGTTCGCTGCCCTCTCTTTACAAGCGCAGTCTGTGAACGGAATCCGTATCGATGGCGGAAACACTCCGATTCTTGTTTACTTGGGAGGAAACCGGATATGTTTGCCGACTACCACCTGCTTTATAGCCAATTTAAATCCCGGACATTACACCGTTGAAGTGTATGCCACTCGCTTTACCCGCACGGGAGAGCGAATATGGAAAGGAGAAAAATTATACAAAGATTTCATTTATTTTGATGGAAGGGGCGTGAAAGAGATATGGGTGGACGGACGTTATAACATACACCCGGAAAGGCCCTGCCGCCCGGAACAAGGAGAACATTGGCCGGGATATGGTTACAACAGGGTGATGAACGATCAGCTCTTCCAGACGTTTTATAAAGAGATGAAGAATGAGCCTTTTAAAGACGACCGTATCAAGCTGCTCGATGCTGCATTAGCCGGTTCTGATTTTACATCTGCCCAATGTCTTCAACTGACCAAACTGTATACATTCGACGATGACCGGATGGAGATTATGAAGATGATGTATCCGCGGATTGTAGATAAGGAGGCTTTCTTTACAGTGATTAATAGCCTGACATTTAGCTCCAGCAAGGAAAAGATGAAGGATTTTATGATCGGGTACGGTAGACGTTGATACTATTAGCACAAAGGGATGTAGCATATAAAGATAAGATACGTAAGTTTATCAAGGAATATCATCGGAATAATAAATGATAGGAGATTGAAGGATGAAACGAATACTGTTTTTACTCTTTGCTGTCGGTCTGACTGCCGATATGACCGTAATGGCCGGAATGAGCACCGGCAAGATACGTAAGGAGACGCGTTTTCTTACCGATAAGATGGCATATGAATTGAGCTTGAGTACGCAGCAATACAATGATGCGTATGAGATTAATTACGACTTTATTTATGCTGTCCGTAATATCATGGATTACGTAGCACATGGCTACGAATGGGCATTGGATGATTATTATGAAGCGTTGGATATCCGTAACGATGATCTTCGCTGGATATTGAGTGATGCGCAGTATCGCAGGTTCCTCGGTGCCGAGTATTTCTATCGGCCGATCTATGTAACCGGAGGGAAATGGAGTTTCAGGGTTTATATCAATTATCCGAACCGTAGCCTGTTTTATTTTGGAGCACCTTACCATTACCGTACGTATTGCGGAGCACATTACCGTCCACACTTTCATCATACGAGTTATTATCGGGGCAGATATACCAATTTCAACCACTATTCTGCACCGCATCGGGTGAGAGATCAGCGAGCATTCCACTCTTATCGCCGTTCGGACTTCGGTTCTGTCCGGTTCCGTCCGAATACTTCCACTCGTCCGCATCATGCACCGGCACGTGCAGGTAATTCTTCCCGTCCGGGTTCGTTGACAACACGCCCCGGTACATCGACACATCCCCGTCCGGAAACGGGATCCGGTTCTTCAAGACCTAATCGCAGACTAACAAGCGGAAGTACCACCGGTTCGGGTTCCTCCCATCGTGAAAGAGGAAGAACAAACAACGGTTCGAGAGAATATTCGAGTAGACGAAACAATGGCAGTAGTTCCTATCATAGAAATAATACTCAAAGCTCTCCGTACTCCTCTGAAAGGAACAGCCATTCAAGAAGATAACTTATTCCTTTATTATTGATATCATTACTCCTCAACGGAAGGAGCGCCAAACTCCTGGTTTTCATCGGATAAACCATTCCGACAACACCCGTAACTTGGATATCGGGGCGGATAGTATCCGCTTCGATTTCACTGTTTGCTTCTCTTTACGTGCAACCAACAAACTGCAAATTAGAATTAACAATATTGAAAAACACAAAATAAGTGTTTTTGATATTAAAAGGAACTCTATCTTTGTGGCAAATAATATCCTCCTTATATAATACTAATATGAAGAAACTGCTGCTTTTAGCCATTATATTATGCAGTTCTTTCCTGTGCCAGGCACAAAAAGAACGGGTTATTCTAGGCGATGAACAAACTGCCGAGTATTTTCCCATCCTAAAGGGCAAACGAATCGCTATTTTCTCCAACCACACTGGAATGATAGGAGACAAGCACCTGTTGGATCTCCTATTGGAAAACAAATTCAATGTAGTAGCTATCTTTTCACCGGAACATGGTTTCCGCGGTGATGCGGATGCGGGTGAACATGTATCCAGCTCTGTGGACAAAAAGACCGGTGTACCTATCCTCTCTCTTTATGACGGTCAATTAGGAAAACCCAGCGATATCTCCATGCGCAAGTTCGATATCCTGATCGTAGATATACAAGATGTGGGATTAAGATTCTATACTTATTATGCCTCCATGTGCAGACTGATGGATGCCTGTGCTGAATATAACCGAAAGGTATTGATTTTAGACCGCCCCAATCCGAACGGACATTATGTAGACGGTCCGATTCTCGACATGAAATACAAATCCGGAGTAGGCTGGCTGCCTATCCCCATTGTACACGGCATGACTTTAGGGGAACTTGCCTTAATGGTCAATGGCGAACATTGGTTACCCGCTTCACGAGTATGTGACTTGACAGTGATTCCTTGTAAGAACTATACACACCGGACCATGTACGAGTTACCGATACCTCCATCTCCCAACTTGCCGAACATGAAGTCCGTCTATCTGTATCCGTCAACCTGCTATTTCGAAGCCACCCCGGTCAGCTTGGGCAGAGGTACAGACCTTCCGTTCCAAGTATATGGCCATCCCAATATGACAGGCTATGGCTACAGCTTTACCCCGCGCAGCATTCCGGGAGCCAAGAACCCTCCCCAGCTCAATAAACTTTGTCACGGTGTAAATCTCAGCAATATGAGCGATGAAGATATCCGGAAACGCGGTATAGATTTGAGCTATGTTATCGACGCATACAGAAATCTGAATATGGGCGACCACTTCTTCCGTTCCTTCTTCGAATTATTGGTAGGTACAGATTATGTACGCAAAATGATAGAAGCAGGCAAAAGTGCCGATGAAATAAAAGCAATGTGGAAAGACGATGTAGAAAAGTTCAAAGTACAACGCAAGCCCTATTTGCTCTACGAAGAATAACCGGATGCAAGATTTCGGGATTAAACAAAAAAGATACAACATCAATCATCAAATCGTAAACCATTCAATCATAGATAAAACCATGAGTCCACTCTCTGTCATCATTACCATCGTCGCCTACTTCGCAATATTATTTACCATATCCTATATTGCAGGTAGAAAAGCGGATAACGAAGGATTCTTTGTAGGCAACCGTAAATCCTCTTGGTATGTCGTAGCCTTCGCCATGATCGGTTCCGCCATTTCGGGAGTAACTTATGTGTCTGTACCGGGCATGGTAGCTGTCAGCAGTTTCGGCTATCTGCAAATGGTATTGGGATTCATTGCCGGACAGCTTATCATTGCTTTCGTTTTGGTACCTCTATTTTATCGGATGAACCTGGTATCCATATATGAGTATTTGGAAAACCGTTTCGGCATGTCTTCTTACCGCACGGGAGCTTGGTTCTTCTTCATATCGAAAATGCTCGGTGCCGCCGTACGCCTGTTCCTCGTGTGCCTGACCCTGCAACTATTGGTTTTTGAGCCTTTCGGTCTTCCTTTCATTCTGAATGTAGTCATTTCGGTGGTTCTGGTCTGGCTCTATACTTTTCGTGGTGGAGTCAAATCCCTGATATGGACAGACTCTCTGAAAACGTTCTGCCTGGTGGTGTCCGTCATACTCTGCATAGGTTATATCGCATCCGATCTGAATTTGTCATTCACCAGTATGGTAAGCACCATCGCAGACAGCGACATGTCGCGTATCTTTTTCTTTGATGACGTAAACAGCAAGCAATACTTCTTCAAACAATTTCTGGCAGGTACATTCACCATGATTGCCACGACGGGGCTAGACCAGGATATGATGCAGCGCAACTTGAGCTGCAAAAACTTCAAGGATTCACAGAAAAACATGATAACCAGTGTTGTCTCACAATTCTTTGTAATCCTGCTTTTTCTGATGCTGGGCGTACTGCTCTACATCTTTGCTGCCCACCGGCAGATTGAAGTGACCCAAGGAGACGAACTCTTCCCATTAATAGCTACAGGAGCGTATTTTCCTGCTATCGTAGGTATCTTGTTCATTGTAGGGCTGATTTCTTCCGCTTACTCTGCCGCCGGTTCCGCACTGACCGCACTGACCACCTCTTTTACTGTTGATATCCTTGGAACAAAGGGAAAGAGAGAAGAAGAAGTCGTTAAAATCCGCAAGAGGGTACACATGGGAATGGCAGTAATCATGGGTGTTACCATTTTCGTTTTCAACCTGCTCAATAATACCAGTGTAATTGATGCGGTTTATATTTTGGCAAGTTACACTTATGGTCCCATACTTGGAATGTTTGCGTTCGGTATCTTCATGAAACAGCAAGTCCGTGACAAATATATCCCCCTGATAGCCATTGTCTCTCCCGTGCTCTGTTTCATTCTTCAAAAGAATTCCGAAGCTTGGTTCGGAGGTTATCAATTCAGCTACGAACTTCTGATATTCAATGCACTGTTCACATTTATCGGACTCTGCCTGCTAATTAAAAAAAGACGAAAAGAACAATTAACTTAATGCATCATCATGAATGTAAGACATCATTTCTTACTTAGTCTGCTCTCCACCTTCCTCTTCCCCCAAATGGGAGGCGCGCAAGAACTTTCGACGGGAATCCTTCAGGAAATCGAACGTTTTTTGGATGTCGCTGCCCAAAAAGAAATTTCTGTAGGGCATATAAAAATCGACTCTGTAGCCATCAACGGCAATACCTTACAACTGTTCGCCAACATGAACTGTGCCTATATTCCTTTCCGAGAAAAGAATGTTGCAGAAATCTACACAGGTGTAAACGCTTTACTTCCTGCCGAGTTTGCCAAATACCACCTGCAAATCCGTACGAACAAGCGCAGTATCGAGGAACTTATCCCTCAAGCTTTACGCAGTAAAAAAGACAAGAAAGCAAAAACATTTAACCCGGGTACCACCAAGCCCCTAATAACGAACCTTTCCGAACCCTATACCCCCACCAATGGATTACGGAACCGCCACATCGCATTGTGGCAAAGCCATGGTTATTACTACGAACCGAAACTGACACGCTGGGAATGGCAACGTGCACGCATCTTCCAGACAGTGGAAGATCTATACACACAAAGTTATGTACTCCCCTTCCTCGTACCGATGCTGGAGAATGCAGGCGCCAATGTACTGCTTCCTCGTGAACGCGACCATCAGACAGCGGAAGTGATTGTTGACAACGATGGGAGCCTCAACAGTCGTTCCGTTTACACGGAGAATATCGCTGACAAAACGTGGGCACAAGGAAACGGAAAAGGTTTTGCCCACCTGCGGAATCAATACATCAATTTTGAGAATCCGTTTAAGGAAGGTACCTTCCGCGCCATTGAGACAATCAAGAAAGGAAAAGTAAGTACGGCTGAATGGATTCCGGAAATTCCCTCCACAGGGCAGTATGCCGTATATGTATCTTATCAGACCCTTCCGAACAGTACGGACGATGCCCTTTACACCGTTTATCATAAAGGTGGTGCCACCCGGTTTAAAGTAAATCAGCAAATGGGTGGCGGTACTTGGATTTATCTCGGTACCTTTGGCTTTGATGCCGGAAAAAACAATACATGCAAAGTAACTCTAAGCAACCGTTCGGCGAAAGCCGGACAAATAGTAACCGCAGATGCTGTGAAAATAGGCGGAGGTATGGGAAATATAGCTCGCCGCAAAGAAATGCCGGAGGTAGATTATCCGTATGAGACAAGCGGTTATCCCCGTTTCTGCGAAGCGGCACGTTACTGGCTGCAATGGGCGGGCATACCGGACAGTGTATATTCGGAAAGCCAAGGAAAGAACGACTATACGGATGATTATAAATGCCGTGGTATTTGGGTGAATTACCTCGCCGGCGGTTCTTCCGTCAATCCTACAGAGAAAGGGTTGAATATTCCTATAGATATGGCTTTTGCATTCCACTCGGATGCCGGTACCACACAGAATGACTCCATCATAGGAACACTCGGAATCTACCATACCAATGCCTATAACGAGGTATTCTCCAACGGAGCATCACGTTATCTCTCGCACGACCTGACAGATCTGATTCAATCCAATATCGTTCGCGATATCCGCACACTTCACGAACCCGACTGGACCCGCCGGGGCAAGTGGAACCAATCTTATTACGAGGCACGCGTTCCACGCGTACCGACCATGTTGTTGGAATTGCTATCCCACCAGAACTTCGCAGACATGCGTTACGGTCTGGATCCCCGTTTCCGCTTCACCGTGAGCCGTGCCATTTATAAAGGGATGTTGCAGTTCATCTGCTCACAATACAATACGGACTACATAGTCCAGCCTCTTCCGGTCAACCAGATGTCGTTACGCATGGCAAGTAAAAATGAAGTTGAGCTGACGTGGCAACCAGTCGTCGATCCTCTTGAGCCGACCGCCACAGCTGAAAAGTACATTGTATATACCCGTATCGGAGATGGAGATTTTGACAATGGCGTATTAGTAGATAAAAACTGTTATCGTACAGTTCTCCCTTCAGGAGTGGTATGCAGCTACAAAGTAACGGCCGTAAACAGAGGCGGCGAAAGCTTCCCGTCCGAGATTCTGTCTGCCGGACGTGCCTTCAATTCTAAAGGTACGGTATTAGTGATAAACGGCTTCGACCGCATCAGTGCACCTGCCGATTTCGTTGCCGCTGCTCCCGCGGATACTTTACTTGCAGGCTTCTTGGATGATCAAGACCATGGAGTACCTTACATCAAAGATATCAGCTACATCGGCAAGATGAAAGAATTCCGCCGTTCCATCCCCTGGATGGATGATGACGCTTCCGGTTTCGGAGACAGTTACGGAAATTATGAAAGTCAGGTTATTGCCGGCAACACTTTTGATTACCCTGCCGTACATGGTGCAGCAATTTTGAAAGCCGGCTACTCCTTCGTATCCAGCAGTGACGAAGCTATAGAAAACGGACAAGTCTCTTTGAACGACTACCCATATACCGATTTGATTTTAGGCAAAGAGTGTCAGACCAAAATGGGCAGAGGCGGTGTTATGCTTTTGGAGTTCAAGACATTCAACAGGTCGATGCAGGATGCCATTGCAGCATACTGTAGCCAAGGTGGAAATATCTTCGTATCAGGTTCATACATCGGTACCGACTTATGGGACAATCGCCTTGCTAAAGCAGAAGATGCCGACAAAAAATTCGCTACAGAAGTATTAAAATACAAATGGCGTGTAGGTCAAGCTGCCACAATGGGTAAGGTAAGAAGCGTAGCCTCCCCATTCGCTATCCTTACCGGAAACTACTCTTACCACAATGAATTGAATCCGGACGCCTATATAGTAGAATCTCCGGACGCCATTGAGCCTGCAAGCAAGGAAGCCTACACAATTATGCGTTATTCAGAAAACAACCTAAGCGCAGGCATTGCTTACAGCGGTACATACAAAACATGTGTTCTAGGCTTCCCCTTCGAGTCTGTACGTACCGAATCCGAAAGAAATGCTTTGATGAATGCCGTATTAAACTTTTTCAATCCCCAATAAGTATATAAATCATGGAAGTAAAAATTAAAAGAACATATATTATGAAGAAAATCAGTTGCTTTCTTCCTTATACAAGAGAAGAAGAAGTAAAAAAAACAGTTACAGGATTGCAGGCTACAGGACTCGTTAAGGAACTGTTTTTGATAACCACAGACGCTGCTCCCGAGGAACTGATCGGCTGTAAAGTCATAAAAACAGCATATCCTTTCAGCAGCATGATGATACAGACGATGGCGCATGCTGCCGAATCCGACTATACCCTACTCTATACTAAGGAGACAGCACTCGAAATGGATATGTTCGCTTTGGAACGCATGATACACATTCTGGAAGATTCCAAAGCCGGTATGGTGTATGCCGACCACTACCAAATAACAGATGGCAAACAGAACAACGCTCCGGTCATCGACTATCAATTCGGTTCATTGAGAGATGATTTCGACTTCGGTTCCGTACTCTTGTTCGATACTAAAAAGTTAAAAGAAGCCGCCGGAAAGATGAAATCAGCGTATAACTTCGCCGGTCTTTATGACTTACGTTTGAAACTGAGCCAGATATCAGAATTGGTGCACATCAATGAATATCTTTATAGTGAGGTAGAGAACGACAACCGTAAAAGCGGTGAAAAAATATTCGATTATGTCGATCCCAGAAACCGTGACCGCCAGATTGAGATGGAAAAAGCCTGCACCGAGCATCTGAAAGAAATCGGCGGATATTTGAAACCGGAATTCAAGCAGATAGAATTCTCGGCAGATTATTTTGAATACGAAGCCTCTGTCATCATCCCGGTACGAAACCGTATCCGTACCATCCGCGATGCCATCAGATCCGTACTGAACCAGAGAACCGATTTCAAGTATAATCTCATCATCATTGACAATCATTCCACAGACGGTACCACCGAGGCCATCGATGAATTCAAAGATGACGAACGACTCATCCATCTTATCCCCGAACGCAATGACCTCGGAATCGGCGGCTGCTGGAACATAGGCGTACACCATCCCAAGTGTGGTAAGTTTGCCGTGCAACTGGACAGCGACGACGTATATAAAGATGAAAATACCCTAAGTATCATGATACGTGCTTTCTATGAGCAAAACTGTGCAATGGTGGTAGGTACCTACATGATGACAGACTTCAATATGAACATGATTGCTCCGGGCATCATTGACCATAAGGAATGGACACCTGAAAACGGACGCAACAATGCATTGCGCATCAATGGTCTGGGCGCTCCCCGTGCGTTCTACACACCGGTGCTTCGAGAAATTAAAGTGCCCAATACCAATTACGGTGAAGATTATGCCTTAGGATTGAATTTCTCCCGCCAATACCAGATTGGCCGCGTATATGACGTTGTATATCTCTGTCGTCGCTGGGACGACAATTCGGATGCGTCCCTTGATATCGTAAAGATGAACGGTCACAACTTATATAAAGACCGCATCCGCACTTGGGAGCTACAAGCACGGGTTGCGTTGAACCGACAGAAGTAAGAAATAAATTAGAACTAAATAGAATGAACCGAACGATAAACAATCTTCTAACCGAGCAACTGTCTTCCTGGGAGACGGCAAGCAACAACTATGTTGCTCTCTCCAGAGTGCAGGTAAAGGAACTAGACGTAAACGGTATTCTCTATAAGGTACAGTTCAATCCTGCCCGCATAGTCTCTTCCGGAGCCAAAGTAGATACGAAGTCCATCCAGGAACGGAAATGTTTTTTGTGTCCGGCAAACTTACCTTCCGTACAGAAAAGTATTCCGTTTAAAGGTCACTACAATATACTGGTAAATCCATTCCCCATCTTTCCCCGTCATCTGACGATATCGGAGATGGAGCATACGGATCAGCGTATCGCCACACGCTTCAGCGATATGCTCGACCTGGCACAAACGCTCTCTGAATACACCATTTTCTACAACGGTCCGAAATGCGGTGCCTCCGCTCCTGATCATGCCCATTTCCAGGCCGGCAATAAAGGATTCATGCCGATTGAAAAAGCCTGGAAAAGCAAGATCGCAGACAAGATTGCCGATTACAAGAATGCCTCGCTTTGGTATCTGGATGACGCACCACGTGCTACGTTGGTTATCGAATCACCCAGTAAAGATACAGCCGGAGAATCGTTCGATCTCATTTACCGTTCGCTCCCTGTAAAACCCGGTGAGGAAGAACCAATGATGAATGTACTCACCATGTATGAAGCCGGCAAATGGATTGTCTTCATATTCCCGCGTGAAAAACACCGTCCTGCATGCTATACAGCCGAAGGCGATGCAAACTTGTTGAGTAGTCCTGCTTCCGTGGATTTGGGCGGTGTCTTTATCACCCCCGTAGAAAAGGATTTTTTGAAAATTACCGCTGGAGATATTACACAGATCCTCAGTGAAGTATGTCTTTCCGCATCCGACTTCCAACAACTCAGGCAACATATTAAAGAACAAATCTAAAAACCGAATACCGTCATGAAAGAGCCCCAAATACATGTAGGCATCCTGTTTGAACCTCAGATTGAATTCGTTTTGCTGAATCCGTACCTGATAGCCGGAAGGAAAGTAAGCGGCAAACAAGTGGCAACCTACGATGAAGGTAAGATACTCTGGAACGGACACCATTACGAAGAGCTCCTGTTCGAACCCCGACATGAGTCCGCAGATGCCTTTGAACTATTAAACGTAACCATCGGAATCAACTTCCACTGGGAACGCAAAGAAGACCAGCGCTTCCTCGGTGCCTTGAAGATTATTGTTGAGAACGGCAAGCTCACCGCCATCAATGTCATCCGTATGGAAGATTATCTGACCAGCGTAATTTCTTCGGAGATGAGTGCGACCGCATCTTTGGAACTATTGAAAGCTCATGCTGTTATATCCCGCAGTTGGCTACTCGCCCAGATACAGAAAAATAAGGAAATTACAGAAGCTCATGCCCATTACCCGTCTTTCACACAGACCGAAGAGGAACTGATCCGTTGGTATGACAGAGAGGATCATATCCGTTTTGACGTTTGTGCCGATGATCATTGCCAACGTTACCAGGGCATCACCCGTGCTTCCACAGACATCGTGAGACAGGCCATTGCAGCCACGCGCGGGCAAGTATTGACATCGGACGGCAAAATTTGTGACGCCCGCTTCTCCAAATGTTGCGGCGGTGCCTTCGAAGAATTCCAATATTGCTGGGAAGATATCCAATTTCCCTATCTTGCCAAACAAAGAGACTACCGGATGAAAAACGGAAAAGCCGATAACGTAACATTACCCGACCTTACCCAGGAAGCTGAGGCCGACCGTTGGATACGTACCTCACCTGAAGCATTCTGCAATACTACTGACAAGAGAATCCTCTCTCAAGTGCTCAACAACTATGACCAGGAGACGACAGACTTCTACCGTTGGAAAGTGGAATATACTCAAGATGAACTTTCCAAGTTGATAAAGGAACGTTCCGGCATCGATTACGGACAAATTATCGATCTTATCCCCGTAGCCCGCGGAACATCTGCACGCTTATGGAAACTGAAAATCGTGGGTACCCAAAGAACACTCACCATCGGAAAAGAATTGGAAATTCGCCGTACACTGTCTCCCTCCCACCTCTACAGCTCTGCCTTTGTAGTCGATAAAGAAGATATTTCTCCCGAAGGTATTCCCGGGCGTTTTATCCTCACCGGAGCCGGTTGGGGACACGGTGCAGGATTGTGCCAGATAGGTGCTGCAGTCATGGGTGAACAAGGTTATCCATACGATACTATATTACTGCATTACTATATCGGTGCCTGCATCGACAAACTGTATGAGTAAATTAACAGACAAATAAACCAATATCATGAACAACATCCCAAAAATATCGCCTTGGGCATGGGTACCCACTTTATACTTCGCACAAGGTATTCCTTACTTCATCGTAAACAACATTTCAGTACTGATGTTCGCCAAGATGGGAGTTCCCAACGGAGAGATGGCCTTGTTTACCAGCCTATTATACCTCCCCTGGACCATCAAGCCTTTCTGGAGTCCCTTCGTCGATATCATCAAAACCAAAAGATGGTGGGTGATTTCCATGCAGATTCTCATGTCAATAGCGTTTATCCTATTGACACTGACCATTCCACACCCGGACGAAGCGACAATGACCGCCGGAACAACACCCATCGATATGTTCACCATTACATTGGTACTGTTCATCATTACGGCCTTTGCCTCCGCCACCCATGATATTGCAGCCGACGGCTTCTATATGCTGGCGCTAAAACAAGGTGAACAAGCAGAGTTCGTGGGTATCCGAAGCACTTTCTACCGTCTGGCCTCCATCTTCGGACAAGGGGTCCTCGTTGCCATAGCGGGCGCTATCGAGCTGAAATGCAACAATATCCCGCTATCATGGACCATCACAATGTCGGTAACCTCTGTGATATTCAGTGCAGTGACTTTGTACCATCTCTTCACAATACCCAAGCCTGTTTCGGACAAATCCGTTCTGGAACCAGGAGCAACCAGTGCCAAGAGCATCTTCATAGAATTCGGACGTACTTTTGCCACCTACTTCACCAAACCCGGTGTATGGCTTGCCATCGTATTCATGTTACTCTACCGTTTGCCTGAAGCATTTCTGATCAAGATGTGTATGCCATTCCTTGTGGCTAACAAAGAAGTAGGTGGTCTGGGACTCTCCACAGCAGAGGTAGGCATCGCATACGGTACCATCGGTGTAATTTTCCTCACTGTGGGCGGTATCCTCGGAGGCGTGTTCGCATCACGCATCGGACTGAAACGTTCCATCTGGTGGATGGCAGCATGCATGACCCTGCCTTGTCTGACATTTGTCTATCTGGCCATTTGCCAACCAGACAATCTGTTTGCCATCTCAACAGCCATCGCCATTGAACAATTCGGCTACGGCTTCGGCTTTACCGCCTATATGCTTTATATGATGTATTTCTCCGAAGGAGAATTCAAGACATCGCACTATGCCATTTGTACTGCATTCATGGCGTTGAGTATGATGATCCCGGGAATGTTTGCCGGGTATATCCAGGAAGCAATCGGCTATACCAATTTCTTCTGGATGGTCATAGCATGTTGTATGGCTACTGTAGCAGTGACTGTTTTTGCAGACAAGAAAATAGACCCTGAATACGGGAAAAAGCAATCAGAAAATTAAGGATTAAAATCAAGAGACTGCGATGATAAAGAAAACAATGATGATAAGTCTGCTCTGCCTACTTTGCGTAAGTGTGGCACAGGCTCAAAAAATAAGAATCAAAACCGGTATCGAAGTACTGAAAGAGCAGAACTTCAAATGCTTGGAAGGTAAGCGGGTAGGATTGATAACCAATCCTACAGGCGTAGACAATCAGATGAAATCAACGATCGACATCCTGCATGAGGCGCCAAACGTGAATCTTGTGGCACTTTACGGGCCGGAACATGGTGTACGCGGTGATGTACATGCCGGAGACCATGTGACAGATATAAAAGATGCCTCAACCGGATTGCCTGTCTATTCACTTTACGGGAAAACCCGCAAAGCCACTCCCGATATGCTGAAAGACATTGACGTATTGGTCTATGACATTCAGGATATCGGCTGCCGTTCATTTACATACATCAGTACAATGGGGCTTGCCATGGAAGCAGCAGCTGAGAACGACAAGGAGTTCATCGTCCTTGACCGACCCAATCCTATAGGTGGGCTGAAAGTAGAAGGCAATCTGGTCGAAGATGATTGTATATCTTTTGTCAGTCAATTTAAAATTCCGTACCTTTACGGACTCACTTGCGGTGAATTAGCATTGATGCTGAACGGTGAAAAGATGTTGAAAGAAGGAAAACAATGCAACTTGCAGGTTATCAAGATGAAAGGCTGGAAACGCAAAATGAACTATTCTCAGACCGGGCTGCAGTGGGTACCTTCTTCACCACACATACCACACCCCCACTCGGCATTTTTTTATCCCGTCAGCGGTATTCTGGGTGAATTGGGCTATATGTCCATCGGTGTCGGTTACACCATTCCGTTCCAGATGTTCGCTGCCGAATGGGTAGAAGCAGAAAAACTTGCCAAGCATCTGAACAGTTTAAAAGTACCGGGAGTCATATTCAGACCCATGTACTTGAAACCGTTCTATTCTGTAGGTAAAGGAGAATTGCTGCAAGGTGTGCAAGTACACATCATGGACTTTGGTAAGGCTCCGCTGAGTGAAATACAATTCCTGGTGATGCAGGAAGTTGCCGCCCTCTATCCTGATCGTGCCGTTTTCGATCATGCAGACAAAAGTCGTTTTAACATGTTCGACAAAGTGAGCGGTTCAAAGCAGATACGCGAACGTTTCAGCAAGCGTAACCGTTGGGAAGATATACGCGGCTACTGGTACAAGGATGCCGAAAACTTCCGCAAATTGTCAAAGCCATACTACTTATATACATAGTATGACAAGACAAAGGAAAATACGATAACGGAAAGATAGTTAGAACTTAACACACATTACGCTATGAACAGTCAAAAAACAAGCAAACGTATTCTTGCCCTTGATATTCTCCGGGGCATTACCATTGCAGGAATGATTATGGTAAACAACCCCGGGTCGTGGGCTCACATTTATGCTCCCCTGGCACATGCACAATGGATCGGGCTGACCCCTACCGACCTCGTTTTTCCTTTCTTTATGTTTATCATGGGGATCTCTACCTACATTTCCCTGAAGAAATACAATTTCGAGTTCAGTCGTGCCGCTGCCTTGAAAATACTAAGACGTACCATCATCATCTTCCTCATAGGAATGGCTATCGGTTGGTTTTCACGCTTCTGCTATTATTGGAGTTCTGCTCCGGACCATCTAAGCTTCGGTGAGAATCTATGGGCATCTGTATGGACTTTTGACCGTATACGTATCTTAGGTGTCATGCAACGTCTGGCACTGTGCTATGGAGCAACGTCCATCATTGCCCTGACTATGAAGCATAAAAATATCCCCTATCTCATTGCTACCTTATTAACAGGCTATTTCATTTTGCTGATGTGCGGAAACGGATTCGCTTACAATGAAACAAATATACTTTCCATCGTCGATCGTGCTGTCCTGACTCCCGCACACATGTACAAAGACAACGGAATAGATCCGGAAGGAATCCTAAGCACTATCCCCGCCATTGCTCATGTATTGCTGGGCTTCTGTGTAGGACGTATGATGCTGGAAGAGAGTCGAGGCGCCAAGGAAAACGGTACGAACGTACTCGACTCACACCTTATCAAACTGTTCATTGTCGGTACGATCCTTACTTTTGCAGGTTTTCTGTTGAGCTACGGATGTCCTATCAGCAAAAAGATCTGGTCGCCGACCTTTGTACTCGTTACCTGCGGATTGGCATCCAGCTTCCTGGCACTGCTGATCTGGATGATCGATGTGAAAGGATACAAAAGATGGAGCATGTTCTTCGAATCCTTCGGAGTCAACCCATTGTTCATGTATGTATTGGGCGGTGTACTCGCCATTCTTTTGGGAAGCATCAGTTTGCCGTGGAACGGAGGCAGTATCAGCATACATGGATTTTTATATCAGATAATCCTTGCCCCCCTGTTTGGTGAAACCGGCGGCTCCTTGGCCTATGCCCTGATGTTCATCGTCATCAACTGGTGTATCGGATATCAATTATACAAACGGAAAATATATATCAAAATATAGTTTCCCTCTAAAATTATCATTCACAAACCATAAAATCATCAATCAAAATGATTCTAATCGCAGACAGTGGATCTACAAAAACCGATTGGTGCGTTGTAGAAAATGGAGTGCTTCTCCAGCAGATATTCACCAAAGGCACCAATCCTTTCTTTCAGTCGGAAGAGGAAATCAGTAATGAAATAGAGACCGTCCTATTGCCTCAATTAAGAGCCCAAGAACTGGATGCTGTCTATTTTTACGGAGCCGGATGTGTTCCCGACAAAATAAGTATGGTACACCGTGCCATCACCAAGCATCTGAAAGTCAAAGGAGATGTGGAAGTCAGCACCGACATGCTGGCTGCCGCAAGAGGACTTTGCGGGCATCGCCCAGGCATCGCCTGCATTATGGGAACAGGCTCTAACTCCTGTTACTACAATGGGAAAGAGATTGTCGCCAATGTCTCCCCATTAGGCTTTATCCTTGGAGACGAAGGTAGCGGGGCTTGCCTGGGCAAGTTGTTGGTAGGCGATATTCTCAAAAACCAGATGACGCCGGAACTGAAAGAAAAGTTCCTCTCACAATTCAATCTGACACCCGGAGAAATCATAGACCGTGTTTACCGCCAACCATTTCCCAACCGTTTTCTGGCAAGCTTGTCTCCATTCTTAGCACAGAACCTGAACGAGCCGTGCGTGCATACACTGGTATTAAGCAGTTTCAAGGCTTTCCTGAAACGTAACGTCATGCAATACGATTACCGGCATAACAAGGTACATTTTATCGGTTCCGTGGCTTTTTATTACAAAGACATCCTATTGAAGGCTGCACAGGAAATGGGTATCCAACCAGGTACTATCACCAAGAGCCCGATGGAAGGATTGATTAAGTATCACCATGAAAAGTAATAAATAACAAATACCATTATGTTCGTAAAAATCTCAGAGCAACCTTCGCTCTACAACGACCTGGAAAAAAAGTCGGTCCGTGAAATTCTGGATGACATCAATACGGAAGACCAGAAAGTGGCACTTGCCGTACAAAAGACAATTCCTCAAATAGAGAAACTGATAACTCAAATTGTGCCCCGCATGAAGCAAGGCGGACGTATCTTCTATATGGGTGCAGGAACCAGCGGACGCCTCGGGGTTCTCGACGCTTCGGAAATACCACCCACATTCGGTATGCCTCCCACGTTGGTTATCGGTCTGATTGCCGGTGGCGACACCGCCCTCCGTAACCCGGTAGAAAATGCAGAAGATGATATGCATCGCGGCTGGGAAGAGCTGATGGAACACCATATTACCGATAAGGATACGGTAATCGGCATCGCAGCTTCCGGTACAACTCCCTACGTAATCGGAGCCATGCACGAAGCACGTGAACACGGTATCCTGACCGGTTGCATCACCAGTAATCCCGATTCTCCAATGGCTGCGGAAGCAGATGTAGCTATTGAAATGGTGGTCGGACCGGAATATGTAACCGGAAGTTCCCGCATGAAATCCGGGACGGGGCAAAAGATGATTCTGAACATGATCACTACCTCCATCATGATACAATTAGGACGTGTCAAAGGTAATAAAATGGTAAATATGCAACTCAGCAACAAGAAATTGGTCGACCGTGGTACACGGATGCTCGTAGAAGAGCTTGGTTTGGATTATGGCAAGGCCCAAGCATTGTTACTGATGCATGGCTCTGTCAAAAAAGCAGTCGATGCCTATCGTGCACAACCGTAAAAGCTTCTTTATATGCAAACATCATATCTTCTCCTTTTTTCCCTGCTCGCCGGCTTACAGGTTGCCGTAGCACAACCTTTGCAGCGAGTAGCCCCCGAACAAGTGGGAATGAATTCCCGCCAACTAATGCATGCCGATGAAGTCATTGAAAATGCCATTACCGACAAAAGTATTCCCGGTGCCGTACTAGCCGTAGTACGCAATGGCAAAATGGCTTATTTAAAAGCGTACGGCAACAAGCGGACTTATCCGAATGCAGAACCGATGACAATCAATACCATCTTCGATATGGCCTCCTGCAGCAAATCAATGAGTACAGCCATTTGTACCCTGATATTGGCAGAACAAGGCAAACTGCGTATACAGGATCCCGTCAGCCTTTATATCCCCAACTTCATCAGCTGGGAAAGTGAAGACGGCAAAGAAAAAGAGACAATCCGCATTGCCGATCTGATGACACATACTTCCGGTCTGCCTCCCTACGCTCCTGTCACCGCATTGGAGGAAAAGTACGGTTCGCCCAACCCTAAAGGATTGATGGAATACATAGCCACTTGCAAACGCGACTTCAAACCGCGAACCGGCTTCCAGTACAGTTGCCTGAACTTCATCACCTTGCAGCATATCATAGAGAGTGTCAGTGGCAAGTCATTACGTGATTTTGCCCGCGAAAATCTGTTCGATGTACTGGGAATGAACCATACCGATTATCTGCCCTGCGCACGTGACAAGAATGGCCAATGGGTGAATACGGAAGATGCCCGCTGGGCAAGTATGACTGCCGGAGACTGGCATAGCCTCATCGCCCCCACAGAAAGACAACCGGATGGGCAAGTACTCTGCGGACAGGTACATGATCCTCTTGCACGTATCTTGAACGGAGGCATCAGCGGTAATGCCGGCGTGTTCTCTTGTGCAGAAGACATCGCACTCCTTTGTGCAGCCCTGCAGAATGGCGGTGAATGGAACGGACGCCGCATACTCAGCCCTTTGGGTGTAAAAACCATGCGCACTGTTCCTCGTGCAACTGCTGACTTAGGACGTACATTAGGGTGGGACTGCTTTACAGCTTATGCTTCCAACCATGGAGACTTCTTCAGTCCAAACACATATAGCCATACCGGCTATACCGGTACTTCTATCGTCATCGATCCGGACAACGATACTTCAGTCATTCTTTTAACCAATGCCGTACATCCTGAAGACGGACACAGCACTGTACGGTTACGCTCATTAGTGGCCAACATCGTAGCTGCCTCCATTTGTCCCGCTCCACGAGTATATACCGACCACTACTACAAGCGTTTTCTTCAATTCATGGATGAACCAGCCATTACTGCCAAAGACATAGTTATGTTGGGAAACAGCCTGACCGAAGGAGGCGGAGACTGGTCTGCACTTCTTGGCAAGAAGAACATACGTAACCGAGGAATCATCGGTGATGAAGTAATGGGCATTTACGACCGTTTGCACCAAATACTACCCAGGCATCCGTCAAAGTTGTTCTTGCTTATCGGTGTCAATGACATCTCTCATGATCTGACAACCGACAGTATAGTAAACATGATTCGTATGACAGTGGAACGAATCCAAAAGGAGTCTCCCAAAACCAAACTTTATCTGCAAAGCCTGCTACCTATCAATGAAAGTTTGGGTCGCTACAAGAAATTAACCGGTAAAACAGCAATGATACCCGAAATCAATGCCCGATTAGAGGCATTGGCCAAAGAAAGAAAAATCACCTATATCAATCTCTTCCCACTTTTTACGGAGAAAGGAACCAATGTATTGCGGACAGATTTAACTTCCGACGGATTGCATCTGACCGATGAAGGCTATAAGATATGGGCTAAAAAACTGAAGAATTTTATGTAATATTGCAACCAAATTAAAACAATTTACGATCTCAAATCCATAAAAACAATGAATCACACCATGAAGAGACTCCTTTCATCCGTATGGCTATGGTCGCTGACTTTGTTATCCGCTGTAGCCGAAAACTATCCTTATAGAAGTGACGTACTTTGGGTCACAGTTCCCAACCATGCCGACTGGCTCTATCGAACAGGAGAAGAAGCAACCGTAGAAGTGCAATTCTACAAATACGGCATCCCCAAGGACAACGTAACCGTCACCTATGAAATAAAGGGAGATATGATGCCTGACGCCGACATCCAAGGGAGCGTGGTTTTGAAAAACGGAAGAGCCGTCATTCCCCTCGGCACCATGAAAGAACCCGGATTCCGTGATTGCCGGCTGAAAGCCACCGTAGACGGGAAGAGTTATTCGCATCATGTAAAAGTCGGTTTTTCGCCGGAAAGACTTCTCCCGTACACCACCATGCCCACCGATTTCAAGGAATTCTGGGAGAAAGCGAAAGCGGAACAAAAAGAGTTTCCGCTAACGTACACCAAAGAGCATGTAGAAAAATATTCAACCGATCAAATAGATTGTTACCTGGTCAGGCTACAGCTGAACAAACGCGGGCAATGCATCTACGGCTATCTGTTCTATCCCAAGAAAGAGGGCAGATTCCCGGTTGTACTATGCCCTCCGGGAGCAGGAATCAAAACCATCAAAGAGCCACTGCGACACAAATATTACGCAGAGCAAGGTTACATCCGCTTCGAGATCGAGATACACGGCCTTCATCCGGAGATGAGTGATGAAACATTCAAAGAAATCAGCAACGCTTTTAACGGCAGAGCGAACGGCTACCTAACCAATGGGCTCGATAGCCGCGACAATTACTATATGAAACGGGTATATCTGGCTTGCGTACGCTCCATAGACTTCCTGACCTCCCTGCCTGAATGGGATGGCAAAAACGTCATCACACAAGGAGGCAGCCAAGGAGGTGCCCTGGCATTAATCACCGCCGGACTGGATCAACGGGTGACGGCCTGTGTCGCCAATCATCCTGCATTAAGTGACATGGCAGGCTATAAAGCCGGACGTGCCGGCGGATACCCTCATTTATTCAGGAATTCGGCTGAGATGGACACTCCCGAGAAAATAAAAACAATGGCTTATTATGATGTAGTGAACTTTGCGAAGTCAATCAAGGCAGATACCTACATGACATGGGGATTCAACGACGATGTATGTCCTCCGACCACCAGTTACATCGTATACAATGTGCTAAACTGTCCGAAAGAGGCACTGATTACTCCGATTAATGAGCATTGGACTTCCAACGATACCGAATACGGACATCTGCTTTGGATCAAAAAGCATTTGAAATAGAAAATCTCAATCATTCCAGCTGCAGGCGGGCAACTCTTTCTTCCCGTACCATTTCCTCCAGGCATACGCTTTTCTTTTCCTAAGATAAAGCGTATCGCCGCTGTGCTCTATCGCCTCCCAATTAAAGATGGAATGAGAACGGATGATTTTTTCAAACCAATAAAGTATGTGATAAGTCACGAAGGGCAACACCATCCACCACCATGAGAACAGGATTGACAAAACGAGTGCCGGTATCAGCGTCAACGGAAAACATTCCCAATACTGCCTGGCATGAATCCGCAGTTCCATCTCTTCCCAGACCTCCAAAGATTTATAACGGGTAAAGAAAAACCAGCCCAACATAAAATAGTGCTTCTTTCCTTTTCCTAAGAAGCACTTCGCTAAAAGACTATTATAAAAAATCATACTCACATTTTTTGTTGTATACAGTCTCTTCTTAACAACAAAAGTAATCAAAAGTTCAGCATTTTAAGGTTTTTCACAACAACCTTAACACCCTTTCTTCAAAATACTATTCAAATTTCTCTATTTTTGTATACCCTTTCCTTACTCTGTAATAAAAGATTTACCATATTTCCTGCAAAGGAAGCACAAATCACCCATATATCCTAATTTTTTATACTTAATATTTAAAGCTGCTTCCTCCCAGAAACTCACGCAGTAAGGAGGTAGGCGGAATCTCCTTATCCTGCACCGGGACGAAATATCTGATAAACTTCAGTAACCGGTAGGCCTCACCATATTCAGGACAGTTACGCGGAACCCCCATCAGAATAGGTTCGGCATGCAAACGCAGTACGGCAAATTCAAAGAGCAGTGCAGAATTGAACATGACATCGGCATTCTCTTGATAAGGAAAGATCCATTTATCTTCGCCGGCACGCACACTGGGCCAGCGTGATATGGTCTCACGTGCAGAGTATCCCCGATAATTAAAGTCGCGGATAATGCGGCGCAGCAAACGGTTGTCCGTAGTCGGAATCCAGTTGTGATCGTCCAACGAGATGGTGGTTAATGCCGAAACGTAAATCTTGAATTTCCGTTCGGCCGGTATATGCGGTGTCAGTTCGGGATTCAAGGCATGGATACCCTCCAGAATCAGGATGGTATTGTCCTCTATTTTCAGTTTGTCACCTTTATATTCCTTCTTGCCAAGAGAGAAATTAAACCGGGGCAGTTCCACCTCTTCGCCACGGAGAAGCGCCTGCAACTGTTGATTGAACAATTCCAGATCGAGCGCATAGAGTGATTCGTAATCATAGTTTCCGTTCTCATCCAAGGGGGTTTCTTCGCGGTCAACGAAATAATTGTCCAAAGAGATCGGGAACGGCTTCAACCCATTGGTCATCAGCTGAATCGAAAGCCGTTTGCTGAAAGTGGTCTTTCCCGAAGAAGAGGGTCCGGCAATCAGAACCAGTTTGATCCGGTTGCCATTTTCTCCACGATGGAAGATCGTATCGGCTATCTGCGCTATCTTTTTCTCCTGCAAGGCTTCCGCCACATTAATCAGATCGGTGGCATGTCCTTCCTCACAGGCCAGGTTAACATCTCCGGCATTATTGAGTCCCATGATATAGCTCCAGTTCAGATACTCCTTAAAGACATCCAACATCTTCTCCTGCTTCACCACCTCTTCGAGCACATTCGGGTTTTCGCGGCTCGGAATCCGGAGCAACAGCCCGTCGTAATACTTTACGATATCGAACAGATGAAGATATCCGGTACTGGGCAGCAGATTGCCATAATAAAAATCAACCGTATCGCCCAACGTATAATAATAGGTATAAAGAGAACCGGAAGTTTCCAATAATTTCACTTTATCATTCATCCCCCGCTCACTGAAGATCCGCACCGCTTCCGCCGTATGACATTCCATGCGGTGATAAGGAATATCTTCCGCAATGATCTCCTGCATCCGTTGCTTGATGCGCCTCACATCCTCCAGCTCGATGGGGCGTCCCATCCGCAAATTGCAGAAATAGCCTTTCGACACAGGATGTTCCACAAACAATTTTCCTTCGGGAAACAGCTCCGTAACCGCTTTAAACAAGACAAAACAGAGCGAACGGACATACGTGCGCATACCGGAGGGGTCTCTCACATCCAGAAACTCCACATCCTTATTGCTATATACCTTAAAATTAAGTCCCTCGGAGCGATTGTTGACCTTGGCACTCACTACCTGATAAGGAAAATTAAGATTAAAACCATAATAAATATCCAAAAGTGAACTTCCGATAGGGAATTCTTTGGAAATATTGTTATTTTTGCAGCATATTTGTAACATCTGTTTCATCGGGTTTTGTTAAAAGGTGAATAATTTGGGACTAATATACTTATAATCAGATTGAGAACAAATAACCATTAAAAATATTATAGATGGAATATTCTTTTTATGATTTTTTAAAGCTCATAGGTTCATTAGGACTCTTCCTCTACGGAATGAAGATCATGAGCGAGGGCTTACAAAAGGTCGCGGGTGACAGATTGCGAAGCATTCTAACGGCAATGACCACCAACCGGGTAACGGGAGTTCTAACAGGAGTGTTGATTACAGCCCTTATCCAGTCTTCTTCGGCAACAACGGTGATGGTCGTCAGTTTCGTGAACGCCGGGCTACTTACACTTGCCGAATCCATCAGCGTGATTATGGGTGCCAATATCGGTACTACCGTCACTGCCTGGATCATTTCCATTTTCGGATTTAAGGTTGACATGGCCGCCTTCGCCCTCCCCCTCCTGGCCATCGCCCTTCCACTGATCTTCTCCGGCAAGAGCAACCGCAAATCCATCGGTGAATTCATTTTCGGTTTTTCGTTCCTTTTCATGGGGCTTTCTTATCTGAAAGCAAATGCACCCGACCTGAATGCCAACCCGGAGATGCTTGCCTTCGTACAGAACTACACGGACATGGGATTCTTCTCCATCATCCTGTTCATGCTCATCGGTACGATACTGACGATGATTGTGCAAGCCTCCGCAGCCACCATGGCCATCACATTAATCATGTGTGCCAACGGGTGGATCAGTCTGGAACTGGGAGCGGCACTCGTATTGGGAGAAAACATCGGTACTACTATCACGGCCAATCTTGCCGCACTTACAGCCAACACACAGGCTAAGCGGGCAGCATTGGCCCATTTTGTTTTCAATGTGTTCGGCGTGATGTGGGTGTTGATTGTCTTCCATCCTTTCATGGAACTGGTGAACTGGGTAGTGGATTCTTTCTTCCCGAGCAATAATCCGGAAGTGGCCATCTCCTACAAACTGTCGGCGTTCCACTCCATCTTCAACATCTGCAACGTTTGCATACTGATATGGGCTGTGAAACTGATCGAGCGTACCGTATGCGCTTTAATCCATCCGAAAGAGGAAGACGAAGAACCCCGCCTGCGATTTATCACCGGCGGTATGCTTTCCACTGCCGAACTTTCCATCCTTCAGGCACGGAAGGAGATCCATCTTTTCGCGGAACGTACGCACCGGATGTTCGGCATGGTACAGGACCTGCTGCATACGGAAAAGGATGACGATTTCAATAAGCTGTTCAGCCGGATAGAGAAATATGAAAACATCAGCGACAATATGGAGCTTGAAATAGCCAACTACCTGAATCAGGTATCCGAAGGCCGTTTGAGTTCGGAGAGTAAGCTGCAGATACGTGCCATGTTGCGCGAAGTGACAGAAATCGAAAGCATCGGCGACAGCTGCTATAACCTGGCACGTACGATCAACCGGAAACGCCAGACCAACCTGGACTTCATCGAGAAACAATATGAACACATCCACTTCATGATGAAGCTGACGAACGATGCGCTTACTCAAATGATTGCGGTGGTAGAGAAAACGGAACATCAGAGCATCGATATCAATAAGTCGTTCAATCTGGAAAACGAAATCAACAACTACCGCAACCAATTGAAGAATCAGAATATCCTGGATGTGAACAACAAGGAGTATGATTATCAAATGGGGGTTTACTACATGGATATCATTGCCGAATGTGAGAAGCTGGGCGATTATGTGGTGAATGTAGTGGAAGCCAGCAGTGATGTGAAAGAGAAAAAAGTTTCTTAACAGATAAGATAAGGGAGATAAAGAGGCCGTGTAACGGGTCCCGGTCATGAGAAGAGGGTGTGCCGGAATTCCCTTTTTGAGGAAAGAGGCTGTCTGACAAGTCCTATTTTAACGATTTTGCCCCTGCCGGAATATGCTTCGGCAGGGGTGACTTTTAATTATGGATACCTGTCAGACAGTCTCAGCTGTATATGTAGGCATTACGGCACACTCTCTTCGTGCAGACAGGACGTTGTTTGTCAGAGAGCCTCTTTTATGGATAGCATTATCTTTTAAAGTCCTCAGACCGGTCGTGACAGCCGCCCGATGATGCATCGCTTCCGATTTTGCATCCAAGAGATTAGGGTTATACCCGTCAGCGCCGCTTCCCACCATAAAAGCAAAAAAAATGACCGGGTATCTATGGATATACCCAGCCATTCTCCTTTCAATCATTCTCTCTCTCAGTTTTATCCTTCGTACGGTTCAAAGTCCTCTTTTCCTACCCCACATAACGGGCAAGTCCAATCATCGGGAATATCTTCAAATGCAGTTCCCGGTTCAATACCACTTTCCGGATCTCCTTGTTCGGGATCATAGATATACTCACATACCGTGCAAATGTACTTTTTCATAACGTTCGTTTTTTTAATAGGTTTTCTGATTAATATAACACAAACGGCGGGAGATTTGTTCAACATGATTTTCAAACGAACGAAAAAAAATATGCCAAGTGTAAGTCATGCAACCGATTCACAATGCAATCACGCCCACCTCCCGACTCATCCGGCGACATGCTGCCGCTCGTATCGTATCATGCCGGAGAAACAAACCGGAGAAGCTGTTTTTGAGTATATTTCCGTTCGGGAAGGAATTAGGTAACGAGGTATCCGGCGTATTTCAATGCCCGACGTAACCATAATCGGCTGATTACCGCCTCTTTTGGAATGAGTGCACGCAAGATTATGTGTTTTTTGTTTGTCTGTGTTGTTGGGAGGAAGAGGAAACCGTGTTTTTTGCTTGCCGGAGAGTTGGGAGGAAGAGGAAACCGTGTTTTTTGTTTGCCGGAGTGTTGGAAGGAAGAGGAAACTGTGTTTCTTGCTTGCCGGAGAGTTGGTTGGAAAGGAAAACCGTGTTTATTGTTTGCCGGAGAGTTGGGAGGAAGAGGAAACCGTGTTTATTGTTTGCCGGAGAGTTGGGAGGAAGAGGAAACCGCGTTTATTGTTTGCCAAAAAGCTGTTTGAGACTTGTGATGAACGATTCCGACTTGTTTGGATTGCCTGTCAGGCTCAAGAGCCGTGTTTTCCGGACGCTTTCTATCGGAACAGATGAGCCTTCTTCTGTTTTTATATGCTGCCATACATAAATCCTCGTTCTTTCAGCAATCGCCAAGCTCATACTTCCATGAAGTATCTCAAAGAGCAAGCAACTACCTCTTGAAACGCATTTA